>NZ_VXCY01000006.1:0-523322 GCF_052850735.1 Pseudomonas sp. 910_21 | reverse complement strand
GAGTGGAGGGGCAGGAGCCCTTTGCTTACTTTGGGGCTTTTCCAAAGTGAGTCGCTGTAAGAGCGAAACCATAAGTGGCCGTTACCGCAGCAACGGATATGTACACCAAGAAGACAGCACCCTCAGGTTTTACGGCCGCTACGCACCCGAGCGGGCGCAAGCTCCCTCGCCACAAAAACCTCCCCCAATCGCACTTTTGTCGAGGCTTGTTCGAAGTTGTAACAACCCCCACGCATCAACCCCCAAAACCCAGATGTTTACCCAATAAAAACAAACAGATACCTCAATCAGCCGACCAAAAAGCCCCCCCAGTCCCCCCAATTGCCGCCTTGTTGAACACTCGTTTAGTATGACCCTCAAGTCACCCCCTCACGCCAACCACAATAATTCGAGGACGCCCATGACCTCTTCATCATCGCTGCTCAGCCGGATCGAAGCCGGCGTAGCCTGGATCACCCTCAACCGCCCGGCGCAACGCAACGCCCTGGACATCCCCAGCCTCAAAGCGCTGCACAGTCTGCTGGAAACCTGCAACAGCGACCCCAGCGTCCGGGCCGTGGTGCTGACCGGCAGCGGCCGCAGTTTCTGCGCCGGTGCCGACCTGGCGGAATGGGCCGAAGCCGAAGCCCGCGGCGCCCTGGAAAGCTACGGCTGGACCGAAACCGCTCACGCCCTGATGACCCGTCTGCACAGCCTGGACAAACCCACCATCGCCGCCATCAACGGCACTGCGGTGGGCGCGGGCATGGACCTGACTCTGTGCTGCGATCTGCGGGTGGCGGCGCAGTCGGCGCGGTTCAAGGCCGGCTACACCAGCATGGCCTACTCGCCGGATGCCGGCGCCAGTTGGCATCTGCCGCGTTTGATCGGCAGTGAACAGGCCAAGCGCCTGCTGTTTCTCGATGAGTTGTGGAGCGCCGAACGGGCCCTGGCCGCCGGTTTGGTCGGCGAGGTGTGCGCCGATGAGCAGTTGATCGCCAGCGCCAGTGAGCTGGCGGCGCGCTTGGCGGCGGGCCCGACTTTCGCCTTTGCCCAGACCAAGAAGCTGATACGCCAGGGCGCCGATCGCAGCCTGGCGCAGCAGCTGGCCGCCGAACTGGCGGCGGGACTGCTGTGCGGGCGCAGCGCCGACGGCGCCGAAGCCCTGCGCGCCGCCACGGAAAAACGCCCGCCACGTTTCCAGGGCATGTAGGAGCGGCCGGGCGGCGCTCCGTTTGCCGGAGAAAGGGCCCCTGGGCCATGCGCCCACTTTGTAGGAGCCGGCTTGCCGGCGAAGACGCCCGCAAGAACAGCGCCTTAGTCAAGGGCCTCTTCGCCAGCAAGCTGGCTCCTACGGGAAAGTGTTTTTCGCTAGGTCGTCCTGCCCGATCACTGGTTTTTTTGCACCGTCACTCACTCACAGGTAGCGCCATGAATTTCCAACTCAGCCAAGAACAAGAAATGCTGGTGGACGCGGTTCGCAGTTTTGTCAGCAAGGAGTTGCTGCCCCACGAGGAAGCGGTGGACCGCGCCGATGAGGTCAGCGCCGACCTCGCCGGGGAAATCCGCAGCAAGGCCATTGCCGCCGGCTTCTATGCCTTCAACATGCCGGAGGAGGTGGGCGGCGGTGGTCTGGATTACCTGTCCCAGGCGCTGATCGAGCGTGAGCTGGCCAAGTGTTCCTGGGCCCTGCATGTGTTCGTTGCCCGGCCTTCGAAGATCCTCATGGCCTGTACCGGCTCGCAGATCGGCGATTACCTGCTGCCCTGCGTGCAAGGGCGCAAGGTCGACTGCTTCGCCCTGACCGAACCCGGCGCCGGTTCCGATGCCAATGCGATCAAGACCCGCGCCGTGCGCGACGGCGGCGACTTTGTGCTCAACGGCAGCAAGCACTTCATCAGCCACGCCGGGCATGCGGATTTCGCCATTGTCTTTGCGGTCACCGGCACCTATGAGCACAACGGCCGCCAGCGCAACGCGGTGACTTCGTTCCTGGTGGATCGCGACACTCCGGGACTGACCATCCGCCGTGGCCCCAAGTGCGTGAGCAACCGTGGCTATCACACCTTCGAGATGTTCTTCGACGACTGCCGGGTACCGGCCGCCAAGGTGCTGGGGGAAGTGGGCAAGGGTTGGGAAGTGGCCAACGCCTGGCTCACTGCCGGGCGAGTGATGGTCGCGGCCAACTGCGTGGGCCAGGCCCAGCGCGCCCTGGATGCATCCCTGCAATGGGCGGCGGACCGCAAGCAGTTCGGCCAGGCCATCGGCAGTTACCAGGGGGTGTCGTTCAAGCTGGCGGACATGGCCACGCAGATCCGCGCCGCCGAGCTGTTGACCCTGCACACCGCCTGGAAGATGGACCAGGGCAGCATGACCGACGGCGAGGCCGGCATGGCCAAGCTGTTTGCCAGCGAAGTGCTGGGCCGGGTGGCCGACGAGGCGGTGCAGATCTACGGCGGCATGGGCCTGATGGACGAAGGCCCGGTGGAACGCATCTGGCGCAATGCGCGGATCGAGCGGATCTGGGAAGGCACTTCGGAGATCCAGCGCCACATCATTTCCCGTGAACTGCTGCGGCCGCTGATGCGCTGAGCGCCCTGGAGAATTGCCGTCATGTCCCAGACTCTGCGTGACAATCTCAAGCGCCTGCTGGCCCCCCGGCATTTGGCCTTCGTCGGTGGGCGCAGCATGGCCCGAGCCCTCAAGCGCTGCGCCGAAGGCGGTTTTACCGGGCCCATGTGGCTGGTCAATCCGCAGCATGCCGAGCTCGATGGCGTGCCCTGTGTGGCCAGCATCGAACAGCTGCCCTGCGGCCCGGATGCGGTGTTCGTCGCCACCAACCGCGAGCTGACCTTGACCTGTGTCGCGGCGCTGGCGACCAAGGGCGCGGGCGGGGCGATCTGCTACGCCTCGGGCTTTGCCGAAACCGGCGCCGAGGGCCAGGCCCTGCAACAGCAACTGCTCCAGGCCGCGGGCGACATGGCGCTGCTGGGCCCCAACTGCTACGGCCTGCTGGACTACCTGCACAGCGCCGCGCTGTGGCCGGTGGCCCATGGCGGTCAAACCGTGGAGCGCGGGGTGGCGGTGCTGACCCAGAGCGGCAACTTTGCCTACAACCTGTCCATGAGTGATCGCTCGCTGCCGGTGGCTTACATGGCGTCGGTGGGCAATCAGGCGCAGCTGGGCATTGCCGAGTTGATGGACGTGCTGCTGGACGAACCACGGGTCACGGCCATCGGCCTGCACCTGGAAGGCCTGAAGAATGTGCCGGGCTTTGCCCGGGCGGCGCATAAAGCTCTGGAGAAGGGCATTCCGATCATTGCCCTGAAGACCGGGGTGTCGCAGATCGGCGCCGAGCTGGCCTTGAGTCACACCAGTTCGCTGTCGGGATCGGACGCGCTGTACGACGCACTGTTCCAGCGTCTGGGAGTGATCCGGGTCAGCGGTCCGGTGAGCTTTGTCGAGACCTTGAAGGCTGCCTCTTGCGGGCAGTTGCCAGCCGGCCCGCAACTGATGGCCCTGGCCTGTTCCGGGGGCGACGCCGGGCTGATCGCCGACTACGCCGAGCGCAACGCCCTGCAACTGCCCAAGCTGGATGCCGGGCAATGCGCCGAGCTGGCCGAGGTGCTGCCGGGCTACGCCAATCTGGTCAACCCGCTGGATTTCACCACCGCGATCTGGGGCGACGCCACGGCCTTGCAAGCCATGCTCGACACGGCCCTGCGTACCGAGGCCGACAGCGCCATGCTGGTGCTGGATTACCCGGCCGAATTTACCGGCGAGCGCAAGGAATGCGACCTGCTGCTGGAGCTGTTCTGCGCGGCGCTGCAACGCCACGGCAAGCGCGGTTTTGTCACTTCGGCCTTTCCCGAGCTGCTGCCCGCCAGCGCCCGCGAGCGTTTGCACGGCCACGGCATTCCCGCCTTGCAAGGGGTGGAGGACGGTCTGGCGGCCTGGGGCCGGATCGTCGCCTATCAACAGCGGCGTCCAGTGCTGCTGGCCCTGGGCGAATCGGCCCTGGTGCCGCTGTGCCCGACAGCCCTGCACGGCACTGGCGTGCTGCTGGACGAGTGGCAGTCCAAGCAGGCTTTGCGCGGCTTCGGCCTGAGCATCCCGGACGGTGTGTTGAGCACCCCCGAGCAGGCCCTGAGCGCAGCGGCCGCGGTCGGTTACCCGCTGGTGCTCAAGGCGGTCAGCGCGCAGTTGCCGCACAAGACCGAGGCCGGGGCGGTGGCCCTGAATCTCAAGGACCCTGAAGCCCTGAGCGCAGCCCTGCGCCTGATGCGCACGCGGATGGCCGAGCATGCGCCCGGCGTGGCCTTTGAGCGGGTGTTGCTGGAGCCCATGGCCGCGCCGCCCCTGGCGGAGCTGATTGTCGGCATCAAGCGTGAGAACGACTTCGCTCTGGCCCTGGTGATCGGTGCCGGCGGGGTGCTGGTGGAGCTGCTCAAGGACAGTCGCAGTCTGTTGCTGCCCACCACCGAAGGGGCGATCCGCCAGGCCTTGCTGAGCCTGCGTAGCGCCGCCTTGCTGCAAGGTTTTCGCGGGCGCCGCGAGGCCGACCTGCAAGCCCTGGTGGCGGCCATCGGCGCGGTGGCGAACTACGCCTGCGAACACGCCGGGCAACTGCTGGAACTGGATGTGAACCCATTGTTGGTCGGTGCCGAAGGCACCGTCGCGGTCGATGCGTTGATTCGCCTTGGCCAGGCTTGAGGAGAGAGACATGCACGATCAGACCTTGACCGGTGGCCAGGCCCTGGTGCGCCTGCTGGCCGGCTACGGCGTTGACACGGTGTTCGGCATTCCCGGGGTGCACACCCTGGAGTTGTATCGCGGCCTGCCCGGCAGCGGCATTCGCCATGTGCTGACCCGGCATGAGCAGGGCGCGGGCTTCATGGCCGACGGTTACGCCCGGGTCAGCGGCAAGCCCGGGGTGTGTTTCGTCATCAGCGGCCCAGGGGTGACCAACGTCGCCACCCCCATCGGCCAGGCCTACGCCGACTCGATCCCGCTGCTGGTGATTTCCAGCGTCAACCACAGCGCCAGCCTGGGCAAGGGCTGCGGCTCGCTGCACGAAACCCAGGACCAGCGGGCGATTACCGCGCCTATCACCGCCTTTTCGGCCCTGGCCCTGAGCCCGGAAGATTTGCCGGAGCTGATCGCCCGGGCCTTTGCCGTGTTCGACAGCGAGCGCCCGCGCCCGGTGCACATCAGCGTGCCCCTGGATGTGCTGGCGGCCAAGGTCGCCCGTGACTGGACCGGTGAAGTGCGGCGACGCCCCGCTCGCGGCCCGGCTGCGGCGGCGGATATCCAGCAAGCGGCGGACAAACTGCGCAAGGCCAAGCGGCCGATGATCATTGCCGGTGGCGGCGCGCTGCACGCCGCCGAGCAACTGCGGGCCCTGAGCACCCGGTTGGGCGCGGTGTTTTTCAGCAGTGTGGCCGGCAAGGGCCTGCTGCCGGACGAGGCGCCGCTGAACGCCGGGGCGACCTTGTGTGTCGAGCCCGGCTGGCAGTTGATCGCTCAGGCCGATGTGGTGCTGGCGGTGGGCACCGAGATGGCCGACACCGACTATTGGCGCGAGCGCCTGCCGCTTAACGGCGAGCTGCTGCGGCTGGATATCGACCCACGCAAGTTCAATGACTTTTACCCCTGCGCCGTGGCCTTGCAGGGCGATGCCCGGGCTACGCTGGACGCTTTGCTGCAAGCCTTGCCGCCACAGCCCAGAGAGGCCACGGCAGCGCAGCACGCAGTGGCCGGGCTGCGCCGGGCGGTGCAGGACGGGCAGGGGCCCTTGCAGCAGATTCATCGCTCGATCCTGCAACGCATTGCCGCCGAGCTGCCAGAGCACGGCTTCATCGCCAGCGACATGACTCAGCTGGCCTACAGCGGCAACTACCTGTACCCGACCCGGGCCACCCGCAGTTGGCTGCATCCCACCGGCTACGGCACCCTGGGCTACGGCTTGCCGGCGGGCATCGGCGCCAAGCTCGGTGCCCCGGAGCGTCCCGGGCTGGTGCTGGTGGGCGACGGCGGTTTTCTCTACACCGTGCAGGAACTGGCCACGGCGGTGGAGGAGCTGGACAGCCCGCTGGTGGTGCTGCTGTGGAACAACGACGCCCTGGGGCAGATCCGCGACGACATGCTGGAGCTGAACATCGAGCCCATTGGCGTGCTGCCGCGCAATCCGGATTTTGCCGCCCTGGCCCGCGCCTTTGGTTGCAGCGTCAGCCAGCCCGCCAGCCTCGACGAGTTGCAGCAGGCACTGCGCAGCGGCTTTGCCCGCAACGGCGTGAGCCTGATCGAGCTCAAGCACGCCTGTGCGCGCTGACCATCCCTTTTTGCCTGGAGCCTGAGCATGCGCTTTTCTCAACTGACCCAACGTATTGCCGGAGACGGCGCCGCCGCCTGGGACATTCATTACCGGGCCCTGGCCAAACGCGAACGCGGCGAGCAAGTCTGGTTGCTGTCGGTGGGCGACCCGGATTTCGACACCCCCCAGCCCATCGTCCAGGCGGCCATCGACAGCCTGCAGGCCGGCCACACCCATTACGCCGATGTGCGCGGCAAGCGCGCCTTGCGCCAGGCCATTGCCCGGCGTCATCAGCAGCGCAGCGGGCAAGTGGTGGATGCCGAGCAAGTGGTGGTGCTGGCCGGTGCCCAGTGCGCCCTCTACAGCGTGGCCCAATGCCTGCTGGACCCGGGGGACGAAGTGATAGTGGCCGAGCCGATGTACGTTACCTATGAAGCGGTGTTCGGCGCCTGCAATGCCCAGGTGGTGCCGCTGCCGGTGCGGGCCGAGGACGGCTTTCGGGTGCAGCCCGAGGCGGTGGCCGCGCGTATCACCGGCAAGACCCGGGCCCTGGTGCTCAACAGCCCGCACAACCCCACGGGCGCCAGCATCCCCCGGGCCACCTGGGAAGCCCTGGCGGCGCTGTGCATCGAGCATGACCTGTGGCTGATCTGCGACGAGGTCTACAGCGAACTGCTGTACGAGGGCGAGCATGTCAGCCCGGCCAGCCTGCCGGGCATGGCCGAGCGCACCGCGACCCTCAACAGCCTGTCCAAGTCCCACGCCATGACCGGCTGGCGCCTGGGCTGGGTGGTGGCGCCGACGGCCCTGGCCGCGCACCTGGAAAACCTCGCCCTGTGCATGCTCTACGGCTCGCCGGAGTTCATTCAGGACGCCGCCGTGGTGGCCTTGGAACAGCCTTTGCCGCAGTTGCGGGACATGGCCGAGGCCTATCGCCAGCGCCGGGATCTGGTCTGCGACTGTCTGGCCGATTGCCCCGGCGCCCGGCCGCTGAAGCCCGACGGCGGCATGTTCGTCATGGTCGACATTCGTGCCACCGGGCTCAGCGCCCAGGCCTTCAGCGAGCGCCTGCTGGACGAGCAGGGGGTTTCGGTGCTGGCCGGCGAGGCCTTCGGCCCCAGCGCCGCCGGGCATATCCGCCTGGGGCTGGTGCTGCAGCCGGATGACTTGCGCGAAGCCTGTCGGCGCATTGCCCTGTGCGCCGAGCACTGCCTGAGCCGCCGCGTTGCCCCCGCCACTTTGCCCACTGTTTGAGGAGTCTTCATGAAGGTACTGATTGTTCACGCCCACCCCGAGCCGCAATCCTTCACCGCCGCCTTGCGCGACCAGGCCCGCAGCACCCTGGAGGCCCAAGGGCACCAGGTGCAGGTCAGCGACCTGTACGCGATGAACTGGAACCCGGTGGCCAGCGCCGCGGATTTTGCCGCCCGGGACAATCCGGATTATCTGGTGTACGCCCTGGAGCAACGTCTGGGGGTGAAGAACGCCAGCATCGCCGCGGACATCCAGGGCGAGCTGGACAAGCTGCTGTGGGCTGACCTCTTGATCCTCAACTTCCCGGTGTTCTGGTTCTCGGTGCCGGCCATGCTCAAGGGCTGGATCGACCGGGTGCTGGTGTCCGGGGTGTGTTATGGCGGCAAGCGCTTCTATGACCAGGGTGGGCTGGCGGGCAAGAAAGCCCTGGTGACCCTGACCCTGGGCGGGCGCGAGCACATGTTTGGCGAGGGCGCGATCCATGGACCGCTCGAAGAAATGTTGCGCCCTTTGCTGCGGGGCACATTGGCCTATGTTGGCTGTGACGTACTGGAACCGTTCGTGGCCTGGCACGTGCCTTACATCAGCCAGGAAGCCCGAGAAGAGTTCCTGCACAGCTACCGGCAGCGGCTGGAGCATCTTGCAGACGAGCAACCGCTGGTTTTCCCCCGCCTGGAGCAATTCGACGAAGCCCTGCATCCCCTCCCAGCCTGAACGGCCCTGCGGTGGCCCGTTTCACTGCCCCCCGTAGGCGCCGGCTTGCCGGCGAAGAGGCCCGTAAGGCTTGCAGCGCCTGGGCCGACGCCTTCGCTGGCAAGCCAGCTCCTACAGCAGACAGATAGACCGTGCCGTTCCCTGTAGGAGCCGGCTTGCCGGCGAAGAGGCCCGTGAGACATGCAGCGCCTGGGCCGACGCCTTCGCTGGCAAGCCAGCTCCTACAGCAGTCAGATACACCGTGTAGTTCCCCGTAGGGGGGCGGGGATGGGGGATTGGAAAAGGTCGGGGGCTCAGAATCTCAGGGTCGCGCCGGTGGTGAGCCAGCGGTCGCGGTCTTCGGTCAGGTGCTGGCCAACGATCAGGTCCAGGTCCAGGTGCTGCCCCACGTGCAGGCGTGGGCCGGCCTGCCAGCCCTGTTCGCCGCCGCGCTGGCCATAACGCTCGGCAATCAGGGTCAGGCTCGGCATCAGGTCGTATTCCACACCGGTACCCCAGGTCCAGCGATGGTTCTGCTCGCCATCGTCGTAGGCGTGGGTCCAGCCGGCATTGAGGTTCAGCCGCAGGCTGTCGCTGGCGCTGAAGGTCAGGGGCAGGGAGAGGTCGCCGCCGTCGAAGCTGTGGTTGCGGTTCAGGGCCCAGTGGGCAGAGCCGGCCAGGGCCAGTTGCAGGCCCAGGTCTTCGCGGTTCAGCAGTTGGACCTTGATCTGCGGACTGAGCTGGGTTTCGCCGTGATCGTCGGCATGCTGGCGCTGCACCGCGGCGCCCAGTTGCACCCAGGGCAGTTGGCTGAAGGTGCAGGCCGGGGCAATCACGCTGTTGTGGCTGGAGCCTTGGTGCCGGGTGCTCTGGTACCAGACATCGACATTGCATTCCCCGGGGGCGTTGATGGCGCCGTCGTCCACCACGTAGGCGCCGCCGGCGGCCTGGGCTTTGGAGCACAGGGCCAGGGTGGCGGTGGCACCGGCGGTGAGGGCGAGGAACAGCAGGTTGCGTTTGAGCATGCGGCTTTTCGCGGCAGGCAGGGTGTGGCCCCAGGAGGCGGAACGCGAGGAGCGATGTGGGCTGTGCTTGGACATGGCGGATCTCGTTCTGTTGGGGCGCCGGACCGTTTGGTTGGGGAGCCGGCGCGGGTGGGTGCTGCGTGGGGTGTTTACTGGTCGTCGACCGAAAGGGTCTGGATGCCGCGGACCCGGGCCTGGGCCAGCAGCTCTTCGGTGTCTTCCCCGCCGGGCAGGGCGAGGACGATGTCCGGGCGACTGTCGGCCAGCATGAAGCTGTTGCGCAGGCGCTCGGCGTGTTTGCCGTGCAGTTGCCAATTGGGCGGGTAGCGGACGATGTTGGCCCCGGTTTCCCGGGCCCAGTCCTCGATGTGGGCACCGAGGAACTGGCTGCCGCCGTGGATCACCACCCGCACTTCATGCAGGCGCTGGAAGGCTTCCAGGACCCGGCGGCACAGGCGGCTGTCGGCGTAGTAGCGACCGGCGCAGATCAGGACGCGCATGCAGCGTCCTCCTTGGACCCGGCCACGGGATGCTCGGCGCTCGGCGCGTCGGCCAGGGGCTCGCTGAGGTAGCCGTGTTCGATGTCGCGTTCACCGGCCCGCTCCAGGGCCGGGTAGGCCAGGGCGGCGATGTGATGGTGGACCCGGCGATAGTCGCGCAGCAGGCGCTGGAAGATGTCGCCGGATTCGGCCCAGGCGCTCTGGTCTTCCCGCAGTTTGCGAAAGTGCTCACGGCCGGCGGCGGCTTCCAGGCGCCGCACATTTTCCTTGCGTGCCAGCAGTTGGTGGGCGGTGGGCAGGTCTTCGCGCAGGAACACGGTGATGGCCAGGCTCAGGCTGTCCAGCAACTCCTGGTGCAGCGGGTACAGGGTGCCCAGCTCGAAGGCGGAGAAGGCTTCGCCGCGGCGCAGGCGGCGCACTGCCAGTTGCGCCAGGCTGGTGCTGAGGATGTCGCCGGCGTGCTCCAGGTTGATCACCAGCAGCAGGATTTCCTGGGAGCGGTCGGCGTCCTGGTCGCTGATGCCTTCCTTGCCGATGTCCGCCAGGTAGGCGCGGATGGCTGCGCTGAGCAGGTCCAGGGACTGGTCGATGTGCCGCACCTGCTCGGCATGGACCAGGCTTGAAGTGCGAAACAGCTGCAGCACCCGGTCGAGCATGCTTGAGAGCATGTCGGCCATGCGCAGGGCTTCCCGGGCGGCGTTGGACAGGCCGATATTGGCCACTTCCAGGCCGGCTTCGTCCAGGTACAGCGGCATACCCGGGTCGGTGACCGGGGCGGGGGCCGGCAGCAGCCGGGTCAGCAGTTTGCCCAGGGGTTCGGTGAAGCCAATGAACAGCAGGCCGAGGATCAGGCTGAAGGCGCTGTGCAGATAGACCACCAGCAATTCCGCTGGCAGGGCTTGCACCGCATCCAGTTGGGCCAGGGCGGTGATCCAGGGCAGCACCAGGACCACGCCCACCAGGCGCACCAGCAGGTTGCCCAGGGGCAGGCGCCGGGCCACGTTGCCGCTGGCGCCGAGCAGGGACGGCAGGGTGCCGCCCAGGTTGACCCCCAGCACCAGGGCCATGCTGGTGGCCGGGGACAGCAGGCCGGTGCTGGCCAGGGAGGCGATCAGCAGCACCACCGCGACGCTGGAGTGGCACATCCAGGTCAGCAGCATGGCCACCAGCAGGGCCAGCAACAGGTCGCCGTCGAGGCTGGTCATCACCAGCTGGAACACCGGGGTGCTTTCCACCGCGCCCAGGGTGGCACCGAGCATGCCCAGGGCCAGGAGCATCAGGCCCAGGCCGATCAGCGCGCAGCCGATGCTTTCAAAGCGCGAGTCGTCCCGCAGTCGGAAGCTCAGGAAACCCGCCAGCAGCACCACCGGGGTCACCAGCGACAGGTCGAGGCTGAGCAGCTGGACCACCAGGGTCGAGCCGATGTTGGCCCCCAGCATCACCGCCAGGGCGGGGGCCAGGCCCAGGGTGCCGGCGGCGGTAAAGGAGCTGGCCATCAGGCTCACCGCGGTGCTGCTTTGCAGTACGCCGGTGATGCCGACGCCGCACAGCAGCGCCAGCCAGCGGTTGTTCAGGTGTTGCCCGAGCCAGTGCCGCAGCGGGCTGCCGAAGCCTCGCAGCAGTGATCCGCAGATCATTTGCGAGCCCCAGAGCAGCAGCGCGATGGCGCCGGCCAGGTTGATCAGAAGAGTGGTGCCCGACATGAGTATTCTCCCGGGACTGTGACAGGTTCAAGCAATCGCCAGCCGCAGGGAGGCGCGGGTGATGGCGGCGCTGAAACCCAGCAGAAAACGAATTTCAACGGCGCTCAGCAGGCCCCGGACATACAGCCGGATGCTCACCCGGGTAAGCAGGCGGGCGCAGGCGCTGAGGCCGATCACCAGCAGTGCGCGCAGGGCGCGTTGCAACGACGAACAGGCTTTGAGGACCATGGCGATGCTCCTTGCAGGCGAACAGCGTCGCCGTCGGCGAGGCGCTGGCCGCGCCGACGGTGGCATCGTGAATCTTGAGTGTCTGGCGCATCCGGTCTGCACCGCATGCGCCAGGGGTCAGGCCCTTAGAACCACTGCTTGAAGCGGCGGATGTACAGGGTCTTCATGGTCTGGGCGACCACGCAGTAGGCGAGCAGGGTGCCCACCAGCCAAGGGAAGTATTCCCATGGCAGCGGCACCAGGCCGACCATGCTGCCCAGGGGCGAGAAGGGCACGTAGATCCCCAGCGCCATCACCAGGCCTGTGGCCAGCATTACCGGCAAGGCGGCGGTGCTCTGGATGAACGGGATCTTGCGGGTGCGCAGCATGTGCACCACCAGGGTCTGCGAGAGCAGGCCTTCGATGAACCAGCCGGACTGGAACAGGGCGGCCATTTCCACGCTGTTGGCGGCGAACACGTACCACATCAGGGCGAAGGTGGTGATGTCGAAGATCGACGAGGTCGGCCCGATCCACAGCATGAAGCGCCCGATGTTCTTGGCGTCCCACTTGCGTGGCTTGGCCAGGTATTCCTTGTCCATCTTGTCCCACGGCAGCGCCAGTTGGGAGAAGTCGTACATCAGGTTCTGCAGCAGCAGGTGGATCGCCAGCATCGGCAGGAAGGGGATGAAGGCACTGGCCACCAGTACCGAGAACACGTTGCCGAAGTTGGAGCTGGCGGTCATGTTCAGGTACTTCATGATGTTGCCGAAGGTCTCGCGACCCTTGATTACCCCTTCCTCCAGCACCATCAGGCTCTTTTCCAGGAGGATGATGTCCGCCGATTCCTTGGCAATGTCGGTGCCGCTGTCCACCGAGATGCCGACGTCGGCATCGCGCAGGGCCGGGGCGTCATTGATGCCGTCGCCGAGAAAGCCCACGGTGTGGCCGTTGGCCTGCAGGGCCTTGAGCACCCGGGACTTCTGCAGTGGAGTGAGCTTGGCAAACACCGTGCGCTCTTCCACCAGGCGGCCGAGCACTTGGTCATCCATGTGCTCGATGTCGCGACCCAGCAGCGGTTCGCCCGCTTCCAGGCCCACTTCACGGCAGATCTTCGCGGTGACGATGGGGTTGTCGCCGGTCAGCACTTTGACGGTCACGCCGTTGTCACGCAGGGCGGCGATGGCCGGGCCGGCGGTTTCCTTGGGTGGATCGAGGAAGGTCAGGAAGCCTTCGATCACCAGCTCGCGCTCATCGCTGGCGCTGTACTGGCTGCGGGTTTCACCCTTGGGCAGGTCACGGGTGCCCAGCAGCAGCACGCGGAAGCCGTCACGGTTGTAGTCTTCGGCCAGTTGCAGCAAGGCGGCGCGGCGCTCAGCGTCGAGGCTCACGGCAATGCCGTCCTGGCGCACCTGGGTCGCGGTTTCCAGCATCTCTTCCACCGCGCCCTTGCACACCAGCAGGTGGTCGCCGCGGGCATCGGCGAGGATCACCGACAGACGCCGACGGACGAAGTCGAAAGGCAGCTCATCGACCTTGCGCCAGGCGGCGGGCGGAGTGAAGTGCGGGTTTTCCTCGGCGAAGCTGACCACTGCACGGTCCATCAGGTTCTTCATGCCGCTCTGGTGGTGGCTGTTGAGCCAGGCCAGTTGCAGCACGGCATCACAGCGGCTGCCGCTGATGTCGACGTGGTGTTCGAGGATGATCCGGTCCTGGGTCAGGGTGCCGGTCTTGTCGGTGCAGAGCACGTCCATGGCGCCGAAGTTCTGGATCGCGTTGAGGCGCTTGACCACCACCTTGCGCTTGGCCATGGCCGCGGCGCCCTTGGCCAGGTTGGCGCTGACGATCATCGGCAGCATTTCCGGGGTCAGGCCGACGGCCACCGCCAGGGCGAACATGAAGGCTTCGGCCCAGTCGCCCTTGGTGAAGCCGTTGATCAGCAGGACGATGGGCACCATCACCAGCATGAAGCGGATCAGCAGCCAGCTGACGCTATTGACCCCACGGTCGAAGGCGGTCTGGGTACGCGAGCCGACGATGGAGCGGGCCAGGGAGCCGAAGTAGGTGCGCCCGCCGGTGGCCACCACCACGGCAGTGGCGGTGCCGCTGACCACGTTGGTGCCCATGAAGCAGATGTTGGGCAGGTCCAGCAGGTCTTGCTGGTCGGCGGCCACTGCCTTGGCGGATTTTTCCTGCACGGCCCCCAGGGTGTCGTATTTCTCCACTGGCAAGGCTTCGCCGGTGAGCACCGCCTGGCTGATGAACAGGTCGCGGGATTCGATCAGGCGGATGTCGGCCGGGATCATGTCGCCGGCGGACAGCTGGATGATGTCGCCCACTACCAGTTCGCGCATCGGTACTTCGCGAACCCGGGCCTGCATGCCCATCTGCTCGCGGCGCACTACCGCTGCGGTGGTGCGGACCATGGCCTTGAGGGCCTCGGCGGCCTTGGCCGAGCGGTGTTCCTGCCAGAAGCGCATCAGGCCGCTGGCCAGCACCATCACCAGGACGATGATCACGCCGGTCAGATCAGTTTCTTCGCCGGCTTGCAGCGGCAGCCAGAAGTCGGTGAAGAAACTGATACCGGTCAGGGTCATCAGCACATAGATGAAGGGGTTGTTGAAGGCTTGCAGCAATTGCACCAGGGCGTGGGGCGGACGGTCGTGGGCGACCTCGTTGTGGCCATCCCTTTGCAGGCGGCCTTCGGCGTCCAGTTCAGTCAGGCCAGCGGTGCTGGAGTTGACGTTGGCCAGGGTCACGGCCAGGCCGTTCTGGGCTTCGCGGGCGGCACGCATCGACAGTTTGTAGCTGTCGCTGGTGGCGCTGGTGTTGCGGGAAGTTGTGGTTTTTACAGTCATTTCGTGTGCTCCTGCCGCCTGACTACGGCACGACACACCGACAACTCAACTAATTAAAGACGAGCGAAAGTATGTCGAACCGCAGGTTAGCGATCGATTCGGATCTTGGCGTTTTTCAGGTTTTAACGTTCGCTGCCCAAACAATGAAGTTGAATGGGCAGCGAACCTACTACTGGCCTCTTCCATAACTTTCTCCAGCAAGTTTGATTAATTAGAAGGCAATAAGGCGCCGTCAAACTTCCAAGTAGGAAGTTTGTGTGAAAACAACGGAAAGTGACCGTTGACTTATGGGTAAGTGCGCGCCCCGAGGTACAGGCCGAAGATCAGTCCGGCCTGCTGCAAGAGCAGGGCCGCGCCCCGACTCTGCGGGTCCTGGCTGTCATCCAGACTCCAGCGTTGCTGCAGCTGGCCGGTCATGGGGCAGACGCGCCAATTGGCCCGCAGGGCGGTGGCGGCGTTGGGTGAGGAAGAGGAGAACGGCGAGCGTGCGAGAGCCTTGGGCTCACGGCACAGCTTGACCCGCATGGTCGCGGCAAAGGCGCGTACACCGGGCATTACAGAGGAAGTGAAGTGCATAACTTGTGCCTCGCGACCGGACTGGTTCCGGGGAGGCAAGTTACGTTGGAGCGTCAAGCCCTAGCGCAGCTTACCCGACCGCGGAGTCGAGTCCCGTCATTTTCAGGGTTAAGTGCCTGGCTCTGCGCAGCGGCAGTGACCAGACAGCGTCTAGATACTGTGTCCATTGGCTTCTTTAGTGAGTTGAAAAAAGGCCGGATTTCCCGGCCCGCGCAATTTACTCAGGAGGGCCCATCGAGTCAAGGCTAAATTGCCTTGAATCTCTGTTCCGTGATGAAGTTTCAGGCGAGGTTCAGCTTAAGGGATGAGTTCAGGTGTCGGGGGCTGGAGAATATATAAGGGATATAACGAAGAAGTGCTCATGACGGATGGGGCGTCATGAGCACTGAATATAATTTCGCGGATTATCAGTTCAGCAAGTGCCGGGATATATCCTTGTAAGTATTGCTGTCAGTGGCGGCCATCAGTTGCCGCCCATCCTTGAAGGTGCCGATGAAGGTCACTTCGTTTTCCGTGCCTGCCATCAGGTAGCCGGCGATGGCGCCCACTGGCCCCAGCAACATGGCGCCGGCAATGCCATAGCCAAGCGCGTCCTTGTTGGCGATGGGACTTTCAGTCGCGATTTCCAGGCTCTTGAAGGCCGATGCCTTGATCTCGACGCCGGCGCTGTTGAGCACGGTCTTGAGCCTGAAGGTGCCGTGCCGGTACTCGCCGGCACCCTGCAGGAAATCGCCCGATAAAACTTCAATGTTTGCCATGTTGAATCATCCTTATCCAAGCATAACGAGACGGACCATTGGGCCCCTCGTCAGCGGGGGCGTCAACGGAGTTGCGATGAAGGGTGCTACCGCCAGTCAGCGATCTTCATGTCCTGAGCCTCGATCAGGATCCAGCGCTCAATGCTGATCCAGATCAGGGCTGTGAAAGGTTTTAGCAGGCGAGGGCGGGTGGACCTCGATGTTCCGACCAGTGGCGGTCGCGGGCCGTGCGCAGCGGGCTGGGAATGGCGATGTTAAAAAATGTTAGATTGAAAAATCTCTTCACATAATCCGTTCATTGGTGGATGATCGTTCACAGCCAAAGCTCAACCTGATAACAACAGCAACAGGATGGCCAAGATGATCGATTCGCTCCTGCCTCTCTCGGCACCTGTCCAGGGTGCCCTGCACCTTCCGGGCTTGCCGTCTGGCGCTGCGCCTGTTGCCGCTGCCTGTGTTGCATTTGCCGGACCTGCAATCCGGATTTCCCTGTCCTGCCCGGTTCTTGCCCGGCGCCTGTCCGGCGCGGCACAGTCCTGGTCTATTTCTGGAGTCCCCCATGAATAACAACAATGTCGGTGTCATCGGTCTTGGCGCCATGGGCCTGGGCATCGCCCGTTCGCTGTTGCGCAGCGGTTTCAAGGTGCACGCCTGCGACGTCCGTGCAGCGGTCACCGAGCAGTTTGCCGCCGAAGGCGGAGTGGCTTGCGCCTCGGCGGCGCAACTGGCGGGCGCATGCGATGTGATCGTCACCGTGGTGGTCAACGCCGAGCAGACCGAGAGCGTGCTGTTCGGCGAAGGCGGGGCGGTAGCGGCACTGCGCCCCGGCAGCCTGGTGATCGGCTGCGCCACCGTGGCCCCGACCTACGCCGTGGACCTGGGGCAACGCCTGGAGGCCCTGGGCCTGCTCTATCTGGATGCACCGATCTCCGGGGGCGCGGCCAAGGCCGCCGCCGGCGAGATGACCATGATGACCTCCGGCCCGGCGGCCGCCTACGCCAAGGCCGAAGCCATCCTCGGCGGCATGGCCGGCAAGGTCTACCGCCTGGGTGACGCCCACGGGCTGGGCTCCAAGGTCAAGATCATCAACCAGTTGCTGGCCGGGGTGCACATTGCCGCCTCCGCCGAAGCCATGGCCCTGGGCCTGCGCGAAGGGGTGGATGCCGACGCCCTGTACGAGGTGATCACCCACAGCGCCGGCAACTCCTGGATGTTCGAGAACCGCGTGCCCCATATCCTCAAGGCCGACTACACGCCACTGTCCGCGGTGGACATTTTCGTCAAGGACCTGGGCCTGGTGCTGGATACCGCCCGGGCCAGCAAATTCCCCCTGCCGCTGTCGGCCACCGCGCACCAGATGTTCATGCAGGCCTCCAGCTCCGGTTTCGGCCGCGAGGACGACTCGGCGGTGATCAAGATCTTCCCGGGCATCGACCTGCCCGTGGCCAAGCCCGATGCCGTTTGAGGAGCCTGTGATGACGACTTCCAATCCACGCCCGCTACTGGGCTGCATCGCCGACGATTTCACCGGCGCCACCGACCTGGCCAACATGCTGGTGCGCGGCGGTATGCGCACGGTGCAGAGCATTGGCATTCCCAGCACCGAGGTGGCTGCCGGCCTGGACGCCGACGCGGTGGTGATCGCGCTGAAATCCCGCACCACTCCGGTGGGCGAGGCGGTGGCCGAATCCCTGGCGGCGCTGCAGTGGCTGCGGGATCAGGGCTGCGAACAGATTTTCTTCAAGTACTGCTCGACCTTCGACTCCACGGTGGCGGGCAATATCGGCCAGGTCAGCGAAGCGCTGCTCAAGGCCCTGGGTGGCGATTTCACCTTGGCCTGTCCGGCGTTTCCCGAGAATGGCCGG
Source organism: Pseudomonas sp. 910_21 (assembly GCF_052850735.1). Classification (NCBI taxonomy): domain Bacteria; kingdom Pseudomonadati; phylum Pseudomonadota; class Gammaproteobacteria; order Pseudomonadales; family Pseudomonadaceae; genus Pseudomonas; species Pseudomonas sp. 910_21. Next base: position 505,591 of record NZ_VXCY01000006.1, on the reverse strand, counting down.
ACGATTTTCCGCGGCCACCTGTTTGTCCAGGACCAGTTGCTCAACGAGTCGGGCATGCAGCATCACCCGCTGACGCCCATGACCGACGCCAACCTGGTGCGGGTGCTGCAGGCGCAGACGGCACTGCCGGTGGGCCTGCTGCGCTATGACAGCGTGGCCCAGGGCGTGGACGCGGTGCGGGCGAAGATCGCTGAACTGCGGGGCAAGGGCGTCGCCATGGCGATTGCCGATGCGCTGTCCGACGCCGACCTCTACACCCTCGGCGCGGCCTGTGCCGACCTGCCGCTGTTGACCGGTGGTTCCGGGCTGGCCCTGGGCCTGCCGGAGAACTTCCGCCGCGCCGGCAAGCTGCGGGACCTGGATGCCGCGAGCCTGCCGTCGGTGGGCGGTGGCGAAGTGGTGCTGGCCGGCAGTGCCTCGGCGGCCACCAATGCCCAGGTGGACGCCTGGCTTGAGGCCGAGCGTCCGGCCCTGCGCATCGATCCCCTGGCCCTGGCGGCGGGGGAGCCCGTGGTGGCCCAGGCCCTGGCTTTTGTCCAGGCGCAGCAGGACACCGTGCTGATCTACGCCACCAGCACCCCGGAGCAGGTCAAGGCGGTGCAGCGGCAATTGGGCGTCGAGCGGGCCGGTGCCCTGGTGGAGAACGCTCTGGGCGAGATTGCCCAGGGCCTGCGGGACAACGGCGTGCGGCGCTTTGTGGTGGCCGGCGGCGAAACCTCCGGGGCAGTGGTCAAGGCCTTGGGAGTACGGCTGTTGCAGATCGGTGCACAGATCGATCCCGGGGTGCCGGCCACGGTCAGCAGCGGCGGCGAGCCCCTGGCCCTGGCCCTGAAGTCCGGCAACTTCGGCGGTCGCGACTTCTTCGCCAAGGCCCTGCGCCAACTGGCCGGAGGTCAGCCATGAGCCGCGAAAACGCCCTGCGCGAAGAAATCTGCGACGTCGGCCACAGCCTCTATCAACGGGGCTACACCGTCGGCAGCGCCGGCAACATCAGTGCGCGACTCGACGATGGCTGGCTGATCACCCCCACCGATGTCTGCCTCGGGCGCCTCGATCCGGCGGCCATCGCCAAGGTCAACCTGGCGGGGGAGTGGGTCAGCGGCGACAAGCCGTCCAAGACCCTGGCCCTGCATCGCCAGGTGTATGACCGCAATCCGGGCGTGGGCGGGGTGGTGCACACCCATTCCACTCACCTGGTGGCATTGACCCTGGCCGGGGTCTGGCACGACGACGACATCCTCCCGCCGCTGACCCCGTATCAGGTGATGAAGGTCGGGCACATTCCACTGATCGGCTACCAGCGTCCGGGTTCGCCCAAGGTCGCCGAGCAGGTGGCGCAACTGGCCAACCGGGTGCGTGGAGTGATGCTCGAACGCCTGGGCCCGGTGGTCTGGGAAAGCAGCGTGTCCAAGGCCAGCTATGCCCTGGAAGAACTGGAGGAAACCGCGCGCCTGTGGCTGATGAGCCAGCCGCGACCGGAGCCCCTGGATCAACACGCCCTGGACGAACTGCGGGACGCTTTCGGCGCCGCCTGGTAATCACTGAAAAGGCTTCATGGCAAGCGGCCCTCGGGAGCGCCATCGGGCTCTCGCGGGGAGCGGCTTGCCGGTAAAAAAACAATAACAACAGGACATCCCGAGATGAACGACTGCATAGGCTTTACGGGTTCCAGCGCTCTGTGCCACACACGCCAGCAACCTTGTGGGGGGCTGTCGCTATGAGCCCGCTGATTCTGATGATCACTGCCGGGGCCGGCATCGCCCTGTTGCTGTTCCTGGTGCTCAAGTACAAGTTCCAGCCCTTTGTCGCCCTGATGCTGGTGAGCATCCTGGTGGCCCTGGTGGCCGGGGTGAAACCGGCGGAGCTGGTGGCCACTATCGAAGGCGGCATGGGCAAGACCCTTGGCCACATCGCCATCATCATCGCCCTGGGCGCCATGATCGGCCGCATCATCGAACTGTCCGGGGGCGCCGAGGCCCTGGCCAAGACCCTGATCGAGCGCTTCGGCAACCGCCGTACGCCCCTGGCCCTGACCATGGCCGGCTTCATCATCGGCGTGCCGGTGTTCTTCGAAGTCGGGGTGATCATCCTCATGCCCCTGGCCTACGGCGTGGCCCGCAGTGCGCGCAAGCCGCTGCTGGTGTTCGCCTTGCCGATGTGCGCCGCGTTGCTCACCGTGCACGCCTTCCTGCCGCCCCATCCGGGTGCGGTGGCGGCGGCCAGCCAACTGGGCGCGGACCTGGGGCGGGTGCTGATGTTCGGCCTGCCGCTCACTGCGCTGCTGTGCTACGTCGGCTATCGCGTTGCCGGGCGCATGACCCGACGCAACTACCCGATGACCGACGATATCCGCGCTGAAGTCTACGGTCCTCACGTCACCAATGAAGACCTGGCGGCCTGGAACAACGGCGCCGAACAACCGGCCAGCGCCCAGGCAGTGGCCTCCGTGGCGCACATGGGCCTGGAAGAGTCCACCGGCAGCCTGGCGGCGAAACTGCCGCCGGCGCCGCCACCGGGTTTCGGCCTGATCGTCAGCCTGATCCTGCTGCCCATCGTGTTGATCCTGCTGGGCACCCTGGCCACGTCCTTGCTGCCACTGGAATCCACCCTGCGCGGCGTGTTGACCGTGCTGGGCGCGCCGCTGGTGGCGCTGCTGCTGGACACCTTGCTCTGTGCCTGGCTGCTGGGCTCGCGCCGCGGCTGGAGCCGCAGCCAGGTCTCCGACGTGATCGGCTCGGCGTTGCCCGGGGTGGCCATGGTGATCCTGATCGCCGGTGCCGGCGGGGTGTTCGGCAAGGTCCTGGTGGACACCGGGATCGGTGCCGTGGTCTCCGACATGCTGCGCACCACCGGCCTGCCGGTACTGGCCCTGGGCTTTCTGCTGACCATGCTGCTGCGCGCCGTGCAGGGCTCCACCACCGTGGCCCTGGTGACCACGGCCGGCATCATCGCGCCGCTGATCGCCACCCTCAACCTGAGCCCCAACCACATGGCCCTGCTGTGCCTGGCCATGGGCGGTGGCGGGCTGGCGATGTCCCATATCAACGATGCCGGGTACTGGATCTTCACCAAGCTGGCCGGGCTCAACGTGGCGGACGGCCTGCGCACCTGGACCGTGATCACCACCTTGCTCGGCACCCTGGGGTTCTGTATTACCCTGCTGATCTGGCCGTTTGTCTGACCTTGGATTCTAGGAGTTCACATGCCTCGTTTTGCTGCCAACCTCAGCATGCTCTACCCGCAACACGACTTCCTCGAGCGTTTCGCCGCCGCGGCGGCCGACGGTTTCAGCGCGGTGGAGTACCTGTTTCCCTACGACTACAGCCCCCAGGTGCTCAAGCAGCGCCTGGACGACCACGGCCTGCAGCAAGCGCTGTTCAACGCGCCCCCGGGTGACTGGGCGGCGGGGGAGCGGGGCATCGTTTCCCTGCCCGGGCGCGAGCAGGAGTTCCGCCAGGGGTTCGAACAGGCCCTGGAATACGCCGCGGTGCTGGGCAACTCACGGATTCACGTGATGGCCGGCCTGCTGCCCTCGGAAAGCGACCGCGCCCGTCATCACGCGGTGTACCTGGAGAACCTGGCCCATGCCACGGCCCAGGCGGCCAAGGCCGGGATCACCGTGCTGCTGGAGCCGATCAACACCCGGGACATGCCGGGGTTCTTCCTCAACCGCCAGGACCAGGCCCAGGCCATCTGCAAGGAAGTCGGCGCCGCCAACCTCAAGGTGCAGTTCGACTGCTATCACTGCCAGATCGTTGAGGGCGACCTGGCGGTGAAGCTGCGTCGGGACCTGGCGGGCATCGGCCATATCCAGATCGCCGGGGTGCCGGATCGTCACGAGCCGGACCTGGGGGAGTTGAACTATCCGTACCTGTTCCAATTGATGGACGAGCTCGGCTACGACGGCTGGGTCGGTTGCGAATACCGCCCCCGTGGCGACACCTCCGCCGGCCTGCAATGGCTGCGGGACTGGCAGGCGCGCTAAGCCTGTGCGGCCCCTTTGCGCCGAGCGCGCCAAGGGGCCTTTTCTCCAATAAAAAACAAGGACATTCCCCATGCAGCGTTTTGCCTGCAAGGCCGCGCTCGGCCTGATTCTTGCCCTGGGTGGCGCCTCCCTGGCAGCGGCAGCCAGCCTGCCGACGGCCACTGAGGGCGACTGGGTCGCCCCGCAGTTCAGCTTCCACAACGGTGAACAGCTCGCCAACCTGAAGCTTCACTACATCACCCTGGGCAACCCGAAGCATCCGGCCATCCTTTACCTGCACGGTACTTACCGGCCGGCCAGCGATCTCTTGAGCAAGGATTTTGGCGGTGAGCTGTTTGGCCCGGGACAACCCCTGGATGCCAGCAAGTACTACATCATTGCCACCGACGGCATCGGTGTCGGCCAGTCGAGCAAACCCTCGGACGGCCTGCGGACCCGCTTCCCCCAGTACAACTACGACGACATGGTCCAGGCCCAGTACCGGTTGGTCACCGAGGGGCTGGGGGTCAAGCACCTGCGCCTGATCATCGGCAACTCCATGGGCGGCATGCAGACCTGGATCTGGGGCCAGACCTGGCCGCAGATGATGGACGCCCTGGTGCCCATGGCTTCGCAGCCCACCGAGATGGCGTCGCGCAACTGGATGATGCGCCGCTTGCTGGTGGAGTCGATCAAGCAGGACCCGGCCTGGAACCAGGGCAACTACGTTGTCCAGCCACCGTCCCTGCGTCTGGCCAATGCCCTGTTCGCCACCGGCACCAGTGGCGGCACCCTGGCTTATCAGGCCCTGGCGCCGACCCGGGCCCAGGCCGACAAACTGGTGGATGAACGCCTCAAGGCGCCGCAGACCGCCGATGCCAATGACTTCATCTACCAGTGGCAGTCTTCGGCGGACTACAACGCCGCGCCGGGCCTGGGCAGGATCCAGGCGCCGGTGTTGGTGATCAACTCGGCGGACGATGAGCGCAACCCACCGGAAACCGGCACTCTGCAAGCGGCGCTCAAGCAAGTGAAAGATGCACGCCTGCTGCTGATTCCCGCCAGCGCCGAAACCCGCGGGCATGGCACCACCGGCATGGCCCGGTTGTATGCCAAGGAGTTGGCGCAGTTCATGGCCGAGACCGAGAAACCCCACTAACGGCCACTGCGGTCTCTGCATGGCGAGGGAGCAAGCTCCCTCGCCACGGACTGCTGGGGGTTATCGCTGACTCAGGACTGAGCCGGCAGCAGCAACTCCACCCCGTGCTTGCGAATCCCGTCCGCTGCGGCCGGCGCCAGGGCGGTGTCGCTGATGATGATGTCGAACTGCTCCAGGTCGGCGATCTTGTACATGCTGAAGGTGCCGTACTTGGAGCTGCTGGCCACCAGCACCACCTGGGTCGCCGACTGCATCGCTACCTGCTTGACCTCCACCTTCAGCGCCGACGGCGTGGTGATGCCGCGGCGCAGGTCCCAGGAACTGGTGGAGATAAAGGCCACGTCCGTCACCACTTGGCGCAGAGTCGCCACTGCCAGCCCGCCAACGCAGGAATGGTTGGAATGGTCCAACTGCCCACCGGTGTGGATCACCGTCACTTGGGGCGCGTCCAGCAACGCCTGGACCACGCCGAAATCGTTGGTCACCACGGTCATGCCCGACAGCGCCTTGATGTACGGCACGATTTCCAGGGTGCTGGTGCCGGCATCCAGATAGACCGTCATGTCCGCATGCAGCAGGCGCGCCGCCAGTTTGGCCATGGCCTGTTTCTGCGGCAGCTCCACCACGGCCTTGGACTGATGGCTGGGCTCGCTGTGCAACTGACTGGCGATGCGCACGCCGCCGGTGACCGAATAGGCCCGGCCTTCCTGTTCCAGCAGGGCGATATCGCGACGCACCGTCATGTGCGAGCAGTCGAACATCTCCATCAGCTGATGCACGCTGAGTACCTGATGCTTGCGCAACTGGCGCAGGATCTGCTCACGGCGCTGTTCCGGAATCATCGGGGCGTTGCTGTCAGTGGCGAGGTCCTTGGGACTGGGCATTGGGGCTCCGGATTGGCGGGTCGGCAAAGACAGAAATAGGCTCGTCATAGTAGCGAAACTCGCCGCGGCGGACGAGATTTACTGCCGTTCACGAGTCAGCAAATTCTATCTTGAGGCCGTCGTCAGCTGTCGCTTGAGCAGGCGGGTCAGGAGCGGCCGGGCCTTGCGGCGCCTGAACCGTGACGGGATATGCAGCAGGAAGCTGCGCCAGGGATATCCACCCGGGTCGCGCTCCGTAGACAGCAGGTAATCGTGCAGGGCCAGGGCCCCGCACTGCGGGCAGTCGAGTGCTGGCTGATGGGGCATGGGCAGCCATGGGAGAAGGCTTGTCATGGGCGACTCAATTCATTGATGGGGCGCTGCGGTCGATATGCCAGCGCTGTTTGAGCCGTTGCAGGCTGCCATCGCGTTTCATCGCGTCCAGGGCCCGCTGCCAGCGGGCTACCTGGGCGGCGTCGACTTTAGGGGAAAAGGCGATATAGGCGTCCTGGCGCATCAGCGGCATCTGGTAGCTCAACTGATCGAACGGCAGGCCCGCTTCGGCGGCAAAGGTGCTGACGCTCATGGTGTCGGCCACCAGGTATTGCACCCGTCCCACCTGCAGCAGGCGAATCATGATCTCCGGGCTGTCCACGCCCCACAGGTTGTCCAGCCCCTGTTGCTTGAGGTAGCTGTAGACCAGCCACTTGCGCGGTACGGCAATCTGTCCCCGGGTCTGGTGCAGGTCGGTGACTGCGCTGTGGTCGCTAGTGCGGGCGTAAAGCGCGGTTTCGGTCTGCATCAGCGGCCCCACCCACTGATAGCGCGACTCGCGCTCGGCCGTGCGCAAAATGGTAAACACCGCGGTGTCTTCGGCCTCGCTGGCATCGCGCAAGGCGCGCAACATCGGCCGTTGCTGCACCTGCACCGGATCGCCGGTGCGTTGCGCCAGGGCTTGCACCACCTCCACAGCGAAGCCCGTCATGTGCTGGCCCTGCTGAAAGTGCAGCGGCGGATGATTGTCGGTCAGCATGCGCAGCTCTGCCATGGCGGCGAGGCTCAACAGGGACAGCATGACACCCAGAACCCAGTTCATCGCGATCCTTGAACAGACAAATGAGCAGAGCTTAGTACGCCCCTCTGAAAGGCGTCGCCAGAGAAAATCGGTCGTCATTGGTCGGCACACTGATAGAACAGGGTTTTCGTCTCTTCACACCAACGTCGGCGCAGCAGCCGACTTTCCGTCATCAAGGCCAGGGTCGAGTACAGCCGGTCTTCGGTCAGCCCGGGTCGCCAGGCGTTGTCGGTACCGGGCAACAGGGAAACCAGGCCTTGTTCCTCGAGGCTGATGCGCAGCCTTGGCTTGGCCTCGGTCATGCGGATGGCGGCGATGCCGAAGTGCTGGCTCAGCAGGTTGTTCTCTATCAGGTTGAGGACCAGCTCCGCCAGGCTGATCTGCTGCTTGCGCTGCAGTGACCGAGCCCAGTACTGCAACGACAGCCGAGCCTGGCCGCCCTGGTCCAGATAGGCGCTGTGCTGGGGGCAGGCGCTGAGGTCCTGGGTGATGGCTGCCACCAGAAACAGCAACTGCAAGGCCTCGCTGGCGGCTTGCTCGTCGTGGTTGTCGATGTACCCCTGCAGATTGTCGATGCGCTCGAACAGATCAAGTTCGGCCACCTGCAGCCCTGCCTCCAGCAAGTTGGCTGCCTGCGCAGACAAGGCACGGTAGTGCTCCAGAGCGGCGTGTACCGAGGTGTCGGCCTGCAGTGGGCTGGCGTCGAGGCAGAGCAGTCGGTCGCGCAGTTCCTCACTGCTGTGCAGGCCCTGGGCGATATGCTGTTCCACCCAGCCGAACAGGCTTTCAAAGGCCAGGCGCTGGGCTTGGCGCAACTGCAGGACCCGCCACAGCGCCTGGGTCGGGGCCAGCCCGGCCACCTGCTCGGCCGGGAAGTCGGACATCGGCAGCAGCGCCATGGCCCGACGCAGCGCCGGCAGGCTGGTTTCGCTGCCCAGCACCTGCAACGTGGCGCGGATCAGGTCGATGGAGCACTCTCGGTGGCCGGCCCTGGGGTTCTTCGCCATTCCCGCGGGTGGGTAGAACTCATCGCGAAATACCTGCGCTTCCTTGGCGCTCGGCCGATTGCGATCCCACTGCAGATGCACGGCGCTGGCCTGTTCGACGCTGCCCTGCCGGTCCTCAAGCGAGGTCAGCCACGGATAGAACGCCAGGGTACGCAAACCTTGATCCAGGGCTCGGGCCAGTGCTTCGCCAGCCTCGGTGACGGCGTAAGTGCCGTCGGGTTGCGGCCAGGCCAGGCCCAAGCCAGTGTCGGGCTTGAACGACGGGCCGTACTGCACCGCATCGAACCAGCTGGGGCCGCGATGCCAGGCCTTGAAGTCCAGGGTGAAAGGTCCGTTGCCGGGCGGGCTGTACTGGCCATTGCCGGCCATGTAGGCACCTTCACCCACCAACTGATGGCTCCAGCCGAACAGCACCTCGATCTTTTCCCTGAACCGTTCGAAGCGTTTACCCACGGGCAGCTCGCCCGAATAGGGTTCGCGGTGCCGATTGAAGATCCACACCGCCCAGCACATCACCGAATACGGGCGAATCCACTGGGTGCGGTTGTTGATCCCCGGCATGAACTGGTCCATCAGTTCCAGGTTGGCTTGTCGCAGTCCGAGGTAATCCACGCCGCCGCTCTCACGCACGGACGGGGATACGAAAAAGGCGCGTTGAGGCAATGTGTTCATGGTTCGAGTGACACCATCAGGGCCTGGCAATACTGGCAGTGGTTGATGCGGCGTTGCTTCAGGCGGGCAAGGGCTTCGCGCTCCACCGGGGCGTAGCACCAGCGGGTGTTGGGGCAACTGCTGATGGTGCGATGGTTGACGCGGTAGTAACCCGGCCGGGAGCTGTGGGGGGAGTGGATGTGTTGCAGCGCGATGATCTCTTGCGGGGTGAAACGGTCCGCCGGCAGGCGTTGCTGACGGGCCTGTTGACGATCTTCGATGTAGCTGCAGAGTAGCGCCCGCAAGGTGCTGGTTTGCTGCACCGCGTCCAGGGCCGCCAGGGCTGCGCAGACCCCATGGTCCACCAGTTGTTGCGCCGCTTCCTGGGTGAACCAGCGTTGCGCCAGGTGCCGGGCCTGGACGAAGTCCACGGCCCCCTGGCCGTAGCGCTCCAGGTACTCATGCAACGTGGTGGTGTCCAGCGCCCCCAGGGTTGCCGGGGAAGCCAGCCTGCCCGGCAGCGCCAGGGTGGCGGCCAGGCCGTAGACCGCTTCGTCCACCAGCGGGCGATCTTCGGCGGCCAGTTGGGCGTGGTCCACGCAGTTGAGCCAGCGCTGGGCAAAATCCCGGGCATTGGCCGGCAGGTGCAGGCGACGTAAATAGAAGTCCAGGGCGACATGACACCAGACATACAGCAACTGGGCTTTCTTGCGGCTGCTCAGGCCCTTCAGGTTGACCAGGCTCTGCAGGGTCTGGTTGAACTCGTTGAGCAGGTTGGGAGAGGGCAGCGATTCGAGGTTGGGGTCCGACGCCGGATCGAAGTCGCTGTCGCGGTCTTCTCGACCACTGTCCAGTTCGATGATAGGTGCTGCATCACCGCGCCTCCCGGGTTCTTGCCCGGGTTTGGCGTGGTGCAGCAAGCCAGCGATGGCCTGGAGCAGCGCCCAACTGCCGTCGCGGCCGGCAGCGGCTTTGGCCACGGTCGGCAGCCAGTGGCGAGGGCGCTGGGGCGGCTGTGGCGCAGGCGGCTCAGTGCCGGCTGGCTCGTTGTCAGGCGAAGGGTGTGGCGTCGTGGCGGGCTCAGTGCTTATTGGCGCATCGGGCTCTTCAGGCAGTTTTTGCGCATGCACCACCAGGCAGTTGAGCAGAATCTGCAGATCGCCCTGGGCTTCGTTGCCCCCCAGCAGTCGGCCCAGGGCACCGCACAGGCTGCGAATCGGCAGGGGCATGCTCAGGTAGGCGTCGATGCAGACCCAGCCACGGGCACTCTGTGTTTCGCGCTGCAAGCGCAGTTGCAGCCCTTCGTCCAGTCTGGAGTCCAGGGCCTGCTGCAGCGGCCAGACGAAGCCGCCTTGGGCGGTCAGTTGCAGCGGCGCCACTTCGAGGACTTCTTCGGCGCACTCCAGGGTCGCCAGCCATTCTCCTGCCAGGGGTGGCTGACCGATCAGCCGGCCTTCCAGCTGTTGCTCTTGGTTGAGGCGGGCATAGACGCACAGGGCCGCCTCCTGGTCCTGGCGCTCGAAGGCATCGGCTTCAAAGTGCGGCGCCTCGACGGGCTCCCAGCATTCTTCGGTGGCGCGCTCGAGCTTGCGCAGCACCGCCACTTCCACGTTATCGGTGCTGTCCATGGAGGTCCGGGTGGCATTCACGCTGCCGGTCAGGGTCCAGCTGCCGGCGCCGCGCAACTCCAGCCATTTGGCGTGCAGCCGACGCTGGTTGTGGTCGACCCTGGGGGTCACCCAGTCGATCTCCACCGGCCAGTCCCTGGTCTGCTCCAGGGGAAAGGAGGAGACGCCGTTGCCCGGCACTCCAACGGTGAGCCGAGGGATGCCCAAGGTTTTGAGCAGATGGCCCAGGGACTGTGCATCGCGGCTGTGGAAGGGTGAAAGCAGCAGTAGGCTGTGCCAGCGCTGGCCTGCGGCGCGCTCGATCAATTGCTCGGTGATGGCGGTGTCCAGGGAGTGCAACAATTCCACCGGCTGCGCTGGAGCCTGATCATGAAACTGCTGGCTGAGGGCCCGGGCCCGTTGAATGAAGGGCAAGAGGGCGCTGTCGTCGGCGATCTGCAGGCGCGGCTGGGTGCAGAGATTTTCCAGGAAGTTGGCGAAGTCGGCGAAGGCCCCCGGCTGCTCCCCGGCGCTGAGGACTTCCAGCACCTCGACATTGCGCCCGTGGCCACCAAAGGTCAGGTTGCCGCTGCCGATCATCAGCAGGTCTTGCTCCTCGCCGCGCAGGTAGGTGATCTTCGGGTGGAAAATACCGTCCTGGACCCGCACCGGGATCAAGGCGTAGTCCTTGCCCACATGCCGCGCCCGTAACTCCATCATCGAACCGCGGTAACCCTGGATATCCACCAGCAGGGTGACTTTTTCACAGCCGGCTTCGCGCAGTCGGGGCAGCACGTAGCTTTCGAAGTAGGTCAGGCTCAGGGCATAGGTGGTGAACAGCGCCTCTTTCCAGGGGCTGTTTTCGATGAAGTGCAGTTGCGACGGTCCGTTGGGGCCTGGGGGGTTCGGGGGGGACGCCATCGTGCTCTCCAGTCCATGGGTCGAGGCTCAAGTCGGTGGCTGATTATCGGGCAACGCAGCGCTGTTGCAAGTGTCGGTGATGTCACAGTGCTGGTATGGCTGGTCATGAGGCCGGGAAGGAGGGCGCAGAGGGATTTTTTTCATGAAGGCTTCGTGAGTGAGCAGTCGACGCAGGTATTCTTGCAAAGCCTTTTTTGAATGGAATCGACCCATGTCCGCTCCCTTTGTACGTCCACTGCGGGCCAGTGGCTTGCTGTTGGCTGCCCTGGCCTGTGCCACCGCTGCCCAGGCCAGCAGTTTCGACTGCGCCAAGGCCGCCAGTGCCAGTGAAAAGGCCATCTGCGCCGACCCCTATACCGCCGGGCTGGACAGCCGGCTGGGCAAGGCCTGGACGGCCACCCTGGCCGAAACCAAGGACCCCAAGACGCTGCGCCTGAACCAGCGTGAATGGCTCAAACAGCGCGACCAGTGCCAGGCCGAGCTGGGCTGTCTGCGCAGCCAATATCTGAGCCGGCTGATGGTGCTGCGCTATGTGAATATCCCGTTCAACTGGCAGGGCACCTGGCAGCGGGTGTCGGTCAGCCCGTTCTACGGCGGTGAGCTGGTGATCCGGCGCAGCGGCGAAGATCGTCTGAGCTTCGACCTGTCGGCCATGGGCGGTGCCAATTCCGGTGCGCTCGCGGGCAAGCTGCAGCTCAAGGGCGGCGAAGCCCGCTACGGCGTCGAGGGCTGCAACCTGCGCTTCACCCCGCGCAACGGTCTGTTGCAGGTGACCCAGGAGGGCGACTCCTATGCCTGCGGTGCCGGTTCGGGGGTGTATTACGACGGGCTCTACGTGGCCTCCCGGCAAATCCTGGAAAACCAGTACGATTTGCTGTCCACCGCGCTGGTGCGCACCGAGGAGGAAGATCAGCGAGCCCGGAAGCTGCTGCAAAAGGACTACCAGACCCTGCTCGACAGCGGCTCGGTGTTCTCCCAGGACACCTCGGCCGAGCTCAAGGGCGCCGAGGTTACCGATATGTGGCTGCAGGGGCTGGCCAATACCAATGCGGCGATTTTCGTGCGGGGAACCCAGGGGCAGCTGTGGGTCGCGCTGTTGGCGGTGGTGGGGCCCAAGGATGAAGTACGGGTGCGCTACTACACCACCGAGCCGGAGTGGAAGCACAGCCTGCCGGACGTGGTGCAGAGCTGGTACGAAGAGCGCAGCAAGGGCACGCAGTTGCCCCTGGACATGATGCCTTGAGGCCGCAGCAGCCCCGGCCCGCCAGCGATGAGGCAAGAGGGCCGCAGAAATTTCGCCGGGCGGATGCTGAAGCCGGCCGGTGCAACTGCTAGAGTCTCGGCCCTGGCCGCCTGGATGGCCGCCTGAAGGGCGCGGCACTGGCGCAAGACCCCGGCCTGCCGGGCAAATTCCATTGGTTGGTGACGCGAAGCCATTGCGAGCGTCTACGACTTAGCAAGTGACACTGCCGCCGCCGTTATCGGCGCCTGGCACATTGAAATTGGGAGATTGTAAATGGTCATCAAACCCCGCGTTCGCGGCTTTATCTGTGTGACGACCCATCCGGTGGGTTGCGAAGCCAACGTCAAGCAGCAGATCGATTACGTCACCCAGCAGGGCGCCATCGACGCAGGGCCGAAGAACGTACTGGTCCTCGGCGCCTCCACCGGCTACGGCCTGGCCGCGCGGATCACTGCAGCCTTCGGTTGCGGCGCCAACACCCTCGGGGTGTTCTTCGAACGCGGCAGCGTTGACGGCAAGCTGGGCACCGCCGGCTGGTACAACACCGCGGCGTTCCACAAGTTCGCCGAAGAAAAGGGCCTGTACGCCAAGAGCATCAACGGCGACGCCTTCTCCGACGCGGTCAAGGCCGAGACCATCGAGACCATCAAGCGTGACCTGGGCAAGATCGACCTGGTGGTCTACAGCCTGGCTGCTCCGCGCCGCACCCACCCCAAGACCGGTGAAGTGCTGAGCTCGACCCTCAAGCCTCTGGGCAAGTCCGTGACCCTGCGCGGTGTCGACACCGACAAGGAAATCGTCAAGGAAACCACCCTGCAGCCGGCAACCCAGGAAGAGATCGACGGCACCGTGGCCGTGATGGGCGGCGAAGACTGGCAGATGTGGATCGACGCACTGCACGAAGCCGGTGTCCTGGCTGAAGGCGCGAAAACCACCGCCTTCACCTACCTGGGCGAGAAGCTGACCCACGACATCTACTGGAACGGTTCCATTGGCGAAGCCAAGAAGGACCTGGACCACAAAGTCATCGGCATGCGTGAGCAACTGGCCGACCTGGGCGGCGACGCCCGGGTGTCGGTGCTCAAGGCCGTGGTCACCCAGGCCAGCTCGGCGATCCCGATCATGCCGCTGTACCTGTCGCTGCTGTTCAAGGTGATGAAAGAGCAGGGCAGCCACGAAGGTTGCATCGAACAGGTCTACGGCCTGTACAAGGACAGCCTGTACAACAGCGAGCCGGTGATCGACCAGGAAGGCCGCCTGCGCGCCGACTACAAAGAGCTGCAACCGGCGGTCCAGGACCGGGTCAAGCAGCTGTGGGACCAGGTGACCAGCGAGAACCTCTACGAGATGACCGATTTCGTCGGTTACAAGCAAGAGTTCCTGCGCCTGTTCGGTTTCGAGATCGAAGGTGTCGACTACGAAGCCGACGTCGATCCGGACGTGAAGATCAGCAACCTGATCCAGCTGTAATCCGCTTGTAGCATCAGCCAGCGCCCCTCCTTCGTGAGGGGCGCTGTCGTTTGCGCCACCCTATTTCCCGTAGGAGCCAGCTCCTGCACGGGGCGGTGGGCAATTGCGCAAGATCGTTCAAGCCAGGGGCGCCGGCAGATGGCACAGTCAGCGTCCGTTATCTGTGTGCAGGGTTTTATGTCCAGCGTTCTCTTACCCCGTGCCGCCTTTATTCGCGGCGCCATCGCCATCATGCCGCTGTCCCTGGCCACCGCGCCCTGGGGACTGCTGGCCGGTTCCATGGCCATCGAGGCCAATCTCACCCCGTTGCAGGGCCAGGGGCTGTCGAGCATCGTCTTCGCCGGTGCCGCGCAACTGGTGGCCATCGGCATGCTCAAGGGCGGGGCGGGGATCTTCTCGATCCTCTTGACCACCTTGCTGCTCACGTCCCAGCACCTGCTCTACGGCATGAGCATGCGCTCGGTGATTTCCCCGTTGCCGGGGCGCTGGCGAGTGGGCCTGGGCTTCTTGCTCACCGACGAGCTGTTCGCCCTGACCAGTGCCCACGACAAGCAGCAGTTCGACCGCTGGTACGCCCTGGGCGTGGGCCTGACCTTCTACGTGGCCTGGAACCTGTTCACCTTGCTGGGCATCGTGCTGGGCAAGAGCATTCCTGGCCTGGAACACCTGGGCCTGGACTTTTCCATCGCCGCCACCTTCATCGCGCTGATCACACCGCTGGTGCGCAATGTGCCCACCGTGGTCTGCGTCGCGGTGTCGTTGTGCTGCTCGGTGCTGTTCAGTTACTGGCAGTGGGGCTCGGCCCTGGTGCTGTCGGGCCTGGCAGGGATGGCCGCGGGTTTTGTCTGCAACAAACTGTATCGGGGGCAAGCATGATGGTCTGGGCAGTCATCTTCGGCATGGGCCTGTTGGTCTTTCTCAATCGCTACGTGTTTCTCGAGCCGCGCCTGCCGCTGCGCCTGAGCAGTAACGCCCGGCAGTTCCTCGGTTTCGCGGTGCCGGGCATGCTCACCGCGATCTGCGGGCCGATCGTGTTCATGCCCGATCACCAGTTGAACCTGCACTGGGACAACCCCTACCTGCTGAGTTCGCTGGTGGCCATTGCGCTGGTGATCTACACCCGCAATACCCTGGTCAGCATGCTGCTGAGCATGGGCTTCTTTTTTCTTCTGCGCTGGTGGCTGTGACGGGAGATTGCGGTAGCCTGGGTCGCTTTCGGCCCAGGCCGACTTTCAACCGCAACGGATGCATCGGATGAGCAACTTTCCCCACGATATCGACCTGGACACGTTCTGGGACCGGGCCACCAGCAGCAAGATCAACCAGCCAGCCGCCAGCCCCGCAGTGATCGCCGAGCTGCAGGCGCAACTGGGCTATCGCCTGCCACAGTCCTATGTGGCCTTCATGAATCGCTACAACGGTGGCCGCCCGCACCTCAGCTGTTTTCCCACGGAGCAGGGTACTTCCTGGGCCGAGGACCACTGCGCGATCGACAGCTTCCTGAGCATCGGCTGCGACGGTGACTACTCCCTGGGCGGTGGCCTGGGCAGCCGCTTCATGATCGAGGAATGGGGCTACCCGGACTTGGGGGTGTACATCTGCGATTGCCCGTCCGCCGGGCATGACATGATCGCCCTGGACTACCGCGAGTGCGGCCCCGAGGGTGAACCCCGGGTGGTGCACGTGGACCAGGAGGGCGACTACGAGGTGACTGTCCTGGCGCCGAACTTCGAGGCCTTTGTCCGCGGCTTGGTGTCCTGGGAGGTGTATGACACCTCCGAGCAGGATTACCTCGACGACCTGGACACGGTGGCCAGCGCGCCGTTCTCGCCGCTGCTGAAGGAGCTGCTTGAGCACTTCCCGGACGTGCCTGACCTGGGGCCGCTGATCCGCCAGATCGCCCTGCGCATCGTCCAGGACAAGCGCTACTTTGCGTTGCACGCCGACCCGCTGTCGCACCTGCTGTACGACCTGCAGTTCTGGCTGTACCAGAACCGCCACCCGGTGCCCAACAAAGAGGCCTACCTGGAGGTCTATCAGGACATGATCGCCTTCGCCAAGGGCTTCGGCACTGGCGGCTACGCCCCGGATTTTATCCGCGACTGGTTTCGCGCGCGCCTGGCGGACGGTCATATACGCCAGGCGGCGGGCGGATTTGCCCTGACCCCGGCCTACCGCGCGCAGTTGCTGGAACAATTGTCGGGGTTTCGCCCCGCCGGCCTACACACTCAGGAGCAGCCATGAGCGAGGAAAAGATCCGCATCACCGCCGAAAAGACCCTCTCCGACAACTGGTACGTGCTGAAGAAATACAGCTTCGAACTGCGCCGCCGCGATGGCAGCTGGCAGGCCCAGGAGCGCGAGGTCTATGACCGCGGTAATGGCGCGACGATCCTGCTGTACAACCTGGAGCGGCGCACGGTGCTGCTGACCCGGCAGTTCCGCATGCCGGCGTTCGTCAACGACCACAGCGGCTACCTGATCGAGACCGCCGCCGGCCTGTTGGACAACGCCAGCCCGGAGGTGCGCATCCGTCAGGAAGCGCAAGAGGAAACCGGTTGCCGGGTGGGCGAGGTGCAGAAGGTTTTCGACGCCTTCATGAGCCCGGGCTCGGTGACCGAACGGGTGCATTTCTTCATCGGCCATTACCAGGCGCAAGACCGCATCGATGAAGGTGGCGGCCTGGAGCACGAAGGCGAGGACATCGAGGTCCTGGAACTGGATATCGACCAGGCCCTGGGCATGATCGACAGCGGCGAAATCGCCGACGGCAAGACCATCATGCTCCTGCAGTACCTGCAGCTGCATGTGCTCAAGCCCCGCAGCCTGATGGTGCTGGTGGCCGGTCCTTACCGCTCCGGCACCGGCGACGACCCGGCGCTGCTGGCGCGCAATGTCGAGGCCATGGAACGCTGCGCCGCCCAGGTGCTGGCGGCAGGGCATTTCCCGGTGCTGGGGGAGTGGGTGGCATTGCCCATGACCCGGCTGGCGGGGTCCCAGGCGGTGGGCGATGAGGTCTACAACGCGCAGTTCCACACCTATGCCGAACGCCTGCTGGAACGCTGCGATGCGGTACTGCGCATTGGCGGGGCCTCGGCGGGCTGCGATGCCATGGTGCAGATCGGCCAGCGACTGGGCCTGAGCATCTATCACCGGGTGGAGCAATTGCCGCCTGTGACGCCAAGCGCGCTCCGGGACTGATCCCGGCCGCGATTGGGGGGCGCGGGTGGTCGGATCGCTCGCTCGCGGTGGCCGTCAGCGCCAGCACCGCACCTGCTCCCAATCTCTCACCCATCCCCCTCAATACACCCGCAGCCCTCCGGCACCGGGCTTTTTCAGGCCCGGCGGGAAAATACTGTCTATCGTCAATAGGCAAGCGCGAGCTTCGTCAAGGACTGCGTGGGGCAGGGCCTCATCGGTCAGTTTGTCGCCATGGCGCCTGGAGCAATATGGAAAATCCCGGTCTCGATCCTTCTCAAGGGCGCAGCACCTCCAATCAGGCGCTGACCCGTGCCACCCTGCTGGGATGCTCGGGGCTGCTGCTGGCGCTGTTCCTCTTCACCGGCGTGCTGCTGGTATACATCGCCCTCGACCAGAACCTTGCCGCCGAACAGCACAACCGTCTGGATATCGACAAGGCGCTGCAATCGCTGGACAGCAACGCCCGCACCACGCTCAAGGACTATGCCCTGTGGGGCGACGCCTACCAGCACCTGCACCTGCAGGTCGACCTCGACTGGGCCTTCACCCGGCAGAACTTCGGTCCGACCCTGTACCACGATCTGGGTTTTGACGGCGTGTTCGTGATCAATCCGGCAGGTTTAACCGTGTATTCGCTGGTGGCTGGGCGATTGGAGTCGATGGATGCCCGGGATTGGCTGGGGGAGCAGTTGGCGCCTCTGGTGGACGAGGTGCGCCGGGCGGCCGGCGGCAAGGCCATCAGTCATTACCACTCCATCGCCGGGACGCCGGCGCTGGTGGTCGCCGACCTGTTGAGCCCGGGCAATGACCCGCAAGTGCGCGCCGACAGCGGGCCGCAGTCGGTGCTGATCTTTGTTGCGCGCCTGGACCCGTCGCGGCTGCAGGCCCTGGGCCAGGGGCTGGGCATCGAACAGTTGCAGGTGGCCGGCGCCGGACAGGCCGTTGTACTGCCGTCCCTGACCCTGCCCGATGGCGCCGGAATCCTGCAATGGCAACCGACGCGCCCGGGGCATCAGTTGCTGGTGCTGGTGATGCCGTTGCTGCTGCTGGCGGGCGTGCTGGCGGGCATCATGGCCGGCTTCCTGTTGCGCCGGGCCGGGGCGGCGGCCCGGGTCATGGACGATCAGGTCCAGGCCCTGCGGCTCAGTCGCAGCGCCTTGCAGGCCAGTGAGGAACGCTTTCGCGATGTCGCCGAAGCGGCGTCCGACTGGATCTGGGAGGTGGACCCGCAGTTGCGTTTCACTTACCTGTCCGAGCGTTTCGAGGCGGTCACCGGGCTGCCCCGGGAAGCCGCGCTGGGGCGGCCGATGAATGAGCTGCTGAGCTCCGAGCAGGGGTCACTGCGCAACTGGCTGGCGGCCCCGGAACGGCGCTCCCAGGCAATCGTGCAATGCGCCTACCTGGATGGCCACCGGCAGCCGCGGATCTGTCGCCTTTCGGTGCGGGCCATGGCCGCCGGGGGGTTCCGGGGCACCGCCAGCGACATCACCGAGGAGGTCGCCGCAAGGCGCCGCATCGAGTACCTGTCCCAGCACGATGCCCTCACCGGGCTGGCCAACCGTACGCGCATGCAGGAGTTTCTCGAAGGCAAGCTGTTGGCCCTGCCGACCTTGCAGGAGCCCTTGCTGATGCTCAGCGTCGACCTCGATCGCTTCAAGCCGGTGAACGACTTGCTGGGGCATGCGGCGGGCGATCAGGTGCTGCATGAGGTGTCCCAGCGCCTGGCCCAATGCCTGCGGGGGGAGGATCTGGTGGCCCGGGTCGGGGGCGACGAGTTTGTCCTGGTGGTCCCGGGGCAGGTCGCCCGAACCGAGATCGAAGGCCTGTGCCGGCGCCTGATCGGGCGGATCGAAGAGCCGTTCTACATTGCCGAGCATGAAGTCTTCATCAGCGCCAGCATCGGCATTGCCCGGGCACCGGTTGATGCCAGCCTGGCGGAGGAGCTGCTGCGTTTTGCCGACATCGCCCTGTATGAGGCCAAGGCGGCGGGGCGCAGTACCTGGCGTTTCTATGCCAGCGACATGAATGTGCGGATCATCGAGCGCCGCGGCCTGGAGCGCGACCTGCGCCACGCCATTGAACAGGATCAGTTGCTGTTGCAGTTCCAGCCGCGCTATCGGCTGGCGGACGGGCAACTGGTGGGGGCCGAGGCGGTGGTGCGCTGGCAGCATCCCCAGCGTGGGCTGCTGGGTCCCGAGGTGTTCACGCCGATCGCCGAGGACACCGGGCTGATCCTGCCATTGAGCAACTGGGTGCTGCACGCCGCTTGCCGCGCGGCCCGGGCCTGGCCCGAGCGCCTGCTGCTGGCGGTCAACCTGTCGGCCACCGAGTTCCAGCGCGGGCAACTGGTGGCCAGAATCAGGACCGTGCTTGGCCAGAGCGGACTGACGCCCTCGCGTCTGGTGCTGGAAATGACCGACAAGGCATTGCTGGATGACGGTCGCCAGGTGCTGGAGATCATGCAGGGGCTCAAGTCCCTCGGGGTGCAGCTGCTGATGGACGATTTCGGCAGCGGCTACTCGGCGTTGCAGTACCTGCGGACCTTTCCCCTGGACGGCCTGAAGATCGACAGCAGCCTGGTGGCGGGACTGGGCGGCAATCAGGCCGGGCGCTCGATCGTCCAGGCCATCGTCGACCTGGGGCATGCCCTGAATCTGAAGGTGATTGCCGAAGGCGTGGAAACCCCGGAGCAAATCAAGGCGCTGCATGACATTCAGTGCGATGAGGCCCAGGGGCCGCACCTGAGTCCGCCCCTGGACAGCGACGCCTGGGTGAAGCTCTGCGCCGAACAGTCCCAGGCCAGCCGTTCCATTACCTGAGGCCGGGTTTCAGGGCAGATGGTCGGCGGCGAAATCCGCCTCCGAGCGGGCCTGCAAGCGTCCCTTGCGGCAGGCCTGCTGGAAGCGCTCGAAGTCCCGTTCGTTCTGCGTGGCATAGGCCTGGGCGTAGTGCCACAGCGCCTCGGCCAGGGTCTGGCTCTTGCCGATGTAGCCGCTGATCAGTGCCGCTTGCCCCGAGGCCTTGGCGTGGGCCCGGGCCAGGGCCCGGCCACAGATCCGCGCGTAGGCGGCGAAGGTTTCG
Source organism: Pseudomonas sp. 910_21 (assembly GCF_052850735.1). Classification (NCBI taxonomy): domain Bacteria; kingdom Pseudomonadati; phylum Pseudomonadota; class Gammaproteobacteria; order Pseudomonadales; family Pseudomonadaceae; genus Pseudomonas; species Pseudomonas sp. 910_21. Next base: position 485,350 of record NZ_VXCY01000006.1, on the reverse strand, counting down.
GCGTCGAAGGTTTCCAGCTCTGCCGACACTTTCATGTCCCGCAGTTGGCGCACATAGAAATGGCGGCCGTTGGGGCCGGTGGTCCAGCCCAGGAACAGGTCGCTGGCGGACTGCATCAGGCGCTGGCCTTCCACCACCCGCTGGCCGTTGTGCCGCGGTCGCGAGCGCACCCGCACATAGTCGGCAAGCACCGAGCGGCGGGCTTCCTTGAACTGCAGGAACAGCGGTCGCTGCTGGTTGTCGGTGAGCAGCGCCACCAGGCAGCGGGTGCCGACGCTGCCCACGCCCACCACTTTGAAGGCCAGGTCGCAGGGGGTGAAGCGCGCCAGCAGGTTACGCCGGTCGGCCTGCAAGGTGCCGCGATAGTCGGCCATGAAGGTGTCGTACAGCGGTCGCCAGTCTTCCAGGCGCATCCAGTCGTCGTCCGGGTCCAGCAGACTGGTGGTGTTGTGCAGGTGGAAGATCTCCGGCAGATCGTCGCGGATCAGCAAGCGCCCCTGGGCATCGCGCTCGCTGATCTTGGGCAGCAGATGGGCGTGGGTGCGGCGCTCGGCCTTGTCCATGGCCCGTTGCACGTGCTCCAGGGTGGTGCTGTTGGCCCGGGCCTGATGCAGCAGGTCTTCGTAGGTCAGGGCGTCGTACCAGATCTCCAGGGCGCTTTGCTCGGCGCAGGTGGCCATGCTCCGTTGATAGGCCCCCACCAGCTCGCGGCAGACGCTTTCCTCCACCGCTGCACCATGGCGCAGGTCCCGGGCGGCAATCAGGAAACTGGCCACCAGGCGCTTCAGGTCCCATTCCCAGGGGCCGGGGTGGACCTCGTCGAAGTCGTTGACGCTGAATAGCAGATTGCGCTCCGGCGTGGCGAAGCCGCCGAAGTTCATCAGGTGGCAGTCGCCGCAGATGGTCGAGCGCAGGCCCATGTCCGGGGTGGTGGCCAGGTCATGGGCCTGGAGCAGAGCGTTGCCGCGATAGAAAGTGAAGGGCGACACCAGCATACGGCCGTAGCGCAGCGCCACCAGGGACTGGACCCGGCCCTGGCTCGAGGCCTCGATCAGCGGCAGGGGGTCGCGCTTGATCTGGCCGGGGGCGCTGTGGCTGTTGCGGGGGCAGTGCTTGCGTGCGTCCTTGCCCTGTTTGATCGGGTCGTTGGGGCGGCTCATGGCAAGGTCCTGTGGGCGGGTGAGGGAAGGGCGCGGGCGTGCCCGGTTCAGGCCGGGTCCGGTCGATGGGGAGCCTGACGGATCGGCAGCTCCACGCGAAAGGTGCTGCCCACGCCCAACTGGCTGCGGACACTGATCTGTCCGCCGTGTTTCTGGACGATCCCGTAGGACAGCGACAGGCCCAGTCCGGTGCCCTGGCCCACCGGCTTGGTGGTGAAAAAGGGGTCGAAGATCTTCTGCAGGTGCTGCTCGTCGATGCCGCAGCCACTGTCGGTGACTTCCAGCCACACCCGATCGCCTTCCACGCCGTTGCTCAGGGTGATGGTGCCGCGTTCGGGGCCTATGGCCTGGGCGGCATTGACCACCAGGTTCATCACCACCTGATTGAGCTGGGAGGGCAGGCACTCGATCTCTGGCAACGGCTGATAGTGCTTGATCAGGTCGGCCTTGTACTTGAGCTCGTTGGCGACGATGTTCAGGGTCGAGTCGATGCCCTGCTGCAGGTCCGCCATCTGCCATTGCTGGTCACTGTCGACCCGGGAGAAGTTCTTCAGGTCCTTGACGATCTGCTCGACTCGACCGATGCCGTCCTTGGATTCTTTGATCAGCAACGGGATGTCCTCCTGGAGAAAGTCCAGGTCGATGCTTTCCCGCAGACTTTGCAGGCGCTTGCGCAACTCCGGCGCGGCGATGGCCTCTTCACTCTGGCGATAGGCGGTGAGCATCTGGCCGATCTGCTCCAGGTAACCCGCCAGGCTGCCGAGGTTGGAGGCCACGAAGCCGATGGGGTTGTTGATCTCGTGGGCGACCCCGGCCGCCAGTTGCCCGAGGGAGGCCAGCTTCTCCGATTGCACCAGCTGGTTCTCCAGTTGCTTGCGCTCGTCGATTTCCTGCTGCAGGGCCGTGCCGGCCAGCCTCAGGTCTTCGGTGCGCTGTTCCACCAGTTCCTCCAGATGGTGCATCTGCAACAGCGCGCGGGCGGTCATCTCCCATTTGCTGGTGAGGGTGCTGGCCATCTGCTGGACTTCGATATTGTCGAAGGGTTTCTTCAGGATCAGCAGGCGGTTGTGGCCTTGCAGGCGCTCCAGCAGATCCTCCCAGGAATAGTCGGAGTAGGCGGTGCACACCACCACTTGCAGGCGCGGGTCCTCTTGCCAGAGCCGCTCGATGGTCTGGGCCCCGTCCCAGCCCTGGGGCATGCGCATGTCGACAAAGGCCAGGGCATAGGGGCGCTGCTGTTCCAGGGCCTGGCAGACTTTGCTCAAGCCTTCCTGGCCGCCGTAGGCCGAGTCCAGTTCAAAGGGCTGTTGCCGGGGCTTGGCCTGGGCGCCGAACAGCTGCGCTTCCAGATCGTCCAGGCTGCTGTCGTCCGCCGGTGGCGGGGTGAGGATCTTGCGAAAGTCATCGTGGATCGACGGGGTGTCGTCGATCAGCAGAATCCGGCGGTTGCTCAGCTCGTCCATCATTGGCCCTCGGCGCTGATCAGCGGTATGTCCAGAGTAAAGGTCGCACCCAGTCCCGGTCCGTCACTGTGCACGCTGAGCTGCCCGTCCATTTCCATGGCGGCCAGGGCGCAACTGTGCAGGCCGAAGCCGTGCCCTTCCTTGCGGGTGGTGAAACCGTGGGCAAAGATCCGCGTCAGGTTCTCGGCGGCAATGCCCTCGCCACGGTCCTGGACCTGAATGCGCAAGGTCCGGTCATCAATCACATGGGCGCTCAAGGTCAGGGTCCGGGAGTGCTCGTCGAGATCGGACATGGCGTACTTGGCGTTGCTGATCAGGTTGATCAGGATCAGCAGCATGCGGTGCTTGTCGCCCATGACCGGTGGCACGTCGGTGTAGTCCTTGACCACCGTGACCTGATGCCGGGCCAGGGCGCCGGAGTTCATGCGCAGGGCGTCCTCGATCAGTTCGCTGACCCGCAAGGGCTCGATCAGCCGCGAGGCCCCGGCGTAGGACTGCTGGGTGGCGACGATTTCCTTGATGTGGTCGACGCTGCGACCAAGCTGGGCCAGTTCCTCGCTCATGCCCTGTTGCTCGCTGGCAATGGCGTCCACCAGTTGATTGAGGTAGCCGGGGAGCAGCTTGCCCTTTTCATCTTCACTGAAAAAATGCCCCAGATCCTGCTGATGCTGATTGATCAACTGCATCGCCTTGCCCAGGCCCTGGGCCTTGCTGGAGCGCAGTGTGCGGCTGAGGATCTCGCTGGAGATGTTCACGCTGTTGAGCACATTGCCGACGTTGTGCAGGACATTGGTGGCGATTTCCGCCATGCCGGCCTGGCGCGCGGCGTCCAGTAACTCGCTCTGGGCCTCCTTGAGTTCCCGGGTGCGTTCCTCGACCCGCTGCTCCAGGTGTTCATTGGCGCTTTGCAGGGCGGTGTTGAACCGGCGGATGACGGCAAAGCTGCTGATCAGGCGGATGGCCAGATAGAGGATCAGCAGCACCAGCAGCACCGAGAATGCCAGCAGATACTGGTGGGACTTCTGGTCCTGCAGGTCGGACTGGAGCTGGTCGCGGTTGAGCAGGCTGGTGATGTCGTCCAGGCGTTCGGCCACCGGGATCGAGGTGAGCCGCTCCAGCAATTCATTGACCACCGGCTGCTCGCGCAGGATCACTGAAACGTGGTTGCTGAGGATCTCCACCGGCTCGTGCATGACTTGGGGCAGGCGCTCCTTGTTGACCGCCAGTTTGTTCAGCCCCACCAGGATGTCCGCGGCCTTGTCGTCACTGGAGACCTGGGCGAACTCCAGGCTGCTGAGCAGCAGGTCGTAGGTGTCGATGGCAATGTTCTGCTGCGCCAGCCGCTCCTGGTCATCGAGGCTGGCCAACCGACGCTGGATGTCGTCCTCGGCGGTGGGCAGGAACGCCAGGGAATTGCGCAGCACCGAGTTGTGGGACTTGAACCGTTCCACCAGGCCGGCCTTTTCCTGGAAGGCCTCGAGGAACGCCTGGTGACTGGCCTGCCAGGCTGCCGGGTCGCTGTGACCCTGTTGCGAGAGCTGGTCGAAGCGTCGCCACAGCTGGTCGATCTGCTGCACCGGCAGCACCAGTGGATCGTAGTCGTGGGTAATGGCAATGCGCGCCTTGAGCACCTCGGTTTCCCATTGGGCGTTCAACTGCTTGATGTGGCCGATCAGGTCCCGGGACAGGGCGAAGTTCGCGGACTGGCCGATCATCGTCTTGAAGTAGAGAAGCGCCAGCGCCAGGACCAGGCCCAGGGCCACCAGGGTCAGGACCGTGGAGGGCAAGCGGCGGGGCAGCTTCATAGCGGCTTGCCCTGCCATTGCCCGGTGAGGGTCTGGAGAAACTTGACGATCAGGCGGGTGTCCTGGGGGTTGGGGGTACGGCCCAACTGGTACTTGAACATCACCTCCACTGCCTGCTCCAGGGTCTTTGCCGAGCCGTCGTGGAAGTAGGGCGCGGTGACCGCCACATTGCGCAGGCTGGGGACCTTGAACACGTTGCGGTCCTGCTCGTCGCCGGTGATCAGGAAGCGTCCCAGGTCGGCGTCGGTGGGGTTGCCCCGGTCGGCAAAGTAGTCATTCATCACCCCGAACTTCTGGAACATGTTGCCGCCGATATTGACCCCTTGATGGCAGGCGATGCAGCCGTAGTCCTTGAACCGCTGGTAGCCGTACTTCTCTTCCTGGCTGAGGATCTCGGTGTTGCCTTGCAGGTACTGGTCGAAGCGCGAGCCTGCACTGAGCAGCGTCCGTTCATAACTGGCCAGGGCGTCCTGCACGTTGGCCGCGGTGATGGCGTCCGGGTACAGCTCGCCGAAGGTTTGGCGGTAGCCGGCGTCGTCATTCAGGGTGCGCACCAGATTGGGCCAGTTGTTGCCCATTTCGATGGGGCTTTGCACCACGTTGTCGATCTGCGCCTGGAGGGTGTCGACGCGACCGTCCCAGAACTGGCGAAAGTTCAGCGCAGCGTTGAACACGCTAGGAGTGTTGACCCGGGTGAGCTGACCCTTGATGCCCTGGGACTTGTCCAACACGTCGGCCCCGCCCTGTTCCAGCCGATGACAGCTGGCGCAGGAGAGGCTGTTGTCCAGGGACAGGCGCGGTTCGTTGAACAGCCGACGGCCCAACTCCACCCGTTTGGGGTCGAGGTTGGGCACTGTAGGCAGGGGCTTGAGCGGTTCGTCCAGCGGCGCCGGGAAGGCCGGCGGGGCGACACCGAGCAGGGCCCAGAGCAGCAGGCCGAGGAGGCTGTGCAGGCGGCGCCGGTGTGGCGTTGGCGGCTGTTCAGTGGTCATGACCGGTCACCTGGGCCAGGGACGCCTGGGCCCGCAGAAGGAGGGCAAAATCCTCGGCGGGCAGGGCCTTGCTGAAGTAATAGCCCTGGCCTTCCTCGCAGCCCTGTTGCTTGAGGAACGTCAGTTGCTCCAGGGTTTCCACCCCTTCGGCGATGACGTTCAGGTTCAGGTTGCGTCCCAACTGGATAATCGCACTGACCAGGGCGGCGTCCTTGGGTTCGTTGCTCAGGCCCTGGATGAAGGACTGGTCGATCTTCAGCACATCCACCGGGAACTTGCGCAGGTAGCTGAGGCTGGAATAACCGGTGCCGAAATCGTCCACCGCCAGGCTTACCCCCAGGGCTTTGATGGCTTGCAGGGTGGCGAGGGTGGCTTCGACGTTCTGCATCAGCACCCCTTCGGTGATTTCCAGTTCCAGCAGGGTTGGGTCCAGGGCGCTGTCCAGCAGTGCGCCCTGCAACTGCTGGAGCAACTGCGGTTGCCTGAAGTCGCTGGCCGAAAGGTTGACCGACAGGCGGATCGGCACCAGTCCCGCTTGCTGCCAGGTACGGGACTGGCGGGTAGCCTCGCCCAGTACCCACTGGCTGATCCGGTTGATCAGGCCGCTGTCTTCGGCCACAGGAATGAACTGGGCGGGGCTGATCCAGCCCCGTTGCGGGCTGAACCAGCGAATCAGCGCTTCGGCGCCCACCACTTGGCCCGAGGCCAGGTGGATTTTCGGCTGATAATGCAAACACAGCTCCTGGCGCTCCAGGGCCTGGCGAATGCCCGATTCCAGGTGTTGTCGTTCCCGGGCGCGGTGGGTCATGTCTTCGGTAAAGAAACCGTAGCCCCCCGGTGCCTGCTCCTTGCTGTTGCGCATGGCCATCTCGGCCTTCTTGATCAGGCTCAGGGCATCCTGGCCATCTTCGGGGTAGAGGCTGATTCCCAGGCTGGCGGTGACCCGCAGGTCGTGCCCGGCCACATCGTGGGGCTGGCTCACCGTTGCCAGGAATTTTTCCGCGACGCTACGGACCTGGGGCGGTGGCTCCTGATCATGGAGCAGCACCACGAATTCGTCGGAACCGTAGCGGAACACCGAGTCCGATTCCCGCATGCCGTGCTGCAGGCTGTGGGCAATTCTCTTGAGCAGCTCGTCGCCTGCCGGGTAGCCCAGGGCATTGTTGATCCGCTTGAAACGGTCCAGCCCGAGGAACATCACCGCCAGTTGTTGCCCATAACGCCGGGCCCGGGCCATGGCCTGGCCCAGGCGATCGCCGAGCAAGGTGCTGGAGGGCAGACCGGTAAGGGCGTCGTAGTGCAGCAGGTGGGAGACCTTGAGCAGTTCCGCCACCCGCTCCTCGATGGTGCGCTGCAGATCGTCGAGCTTGTGCCGCGCATCCCGGGCCATCTGCCATTTCCAGGTCAGGGCACTGGCCATCTGGCGGATCTCCAGGCTGTCGAAGGGCTTTTTCAGGATCAGCAACTGGTCGCCGAAGGCCAGGCGCTCGGCCATGGTTTCCCACGAATAGTCCGAATAGGCGGTACACAGCGCGATCTGCAGGTCCGGGTCGACCTTCCACAACTGCTCGATGGTTTCCAGGCCATCCCAGCCCGGCGGCATGCGCATGTCGATGAAGGCCATGGCATAGGGCATGTCTCGGGCCAGGGCCGACTCGACCATGGCCAGGGCCTCGCGACCCTGGAACGCCGAATCCAGATTGAACTCCAGGGGGGGGCGGACGTTGACGCTGCCGAACAACTGTTCTTCGGCCCGGCTCAGGGCCAGGCTCTGTGAGGGCATGAGGATCTTGTGGAAGTCTTCGTGAATGGAGAGGCTGTCATCCACAATCAGCACCCGCCGGTTGACGCGCGCAGACGGCGACTCCGAGGGATCTTGCGAACTTGTCTGTGCGTCGCAGCCAGCGTTCATTGACTTTCCCTAGTGTTCTGAGCGTGCGTCCAACGCTGTGAGCATAGTCACTGGAAAACGCGGCGTAAGAGGTTTTTTTCGACGGATATCCCCGGGTGCAAATGAAAAAAATAGCTAGGATTGTCTGGGCTGCAGCGCAGTTGGGCGGTTGCCTGGCCGTGCTGTCCGGGGAACGAGATGCAGGACAGGGAGAACCATCATGGAAGAGTCGCAGCCCGCCGAGCCAGGTCAGCGTCCATGCCTGCTGTTGGTGGATGACGAAGAATCGATTCTCAACAGCTTGCGGCGCCTGTTGCGCAGCCAGCCCTATGAAGTGCTGGTGGCGGACAGCGGTGCCAGGGCCCTGGAGATCCTGGCCCAGCGTCCCGTTGACCTGGTGATGAGCGATGCGCGCATGCCCACTATGGACGGCGCCACCTTGCTGGCCCGGGTGCGCGAGGGCTACCCGGCCACCCGCAGGATCCTGCTCACCGGCTACGCCGACCTGAGCACCATCATCAAGGCCGTCAACGAGGGGCAGATCCACCAGTACCTGAGCAAACCCTGGAACGACGAAGAGTTGCTGCTGATCCTGCGCCAGACCCTGGATCACCAGCATGCCGAACGGGAGCTCAAGCGCCTGCAGCAACTGGTGCTGGCACAGAACCGCCAGCTCAAGGCGAGCAATGCCGATTTGGAAAAGCGCGTTGCCTCCCGTACCTCCGAGTTGCAACAGACCGCCGACATGCTGGACCTGGCCTATGAGGAGCTCAAGCACAGTTATGTGACCGGCACCGAGGTGTTCTCGCTGCTGGCCAACCTGCGCCTGCCGGCGGACAAGCAGACCAACCGCAAGATCATCGAGCTGATCCGCGCCTGTTGCGCAAGCCATGGCCTCGACGAAGCCTCCAGCCGCGACCTGACCATGGCCGCCGCCTTGTACAACATCGGCAAGCTGAGCTGGAGCGACGCCATGCTGGGCGCCCCGTCGGACCTGTTGCGGCACACCGACCATGAGCGCTACCGGGCCTATCCCTCGCAGAGCGAGTCGCTGCTGATGACGCTGGAGCCGATGCAGGATGCGGCGCGGCTGATCCTCCACCATCAGGAACGCTGGGATGGCAGCGGCTTTCCCCAGCATCTGCGGGGCGAGGCGATTCCCTGGGGTTCCCGGCTATTGAAGCTGGCAGTGGACTTTATCGAGTTGCAGTGCGGGTTGATTCTGGAGCGGCGCATGAACAGCGACGAAGCCTTGCTGTTCATTCGCAAATACGCCGGCCGCCTCTATGACCCGAATATGGTGGAAGGCTTTGTCCAGGTCTGTGCCGCCTACCTCAATGACGTGACTGTCGATGATCCGACGGTCCGGGTGCTGGGCACCCGCGAGTTGCAGGCGGGGATGGTCCTGCGGCGCAACCTCAATGCTGACAACGGCATGCTGTTGCTCAATGCCGGCAAGGTGATCAGCGAACCGCTGGTCCAGAAACTGATCGCCTTTGAAGCCATGGAAGGGGGGCACTACAGCATCTTTGTCAGCGTGCCTGACGTCGAGGTGGCGTCCCCGGGCATCGAGCGCTGATCGCCGCCCTTGATCTGTGCCCGGTTGTTCCGTCATCTTTCGCACTGCGCGCCGCAGACCTTGGGTTGCGCGTGGGTGCAGGCCCCCGGTTCGTTACGCGGCGCGGTGGATTTTTCAGGAGTACCACGATGGATGCGGCAACACTGTTTCTCTACATCGTCACCGTCAGCGCGGTGATGATCACTCCCGGGCCCTCGATGCTGCTGGCCCTGAACAACGGCGCGGTCCACGGGATGCGGGTGGCCGGCTGCGGGATCGCCGGTGCGGCGCTGTCCGACCTGCTGCTGATCGGTGCCGTGGGTTGTGGCCTGGGGGCCTTGCTGCAGGCCTCGGAGTCGTTGTTCGTGGTGGTTAAGACCTGCGGCGCGGTCTATCTGCTGTATCTGGCCTGGGGCTTGTGGCGGGCGCCGACCCAGGCCCTGACGAACCGGCTTGATGGCGCCTCGGCCAGCGGTCGCTCGGCGTTCCGCCGGGCCTTGCTGGTGGGCTTGTCCAATCCCAAGGGCTTGCTGTTCTTCTCGGCCTTCGTGCCGCAGTTCGTGCGCCCCGACCAGCCGGTGGCCGAGCAGTACCTGATTCTGGCCCTGGTCAGCGCCCTGGTGGACTGCCTGATGATGAGCCTGTACGCCTTTGGTGGCCGTCGCGCCATGGCGAGCTTTTCCGCGCGGGTCATGGGCTGGGTCAATCGCAGCTGTGCGGGCATGCTGGCGATATTGGCGGTGGGTGTGGGCCTGTACCGCCGCAGTGATAGCCCGGCACTCTAGTCGCTCAATGCCGCTGCGCCTGACCGGTGTTGCCGGGGCACGGCGCGGCGAATGTCATGTTCCTGCAACCCCGGCATGCCAAGAAGGTGAAGCTGCGTTCCGGCAGTTCCACCCCGATGGCGGGGCCAGGACGATCCGATTCCCCAAGGAGAGGTAACGATGAGAAAGTTTTTTGCCCTGATGGCGGCCCTGGTGCTGACCCTGGGGATGGTGGGCATCAGCGACGCACGTCAGCCCAAACAGCAACGGGACTCGGTGGCGGGCACGTTCGACTACTACCTGCTGACCCTGTCCTGGTCACCGACCTTCTGCCTGATGCATCCGGAGAACGAACAGTGCTCGGGCAAGGGCTATGGGTTTGTCCTCCACGGGCTGTGGCCGCAATACGCCAAGGGCGGCTGGCCCGAGTCCTGCCCGCCCTTGACCCCGCTGACCCAGCAGGAGCGTGCCAAGGGCCTGACCCTGTTCCCCACCGCCAAACTGATGAACCACGAATGGACCAAGCACGGCACCTGCAGTGGCCTGGGGGGCATGGGTTACCTGGACGCGGCGGACAAGGCCCTGGCGACGGTGCAGATACCTGAAACGCTGCAGCCTTCGACCACGGTGCGTTACTTGGAAGCCACACAGATTGCCCAGCAGTTTCGCCAGAGCAACCCGGGGATCGCCGAAAACGGCATCGCCATTCTCTGCAGCGGCCCCGAGCTTTCCGAAGTCCGGGTCTGCCTGACCAAGGACCTGGATTTTGGCCCTTGCGGCAAGGGCGTGAAAAACCAGTGCCGCGCCGGCCAGATCCGCATCCCGCCGATCCGCTGAGAGCGTCCGCGCGCCGCCGCGATCGGCGCCGACGGGGCATCGAGATTGTCGTACCCCCGCTCCTACGGGCCGCAGGCACGGCAATTCCGATGATCCGTAGTCAAGGCAAGCCGGCCAGCAGGGTTTGCAGGTGTGTCGCGGTGGCCGCGCTGCAATCCTGCATGGGTGCCCGCAGTTGAGGCTCGATCAGCCCTTGATGAGCCAGCAAGGCTTTCACGGGCGCCGGATTGGGCTCGGCGAACAGCGCTTGAATCAACGGCACCAGTTGCCGGAAGGTGGTCCTGGCAGCGTCCAGTTGCTGGTCCTGGACCTGTCGCTGCAATTGCACGAACAGCTCCGGACGTATATGCGCTGCCGCCGCGATGGCTCCGCTGGCCCCCAGGCACAGGGCGCTGAACAGTTGCAGGTCCTCACCGCACAACACTTGCACCGTGCCACTGGCCAGCAGCGCCAGGGTCTTCTCCAGGTTGCCGCCGCAATCCTTCACCGCTGCGATCCGCGGGTGGCGGACGATGTTGAGCAAGGTGGCCTTGTCCAGGCTGACCCCGGTGCGGTAGGGAATGTCGTAGACAATCAGCGGCACGCTGGAGGCGTCGGCGACGCTGTGGAAGAAGCTTTCCAAGGCCGCCTGGGAGGGCCGGATGTAATAGGGCGCAGGCACCAGCAGGGCTGCCACCGGGCGCTTGAGGATCTCCGTTTGCAGGCTCAGCAGCGATTTCAGGTTGTTGCCCGCCAGGCCCATGATGACCCGCCCGGCGGGGGCCTGTTCGAGCACGGCGTCGAGTACCGCCAGTTGCTCATCCTTGTCCAGGGCCGCGGCTTCGCCGGTGGTGCCGCAGACCACCAGCCCGGCCACACCGCTTTCCAGCAGATGGGCGCTCAGGCGCCGCAGGGCGGCAAAGTCGATGGCGCCGTTGTGAAAAGGCGTGACGATAGGGACCCAGATACCTTGAAACGATGACATGCGTGTTCTCCTGATGGTTGACCGTCGGGTCGTCGTCAGAAGAGTAGAAGGGCGTTAAGCAGGGGGAGGGTGTCCGTAGCGCTTGATGTCCTGTCAGCTCATCTGACGGGACACAGCGCCCCGGTCACATGAGCGACTGTTTCTTCGATTTAGAGTTGCAAGCCACCCAGGCTCGGGCCTTGGCCAACAGGCCAATGGCGCGAGAATCGAGGGTAAGGGCTTGGGACATGGTTCAGGCAGACTCTGAAATCAGGCGCACAGTTTTAAAAGCCGGCGCGGGGTTTGTCAATCCTCGGTGCTGGCGCTTCATGACCCGCCAGGGTGCTGTGATCCTGGGCGCTGAGCCGGTACAGCAGGCTCGGTGGCTGTCCGGGAAAATCCTCCAGCTCACCGTCCACCGTCATCCCCAGCCGTTCCAGGGCCCGCCTGGACGGCAGGTTGTCGGGCCGCACCAGGCCGGTGACTCGGGGCGCAAGCAGTTCGCTGAAGGCCAGTTGCAGGGCCGCCTGGGCCATTTCGTTGGCGAAACCCTGGCCCCAGGCTTCGGGGATGAAGCGAAAGTACAGGTTCAGCCCGGCTTCATGCCCGAAGTGCGCCCGCATGAGGCCGCCGAAGCCGATGATCTGTTGCGGGGCATCCAGTCGGGCGATCGCCCAGTAGCCGAAACCGTACTGCTGCCAATGGGCAATCCAGCTGTGCAGCCGGTCGCTGGTGGCTTCGGCGCTGTCGGGGCCGTTGGGGTTGAAACGGTGGGTCTGCGGGTTGCCGTGGATGGCGCAGGCCTGTGGCAGGTCGGCGAGGGTCGGTGGACGTAACAGCAGGCGCGTGGTGCGGGTGGTGGACGACGACATGGACAAGGCTCTTTGCTTCAGAGGAAGTGGAGCGCCAGGCGGCACGTGGTGGCCATGCCTGTGCGGGTGGCCCCGGAGAAGGTAGGTGATCGGCCCGGACTTTGCCATTGCTGTCAGGGCACGGCCCTCAAAGCCGCGAGCCGGGCGCATCCGGCACAAAACACCGCTTGCTCTTGGTGCCGGTTCAGTCTGGCCAACGGTACAGGCTGGCGGGATAGCCTTGGGCGATGATCGGCGTCGGGTTTTGCCCCGGGAGCATGGCCTGCCAAAAATCCCGGGCGGGCAGGTTGGCGCTGAAGTGCACCACCTGCCAAGGCCCCTTGTAGTGCTCGAACAGCTGTTGTGTCACCTGTCGACCGATGCCCAGGCGGCGAAGTCGTCGAGCGATGAACAGGTAGCCGAGGTTATACCGGGCATCGCTGTCGCAGCGTTGCTGGTCGACGACGGTAAAGCCGGCCAGTTCCCCTGCCACCAGGATCAGCCAGGGATGAGTGGCTGGGTGGCGCCAATAGTCGTCCAGGGCCTGGATGGCGTACAGCCCCTGGGCTGCAAGCTTGAGTGGCAGCCACTGACTGAGTTCATAGAGATAGAACTGCATGAGGTTTTCCAGACAGGGCCAGTCGTCGCGAGCGGCCGGGCGCAGTTCAAGCTGGTCCATCAAGGGCGACTCCAGCCCCGATCAGTCCGAGGCGCAGCGGGTGGCGGAGAAAGGGGATCTGCAGTTGATCAATGGGTGCATGAACGCTTCAACGAATGTGTGCCCCATGTTCGCAACAAGGCGTTTTCTACGGCGCTGAGTATGCTGGAAATAATACTTCTCAATAACTAGAAAGCCAGCTTTCTATTGTTGAGGTAAATGTTGATGTAAGTCATGAAAGTCTTTAATTCGGGCCGTTCAAGTTGAGTGGCTTGATGATTTTTTCACACCTTGATTAATGCTCGAACCTAGACTTGGGCCGACTGGATCGATACTGGCCATTGGCACTAATTCACTTGGCTCAGGGAAGTTCTGCGGGTAAACGGCCATGAACCAGATGGCCTCGTCGATTTCCGAAGTCTCGGTGCATATCCACGACACTGCCTCGGCCGCCGATCAGGTCAACAATCTGACCCAGGTGGGTTCCCAGGAAGCCCGGAAACCCGGGTGGTGATCGAGAAACTGGCGGACACCGTGGATGCGGTCAGCCACTCTGTGGAAGGCCTGGCCGACGAGGTACGGGCCCTGGCCTCCAAGACCCACGAGTCCACCCAGAGCATCCAGCGCATCATCATCACCTTGCAGGAAGTGGCCACCCAGGCTGTGGAGGTGGCACGCCAGGGCAGCATCGAGGCGCGTTCCGGCGTGGCCCAGGTGATCAGCACCCAGGAAGCCCTGAATGGCATCAACTCGGCGGTGGAGCGCATTCACCAGATGAGCCAGCAAATGGCTGCCGCGTCGGAGCAGCAAGCCCATGTGGCCGAGGAAATATCCGAGCAGATCACCAATATTGCCCGGGTCTCGGACCAGAACGCCGACATCGCTGTGCACTCTTGCTCGGTAGGCGGTGATCTGGAATCTACCGCTCATGAACTTAATGCCTTGGTGACCCGTTTCAACAGTTGATCGCCAACGGCAATCAGCAACTTTCATCTAATCGCCAATTGATCCAGTTGATCAGGGCAGGGGGTGGGTCTGTCGGTGGTATGTGACGTGGCCCATGTTCGCCGTGTATCCCTACCCCAAGGCAGCGGCCTGGACAATTACCTGACAGCGCTGACCCGGGTCGGCGAGCAACGGGTGGAGATCATCGTGCGAGGGCAGTTTTCTTCAATACCGGCGGTGTGCCTTGGCCTAACTTGTCCCGCGGTTGTTCCGACCAAGACAAGAGAGGCAAGCAATGAACGTAGTGTTTTCCATGGCGGCCTTTGCCCTGGCCGCGTCTATCACCCCGGGGCCGGTGAATATCGTGGCCCTGGGCAGTGGCGCACGGTTTGGCTTCAGGGCCAGTTTGCGCCACGTGGCCGGGGCCACCCTGGGTTTTGTCCTGTTGCTGGTGCTGATCGGCCTGGGGTTGCATGAACTGTTGCGCCAGTGGCCGCTGTTGACCCAGGGCATTCGCCTATTCGGTGTGGCCTTTCTGTTGTACATGGCCTGGAAGCTGGCCCGGGACGATGGTCGCCTGGATACCGACGCTGCAGCCCGGGCGCCGTCGGCCTGGTACGGCGCGCTGATGCAGTGGCTCAACCCCAAGGCCTGGCTGGCCTGCGTGGCGGGCATGGGCGCCTTCGCCGCCGACGGGGACCTGGGCCTGGTGTGGTTGTTCGCCGGGTTGTATTTGCTGATCTGCTACCTGTCGATTGCCTGCTGGGCCTATGCCGGCAGTTGCTTGCGGCATTACCTGAGCAACCCGGCGCAGATGCGTCTGTTCAACCGCAGCATGGCCGCGCTGCTGGCCGCCAGTGCGGTCTATCTGTGGGTCTAGCGTTGGCCGCGGTATTGACCTGGAGTGGCCGCCAGATGCTGTTTGAAGGCCCGCTGGAAATGCGCCTGATCGGCAAAACCGGCCTCCAGCGCCACTTCGGCGATGGGTGCGCCGCTGCGCAGGCGGGCCTGGGCGAACTGCACCCGCTGGTTGACCAGAAAGGCGTGGGGCGGCATGCCGAATTGCTGCTTGAAGGCGCGGATCAGGTAGGACGGGGAAAGCTCGGCGACCCGGCAGATATCCTCCAGTCCCAGGGCTTGGGTGCAGTGCTGACGGATGTACTGCGCCGCTTGCAGCAGCTTTGCATTGCTGACCCGTGGCGGCCGCTCGGCGGGGTTCAGGCGTTGCTGCAGGTCGCTGAAGAAGATCACTGCACAGCTGTGCTTGTGCAGGGGCTCGGCGTCGGGGTCCACCAGGGTCAGGTACAGCTGTTCAAACTCGGCAAACAGCTGGGGGTCCTGGCTGTGGGTTGCGCTGAACGGACGAAAGTCCAGCTCCGGGCTGAAGCCCAGGTCGTGCTGCAGGGCGGTGAGCCAGGGCGTATCGACGTACAGCATGCGGTAGGACCAGGGCAGGTCGTCGATGGGATTGCAGGCATGCACCACCCCGGGGTTCATCAGCACCACGGTGCCGGCGCTGACCCGCCAGCGGGATTGCTCGCTGAGGTAGGTGCTCTGGCCGGCGGTGATACTGCCGATGGAAAACTGTTCATGGGCGTGGCGGCTGTAGCAGACCTTGCGGCCATCGGCGATGGTGCGGGCCTCGATGAACGGCAAGGCCGGATCGCGCCAGAACTGCGGCGCCTGGTCGGGGGGCAGGGCAGGTTTCATCCTGAAGGTTCCATCAGCGGGAGCTGGCGCTGAGTGTATTAGCTCTTGCCGTCAAAGGCCCGTTGCAGTGGGTCGATATCCAGTTTTTTATCCCCGGCAGGGCCTGCATCATCCGTTGCGAGCGGCTTGGGTCGGGGGCGCAGATCATCTGCGCCTGGTGGTTGAACCACAGGCAGGGGGTGAGGGTTTGAATGCGCGGCATGGTGTCGGTCCTCTGCGGGTTGATCACGCTGGAACAAGCGTAGTCAACCCGGCACAGGGGCGGTGCACCGCAGATCGGCTGTCGGGCGCGGCCTCAGAAGTCCCAGCGGGTGGTCAGTTGCAGGCTGCGGGGTTCACCGTAGAAACCGGTGCCGAAGTTGCCCAGGCCCGTGTAGTACTGCTTGTCGAACAGGTTCTTCACATTCAGGGTCGAGCTCAGGTGCGAGTTGAACTGGTAGCGGGCCATGGCATCCACCAGGTAGTAGCTGTCCTGGGTGATGCGTGAATCGTGTCCGCCATTGACCGGATCGTTGGGATCGGGCTGGAACACCTTGCCGAAGAAGTCGCTCTGCCAGTTGACCCCGCCCCCCAGTGTCAGGCGTTCCCAGGCTCCGGACAGGCGATACGTGGTGAACAGTCGGGCCACCTGTTGTGGCGCGGTGGTTTGCAGGACCGAGCCGTAGACATAGTCGTTGTTGGCGTCCCGGGTGTGGTTGTAGCTGTAGCCGGCGGACAGGTTCCAGCCCTCACGCAGCTCGCCGGCCACCTCGACCTCGAAGCCTTTGGTGGTGGAGCCTTCGATCGGCTTGTAGATGCCCTCGGTGCCCCAGCCGCTGACCAGTTGCGCGACGTTGTCCTGCTCGATGCGAAACACCGCGAAGCTGGCATTGACCCGGCCGTCCAGGTACTCGGCCTTGATCCCCGCCTCGTAGCTGTCGCCTTCCACCGGGTCGAGCAACTTGCCGTTGACGTCCTTGCTCATCTGCGGCTGGTAGATGTTGGTGTAGCTGGTGTAGACCGAGTAGGTGTCATTCAGGTCATAGATCAGCCCGGCATAGGGGGTGACCACACCTGTCTGCTGATAGCGCAGGCGTACGTCGGCCCTGGTTGGATCGATGTAGTGGGTGTTGTCGATGCCCTTGAAGTCGCTGACCCGAGTACCGAGGATCACCGCCAGGTCGTCGGTAGGCTTGAGTCGGGTGGCCAGGTAGGCGCCGGTCTGGCGCTGGAGGATGTCGTTGTCGCCGATCTTCGGGATGTCCGGCTTGGCGAACTCGCCGCGCCACTGGTAAATGCTGCCGCCCACCGGCGGGTACACCGAGCCGTGGACCGGGATGTCCTGCTTGGCGTTCATCAGCATGAAGCCGGCGATCAGCTCGTGCTCGCGGCCGAACAGGCTGAAGGGCCCATGCAGGTTGATGTCCAGGTTGTCCTGAATCTGCTCGCCCTTGAACTTGCCCATGTACATGAACATGCCGTCGCCGGTGGTCGGGTTCGGATTGCCGCCGCTGGCGGAGCCCAACAGGGTGTCGTGCTGGCGGCGCAGGCGGTCGTAGCTGACCTTCAGGGTCCAGTCATGGGCCAGTTGCTGTTCCAGGGAGGTGAACAGGGTCTGATTGTTGAAGTCGCGGCGGCTCCAGTCGGTGGCCGGGTTGAACGAGCGCGAGAAGCGGGTGCGCGAGCCGTCGCTGAAGTACATCGGGAAGCCGGTCCAGGTGGCGCCCCGGGAACGGGTGTTCTGCTGGTCGAGGCCGAAGGTCAGCAGGGTGTCCGGGGTCAGGTCGGCTTCGAGAATGCCGTAGGCGATGTCCTTGGTGTTCTGGTAGTGGTCCAGGTACGAGCTGCGATCCTGATAGACCCCGACAAAGCGCCCGCGCAGGTTGCCGCTTGCGGTCAGGGGCCCTGAGATATCGCCTTCGCTGCGGTAATTGTCCCAGGAGCCGACGGTGCCGGTGACCGAGGCCTTGAACTCTTTCGTCGGGCGTTTGCGGATCAGGTTGACGGTGGCCGAAGGGTCGCCGGAGCCGGTCATCAGGCCGGTGGCGCCCTTGATGATCTCCACCCGGTCGAAGGTCGCCATGTCGGTGCTGGTGGTGCCGTAGTCGTAGACCCCGTCGTAGGTGGCGTTGACGCCGTCGTACTGGAAGTTGGTGATGGGCATGCCGCGGCTGGAGAACTCCCAGCGCTCGCTGTCGTAGTTCTGCACGCTGACCCCGGGGGCCCGGCGCAGGGTATCGGCAATGCTGCTGGTGCCCTGGTCGTCCATCTGCTGGCGGGTGATCACGGTTACCGATTGCGGGGTTTCCCGCAGTGACAGGTTGAGGCCGGTGGCCGAGGCGCTGGCGCCGGTGGTGTAGCTGTGGCTGTCCTCGGTGACGGCGCCCAGGCCCTGGGCCGAGACCTGGGTGGTGCCCAGTTGCAGCGGGCCGCTGTGGGCCGGGAGAGCTTGCAGCACATAGCCGCCGCTGACGGCCTGGGCTTGCAGGCCGCTGCCTTGCAGCAGCTGTTGCAGGGCTTGCTCGATGCTGTAGCGGCCCCGCAGACCGGGACTCTGTTTGCCGGCGGCGAGGTCATTGTGGCCGGCGACAAAGACCGCGCTCTGTTCGGCGAAGCGATTGAGCACGGTCACCAGCGGGCCGGGGCCGATGTTGTAGGTCTGGCGCTGGCTGTCCGCCTGGTGGCTGGCGGGATTTTCGGCGGCCTGGGCCCAGGGTGCGGGCAGGCACAGAAGGGCGCTGCACAGGGTCAGGGGACGCAGGGGCAGGCGCAGGCGGGGACGGCTGGGTGTTGGCATGAGGTTCCCTTGTGGATCGGCAATGTGAGAGCTGTTGCCGGGTTAACCGAACCAGAAAGACAAAAGGGAACCGGGATCTGAAATTTTTTTTCCCGAGGGTTCAGGCGCGCGGTTCAAGGGTCACCCACCAGGAGGCAAGACGTTTGACGCGCACCGGCAGGGCGGCCTCCAGCAGCGCCAGGGCCTGGTCCGAGTCGTGCAGGGGAAAGGCCCCCATCACCGGCAAGCGGCCAATGGCCGGGTCACAACCCAGGTGCCCCGGGCGATAGCGTCCCAACTCATCGAGCAGGTGCTCCAGCGGCAGGTTGTCGGCCAGCAGCAGACCGCGGCTCCAGGCCTCGCGGGCCGCGCTGGCGCCCAGCAGCGGGCCCAGTGCATGGGCGTCGAAAGCCAGTTGCTGGCCGGCGTTGACCACCTGCACCTGGCCCCCTTCGGCGTTGCGTACTTGCACTGCCCCGGCGTAGACATTGAGCAGGGTGCGTTGCGCGTCCCGGCGCACGCTGAAGCGAGTGCCCAGGGCCTGCAGCCGTCCGTGCTCGGTGTCCACCATGAAGGGCCGCTGCGGGTCCTTGGCCGTATCGATGAGGACTTCTCCCTGGTGCAGCAGCAACAGGCGCTCCAGAGCGCTGTAGCGCACATCCAGCGCACTCAGGGCATTGAGCCAGAGGTGAGTGCCATCGCTGAGGCGGGCATCGCGAACTTCCCCGGTGCCGGTGGCGTAGTCTGCTCGCCAGCGGCCCAGTGCCTGGGGCAGCGGCGTGCCACGCCAGGTGCCCCAGCCCAGGCCGATCAACAACAGGCCGCCGAGCACCTGGCGTCGCGCCAGCGCCGGGCGCCGGCCACCACGCAAGGCCTGGCCAGCGGCTTGCTGGGCTGCGGCGTCCTGCAACGGCAGCAGGCGCTGGCTGACCCGCTGCACATAGCCCCAGGCCTGGCGGTGTTCCGCGGTTTGCTCGAACCAGGCCTGCCAATGACGACGCTGCTCGTCGCTGACGGCTTCGTCCTGCAGTTGCACGTACCAATGGGCGGCCTGTTGCAGGCTGGCGTGGCTCAACCGGTTGCCGGTGTGTTCGCTCATGCCGTTCTACTCCACCAGCAGGCCGTCGAGTTCGGCCTCCAGCAGTGCGCAATGCACCAGGGCCTGGGCCAGGTACTTCTTCACCATGCGCTCGGAGACGCCCAGCTCAACGGCAATCTCTCTGTAGGGGCGGTCGTGCAGTTGCGCCAGGATAAAGGCCTCGCGCACCCGCTGGGGCAGGCGGCCGAGCATGGCGTCCACTTCGTGCAGGGTCTCGACGATGATTGCCCGTTGCTCCGGGGATGGTTGCAGCGCCTGGGGCCGCGCCGCCAGGGCCTGGAGCCAGGCCTGTTCCAGTTGCCGGCGGCGCCAGTGATCGATGCACAGACCTCGGGCAATGGTGGCCAGGTAGGAACGTTGCTGGACCTCGCCATCGAGTTGGGGCGGGCGCTTGAGCACACGGACGAAGATCTCGTGGGCCAGGTCGGCGGCGTCCCAGGCATGGTTCAGGCGTCGCCGCAGCAACTCGTAGAGCCAGCGGTGATGGGCGTCATACAGGTGATGGACCAAAGCGGGGCTGGCGGGCGGCGTCGAGGGCAAGGGTGTGGTCCGGTGGCAGGCTGGGTTGTAAATGGGAATTGATCGCGATTAAAGCAAAAGCCCGAATGCCCTGCAAATGATATCGATTCGCCCTTGTGTGCTTGCCGCTGGGGCCCGAACCCTGGAAAAAGGCATCAAGTCTGGCGCCGTGGAGGCGATAAAGCACTCAGGACCCCTGTATTCAATGCTTGCTGACAGGGGTTTCTTCAGTGGTATCTTCGCCTGCATCCCATTGTCATGGCTGGGAGCCGCAACCCGCTTGCCAGGTTGTGACAGGGGCCGTCTGCGGGGTGGCGGGCATGCAGTGGCAGAGGGGAGAGGCTGATGCGGCAACCGGGGTTCAAGCTGTTTTTCACCCACCGCCTGGCGCTCCTGGCGGGCGCCGAGTCCTTGCGTTCGATACGAGAAGGCCTGCTCTGGCTGTTGCCCTGTCTGCTGGTTTCGGCGGTCTTCCTGATATTGGCTCAATGCGCCCAGGCCCTGGGTGCTCCCAGTGCCCTGGTGGACCTGCTGGCCGGGCTGCACAACCGCATCAGTTCGATCATTCCCTTGCTGGTGGCGGCGTCCATCGGCTACATGCTGGCGATCCAGTACCGTTTGCCCCAGCTGCCGGTGGCCTTTCTCTGCCTGTCCCATGTGGTGATCGCCATCTACCTGCTGCGGGACTATCCGCTGGCGTCGGCGACATTCGTGCTGTTCATCGCCATTGCCTCGCCTCTGGTCAATGTGCCGACCATGGCCTGGCTGCATCGCCGACGCTGGACCCGGCTGGTGGACGAGGGGCTGGTGGGGCACAACCTCAAGGGCACCATCAATATGGTGCTGCCGGGGGTGCTGACTTCTTTGGTGCTGGTGGCGGTGCTGCAGTCGCTGTTGCAGGTCCACGACTTTGCCTACGTGCAGGGCCCGATCGACATCGACAGCCTGGACCATCCCTACCTCAACGCGATCCTCCTGACCTCGACCAACTCCCTGCTGTGGTTCTTCGGCATTCACGGCACCTACGCCATGCAGCCGTTGATGGAGGTAATGGATCAGGCGGTGGCCCTGAATGCAGCCGATCACGCCGCCGGGCAACCCCTGCGCTATGCCCTCAACACGGGCTTGCTGGGCTGCTTCGCCTTTATCGGCGGTTCCGGTGGCTCCCTGGCCCTGGTGCTGGCGATCCTCGGTTTTTCCAGGAACCGTTCCATGCGCCTGCTGGCGCTGGCGAGCCTGGCGCTGTCGCTGTTCAACGTCAACGAACTGCTGCTGTTCGGCCTGCCGATCATCCTCAACCCGCGCCTGCTGGTGCCGTTCATGCTGGTGCCCATGGTCAATGCCTGCCTGGCGCTGCTGGTGGTGCAACTGGGCTGGGTGACCCCGGCCCTGGTCAGCGTGCCCTTTACCTCACCGGTGCTGCTCAATGCCTACCTGAGTACCCAGGGCGATTGGGCTGCGGTGCTTCTGCAACTGGTGCTGCTGGGGGTCGGTACGCTGATCTACATGCCTTATGTGCGCAGCATCCAGCGCCAGGGCGAAGGCAACGAGCAGGTGTACCTGAAGACCTTCGACACCACCTTCCGCGGCCTTGAGGAGCGGGGCCGGCTGTTCGAGCTGGACCCGGTGGTGGCGGCCTACAAGCAGGCGGCCCAGCAGTCCTTGCAACTGGCGCGTATCCAGCAGTTGAGCGAGTACGACTTCCATCTGGAGTACCAGCCCCAGGTGGCCAAGGGCAGTGGCCTGTGCATCGGCTGCGAGGCCCTGATCCGTGCCCGGGACCGCGACGGCCAGGTGCAGTCGCCCTGGGAACTGCTGCAATGGTTGGGGCAGGCGGGGCTGATGCCCGAGGTGGATTTCTGGGTGGCGTCCCAGGCGGTGCGCCAACACCTGGCCTGGAGCAAGATCGGGTTCGAGTTGCCCATCACCATCAATATCTCCAGTGCCACCCTGGCCTCGGCGGAGCATGGCCAGCGCCTGCTGGAGATTCTGGCCCGGGCCCATGGCCAGGTTTCGGTGGAGATCACCGAAGACGCCCTGGTGGGGGATGCGCTGCTGACCCAGCAATGGATCGGCAAGCTGCATGCATTGGGCGCACGTGTCTATATCGACGACTTCGGTACCGGTTTCTCGGCCTTGAGCTACCTGCATCAGTTTCCGGTGGACGGGATCAAGATCGACCGCAGCTTTGTCCTGGCCCAGCGCGAGCCCAAGGGCGCCCAGGTGCTCAACGGTCTGCTGCGCTTTTGCGAAACCCTCAAGCTCAAGGTGGTGGTGGAAGGGGTGGAGACCCGGGAGCAACTGGACTTTTTGCAGTCCAGTTCGGAGTTGATCATCCAGGGCTGGTACTTCAGCAAGTCCTTGCCCGGGGAGCAGATTCCCGGCTTTGTCAGCCAGCGGGCGCGCAGTGCCCTGGCGGCCAGCGAGGACTGAGCCGCAGCTTCAAGGGGGCGACTTGCTGAAGGCCGGGTGATGCGGGCGCGGCAACGCCTGCCAGGCGCTCGCCTGGGCCTGGTCGGCAGCGCACAGCCAGAGGCCCTGGTGTTCTTGCAGGGGGGCGGCGGGCAGGCGCAGCAACTCGGCCAATCCCAGGCTCAGGCCTCGACCCGGATCGGGGTCGTCCGCCGCTTCCCAGTCCCGTTCGAACAGGCGCAACTCCAGGTCCTGCCCATCGAAGTGCTGGAACAGCGGTCGATGACGCAGCCACTGGGGCGCGATCCGCAGGCTGCGTTCCTCGACATCCAGCAACAACAGCTGCCAGGCGCGGTAGCTGTCCTCGACGTCGAGCTGCAGCCGGGTCAAGGCCAGGTAGCGGGCATCGGGGGACCAGATCATCGACGGCGCGAGGTTCGCCAGGGCGCAGCCGCTGGCGGTGAGCAGGTGAGCACCGAGTCGCGGGCTGGTTTCCCGCAACCAGCTGTCGGCGTATTCGGTTTCACTGCCGAACAGCCAGGCGGCATCCCGGCCTCCGGGTGCCGGCTGGATAAAGTCGCCCTCGGCGATGGCGGCCTGGGGGCGATCCACCAAGCGCCAGTCGGCGATCGGCAGCAGTTGCTGCTCGGTGACCGCAAAGCGCTGGCGTTGATAACAGAGCTGGGAATCGTCCCGGTCGGTACAAAACGCCGCAGCGTGGTCCGGCGCGGGCGCGCTCTGATTGAAGCGTTGCAGGGGGCTGCCGGACGGCCCCTGGTCGAGGCGTCCGACGATGACCGCGAGGCTCAGTTGGCCATCGCGAAAATCCAGCAGGCGCGCCGCCAGCAAGGCCGGGCTGTGCAGCAGGCGTTGCTGCTGCAGGTCGGCCACCACCGCTCGGCCACTGACCTGTGGGGCCTCGGCAAACGGCAGCAAGGCCAGGTAGCGCTGGCAATCGGATACCCGGTGATCCAGCAGCCAGCGCCCGGGCAACTGCCAGTCGCCGATCCGGCAGGCGTAGGCGCCCAGGCCCTGATCGTCGTCAGCCAGCCAGCTCAGCAGCGCCCGCTGGCCGCCCAGCATCGGCGCCGACTCGATCTGGCTGTCACCGCGCAGGCCGGCACTGTCCAGAGGTTGCAGCACCTGGGTGCGGGCCAGGGGCAGTTCGGCCACTTGCAGGCGGCCTTGGGGGTCGTGGCCGCTGCCGGTCTCGGTGTCGCTGTGGATGCTGTGCAGGCGATAGCCGAAGCGGCCCCGGTCCGGTTCGGCGCAGTCCAGGTAGGCGCCATGGCGCAGGTGCTGTGAGTCCAGGCTCAGTAACGGGCCGGTAGAGAAGGACGGCTCCGTCGGGCTGGCGACCCAGGGCGCGGGCAAGAGTCGCCAACCCTGGCCTGCTTGCCAGAGCCAGCAACCTTCTGCGTCCGCCTGATCCTCTTGGCGGGCCACGCAGGCCAGGGACCGGCCGTCGGCGCTCCAGCAGCGCGCAGCATCGGCGCGAATCAACAGGCCGCTGGGCTGGCCGTCGAGGCTCAGTCGATAGGGCGCGGCCTGCAGGGGTTCCAGGGGCTGGGGCAGGTCTCTGACACTGGCGGGCAGGGCCAGTTGCGCCTGGAGTCGGTGGCGCGCGTCCGGGGAGGATTCCTCGAAGCATTGCCGGGACAGGGCCGCCATCCAGTCGCCGGGTTCCAGCCAGAGATCGGCGATGGCCACCAGTTCGACGGATTCGGCGTCCTGGAGCAGTGCAGCCAGGCTGGCGTGGCGCGGGCCATTGTCCACCAAGGGGCTGTGGCGTCCGCTCAGGGTGCCCTCGGCGAAGGCGTCCAGCTCCCAGAACTCGCCGTGGTCGCAGCGGTACAGCCGGCGCAACGAGCGGTCGAGGATCGCCAGGCCCCACTGTTGGCGCGAAGGCAGCGGGGCGGCGAAATAGCGCCCGTCACTGGAGAACCGTGCCGAGGAACCCAGCCCTTGCAACAGCACACCGTCCGGGAACAGATAATCGCAATAGGTGGGGCCGCCCATGGCGATCTCGCCGTGGTTGAACACCCGGATCGGCAGGCCTTCCGGGGTTTGCTGCGGTTCGCCGCCACCCCAGGCGCTGACGGCAGTGGCAGGAGGCTGCACCAGGCCCAGGCGGCGTTCCAGATGGCTGACCGCTGCCAGCCCGGCAAAGATGCTGGCGAAGGCTGCCGCGATGTCCCAGTACGCCGGCAGGGCCCGGCCCAGGCTGAAACCCAGGCCAAACGCCGCACTGATCATCAGTCGGGCCATGGCGCGAGCGGTTCTGAGCCAACCCAGGCGCGCCGCCAGGGCCATGCACGCGGCACAACCGAGCACCACGGCCAGGGCCAGGGGCGGGGGCAGCAAGGTGACGAAGAAAATCGGTACCAGCAGGGCGCACAACTGCCAGAGCAACTCCAGCAACAGGCGCGACAGGCTTTTCTCGGGCGAAACGCGAGAGGTGGAGGGCAACGAAGACATCCTTGTGCGGCAGAGGGGCTGGGGATGCCAATCTACGCTGGCGGCGGGAAAAACGCAGCTGGGAATTGGCGGTCATATTGACTTGATTGGTGTCTTAATGACCTTTTTCGATCGTTGTCAAAAAGACTGATCAAGACCCAGGTCCCCAGTTTGCGGCAGGTCTGGCGCTGGCATGAATCGTGATGGGGATGGGTTATATCGCCACTGATTGGCCGAGGAGCCCCACGATGATCCGCTACTGCAATTGGCCACTGTCTGTCCTGAACCCGGGGAGGGCTGCCTGTGTCCTTGCCTGAACGTTGGCGGCGATGGGCCGCACAGCCGTTGTGGAGCCTGGGCTTCCGGCCGTTTTTCCTGACGGGGGCCGCCTTCGCTTGTATCGCCCTGATGGGTTGGGGCCTGTGGCTGCACGGTGGCTGGAGCGGGCGCCAGCCGGTGGGCGGGATGCTGGCCTGGCACCGCCACGAGATGCTGTTCGGTTTTTCCGTGGCCATCATTGCCGGGTTCCTGCTGACGGCGGTGGCCAACTGGACCGGGCGTCCGGGCCTCAGTCGCACGCCGTTGATCCTGCTGTGGCTGGTTTGGCTGCTGGCGCGGCTGGCTTGGTGGCTGCCGGTACCGGCGCCACTGTTCCTGGTGCTGCAAGTGGCGTTCATGCCGGCGCTGGCCGGGGTGGTGGGGCACGAACTGTGGCGCGCCGGCAAGCGTGACAACTACCCCATCGTGCTGATCCTGGGGTTGCTGACGGTGTTTCAGGGGCTGGCCTTGTGGGGGCTGCTGGGCCACCAAGAGCTATGGCAGCGGCGCGGCGAACTGGGGGCGTTGTGGCTGGTGGCGACCCTGATGACGGTGATCGGTGGCCGGGTCATCCCGTTCTTTATCCAGCGCGGGCTCAATCTGCCGCCGACACCGGCCGGGTCGCCCTGGCCGACCCGACTGTTACTGGTCGGTAGCCTACTGGCGGCCCTGTCCATGGCCCTGGGCGGCGGTGACGGGCCGCAGCTCTGGCTGGCCCCGTTGTTCGTCCTGCTGGCGGCCTTGCATCTGTGGCGCCTGTGGCGCTGGCACCGGCCGGGCGTGTGGCGTCTGCCGTTGCTCTGGTCGCTGTACCTGGCGTACCTGTGGCTGGCCCTGGCCACCCTGGGCATGGCCCTGTGGCACCTGGGCTGGCCGCTGCAACAGAGCCTGGCGACCCATGCTCTGGCGGTGGGCGGCCTGGGCGGGTTGGTGCTGGGGATGATCGCCCGGGTCAGCCTTGGCCACAGCGGTCGGCCGCTGCAGGTGACCCGGGCCATGGCCGGGGCTTTTGCCTTGTTGTTCCTGGCGGCGGTGTGCCGGGTCCTGCTGGTGCCGTTCAGCAGCTTGGGGTTGGGGCTCTCGGCGGTGCTGGGGGCGCTGGCGTTTGCCCTGTTCGTTGGCGGATATGCGCGGATTCTGCTGACGCCACGGCTTTGAGAGGCATCAATCAGGGACATCGAGCAACATCGCTACAAGGGAGGCAGTGGTCAAACTGGACTACGCTTGCGGTCTTAGCCGCGAATGGAGTCAGCGATGTTGTACCCAAGCAAACCCAACAATGAGGCCCTGCGAGTTCAGACCCTGAGGGAGCTGAATGTCCTCGATACTTCGCCGGAAGAGCGCTTCGACCGCCTGACCCGGCTGGCCAAGCGCCTGTTCAATGTACCGATCGCCCTGGTCAGCCTGGTGGACACCGACCGGCAGTGGTTCAAGTCCTGCGTGGGATTGAGCGCCACGCAAACCCCGCGGGACATTTCCTTCTGCGGCCACGCGATTCTCGGCGACCAGATCCTCACCGTTTGCGACGCCGAGCTGGACGAGCGTTTCCATGACAACCCGCTGGTGATCGGCGAGCCGGGGATTCGCTTCTATGCCGGTTGCCCATTGACCGTGCCCAACGGCAGCAAGTTGGGCACCCTGTGCCTGATCGACGTCAAGCCCCGGGACCTGGACGACGAGGAGCGCACCCTGCTGCGGGACCTGGCGCGCATGGCCGAGCAGGAGTTGGCTGCGGTACAGATGGCCAGCATGGATGAGATGACCCTGCTGTCCAATCGTCGCGGCTTCGAAGCCCTGGCCCGACACGCCCTTGGGGTCTGCAAGCGCCTGGAGAAGCCGGCGACCCTGCTGTTTTTCGACCTCAACGAGTTCAAGCAGATCAACGACAGCTACGGCCATGCCGAAGGCGACGGGGCATTGAAGACCTTTGCCGATGTGCTGCGCATTGCCTTTCGCGAGAGCGATGTGATCGGCCGCCTGGGCGGCGATGAGTTCGTGGCCCTGCTGACCGCTGCCGATCACGTCGAGACTTCGGCGATCATGGCGCGCCTCGGTGAAATCCTCGATGAACGCAACGCCACCCTGAAACGCGGCTACGACATCCGCTTCAGCGTGGGGCAGATCGAGTACGACCCCGAGCGCCACGCCGGTATCGAAGAACTCTTGGCCGATGCCGACAAAGCCATGTATCTGCACAAGCAGGCCGGCAAGCGCGCCCATTGAGTTTTGCAGCAGACAAGCCCCGGACCCTGGAGCGGGGCTGCGACAAAAGGATATTGCATGCCGCTACTCGCTGCGTTCCATGAGCGGTGGCTCATATCCTTCCTCGATGTTCACCCCGGCGGCCCTGGCTCGAGTTTCCGCTTGCGAACGACGTTGCAGCAGTGCTTTCAACTGAGCCGGTAGCCGTGTTTTCCATTGTGCTCGTTGTTCCTCGGCAAAATCGCCGGCCCAGAACGTATCCAGTGACATCAGGTTTATGCTGATCAGGTAGACACCGGTTTCCAAGGGTGCGCTTTTCGAGTCGTAGCGCAGGGCTCGGACATGGGCAATGTAGTTGCCGTGATAGAGATACCAGTCATAAAACGTAGAGACGCCGAGCCATTCTTCAAGGCTCATTTCACGGTTGGCATCGAACAGCGGGTGGCTGAGCGGGTTGGTACCCAAGAGACTGTTTTTCCAGTCGAGTTTATTCAGTTCAGAACCGGGTATTCGTGGGTCCGAAGGGTAGTAGTACTTTTGCCATCCAGCGCTCTTCAACTCCCTGATGAGGCGATAGATCAGGTCCTTGTTTTGCTGATGGGGGCTGTTGTCCGGCAGGCCGCGAAGGTCGATGTTCAATGCCTGGATGTTGCTCGATGCCTTGCCATCAACGGCAATGCTCAAACCGGCTACCTGATCCAGCTCAAGAGTGCCCTCAGGCTCAGAGAGGCTCAGGTTCAGCAGCACGCCTCGCCGATCCGCTTCATACCAGCACATGTCGAGCGCATCCAGGCAGTCGGCGGTAAAGCTCACCGGGCTGTTTTTGAGGAATTGAGCAACCGGTGCGCCTAAACGGATATGAAGGCTTGCGAGGTTGCCCGGAGTCTTATTCGGGTCTTTATCTTGTGTGCTGTCGCAGCCGGCTAGAAAGATCAACAGCAACAGATAGCACCACTTCATGTTGGACTGTTCCCACGGGCGATCTTTGCGGTTTCATTTTCCATATGATTTTTTACGTCGAGCATCCGTTCCTGTTGCAGATTATTCGGCGCTTGCCGGAGCCAGGAAGGCGGCTTCCAGTAATTGCCGTGTGTACGGATGTTGTGGGAGGGCAAAGATGCTGCGCGCGTCGCCCTGTTCCACCACCTGGCCGTGCTTGATCACCATCAACTGGTGGCTCAGGGCCTTGACCACCGCCAGGTCATGGCTGATGAACAGGTAGGTCAGGTTGTACTTGCTCTGCAGCTTGCGCAGCAGTTCCACCACCTGGCGCTGCACGGTGCGATCCAGGGCTGAGGTCGGCTCGTCCAACAGGATCAGCCGCGGCTTGAGCACTAGGGCCCGGGCGATGGCAATGCGCTGGCGTTGGCCACCGGAAAACTCATGGGGGTAGCGGTGCCGGGTTTGTGGGTCCAGGCCCACCTCCTCGAGCGCTTCGATGATCGCTTGTTCCTGCTCCTGTTCGCTGCCGATCTTGTGGATGCGCAAGCCTTCGCCAACGATCTGGCTCACGCTCATGCGCGGGCTGAGGCTGCCAAAGGGGTCCTGGAACACCACCTGCATTTCCCGCCGCAGCGGCCGTACCTGTTGCTGGGACAGGGCGTCCAGCTGCTGTCCCTCGAACCGAATCCCGCCCTGGCTGGAGATCAGGCGCAGGATCGCCAGGCCCAGGGTCGACTTGCCCGAGCCGCTTTCACCGACGATGCCCAGGGTCTGGCCCTGGGGCAGGCTGAAGTGGATGCCGTCCACGGCCTTGACGTGATCCACGGTGCTGCGCAGCAGGCCTTTCTTGATCGGGAACCAGACCTTGAGGTTGTTCACTTCCAGCAACGGCGGGCCGATCGGGTTGTTCGCCGGGGTGCCGCTGGGCTCCGCCGCCAGCAGTTCCCGGGTATAGGGATGCTGCGGCGCACGGAACAGATCCTCACAGGACGCCTGTTCGACGATGCAACCCTTCTGCATCACGCAGACCCGGTGGGCAATGCGCCGCACCAGATTCAGGTCGTGGCTGATCAGCAGCAGCGCCATCCCCAGGCGTGCCTGCAACTCCTTGAGCAGCTCGAGGATCTTCAACTGCACGGTGACGTCCAGGGCCGTGGTGGGTTCGTCGGCAATCAGCAGCTCCGGCTCGTTGGCCAGGGCCATGGCGATCATCACCCGTTGCCGCTGGCCGCCGGACAGCTCATGGGGCAGGGCCTTGAGGCGCTTGTGGGGTTCGGGGATGCCCACCAGTTCCAGCAGTTCCAGGGTGCGCTTGCTGGCGACCTTGCCGGTCAGGCCCTTGTGAATGCCCAGCACTTCGTTGATCTGCTTCTCGATGCTGTGCAGCGGGTTCAGCGAAGTCATGGGCTCCTGGAAGATCATGGCAATGCGGTTGCCGCGAATGTGGCGAATGGTCTTCTCGTTGAGGGTCAGCAGGTCATGCCCGGAGTAGTGGATGCTGCCGGACGGATGCTGGGCCAGGGGGTAGGGCAAAAGGCGCAGGATGGAGTGGGCGGTCACCGATTTGCCGGAGCCGCTTTCCCCTACCAGGGCCAGGGTTTCGCCGCGCTTGATGTCGAAGCTGATGCCTTCCACCACCCGCTGGCGATGCTCGCCGGCCACGAACTCGACAGCCAGGTCGCGGACTTCGATCAGATTGTCCTGGGTCATGTCATTTCCTCGGGTCGAAGGCATCGCGGGCGGACTCGCCGATAAACACCAGCAGGCTGAGCATCAGGGCCAGCACGGCAAACGCGCTCATGCCCAGCCAGGGCGCCTGCAGGTTGGATTTGCCCTGGGCCACCAGCTCGCCCAGGGACGGCGCGCCGGGGGGCAGGCCGAAGCCGAGGAAGTCCAGGGCGGTGAGGGTGCCGATGGCGCCCGTGAGGATGAAGGGCATGAAGGTCATGGTGGAGACCATGGCATTGGGCAGGATGTGACGGAACATGATGGCGCCGTTCTGCATGCCCAGGGCCCTGGCCGCGCGCACGTATTCCAGGTTGCGCCCGCGCAGGAACTCGGCGCGCACCACGTCCACCAGGCTCATCCAGGAGAACAGCAGCATGATCCCCAGCAACCACCAGAAGTTGGGCTGCACGAAGCTGGCCAGGATGATCAGCAGGTAGAGCACCGGCAGCCCGGACCAGATCTCCAGGAAACGTTGCCCGGCAAGGTCTACCCAGCCGCCGTAGAAGCCCTGCAGGGCGCCGGCGATGACCCCGATGATCGAGCTGAGGATGGTCAGGGTCAGGGCGAACAGCACCGAGATGCGAAAGCCGTAGATGACCCGGGCCAGCACATCACGGCCCTGGTCGTCGGTGCCCAGCAGGTTGTCCGCCGAGGGCGGCGCCGGCGCCGGCACCCGCAGGTCGTAGTTGATGCTCTGGTAGCTGAAGGGGATCGGCGCCCAGAGCACCCAGGCATCCTTCTGCGCCAGCAGCTCGCGGATATAGGGGCTCTTGTAGTTGGCCTCCAGGGGAAACTCGCCGCCGAAGGTGGTTTCCGGGTAGCGCTTGAGGGCCGGGAAGTACCAGCCGCCTTCGTAGTGCACCACCAACGGCTTGTCGTTGGCGATCAGTTCGGCGCCCAGGCTGAGGATGAACAGCACCAGGAACAGCCAGAGTGACCACCAGCCGCGTTTATTGGCCTTGAAGCGCTCGAAGCGCCGACGATTGAGGGGGGACAGGTTCATCTCAATGCTCCCGGCTGTCGAAGTCGATGCGCGGATCGACCAGGGTGTAGGTCAGGTCGCCGATCAGTTTCACCACCAATCCCAGCAGGGTGAAGATGAATAGGGTGCCGAACACCACCGGGTAGTCGCGGTTGATCGCCGCCTCGAAGCTCATCAGGCCCAGGCCGTCGAGGGAGAAGATCACTTCCACCAACAGGGACCCGGTGAAGAAGATGCCGATGAAGGCCGAGGGGAAGCCGGCGATCACCAGCAGCATGGCGTTGCGGAACACATGGCCGTAGAGCACGCGACGCTGGGTCAGGCCCTTGGCCTTGGCAGTGATCACGTATTGCTTGTTGATCTCGTCGAGGAAGCTGTTCTTGGTCAGCAGGGTCATGGTGGCGAAGTGGCCAATCACCAGGGCGGTGACCGGCAGCGCCAGGTGCCAGAAGTAGTCGAGGATCTTGCGGCCCCAGCTCAACTGGTCGAAGTCGTTGGAGGTCAGGCCGCGCAGGGGGAACCAGTTGAAATAGCTGCCGCCGGCGAACACCACGATCAGCAGGATGGCGAACAGGAAGGCCGGGATTGCATAGCCGACGATGATCGCCGAGCTGGTCCAGACGTCGAAGTGGCTGCCGTGGCGGGTGGCCTTGGCGATCCCCAGGGGGATCGACACCAGGTACATGATCAGGGTGCTCCACAGCCCCAGGGAAATGGACACCGGCATCTTTTCCTTGATCAGGTCCACCACCTTGGCGTCACGGAAGAAGCTGTTGCCGAAATCCAGGGTGGCGTAGTTCTTGATCATGATCCACAAGCGTTCCGGCGCCGATTTGTCGAAGCCGTACATGTGCTCGATTTCCTTGATCAGGGCCGGGTCCAGGCCCTGGGCGCCGCGGTAGCTGCTGCCTGCCACCGAGACTTCGGCACCGCCGCCGGCGATGCGGCTGGTGGCGCCGTCGAAACCTTCGAGCTTGGCGATCATCTGCTCCACCGGGCCACCGGGCGCGGCCTGGATGATCACGAAGTTGATCAGCAGGATGCCCAGCAGGGTGGGGATGATCAGCAGCAGTCGGCGAACGATATAGGCCAGCATGTCATTGCACCCTGTCGGCCGCGGCCGCCTGGTCCGGGGCCGGTTCTACGGCGGGCTTGGCATCGGGTTTGATCCACCAGGTGTTGATGCCGATGTCGTACTTGGGCGCGACTTTCGGGTGGCCGATGTGGTCCCAGTAGGCCACGCGCCAGGTCTTGATGTGCCAGTTGGGGATCACGTAGTAGCCCCATTGCAGCACGCGGTCCAGGGCCTTGGCATGGGCCACCAGGCTGTTGCGCGAGTCGGCGTTGATCAGGCTTTCCACCAGGCTGTCGATGGCCGGGTCCTTGAGGCCGATGTAGTTGCGGCTGCCGGGCTTGTCGGCGCTGGAAGACATCCAGAACTCGCGTTGCTCGTTACCCGGGGAGTTGGACTGGGGGAAGCTGCCGACGATCATGTCGAAGTCCCGGGAACGCACCCGGGTGATGTACTGGGACACGTCGACCCGGCGGATCACCAGCTCGATCCCCAGGTCGGCCAGGTTGCGCTTGAACGGCAGCAGCACCCGTTCGAACTCGGTCTGGGCCAGGAGGAATTCTATCACCAGCGGCTTGCCCTGGGCGTCGACCATCTTGTCGTCGACGATGCGCCAGCCGGCTTCCTGCAGCAGTTGGTAGGCCCGGCGTTGCTGGGCGCGGATCATGCCGCTGCCGTCGCACTGGGACGGCGCGAAGGCCTCGTCGAACACCTGCTCGGGAATCTTGTCGCGCAAGGGTTCGAGGATGGCCAGCTCGTCGGGGCCCGGCAGGCCGGTGGCGGCCATCTCCGAGTTCTCGAAGTAGCTGCGGGTGCGGGTGTAGGCGCCATTGAACAGCTGCTTGTTGCTCCATTCGAAGTCCAACAGCAGGCTCAGGGCATGACGCACCCGCACGTCCTGGAATATCGGCCGGCGGGTGTTGAAGACAAAACCCTGCATGCCGGTGGGGTTGCCGTTGGCGATCTGTTCCTTGATCAAGCGTCCCTGGGCCACGGCCGGGGTGTTGTAGGCGTTGGCCCA
This sequence comes from Pseudomonas sp. 910_21, assembly GCF_052850735.1. NCBI lineage: Bacteria > Pseudomonadati > Pseudomonadota > Gammaproteobacteria > Pseudomonadales > Pseudomonadaceae > Pseudomonas > Pseudomonas sp. 910_21. Next base: position 452,266 of record NZ_VXCY01000006.1, on the reverse strand, counting down.
GTTCTTCGCGCTCATCTCCAGCCAATAGTCGAACTGGCCGGCCTTGAGGGCCTCCAGCGCCACGGTGTTGTCACGGTAGTAATCGCTGGTCATCACGTCGAAGTTGTAGAAGCCGCGGTTGACCGGCAGGTCCCTGGCCCAGTAGTCCTTGACCCGCTCGTAGCGGATCGAGCGTCCGGCCTTGACTTCGGTCACCCGGTAGGGGCCGCTGCCCAGGGGCACTTCCAGGTTGCTCTTGGCAAAGTCCCGATGTTCCCACCAGTGCTTGGGCAGGACCGTCAGTTGGCCGAGGATCAACGGCAGCTCGCGGTTGTTGCTGTGCTTGAACTTGAACAGCACCCGCAGCGGGTCTTCGGCGATCACCTGATCAACGTCGGCGTAGTAGCCACGGTACAGCGGCGAACCGGCGCTCATCAGGGTCTGGAAGCTGAACACCACGTCCTCGGCGCGAATCGGCTGGCCGTCGTTGAAGCGAGCCTCCGGGCGCAGGTAGAAACGCACCCAGCTGTTGTCCGGGGCTTTCTCGATCTTGCCCGCCACCAGGCCGTACTCGGTGAAGGGTTCGTCCAGGCTCTGGGTCATCAGGGTGTCGTAGATCAGACCGATGTTGAGCTCGGGCACGCCTTTGCTGATGAACGGATTGAGGCTGTCGAAGCTGCCGAAGCCGGCCATGCGGAAGGTGCCGCCCTTGGGGGCCTGGGGGTCGACGAAGTCGAAGTGCTGGAAGTTCGCCGGGTATTTCGGCGCTTCGTTGTACAGGGTCAGGGCATGTTGCGGCGCAGCCTGGGCACAGCAGGCGATGACGCCGAACAACAGGCCGCTGGTGCGCAGGAGCAGGGCACGCAGAGGCATCATTGGGTGTTCTCCAGGGACTTCAGCCACCAGGCATTCAAGCCCAGGTTGTAGGGCGGCGTGGTGACGAAGGCGAACCGGTTACGGTAGGCCAGACGGTGATGGTTGAGGTACCAGTTGGGAATCATGTAGTGCTGCCACAGCAGTACCCGGTCCAGGGCGCGGCCGGCGGCCAGTTGTTCGTCCCGGCTCTGGGCGGCCAGCAGTTGTTCCAGCAGGTGATCGACAATCGGATTGTTGATGCCTGCGTAGTTCTTGCTGCCCTTGACCGAGACCTGGCTGGAGTGGAAGTACTGCCATTGCTCCAGGCCCGGGCTCAGGGTCTGGTTGAGAGTCATGAGAATCATGTCGTAGTCGAACTGATCCAGGCGTTGCTTGTACTGCGCTCGGTCCACGGTGCGCAGGCGGGCGTCGATGCCGATGCTGGCCAGGTTCTCCACATAAGGTTGGAGAATGCGCTCCAGGTTGGGGTTGACCAGCATCAGTTCCAGGCGCAGTGGCTGTCCGGCGCTGTTCTGCAGGCGCTGGCCATTGAGCTTCCAGCCGGCTTCGGCCAGCAGCGCCAGGGCGCGACGCAGGGTCTGGCGGGGGATGCCCCGGCCTTCGGTGCGCGGCAGGCTGAAGGCCTGGGTGAAGAGGTTGGGGGGCAGTTGTTCGCGGTAGGGCGAGAGCAGCAGCCACTCATGCCCCACCGGCAGGCCCGTGGCGGAGAACTCGCTGTTGGGGTAGTAGCTCAGGGTGCGCTGGTAGGCGCCGCTGAACAGGGTGCGGTTGGTCCATTCGAAGTCGAACATCAGGCCCAGGGCCTCACGCACGCGAACGTCGGCGAAGAGGCTGCGCCGGGTATTCATGAACAGGCCCTGGGTCTGGGTCGGAATCTGGTGCGCCACCTGGGCCTTGATCACCTCGCCGCGCGTGACCGCCGGGAAGTTGTAGCCATTGGCCCAGTTCTTGGCCTGGTGCTCGATGTAGATGTCGAACTCACCGGCCTTGAAGGCTTCGAAAGCCACATCGCTGTCGCGGTAGAACTCCACCTCGACCCGGTCGAAGTTGTTGAAGCCGCGGTTGACCGGCAAGTCCTTGCCCCAGTAGTCCTTGACCCGTTCGAACACCAGTTGGCGTCCGGGCTGGACCTGGGTGATGCGATAGGGGCCGCTGCCCAGGGGCGGGGTGAAGGTGGTGGCCTTGAAGTCGCGGTCTTTCCAGTAGTGCTGGGGCAGGACCGGCAACTCTCCCAGGCGCAGGATCAGCAGGGGGTTGCCGGCGCGCTTGAACACGAAGCGGATGCGCTGCGGGCCGAGGATGTCCACCCGCTGCACTTCCTGCAGGTTGGTGCGGTATTGCGGGTGGCCGTCCTTGAGCAGCAGGCGATAGGAAAACGCCACGTCGTAGGCGGTGATCGGCTGGCCATCGTGAAAGCGCGCCTCGGGGCGCAGGTTGAACACCACCCAGCTGCGGTCCTCGCTGTACTCCACGGAGCGGGCGATCAGGCCATAGCTGGAGGTGGGTTCATCGCCGGAGGGCGCGTAGAGGCCGGTGCCGACCATCAACGGCTCGTTGAGCTCGTTGACGCCGTATTGCAGGAAGTTCGGCGTGGCTACCGGGCTGATGCCCTTGAAGGTATAGGGGTTGAGGGTGTCGAACGTGCCAAAGGCCATGACCCGCAAGGTGCCGCCTTTGGGCGCCACGGGATTGACCCAGTCGAAGTGGGTGAACTTGGCCGGGTACTTGAGCGTGCCAAACTGCGCATAACCATGACTTTCAGTGATCGTTGCGCTTGCGGGAAAGCTCAAGGCCAGACTGATGAAGAACAGAAGGAGGGGACGCATCGAGTCAGAGATCCGATCCAGGCGGCTTGGGCTTTGTGCTCCGTACAGTAACAGCTTGTATCAGCAGGAAAAAGCTCGCTGGCGCGCGCTTTGTGCAATTGAAATCTCCTGTAGGAGCCGGCTTGCCGGCGAAGGCTGTTCGCCGGCAAGCCAGCTCCTACAGGGGCGGATTTCAGTGCGGCAGGTAAACCGTCAGCATCTGGCCGGGCTTGAGGGCCTGGGCCGCGCGCGGGTTCCAGCGCTTGAGGTGCTGCATCTCGACGTTGAAGCGCTTGGCCACGATGTACAGCGAGTCGCCTTGCTTGACCTTGTACTGGGTCGACTTCTGCTTGCCGCTGCTGGCGACAGTGGTTTTCTTGCCGGCGGTCTTTCGGGTGTCCTGCATCACCAGGGTCTGGCCGACCTTGAGGTTCTTGCCGCTGAGCTTGTTCCAGCGTTGCAGGTCCTGCACATCCACCTTGTTGGCCTTGGCGATCAGGGTCAGGTTGTCGCCGTTCTTGACCCGGTAGATGCGCTTGGGCCGCAGCGAGTCGCGGCCTTCATCGCGGTCGAAGACCGGCTTGAGGGAGCGTTTGCTGATCAGCTCTTCGGGCTTCATGGTGGACAGGCTGGTGGTCAGCAGCTGGGCCTTGGACGTCGGCACCAGCAGGTGTTGCGGACCATCGACGGTGGTGCGCTGCTTGAACGCCGGATTGAGCTGGAACAGCTCGTCCTCGTCGATGTTGGCCACCGCCGCGACCTTGGACAGGTCCATGCGCTGGTTGATCTCCACCACCTGGAAGTAGGGTTCGTTGGCGATGGGGTTGAGATTGACGCCGTAGGCTTGCGGGGCCAGCACCACCTGGGACAGGGCCAGCAGCTTGGGTACATAGGCCTGGGTTTCCGTCGGCAGCGGCAGGTTCCAGTAGTCGGTGGGCAGGCCGAGCTTCTCGTTGCGCTCAATGGCCCGGCTGACCGTACCTTCACCGGCGTTGTAGGCGGCCAGCGCCAGTAGCCAGTCGCCGTTGAACATGTCGTGCAGGCGGGTCAGGTAGTCCAAGGCCGCGGTGGTCGATGCGGTGATGTCGCGTCGACCATCGTAGAAGCGGGTCTGGCGCAGGTTGAAGTAGCGACCGGTGGCCGGAACGAACTGCCAGAGGCCTACCGCATCGGCCCGGGAATAGGCCAGCGGGTTGTAGGCGCTCTCGATCACCGGCAGCAGGGCCAGTTCCAGCGGCATGTTGCGCTCTTCGAGACGTTCGACGATGTAGTGGATATAGAGGCTGCCGCGCTCGCCGGCATTTTCCAGGAAGGAAGGGTTGCTGGCGAACCACAGGCGCTGCTGTTCAATACGCGGGTTGACGCCCAGGCCTTCTTGCAGTTGGAACCCTTGGCGCATGCGTTCCCAGACGTCCTGGGGTATTTGCGGGCTTGGCTGGGTGCTCAGCCAGATGGGTTTCTGCTTGATGCGGGCGTTGAAATTCTGTGTGTGTGTCGCGTCGCTCTGCGGGGCATGGCCGGTGCTTTGGCAGCCCGCAAGAGTCGCTGACACAGCTACCGCGATGGCCTGGGCCAAGCGCGTCAATGCGTCTGAACTGATGGAATAACGAATAGATGACGACATTGGCTGGAAGTAAGTTCCGGGCAAAAATGTCGGGCGATTCTAGAAAGCACCCGGGGTGCGGTCAACCATTCAGAATTTTTGTGCCAATAGTTAGCCTGCTTAGAACTTATCTTTCCAGGCCCTCAGGGCCGCAAAGACCGCACTCTGCGACGGGTTATCCTGGCCATTCCGTTCGTCCGCTTTTTGTTTAACGGATGTTTCACCGGTACGCAAAAAGGGGTTGGTCAGTTTCTCCAGGGCCAGGGTCGATGGCAGGGTCATGTGCCCGTGCTCGCGCATTTGCGTGACTTTTTCCAGGCGCTGGGCGATGTCCGGATTGGCAGGTTCCACCGCCTGGGCGAAGCGCAGGTTGCTCAGGGTGTATTCGTGGGTGCAGTAGATCAGGGTGTCGTCCGGCAGCGCGGCGAGGCGGCTGAGGGACTGGTGCATCTGCTCCGGGGTGCCTTCGAACAGACGGCCGCAACCGGCGGCGAACAGGGTGTCACCACAGAACAGCAGGCCGTGGTGGTAGTAGGCGATATGCCCCAGGGTGTGGCCCGGCACGGCGAACACTTCGAAGTCCCAGCCGAGGATGCTGGCGTGGTCGTTGGCGTCCAGGGCCACGTCGCGCCCGGGGATCTTTTCCTGTGCCGGGCCGTAGACCGTGGCGCCGCTGTGCTGTTTCAGGCGCTCGACACCACCGACATGATCGTGGTGATGGTGGGTCACCAGGATGTCGCTCAGGCTCCAGCCCGGGTGCTGTTCCAGCCAGGCCAGTACCGGCGCCGCATCCCCGGGATCGACAACTGCGCAGCGCTGGCTGCGATGATCTTGTAACAACCAGATGTAGTTGTCGGTGAAGGCGGGCAGGGCACTGATCTGTATCATCTTCGGATTCGCCAAGCGGAAAACATTGGCGCATCTTAGAGCTTCTTGGCGTGTTGGAGAATGCAATGACCGATAAAGCCTTCGCTCAGGCAGATCCCGACTGGCTGGCCCTGATCAGTGCGGCCCGGGACTGGTTGTCCGGCCCTCTGGGGCAGTTTCTGCTGGATGAAGAACGACGCATGCTTGAAGAGGAGCTGGGGCGTTTCTTCGGCGGTTATCTGGTGCACTACGGACCTTCGGCGCAGACCCCGCCGGCGGCGCCCCAGGTGCAGCGCAACGTACGCCTGGGCGCGCCATTGCCCGGGGTCGAGATTGTCTGTGAGGAACAGGCCTGGCCTCTGAGCGAACATGCTGCCGATGTGGTGGTGCTGCAGCACGGTCTGGATTTCTGCCTGTCACCCCACGGTCTGCTGCGAGAGGCGGCCAGCAGCGTAAGGCCCGGTGGCCACTTGCTGATTATCGGTATCAACCCCTGGAGCGCCTGGGGCCTGCGTCATGTTTTCGCCCATGACGCCTTGCGCCAGGCCCGTTGCATCTCGCCGTCGCGGGTGGGCGACTGGCTCAACCTGCTGGGGTTCGCGCTGGAGAAACGCCGCTTCGGGTGCTATCGTCCGCCGCTTGCGTCGGCAGCATGGCAGGCACGACTGGCGGGCTGGGAGCGCAAGGCCGGGCAGTGGCAACTGTCTGGGGGCGGCTTCTATCTATTGGTGGCTCGCAAGATCGTCGTAGGCCTGCGCCCGGTGCGCCAGGTCCGGCGCGAACCGATGGGCAAGCTGGTACCGCTGCCCATGGCCAAGGTCAATCGCCGTAACAGCGAACCTTGATGACCTGTTGATACCTTCTTTTTATATGGACCGGCCGGGTTTTCCCGGCCCTGGGCATTGTCGATTCCAAGCGGCGGGCCACTGGCAATTTTCTGATGGAAGGCGTGGATGAGCGATAGCGTAGAAATCTTTACCGACGGTGCCTGCAAGGGCAATCCCGGCCCGGGTGGCTGGGGCGCTTTGTTGGTATGCAAGGGTGTCGAGAAGGAACTCTGGGGCGGCGAAGCCAACACCACCAACAATCGCATGGAACTGATGGCGGCGATTCGCGGCCTGGAAGAACTCAAGCGTGAATGCGATGTGTTGCTGGTCACCGACTCGCAGTATGTGATGAAGGGCATCAACGAGTGGATGGCCAACTGGAAGAAGCGCGGCTGGAAGACCGCGGCCAAGGAGCCGGTGAAGAACGCCGACCTGTGGCAGCAACTGGATGAACAGGTCAACCGCCACAACGTGAGCTGGAAATGGGTGCGCGGTCACACCGGCCATCACGGCAACGAGCGTGCCGACCAGTTGGCCAACCGTGGTGTGGACGAGGTCCGCGGCTACAAGGGCTGACGGCGTTACAGGGTGAGGATCGCCGCAGCCAGTTGGGTGTCGCTGTAGGGCGGGTTGTGCAGCACCTGGCGGATCCGCTGTAGCGCCGATGTCAGGCGCGCGCCGTGAATTGCCCCGTCGCTGGCGACAAAGGTCGCGGCATCGCTGCGGGCCTCCAGCACCAGTTTGTCGTCCTTGAAGGAACTACTGATTTTCGCTGTCCGCTCGCTGCTGGTCAGCAGGCCGCTCATGCTCAGATCGGTGCTGATCACCAGGCCGGTGGCGTGGCTGGCGCTGCTGAACAGGGCGATACACAGCAGGCATTGCAGGCGGCGAAGACCAGTCGACATGAGGCAGCGCGTCCAGAAGAAAGAAGGCGGCACCCTAGCAGCCGGCCCCTGGGCGATCCTCATGAGCTTTGCAAACAACTGTTAAAAAGTGCGTGGCAGCGACATGACCGGTGCGCGCACAGTCCATGGGTTGGGCATGCTAAAATCCCACCCTTTGCCAGATTGAGAACGGACCACTGATGGCCAACAGATCTGTTGTACTCGATACCGAAACCACCGGTATGCCGGTGACCGACGGTCACCGGATCATTGAAATCGGTTGCGTCGAGTTGATCGGTCGGCGCCTGACCGGGCGGCACTTCCACGTTTACCTGCAACCGGATCGCGAGAGCGATGAAGGCGCCATCGGCGTCCACGGCATCACCAACGAATTCCTGGTGGGCAAGCCGCGTTTCGCCGAAGTCGCCGACGAGTTCTTCGACTTTATCCAGGGCGCGCAGCTGATCATCCACAACGCGGCGTTCGACGTTGGCTTCATCAACAACGAATTCGCCTTGATGGGTCAGCACGAGCGGGCCGACATCACCCAGCACTGCACCATCCTCGACACCCTGATGATGGCCCGTGAGCGGCACCCGGGGCAGCGCAACAGCCTCGACGCCCTGTGCAAACGCTACGGTGTCGACAACTCCGGCCGTGAATTGCACGGCGCCTTGCTCGACTCGGAGATCCTGGCCGACGTCTACCTGACCATGACCGGTGGCCAGACCAGCCTGTCCCTGGCGGGCAACGCCTCGGATGGCAACGGTTCTGGCGAGGGTGCCGGCCGGGCCTCGGAGATCCGCCGCTTGCCGGCCGATCGTCCGCGGGGGCGGATCATCCAGGCCAGCGAAGCCGAGTTGGCCGAGCACCAGACGCGCCTGGAGATCATCGCCAAGTCTGCCGGCGGCCCGGCACTGTGGACCCAATTGCTCGAAGCCCAGCAGTAAACCCCGCACCCCTGGCCTCCGCTGCAGGCTGTTGCGCTGCAGCCAGGGGCCAATTGTTCCAGTGCGACGTTTTGTTACACCGTGCCCCTGCCTGGGATGACACGAAGCGTCAGGAGCTTCTACCCTGAGTCCATTGGCGGGACCCATCCGCCGTCTCAGGACAGCCTGCCCCATGTATAAAGACCTGCAGTTTCCGATCCTGATCGTGCACCGCGATATCAAGGCCGACACGGTGGCGGGAGACCGGGTGCGGGGCATTGCCCGGGAGCTGGAAAAGGATGGATTCAGCATCTTTTCCGCAGTCAACTACGCCGAGGGGCGGCTAGTGGCCTCGACCCATCACGGCCTCGCTTGCATGCTGATCGCTGCCGAGGGCGCTGGGGAAAACACCCATCTTCTGCAAAACATGGTGGAGCTGATCCGCCTGGCCCGGGTGCGCGCGCCCTTGTTGCCGATCTTCGCCCTGGGGGAGCAGATGACCCTGGAAAACGCCCCCGCCGATGCCATGAGCGAACTCAATCAGCTACGAGGCATTCTCTACCTGTTCGAGGACACGGTGCCCTTCCTGGCCCGGCAAGTGGCCCGGGCCGCGCGCAATTATCTCGACGGCCTGCTGCCACCCTTCTTCAAGGCCCTGGTGCAGCACACCGCCGACTCCAACTATTCCTGGCACACCCCGGGGCACGGCGGTGGCGTGGCCTATCGCAAGAGCCCGGTGGGTCAGGCGTTCCACCAGTTCTTCGGAGAGAACACTTTGCGTTCGGACCTCTCGGTGTCCGTGCCGGAGCTGGGCTCGCTGCTGGACCACACCGGGCCCCTGGCGGAAGCCGAGGCCCGGGCGGCGCGCAATTTCGGCGCCGACCACACCTTCTTCGTGATCAATGGCACCTCCACCGCCAACAAGATTGTCTGGCATTCCATGGTGGGGCGCGATGACCTGGTGCTGGTGGATCGCAACTGTCACAAGTCGGTGCTGCACTCGATCATCATGACCGGGGCCATCCCCTTGTACCTGTGTCCCGAACGCAATGAACTGGGGATCATCGGGCCGATTCCCTTGAGCGAGTTCAGCCCCGAGTCGATCCAGGCCAAGATCGACGCCAGCCCGCTGACCCGCGGTCGGCCACCCAAGGTCAAGCTGGCGGTGGTCACCAACTCCACCTATGACGGGCTCTGCTACAACGCCGAGCTGATCAAGCAAAGCCTGGGCAACAGCGTCGAGGTGCTGCATTTCGACGAGGCCTGGTATGCCTATGCGGCCTTCCACGAATTCTTCGCCGGGCGCTACGGCATGGGCACCTCGCGCTCCGCTGACAGTCCGCTGGTGTTCACCACCCACTCCACCCACAAGCTGTTGGCGGCTTTCAGCCAGGCGTCGATGATCCATGTGCAGGACGGCGGCGCCCGGCAACTGGATCGGGACCGCTTCAACGAAGCCTTCATGATGCATATCTCGACGTCGCCCCAGTACAGCATCATCGCGTCCCTGGATGTGGCCTCGGCGATGATGGAAGGGCCGGCGGGACGTTCGCTGTTGCAGGAGATGTTCGATGAGGCCCTGAGCTTTCGCCGGGCCCTGGCCAATCTGCGGCAGAACATTGCCGCCGATGACTGGTGGTTCTCGATTTGGCAGCCGGAGCGGGTTGAAGGCATCGATCAGGTGCGCACCGGTGACTGGTTGCTTGAGCCGGAAGGCGAGTGGCACGGTTTTACCGGAGTCACCGATGATTATGTGCTGCTCGATCCGATCAAGGTGACCCTGGTAATGCCTGGTCTGACCGCCGGCGGGGCCTTGAGCGAACACGGGATTCCCGCTGCGGTGGTCAGCAAGTTCCTCTGGGAGCGCGGACTGGTGGTGGAAAAGACCGGGCTCTATTCGTTCCTGGTGCTGTTCTCCATGGGCATCACCAAGGGCAAGTGGAGCACGCTGCTCACCGAACTCCTGGAGTTCAAGCGCAACTACGACGCCAATGTCAGTCTGGCCAGCTGCCTGCCCAGCGTGGCCGGGCAGGACCCGCAGCGCTATCAGGGCATGGGGTTGCAGGATCTGTGCGACCAGTTGCACGCCTGCTACCGCAGCAACGCCACGGCCAAGCACCTCAAACGCATGTACACGGTGCTGCCGGAGGTGGCGATGAAGCCCGCCGACGCCTATGACCATCTGGTGCGCGGTGAAGTGGAGGCGGTGTCCATCGATCAACTGCAGGGGCGTATCGCGGCGGTGATGCTGGTGCCATACCCGCCGGGCATCCCGCTGATCATGCCCGGTGAGCGGTTCACCGAGTCGACCCGTTCGATCATCGACTACCTGGCCTTTGCCCGAGCCTTCGACAGCAGTTTCCCAGGGTTCGTCGCCGATGTGCATGGCCTGCAGCATGACGATCAGGGCAATGGACGGCAGTACACCGTCGATTGCGTCAAGGCATGAGGAGTTTTCCCGCTATGCAGCCTGTTGTGAATCCCAAGTATCCGGGGCTGGCGATCCGTGTGGCCGACGAGGGTTTCGCCGCCTACATCTGGGGCAGCGACTTCAGCTTCGAAGTCAGCGCCTACGCCGAGGCCGGGCGGGGCATGCCGGTGGCGGACTGGCCGCTGCGCAGGATAGTGCCTTACCGCAAGTGCTACGGCATCGATCCCGAAGAGTTCAGCAGTTACCGCAACGCCGCGGACAGCGAAATTTTCATGGCCTACCTTGACGACCAGCCCGTGGGGCATGTGGTGGTCAGCACCAATTGGAACGGCTACGGGCATATCGACGAGTTGGCGGTGCATGCGCCGGCCCGACGGCATGGCGTCGCCAAGGCGCTGCTGGAGGTGGCGCAGTTCTGGAGTCGCAAGAAGCAGTTGCCGGGGGTGATGCTGGAAACCCAGAACAACAATCTTGGGGCCTGTCGCCTGTATGAGCGCTGCGGCTACGTGGTGGGCGGGGTGGATCACCTGCGTTATCGCGGCATCGATCCGAACACTTGCGAAGTGGCGATCTTCTGGTACCGGCTGTTTGCCGATGAGCCTCAGGGGTAACGGTCCTAGCCGGCCAGCAGCGCCTCGGCCTGTTCAGTCAGCAGTTCCAGCAGGGCGCTGAGCAGGGGCGAGACCTCGCCGGCACTGCGGCGCAAGGCGTACAGCGTGACACTGATGGGGGGCGATAAGGGGCAGGCATCGAGCCCGGCGCTACGGGCGCCCACGGCTGTGAAAGGGTCGACGATGGCCAGGCCTTCACCGGCTTCCACCAGGCTGCGCATCATCTGATAGGTCTGTACCCGGGTCTGGATCACCGGGCTTGGCCGCAGATTCTGCAGCTTGCTGGCAAGTATCACGCTCAGCGGGTCCTGGCCCTCCAGGCCAACCATGGCCTGGCCGGCCAGTTCCTGCAGGGCCACGTACTTCTGTTTGGGTTGCAGCCAGCCATGGGGCGCCAGCAGGAACAGCTTGCCCTGAGCCAGGGCCTGGCTGTGGATGTCCGGGTGTTCGGGGTCATGCAGGCTCAGGCCCAGGTCACAGTCGTGCAGCAGCAGGCTGCGGACCATGTCGCGGGTGCTTTGACTGAGGAGGCTGCAGGGCGTATCGGCGAAGCGCCGGCGCAGGGCCGCGATGCACTGGGGCAACAGTTGCTGGACCAGAGGGGGCGTGCCGACGATGCGCAAAGGTGGAGCCTGATGAAACCTCAGGCTGTCGGCCAGGCGTTGTACCGGCTCGAAAGCGTCGTACACCCGGTTGATTGCCGGTTGCAGTTCCCGGGCTTCGCGGGTGGCCTGCAAGCGCCCGCGAACACTGGCGAACAGCATGAACCCCAACTGGCTTTCGGCATCGCGCAGCAAGGCCTCGACTTCAGCCACCGAGAGTTGCAGCAGTTCGGCGGCGGTGCCCAGGTGGGCGGTTTGCAGGAGCGCCTGAATCACTTCGATATGACGTAAACGCATGCTTGAAGTCCATGTCCAGCCGGTTAGGGAGTCAAGCGTTGAATCCTACCCCAAGTCCGGGCCGGCGGGCATGATCACTCACTTACATAGGTTTCCGGCTCCCGCACGATGGTGACGTCCGATTGCACCAGCAGGAACTGATTGTCATCGAGTTTCTTGACCCGGTCGCCAATGGCCAGGCGGTAGGTGGTAACGGGCTCCGAGCTGGCCAGGTCGCCCTCTGCGGGCATGGATTCCTGGAACTCGTGCACTGAGTACACCCGTCCCTCGGCATCTCTTGCATGGAATTGTCCGACAAGTACTGCAGCCATCTTTAGAGCCTCTGGAGATAAAACACGCAAATTCGGTGCTGTAGACCCGACGTGTGCAAGGTAAGTTTTGCTGGCCGGAAAAAATAATCCGCCGTCGCGGCAGACGGCGCCTCAGGTCCCGCAGGTTATGCCGGGAAATGGCGGGTGTGGGGTAGCAGGCGACCCCCAGGCTCATCTATAACTAACACCTTCTTCAAGCCAAGGGTTGGAATGCAATGAGCAATGTCTACAAAGTCGCAGTGCTGGTCGGCAGTCTGAGAAAACAATCCCTGAATCGCAAGGTGGCCCTGGCGCTGGCCGAGCTGGCGCCGGCGAACCTGCAGTTGAGCATCGTCGAGATTGGCGATCTGGCGCTGTACAACGAAGACATCGACGTGACGCCTCCTGCGGCCTACACCCGCTTTCGCGAGCAGATCGGCGCTGCCGATGCCGTACTGTTCGTCACTCCGGAATACAACCGCTCGGTACCGGCAGCCCTGAAGAACGCCATTGACGTCGGTTCGCGTCCCTATGGCAAAAGTGCCTGGAGCGGCAAGCCGGGAGCGGTGATCAGCGTTTCCCCGGGGGCCATCGGCGGCTTCGGTGCCAACCACCATCTGCGCCAGTCTCTGGTGTTCCTCAATGTGCCGTGCATGCAGCAGCCTGAAGCTTACCTGGGCGGTGCCGGCTCGGCATTCGACGAAGCGGGCAAACTGTCGGACGCTACCCGGCCGTTCCTGCAGAACTTCATCACGGCCTACGGCCAATGGGTCGAGCAGCACAAGAAAGCCTGACACCCCAACATCCCCCAGCTGTCGTAGGAGCCGGCTTGCCGGCGAACAGGCCCTTGAGTCTGGTGGCGCCCTGTGGGGCGCCTTCGCCGGCAAGCCGGCTCCTGCATAATCAAGAACCGCGCTCATGTTGATTGCAGTATCGATTTTCTTGCTGACCATTACCCTGGTGATCTGGCAGCCCAAAGGCCTGGGCGTCGGCTGGAGTGCGATGTTCGGCGCGCTCCTGGCGCTGCTCTGCGGCGTGGTGCAACTGGCCGATATCCCGGTGGTGTGGCAGATCATCTGGAACGCTACCGGCACCTTCGTCGCGCTGATCATCATCAGCCTGCTGCTGGATGAAGCCGGATTCTTCGCCTGGGCGGCCCTGCATGTGGCGCGCTGGGGCCGGGGCAGGGGGCGACGCCTGTTTGCCTTCATGGTGCTGCTGGGAGCCCTGGTGTCGGCACTGTTCGCTAACGACGGCGCGGCGCTGATCCTCACGCCCATCGTCATCTCCATGCTTCTGGCCTTGCGCTTTTCTGCCGCCACCACTCTGGCTTTCGTCATGGGTGCCGGATTCATCGCCGACACCGCGAGCTTGCCGCTGGTGGTGTCGAACCTGGTGAACATCGTCTCGGCGGATTTTTTCAAGATAGGTTTCAACCGGTATGCGGCGGTGATGCTGCCGGTCAATCTGGTGAGCGTCGCCGCGACCCTCGCGGTGCTGCTGTGGTTTTTTCGCCGGGACATCCCCGAACAATACGATCCGCATCAATTGGCCGAACCCGACAGCGCCATCCATGACCGGGCAACCTTCATCGCCGGCTGGTGGGTGCTGCTGATCCTGCTGCTGGGCTGTTTTGCCCTGGAGCCTCTGGGGATTCCCATCAGCGCCATTTCTGCCGTCTGTGCGACCTTGCTGCTGGTGATTGCGGCTCGCGGACAGCGGATTTCCACCCGCAAGGTGCTCAAGGAGGCACCGTGGCAGATCGTGATTTTCTCCCTGGGCATGTATCTGGTGGTTTATGGCTTGCGTAATGCCGGGCTGACCGGACACTTGGCAGGATGGCTCGACGGCTTTGCCGCTGGCGGGGTCTGGGGGGCGGCGCTGGGCACCGGATTGCTCACGGCGGGGCTGTCGTCGGTGATGAACAATTTGCCCACGGTGCTGATCGCTGCCTTGTCCATCGATGCCAGCCAGGCCACGGGGGTGGTCAAGGAGGCGATGATCTACGCCAATGTGATCGGCAGCGACCTGGGACCGAAGATCACCCCCATCGGCAGCCTGGCAACCTTGCTCTGGCTGCATGTGCTGGAGCGCAAGGGCATTCATATCGGCTGGGGGTATTACTTCCGGGTCGGCATCGTGCTGACACTGCCAGTGCTGCTGGTCACCCTGGCGGCGTTGGCGCTGCGCCTGTCTCTGATGTAGGAGCCGGCTTGCCGGCGAAGAGGCCTTCACGCCTTGTGCCGCCCCCGGCATCGCCTTCGCTGGCAAGCCAGCTCCTACCGTAGCTTGTCAGGGCTGCTGCGCGGGGACATGGGGCCAGAGATCGGCCACCAGAAACAGCCGCTCGACTTCTTCCCAGCCACCTTCAGGGGTTTCCTCGAGCCGCACCAGCAACTGCGCCGGTGCCTGGGGATCAAGCTCCGCCAGCCATTGCTGCAATTGCACGGCGGTCCAGGCCTGCTCCACCGAGTAGTGGGCGGGCGCCAGCCAGGCGTGGCGGGGCAGGGGCTGCCAGCGTCCGAGTGCGCTCTGGGCGATGAAGGCGGGCCAGTCGCGCTGATGCAGCCAGCGCCCCTGCAGGTGTTGTGGGTGAGCGCCTTGGGGCGGTTCGGCGTGGCCCGGCCAGGGATAAAGCAGGTAGCCCCCCAGCCACAGGTGGGCGCTGAACTGCTGGATATCCAGCGCTGCCAGGGCTTCGCGGCTTTCGGCCCGGGCGGAAATCGGCAGTTGGTGCTCGTCCAGGTGCGCCAGCTTGCGGTCCAGGCGGTCGTGGCAGCCCGGGCCAAGCCATTGTGCGCTGTCGCTGCCGTCGCCGTGCTGCGGGCCCAGGTACAGCTTGATCGCCAGTTCAAGGTGATGCACGCCTTCGCGGTCGCGCAGCAGCATGTCCAGTTCACCGAGGGTGTGTCCCTCACGGCGGATCGGCAGATTGGCTGCCAGCAGCTCCACTCCCGGCGCATGCCGCACGGCAAATTGCCAGAGGCGTTCGTAGTACAGGCCCAGGCGCCGGGTCCGACCCTGAGTCAGCCAATGGCGCAAGGCGCGGCTGTCCAGATCCTGGCATCGCAGCCAGTGGGCCAGCAGTTGCGGCGCCTGCACCCAGTCGCTGCCGGCCAGGGGGTGGCGCTGTGGCCAGGGCGTCTGGCTGAGCATCGGCGGCGCGAGGATGACCCAGGCGAGGTCGCGGACTTCAGGTTGACGCAACTGGCGGGGGAGGCTGAGCAAATCCGGGAACAGGAGCATCTTGCGAGCATAGACGCAAACCTGTGCCGTTCGCGATAAATGCGTGCCACTCGCAGTTGCGTCGGCTGCTCCCAAGCGCCCGTGGCTGAAAGGATTTTGTCTAACGCCGGGTTTCGCCCATAATCCTCCGTTTCGCCCGTACCCGAATTCCGCAGGAGCCCCATGGAGCAGTTTCGCAATATCGGCATTATCGGTCGCCTGGGCAGTTCCCAGGTGCTGGACACAGTTCGCCGACTGAAGAAGTTTCTGCTGGCGCGCCACCTGCACGTGATCCTTGAAGACACCATCGCCGAAGTCCTGCCGGGCCACGGTCTGCAGACCTCCTCGCGCAAGCTGCTGGGCGAGGTCTGCGACATGGTGATCGTGGTGGGCGGCGACGGTAGCCTGCTGGGCGCCGCGCGGGCCCTGGCCCGGCACAATATTCCGGTGCTGGGGATCAACCGCGGCAGTCTGGGCTTTCTCACCGACATCCGCCCCGATGAGCTGGAAGTCAAGGTCGCCGAGGTGCTCGACGGCCACTACCTGGTGGAAAACCGCTTCCTGCTGCAGGCCGAAGTCCGGCGCCATGCCGAGGCCATCGGTCAGGGCGACGCGCTGAACGACGTGGTGCTGCACCCGGGCAAGTCGACGCGGATGATCGAGTTCGAGATCTACATCGACGGCCAGTTCGTCTGCAGCCAGAAGGCCGACGGCCTGATCGTCGCCACGCCCACCGGTTCCACGGCCTATGCGCTGTCCGCCGGCGGACCGATCATGCATCCCAAGCTCGATGCCATTGTGATTGTGCCGATGTACCCCCATACCTTGTCTGGAAGGCCGATCGTGGTCGATGGCAATAGTGAGCTGAAAATCGTCGTGTCCAAAGATATGCAGATCTATCCGCAAGTCTCCTGTGACGGGCAGAACCACTTCACCTGTGCCCCGGGCGACACCATCACGGTCAGCAAGAAGGCGCAGAAACTGCGCCTGATCCATCCGCTGGACCACAACTACTACGAGGTCTGCCGGACCAAACTCGGCTGGGGCAGCCGACTGGGTGGTGGAGGCGACTGATGCTCGATCCCGCGCGTAGCTACGACCTGATCGGTGACGTGCACGGTTGCGCCCTGACCCTGGAGCACTTGCTGGATCGGCTCGGTTATCACAAGCAGGGCGGCGTCTGGCGGCACCCGTCGCGCATGGCCGTGTTCCTCGGCGACATCATCGACCGCGGCCCGCGAATCCGTGAATCCCTGCATATCGTCCACGACATGGTCGTGGCCGGCCAGGCGTTGTGCATCATGGGCAACCATGAGTTCAACGCCCTGGGCTGGAGCACCCCGGCGGCGGCTGGCAGTGGCAAGCAGTTCGTGCGCGAACATACCCCGCGCCATGCCCGGCTGATCCACGAAACCCTGACCCAGTTCGAACAGCACCCCGGCGACTGGCACGACTTCCTCGAGTGGTTCTATGAACTGCCGCTGTTCGTCGACGCCGGCCGTTTCCGTGTGGTGCACGCTTGCTGGGATGCCGGCCTGATCGCGCCCCTGCGCCAGCAGTATCCGGACGGTTGCATCGATCGAGCCTTCCTCCAGGCTTCGGCGCTGCCCGACAGTTTTGCCAGCACGGCTTTCGATCGCCTGCTGCGGGGCACGGACATGCGTTTGCCCCATGGCCTGACCATGACCAGCGGCGACGGCCTGACCCGGGCGTTCTTCCGCACCAAGTTCTGGGAAGACGACCCGCAGACCTACGGCGACATCGTCTTTCAGCCCGATGCCTTGCCCGATCCGGTGGCGCGCACGCCGTTGTCCCCGGCCGAGAAAAACAGCCTGCTGCGCTACGGCGCCGACGAACCGATGTTGTTCGTCGGCCACTACTGGCGCAGCGGCAAGCCGGCGCCGATCCGGCCCAACCTGGCGTGCCTGGATTACAGTGCGGTGCTCTACGGCAAGCTCGCCGCGTATCGGCTGGACCAGGAAACCCGCCTGGACCCGAATAAATTTGTCTGGGTCGACGTCGAGCGCCCCGAGGTATTGCGATGAGCGCGGTAGCGGTTTTGCGTCTGCCCCTGGCCACGGATCTGAGTGGTTTCGTCAAGCTGCTGCAACGGATGCAGGTGCCCCACCGGGTCAGTGAAGAGGCCGGCGAGCAGGTGCTCTGGGTGCCGGAATCCATCAGTGAGGATGTGCGGGGCCTGTACCAGCGCTTTCCCCAGGGCGATCCCGAACAGCAACTGGACATCCCGCAACCTGCGACCCCGGCCCGCGTCGGTCTGGGGCAACAGTTGCGCCGCAGCCCGATTACCGCGCTGATCCTGCTGCTGAGCCTGGCGGTGTGCGGCATCACCCTGCTGGGGGACAACCTGCAAACCCTGAGCTGGTTCACCTTCCTCGAGTTCCGCGTGGTCGGCGACTACATCCAGTTCAGCTCCCTGGCCGACAGCCTGGCGGCGGGGCAGTGGTGGCGCCTGGTGACACCGATGCTGATCCACTTCGGCATCCTGCATATCGCCATGAACGGCATGTGGTACTGGGAACTGGGGCGGCGCATCGAGTTGCGCCAGGGCAGCATCAACCTGCTGGGCTTGACCCTGCTGTTCAGCCTGGTGTCCAACTACGCCCAATACTATTTCAGTGGCCCGACCCTGTTCGGCGGCCTGTCCGGGGTGCTCTACGGTCTGCTCGGGCATTGCTGGATCTACCAATTATTGTCCCCCAACCCCATCTACCGCCTGCCTCGGGGCGTGCTGGTGATGATGCTGGTGTGGCTGCTGCTGTGCCTGTCCGGGCTGGTGTCGATGATCGGTTTCGGCGAAATCGCCAACGCCGCCCACGTCGGCGGGTTGCTCGTCGGTTGCCTCACCGGCTTGTTGGGCGGCTTGTACAGTCGCCGTAAACTGACCCTTTAAATGCTGGAGTCTTGTATGTCGTCCTTTGTCGAAATGATCGAAAACATCACCCCCGAGATCTACCAGAGCCTGAAACTGGCGGTAGAGATCGGCAAATGGTCCGATGGCCGCAAGCTCACCGCCGAGCAGCGCGAACTGTCCCTGCAGGCGATGATCGCCTGGGAAATGCACAACCTGCCCGAGGAACAACGTACCGGCTACATGGGCCCGCAGGAATGCGCCTCGAAGTCGGCGCCTGTGCCGAACATCCTGTTCAAGTCGGATGCCATCCATTGATCGAGATTGGCCGCGGTTCCATCAGCAAAATGTCGGCACGCCTGGACGGGCCGAATGTTCAGTACGCTTTTCGCCTGGGTGACACCGAGGTGCCGGTCAATCCCATGATCGGCACCCAGGTGCGCCTGGAATACCTGGGGGCGATCCACTGCACCCACTGCGGACGCAAGACCAAGACCAGTTTCAGCCAAGGCTACTGCTATCCCTGCATGACCAAGCTGGCCCAGTGCGATATCTGCATCATGAGTCCGGAACGCTGCCACTACGACGCCGGCACCTGCCGCGAGCCGTCCTGGGGCGAGCAGTTCTGCATGACCGATCATGTGGTCTATTTGGCCAACTCCTCGGGGATCAAGGTCGGCATCACCCGTGCCACCCAGTTGCCCACCCGCTGGCTTGACCAGGGCGCCAGCCAGGCGCTGCCAATCATGCGCGTGGCGACCCGCCAGCAATCGGGCTTCGTCGAGGACCTGTTCCGTTCCCAGGTGGCCGACAAGACCAACTGGCGCGCCTTGCTCAAGGGCGATGCGGTGGCGGTGGACCTGGTCCAGGTGCGCGAGCAACTGTTCGAATCCTGCGCCGAGGGCCTGCTGGCCCTGCAGGAACGTTTTGGCCTGCAGGCCATCCAGCCGGTGCGTGATATCGAGCCTCTGGAGATGCGTTATCCGGTCGAGCAGTACCCGGCCAAGATCGTCAGCTTCAACCTGGACAAGAACCCGATTGCCGAAGGCACGCTGCTGGGGATCAAGGGCCAGTACCTGATCTTCGACACCGGCGTGATCAACATTCGTAAGTACACGGCCTACCAGCTCGCCGTGCATCAGTAGAAGGAATTCGTCATGCGCACCGATCAACCGAAGATGATCTACCTGAAGGACTATCAGGCCCCCGAGTACCTGATCGACGAGACCCACCTGACCTTCGAGTTGTTCGAGGACCACAGCCTGGTCCATGCGCAGCTGGTGATGCGGCGCAATCCGGCTCGTGGCGCCGGGCTGCCACCGCTGGTGCTGGATGGCCAGCAGCTGGAACTGCTGTCGGTGAGCCTCGCCGATCAGCAACTGAGTGCTGATGACTACCAGCTCGACGACAGCCACCTGACCCTGCACCCCACCAGTGCCAGCTTCACCCTGGATACCAGTGTGAAGATCCACCCGGAAAGCAACACCGCCCTGGAAGGCCTGTACAAGTCCAGCGGCATGTTCTGCACCCAGTGCGAGGCCGAAGGCTTTCGCAAGATCACCTATTACCTCGATCGCCCGGATGTGATGAGCAAGTTCACCACCACCGTGGTGGCCGAGCAGCACAGCTATCCGGTATTGCTCTCCAACGGTAACCCGATCGCCAGCGGCCCCGGTGAAGACGGCCGGCACTGGGCGACCTGGGAAGACCCGTTCATGAAGCCGGCCTACCTGTTCGCCCTGGTGGCCGGTGACCTGTGGTGCGTCGAAGACAGCTTCCGCACCCAGAGCGGCCGCGATGTGGCGCTGCGTATCTATGTCGAGCCGGAAAACATCGACAAGTGCCAGCACGCCATGAACAGCCTGAAGAAGTCCATGCGCTGGGACGAAGAAACCTACGGCCGCGAGTACGACCTGGACATCTTCATGATCGTCGCGGTGAACGACTTCAACATGGGCGCCATGGAAAACAAGGGCCTGAACATCTTCAACTCCAGCGCCGTGCTGGCCCGCGCCGAAACCGCCACCGACGCCGCCCACCAGCGGGTCGAGGCCATTGTCGCCCACGAATACTTCCACAACTGGTCGGGCAACCGCGTGACCTGCCGCGACTGGTTCCAGCTGTCGCTCAAGGAAGGTTTCACAGTGTTCCGCGATGCCGGTTTCTCCTCGGACATGAACTCGCGCACCGTCAAGCGCATTCAGGACGTGGCCTACCTGCGGACCCACCAGTTCGCCGAAGACGCCGGCCCCATGGCCCATGCCGTGCGCCCGGAAAGCTTTATCGAGATTTCCAACTTCTACACCCTGACCGTGTACGAAAAGGGCTCGGAAGTGGTGGGCATGATCCACACTTTGCTCGGGGCTGCCGGCTTCCGTAAGGGCAGCGACCTGTACTTCGAGCGCCATGACGGTCAGGCCGTGACCTGCGACGACTTCGTCAAGGCCATGGAAGACGCCAATGGCGTCGATCTGACCCAGTTCAAGCGCTGGTACAGCCAGGCCGGTACGCCACGGCTGGCGGTGAGCGAGTCCTACGACGCCGCCGCCAAGACCTACAGCCTGACCTTCCGCCAGAGCTGCCCGCAAACCCCGGACAAGGTGGAAAAACTGCCGTTCGTGATCCCGGTGGAACTGGGCCTGCTGGACTCCAAAGGGGCAGGCATCGCCTTGCGCCTGTCCGGCGAAAGCGCCGCCCAGGGGACTTCCCGGGTGATCTCGGTGACCGAGGCCGAGCAGACCTTCACCTTTGTCGATATTGCTGAACACCCGCTGCCGTCGCTGCTGCGGGGCTTCTCGGCGCCGGTGAAGCTGAGCTTCCCTTACAACCGCGATCAACTGATGTTCCTCATGCAGCACGACAGCGACGGTTTCAACCGTTGGGACGCCGGTCAGCAGTTGGCCGTGCAAGTGTTGCAAGAACTGATCGCCCAGCATCAGCAGGGTCAGGCACTGGTGATGGACGAACGTCTGGTGACCGCCCTGGGCACCGTGCTGGCGGATGACAGCCTGGACCAGGCCATGGTCGCGGAGATGCTGTCCCTGCCGGGCGAGGCCTATCTGACCGAAATCAGCGAAGTGGCGGATGTCGAGGCGATCCACGCGGCTCGCGAGTTTGCCCGTCAGCAACTGGCTGACAGCCTGTTTGACGCGCTATGGAAGCGTTATCAGGCCAACCGGGCAGTGTCCAAGGCCACGGCCTATGTGGCCGAGTCCGAGCACTTCGCCCGTCGTGCGTTGCAGAACATTGCCCTGTCGTACCTGATGTTGACCCGCAAGCCCGAAGTGCTGGCGGTGGCCATCGAACAGTTCGACAGCGCCGACAACATGACCGAGCGTCTCACCGCCCTGGCGGTCCTGGTCAACTCGCCGTTCGAGGCCGAGAAGGCCCAGGCCCTGGCAGTGTTCGCCGAGAACTTCAAGGACAATGCCCTGGTCATGGACCAGTGGTTCAGCGTCCAGGCCGGCAGTCCGTTGCCGGGCGGTCTGGCGCGGGTCCAGGCGCTGATGCAGCACCCGGCGTTCAACCTCAAGAACCCGAACAAGGTGCGGGCATTGGTGGGGGCGTTTGCCGGGCAGAACCTGATCAACTTCCACGCGGCCGACGGCTCGGGTTATCGCTTCCTGGCGGATCTGGTGATCCAGCTCAACGGCTTCAACCCGCAGATTGCCTCGCGGCAACTGGCGCCGCTGACTCGCTGGCGCAAATACGACAGCGCCCGCCAGGCGTTGATGAAAGGCGAACTGGAGCGCATCCGCGCCTCCGGCGAGCTCTCCAGCGATGTCTTTGAAGTGGTGAGCAAAAGCCTCGCCTGAGGCTTGTATCGCCCCCGGCATCGCCTTCGCTGGCAAGCCAGCTCCTACGGTGACCCAAGCACCGCCCCCTCGTAGGAGCCGGCTTGCCGGCGAAGCGGCCCTCAAGCCTTGTACCGCCCCGGCATCGCCTTCGCTGGCAAGCCAGCTCTACGGTGGCTCAAGCTACCGCACACCCCGTGTAGGAGCCGGCTTGCCGGCGAAGAGGCCCTCAAGCCTTGCACCGCCCCTGGCATCGCCTTCGCTGGCAAACCAGCCCCTACGAGAACGGCGGTGGTGTGGGGGCGGGGGGGATTTCGCTCTGTAACGCTTCGCTCAAGTCGCGGTGATAGTTCTGCGCGCCAATGGCGTGCAGGATGCCCACTCGCTCAAGCTTGGCGTGAACCTTCAGGTTGGCTTCGCACAGTTTCACCACGATCCCACGCTTGTGCAGCTGGCCAATCACTTCCTCCAGGGTCTGCAGCCCAGTGATATCCATGAACGGCACATGCTTGAGGCGGATGATCAGCAGCCTCGGATCGCTGTGGGTCTGGGCCAGGGCCCGTTCAAAGGTTTCTGCCGCGCCAAAGAACAACGGTCCTTCGATGGTGTAGATCAGCACCCCCGGTGGCAGGTGCCCGCGCCCTTTGTCGCGCAGTTCGTTTTCCAGATCCTCTCCCACCACCTGCTGCACCTCCACCGAGGAGGCCATGCGCCGCAGGAAATGCAGCATCGCCAGGATCACTCCGATGTTCACCGCGATCACCAGATCACTGAACACCGTCAACACAAAGGTACACAGCAGGATCGCCACATCCGCCCGGGGCGCGCGTTGCACCATGCGCTTGAAGTGGTGCAGCTCACTCATGTTGTAGGCCACCACGAACAGGATCGCCGCCAGGGCGCATAACGGGATATCCGCCGCCAGTGGCGCAAGAAACAGGATGATCAGCACCAGCACCACGGCGTGGGTGATGCCGGCCAGCGGGCTGCTGCCGCCGTTGCGGATGTTGGTGGCGGTGCGGGCAATGGCGCCGGTGGCGGCGAACCCGCCAAACAGCGGCGTGGCCAGGTTGGCGATGCCCTGGCCGATCAGTTCCTGGTTGGAGTCATGGCGGGTGCCGGCCATGCCGTCGGCCACCACCGCCGACAACAGCGATTCGATGGCTCCGAGCATGGCGATGGCGAAGGCCGGTCCTATCAGGTCGAGTATTCGTGGCAGGCTGATGTCGGGCAGTTGCAGGGTCGGCAAGCCCTGGGGAATACCGCCAAAGGCACTGCCGATGGTGGCCACGCCCTGGAACTGGAACAGTGACTGCAAGGCGGTGGCCAGGATCATGGCCACCAGCGGCGCCGGCAGGCGCTTGAGCGCCGGGATTTTCGGTACCCACAACAGCAGCGCCAGGCTGAGCAGGGCCAGCAAGGTGGTGGCCAGATGCAGGTCGGGCAGGGCTTGCAGCAGGTGCCAGAGCTTCTGGTGGAAGTGTTCGCCCTGGACGGCGGGCAGGCCAAAGAAGTCTTTCCACTGGCTGACCCAGATGATCACGCCGATCCCGGCGGTGAAGCCGAGAATCACCGGGTCGGGAATGAACTTGATCAAGGCGCCCAGGCGGCTGATGCCCAGCAGGAACAGGATGATCCCGGCCATCATGGTAGCCAGTTGCAGGCCGTCGACTCCGTACTTGGCGGTGACCCCGGCGAGAATCACGATAAAGGCCCCGGTGGGTCCGGCGATCTGCAAGCGGCTGCCGCCGAACAGCGACACCAGCAGGCCACCGACGATGGCGGTGTAGATGCCCTGTTCCGGCTTGACCCCGGAGGCAATGGCAAACGCCATGGCCAGGGGCAGCGCCACCACGCCGACAATGACCCCGGCCACCAGATTGCGGCCCCAGTGCCGGGGGCCGAGCAGGCCAGCCTTCCACGCCTCGCGTATGGCAATCATGCGTCACTCCTGAAGGTCATCGGGCTCGCCACCCACGCCGCTCATCATAGTCAACGGCGGGTAGCGGCGGCCTATGCCCTGGATCAGTCTTTGGTCGTGTGCCGGCGGCATTCAGCTAAATCGGCGAGGTTTTCGTACCCGTCTCAACGACTCACGGCCCGCTGCATACGAGTATCGATCAGCCCAGCGAATGCCCGGGCATTCAGGGGCTTCGCTGTGGGCGGTGATTAACAAAAGATAACGTGGCGTTGATTGTCAGACCTTTCGAAAGCCCGATAGGATAGCCCGCAGCCGAAGGGGCTCTAGATTGCAGGTTTCAGGACGATCGTCGCGATCGATCCAGGCATCGCAAACCCCTGAAGGCGCCCTGAGAGGTCAAGTGACCTGACAATAATAATGGGGGAATGGTCTATGAGTGAGCCTGTCATGGGTGTGGTTGTTGGCCGCCCGCCGGCACTGCGCACGTTCGCATTGCTGGCTACAGCGCTCTCGCTGTTGGGTGTCGTGACGCTGTCGACACCGGTACTGGCCGCTGCCACCGCAGCGGATACTGTCTATTCCATCGAATCGCCCAAGGCGGCGAAAAGCCTGATGCTCGATGTAGTCCACGCCGGCAAGCGCCTGGTCGCGGTGGGCGATCGCGGGCACATTCTCTATTCCGACGATCAGGGAGCATCCTGGGTCCAGGCCAAGGTGCCGACCCGGCAGTTGCTGACCGCGGTGTATTTCGTCGATGACCAGCACGGCTGGGCGGTGGGGCATGATGCCCAGGTCCTGGCCAGCACCGATGGCGGCGTCACCTGGAGCCAGCAGTTCCAGGACCTCAAGCGTGAAGCGCCCTTGCTCGATGTGTGGTTCAAGGACACCCGCAGCGGCTTCGCCGTCGGTGCCTATGGTGCCTTGCTGGAAACCACCGACGCTGGCCAGCACTGGGAGGATGTCAGCGACCGCCTGGACAACGAAGACCAGTTCCACCTCAACGCCATTGCCGAGGTCAAGGGTTCCGGGTTGTTCATCGTCGGCGAGCAGGGCAGCATGTTCCGCTCCACCGATGACGGGCAGACCTGGGAGCGCCTCGAAGGCCCCTATGAAGGCTCGCTGTTCGGCGTGATCGCTACCGGCCAGCCGGCGACCCTGCTGGTCTACGGCCTGCGGGGCAATCTCTATCGTTCCACGGATTTCGGCAGCACCTGGGAGCAGGTGGAGTTGAACGCTGCCCGCGGCGCCCTGGAGTTCGGTCTGTCCGGTGCCACCTTGCTCGATGACGGCTCGTTGGTGATTGTCGGCAACGGCGGCAGCGTGATCCGCAGCAGCGATCACGGCCAGACGTTCAGCGTGTTCAACCGCCAGGACCGCATCTCGCTGTCGTCGGTGGCCGCTGCCGGCAATGGCAACCTGATCCTGGCCGGGCAGGGCGGGGTACGGGTCTCTGCGGCAACCGGCGCTGAAGTCGGCAAATAAGCCGGGCACATAATAAGAAGGTGGGGAATTCCATGAGCAGTCATCACCAGGACAAGGCGAACTTTCTCGAACGCCTGATTTTCAACAACCGCCCGGCAGTGATCTTCATCTGCCTCTTGGTCAGCGCTTTCCTGTTCTGGCAAGCAACCCTGATCCGCCCGTCCACCAGTTTCGAAAAGATGATCCCGCTCAAGCACCCGTTCATCGAACGGATGATGGAGCACCGCAACGACCTGGCCAACCTGGGCAATACCGTGCGCATCTCGGTGGAGGCCCGCGACGGCGACATCTTCACCCAGGAGTACATGGAGACCCTGCGGCAGATCAACGACGAGGTGTTCTACATCTCCGGCGTCGATCGCTCCGGGCTCAAGTCGCTGTGGAGCCCCAGCGTGCGCTGGACCGAGGTGACCGAAGAAGGCTTCGCCGGTGGCGAGGTGATCCCCCAGAGCTACAACGGCTCTGCCGAAAGCCTCGACAAGTTGCGCAACAACGTCCTCAAGTCCGGCCAGGTCGGGCGTCTGGTGGCCAACGATTTCAAATCCAGCATCGTCGACATCCCGTTGCTGGAGTCCTACCCGGACCCTCAGGACCAGGGCAAGCTGCTGGCCCTGGACTACCAGAAGTTCTCCCACCAGCTGGAAGAGAAGATCCGCGACAAGTTCGAGGCGCAGAACCCCAATGTGAAGATCCACATTGTCGGCTTCGCCAAGAAGGTCGGCGACCTGATCGATGGCCTGATCATGGTGGTGATGTTCTTCGGCGTGGCCTTCATCATCACCCTGGTGCTGCTGTACTGGTTCACCTGGTGCATCCGCAGCACCATCGCGGTGCTGATCACCACCCTGGTGGCGGTGGTCTGGCAGTTGGGGCTGATGCACGCCTTCGGCTTTGGCCTGGACCCGTATTCGATGCTGGTGCCGTTCCTGATCTTCGCCATCGGCATCTCCCACGGGGTGCAGAAGATCAACGGTATCGCCCTGCAGTCCAGTGACGCCGACAACGCCCTGACCGCGGCGCGGCGTACCTTCCGCCAACTGTTCCTGCCGGGGATGATCGCGATCCTCGCCGACGCCGTGGGTTTCATCACCTTGCTGATCATCGATATCGGGGTGATCCGCGAGCTGGCCATCGGTGCCTCCATCGGCGTGGCGGTGATCGTGTTCACCAACCTGATCCTGCTGCCGGTAGCGATTTCCTACGTCGGTATCAGCAAGCGCGCCGTGGAGCGCAGCAAGAAGGACGCGTCCCGCGAGCATCCGTTCTGGCGCCTGCTGTCCAACTTCGCCAGTCCCAAAGTGGCACCGATCTCCATCGCCCTGGCCCTGGTAGCCTTTGGCGGCGGCCTCTGGTACAGCCAGAACCTGAAGATCGGCGACCTCGACCAGGGCGCACCGGAGCTGCGTCCCGACTCGCGCTACAACAAGGACAACAACTTCATCATCAGCAATTATTCCACCAGCTCCGACGTGCTGGTGGTGATGGTCAAGACCGCGTCCGAAGGCTGCTCGCGCTATGAAGCCATGGCCCCCATCGACGAGCTGATGTGGAAGATGCAGAACACCGAGGGCGTGCAGTCGGCGATCTCCCTGGTGACCGTGTCCAAGCAGATGATCAAGGGCATGAACGAGGGCAACCTGAAATGGGAAACCCTGTCGCGCAACCCCGACGTGCTCAACAACTCCATCGCCCGGGCCGACGGCCTGTACAACAACAACTGCTCCCTGGCGCCGGTGCTGGTGTTCCTCAACGACCACAAGGCCGCGACCCTGGACCGTGCGGTACATGCAGTGCAGGAGTTCGCCACCGAACACAACAAGGACGGCCTGGAGTTCATCCTCGCCGCCGGTAACGCCGGGATCGAGGCGGCCACCAACGAAGTGATCAAGGAGTCCGAGCTGACCATCCTGATCCTGGTGTACATCTGTGTGGCCGGCATGTGCATGATCACCTTCCGCTCCTGGGCGGCGACCCTGTGCATCGTCCTGCCGCTGGTGCTGACTTCGGTGCTGGGCAACGCGCTGATGGCCTTCATGGGCATCGGCGTCAAGGTCGCGACCTTGCCGGTGGTAGCGCTGGGGGTGGGGATCGGTGTCGACTACGGCATCTATATCTACAGCCGCCTGGAAAGCTTCCTGCGGGCCGGACTGCCATTGCAGGAGGCCTACTACCAGACCCTGCGCTCCACCGGTAAGGCGGTGCTGTTCACCGGCCTGTGCCTGGCCATCGGCGTGTGCACCTGGATCTTCTCGGCGATCAAGTTCCAGGCCGACATGGGGTTGATGCTGACCTTCATGCTGCTGTGGAACATGTTCGGCGCTCTGTGGCTGCTGCCGGCCCTGGCGCGGTTCCTGATCAAGCCGGAGAAGCTGGCGGGGCAGAAGGGCAACTCGCTGTTCGCTCACTGATCCCGTTGCGTGAATACCCAGCCGCACCCTCGGGTGCGGCTTTTTCATGCCCGGCGTGCAGAGGGAAAAGCCGGTGGTGCTGAAGAACCGGGCGGCCCCGGCGGAGGGTGTACTTGGGACAGTCGCCTGCGCGGCGCAATGCTGGCCCAACCCGCTTGCGCCAATCAGCTATCATTGCGCCTTTCCAATTGATGATTGATCGCTATGACCGCTGCTACCGACACCTTGCTCACTGCCCTTGAAGCCTGCGACATGCTGGAAATCGACGGCCTGCACGCCTTCGATTTCGCCCTCGACGAGCAGCGCCTGCTGATCGAGTGCATGGATGGTCGCGCCGCCAAGCGCTGGAGCTTCACCCTGGCCCAGGTGCAGGCCGCGACTTTTGATCAGGCGCTGCAGAGCTGGACCCTGGTCGGTGACTCCGGCGAGCACCGCCTGGTGTGCATGAGCGCGTTCAGTGCCCGTGACGAAGAGGAGAGTGAGCATGAAGATGCGTAATTTCTGGCCGCTGTTGATGGCCGGCAGTGTCGGCGCCATGGCGGTCCAGGCCGCTCCGGCGGATACCCAGGAACTGCTGGTGGGCTCCTACACCCAGGGGCAGAGTCAGGGCCTGTATCGCCTGCATTTCAACGAGCGTACCGGGCAGATCGATGCCAAGCCGCTGCAAGTGGTGAAGAGCTCCAACCCGTCCTGGCTGACCCTGTCCAAGGACCAGAAATTCGTCTTCGCGGTGAATGAAAACAGCCCGGGGCAGGTTGACCCCATCGGTCGGGTCAGCAGCTACAGCCTGGCGCCCAAGACCCATCAACTGAACCTGATCAACCAGGTACAGAGCCAGGGCAACGAGCCCACTCACTCCAGCCTGAGCGCCGACGGCAACTACCTGTTCGTCAGCAACTATTCGGTGGATGTGGACCCGGGCGGCAGCCTGGCAGTGGTGCCGGTCAGCGCCGACGGTCACCTGTCGCCGGTGGTGCAACTCACCAGCCATCCGGCCAGCCGGGTCGATCCCGAGCGCCAGCAGTCGGCCCACGTGCATTCGTCGGTGTCGTCCCCGGACGGCCGGTTCGTGTTCGCCAACGACCTGGGGGCGGACAAGATCTTTGTCTACCGCTATGACCCCAAGGCCAATCCGGAGCACCCGCTGGTACCGGCTGACCCGGCCTTCGTCCAGTTGCCTGCGGGCAGTGGTCCGCGTCACTTGCTGTTCAGTGCCGATGGCAAACATGCCTACCTGACCATGGAAATGAGCGCCCAGGTGGCGGTCTTCGACTATCAGGACGGCAAGCTGACCCAGCGTCAGCTGGTGGATCTGGCGGCCAACGGCTCCAGGGAGAAAAAGGCCGCTGCGGCCCTGCATGCCTCCAAGGACGGTCAGTACCTCTATGTCAGCAACCGTGGCACCGCCAACCAGTTGCTGGTGTTCGCCATCGATCAGAGCAATGGCCAGCTCAAGGAGATCCAGCGCCGTTCCGTGGAGGGCGATCACCCCCGAGAGTTCAGCCTGGACCCGAGCAACCGCTACGTGCTGATCGGCAACCAGAAAAGCAATGAAATCGTGGTGATCGAACGCGACGCCAAGACCGGTTTCCTGGGCAAGACGGTGCAGAAACTGCCCTTCGAAGCCCCCAGCGACATCAAGTTCCTGGTGCGTCAATAAGCCACAGGCCCCGTCGTTCGGGGCCTGACTGCTTCTATCAATGACGCTGATAATGGCTACTGCCGCAAAGAATTTTTTCCCGCCAACCCTCGGGAGTAAGTTTGCTTCACGGCCCACACGGGCAAGCAAGCCAACTGAATCCGAGGGTTACACCGATGAACTTCAATCTCTTCTCCGTGATCGCAGCCTCAGCCATTTCCGCCAGCGTGGTTCTGCCAGCCAGTGCCAACGTGGAAATCAGCCAGAAGAAATCCTCCACCAACACCTACACCCAGAAATACCTGCAACAAAGCGCCAACTTCTACGCCGCCCTGGACCACAAGAGCCACGGCTGATCGGCTAGCTTTACGCCTATGCTGGCTAGCCAGCTGGCATGTCCAGCGCGCTATCTACGTTGCCCCGTAGCCACTGAGTTCCTCACACGATTTGCGCCCAAGCCTGCATGGCTTGCCGACCTTATGATCGATAAGGTCTGCTCCATGTCATAGGGGAGGGCGCAAGGGGAAAGGTTGGTCTGGTGTTAGTAACTGGCTGCTTTCGGCCAGACGCAGACGATCGGCCCTGATCTGCTTATGGCTACAGAAGCCAAGGAGTCAGCTCGATTCGTTCTAAACCGTCTCAGATGCGCTTTCGAATTGGGGCGGCGGGATGCCCACTCCGTCACGATTGACTGAACGTCGTCAACTCGCCTTGCGATAGCGTATCGGACTGATGCCGTTCCAAGCGGTGAAGGCACGGACAAACGAGTTACCGTCCTGGAAACCCAGGAGAAAGGCGATTTCCCCAGACGACAAGGTCGAGTTGCTCAGATAATGCCGGGCCAGCTCGGCACGGGTGGCGCCAAGAATGCCTTGGAAGTTGGCGGCTTCGGCACTCAAAGCCCGCTGCAGACTGCGTTTGCTCATGGCCAGGTGACTGGCTACGGCCTCGATGGAACCCAGCCCGCTGGGTAGCATTTGCAGCAGTGCCACCCGCACACGCTCAGCGATGCCAGCCTCGGCATCCAGCATCGACAGACGCTGGCGCAGGTTGCTCGCAAAGAAGTCCCACATCTGCACATCCTCGGTTAGAAACGGCCGCACCGCATCTGCGGCGCAAAAACGGATGCGATTGCTCGTGCCGGCGCTGACAGGCACGCCGAAGAAGTCTTGATAGGCTTCGGCCTGCTGTGGCGGCTGCACCAGCGTCACAGCCAATGGCACGATCGCCTGGCGGGTAGCCAGCCGCGCCAGCTGGGTGAAGAACACCAGCTCCGCGGTACACAGCGCGCGCGGCAACGCACCGCTATAGCCGTAGCAGTTCAGTTCGACCGTGGTGGCGTCGGCAGTGATCTCCTGCAACAGGTGCATTGGCCCGATCAGGCGTTTGAACTCGCTCAGGCGCTGCAGGGCGACGTTCAGATTGGGGCTGCACAGGCTGGCGAAAATCGGAGGATCAAAAACTTCCACCGAGAGTGCCTGGGCAATCGCCAGTGGCAGCTCCAGATCGCCTGCAGCTGTCTCCAAGCCACGCCACAAGGCAAAGTAATCGGCCGGTGTGAGGCTGGCGTCGGCGCGACTGAATAGATCTCCCGGCAAACCGGCCAGAGCCAGGACGTCGGCCGGCTGCAGCCCCAGGTCGGTGATCAACAGTCTCCAGCCGCGGTGGACACTAAAACGACTCGCCTGTTTCACGGTGTACCCTTACTTAACGGTCGACAGCACCAGTTTGTCGAAAAGCCGGTCACCAAACCACTTGCGGATGAACAGCATCGGTCGTGCGTATTTGCCAGCGATATAGCGCGTTTTCGGGCGTCGGGCACGGACTGCATGCAGGATCAGCGAGCTGATCACCTGCGGATCAGAACCACCGCCACTGGCATAGCTGCTCCGGGTGGCGGCGGCCGTAGCCCGGGCCATGGGTGCGTAGGCGCCACTGCCGGAGCGCTGCAGCAGGGGGGTGACCATGACCTCACCAAACTCGGTGGAAATGACTCCTGGTTCGATGATCACCACGTCGATGCCAAAGGGCCCCAGTTCCAGACGCAAGCAGTCCGACCAACCCTCCAGGGCATGTTTGCTGGCGTGGTACCAACTACCCAGCGGCGTGTAGAGGCGGCCGCCCATCGACGAAATATTGATGATCCGCCCGCCACGCCGCTCGCGCATCGCCGGTAACAGCAGCTGAGTCAGGCGCGCCAGACCGAACAGATTGACCTCGAACTGATAGCGCGCCTCATCGATGCCAGTCTCTTCCATGGCGCCATACAGACCGAAGCCGGCATTGTTGATCAATACATCGACTGCGCCATGCCGGCCCTGAATGCGCTCGACGGCCGCCCGTACTTGCTCATCGCAGGTGATGTCCATCTGCAACGTATGTACGCCAAGCTGTCGCAAATCGTCCATCTGTTCCAGGCGACGAGCGACGGCATAGACCACCAGTCCCTCATCGTGCAATGCCTTGGCGAAAGCCTTGCCCATACCTGAAGAGGCACCGGTAACCAGGGCCACTCGTGTGGGTGAATTGTGCGCGGTCATCTGCTTTCTCCTCGATTGGAATGCATTCGATGCTACGCAGCCATACTCCGGGAGTAACTCGCAGATCACGCCAATTTCAATGCCGATGGTGCCGGTTGCCAGCCCATCACTCCCAATAGGTCGCAACTGTCACGCAGCAGAATCGCCGCTGCGTTGGAGATATGTTGCAGATCGGTGTCGTCAGCACTCTTGAGCTCTGCGCGGGAGAGGCTTTCCAGTGGAGTCACTGCCGGTAAACGTGCGGCACCGTTGGCGTGTAGCCAGAGCCAAAGCAAATGGCGGCCTTTCGGTCTGGCCTTTCTCCTATAGAAGCTGGCCGAGCGGTGTTGCGCTTGCCGGCGAATAGGCCCTCAAGGCATGCGCCGCCATTGATGACGCAAATGGGTAGGGTGTTTGCGACGCAATCCACACACCAGGCAAATTTTACTTGGTAGTGTCACATAGCCATGTGTTTAAATTTGACGCTGAATTATTGACTCTTTCCCGAGCAAGGATCGATAGCATGGTGATGCGTCTGGCCGTGGTTCTGCTGTTGCTCTATTCCACCCCCATCCTGTCTTCTGCGCAGCCTGTCGAAGGTGAGCCAGAGACCTCTCGTGAGCGTTTGACCAGCCTGTTGCAGGACTGACGCTCGAGGCTGGATTCAGCGTGGCAAGCAAGGAAGGAACGGGCCCCGGAACCGGGGCCCGTGTGCCTGGGTTCAGTTCTTGGACGAACCGCGTCTTACCAGTTTCATGACTACGACGAAGAACACCGGGACGAAGATCACCGCCAGTGTCGCGGTGATCATGCCGCCGATCACGCCGGTACCGATGGCCTGCTGGCTGGCGGAACTGGCGCCGGTGGCAATGGCCAGGGGCACCACGCCGAGGATGAAGGCCAGGGACGTCATGACGATCGGCCGCAGACGCAGGCGTGCTGCCTGCACCGTGGCGTCGATCAGGTCGTGGCCTTCGTCGTACAGGCTCTTGGCGAACTCGATGATCAGGATCGCGTTCTTCGCCGACAGGCCGATGATGGTGATCAGGCCCACCTTGAAGAACACGTCGTTGGGCATCCCGCGCAAGCTCACCGCCAGCACCGCACCCAGCACCCCGAGGGGCACCACCAGCAGCACCGAAGTTGGAATCGACCAGCTCTCGTAGAGCGCCGCCAGGCACAGGAACACGATCAGCAGCGACAGGCCCAGCAACAGCGGCGCCTGACTGCCTGAGAGGCGTTCCTGCAAGGACAGACCGGTCCACTCCAGGCCCAGGCCGGCCGGCAATTGGCTCACCAGGCGCTCGACTTCCTGCATCGCTTCACCGGTGCTGTGGCCCGGAGCCGGCTCGCCGGAAATGGCGATCGCCGGGTAGCCGTTGTAGCGGGTCAGCTGGGCCGGCCCCAGGCTCCAGGTGGCGCGGACGAAGGCTGACAGCGGCACCATCTTGCCGGCGCTGTTGCGCACGTTCATCCGCAGCAGGTCCTCGACCTGGCTGCGTTGATCGCCTTCAGCCTGGACCACCACCCGCTGCATACGTCCCTGGTTGGGGAAGTCGTTGATATAGGCCGAGCCCAGGGCGGTGGACAGCAGGTTGCCAATGTCGGCGAAGGACACGCCCAGGGCGTTGGCCTGCTTGCGGTCAACTTCCAGCTGTACCTGGGGTGCCTCGGCCAGGGCGCTCTCGCGGACGTTGGCCAGGATCGGGCTCTTCTCTGCATTCTTCAGCAGCTCGGTTCGGGCTTGCATCAGGGCCGCGTGGCCGACGCCACCACGGTCCTGCAGGCGGAACTCGAAGCCGCTGGAGGTGCCCAGGCCATCGATCGGCGGCGGCAGTACGGCGTACACCACGGCGTCCTTGATCGCACTCAGGGCGCCGTTGGCGCGGTCGGCGATGGCCATGGCCGAGTCGTCGCTGCCCCGTTGCGACCAGTCCTTGAGGGTGGTGAAGGCCAGGGCGGCGTTCTGTCCACTGCCGGAGAAGCTGAAGCCGAGGATGATGGTGCTGTCGCCCACCCCCGGTTCGCCGGCGTTGTGTGCCTCGATCTGCTCCACCACCTTGATCGTGCGGTTCTGGCTGGCCCCGGGAGGCAGCTGGATATCGGTGATGGTGTAGCCCTGGTCCTCCACCGGCAGGAACGAGGAGGGCAGGCGGCTGAACAGCAGCGCCATGATCGCCAGCAGTGCGGCGTAGATCAGCAAGTAGCGACCGGTGCGTTTGAGGGCATAGCTCACGCCACCCTCGTAGCGGTTGCTCAGGCTTTCGAAACGCCGGTTGAACCAGCCGAAGAAACCTGTGCGCTCATGGTGCTCGCCCTTGGCAATGGGCTTGAGCAGGGTGGCGCACAGGGCCGGGGTCAGGGTCAGGGCGAGGAACGCCGAGAACAGGATCGAGGTGGCCATGGACAGCGAGAACTGCTGGTAGATCACCCCCACCGAACCGGGCATGAAGGCCATGGGAATGAACACCGCGACCAGCACCAGGGTGATGCCGATGATGGCCCCGGTGATCTGCTTCATGGCCTTGCGCGTGGCCTCCTTGGGCGACAGGCCCTCGGTGGCCATGATCCGCTCGACGTTCTCCACCACCACAATGGCATCGTCCACCAGGATGCCGATGGCCAGCACCATGCCGAACATGGTCAGCACGTTGATGGAGAAACCCAGGGCCAGCATGGTGGCGAAGGTCCCCATCAGCGCCACCGGCACCACCAGGGTCGGGATCAGGGTGTAACGGATGTTCTGCAGGAACAGGAACATCACCAGGAACACCAGGGCCATGGCTTCCAGCAGGGTGTAGATCACTTTGGTGATCGAGACCTTGACGAAGGGCGAGGTGTCATAGGGGATCTTGTATTCCACGCCGGCGGGGAAGTAGCGCGACAGCTCGTCCATCTTCGCCCGGATCAGGGTCGCGGTATTCAGCGCGTTGGCCCCGGGGGACAGCTGCACGCCGACCGCGGTGGAGGGCTTGCCGTTCAGGCGTGTGCCGAACTGGTATTCCTGGCTGCCGACTTCGACCCGCGCCACATCGCCGATGCGCACCGTGGAGCCGTCGGGATTGGCCCGCAGGACAATGTCGGCGAACTCTTCGGGGGTGGTCAGCTGGCCCTTGACCAGGATGGTGGCGGTGATTTCCTGGCTGGACGGATTGGGCAGATCGCCGATGCTGCCTGCCGGCACCTGGGCGTTCTGCGCGCTGATGGCAGCATTGACGTCCGCCGGGGTCAGGTTGAAACCGATCAGCTTCTGCGGGTCGAGCCAGATGCGCATGGCCCGCTCGGCGCCATACAGCTGGGCCTTGCCGACCCCGTCCACGCGGCGGATCTCGTTCATCACGTTGCGCGCCAGGTAGTCGCTGAGGGCCACATCGTTGAGGCGCCCGTCATTGGAGGTCAGGGTGATCAGCAGCAGGAAGCCGGCGGAGACTTTCTCCACCTGCAGGCCTTGCTGGGTCACGGCCTGGGGCAGGCGCGGCTCCACCGCCTTGAGGCGGTTTTGCACGTCCACCTGGGCCAGCTCCGGGTTGGTGCCGGGCTGGAAGGTGGCGGTGATGGTGGCGCTGCCCAGGCTGCTCTGGGAGGAGAAGTACAGCAGGTGGTCGGCACCGTTGAGTTCCTGCTCGATCAGGCTGACCACCGACTCGTCCAGGGTCTGCGCCGAGGCGCCCGGATAGACCGCGTAGATCTCGATCTGCGGCGGCGCCACGGTGGGGTACTGCGCCACCGGCAGTTGGGGAATCGCCAGGGCGCCACCCAACAGGATGAAGAAGGCGACCACCCAGGCGAATACCGGGCGGTCAATAAAGAATTGCGGCATGTCGTACTACCTACTGGCCAGGATTCTGGGCGAGCGGAAGGGGAGTGTCGTCGATTTCCACTGGCTCGCCCGGACGGGCGTGCTGCAGACCTTCGACGATGATGCGATCACCGGGCTTGAGCCCTTCGGTCACGATCCAGCGGTCTTTCTGTACCCCACCCAGTTGCACCGGGTGTTGCACCACAAGGTTTTCGGCATTCACCAGCAACACCTGGGCGATACCGGCGCTGTCACGCGCGATGGCTCGCTGCGGCACGCTGATGCCCTGCTGGTTGACCGCCTGCTCCAGGCGCACGCGCACGAAGCTGCCGGGCAAGAGGTCGAGGTCCGGGTTGGGGAACTCGCTGCGCAGGATGATCTGCCCGGTGCCCGGATCGACGCTGATATCGGCGAACAGCAGTTTGCCCGGCAACGGATAGAGGCTGCCGTCGTCCTGGATCAGGGTGGCCTTGGCCTGGTCCTTGCCCACCTGTTGCAACTGTCCGGCCCGGAAGGCGCGGCGCAGTTCATTGAGCTCACGGGTGGACTGGGTCAGGTCGGCGTGGATCGGGTTCAGTTGCTGGATCAGCGCCAGGGGCGTGGTTTCGTTCTGACCCACCAGGGCGCCTTCGGTCACCAGGGCGCGGCCGACGCGGCCGGAAATCGGCGCGGTAACCGTAGCATAACCGAGGTTGAGCTTGGCCCGCTGTACCGCGGCCTGGTTGGCGGCGACGTCGGCGCTGGCCTGGCGTGCGGCGGCCCGGGCATTGTCGTATTCCTGGCCACTGATGGCCTGGTCGGCGATCAGCTTGGAATAGCGCTGTTCCTGCAGCTGGGCCTGGAAGGCAGTGGCCTCGGCCTTGCGCAGACTGGCCTGGGCACTGTCCAGGTCAGCCTTGAACGGCGCCGGGTCGATGCGGAACAGCACGTCGCCCTGCTTGACGTCGGAGCCTTCGCGGAAGGTCCGTTGCAGCACCACCCCGGCCACCCGGGCACGGACTTCGGCGATCCGCGGTGCGGCGATGCGCCCGCTGAGTTCGCTGGTGATGGACAGGGCCTGGCTCTGGATCGTCTCGATCCGCACCTTGGCGGTCGGTGGTGTCTGTTCGCCTTCGGTTTTGCCGCAGGCGCTCAGCGCCGCTGCCAGAACCATCAGGCAGAGTGGCGCAAAGAGTTTATTCGACATGCTGATACCCCAATAATGACCTCGGCATGCTAAGGGCATGGGTCAAGGCCCGCTGTGAAGCTGTGTAGGTGCTGTGTGAAAAAGTGTGAAGCAGGCGCGCCCGGGCTGCCGCTGTTGTATATCCTTGGCGCCTTGCTGGTTGTGCCCGGTGCTCTATAAGGAACGCCGGTACTCTGTATTTCTTCAATAAAGACCTCAGCTCATGCCCAATATTCTTCTCGTCGAAGACGACTCCGCGCTCTCGGAACTGATTGCCAGTTATCTGGAACGCAATGGCTATCAAGTCAGTGTGATCAGTCGTGGCGATCAGGTGCGGGAGCGGGCCAAGGCCAATCCGCCGGACCTGGTGATCCTCGACCTGATGTTGCCGGGGCTGGACGGTTTGCAGGTCTGCCGTTTGTTGCGCGCCGACTCGGCGACTTTGCCGATCCTGATGCTGACCGCGCGCGATGATAGCCATGATCAGGTCCTGGGTCTGGAAATGGGCGCCGACGACTATGTGACAAAACCTTGCGAACCGCGAGTGCTGTTGGCGCGAGTGCGAACCTTGTTGCGCCGCAGCAGCCTGAGTGAACCCCAGACCGCCAGCGACCAGATCCTCATGGGCAACCTGTGCATCGACCTCTCCGAGCGCACCGTGACCTGGCGCGAGCAGTTGGTGGAACTGTCCAGCGGTGAGTACAACCTGCTGGTGGTGCTGGCCCGACATGCCGGTGAAGTGCTGAGTCGCGATCAGATCCTCCAGCGCCTGCGGGGCATCGAGTTCAACGGCACCGATCGCTCGGTGGACGTGGCCATCTCCAAGCTGCGACGCAAGTTCGACGACCACGCCGGCGAGGCGCGCAAGATCAAGACCGTGTGGGGCAAGGGCTATCTGTTCAGCCGTTCCGAGTGGGAATGCTGACCCCATGCTGCGCATCCTGATCCGGCTGTACCTGATCACCATCGTCGCCTTCAGTGCGGCGATCTACCTGATTCCCGATCTGGTGATCAAGGTCTTCCACGAGCGTTTCCTGGACTACAACCTGGATCAGTCCCGGGGCCTGCAGAGCTTGATCGTCAAGCAGTTCCGCGCCTTGCCGCCGGCCCAGTGGCCGACCCTGGTCAAGGAAATGGACGAGGAGTTCCACCCGCTGCAGGTGGCCCTGGTGCGTATCGACGACCCGGACTTCAGCCTTTACGAGCGTGAGCGCCTGGAACGTGGCGAGAAGGTCGTGCGCCTGGGGGATTGGGGCTGGCGCACCCTGGCGGTGTCGCCGCTGGATGACCAGCTGGCCGTGAAGCTGGTGGTGCCCCCGGACCCCCTGGACGTCAACCTGCTGTACTGGAGCATCAACGTGCTGATCGTCGCGGTGCTGCTGGCCTGCCTGCTGCTTTGGGTCAGGCCCCACTGGCGTGACCTGGAGCGCTTGAAGCGCACCGCCGAACGCTTCGGCAAGGGTCACTTGAGTGAGCGCACGCAACTGCCCGGCAGCTCCAACATCGGTAGCCTGGCCCATGTGTTCGACACCATGGCCGGGGATATCGAGAAACTCCTCAACCAGCAGCGGGACTTGCTCAATGCGGTGTCCCACGAGTTGCGCACGCCGTTGACCCGACTGGATTTCGGCCTGGCCCTGGTGCTCTCCGACGACTTGCCTGCCGCCAGCCGCGAGCGTCTGCAGGGGCTGGTGGCGCATATTCGTGAACTGGATGAACTGGTGCTGGAACTGCTGTCCTACAGCCGTCTGCAGAACCCGGCCTGCCTGCCGGAGCAGATCGAAGTGTCCCTGGACGAGTTCATCGACAGCATCCTCGGCAGCGTCGACGATGAACTGGAATCGGACATCGTCATCGATGTCCTGCTGCACGGCGCCCTGGAGCGTTTCACCCTGGACCCGCGGCTGACCGCCCGTGCCCTGCAGAACCTGCTGCGCAATGCCACCCGTTACTGCGAGAAGCGCATCCAGGTGGGCGTGCTGGTGAGCGAGCAGGGTTGTGAAATCTGGGTCGACGACGACGGCATCGGCATTCCCGATGATGAGCGCGAACGGGTGTTCGAGCCTTTCTATCGCCTGGACCGCAGCCGTGATCGCGCCACGGGTGGTTTTGGCCTGGGCCTGGCCATCAGCCGCCGCGCCCTGGAAGCCCAGGACGGCACCCTGACGGTCGAGGCCTCGCCACTGGGCGGCGCGCGCTTCCGTCTGAGCCTGCCGCCCCCGCCCAGGGCCTGAATCCACGGCACACGCCCGTAGGAGCCGGCTTGCCAGCGAAGAGGCCCTCAATCCGGCAAAGGACCAGGGCCCTGTGCGCCCGCCAGCCGGCTCCCGCCGGGACCGGTGCTCCAGTCCCGCTTTTGGCCAATGCGCTGCCTTACGGGGCGGCGCCGCCACTTGCTATAGTTCGGCCCTCATTTTTCGCCCAGTAAAGGATCACTGCCATGTCCGAATACCAAGCCTTTCGCGTCGAACTCGCTGACAACATCGCTCATGTGCAGATCAATCGTCCGGAAAAGATCAATGCCATGAACGCCGCGTTCTGGAGCGAGATCGTCGAGATCTTCCGCTGGATCGATGACACCGATGCGGTGCGGGTGGTGGTGCTCAGCGGCGCCGGCAAGCATTTCTCTTCGGGCATCGACCTGATGCTGCTGGCCGGCGTGGCCAACGAACTGGGCAAGGATGTGGGCCGTAACGCCCGTCTGCTGCGGCGCAAGATTCTCCAGCTGCAATCCTCCTTCACTGCCGTGGACAACTGCCGCAAGCCGGTGCTGGCGGCGATCCAGGGCTACTGCCTGGGGGGCGCCATCGACCTGATCAGTGCCTGCGACATGCGCTATGCCGCTGACGATGCCCAGTTCTCCATCAAGGAAATCGATATCGGCATGGCGGCGGATGTCGGCACATTGCAACGTTTGCCACGTATCATCGGCGACGGCATGCTGCGTGAGCTGGCCTACACTGGGCGCACCTTCGGTGCCGAGGAAGCGCGCAGCATCGGCCTGGTCAATCGCACTTACAGTGACGCCTCCAGCCTGCTGGACGGGGTCATGGAGATTGCCCGGGAGATTGCCGCCAAATCGCCGATCGCGATCAGCGGAACCAAGGAAATGCTCAGCTACATGCGCGACCACCGGATCGATGACGGCCTGGAATATGTCGCTACCTGGAACGCCGCCATGCTGCAGTCCAACGACTTGCGTGTGGCCATCGCCGCCCATATGAGCAAACAGAAACCCGAATTTCTGGATTGATTGAAGATGATTGCACGCTGGACCACCGCAGTACTGGATA
Organism: Pseudomonas sp. 910_21; assembly: GCF_052850735.1. Taxonomy (NCBI): domain Bacteria; kingdom Pseudomonadati; phylum Pseudomonadota; class Gammaproteobacteria; order Pseudomonadales; family Pseudomonadaceae; genus Pseudomonas; species Pseudomonas sp. 910_21. The sequence goes on along the minus strand of NZ_VXCY01000006.1, from coordinate 412,151 downwards.
CCGAACTTCCCGGCGGCTGGGCCGTGGCACGCGGCCCGGACGGTTTTCTCTATGACGACAACGGCGCGCTGTTTCCCCGGCACTGGCTCAAGGGCCAGGACCTGCCGCTGCTGGCCGAGCACGGCATTGGCCACCTCGATGGTGAGCCGGTGTACCTGCTGGAGCTGAGTGGCCGCGCCGAGGTGCCGGGCTGCGGCTGGAAAGGCCTGCGGGCCTTCATGCTGGAGGGCGATCACACCCTGTACAAGGTGCTGGGCTATGCCGCACAGATCGGCACCTGGGCCCGGGAGCATCGTTTCTGTGGCAGTTGCGGTCGGGCCATGGTGCAAGTGCCGGGGGAGCGAGCGATGTATTGCGAACCCTGCGATCTGCGGGCCTATCCGCGCATTTCACCAAGCATGATCGTACTAATCACCCGGGGCGACGAGATTCTCCTGGCCCGTTCACCGCGCTTCGTCACCGGGGTCTACAGCACCCTGGCGGGTTTTGCCGAGCCGGGCGAGTCGGCGGAGGATTGCCTGATCCGCGAAGTGCGGGAGGAGGTGAGCATCGAGGTCAGGAACATCCAGTACGTGGGCAGTCAGTGCTGGCCGTTCCCGCACTCGATGATGCTGGGCTTCCATGCCGAATACGCCGGCGGCGAGATCATCCCCCAGGAGGACGAGATCGAGGATGCCCAGTGGTTCAACGTGCACGCACTGCCGCCGTTGCCGGCCTCGCGCTCGATTGCCCGCTACCTGATCGACCTCTACGTGGCGCGCCGCTTAGGTCACGCTGAACCAGTGCTGCCAGGCTAGGCGCACCGTCAACCCCAGGACCACGGTGATGAACACCGGGCGAATGAACTTGGCACCACCGCTGATGGCGGTGCGTGCGCCGAAGAACGCCCCGACCATCACCGACAGGCCCATGCTCAGGCCGATGATCCAGTCCACCTGCCCGGAGAACACGAACACCGACAGCGCCGCAATGTTGCTGACGAAGTTCATGCTGCGGGCCACACCGCTGGCCTTGACCAGGTCGATGGGGTAGAGCAGCAGGCTGCTTACGGTCCAGAACGCTCCGGTACCCGGCCCGGCCACGCCGTCGTAGAAGCCCAGGCTGAAGCCCTGGCTCGATTGCCACTTCTTCTTGATCGGTGCATCGCTGTCCAGGGGAGCCTTGGGGGTGCCACCGAACAGCAGGTACAGGCCACAGGCGAAGACGATCACCGGGAGCATCTTGTTCAGCCATTCCGCCGGCAGGTAATGGGCGACGATGGCCCCGGTCAGTGCCCCCACCAGCGTGCCGACAATGGCGTGTGTCCATTGCCGGGGGTGGAACAGCTTGCGGCGATAGAAGGTGAAGCTGGCAGTGGCGGAACCGAAGGTCGAACTGAGCTTGTTGGTGCCCAGCACCAAGTGCGGCGGCAGTCCGGCGGTCAGCAGGGCCGGAGTGGTGAGCAGCCCGCCGCCGCCGGCGATGGCGTCGATGAAACCGGCGACGAAAGCCACGAGGGCAAGAATGGCGAGGGTGGTCAGGTCTACGCTGAGTTCGAAAGGCATGGATTCGGCTTATTGTTCGGCGGGAAGCGCAAAGGGGGCTGCGCGAAAGACCGCCATATTACCCGCAACCCCGCCCGCTGCGCGACCGCCTCGACCTTGGTCTGATGCCGCTTGAGCCGAGCGCCCGTGCAGAAAACGCCTTCGCTGGCAAGCCAGCTCCTACAGAACGGTACAGCGCAGATTCATTGCAGGAGCCGGGCCTGAGGTCAGCGCCGGGGGCCGTTGCCGATCTGCCAGACAAAAGGCGGTTCGCTGCCGTTGATACGCCAGTCACCGACAATCCGTGCCTTGTAGATCACCGGGTTGTGCGACGACACGGTCCGCGCATTGCGCCAATGCCGGTCCAGGGCCTTGCCCTGGCGTATGTCCGAAGCCCCCAGGGCATTGAACAGTTCGCTGGTGGCGCGCTGGATCAGTTCAGTCACCGCGACCTGGGCTGTGGCCGATTCGATTTCCGCGGCCACATTGGCTTCACGCTCCTGCACCTCATCGCCGGCAAAGCGTGCCAGGTATGCCCGTTGCGCCGGCGCCGCAGCTCGTACAGTCGCCGCCTCGGCGGCATACACCAGAGCCGCAATCTCGCCCACCACCTGCTGCACCTGGGCGTCGGCACTGACCTGCTGCGCGTTGCCATGGCTGTAGATGCGCTTGCGCACCCGCACTTCGTGAGCCACGTCGCGTAGCGCAGCGCGGCCGATCCCGGCCAGGGTCGCCAGCAGCACCAGTTGGTAGAACGCGGTCTGGTACTTGAAGCGGGTGGCGAAGTCGATGAGGTTCTCGGCCTCCACTTCGGCGTCGGTAAAACGCGAAGTGCCACTGCCGGTGGTGCGTTGGCCAAAACCGTCCCAGTCATCGCTCTGCTGGATGCCGCTCTGGCGAGTACGAACGGCGGCGATCACATCGCCGCCGGTATCGCTGCGCTGGGCGTAGACATCGATCCAGTCGGAAAAAATGCTGCCGGTGCTGTAGAACTTCTCGCCGTTGAGGCGCCATTTTTCGCCGTCCGGCGTCACCTTGGTAATGACCTGGCCAATCTCCACCGCGCCGATTTCAGTCCAGGCGCAGCCGACGATATCGCCCTCGACAAAGCGCTTGAACCACAGGTCCCGGGCCGGGCCGGGGGGAGCATTGAGGCGATCCTCGGCAAAGGCGAAGTGCCCGCGCAAGGCCTGGGGCACGTTGGCATCGGCTTCGGCCAGCTCGATCAGCAGTTGAAATAATTGGGGCAGGGAGGCGCCGCCGCCGCCGTATTCCACCGGCACCCGCAGCGCGCCGAACCCCGACTCCTTGAGCCACTGGATAGGTTCATAGGGCAGGCTGCGGCTGTGCTCGCGCTCCACGGCACCGGCGGCGATCTTCTGGAAGATCGGCCGGAACCGTTCGGCCAGGGCCTCGTAGTCGACGCCTACGGACAGCGGATTGATTACCTGATGTTCGGTCATGGTGTTGCTCCTGGGGTCGGCATAAAAACAGTCGGCAGAAAAAACAGTCAGTGCCGAGGCTGATTGCACACAGCATGCCGAAGTCCCGAGTGCCGGTTTGCCTGGGCATGGGCGGGGGCGAGCGTCTGGCAACTGTTGTCCGGGCAACAGTTCATCAACAAATCGCCTGATTGCGGAGTTTTCGAGCCCCCTGTAACCGCTGTTGCAAGCGGCGCTCGCGGGGGGGGCTGCGAGGCAACCCTTGCACCCCCGGCAAACGGCTGCGAGCCCGGCCCAGCGCTGCCGGCCAGTACCTTGCCCAGCCGTCGGTGCGAGGTTTGCGCCGAGGGTGCCGGGCGCTGGCACGCTTGCTGCTCTGGTCCTTGCACCTTTACCTGTCCCGAGGACCGAACCATGAGTCAGCAAGCCGTCAAATTTGCTTATTGGGTGCCTAACGTCAGCGGCGGGCTGGTGGTGAGCAAGATCGAACAGCGCACCCACTGGGGCATCGACTACAACCGTAAGCTGGCGCAGATCGCCGAAGCGGCGGGCTTTGAATATGCCCTGACGCAGATCCGCTTCACCGCCGGCTACGGCGCCGAATACCAGCATGAGTCGGTGGCCTTCAGTCACGCGTTGTTGGCGGCTACCGACAAGCTCAAGGTGATCGCAGCGATCCTGCCCGGGCCCTGGCAACCCGCCCTGGCGGCCAAGCAGCTGGCCACCATCGATCAACTGACTAATGGCCGCATCGCGGTGAACATTGTCAGCGGCTGGTTCAAGGGTGAGTTCCAGGCCATCGGTGAGCACTGGCTCGAACACGATGAGCGCTATCGCCGCTCCGAGGAGTTCATCCGGTCCCTGCGCGGGATCTGGAGTCAGGACCACTTCACCTTCAAGGGTGACTTCTATCGCTTCGACCACTACAGCCTCAAACCCAAGCCCCTGGGGCAACCGGAAATCTTCCAGGGCGGCAGCTCGCGGGCGGCCCGGGACATGGCCGCCAGGGTGTCGGACTGGTACTTCACCAATGGCAACAGCGTGGAGGGCATCAAGGCCCAGGTTGACGATATCCGTGCCAAGGCCGCTGCCAACCAGCATTCGGTGAAAGTTGGGGTGAATGCCTTTGTGATCGCCCGGGACACCGAGGAAGAAGCCCGGGCGGTGCTGGCAGAAATCATCGACAAGGCCGATCCGGAGGCGGTGAATGCCTTTGGCGATGCGGCCAAGCAGGCCGGCAAGGCCTCACCGGAGGGTGAGGGCAACTGGGCCAAGTCCAGCTTCGAGGATCTGGTGCAATACAACGACGGCTTCAAGACCAACCTGATTGGCACCCCGCAGCAGATTGCCCAACGGATTGTCGACTTGAAGGCAGTGGGGGTGGACCTGGTCCTGGCGGGCTTCCTGCATTTCCAGGAAGAGGTGGAGTATTTCGGCAAGCGCGTACTGCCCTTGGTGCGCGAACTGGAAGCCCAGGCCCGGCTCAAGGAGCAAGAAGCCGCGGCTTGAACGGCGCGTTGCTTGCCGGCGAAGAAGCCCGCAAGCCTTGCATCGCCCTCAAGGACGCCTTCGCTGGCAAGCCAGCTCCTACAGGCAGACAGACGAATTCCATGTAGGAGCCGGCTTGCCGGCGAAGAGGCCCGCAAGCCTTGCATCGCCCTCGAAGACGCCTTCGCTGGCAAGCCAGCTCCTACAGGCAGGCAGACGAATTCCATGTAGGAGCCGGCTTGCCGGCGAAGAGGCCGGCAAGCCTTGCATCGCCCTCGAGGACGCCTTCGCTGGCAAGCCAGCTCCTACAGGCAGGCAGACGAATTCCATGTAGGAGTCGGCTTGCCGGCGAAGAGGCCGGCAAGCCTTGCATCGCCCTCGGAGACGCCTTCGCTGGCAAGCCAGCTCCTACGGTGGGGCGGGTGGGTTACAGGCCCAGGTCACTGAGGCCCGGATGATCATCCGGGCGCCGGCCCAGGGGCCAGTGGAATTTGCGCTCGGTTTCCTTGATCGGCATGTCGTTGACGCAGGCAAAACGCCGGGCCATCAGTCCCTGCTCGTCGAACTCCCAGTTCTCATTGCCGTAGGAGCGGTACCAGTTGCCCGAGTCGTCATGCCATTCATAGGCGTAGCGCACGGCGATGCGGTTGTCGGTAAAAGCCCAGAGCTCCTTGATCAGGCGGTAATCCAGTTCCTTGGCCCATTTGCGGGCGAGGAAGGCCTTGGCTTCTTCGCGGTTGTGGGCGAACTCGGCGCGGTTGCGCCATTGGGTATCCAGGGTATACGCCAGGGATACCCGCTCCGGGTCCCGGGAGTTCCAGCCATCTTCGGCCAGCCGGATCTTTTCAATCGCCGACTCGCGAGTGAAAGGCGGAAGAGGCGGGCGCACTTGAGCGTTAGACGACATGATCTGTCTCCAATGAAAGTTGCTGTTCAAACAAAGAAGTTGCTCTTGTTTAAAACAATCAGAGGTCCAATAACTTTCGCGCCATGCATTGCGCATTATCAGCAGCACTGTGATCGCCCATGACAAGGGCAACGGTAATGGCGCCATCGATCAGGATCAGCAGTTGCGCTGCCCGTTCCTCGGGATGTTGCACGCCATGTTCCTGGCAAAGCTCGGTCACGTAGTCGAGCAGTTTCTGTTTATGTTGTTTCGCCACCTGGCGCACCGGATCCTGAGCATCGCCGGTCTCGCCGCTGGTGTTGATAAAGGCGCAGCCGCGGAAACCTTCAGACCCGAACCAGTCCTTGAGTACGCTGAACAGCGCCAGCAATCGCTGGGCAGTACCTTCGGCCTTGCTCACTTCGGTCTTGTACCAGTGCATCCAGCGCTGGTCGCGACGTTCCAGGGCGGCTACCACCAGTTCGTCCTTGTTGCTGAAATAGCGATAGACGCTCTTTCTCGATACCCCGGCGGTCTTCACCAACAGATCCATGCCAGTGGCGGCAATGCCGCTCTTGTAGATCAGCTTCTCGGTGACGTCGAGGATGATGTCGCGTGTTTCAGAGGGAGTGATTTCGTTCATGGGGCAAAGAGTAGAACGATCGTTCTCCTTGGTCAATCCTGTTGTCCGGATTTTTATATTCAGCGGTATTTCTCGTAGGCGCTGGCTTGCCGGCCAAGGTGATTTCCGGGGCAGCGCAAGACTCAAGGTGCTTTTCGCCAGCCAGCCGGTTACTCCAGAGTGGGCTGACAGGGGACTCAGCCTGTTCCATGGTGTAAGCTCTTGCGCTCTTTGGATTTGAGCCACTGCGAGCCCTATGCCGTCGCTTTTCAAACGTTCCTTGCTGCCCAAACTGCGCAGCTTCCCCCTGGCTGCCGAAGCCTTCACCACTCTGACTGGCGCTGCGGAATTTCGTCGCACTCTGCTGGAGCAAATTGCCCAGGCCAGCCGGCGCATCTATATCGTCGCGTTGTACCTGCAGCAGGATGAAGCCGGTCAGGAAATCCTCGATGCCCTGCATGCCGCCAAGGCCGCCCGACCGGAACTCGAGGTGGTTGTGGTGGTGGACTGGCTGCGGGCCCAGCGCGGCCTGATCGGTGCCGGCAAGCAGCCGGGCAACTCGGCCTGGTATCAGGAAATGACCCGTACCCACGCCAGCGAAGTGCCGATCTACGGCGTGCCGGTGCAGACCCGGGAGCTGTTCGGGGTCCTGCACCTCAAGGGCTTCGTGATCGACGATTGCGTACTCTACAGCGGCGCCAGCCTGAACAACGTGTACTTGCACAAGTTCGACAAGTACCGATTCGACCGTTACCACCTGCTGCACAACCGCGCCCTGGCCGACTCCATGCACCATCTGGTGCAGCACGGTCTGGTGGAGTCGCGGGCGGTCCATCGCCTGGACCTGCCGAACCTGCCGACCACCCGTAGCCTGCGCAACGACATCGGCGACCTGCGCAGTCGCCTCAAGCACGCCACCTATGACACCACCGCCGGTGGCCTGGACAAGAGCGGGCTGTCGGTCAGTCCGTTGCTCGGGGTCGGCAAGGGCAACCCGCTGAACCGGGTGATCTGCGAGCTGATCGCCGGGGCCCAGCAGCAACTGACCATTTGCACCCCGTATTTCAACCTGCCCTTGATGGTGACCCGGGAAATCAACCGGGCCCTGGAGCGCGGGGTGAAGATCGACATCATTGTCGGCGACAAGACCGCCAACGACTTCTACATCCCGCCCAGCGAGCCGTTCAAGGTCATCGCGGCCCTGCCTTACCTGTACGAGATCAGCCTGCGACGCTTTGCCAAGCGTCACCAGAAAGTCATCGACAGTGGCCTGCTGAACCTGCACCTGTGGCGTGATGGCGACAACACCTATCACCTCAAGGGCATGTGGGTGGATGAACGCTACACCTTGCTCACCGGCAACAACCTCAATCCCCGGGCCTTCCGCCTGGACCTGGAGAACGCCCTGTTGCTGGACGACCCCAAGGGCGAGTTGCTGCAGGCGCGCAGCGCCGAACAGGCCGAGATCTACCGGCATACCCGGCGTATCGAGCATTTCCAGTACCTGGACAGCCTGGTGGACTACCCCGAGGCAGTGGGCAAGTTCCTGCGCCGGGTCAGCCGTGTGCGCATCGAGCGTCTGCTCTATCGCATGCTGTAAACCGCTGCCCTGAACTGCTGCCTGGATCGGCTGCGAGCCATGAGGCCCCTTAGGGGCCTGTCGCAGCCTGCGGCAGTGGCTACAGGTCTTTGGGCTGAGGGTTTGGCCAGATGGCGATCAGCACCAGCAGCACCGCCGCCAGCAGGTAGGGCAGGCGCGGTTCGATGGCGTAGATCAGGCTGCCGGCCATGGGCCCGATGACCACGCCCAGGCCCTGGGCGGCGCCGATGCTGCCGGCAGTCGCGCCCTGTTCCGAGGCCTTTACGGCATTCGCCGCCAGGGCCGAGAACGATGGAAACACTCCACCCATGCCCGCCGCCGAGACAAAGAACGCCAGCCACAGGCCCCAGGCGCTGTCCACCAGCATGCTGCCGGCATAGCCCAGCGCCGAGAGCAGAGCGCCGTAGCGGATCATCCGTAGCGGCGGCCATTCCAGCTTGCGCACCACCAACTGCGCGCAGATCAGCGCCACGCCGACCATGGCCAGGGCCACCCCGGCCGTCTGGGCGGCATCGGCGGGGCTCATGCGCAGCCGGTCCAGGGCATAGAAGCTGACGGTGATCTGGGCAATCGACACGCACAGCATGGCAACAAAGGCCACCACCATGGGCCGGCGCAGCCGTGGGTCGCCCAGGCGCACTCGGGTCGGGGCCTGGGCCAGGTGCAGTTCCTGGCGGGGCAGTTGGTAGCGCAGCACCAGGAATGCCAGCAACGGCAGTACCGCCATGGCGTAGAACGGCAGGCTCAGGCTGTAGCGGGCCAGCAAGGCGGCCACTGCGGGACCCAGTACCAGGCCCACGGCATTGGCGGCGCCCAGGGTGGCCATGGCGCGGGCGCGATGCTGGGGCTCGACGTTATCGGCGATCAGGGCGAAGCCGCCCACCGGGATCGCCGCATAGAAGGCGCCGATCAGGCCGCGGCCGAGCATCAGGCCGAGAAAGGCCATGGCGACGCTCGGCAGCGACTGCAGCGACAGGTCGATGAACAGGCACAGGGCCCAGTAGGCGAGGGTGAAGCCGGCGGTGCCCAGCAACAGCACCCGGCGTCGACCGAAACGGTCGCTGGCCTGGCCCCAGGGGCGTGCCAGGAGCATCCAGATCACCCCGGAAACGGTGACGGCGGCGCCGGCGTGCCAGGTTTGCAGATGCAGGGCCCGAGAGATCGGGCCGATCAGCGAGACGAAGGCCATCATCGACATGGTGCAGGCCATGTAGGCGGCCATCAGAGGAACCAGGGAGAAGGGTCTGGCGGTCAGCGGCGCGCTGGCGGCTGTGGAGCGAGGCATGAAGGGTCTTCCATGAAAGCCGATGGGCCGTGAACGTTAACGGTATAACGGGCAACAGCCCAGCCTTATCTGCACCCGTGATGGCAACACCCTGTATCAGCCGGCTTGCCGGCCAAGAGGGCCTTGAGGCGGGAGTTGAGTTCAAGATCGCTTTCGCTGGCAAGCCAGCTCCTAGAGGTGCAACGGCTGTTGTTCTGCTTGCGTAGGAGCCGGCTTGCCGGCGAAGAGGGGCTTGAGGCAGGGGTTGAGCTCAAGATCGCTTTCGCTGGCAAGCCAGCTCCTACAGTGGGGGCGGGTTGGGTTTTGGGATCAGTTAAGGCCCAGTTTGCCGCGCAGGGTGGAGAGGTCTTCGGCCAGGGTGTTGACCGGACCGACCAGGGCCTTGCGGTCGTTTTCCTTGACCTTGTCGTAGGTCATGAAGCCGCCGTCAGGGGTTTTGTACTTGGCGAGGATCTTGTTCACCGCGGCGAAGTTCTTGTCCACCTTGGCAACAAAGGCCTTGTCCTGTTTCTCGATCTGCCCACGGAACAGGTCGACGATTTTCTTCGCACCGTCGATGTTGCCCTGGAAGTCGTAGAGGTCGGTGTGGCTGTAGCGGTCCTCTTCACCGGAGATCTTGGTCGCGGCCACTTCTTCCAGCAGCGCAGCAGCGCCACCCACGACTTTTTCCGGCGGGAAGGTCAGGCCGGCGACGCGGGTCTGCAGGTCCTTGACGTCCTTGTTCAAGCCATCGGCCAGCTCGCCCAGGCCTTCGGTGCTGTTTTCCGAGAACAGCGAGTATTCCAGGCGGTGGAAGCCGGTGAAGTCTTCGGCCTTGACGCCTTTCTCGTGGTCGTCGACCCGGGAGTCGATGGAGGCGTCGAGGTCGCTGAAGAGTTCGGCAATCGGTTCGATCGACTCGTAGTAGACCCGGGTCGGCGCGTAGAGCTTCCTGGCGCTGGCCAGGTCGCCCTTTTTCACCGCATCGGTGAACTGCTGGGTGTGGCTGGCCAGCTCATCGAGTTGCTCGGTGACGTAGATCTTGTAGTCGGAGATCGGCCCCACCAGCTCCAGGGGCGCAGTGGCGGCGAACGCCGAAAGCGGTGCGTGGAGCAAGCCAAGGGTCAGCAACACAGCGAGAGGCGACTTTTTCATGGGACTTTTCCGTGGGGGTTGGGGTGTCATGGGGGTTAGGCCGTGGTGTTCGGTCGGGTGGCTTCGAGCAACGAGCGACCAATGAAGTCCCCGGCGCCGGTAACGCCCGGCAAGGTGAAGAAGTAACCGCCGCCGGTAGGCTTGAGGTACTCCTCCAGAGGCTCGCCGTTGAGGCGGGTCTGGACCGCGATAAAGCCTTTTTCCAGGTCCGCCTGGTAGCAGATGAACAGCAGGCCCATGTCCAGCTGGCCGTTCTTGTTGACCCCGTTGGAGTAGTTGAACGGCCGGCGCAGGATCAGGTTCTGCCGGGTCTGTGGGGTGCGCGGGTTGGCCAGGCGGATGTGGGCATCAAGCTTGGTCAGCTTGCCGTGGGGGTCACGGGCGTAGTCGGGCACCTGGGTTTCCTTCTGGCCATCCATGGGCGCGCCCGTGGTCTTGATTCGGCCGATGATGCTTTCCTGCTCCTGCAGCGGGGTGCGGTCCCAGCGCTCGACAAAATTGCGGATGATCCGCACCGCCTGATAGCTGCCATGGGCCGCCCAGGCCGGTTCGTCGCTGCCGGGCTGGACCCAGACGATCTGCTGCATGGCCTGCTGGTCATTGGAATCGGGGTTGGCCGAGCCATCGCGAAAGCCCAGGAAGTTGCGCGCGCTTTGTGCCGGCTGCCCGGGCTTGGCCGGGGCCTGGGGCGGCACGCTGCCTTCCTGCTTCCAGCGCACCAGCAGCAGGTCGGGGAGGTTCTTCACGATGTCGCGCAGGGCGTGGATATTGGTGTCGGCGGTGTTGGAGCAGAACTGCAGGCTCAGGTCGCCATGGCAGCAGGCCGGCTCCAGGGCATCGTTGGGAAAACCCACCATGCGCATCAGGCGCTTGGGTTTGGCGGCTTCCAGGCCAAAGCGTTCGTCGAACAGCGATTCGCCCACCGACACGGTGATGGTCAGGTTGTCCGGGGTGACCACCGGGCCGAGGATGCCGGAATCCAGGGGCGGCAGTTTAGGGTCGACCTGGGCCACCGGGCCGCCGCTCATGAGAAAGGCGATGCGTTCGTTGAGGGTGCGGAACAGTCGCTCCAGGTCGTCGCGGTCGCTGGCCAGCACATCGAAGGACACCAGCATGCCCGAGGCCGGGCGCGGGGTGACGATGCCGCTCTGGTGCTGGCCATGGAAGTCATGGCGGTCCTGGGTCTTGTCGCTGCTGGGGGCCTCGGTGACCTGGGCCGCGGCGCCGGCGGCCATGGCCGGGCCACTCAGGCTGCTGCCGGCCAGGGCCACCCCGGCGGCGCCCATGCCCAGCAGCACGCGCCGGCGCTGGGCGGAAAAGGACGGGTTGGACTGATCTGAATCGTTCATTGGAAACTCGTCTGGTTACAGGCCGGAAAGGCCGAGTGCGGGATCGATGGCGTCGAGGGCGTCGGCCAGGGCCTTGGCCTTGTCGGCGATCTCTTTGCGTTGTTCGGCACTGACCTTGTCGTAGTCCAGGTAACCGAAGCCGTCGCGCAGGCTGGCGAGACGGGTGTCCAGGGCATTCGCGGCGTTGTCGACCTGGGGCAGCAACTGGGCGGCGGACTTGGCCAGCAAGGGGCGCAGCAGGTCGATGACCTTGCGAGTGGTCGCCAGGTTGGCGGCAAAACCGTTGAGGTCGCTGTGGCTGTAGCGTTCTTCCTCGCCGCTGCTGGCCCGCAGGTCGGCAAGGCTGCGGATGGAGCGTGCGACCACGCTGACCAGTTGTTCCGGCGGCAGGGTTTGGGCCAGCAACTGCTCCTTGAGGCGCGAGACGTCGCTGGACAGGCGCTGGGCTACCGGAGCCAGGCCGGCCAGGTCGCGTTTCTGGAACAGGCCGTATTCCAGGCGATGGAAGCCGCTGAAGCCCGGGTCCTGTTCCCGCTGTTCGAAATAGTCGGCGCGGGCGTTGATGGCGTTGTCCAGCTCGGCCAGGCGCTGGGCGGCCGGGGCCAGCTGCTGGTAGGCGGCGCGGGCCGGCAGGTACAGGGCCTGGGCCTGTTTCAGGTCACCGGCATCGATGGCCTGTTGCAGGGCGCTCACCGCCTTGATCAGGGCACTGCCCTGGGTGCTCAGGTAGACCCGGAACTCCGACAGCGGGCCGATGAAGGCCACCATCGACGGCCGCGCCTTGGCCTGGGCGTCGGACTCGGCGGTGGGGTTCACGTGCAGGGTGCCGCGAGGGTTGCTCAGCAGGCCGCAGGTGATGGCGTAGTCCCCGGGCGCCAGGTTGGCATTGATCACCTGGCTCAGGCCGGGGGCAATGTTCTCCCGTTCCTCGACCACCAGCACGCCATCGAGGATTTCCCATTCCACGGCGCGGTCCGAGCGGTTGACGATGCGAAAGCTGGCGTGGCCTGCCGGCACCGTCAGCGCGTTGGGCTCACAGCTGTGGGGATGGATGGTCACGGTGATTTCGCCCTGGTGGGCCTGGTGCTTGCTGGCGGCCAGTTGCGAGGCGTAATAGAACAGCCCGCCGGCGGCGATCATGACGATCACCGAGCCGGCAACCGCCCAGCGCAAGGCGCGGGGAGGCGAGGCCTGAGGAGAGGCTTGCTGGGTCATTGGGGAGCCTTACTGACTGGAAACGGAAGACGCTGAGCCGGGCGCCTTGGCCGGGGCGCCGCCGGGCAGGAAGAACAGCGCCAGGGTCACGGCCAGGTACAGCACATAGGCGCCGAGGGTGCTGAGGGTGGGTGCGTCCTGGTAACCGAACATGCCAGCCAGCACCGAGCCCAGTGGGCCATCCATGGGCAGGCTGGCGCTGAAGTCGAAGAGCACGGTCTGCAGATGGTTCCAGACCCCGGCTTCATGCAGGGCCTGCACCGAATTGGCGAGGATGCCGGCGGCCACCACCAGGATGAACAGCCCGGTCCAGCGAAAGAACGCGCCGAGGTTCAGGCGCATGCTGCCGGTATAGATCAGGAAACCGACGATGATCGCCACGATCAGCCCCAGCAGGGCGCCAATCGGCGCGCCGGGACCTTCGCTCTGCTGGAACACCGCCAGCAGGAAGAACACGGTTTCCAGGCCTTCCCGGGCCACGGCGAAGAACACCATGGCGATCAGCGCCGTGACCTGATGCCGGGAGCCGGCCAGGGCCTGGTCCAGGGACGCTTGCAGGGAGTGCTTGATCGAGCGCGCGACCTTGCGCATCCAGAACACCATGGAACTGAGAATGCCTACGGCCACCAGGCCGACGATGCCCTCGAAGAGTTCCTGCTGCTTTTGCGGGAATTCGGCGCTCATCAGTTCCAGGCCGCCGCCCACCAGCAGGGCCAGGGCCGCGGCGAGAAACACCCCGATCCACACCGCAGGCATCCACTGGCCACGGCCGGTCTGCTTCAGGTAGCTGGCAATGATGCCAACGATAAGCGCGGCTTCAATCCCTTCGCGCAGCATGATCAGAAATGGAACGAGCATTCAGCACCGGCGGGCAAATGAGACAAGGAATCAATTTGTAACATAATGATACTCATTGCCAAATGAAGATTATTGACAACTGCTGAACGTAAGCTGAACGAGATTTGTTTACCAATGTTCGCGCTATGTAGGAGCCGGCTTGCCGGCGAAGAGGCCCGCGAGCCCTGCCCAGGGCATTGGAACGCCTTCGCTGGCAAGCCAGCTCCTACGGGGCGGGGCGATCAGCCCAGGTTCTGTTCGGTCAGGCGTTGCACCGCCAGGCGGCGGTAGTGGGAAGGGGTCATGCCTTTGAGTTGCTGGAAGCGTCGATTGAAGTTGGAGATGTTGTTGAATCCCGACTCGAAGCACACGTCGGTCACCGGTTTGTCGCCATCGGCCAGCAGTTCGCAGGATTTGCTGATCCGCAGGCGATTGACGAACTCGATGAAGCAGCGCCCCGTGGCCTGTTTGAACACCCGGGAGAAGTAGGTGGGCTTCATCCCCAGGTACTCGGCCACTTCCTCCAGGGGCAGCTCTCGGGCGTAGTGGGCAAAGATGTAGTCCACGGCACGGTTGGTGCGGTCGACACTGTGTTCATCCGCCAGTTGCGCGCGGGTGGCGCCGGACAACAGTTGGTAGTCGTCGCAGGCCGCCAGCAGTTCCATGAGGATGAAAAAGTGGCCGAGGCGGGTGATGCCGCTGGAATCGGCAATGCGCTGCATCAAGGGCAGCGCCTGGGCGATGGTGTGCTTGCAGCGGAACTCGATGCCGTATTGCGCCCGCTCCAGCAGCGGGGCGAGGTTCTTCAACTCGGTGAACACCTGGCTGCCGCTGTCGAACAGTTCGTCGGTGAAGTTCACCAGCATGTCGCGCTTGGCCACGACCTCGTCCTCGGCCACCTGGCTGATCCAGTTGTGGGGCAGGTTGGGGCCGGTCAGGAACAGCGTCTGCGGATAGAAGTTGCCAATGTAGTCGCCGATGAACACCTTGCCGGAGCTGGCGACGATCAGGTGCAGTTCGTATTCCTTGTGGAAGTGCCAGCGCACCAGGGGGCAGGGGAAGCCGTGCTGGCGATAGATGATCGACAGACCGTTGTGGTCGTCCATCAACTCGTAGGAGGGGTCAGTGATCTTGCCGGTTCGACTCATGGCGCGGGTCTGTTCTTGTTGTTGGCCCCGCTGATAATGCCTCGTGCCCTGCTAACGCACCAGTAGGAGCTGGCTTGCCAGCGAAGGTGTCCTTGAGGGCGATGCAGGGCTTGTGGGTCTCTTCGCCGGCAAGCCGGCTCCTACATGGAATTCGTCTGTCTGCCTCGTAGGAGCTGGCTTGCCAGCGAAGGTGTCCTCGAGGGCGATGCAGGGCTTGTGGGCCTCTTCGCCGGCAAGCCGGCTCCTACATGGAATTCGTCTGTCTGCCCCGTTGGGGCGGGGGATTATGGGGCGGGGCGGTTTTTCGCTTCGATCCATTGCGCCATGTATTGGGTGCTCTTGTGATGGTGGTGTCGCAGCATGGCGCCAGTGAAGTTGTCCCGGCGCAACTGTTCCAGGTGCTGGCGGCAGTCTTGCAGGCGCTGGATCAGCGCCGGGCCGTGGACTTGCTGGCGGTAGCGCGCCTCAAGCAACCGCCGGCCATCCGTCTGGGCCTGTTCCCACAACTGTTGGTCCTGATACAGGCGCACTGCCGCGGCCGCCAGGTCGCCGGCCGACTCGGCCACCGCGCCCGGCCAGGGCAGCCCATCCTGGGACATGGATTCGCTGCCGATCGGCGTGGTGACGCTGGGCGTGCCGCAGAGCATGGCGTCCAGCAGCTTGCCCTTGATCCCGGCACCAAAACGCAGCGGCGCCAGGCAGAGGCGTGCGGCGCTCATCACCTGCAGCGCGTCTTCAGCCCAGTTCATGATGTGGAAACCCTGGGCCGGGTTGTGCAGCGCTGCCGCCTTGGGCGGGGTGTAGGCGCCATACAGGTGCAACTGGGCGCCGGGCAGTTGCTGGCGGATCAGCGGCCACACGCGGTTCTTCATCCAGAGCACCGCGTCCCAGTTCGGCGCGTGGCGGAAATTGCCGATGCTGAGAAAGTGCGCCCGCTGTTCGAAGGGCACGAAGTCCTGTGGCAGTTGTTCCAGCATCAGGGGGCACCAGTGCAGCAGGGCCGGGGGCAGGCGGAACTGCTGCACCAGCAGCTCGATCTCCACCTGGGAGATCATCAGGCTCAGGTCGCAGCGGTAGATGGCGGCGATCTCGCGCTTGGCCAGATCGGTGTCGGCCATGTGCTGGAACTCTTGCGCCGCGGCCTGGGTGAACAGGGCGCTGAAGTCATCTTCGTCGGCGCAGGCCTTGAGGTGGTCCTTGAGGCGCTGGTGGCGGGCATGGCGCAGGCATTGCAAGTCCGAGGTTTCCAGGACACGCAGGGCATTCGGGCAGTGTTGTTCGACCCGCCAGCCGAACTGTTCCTCCATCATGAACTGGTCGAACAGCACGATGTCCGGTGCCAGCTCGGCGACAAAGCGGTCAAAACTGCTGTTGTTGAGCTCGATCGGGCATTCGCGGATGCCCAGGGCCGCCAGGTCTTCCTTGTGTTCACCCTCGTTGGCCGGGCTGCTGAAGGTCAGCTCCCAGCCCTGGTCGAGGAAACTCTGGAGGATCTGCATCATGTGCCCGCCGGCGGCGGACGAACGGGGTTCGGGCCAGACGTAACCAATGATCAGGACTTTGGTTGCGGCGGTGGGACTCATGAGGGGTGGTTCCTGGCAGGCAAGGGCAAAAAAAGGCCGCCATTAAACCACAGCGCGCAAGCGGCGGATCAGGCCGCCGCCGGGCTCAACCGAGGATGCTGCGTACCTTGTCCCGCAACTGGTCGATGGAGAACGGCTTGCCGATCACTGACATGCCGGCGGGCACGTCGATGGACTCGGCATAACCACTGGCAAACAGCACCGGCAGTTGCGGGCGCAGTTGCCGCGCACGCTCCGCCAGTTCACGGCCGTTCATGCCGGGCAGGCCGACATCGGTCATCAACAGGTCGATGGTCTGTCCCGGGTTTTCCAGCAGGCTCAGCGCGGCGTCACTGCCATCAGCCTCCAGGACGCTGAATTCGAGCTCTTCGAGAACATCGACAATCAGCATGCGCACGATGGCATCGTCTTCGACGACTAGGATGGTGGAGGCGCTGGCGGGCATAGGGTCTCTCTCAAGAAATGGATAGTACGGGGCGCTGCGACAGGCGGCCCTGTGCATCAGTAAGTGGCGCCTGGCCACAAGTTCCCGAAGCTGTACAGAAAAATGCTGTTGTACAAGCGCCGGCAAGAATAACCGCTTCCTTTGTCCCAGGGCAGGTCAAATCGCAGTTGTGAACCCATGGGTTATAAAAAATAGCTGCGATGGCCGAATGTGGGGCAAACTTCGTTTTTTTTACCAGCGCCTAGGTCCATCAAATGATCCGTCCGTCCTCGGTTGATGAACAGAGTTTTCGCAAGCTGCTGACCCGCAACATCAGCCTGCCCCTTGGTGTAGGCGTGCTCAGCGCCGTTTTTTTCGTGTCCCTGATCACCTACTTGCTCTCGGTCATCCAGTGGGTGCAGCACACTGACCGGGTGATCAACAATCTCAACGAGGCAGCGCGCCTGACCATCGACCTGGAAACCGGCATGCGCGGCTTCCTGATCACCGGCGATGAGCATTTCCTCGACCCTTATGAGGTGGCCAAGCCACGCATCCTCAGCGAGCTCAATGGTTTGCGCGATCTGGTCGCCGACAACCCGCAGCAGGTGGACCGCCTCAAGCGCCTGGAAGCCCTGCAGGTGGAGTGGAACAACTTCGCCCAGAGCATGATCGAGCTGCGCCGGCAGAACGGCGACTACCGGGGTGCGGTGCAGGCCGGGCGGGGCAAGCGCCTGACCGACGAGATCCGCAAGGAGTACGAGGATGCGGTGGTCATGGAGCAGCAGTTGCGCCTGGAGCGTAATGAAAGCGTCAGCCGCACCACGATTTTCAGCGTGGCCCTGTATCTGCTGTTCGTGGTGGGCATCAGCGCGTTGCTGGCCTATGTCGGGCGTCGGGATCTGCTGGCACTGTCCAAAAGCTACAGCGACAACCTCGAGGCCCAGGAAAAAAGCGCCCGGCGCCTGGAGCAGCAGGCCTGGCTGCGCAACGGCCAGACTGAACTGGCCGAACAGATGCTCGGCCAACTGACCCTGAACCTGCTGGGGCGCAATATCCTCCAGTTCTGCGCCCACTACCTGGGGACGCCGGTGGCGGCCTTGTATGTCCGCGAAGACCACGGCGGCCTCAAGCGTGTGGCCTCTTATGGTTTTTCCCGGGAGCAGGAACAGCAAGAACAGGCGCTGTACGGCGATGAGGGCCTGGTGGGCCAGGCCGCGCAGCACAAGCGCCTGATCCGCCTGGACGATGTGCCGGCGGATTACTTCAAGGTCAGCTCCGGCCTGGGCGAAGGCGCGCCTCGCAGTGTGCTGGTGGTGCCGACCCGCGATGACGACCGGGTCAATGGCGTGATCGAACTGGGCTTCCTGCGGGCCTTGAGCGACCGCGATGTGGAGTTGCTGGAACTGATTGCCGGCAATATCGGTACGTCCATCGAAGCCGCGCGCTATCGCCAGCGCCTCCAGGAAGTGCTGGCCGAAACCCAGCAACTCAACGAAGAGTTGCAGGTGCAGCAGGAAGAACTGAAAACCGCCAACGAAGAGTTGGAGGAGCAGTCGCGGATTCTCAAGGAGTCCCAGGTGCACCTGGAGGCACAGCAGGTCGAACTGGAGCAGACCAACGAACAGTTGGCCGAGCAGGCGCAGATCCTGGCCGAGCAGCGCGACGCCATGGACCGCAAGAACAACGAGCTGAACGAGGCGCAGACCCAGCTCGAAGAGCGTGCCGAAGAACTGCAGCGCTCGAGCAAGTACAAGTCCGAATTCCTCGCCAACATGTCCCACGAACTGCGCACGCCGCTCAACAGTTCGTTGATCCTGGCCAAGTTGCTGGCGGAAAACCCCCAGGAGAACCTCAGTGCCGAGCAGGTCAAGTTCGCCGAGTCGATCTACTCCGCCGGCAACGACCTGCTGAACCTGATCAACGACATCCTGGATATCTCCAAGGTCGAGGCGGGCAAGCTCGAAGTGCGCCCGGAAAATGCCAGCGTGCCGCGTCTGGTGGACGGCCTGCGCAGCCTGTTCCAGCCGTTGACCACGGACAAGGGCCTGGAATTCAAGGTGGAGCTGCAGCCGGGGGCGCCACAGAGGCTGTTCACGGATCGCCAACGGGTCGAACAGATACTCAAGAACCTGCTGTCCAACGCGGTCAAGTTCACCGAAAAGGGCCAGGTCAGCCTGACCGTTTCCGCTCAGCCGGGGGCCGGTATCGCCTTCGCCGTGCAGGATTCGGGGATTGGCATCGCCCAGGACCAGCAGGACAGCATTTTCGAAGCCTTCCGCCAGGCCGACGGCACCACCAACCGGCGTTATGGCGGTACCGGCCTGGGGCTGTCGATTTCCCGGGATCTGGCGACCTTGCTGGGAGGCTCCATCAGCGTCAGCAGCGAACCGGGACGGGGCAGCATTTTCACCCTGGTGCTACCGGAGCAGTACAGCGAAGCGGCCCAGCCAGTGCTGGCGCCAGTGCCGGCGGTGATGCCAGTGGCGGCACCCCCTGCGCCCAGTGCACCGCTGCCGGTGGCCGAGGTGCCAGGCGTTGAGATCCCGCGCTTCGCCGATGACCGGGACAAGGCCCCGTTCAGCAGCCGCTGCATCCTGGTGGTGGAAGATGAGGCTAACTTTGCGCATATCCTCTTCGATCTGGCCCACGAACTGGGTTACCACTGCCTGGTAGCCCATGGCGCCGACGAGGGTTACAGCCTGGCCGCCCAGTACATGCCGGACGCCATCCTGCTGGACATGCGCCTGCCCGATCATTCCGGCCTGACCGTGCTGCAGCGCCTCAAGGAAAATGCCCAGACCCGGCACATCCCGGTGCACGTGATCTCGGTGGAAGACCGGGTGGAAGCGGCCATGCATATGGGCGCCGTGGGCTACGCGGTCAAACCCACCACCCGCGAGGAACTCAAGGACGTCTTCGCCCGCCTGGAAGCCAAGCTGACGCAGAAGGTCAAGCGCGTGCTGCTGGTGGAGGACGATGACCTGCAACGCGACAGCATTGCCCGGCTGATCGGCGACGACGATATCGAGATCACGGCCGTGGGCCTGGCCCAGGATGCCCTGGACCTGCTGCGCGAGAATGTCTACGACTGCATGGTCATCGACCTCAAGTTGCCGGACATGCTGGGCAACGACCTGCTCAAGCGCATGTCCACCGAAGACATCTGCTCCTTCCCGCCGGTGATCGTCTATACCGGGCGCAACCTGACCCGGGATGAAGAGGCCGAGCTGCGCAAGTATTCCCGCTCGATCATCATCAAGGGCGCCCGCTCGCCGGAGCGCCTGCTGGATGAAGTGACGCTTTTTCTGCACAAAGTCGAATCCCAGTTGTCCCATGAGCGGCAGAAGATGCTCAAGACCGCCCGCAGCCGCGACAAGGTCTTCGAGGGGCGCAAGATCCTCCTGGTGGATGATGACGTGCGCAACATCTTTGCCCTGACCAGTGCCCTGGAACACAAGGGTGCGGTGGTGGTGATCGGCCGTAACGGCCATGAGGCCATCGCCAGACTCAATGAAGTCGAGGATATCGACCTGGTGCTGATGGACGTGATGATGCCGGAGATGGACGGTTTCGAAGCCACGGTGCAGATCCGCAAGGACCCGCGCTGGCGCAAGCTGCCCATCATCGCCGTAACCGCCAAGGCCATGAAGGATGACCAGGAGCGCTGCCTCCAGGCCGGCTCCAATGACTACCTGGCCAAGCCCATTGACCTCGACCGCCTGTTTTCGCTTATCCGCGTGTGGCTACCCAAGATGGAAAGAATTTAGTGGAGCGTAATACCGAGATCGAACTGCGTTTGCTGATCGAAGCTATTTACCTCAAATACAGCTACGACTTCCGCGACTACTCCGGTGCTTCGATCAAGCGTCGGGTCAACCATGCCTTGCGTCAGTTCGAGTGCAAGACCATTTCCGCGCTGCAGGAGCGGGTGCTGCACGACCCGACGGCGTTCATGCAGTTGCTGCAGTTCCTGACCATTCCGGTGAGCGAGATGTTTCGCGATCCGTCGCACTTCCTGGCGATCCGCCAGGAAGTGGTGCCGTTGCTCAAGACCTACCCGTCGATCAAGATCTGGATCGCCGGCTGCAGCACCGGGGAAGAGGTCTATTCCATGGCCATCCTGTTGCGCGAAGAGGGGCTGCTGGAGCGCACCATCATCTATGCCACGGACATCAACCCCAGCTCCCTGGAGAAGGCCAAACAAGGCATCTTCTCCCTGGAGAACGTGCGGGCCTACACCCACAACTACCAGCAGGCCGGCGGCCAGCGTTCCTTTGCCGACTACTACACTGCGGCCTACGACTACGCGATTTTCGACAAGAGCCTGCGGGAGAACGTGACCTTCGCCGATCACAGCCTGGCGACCGACAGCGTATTCTCAGAAACTCAATTAATTTCATGTCGTAACGTATTGATTTATTTCAATAAAAAATTGCAGGATCGAGCCTTCGGACTGTTCCACGAGTCGCTTTGCCATCGGGGCTTCCTGGTGCTGGGCAGTAAGGAGACCCTGGATTTTTCCGCCTATGGCAAACACTTCGAACCCTTGGTCAAACAAGAACGGATCTACCGCAAGACATGAATCAGCAGATTGCCGGGCACAACCTCTGGCCACGGGTCGAGGCCGTTGTGGTGGGCGCATCCGCCGGTGGCGTGGAGGCCCTGTTGAGTCTGTTCAGTGACTTTCCCCAGGACTTTCGCCTGCCGGTGATCGTGGTCCTGCACCTGCCGGACGAACGCCGCAGCCAGTTGGCGGAGGTCTTCGACAGGCGCCTGGCGCTGCCGGTGAAGGAGGCTGACGACAAGGAGCAGATCGTCCCTGGCACCTTGTATTTCGCTGCCCCCGGTTATCACTTGTCGGTGGAGCAGGACCGTAGCCTGTCCCTGAGCCAGGAGGAGCGGCTGCACCATTCTCGGCCCGCCATCGACTACCTGTTCGAATCCGCAGCCGATGCCTACGGCGAGAACCTGGCCGCAGTGCTCCTGACCGGTGCCAATCGGGACGGCGCCCAGGGGTTGGCGGAGGTCAAGCGCCAGGGCGGCCTGACCATTGTCCAGGACCCCCGTGAAGCCCATGTCGCGACCATGCCGGAAGCGGCCCTGGCCCTGCAGCAACCGGATTACATTCTCACCTTGCGCGGCATCAGCCGTCTGCTTGCCGAGCTGGAACGACCCCCATGTTAAGTACTATTCAAGCCAAGCTGCTGATCGTCGACGATCTGCCGGAGAACCTGCTGGCCCTGGAAGCGCTGATCAAGCGCGAGGACCGCATGGTGTACAAGGCACTGTCGGCCGATGAAGCCTTGTCGCTGCTGCTCCAGCATGAGTTCGCCATGGCCATCCTTGATGTACAGATGCCGGGCATGAACGGCTTCGAGCTGGCCGAGCTGATGCGCGGCACCGAGAAGACCAAGAACATCCCCATCGTTTTCGTCAGTGCCGCCGGGCGCGAGCTCAACTACGCCTTCAAGGGCTACGAGAGCGGGGCGGTGGACTTCCTGCACAAGCCCCTGGACATCCACGCGGTGAAGAGCAAGGTCAATGTGTTCGTTGACCTGTATCGCCAGAGCAAGGCCATGAAACAGCAGGTCGAGGCCCTGGAGCAGAGCCGGCGTGAGCAGGAGGCGTTGCTCAATAAGCTTCAGGCCACCCAGAACGAGCTGGAGCAAGCGGTGCGCATGCGCGATGACTTCATGTCCATCGTCGCCCATGAAGTGCGCACGCCGCTCAATGGCCTGATCCTGGAAACCCAACTGCGCAAGATGCACCTGGCCCGGGAGAACGCCGCGGCCTTCAGCCTGGACAAGATGCACGCCATGGTCGATCGCGACGAGCGCCAGATCAAAAGCCTGATCCGCCTGATCGAGGACATGCTGGACATCTCGCGGATTCGCACCGGCAAGCTGTCGATCCGCCCGTCACAGTTTGACCTGGCGCAACTGGTACGCGGGTTGGTGGAGAACTTCGCGCCCCAGGTGGAAGCCGCGCAATCATCCCTGAGCCTGGAGGTCGAGCAGCCGTTGCAAGGCCACTGGGATGAATTCCGCATCGAACAGGTGATTTCCAACCTGCTGACCAATGCCTTGCGCTACGGCGCCAAGAGCCCCATCGAAGTCCGGGTCTATGCCCAGGACGGCGAGGCGCGGGTCGAGGTGCGGGATCACGGGATCGGCATCAGCGAAGACAACCAGAAGCGGATTTTCCAGCAGTTCGAGCGGGTCAGCGCCAGTCACGTAGCAGCGGGCCTCGGGCTTGGGCTGTTCATTTCCGAGCAGATCGTCACTGCCCACGGCGGCACCATCAGTGTCGAAAGTCGCATTGGCGAAGGCGCATTGTTTCGCGTCAGCCTGCCCCTGGCCTGACTGTAGGAGCCGGTTTGCCGGCGAATCGCGAAAAGCGTCACGCAGACGCAACCTCTGCGTGACCCAATGGTCGTAACAGCAGAAATTGATCGAGCAAAGGTTTTCCATGAGTGAAGATGCACAAGACGTCGTACTGATCGTCGAAGATGAACCCGTCATCCTGATGCTGCTGGCCGACTACCTGTCGGGCCTGGGCTACCGGGTACTCCAGGCCGAAAATGGCGAGCAGGCGTTCGAGATCCTGGCCAGCAAGCCGCACCTGGATGTGATGATCACCGACTACCGGCTGCCTGGCGGCATTACCGGGGTGATGATCGCCGAACCGGCCGTAAAGCTGCGCCCGGACCTCAAGGTGATTTTCATCAGCGGCTACCCCAACGAAATCCTCGAATGCGGCAGCCCCATCACCCGCAAGGCACCGATCCTGGCCAAGCCCTTCGACCTCAACAGCCTGCAGGAGCAGATCCAGCAACTGCTGGCCTGAGCCGGGCCTCAGTCGCGGATCATCTCCCGCACCTTGGCCGTCAGCAGGTCGAAGGTGAAGGGCTTGGTGATCAGTTGCATGCCGGGCTCGAGGAAGCCGCCACGGGCGGCGGCGTGCTCGGCGTAGCCGGTGATGAACAGGACTTTCAATTGCGGGCGGATCTGCCGCCCGATTTCCGCCAGTTGCCGGCCGTTCATGCCCGGCAACCCCACATCGCTGATCAATAGATCGATGCGTTGCCCCGAATCGAGGATCGGCATGGCGCTACGGGCGTCGCCGGCTTCAACAAAGGCATAGCCCAGCTCGCCGAGTACCGCGCTGACCAGCACCCGTACCGCGGGATCATCCTCGACGATCAGCACCGTCTCGCCGTTCTGCGCGGTTTCCGACTGTTGCTCCAGCGGCTGTTCATCCTGCTCCGCACTGCCCCGAAAGCGCGGCAGGTACAGGCTGACCTCGGTGCCCCGGCCCAGGGTGCTGTTGAGGGACACGTGGCCGTGGGACTGCTTGCTGAAGCCATAGATCATCGACAGACCGAGCCCGGTGCCCTGGCCGATGGGCTTGGTGGTGAAGAAGGGGTCGAACACCCGATGGATGATGGCGTCGGGCATGCCGCAACCATTGTCGCTGACTCGCAGCTGCACGTAGTCGCCGGGTTCGAGGTTGTCGTGGGCCTGGGTGAAGTCCGGGCCCAGGTGCTGATTGAGGGTTTCCACCAGCAGCCGGCCGCCATTGGGCATGGCGTCCCGGGCGTTGAGGACCAGATTGAGCAGGGCACTTTCCAGCTGGTTGGGGTCGGCCTCGGCGACCCACAGTTGCGGGCACAGGTGCATGTCCAGCTGGATGCTTTCGCTGAGGCTGCGTTGCAGCAGTTCGCCCATGGACGTCACCAGGGCATTCATTTCCACTGGCTTGGAGTCCAGCGACTGGCGTCGCGAGAAGGCCAGCAGGCGATGGGTCAGGCCGGCGGCGCGATTGGCCGAGGTGACCCCCAGATCGATCAGTCGGTCCAGGTCCTCGGTGCGACCCCGGGCCAGGCGCCGGCGCAGCAGCTCCAGGCTGCCGATGATGCCGGTGAGCATGTTGTTGAAGTCATGGGCGATGCCCCCGGTGAGCTGGCCCACGGCTTCCATCTTTTGCGACTGGCGCAGGGCTTCCTCGTTGTGTCGCAGTTGCGCGGTGCGTTCTTGCACCTGCTGCTCCAGGGTTTCCAGGGTGCGTTGCAGGCGCAGCTCGCTCTGGCTCAGGTCGATCAACCGGTCCCGGGCTTCGTATTGCCGGCGTCGGCCACGCAGGGCGGCGCTCACCAGGCTGATCAGGGTGGCCGGATGGAAAGGGCGTTCAAGGAAGCTGACGTTGCCCAGGGGGGCGCTGAAGCGTGAGGCCGGATTCTGCTCCGGACCGCCGTGCTGGGTCAGCAGCACGATGGGCAGGTCGGACCAGGCCGGTTGCTGCTCCAGATGACGCAACAGGGGTTCCAGGTCGGCCCCGCGCAAAGCCTCGGCGGCGATGATCACCAGCCCGGCGCCGTGCTCCAGCTCTGCGCACAGGGCCGGCAGGTGAGGGCTGATCAGGCTGCTGAATCCCGCCTCGTTGAGCATCATCTGCGCCAGCTGGCTGTCACGGCCGTGGGGCGTGAGCACCAGGGCGCGCTCGGAAAATGCCAGGCCCTGGGTCATCGTCCCTCTTCCCGAAGCAGCGGTGTGCTTTCGCCCAGGTAGGTGGGCACGCCCCGCAGTACGCCCTGGAAGGCTTCCAGGGGTTCGCCGATGGTCAAGCCGCGCGCGCTAATGCGGTACTCACGGATGGTGGATTCGTGGCTGCCGGTGCGTTTCTTGATGATGGAGATGGCTCGGCGCACCTTGCCCAGGGCCTCGAAGTAGCGCAGCAGGACCACGGTGTCCGCCAGATAGGTGATGTCCACCGGGGCCTGCATGTCGCCCACCAGGCCATGCTGGGCCACGGTCATGAAGGTCGCGGCGCCCTGGCGATTGAGGTACAGCAGCAGCTCGTGCATGTGCAGCACCAGGGCATTTTCCTCGGGCATGGCCGCCTGGTAGCCGTTGATGCTGTCGATCACCACGGTCTTGATCCGTTGCTGGTCGACACAGCGCCGGACCCGGTAGGACAGCTCCCCCGGGGACAGTTCTGCAGCGTCCACTTGTTCGATCACCAGGTTGCCGGTGGCTTGCAGGGCCTCCAGGTCGATACCCATGTTGCGCATGCGTTCCAACAGCAGCCCCAGTTCTTCGTCGAAGATGAACAGCGCGGCCTTCTCGCCCCGGGCCACGGCGGCCGCGGCGAAGATCATCGAAATAAGCGACTTGCCGGTACCGGCGGGGCCGAGGATCAGGGTGCTGGAGCCGCTTTCGATGCCGCCTCCCAGGAGCGCGTCCATCTCCTTGATGCCGCAGGTCAAGGTCAGGCGCTCGTAGCGGCCTCGGTGTTCGGCAGCCACCAGCCTGGGGAATACATGGACGCCGTCGCCCATGATGGTGAAGTCATGAAAGCCGCCGCGGTACTTCTGGCCCCGGTATTTCACCACCCGGATGCGCCGGCGTTCGGCGCCGTAGCTGGGGGTCAGCTCCTCCAGACGAATCACCCCATGGGCCACGCTGTGCACGGTCTTGTCCAGGGATTCGGTGGTCAGGTCGTCCAGTAACAGCACGGTGGCGTCATAACGCACGAAGTAGTGCTTGATCGCCAGGATCTGCCGCCGGTAGCGCAGGGAGCTCTGGGCCAGCAGGCGGATTTCCGAGAGGCTGTCGAGCACCACCCGCGTCGGCTTGAAGCGTTCCACCACTTCGAAGATCTGCCGGGTGGCTTCCCCCAGCTCCAGGTCCGAGGAATACAGCAGGCTTTGCTGGTGCTCGGCATTGAGCAGGCTTTCCGGCGGGGTCAGCTCGAAGATGTGGATGTTGTCGTCGAGCGTCCAGCCATGGGAGGTTGCGCCCTGACGCAGTTCGCGCTCGGTTTCCGAGAGCGTGATGTACAGGCAGCGCTCGCCGGCCAGGGCGCCGGCACGCAGGAAATGCAAGGCCACGGTGGTCTTGCCGGTTCCGGGTTCACCTTCCAGCAGGAACACATGGCTGCGTGACAATCCTCCGGAGAGGATGTTGTCCAGGCCTTCGATTCCGGTGGCGGCTTTTTCGTTGAGCAACGCAGTTGAGGTCGACAAACAATGCCCTCGCACAATGGGTCCAGGTAGCCGGCGATGGCGCGAACGCCTTGATATCGCAGCTTATTGTCTTGACCGTTCGGTGCGGGCGCGGTTCAACCTTTTGTCGCCAGGGGGATGGGGTGGGGGCCTTACAGGCCCTGCTGCAATGCCGGATCGTCGGGGTTCTGCTGTTCCAGCTGGGCCAGCAACACCTGGACGTTCTGCAACTGGCCGCTCTCTTTCCAGTAGTTGATCAGGAGCACCCGCGCCTTGCGGTTGTAGGGCTGGCGCTGGACGATTTCCTCCAGCTGCTTCTGCGCCGCTTCCTGCTCCTGTTCGCTGTGCAGGGTGGTGGCCAGGTCGTAGCGGTAGGCGGCGTTGTTGGGTTCCAGCTCCACGGCCCGGGACAGGCCGAGCAGGGCGAATTCGCCCTGGCCGTGGTGCAGCAGCCAGAGCCCCAGGGCATGTTGCAGGTAGGCGGAGTCTTGCTGGGCCTGCAGTTGCTTGGCCAGTAACTGGCGGGCGGCGTCGCTCTGGCCTTGCTTGTCCAGCACTTCGATCTGCAGCACCACCGCTTGCAGGTTGTCCGGTGCCAGGCGCAGGGCCTGCTCCAGGGTCTGCTGGGCCTTGCTCAGGTCGGCGTTGTGCAGGTACAGGCGGGCCAGCTGGTACTGGGCCTCGACGTCGTCACCCCGGGTCTTGAGCACCTGGGTGTATTCGTCGATCACCTGTTGCAGCGGGCCGAAGTACAGCCCCTGGTCATCCGGGCTCAGGCCCAGCAGGGCATCTACCGCGGCAAAGCGCACGCTTTGCTCGTGATCGTCGAGCAAGGGACCGAGCAGCAGGCTGCGCTGGCCACTGGGAACCAGGCCCAGCACGCTCTTGATCGCCGCTTTGCGCACCTCGGCCGAGGGGTGATAGAGGTCGGCATCCGCCAGCTTCAGGGCCTGGGGGCTGGGGTAGTTGGGCAACACTGCCAGCAGGCGGGTGCGCCGCTGATCATTGAGGTCGGGGCGCGCCAGTTGCTGGTACAGCACCCGTGCCGCGCCCGGCTGGCCGTTGCGGGCCTTCTCCAGGGCCTGGCCGTAGCCATGCTTGATCGCCTCCGGAACCGCTGGCGGGCTGCTGCGCAGAAAGGTCCAGGCCAGGGCCAGGGCGATAACGAGCAACAGGCTGATCAGCAGGTAGCGACGGGGCAGGGGCATGCAGGAATCCGGAAGCTGGCGACTTTTGGAAGGCGCAAGCTTCGGTCAGGAACCGGCCCGAGTCAAACCCGGGATCAGGTCAGTACGTATTCCTGGGGTTCCAGTGGCGGCGGCAGGTCCCGTTGCCCCAGCGCTGCCAGGACTTCACGCTCCAGGCCGCGCAACAGAGCGTTGCAGGGCAGATCGTTGTCGTCGTAGCCAAAGGGGTCTTCGAGGTCATTGCCGATCTCGTCGAGGCCCAGGAAGGTGTAGCTGACGATGGCGGTGAAGATCGGCGTCAGCCAGCCCAGGGGCTCGGCCATGGCAAACGGCAGGAGGATGCAGAACAGGTAGATGGTGCGGTGCAGCAGCAAGGTGTAGGGGAAGGGCAGCGGGGTGTTCTGGATGCGTTCGCAGGCGGCCTGGACCAGGCTCAGGCTGACCAGGCGGGTTTCCATCTGGGTGTAGCGCCACTCACTGACCAGCCCCTGTTGCGCCCACTGCGAGCAGCGGTGGCCGATGCGTTGCAGCTGGGCATCGGTGAGGTTGGGGTGTTGTGGGTCGATGTCGGCCTGGGCCCAAGGTTGCAGGGCGCAGGCTTCGTCCTCGTGGCGCAGGCGGGCAATCAGGCTGTGGGCGAAGCCGCAGAGATCGCGCAGCAGGCCCTCGCGTTCGGGGTGCGGGTCGATGATCAGGCTTTCGCGGATCAGCGAGCGGACCTCGATGATCAACTGCCCCAATTGTTTGCGGCCTTCCCACCAGCGGTCGTAGCAGGCGTTGTTGCGAAAGCTCATGAAGATCGACAGCGACAGGCCCAGC
The DNA here is from genome assembly GCF_052850735.1 of Pseudomonas sp. 910_21. Taxonomy (NCBI): domain Bacteria; kingdom Pseudomonadati; phylum Pseudomonadota; class Gammaproteobacteria; order Pseudomonadales; family Pseudomonadaceae; genus Pseudomonas; species Pseudomonas sp. 910_21. The sequence continues at coordinate 383,603 of NZ_VXCY01000006.1, read as the reverse complement.
AGGGTGAAGGGCGTGGCGTTGACCTTGGAGAAATAGGTCGGTTGCAGGGTTTCCACCAGCACGATGACCGACGCCAGCAGGGTGATCAGCACGCAGCGCAAGGCAATGCGCTTGGCGATCGAGCCCTTGAGGGCAAAGAGGATGCTGATCAGGTTGGGCTTGGGGCGGACAATCATGTGCAAGCAGGCCAGGGCGATTACGCGGCGAGTGAAGATTAGGAGCGCGCCGGCGGGCTGTCCAATCGCAATGGCCAACCGCATGATCGACGCCCTCTATCATCGCGTCACCTTGTAGGAGCCGGCTGCCGGCGAATAGGGCCTTGGGCCGTGTAGCGTTCTGGCGGGCGCCTTCGCTGGCAAGCCAGCTCCTACGGTTGGCAGGGAATGCGTGGATATTTGCCGGCGAAGGCGTCCCTGAGACGAGCATAAAAAAAGCCCCGCGACCGAATGATCCACGGGGCCAAACATTGGTTGGTTGCGGCCAACCAAAGGAGCTCGTTGCAAATCCTTACTGGCTGGCGACCGTCTCTGGTTGCCAGCCACCACCCAGGGCCTTGTAGATGGCGACGATGCCACGGTACAGGTCGACTTCGGCCTGGGCCTGGGAATCTTCGGCCGCCAGGCGTTCACGCTGGGCGTCCAGCAGCACCAGGAAGTCCACGGTGCCTTCGCGGTAGCGGATCTCGGCCAGGTCCGCCGCGGCACGGCTGGACTCGCTCTGGCGGATCAGCGAGATCAGCCGTTGCTGGCGCTTGCCGTAGTCGCTGAAGGCATTTTCCGATTCCTCCAGGGCCAGCAGCACTTGCTGCTCGTAGCTGGCCAGGGCGCCATCGGCATTGGCGTCGGCACCCCGCAGGCGAGCCCGTACGCTGCCCAGATCAAAGGCCGCCCAGGTGATGCTCGGGCCCAGGGCCCAGGCACTGGCTGCCGATGAGCCGATCTGCGAACCGCGTCCGGCGGTGAAGCCGAGGAAGCCGCTGAGGCTGACCCGCGGGAACAGGTCGGCCTTGGCCACGCCAATCCGTGCGGTGGCCGCCGCCAGCTTGCGTTCGGCGCTGAGGATGTCGGGACGGCGCTGCAGCAGCTCGCCCGGATCACCAATCGGCAGGGCCTTGGCAATCGCCGGCAACTGCGCCGGCGACAGGTCGACGCTGAGTTTGTCCGGCCGTTCACCCAGCAGGGTGGCGATACGGTTGCGCTGGCGGGTCTGCTCCGCCTGCAGTTGCGGCACGCTGGCTTCCACCGAAGCCAGGCGGGCGTCGGCGCGGACCACGTCGAGCTGGTCGCCAACCCCGGCATCACGCAGGCTTTCGGTGATCTTGCGCGAGGCCTGCTGGTTGTTCAGGTTGGCCAGGGCGATCTTTTCCCGCAGTTGTGCGCCGCGCAGTTGGCCGTAGGCGTCCACCAGCTCGGCGATCATGGTCACCTGCAGCTGGTACAGGTCGGCCTCGGCCGCTTGCTGGTCGGCGTCGGTGGCTTCCAGGTTGCGCTGGATGCGGCCGAACAGGTCCAGCTCCCAGGCCATGTCCAGACCCAGGTCGTAGCGCTCGCTGTTGACCCGCTTGGTGGTCTGGCCCGGGATCTGCCCCTTGGCCAGGTCGCTGCTGGCGCGGCTGGTGATGGTGGGCATGGCGTCATTGCTGGCGTCATCACGAATCGCCCGGGCGGCCCGCAGGCGGGCGAAGGCCACCCGCAGTTCACGGTTGCCCTGCAACGACTGGCTCACCAGCTGGTTGAGGGTCGGGTCATCGAACTGCTGCCACCAGATGCCTTCGAAGCGTGCGCGGTCGAAGTTCTTCTGGCCCGCAGCGCCATCGGTGGCGGCGCTGATGTGCGCCGCCTCGGTGGTTGGCGTCTGGTAGTCCGGGCCGACGGCGCAGGCACTCAGGGCCAGCACCAGCAGGCTCGGCAGGAAGACTTTGGCACTCATTGTTGCGTCTCCAGTTGCAGGGCGCGGGCGGCCTTGCGGGCCTCGCTGCGCTCCACGTAATTGCGGATCAGGACATAGAACACTGGGGTCAGCAGCAAGCCGAAGAAGGTCACCCCGAGCATCCCGGCGAACACCGCGACCCCCATGGCATGACGCATTTCCGCACCGGCGCCGCTGGAGATCACCAGGGGGACCACGCCCATGATGAAGGCGAAGGAGGTCATCAGGATCGGCCGCAGACGCAGGCGGCAGGCTTCCAGTACCGCAGCCAGCGGATCGAGGCCTTCCTCTTGCTTGTCCTTGGCGAACTCGACGATCAGGATCGCGTTCTTGCAGGCCAGGCCCACCAGTACGATCAGGCCGATCTGGGTGAAGATGTTGTTGTCGCCACCGGAGATGATCACCCCGGTAATCGCCGACAGCAGGGTCATCGGCACGATCAGGATCACCGCCAGGGGCAGGCTCCAGCTCTCGTATTGCGCGGCCAGTACCAGGAAGGCCAGCAGTACGCAGAGCGGGAAGACGAACAGCGCAGTGTTACCGGCGAGGATCTGCTGGTAGGTCAGCTCGGTCCATTCGTAGGTCATGCCGTTGGGCAGTTCTTCCTTGAGCAGTTTCTCGATCGCCGCTTCCGCCTGCCCGGAGCTGTAGCCCGGAGCGGCCGCACCGTTGATTTCCGCGGTGACAAAGCCGTTGTAGTGCATCACGCGGTCGGGACCGGCGGTATCGCTGACCTTGATGAAGGTCGCCAGGGGAATCATCTCGCCCTTGTTGTTGCGCACTTTCAGCTGGCCAATCTGCTCGGGCTCGAGACGGAACTGCTGCTCGGCCTGGACGTTGACCTGATAGGTGCGGCCAAAGCGGTTGAAGTCGTTGGCATACAACGAACCCAGGTAGATCTGCAGGGTGTCGAAGATGTCGGAAATCGCCACGCCGTGGGTCTTGGCCTTTTCCCGGTCGATGGCCGCGTCCACCTGGGGCACGTTGACCTGATAGCTGGTGAACAGCCCGGCCAGTTCCGGCACGCTGCGGCTCTTGGTGATGACGTTCTGCACTTCTTTATACAACTCGTCGTAACCCAGGCCGCTACGGTCCTCTACCTGCAGGCGGAAGCCGCCAATGGTTCCCAGGCCCTGTACCGGCGGCGGTGGGAAGATCGCCATGTAGGCGTCCTGGATATCGGCGTACTTGCCGTTCAGGGCACCGGCGATGGCACCGGCGGACATGCTCGGGTCCTTGCGCTCATCAAAGGGCTTCAAGGTGACGAAGACGATGCCGTTGTTCGGGCTGTTGGTGAAGCCGTTGATCGACAGGCCAGGGAAGGCCACCGCGCTTTCCACGCCGGGCTGCTTGAGGGCGATGTCGGACATGCGCTTGATCACGTCTTCGGTGCGGTCCAGGCTCGCGGCGTCCGGCAGTTGGGCGAAGGCCACCAGGTATTGCTTGTCCTGGGCCGGAACGAAACCGGTCGGGGTGTGGGCGAAGCCGAACCAGGTCAGCACCATCAGGCCGGCATAGAGGAACAGGGCGATGCCGCTGCCGCGGATGACTCGGCGCACCGTGCCGACGTAACCATGGCTGGCGCGGTCGAAGAAGCGGTTGAACGGCTTGAACAGCCAGCCCCCCAGCAACTTGTCGAGGATCTTCGAGAAGCGGTCCTTGGGTGCATGGTGTTCCTTGAGCAATACCGCGGCCAGGGCCGGCGACAGGGTCAGGGAGTTGAAGGCCGAGATCACTGTGGAAATGGCGATGGTCAGGGCGAACTGCTTGTAGAACTGCCCGGTCAGGCCGCTGATAAAGGCCGCCGGTACGAACACCGCGCACAGCACCAGGGCGGTGGCGATGATCGGGCCGGTCACTTCACGCATGGCGCGCTTGGTGGCCTCCACCGGGTTCAGCCCCAGGCCGATGTTTCGTTCGACGTTCTCCACCACCACGATGGCGTCGTCCACCACGATACCGATGGCCAGCACCAGGCCGAACAGCGACAGGGCATTGAGCGAGAAACCGAACAGGTGCATCACCGCGAAGGTGCCGATCAGCGACACCGGTACGGCCACCAGCGGGATGATCGAGGCGCGCCAGGTCTGCAAGAACAGGATCACCACCAGCACCACCAGGATCAGGGCTTCGAACAGGGTGTGCACCACGGCCTCAATGGAGCCACGGACGAAGATGGTCGGGTCGTAGACGATGCTGAAGTCCATGCCTTGCGGGAAGCTCTGCTTGAGTTCGGCCATCTTGGCCCGCACTTCATTGGAGATCTCGATGGCGTTGGAACCCGGACGCTGGAAGATCGGGATCGCCACCGCCGGCTGGTTGTTGAGCAGGGAACGCAGGGCGTACTGGCTCGACCCCAGCTCGATGCGGGCGATGTCTTTCAGGCGGGTGATTTCACCGTCACTACCTGCACGGATGATGATGTTCTCGAACTCTTCCTCGGTCACCAGGCGGCCCTGGGTGTTGACCGACAGCTGGAAGCTGGTGGCGCTGGGTGCAGGCGGCGCGCCCAGGGCACCGGCGGCGACCTGGCGGTTCTGTTCACGGATGGCGGTGACCACATCGGTGGCGGTCAGGTTGCGCGAGGCGGTCTTGTTCGGATCGAGCCAGACCCGCAGCGAGTAGTCGCCCATGCCGAACAGCTGCACATCCCCGACGCCGCCCAGGCGCGCCAGCTCATCCTTGATGTTGAGCAGGGCGTAGTTGGACAGGTAGAGCATGTCGTAGCGTTTGTCCGGCGAAGTCAGGTGGACCACCATGGTCAGGTCCGGAGAGGCCTTGTCCACGGTGATACCAATGCGCGTCACTTCTTCGGGCAGCTTGGGCTGGGTGCGGGTCACGCGGTTCTGTACCTGCACCTGGGCGTTGTCCAGGTCGGTGCCCAGGGCGAAGGTGATGGTCAGGGTGATCTTGCCGTCAGCGGTGGATTGCGAGGACATGTAGAGCATGTTCTCGACCCCGGTAATCGCCTGTTCCAGGGGCGCGGCCACGGTTTCACCGATGACTTTCGGGTTGGCCCCGGGGAAGTTGGCGCGCACCACCACGGTGGGCGGCACCACTTCCGGGTATTCGCTGATGGGCAGCTGGAACAGCGAGATGGCGCCGGCGATCAGGATCAGCAGCGACAGCACCGCGGCGAAGATCGGCCTTGAAATGAAGAACTGGGAAAAATTCATCTTGAGAGTCGTCCCTTAACCGCGCGGTGTCGCAGCGGCGAGTTTCACAGCCGGAGCCGCCTTGGCAGGGGTGACCTGCGGCAGGTTGCTGGCTTCCAGTGCTTGGCGTTGTTGGGCCAGGGCGGCGAGGGTTTCCTTGCTGGCCATGGGGATCACTTCAGGCGCTACCGGGGCGCCGGGACGCGCCCGTTGCAAGCCCTTGACGATGATGGTGTCGTCCTTGCTCAGCCCGTTGCGCACGATGCGCAGGCCTTCGATCTTCGGCCCCAGTTCCACGGCGCGGTAGGCCGGCTTGTTGTCGGCGTCCATCACCAGCACGAACTTCTTGCCCAGGTCGGTGCCCACGGCTTCATCGCTGATCAGCATCGCCGAGTAGGTGCCGCTGCCCACCAGTTTCAGGCGTGCGTAGAGGCCCGGGGTGTAGCTGCCGTCGCTGTTGTCGAACACCGCGCGGCCACGGATGGTGCCGGTCTTGGGGTTGACCTGGTTGTCGACGAAGTTCATCTGCCCCAGGTGCGGGTGACCGTCTTCATTGGACAGGCCCAGGTACACCGGGGTGGCCTGGCCGCGCTGACCCTGGCGGGCGAGCTGGGTGTACTTGAGGTACACACGCTCGTCAGCGTCGAAGTAGGCGTAGACCTTGTCGGTGGAGACCAGGCTGGTGAGCGGGGTGACATCGGCGCTCACCAGGTTGCCGGCGGTGATCTGCGCGCGGCTGACCCGGCCGCTGATGGGCGCCACGACCCGGGTAAAGCTCAGGTTGAGCTTGGCCACATCCAGTTGTGCCTGGATCGCATCGACCCCGGCTCGGGCTTCCTGGGCGGCGCTGGTGCGGGTGTCGGCCAGCTCGGCGGAAATCGCGTTGCTGGTCAGCAGGCGCTGACCGCGCTGGGCTTCATTGGCACTGCGGGTGGCGGTAGCCCGGGCCTGTTGCAACTGGGCTTCGAGGCGGCGTACTTCAGCCTGGAAGGGGCGCGGGTCGATCTGGAACAGCAGGTCGCCTTTCTTTACCAGGGCGCCTTCGGTGAAGGCCACCTGATCGATCTGGCCCGAGACCCGTGGGCGAATCTCTACAGTTTCCGGGGCTTCCAGGCGCCCGGTGAACTCATCCCATTCGTTGACCGGCTGTTCCAGCACCTTGGCCACGCTGACTTTGGCAGCGGGCGGGGCGGAGGCGGTTTCCGGGGCCTTGCCGCAGGCACTCATGACCAGTACGGCGAGGGCGGCTAAGGGGTAACGCAAGAATTTGACTGACTGGTCCATGGTTCATCCGCCAAGGTAATTTGAGATGGGCGGATGATGCTCGGCAGGGTGGTATCTCACGAATCGAATGAAGCGAAGGTAACTATCATTCGGAATGATATAAGCCCCAGGCAAGCCCTCTAGCCTGCACCTTTCGTTAGGGGGCTATCAATCCCCTGGCGTGCAATTCAGTCTTGCCGTCGGTGCAACATTGCGGCGCGAGTCGAACTTGAGTCCTGACCTCCGGTCTGCCCGATATAACAGACCAAGAATGGTATCGAGGACAACCAAGGTAATGGCATTGGCTTCATCATTTGAATGGCGACAGTCTTTTATTAACTAACCACCTGAATAGTTAATCGTTTGAATAGTATGTTGATGTCAATTTAAGTTATTGAGTGGCCTTTTGCTGCTAGTTGCTCGTTTTCTGTGTTGTTCAGATATAAAATTTATATATTAAATTCTGTCCCTGCTTTTCAGGTCATTTTATTTTTGTTGCGCTATGGTTTTTCTATTTGGCTATATAAGCTATTGTTTTTGTTGATAAAAATATTTATGTTTCAGTGATGTTTCTAGATGATTTATTTTCTCTTCCAAGGTGAATGTCTTTCCTGAAATTTATTTCACACCTTTTCACAATAGCCTTTAAAAAACCTGTGCTAGGTTTCACCACCGATGCTTTTCGGTTGTTGTGTCTGCTGTGTCGGCTGCGCCTGAAAGCTCCTCTATAACCGCTTGGCGCTAATCAATCTTTCCTATATAGGCTACGGCAGTCTGCTGTAGGCCGAGTGTTCGGGAATGCCTGAATCAAATAGATCTTTGAGGCGCGACTGTACCTGCTAAAAGGTGAATTAATGCAGAAGATCTATGTTTTCCCCGGTCAAGGGGCGCAATTCAAGGGCATGGGCAATGAGGTGTTCGACAAGTTCAAAGCCTATACAAATCTGGCCAGCGACATTCTTGGTTACTCCATCGTCGACCTGTGTCTGGAAGATCGGGATCAGCGCCTGAACCAGACCCAGTACACCCAGCCAGCGCTTTATACGGTCAGTGTTCTGATGTACCTGGATCGCTTGCAGAGCGCCGCCGGTACAGGGCAGGTGGCCTATTTCGCCGGCCATTCGCTGGGTGAGTACTGCGCGCTTTTTGCTGCCGAAGGTTTTGATTTCGCCACCGGGCTGCAACTGGTCCAGCGCCGCGGCTACTTGATGAGCCAGGCTCCCAAGGGCGGCATGGCCGCCGTGCTCGGATTGAGCGAGGCGACCGTCCGTTCCATCCTGCGCGATAAAGGCTTGGACGCTATCGACCTGGCCAATATCAACTCGCCCGATCAGATCATCCTTTCCGGCCTGCACGACGATATTGCCAGTGAGCGTACCCGGGCTTTTTTCGAGCAGGCCGGGGCCAGCTATTTCCCGCTGAACGTCAGTGCCGCCTTTCACTCGCGTTACATGAAGGAGGTTGAGCACCAGTTCGCCGATTACCTGAAGGGGTTCGCGCTGCAACCCCTGAAGACCCCCGTCATCTCGAACATGACGGCGCGTCCTTATCCGCAGCGCGATTACGCTGCCATCCTCAGTGGGCAGATCAGTCACCCGGTGAAGTGGTACGAGAGTGTTTCATGGCTGCTGACCCAGGATGTCCACCCGATCGAGGAGATTGGGCCGGGCAATGTCCTGACCAAGCTGACCGACAAGATTCTCAAGTCTGCGATGCTCATCCCGCTGCCTGCTGTGACCTCCGTCCCGGTTACCCCAGTGCAGCAGGACACGATCTTCATGTATGGCGGGCAGGGCACCCAGTACTTTCAGATGGGGCGCGAGCTGTACCAGCACAACCCGGCCTTTCGCCAACAGATGGATGAGTGCAGTGCCCTGGTGGAAGCGCAGGCGGGGTTTTCCCTGGTCAAGGTGCTCTACGATGAGTCGCGCCGAGTGTACGAGCCGTTCGACAAGATTGTGCACACCCATCCGGCGCTGTTCGCCATCGGCTATAGCCTGACCGCCATGCTGCGGGCCGAAGGCGTAGCGCCCAAGGCCGTCCTGGGCTACAGCCTGGGCGAGTACATCGCCCTGGCGGTCAGTGGCTGCCTGTCCTGGCAGGACGGGCTGCGTCTGACCTTGCGCCAATCACAGGTGCTGGCCGATCACTGCCCCGAAGGGGGGATGCTCAGCGTCCTGGCGCCCGTGGAGCACCTGCAGCAACACCCTGAACTCTATCGTCAGGTGGAACTGGCGGGTGTCAACTTTGCTGACAACTTCTGTGTTTCCGGCGCCCAGGCGGAGTTGGCCCTGGTCAAGCGCAGCCTGGATGCCATGGGGGTCATTTCCATGGAACTCCCTGTCCGCTATCCGTTTCACTCCAGTCATATCGAGCCGATTCACACCCGGATGCTGTCGATCCTGGAAGGCATCGAGTTCCGGGCACCGAGCATTCCCTGCTACTCCTGCACGTTGGCCCGTGCCGTCCACGCCGGTGATCTGGCGAATGCCCCGGACTACCTGTGGCGCATCATCCGCCAGGCCGTCGATTTCCATGGCCTGCTCAAACACCTGTCGGGCAGTGACAGCCAGGCGTTGCTGGTGGATCTGAGTGCAACGGGCTCGCTGGCCAACTTCATCAAATACACCCGTCCCAACAGCCTCAAGTACAGCCATTCGATCAATCAGTTCGGCAAGGACCTGAGCAACGTTCAAATCCTTCTCAACGAAATCACCGGCCGTTCAGGGGAGTAACCCATGTCAGTCAATCCTGTTCCATTGGAATGGCGCGTCAACGTGCGCGCTTTCAACCACGAAGTGGGTTTCCATCAACTGTTTGATGCCAGGTCACAGGCGACTCCAGACGCGATTGCACTGGTGGATGCAGAGCACAGCCTGAGCTATCGCCAATTGGCGGAAAAGAGCACTCAACTGGCGGCTTATCTGGTCGGCCAGGGGGTGGAGGCCGGTTCGCGTGTCGCGATTTTCATGAACCGCTCCCTGGACCTGGTGGTGGCGATGCTCGCCATCGCCCGTGCCGGTGCGACCTATGTTCCGCTGGACCCGGCGTATCCCGAACAGCGCTTGCGCTACATGCTCGAGGACAGCGACAGCCGTTGGGTGCTGACCCAGGCCGCGGTTGAGCCGATGCTTGCGGCACTGTTGGGCGAACACTGCACCAGCCTCGCCCTGGACCGCCAATGGCCGCTGGTTGCCGGGTTCCAGGAACCCCTGCCGGCGTTGGCGACGGCTGCCGACAGCCTGGCCTACGTCATCTATACCTCCGGCAGCACGGGCCAACCCAAAGGGGTGATGATCAGTCATCGCGCCCTGAGCAACTTCCTCCTGTCGATGGCCGAAGAGCCCGGCATGTCTGCCGATGACACCTTGCTCGCCGTCACCACCCATTGTTTCGATATCTCCGGTCTGGAATTGCTCCTGCCGTTGATCGTCGGTGGCTGCTGTCACCTGTGTCCGGCTGAGGCTGTGAGCGATGCCGGGCAACTGAAGGCGCTGATGGCCCAGGTCCGGCCGACCCTCATGCAAGCAACCCCGGCGACCTGGATGATGCTGTTCCACTCCGGTTGGCAACCCTCGGCGCAGTTGCGCATTCTGTGTGGCGGCGAGCCGTTGTCGGAGGCCTTGAAAGGCTGTTTCGAACAGGCCGGGTGCGCCGTCTGGAACATGTTCGGACCAACCGAAACCACCATCTGGTCGACCCTGCAAAAGCTGCAGCCCGGCCAGCCGGTATCCATTGGCCGTCCCATCGCCAACACTCGGCTTTACCTGCTGCGCGACGATGACAGTCATTGCGCCATCGGTGAACCGGGGGAGTTGTGCATCGCGGGCCTCGGGTTGGCCGACGGCTATTTGAACCGTCCCGACCTGAGCGCCGAAAAATTCATCGACCATCCCCTCGAAACCACCGGCAAGCTCTACCGCACCGGCGACCTTGCCTGCTGGCGGGCCGATGGTCTGTTGCAGCACTTGGGGCGAATCGACAATCAGGTGAAAATTCGCGGCTACCGGGTTGAAGTGGGTGATATCGAAACTCACCTGGACAGTCACCCCGAGGTCCTGCAAGCGGTGGTCGTGGCTCGGCAACAGGCCGGTTCCAATCAACTGGTGGGCTACTTCGTCCCGCGTGATCCGAACGCGGCCGACGCCTCCCTGGCCGGGCGCTTGAAAACCTGGCTAAGCGGGCAGTTGCCCGGCTTCATGGTGCCGGGTTTTCTCCTGCCCCTGGACAGCATTCCGCTGACGCCCAATGGCAAGGTCGACCGCAAGCTGCTGGCACAGCGGCCCATTTCCGTGAGCGCGGCCACCCGCACCGCAGGGCAGGGGGAGGTGGAACGCTACATCATCGATCAATGGCAAACCTTGCTCGGGGTGGAGGACATCCAGCCTGACAGCCTGTTTGCCGAGATGGGCGGCAATTCCATTTCGGCCAATGCCTTTCTGGTCCACCTCAACCAGCGTTTCGGCAGGCAATTGACCTTGGTCGACCTGGCCAGTCACGCCAGCCCGACGGCCATCGCCCAACTGATTCTTTCCGGTCCAGAAACATCGCCGCAGGTGATTGCCCCCGCACCTGGACGCCGCGAGCCGCGGGTCAATCACCGCGACGATTCGCACCAGGACATCGCCATTGTCGGCCTGGCTTGCAGCTTCGCGCAGGCGCCGTGCGCGCAGGCCTTTTGGGACAACGTCCTGGCCGGGCGCAACTGCATCACTTCCTCGGCCCAGGAACGCCCGCACCTGGGCCCGGCCGATGCGCCGTTGTGGGGTGGGTTCATCCCGGGTGCGTTCGATTTCGACCCGGGCTTTTTCCGTGTGGCGCCCAAGGAGGCGCAACTGATCGACCCTCAGCAGCGACTGATGCTCACCTGCACCTGGCGGGCACTGGAAGACGCCGGCATCAGTGCCCAGGCGTTCAGCCAGCGGCGCACCGGGGTGTTCATCGCCGCTTCACAGAACGATTACGCCGTGGTGGCGTCGCAAGATGAAGAAAACCAGGGCTATCTGGTCACAGGGCATCTGGCGTCCATGGTCGCCAATCGGCTGTCCTACACCCTGGACCTCGTCGGTCCCAGCGAGTGCATCGAGACCACCTGTTCGTCTTCGCTGGTGGCCCTGCATCGGGCGATTCGGGCGATCCGGCATCACGAGTGCGAGCAAGCGGTGGTCGGTGGGGTCAACCTGTTGCTGTCCCCCGAACACTTCCACAGTTACCAGGCCATGGGCTTGCTCAGCCCCGACCAGAGCACCCGTTCCTTCCAGGCCGGGGCCAATGGCTACGTGCGTTCCGAAGGCGTCGCGGTGGTGATTCTCAAGCCGCTGGCCCAGGCGTTGGCCGACAATGACCGGATCGCCGCCGTCATCAAGGGCAGCAGCGTGAGTCACGGTGGGCGTTCTTCTTCGCTGACGGCTCCGAACCGGGAAGGCATCAGCGGCGCCATGCTCGATGCACTGGCGGATGCCCAGGTAACGCCGCAGTCGCTGGGCTACATCGAAACCCATGGCACCGGCTCCTTGTTGGGCGACAGCGTTGAAGTGAGCGCCCTGACAGCAGCGTTCGCCGAACATGACGCCGATGGATCGGTCGCCCAGGGCTGCACCTTGGGCAGCTTGAAACCGTGCATCGGCCATAGCGAAGTGGCCTCTGGAATGGCGGCGCTGATCAAGGTGGTGTTCGCCTTGCAGCAGGGGATCAAGCCGGGCGTGCCGGGCGTGACCCAAGAGGACATCGCCCGGTTGTGGGCTGACAGCGCGTTCCGGATCAGTGCGCAGAACCAGCCCTGGATCGCCAGCCCCCAGGCCGGCTCGCCCCGGCGCGCGGCCATCAACAGCTATGGCTTTGGGGTCAACGCCCACCTGATCGTCGAGCAATATTGCCCGCCGGACACCGTTCGCCCCGAGGATGACGCCGCACAATGGCTGGTGTTTTCCGCCAGAACCCCGGCGCAACTGGCGAGCGTCCTGGAGCAGCAATTGAATCACCTGCAGGGCCAGCCACAGGTGCGGCTGCGGGATCTGGCCTACACCCTGCAAGTGGGCCGCGAAGCGCTCAAGGTGCGCCTGGCGTTTGCCGCGGCCTCTATCGCCGAGGTGTGCGAGCAGTTGACCCTGGCCTTGCAAGCCCTGGCCGAAGACTCAGCGGATACAGCGTGGCCAAGTCGCATTTTTTACAGCGGCCAGCCGCATGCAGCTGATCGCGAACCGGACGCCGTGGGCGCGCAATGGGTCGCCGGCGCGGTGATCGACTGGCAGGCCGTGCATCCCCGGGGCAGCGCGAAGAAACTGGCGCTGCCCGGTTATCCGTTCCAGTTCAAGACCTACAACGCCCTGAACCCGGAGCAACCGACGGTGGCGGCCAGCCCCGGCGGGCGGCGGATTTGCGTGATCGGTGCCGGCCCCGGCGGTCTGGTGATGGCCAAATCGCTGCTCGAAGAAGGGCATCAGCCGGTGGTGTACGAGGCCCAGGAGACTCTGGGCGGGGTGTGGAATCTCAAGCGCGACAAGCAGGTGGGCACCTACACCACCACCCGGTTCCAGAACTCCAGGGACACCAGTTTCTTTTCCGACTTCTATCCCGAAGACGTCAGCGACACCTTTCCCAATGTCCACGATGTGCGGCGCTACCTCGATGCCTATGCCGCGCGTTTTGACCTGGCGCGCCACATTCACTGCCGCTCCCGGGTGGTTTCGGTCCAGTCCCGGGACGGCGGCTGGGAGGTGGAAATCGAATCCTCAGGAACCCGTCGCCGGGAAATGTTCGATGGGGTCGCACTGTGCCACGGGCGCTATCAGATTCCTCAGCATGCGCGCATTCCCGGTCTGGATACCTTCACCGGCCAAGTGCTGCATTCGGGACAGTATTTCGACAATGCACCACTGGCGGGCAAGCGCGTCCTGGTGATCGGCAACGGCGTCAGCGGCATGGACATCGCCGGGGAAGCCAGCAAGGTCGCCGCCAAAGTCTATTGGAGTCAGCGTTCGCGCAAGTTCATCCTGCCGCGCATGGTCGGCTTTGTGCCCAATGACTTTGTGTCGCCTGCCAACCTGTTGATCCCCGACATTCTGCGGGCACAACGCAATATCGATCGTCTGCAGCTGGCGCTGCCGGCCTTCAGCGAGGCCCTGCAGCGCAGTGGGTTGCAGCCGAGCCTGACTGAGTTCCGTCAGCACCCGTTCATTCATATCAATGATGAAGTCGTGGATCTGGTCAACGCCGGGAAGATCGAAACGATCTTCGGCCAGGTGGAGAAGTTTGCCGGCGCCCGATGCTTCCACGTCGGCCATGAGCAGGTCCTTGAAGACATCGATGTGGTGGTGCTGTGCACCGGCTACCGCACCGGAGCGCTGTATGACTATGTGCAAGGTCTGGAGCCGGTTCGGGACTTGGCCATGGGCCTGTTCTACCGGGACGACCCGCGCTTGTTCAACCAGTACGGGCTGCAGGAAATCGGTGTGATCGGCACCTTCCCGTACCTGGAAATGGCGTCGCGCTGGTACGCCCAGGTGGTCTCCGGCAACTACCGTCTGAGCCAGCAGGAGCTGGCGCAAACCGCCGACACCGACAAGATCATCATGGCGCCCCTGGCCAGTGTGGTGATCGGCATGAAGCTGGGCCTGGTGCCGGACCCGGCGCGGGAATTCAAGGCCTTCTGGAGCCTGCTCAATACCCCGTGTTTCCCCGCCCAGTACCGCCTGCGAGGCCCCCACGCCAATGCCGGGGCGGCGGCCATCGTCGCCCGGAGCCGCAAGCGGGCCTTCATCCAGGACGAGAGCGGCGACCCTGAAATCAGCAAGGTCAAGGCCCGTCTGCTGGCCGGCTTGGGCAGCGAGGTGCTGGCCAGCCTGGCGACCGAGCAACAGATCAGCGCCCAGGAGCATCAGGCGGCCTTGGCTGAGCTCGACGATCCGTTGCACATCGATTGGGACAGCCAGTTCCTGATCCCCCTCAGTGACCGCGCGCGGGTGCTCGACCAGGCCACTGAAGTCCTGGATCAGGTGACCGCCGAGCACGATGGCGTGTACCTGAGCCTGATTCGCAAGATCCAGAACAAAGAAATCAACGCAGACAATTTTCTGTCGGAACTGCAGAAAATCTCGAGGGCCTCGTGATGCCGTACCTGAACGCTTTTATCGACAAGGTTTCCAGCCAGAGCATTTCCGAAGCCCAGGCGCTGGATGTGATCCGGCAACTCCATGGGGCTGTGCATCAGCCCGTAGCGGCCCAGGCACCGGGTTCAGTTTCCGAGGCACAGGTGCTGGCCGAGCTGATCGGGTTTCTGGCCACCACCCTGCACCTGGATCGCAGCGATATCGACCCGCAGCGTGACCTGGCCGACTACGGCTTCAGTTCCATTTCCCTGATGGAGTTCTCCCAGCGCATCGCCAGCCACTTTCGCGGTTTGCACCTGGCACCGTCGACCTTCATGGAGCATGCCTCGCTGGCGGCCCTGGCGCTTCACATCGCGCCCAGGGTCAGCCTTGAAGCAGTCCCCGCGGTGGCGCCCGGGCACCTCGAACATCTGGTCGCCGATCGCTTGCAGCGCTACTTTGACGAGCACGGCCATATGGCCGGGGCCACGGTCCAGCCGATTACCCGGGCCGTGCGCGCAGCGAGCGGGCAGGGGCCTCGGCCAGTTGCCGCCACAGGGACGGACAGGCACGGCGATACCTCGGCCCTGACCGACGATATTGCGATTATCGGCATGTCCGCTCGCCTGCCAAAGTCCACTGGCCTGGATGACTTCTGGCAGCGTCTGGTGGCCGATGAAACCTTCATTTCCGAGGTGCCGGCCGACCGCTGGGATTGGCGGGCGATCTTTGGCGGCATTGACAGCCCGGACAAGACCGACTGCTACCACGGCGCCTTTATCGACGGCGTGGGTGATTTCGATCCGCTGCATTTCAATATTTCCCCTCGCGAAGCCCTGTTGATCGACCCGCAGCATCGACTGATGCTGCAAGCCGTCTGGGAAACCCTGGAAACCGCCGGCTATCAGCGTGATCAATTGCGCCAACAGAAAGTCGGGGTGTTCCTGGGCATCGAACGCAAGGACTATGCCGACCTGATCCGTGCCAGCCAGGTGGAGATCGACGGCCACCTGAACACCGGCAACGCCCATGCCATGCTGGTCAACCGCATCGCTCATTACTTTGACTGGAAGGGCCCGGTGTCGACGGTTGACGCGGCCTGCACCAGCTCCTTTGTCGCCATCGACAGGGCCATCACGGCGCTGCGTCTCGGTCAGGCCCAGGTGGCTATCGCCGGGGGCGTCAACCTGGTGTTGAGCCCGGAAGTGAATGTCTACAACCGCAAGCTGGGCCTGTTTACCGGCGACGGAGTCGTCCGTCCCTTCGACAAGCAGGCCAACGGGCACTTTTTCAGTGATGGCCTGGGCGTGGTCATGCTCAAGCGGCTGTCGGTGGCCGAGCGCGACAACGATACGATCCTCGGTGTCATCAAGGGCATGTCGGTGCGTCATGGCGGCAAGAGTCTCTACCTCACCGCGCCCAATGCCGAAATCCATTGCGAAACCATCATCGAGGCACTGCAGCAGGCGGGCCTGCAAGCCCAGGACATCGACTACATCGAAGCCCAGGGCACTGCCAACCCGATGGCCGACGATGTGGAGCTCAACGCCTTCGACAAGGTCTTCAAAGGCTGCGCCAGCAAGCCGGCCCTGGGTACGCTCAAAGGCCAGTTGGGGCATTTCTCCGGGGCTTCCGGGGTGATCTCGCTGATCAAGAGCCTGTTGGCGTTCAAGCACGACACCTTGATAAAGATCGCCAACCTGCAGCACTTCAACTGGGACCCGCAACGGGGCGACTTTGCCTGCGAACCGGTGCGCCAGACCGCTCCCTGGGCGCACAAGGCGCTGGAGAACCAGCGCCAGGCCCGGCATATCGGCATCCACAACTACGGCTTCGGCGGTGTCACGGGCCATATGGTGCTCGGCGAGTACCTCGACCCTCAGGCCAACCGCGTGCCGCCACAGGTCGCGGGCGAACAGGCGATCCTGCTGTCCGCGCGCACCGCGGATCAGCTTGAGCAGATAGCCAAACGTTTGCTTGCCCATCTGCAATCCCCCGAGGCCGGGCAGTTGACCCTGCAGGGCGTTGCCAACACCTTGCAGACCGGCCGCGAACACTTCGATTATCGCGCCGTGGTATTTGCCGATTCGCTGGCGGTATTGGCCGAGCGCCTGGCGCTGCTGTTGTCCGGCAAGGAAGAGGCGGGCGCCTTTCTCAAGTGCGATCTGGAAACCGGCAAGGACGTGCGTCAACTGTTTGCCAGCAGCGAGATGCACGCCATCGTCAGCCAGTGGCTCGATGAGGGTAACCAGCGTGGCCTGGGCCGCGTCTGGGTGGCTGGGGTCACGGTGGATTGGCCGCGTTTGTATGCCGGCCAGCCAGCGCTGAAAAAGGTCCAGCTGCCCACCTATCCCTTTGCCCGGCATTGGTTGTGGGTGCCCCAGGCAGGTGCCGGCCGTCCGGCTGCCGGCTCGGGCGCCGCGCCGCTCTCGGCGATCCTGCAGCGCAACGTTTCAACCTTCATGGCGCAAAAGTACCGTTCGGACTTCACCGGGCAGGAGCCCTGGTTTGTCGAGCGCAGTGCTGACCAGTCCCGGCGTTTTGTCGAGCTGGCGCATTTGCACATGCTGATCCAGGCCGCGCAGCAGGCCGCCGAAGTGGCGGCCGACGAGCCGCTGGATCTGTTGCTGCACGACCTCATTTTTCCCCACCCGCTGTGGGTGAATCAGCAGCCGGTGACGGTGGAGTTGACCCTGGTGCCTGGTGCCAACGACGTGATCGATTACCGCATCAGTACTCTGGGCGAGGTCGACGCCGTGCTCAATATCTGCGGTCAGGCGCTGTTCGAGCGGCGTCAGGCCCCGACCGCGCGGCGCCTCGTCATTCACTCGGGCGAGCCCGGCTGGTACCCGGTGCTGCAGCCTGAGACGGTGCTGGTGCAACTGACTCGATTGCTGGCCCAGGCCCAGGCCTGCGAGGTCGCGGCCCTCACGCTGCTGTCGGTGGATGAGGTGATCGTGCAGGGCGCCCTGGAAGGGGCCGCCTGGCTATGGCTGCGCGCCTCCGAAAATGACTTTGCCCAAGTGGAGATGCCCTCCACGGTTTCTCGCCTGGACATCGATATCTGTGACGCCCAGGGTGCAGTCCTGATGCAGCTGCGGGACCTGGTGTGCAGTCATGCCGAACCTCTGATTGCGCAGGCTGTGCCCGCCGTGGTGAGCATGCCCGAGCAGATCAAGGGCATGATCCCGACGCTCAATGGCACCGGCGCCATGACCACGGTGCTACCGGCTTGCTCGCAAATGTTTGTCGACTGTGCTGCCACCGCGACCGGCGAGGTGATGGACATGGGCTGCGCCTATGGCGTGGCGACGGTTGCGGCCCTGGAGCAGGGGGCGCGGGTGTTGGCCGTGGATATTGAAGAGCAGCACCTGACGATTCTCGCCAACAGCGTGGCGCCACGCTTGCGGGGCCGCCTGAGTACCCAGGCCGGTGCATTGCCGGACCTGGATTTTGCAGCGAATCGATTCCAGGCCATCCATGCCGCCCGGGTCCTGCATTTCCTGGCGCCCGAGGCTTTTCGCCAATCGATCCGCAAGATGGCCCAGTGGCTGGCGCCGGGCGGTCGCTTGTTCCTGATCTGCGACACCCCGTACTTCCCGCACTGGGCGGCCCGGGTCGAGGAATACGAACGGCTGAACGCCGCGGGTGAGGAGTGGCCGGGTTACATCGCCGACATCGCCGGCTACTTCCGCAGCCGGGCCCAGGCCAGTGCCTCCAACGCCATCGACAGCGCCAGCCACGCCAGCGATGCCCTCAACGGCACCCCGCTGATCAATCTGGTGGACCCCGAGATCCTGATCCGTGAATGCCAACTCGCCGGGTTGCAGGTGGAAGAGGCCGGGTATGAAGGATTGGCCATCGACTATGCCGGCCAGGCCGCCAGCGGCGGTGTCGAGCATGCCAGCGTGATCGCGATCAAACCTCTCGCTTGAGCCCTTGCGCCTGAACCCTGCGCAGCCCGCGCCCCACTTTCTGGATGGAACTCAGATGTCTGTCAACGACTTGCAATCGGTCAAGAAAACCATTCGTCGCCTGTTAGCCGATGCCCTGGGCGTCAGTGCCAAGGACATCAGCGAAAGTCGAACCTTTTTCGAGCTGGGCCTGACGTCGCGTATCGGTGTGATGTGGATGGCCGAGGTCAATCAGACCTATCGGCTGAGCATTCCGGCGGTGCGCGCCTACAACTACCCGACGCTGGCCCGAATGGCCGAACTGGTGCATCAGGAGCTGGCCGCCCAGGGCGTCGAGGGCGATGTCCAGCGCCCGGCGCGCACGATGTTCGGACGCCGCCTGGTGCCCGCCGCCGTGACGCCGCCAGCCACCGACACCGCATCGCCGGTTGTCCTGGAGCAGGCCGCTGCCGCCCCGGCCCCACGAAAGAAGCTGAGGTCATTTCGCGAGGCCTCGCCAAGCCATTCTCAGCCTGCCCAGGCAGTCCCGCTGAGTGCCTCCCCAGCGCCTGTGGGCCGGCCTGCATCGTCCAAGGCCGACGCTGGCGCCATCGCCGTTATCGGCATGTCCGGGCGCTTTCCCCAGGCGCGCAACGTGGAGGCGTTCTGGGCCGCCGTGGCCGAAGGCCGCGACTGCATCAGCCGCGTTTCCCGGGACTACTGGCGCATGGACCAGGCCTATAGCCCGACGCGCCAGGCCGGCAAGAGCTACTCCGACGCCATTGGCGCGGTCGACGATATCGACCGCTTCGATCCGCTGTTCTTCAATATTTCCCCGGCCGATGCCGACGCCATGGACCCCCAGCAGCGGCTGTTTCTGCAAGAAGCGTGGAGTTGCCTGGAAGATGCCGGCCTGCATCCGCAGCAACTGGCTGGCAGCCAATGCGGGGTGTTCGTCGGTTGCGGCAACTATGGCCAGAGCCAGAATGGCAATGCCCTGAGCGCTGCCGGTTTCCTCGGTTCCAGCACCTCGATCCTGGCGGCGCGCATCGCCTACCTGCTGGACCTGCGCGGCCCCTGCCTGACCATCGACACCGCCTGTTCCGCCTCCCTGGTGGCCATCGCCCAGGCTTGTGACAGCCTGGTCATGGGCAACAGCGACCTGGCACTGGCCGGTGGCGTGTCGATCCTCAGCGATCCATCGATTCACATCATGGCCAGCCAGGCCGGCATGTTGTCTGCCGATGGCCGTTGCTACAGCTTCGACCAGCGGGCCAATGGTTTTGTCCCGGCCGAAGGGGTAGGGGTGGTGGCCCTCAAGCGCCTGGCGGATGCGCAGCGCGACAACGATCCGATCTACGCCACGCTGATCGGTTGGGGGGTCAACCAGGACGGCAAGACCAACGGCATCACCGCGCCGAGCCAGACCTCCCAGGCCGAGTTGCAGCAGGCGGTGTTCAAGCAGTTCAACATCGATCCGCGCACCCTGGGGCTGATGGAAGCCCACGGCTCGGGCACGTCCCTGGGGGACCCGATCGAAGTGGAGGCCCTGGTCAATGCGTTCAAGCCGTTCTCCAGCGATAGCGGTTTCTGCGCCCTGGGCTCGGTGAAAAGCAACATGGGGCACATGTTGGCGGCGGCGGGGGTGGCGGGGTTGTTCAAGGCGCTCCTGGCGATCCGCCATCGACGACTGCCGCCTTCGGCGCAGTTCCAGACCCTGAACCCACTGATCCAGCTCGAACAAACGCCTTTCTACATCCATACCGACAACCGCGACTGGAGCGTGCCCGCCGGCACTCGGCGCCGGGCAGGGGTCAGTTCGTTCGGCTTCAGCGGAACCAACGCCTACGTCGTGCTGGAGGAATACCTGCAGCCAACGCCAGAGCCTGCCACCGCGCCAAGCCCACAGATCATTGTGCTGAGCGCCCGCAATGAGGAAGGTTTGCGGGCTTATGCCGACGCGCTGCTGAGCTTTTTGCGCGCCGCGGCAGCGCCGCTGCGTCTTGAGGACCTGGCTTACACCCTGCAAGTCGGGCGCCTGGCCATGGAGGAGCGCCTGGCCCTGGTGGCCGACTCCGTGGAAGCGCTGGCAGAGGCCTTGGCCGCTTACCTGGCGGGGGCGACGGGCGATGAACAGGACGCCACAACGTTTCATGGTCAGCCGGCGGTCGAGCAGGACGCTGTGCTCGATGCCGACGAGGTCTCGGCCATGGCCTTGCGCTGGGCGCGGGAGGGCCAGTGGACGGCGCTGGCCCGGTTGTGGGTACGCCGCGGCGGTTTCGACTGGCAGCCCCTGTGGGCCCAGCGTGGAGAACCACGGCCGCAACGCCTGAGCCTGCCGACCTATCCGTTTGCCCAGCGCCTGTGCCAGATGCCGGTGTTTCAGGCCGACCGAGCCTCGCAGGCAGCGCAAGGGCTTTCGCAACTGCTGCAGCGCAACGTTTCCACGTTCGAGCACGTGGCGTTTCGTTCGGTGTTCAACGGCGACGAATTCTACTTTGCCGACCATGTGATTGCCGGGCGCAAAACCCTGCCCGGTGTCGCCTATCTGGAAATGGCCTGCATCGCCGGCTACCTGGCCTCGGGCCAGACGATTTCCCAGCTGCGCAATATTGTCTGGCTGCAACCTTTCCTGGTGGACCGCGAGCCGGCCACCCTGGAGCTGCGCCTGAAGCACAAAAACACCAAGACCCGCTTTGAAATCCATGACTTGCGCCAGGCTGGCGAACACCTTTGCGCTCAGGGCGAGATAGTCATGGACCCCCAGCTTCCCGCCATGCCGGCGCTGCCGGACCTTGCCGGGTTGCTGGCCAATGCCCAGGTGCTGGACGAGCAGGCCGGGTGTTATGCGCGTTTCGATGCCCAGGGTTTCGCCTATGGCGCGACCTTTCGCGGGATCAAGACCCTGTCTCGCAGTGGGTCCTACCTGATCGCCGATATCCAGCGCCAGCCGGCCGGCCGCCGGGGTGAACCGGCGGTGCCCGAGGGGCTGGGCGAGCTGTACCCGCTGGTGGATGGTTTTATCCTCAACCCGGCGCTGCTCGACAGTGCATTCCAGCCGTGCATTCGTTTTTGCGAGAGTGAAAACCCCAGCAGCACCTACATCCCCTATGCCCTGGACCAGATCACCGTGTTCAAGGCCTTGCCCGAGCGCTTCTACAGCATTGCGCAACTGCGTGAAATCGACGCTGAAAGCGCCCAATGCTCGGTGTACATCCTCAGCGACAGCGGCGAACTGCTGGTGCATATCGACAACCTGACGTTGCGCCCCATCAAGCAGCAGGCATCGGCGCCGAGCCTGCGCTATCGCATGGAGTGGCTGCCCGCTGCGCCGGCGCCAAGCATGGCTGGTGCAGCGTTACAGGCCCCGCGCCTGTTGTTTGTCGCCGACGCGCAAATGGCCGCCCATCTGGCACGGCCCCAGGACACCCTGGTGTATCCCGGCGCCGAATTTCGCTGCGTGGCGGCCCGGCACTACGAAGTGGCGCCCGGCAACCCGGAGCATTACGCGAGGCTGTGGGACGCCTGTGGCACCCAGGAGATGACCATTGTCCATGCCTGGGCACTGGGCGCGCCTTCGGCGTTGCAGCAGGCCCTGACGGTGAATCTGTACTCGCTGCTGTTCATCAGCCAGCAGCTGCTGCACCACGGCGCCGCCAAGGGCACGACGCTGCTGCATTTCTATCCCCATGAGGTGCCGGCGGGTGTCGCCGTGGGCGGGTTGATGCGCAGTCTGGCGGCTGAACAGCCGTTGTGGGTGGCGCGTTCCGTCGGTTTGCCCGGCTATCCGGTCCAGCGTCTGGCCGAACAGATGGAACGGGAAATCGCTGTCCAGCAGGCCCCCGGCCAAGGTGTCGAAGTGCGGCTTGAGCAGGACCAGCGCCTGCTGTTGACGGCCGCGCTCGACACGCAAGTCGCCACGGGAACGACGGGATTGCGCGAGGGCGGGGTGTACCTGATCAGCGGTGGGGCGGGTGGCTTGGGGCTGATTCTGGCCCAGGCGCTGGTACAGGGTTATCAGGCGCGGGTGATCCTGACCGGGCGGACGCCGCAGGCGCAATTGTCGGCGGTGACCCGCGAGCGTCTTCAAGCGCTGAATCACAACCCCCAGGGCGGGCAGGTGGAATACCAGGCCGTGGACATCACCGACGGGCCCGGCATTACCCAACTGGTGGCCTCGATCAGGCAGCGAGCCGGGCGTATCCACGGCGTGTTCCATTGCGCCGGAACCCTGGAAAACGGAGTCCTGGCGAGCAAAAGCGCCGAACAGATCGCCGCCATCGTCAACCCCAAGGTCATGGGTGTGACCCTGCTGGATCAGGCCCTGGAACACGAAGCGCTGGACCTGTTCGTGGTCTATTCGTCGATTTCGGCGGTCATGGGTTTTGTCGGTCAGACCGACTACGCCTATGCCAATCGTTTCCTCGATGGCTTTGTGGCCCAACGGCAACGCCGGGTCCAGCAAGGCATGCGCCAGGGCCGTAGCCTGTCGATCAACTGGACCTTGTGGCGCGACGGCGGCATGCAGCTCGATGAGCAGAGTACGGTGTTCCTGGAGCGCAGTCGTGGCTTGGTGGCCCTCGACACTGACGCCGGCGTGGCTGCCCTCAAGGGCTGCCTGGGCGCTGAAGGGGGCACGCAACGGGTAGTGGTTCAGGGGCAGGCCAGTGCCATCCAGGCGGCCTGGAATGAATTTCCCAAGACGTCGGGCCGCGCCGCGCCGGCGCCCCGTCCGCCAGCCGCCAGCCCGATGGGACAAGACCTGTCGGCGGTGGGGGAACGCACCCTGACTGAACTGGCGGACCTGCTCAAGCTGGCGCCCGGCGATATCGACCCCGACCAGGACCTGATGAAGTACGGCCTGGACTCCATTGGCGCGATGATGCTGATCAACAAGATCAACGACGCCTTTGACATCAACGTGCAACCGGCGGCGTTGCTGCGCCATACCAGTCTCAGGGCCTTCACCGCCCATATCTGCGGGGAGCATCTGCCCGAGGCCGTCAGCGCCGTGCCGGCGCAACCACAACTGCAACCTGAACCGAAAGCGCCAGCGGCGCCTGTCGCCGAACCCGCGATTGCGCTGAGCTATCCCGATCCGTACCTGGCTCCTGTGCCCAAGGTCGACTGGATCGATAGCATCGCGCCGCAGAGCAATGCCCAGGTGTGGCCCATGAGCCACGGCCAGCAATCGTTGTGGTTTATCCATAAGCTCAACGAGCACAGCGCGGCGTATCACATCGCCATGACCTTGCGCTTGCGCTCGCCCCTGGATCGCTCTGCCCTGGAGCGCAGCTACAGCCTGCTGGTGCAGCGCCATCCGGCATTGCGTACGCGGTTCAGCGAACGCCAAGGGCAACCGGTTCAGGAAATTGCGCCCTCGATGGTTCCCGACATCGGCGTGAGCAACCTGATCGGCCAGTCGCCGGAGCAGGTTCAAGCCGCGCTGCAAGCGGCCCATCGCCAGCCGTTCGACCTGCAACACGGCGCGCTCAGCCGGTTGCGTCTGTTCATCTGCGGTGAGCACGACACCCTGGTGCTGTGGACCGTCCACCATCTGGTCTCGGACGCCTGGAGCCAGTGGCTGTTGCTCGATGAACTGCTCAGCGGCTACCAGGCCCTGCGCCGTGGCGAGGAGCCGGCACTGACCCCGTTGACCGCCACGTTCGCCGATTTCGTGCGTGAGGAAGAGGCTTTTCTGCTCAGCAGCGCCGGACAACAGCAGCGCGACTTCTGGAAGCAGCGGCTGGCCGACCGCGACGTGCGGTTGAACCTGCCGCTGGACTTTCCGCGGCCCACTGCCCAGACCTTCAATGGTGCCTCTGTGGCGATCCAGTGCAGCCGCGAACTGAGCGACGGCATCAAGGCCCTGGCGCAGCGTGAAGGCGTCACGGTGTTCACCGTGCTCTTGGCCGCCTATCAATGCCTGCTCGGGCGCTACTCCTCGGACCGTCAGGTATGGATAGGTTCGCCGGTTTCGGGACGCATCAATCAGCGTTTCAATCCGTTGGTGGGCTATTTCGTCAACTCGGTGGTGCTGACCGCCGATCTGCGAGCCAATCCGTCCTTCAGCGAGTTGCTGCAACAGCAGAAACAGGTGGTGCTGGAGGCCCTGGAAAACCAGCGCGTGCCGTTCGCCAAACTGGTGCAAGAACTCAACCCCAGCCGCGAAGCCGGGCGTACGCCGCTGTTCCAGGCCGAGTTCGTTTATCAGAAACCGCACCAGAGCAGCGAACTGATCCGCATCCTGTCGCCCCGTGAAGGGGTACCGATCCAGCACCAGGGACTGCACCTGGAGTCCGTGCCTTTTGCCCAGCAAGAGGGCCAGTTCGAGATTGGCCTGGAAATGATGGATATCGATGGGCAACTGGCCGGCGCCCTGAAGTTCAATGCCGACCTGTTTGCCGCGCCGACCATGGCGCGCATGCGGGACAGTTTGCTGATCCTGTTGCAGCACTGCGTCAGCCAACCGGGGACTCCGGTCTGGTCGCTGCCGGTGGTTGCCCAGCAGGACCTCGCGCGTTCGTCCACCTACTTGCAGGGCCGGCAGATCACCGTGGCGCCCTTGACCACGGCCCAGCTGTTCGAGCAGCAAGTGGCGCGACACGCCACGCAGGCTGCGTTGATCGACGCCCAGCGGACCTGGACCTACGAGGCCTTGAATCAGCGGGCCAATCGCATGGCCCAGCAGTTGCGAGCCAGCGGTCTGCGACCCGGGCAGGGTGTGGCCTTGTGCATGCAGCGCTCGGGGGACTTGGTCGCCGCGTTGCTCGCGGTATTCAAAGCCGGTGGCTTCTATATTCCGATGGACCCGGGCTTTCCCGCCCAGCGCCTGCAACACATGCTCGATGACGCCCGGCCGGCCTTCATGCTGGTCGACAGCCTGAGTCAATTGCCCCAGGGCTTGACCCTGGGCACTACGCAGTTGCTCGATCTGGCTGCGCAAGCCGCCGCCATCGAAGCGCGCCCGGCGGACAACCTGCCTGGCCCATCGGGCATGGAAGACTGCGCCTACGTGATTTACACCTCGGGCTCCACCGGGCGCCCCAAGGGCGTGCAGATCGGCCATCAGGCCTTGAGCAACTTCCTCCAGTCCATGGCCCGGGAACCGGGGATTTCGGCGCAGGACCGTTTGCTGGCGGTGACCACCATTTCTTTCGACATCGCCGCGCTCGAACTGTATCTGCCGCTGGTCAACGGCGCCTGCGTAGTTCTGGCCTCCCGCGAGGCGGCCATGGACGGCCTGCACTTGCAGCGCCTGCTTGAGGAACAGCGCATCACGCTGATGCAAGCCACCCCGACCACCTGGCAGATGCTGGTGAGCACTGGCTGGGCCGGCAAGCCGGACTTGCGCATTCTGTGCGGTGGCGAACCCTTGCCCCGCAGCCTGGCGCGTGAGCTGCGTTCGCGCAGCCGTGAACTGTGGAACCTCTACGGACCCACGGAAACCACGATCTGGTCCTGTGTCGAGCAGGTCGATGACCAGGGCGATTCAGCCATCGTGCCGATCGGCAAACCGATCGACAACACCCGCCTCTACATCCTCGATGGGGCCCAGTCGCCAGTGCCGCCCGGGGTGGCCGGTGAGCTGTGCATTGGCGGCGAAGGTGTGGCCATCGGCTACCTCAATCGCCCGGACTTGAATGCCGAAAAATTCCTCCAGACCCCCACCGGCCGGGTGTACCGCACCGGTGATCAGGCGCGCCTCACGCTCCAGGGACAGCTGGAGTTCCTGGGCCGCGAGGACGGCCAATTGAAAGTCCGGGGCTTTCGCATCGAGGCGGGGGAAATCGAAAACATCCTGCGCGGCCATCCCCAGGTGCGCGATTGCGTGGTCACCCTGCGCCAGCGCGGCGCTGGCGGCGATAGCGAAGGGGTGTTGACCGCCTATGTGGTCATCAGCGTCCCGGCGGTCCTGGACGAAGCCTTCAAGTCAGACCTGCGCCAACGCGTGGCGCGGGACTTGCCGGGGTACATGGTGCCGTCGTTGTTCGTGCGCCTCGACACGCTGCCGCTGACCCCCAACAACAAGATCGACCGCAAGGCGCTGCCCGAGCCGCAGAGCGAAGGCGCGCACTCGTCGGCGCCAGTGCCGGGCGGGGCAGAGCAGGTGGCGCGGATCTGGGCGGCCACTCTGGGCCTGTCAGAGGCGCGTGACGACAGCCACTTTTTCAACGCCGGGGGGACCTCGTTCACCGCGACCCGCTTGATCTACCAGATCCAGCAGGAGCTGGGCGTCACCCTGCCGGTCAGCCTGTTGTTCGAGCATCCGACCCTGGGTGGCTTTGCCGGCGCGCTGGCGCAGCGCACCCGCAACAGCGCTCCGGCAACCCCCGTCACGCCACAGCAGCCGGCCGAGCGTGCGAGCCACGACTCGGACCAGGCCTTGCTCGACATCCTTGCGCAATTGCAGAGCGGTCGACTCAGCGTCGATCAGGCCAATCGTTTAATGAGTGATTTCCAATGACTGCGTGCATTACCACCACCGACATCCTCAATCTGGTCAAGGACGGTCATATCTCCCTGATCCAGGGCCGTGATCTGCTGCGCCTGGTAACCGGCGTCAGCCAGCCCGCCAAGGATCAGCCTGCGGGCGCGATGGACATCGCGATCATCGGCATGTCCGGGCGCTTTCCCGGTGCCGACAGCACCGCCCGTTTCTGGGACAACCTCAAGGCCGGGCACAACAGCGTGACCGAGATCCCCCTCAGTCGCTGGGGCAGCCACGACTACTTCGACCCCGAGCGCAGCGCCAGCAACAAGAGTTACAGCAAGTGGGCCGGCCTGGTGGACGACATCAAGGGCTTCGATGCCGACTTCTTCAACATCAGCCCCCGTGAAGCCCTGCTGATGGACCCCCAGCAGCGGCTGTTTTTCCAGGAAGCCTGGGGCGCCATCGAAGACGCCGGTTACGCGCCGGGCAGTTGGTCCGACAGCAAGTGCGGGGTGTTTGTCGGCTGTGTTTCCGGTGACTATCTGCAACACCTGCGCGAGCAGCAGATGCCGGCCGATGCCTACAGCCTGACCGGCAACGCCTCATCGATACTCGCGGCGCGGCTGTCGTACTTCCTCAACCTGAAGGGCCCGGCGGTGGCGGTGGACACCGCCTGTTCATCGTCCCTGGTGTCGGTGCACATGGCCTGTGAAAGCCTGATCAGCGGCACCTGCGAGGTTGCCCTGGCCGGCGGCGTGATGCTGTACAACACCCCGGAAATGTTCGTCCTGGCCTCGCAGTTGGGCATGTTGTCGCCGGACGGGGTGTGCAAGACCTTTGACGAGCGGGCCAACGGCATCGTGATTTCCGAAGCGGTCGGCGCGGTGGTGCTCAAGCCACTGGCCGCCGCCGAACGCGATGGCGACACGGTGCACGCGGTGATTCGCGCCTCGGGCATCAATCAGGATGGCAAGACCCCAGGCATTACCGTGCCCAGTGCCTATGCCCAGACCCAGTTGCTCAGCGATGTCTATGCCCGCGCCGGGATCGACCCGCGCACCATCGGTTATGTCGAAGCTCATGGCACCGGCACCCGCCTGGGCGACCCCATCGAGTTTGAAGCCCTGACCGCAGCGTTTCGCCAGCACACGGACCACAACCAGTTCTGCGCCATCGGCTCGGTCAAGACCAACATTGGCCACGCCCAGGTCGGCGCGGGCATTACCAGCCTGATCAAGACCGTGTTGTGCCTGCGTCATCAGGCGTTGCCGCCGTCCTTGCACCTGGAACAGCCCAACCAGCACATCGACTTTGCCAACAGCCCGTTCTTCACCCTCGAGCGCCTGCAACCCTGGGCGTCCCAGGCCGAGCATCCACGGCGCGCGTGTGTCAGCTCCCTGGGCTTTAGCGGCACCAATGCCCATATCGTGCTGGAAGAGTACGTACCCGCTGCGCCATTGCCTGCCGCGCCATTGCCGGTCGACCAGACCGGTTTCCCCGGCGCCGCTGTCGCGGTGCTGTCGGCGCGCACCCCCGAGCGCTTGCGGGTCATGGCCGGGCGTCTGCTGCATTGGCTGGACAGCGAGGCGTCGCTGCCGGCTTTTCGCGATGTGCTGCACACCTTGCAGAACGGACGCGACCCGATGCCGGCGCGGCTGGCCCTGGTGTGTGAATCCCTTCAAACCCTGGCCCAGGGGTTGCGCGGCTTCCTGGCGGACAACCTCGATCCGCAGCGAGTGTTTGTCGGCGACGAACCCAGCGAACAGCAGCAACAGCGGGCCCAGGCCGAGCTTGCCGCGCTGCCACGGCCCCTGGCTGGCGACCTGGCCCGGCTGTGGGCGGCCGGTGCGCTGCTGCAATGGCCGCTGTTCTCGCCCCAGGACGGTGTCCGGCGCGTTTCGCTGCCGACCTATGCCTTTGCCTCGACGCCCTACTGGGCTGCGGGTACGCCCGAAGCCTGCGGTGCCGTGCCGGCCTTGCACCCGATCCTCTCCCGTCGGCTGAGCGGTACTGCCCAGCCCAGCTTCAGCCACCGTTTCGACGGCGACGAGGTGTACCTCAAGGACCACCTGGTGTCCGGGGCGCCGACTCTGCTCGGCGTCTCCCATCTGGAAATGGCCATCACCGCGCAGCGCCTGGCCGGGGAAGGGGGGCTGGACGGCCAGTTGCAGCAAGTGCAGAACGTGGCCTGGATCAAGCCGGTGATCGTCACCGATCAGCCTCGGCAGGTGCAGGTCGACCTGCAGGAAACCGAGCGTGGCACCGCCTACCGGGTCAGTGACGGGGCCGGGCAGCTGTATTCCCAGGGCCGGGTACGTCGGCTGCCGGCGCCGGCGCAGACGCCGCGCATGGACCTGGCCGCGATCAAGGCGCGCTGCGCCGAGGTCTGGCCTGCGCTGGAGTGCTATCGGATCTTCGATCGCAACGATCTGGTCTACGGGCCGGGTTTGCGCACCCTGGAAACCTTGTATTTCAACGCCAGCGAATCCCTGGCCCGCCTGGTCCTGCCCCAGTCCCTGCGCCACGACCTGACGGCCTACACCTTGCACCCGTCGTTGATGGACGGTGCCTTGCAAAGCCTGTTGGGCCTGCTCGGTGATCCCAGCCAAGACAACACCTTGTACATCCCCTATGCCCTCAGCGAGATCACGGTTTATGCACCGCTCACGGCGACCTGCTACGCCTATGCCCGGGTGGCCGGCAACCACGGTTCGGCGCAGTTCGCCGAAAAACGTTTCGACATCGACCTGCTGAGCGACGACGGACAGGTACTGGCGGCCATGCGCAGCCTGTCCTACCGGCCTTACTCGTTGCGCAAGCAGGACGACCTGCAACTCTTTACCCCCCACTGGCAGGTGCAAGACTTCAACCTGCCGCTGGCGGCTCAGCCGTCGACCGCCCACAGCGTGCTGTTCACGGCGGCTCCAGGCGGCTGGCCGGCGCTGGAACAGGCCCTGGGTTTCAAACCCTGGTGCGTGTCGCCAACCCTGGCCGGCGAGGCTGCAGTGCAGGTCAGCGACGGCGGCAAGACCCTGGGCATCGACCCGCGCACGACCGGGCATTGGCAGCAATTGCTGGACGCACTGCCTGCCACCGGCGACCTCGATTGGCTGTTCCGGCTGGAAGAGGGGCTGCAAGGCGAGGCGCTGTTGCAACTGTTGTATCAATTGCTGCCGGTACTGGTGGCGCGCCAGCGTACTCAGGGGCGGTTGCTGTTTGTCAGTCGCTCGGGGCACTTCGCGCATCGCGCCCTGGCCGGGTTTGCCCGGGTCCTGGGTCATGAACATCCCGGGTTGCAGGCCTGTGTCCTGGAGGTGGCCGAGGGCTCCGAAGCCGAGGCCGTGCACCACGTGGCGCAAGAACTGCGGCATGCGCCGGGGGCCGCTCAGGTGTTGCTGCGCTACCGGCAACAGGCGCGTCAGGTGCAACGACTCAAGGGCCTGGAGCGCTCGGCGGCGCTCGCATCCCAGGGCCTGTTTCGCCAGGGCGGTGTCTACCTGATCAGCGGCGGTGCCGGGGCCCTGGGCCTGCAGATTGCCCGCCAGCTGCGTCAGCGCTTCGCTGCCCGGGTGATTGTCTGCGGTCGTTCCGCGCCGGACAGCGTGGCGCACGCCCTGGCCCAGGCCGAAGCACCCGGCTTGCCGGGCGTGACCCGTTATCTGCAGGCCGATGTCAGCCATCAGGCGGACGTCGCCGCGCTGCACCGGGCGATCAAGGCCGAGTTCGGTGCCCTCAATGGCGTCCTGCATGCCGCCGGGGCCATTCGCGACAGCCTGATCGTCAAGCAGGACCTGGCCAACCTGGGGCCGGTGATCGCGCCCAAGGTCGCGGGCGTCCAGCACCTGGATGAGGTGACTCGCGGGGATGGGCTGGACCTGTTCCTGGTGTTTTCGTCCATCTCGTCCCTGGCGGGCACTGTCGGCCAGTCGGCTTACGCCTATGCCAATGAATACCTCGATCATTTCGTCCAGTGGCGCGACGAGCAGGTGCAGGCCGGGCAGCGCCAGGGCAAATCCCTGTCGGTCAACTGGCCGTACTGGCGCGATGGCGGAATGCGCATCAGCGAGCAGAGCGAAACCCTGATGCGCAACGTGATGGGGGTACTGCCTCTGTCGCTGGATCAGGGCCTGGAGGTCGTGCTGGGGCTGTCACCGACGAGCCCCACCACGCTCTGCGTCGCGGTGGGGGATCGGGCGAAGATCGAAAAGGTCCTTGGCATGACCTCCGCACAGCCCGTACCGAGCATGGCGGTGCGGCCAAACCCGGTGGCCGCGCAGGAGGGGCTGATCCAGGCGTTGGGCCGGCTGGCCGCCGACATTCTGCGCCGCGAGGCCAACAGTTTGCGTCCTCAGGTTGCCCTGACCGATTACGGTTTTGACTCCATCACCTATGTCGAGCTGGCCAACCGGATCAACCGCGACTACGCCCTGGACATTACCCCGGCGCTGTTCTTCGAGCACAAGACCTTGAGTGCCGTGGCCCAGTGCCTGGCCAGTGAATATGCGCTGGCCAGCGCTGATGCGCCGCTGATGGCCACGGCGCCGACGGCCACCACTCAGGGCGCTGACTTGATGGCCACCCTCAAGGACCTGGCGGGTCAGGTGCTGCACAAGAGCGCAACCGGGTTCAACCTCGACACCGAACTGGGCAGCTACGGATTCGACTCCATCACCTATGTCGAACTGGCCAACAAGCTCAACGGTCATTACGCCATCGACATCACCCCGGCGCTGTTCTTCGAACACAAGACCCTGGCCACGGTGGGGGCCTTCCTCTCGGCCCAGTACCCGCAGATCGTTGCGCCGCCAGCGTCCATGCCGGAGCCTGCGACCGCTGCAGCCGTTGCCTCACCCGTTGCCACAACCACGCCACAGCCCGAGACCGGCGCGATGCCGATCGCCATCATCGGCATGGCCGGGGTGCTGCCTGGGTCGAAGGACCTGGACAGCTTCTGGGAGCACTTGCAGGCGGGCGACGACATGATCACCACGGTTCCGCCGCAGCGCTGGAGCTGGGAGGCGATCTACGGCGACCCGGCCGAAGGTGGCAAGACCCGCGCCAAATGGGGTGGTTTCATCGACGATGTCGACAAGTTCGACAGCCTGTACTTCAACATCTCGCCCCATGAAGCGAAGCTGATGGACCCGTCTCAGCGCTTGATCCTGGAGACGGTGTTCAGCGCCATTGGCAACGCCGGCTATGCCAGCGCCGATTTCGCCGGCAGCCAGACCTCGGTGTTTATCGGCGTCGGCGCCATTGACTACCTCAACCTGCTGGTGGAATCCGGGCAGCCGATCAGCGCCTATTCCTCCACCGGGTTGTCCCACTCGGTGTTGGCCAACCGCATTTCCTATCTACTGGGCAGCCATGGCCCGAGCCAGCCGGTGGACACCGCCTGCTCCAGTTCGCTGGTGGCCCTGCACCGAGCGGTGGAATCGATTCGCAATGGCTGCGAAATGGCGATTGCCGGTGGCGTGAACCTGATCCTCAGTCCGTACCTCACCTTGTCGTTCAGTGA
The DNA here is from genome assembly GCF_052850735.1 of Pseudomonas sp. 910_21. Lineage (NCBI taxonomy): Bacteria > Pseudomonadati > Pseudomonadota > Gammaproteobacteria > Pseudomonadales > Pseudomonadaceae > Pseudomonas > Pseudomonas sp. 910_21. Next base: position 351,324 of record NZ_VXCY01000006.1, on the reverse strand, counting down.
CGCCGGGATGTTGAGCGAGGATGGCCGTTGCATGACCTTCAGCGACCAGGCCAATGGCTATGTACGCAGCGAAGGGGCCGGCGCGGTGTTGCTCAAGCCACTGCACCGGGCCATCGCCGATGGCGACACCATCCACGCGGTGATCCGCGCCACGGCGGAGAACCATGGCGGGCGGGCGAGCTCCCTGACGGCGCCGAACCCGGTGGCGCAATCGATGCTGCTGGTGGACGCCTACACCCGCGCCGGGGTCGATCCCTCGACCATCACCTACATCGAAACCCACGGCACCGGCACGCCCTTGGGCGACCCGATCGAAATCAATGGCCTGAAAGATGCCTTCGCCACGCTGTCTCGCCACTACGGGGTCACTATTCCCGAGGGCCGCTGCGGCCTGGGGGCGGTCAAGACCCATATCGGCCATCTGGAAGCCGCCGCCGGCATGGCCGGGCTGTTCAAGATCATTCTGTCGATGCAGCACGGCACCTTGCCGGGCAACCTGCATTTTTCTCGGCAGAACCCTTACATCAAACTCGCCGACAGCCCGTTCTATGTGGTTGATCAGCGCCAGCCTTGGACGGTCTTGAGCGATCCGCAAGGTCAGCCGATTCCACGCCGGGCCGGGGTCAGCAGCCTGAGTTTTTCCGGGGCCAATGCCCACGTGGTGCTGGAAGAGTACGTGGCGCCGGCCGCGGTGCCTCGCGAGGACGGCGAGCAACTGGTGGTGCTCTCGGCCAAGACCCGCGAACGCTTGCTGGAAAGTGCCCGACGCCTGGCGCGCCATCTTGAGCAACACCCGGATGTTTCCTTGGCCAACCTGGCCTACACCCTGCAGGTGGGCCGCGATCCGCTGGCCGAGCGCCTGGCGCTGGTGGTGGCCAGCGTGGCTGAACTGCAGCAACGCTTGCGTGAGCTGGACGAACCGTCTACGGCCGCCGATTGGCTGTACTGGAGTTCGACGGACGCCGCCAGCGAGGAGTGGCACGAACCCGCTTGGCAACAGGCTCTGGCAGCCGGCGACCTGAAAGCGCTGGCGCGCCTGTGGACCGCCCAGCGCGACGGCGCCGCGGATTGGCGCGGGCTGCCGCGTCCGGCCGGTGTAGCACGGGTGACCCTGCCGAGCTATCCGTTTGCCCGAATTCGCCATTGGGCCATCGACGAACGCCCCACGCCGCCCGAACCGTCCAACCGCCATTCGCTGCTGACCTTTGCCGAACACTGGCAACCGGCGCTCGGTGAGGTCGCCAGTGCGGCGCCGGAGCAGCCACGGCTGGTGCTGTGCTGCCTGTCCGAGCCGATTCATCAGGCCCAGTTGCGTGAGCTGGCAGCCCAGCAACTGCCGGGCAGCCGCCTGGTGTTTCTGTCCCGTCAGGGCCAGGCGGGCGCCGACAGTTTCGCGCTCAATCCGCAGCGCGCCCATGAGGTCAGCGAGGTGCTGGGGGCGATGGTTCAAGGTTACGGCGCCATCGACGGCCTGCTGTACCTGTGGCCGGTGGAAGCGCCGGAACTGAGCCTGCAGCCGGAGCTGCTGGTGAACCTGCTCCAGGCCTTGTCGCGGTTGCAGCAGCCGCTGCAGCGGGTGTTGCTGGCCGGGCTCTGCCGCGACGGGCTGGACCGTTGTCAGCTGGAATCCTGGATCGGCCTGGAGCGCTCCATGCCGCGCATCCTGGCGCACACCGCCTGGCAGACGGTGCTGCTGGAAAGCACCGAGTCCTGCGACTTTGCCCTGGCAGGTTCAGGGCAGGCGAGCGCCTGTTTCACGCCGCTGTTGCGGCAATGGCGCGGCGGCGAAGGTGGCAGCACCCTGTATGTGGGGCCGCAGCGTTATCATCTGTCGAGCCGACCTCTGGCACTGGAAATCGGCGCGGCGCCAGCGTTGCAGAGCTTGCCGTCGGCCCGGGCCAACACTTGGCTGATCACCGGTGGCAGCGGCCATCTGGCGCTGCTGTTCGCCGATTACCTGGCCCGCACCCAGGGCGCCGCATTGCGTCTGGCGCTGGTGGGACGCTCAGCGCCGACTCAGGCCCTGGAGCAGCGCGTGCAAGCCTTGGCAGCTCTGGGGGCTCAGGTGCGTTACTTCCAGGCCGATGTAACGGACTTCGGCTCCATGGAGCAGGCGCTGATCCAGGTCCGCACGGCCTTTGGCCCGCTGCAAGGCTTCATTCACGCGGCGGGGGTCGAGGAGGGCGCGGGGCTGTTGCAGGCCTCGGCCAATGGGTTCCAGACGGTGTTGGCGCCCAAGGTGTCCGGCACCGAGGTACTCGATGCCCTGACCGCCGGCGACCCGCTGGTCCATGCCTGCTATTTCTCCTCCACCGCCGCCTTGCTCGGCGACATGGGCGCGGGCAGTTACGCCATGGGCAATCGCTTCCTGATGGCCCACGCCACCTATCGCAACCAGCGGGTCACCCGTGGCGAACGGCACGGGCAAACCATCGCCATCAACTGGCCGCTGTGGAAGGACGGCGGCATGGGCCCGGTGCGGGCTGCGGCGGACTCGGAGCCGGGGCGCGCCCTGGCGTCGTACCTGCACGGCAGCGGGCAGGCCTTGCTCCTCGCGGACCAGGGCCTGGCGGCTTTCGAAGCGATTCTGCACAGCGGTCTGGAGCACGTGGCCGTGGCCTATGGCGACACCTCACGCTTGGCGCAACTGTTCGACCTGGAGACCCAGGCTCAGGTGGCACCGGCACCGGCACCCGTGAGCGAAGCGCTGGCGCCTGAAGAGGTCATGGATTTGCCCGCCTGGGTCCTGTCGCAGCTGCAGGACCTGTGCAGCGACGTGGCGCAGATTCCGGCCACCGAGTTGCCCGGCGATGCCACCTTGAGCAGTTTCGGTTTTGATTCGATCAATCTGGCGCGGCTGGCAAAAAAGATCCAGCAACGGTTCGGCTTCGCCGTGAGCCCGGCGCTGTTTTTCTCCTATCCGACCCTGGCGCGCCTGGCCGAACATTTGGCGCAACAACAGGCAACGGCATTGACCCGGCACTATCGTGCGCAGGCCACGCCCAAGGCGGCCTTGGCCCAAGCGTCACAGCCCTCGGTGGCGCCGCTGGGAGTGGTTGCCGGGCCCGAGTCGGCCCCGGGCCATGAGGTCACGCGCCCGCTGCTGGCTGAACCCATCGCGATCATTGGCGCCAGCGGTCGTTTCCCGCAATGCGATTCGGTCGATGAAATGTGGCAGCTCTTGCTGGACGGGCGCAGTGCAGTGAGTTCGGCGCAAGCCCCTGAGGGCTACAGCTGCGGGTCGTTGCGGGGTGTGGACGAGTTCGACCCGCTGTTCTTCGGCATTTCTCCGCGTGCGGCGCAAGAGATGGACCCGCGCCAGCGGCTGTTGCTCGAAGAATCCTGGCGTGCCCTGGAAACGGCCGGTATCGGCCCCCGTCACTTGGCCAGCCAACGGGTCGGTGTGTTTGTCGGCCTGGAGGAGGGCGAGTACTTCCTACTGGGCGGCGGCGGTTCCATCACCGCCAACCACAGTGCTATTGCCGCCTCGCACCTGGCGTATTTCCTCGACCTCGATGGCCCGGTGATGACACTCAACACCGCCTGCTCCTCGGGCTTGGTGGCGTTGCACCAGGCCTGTCAGAGCCTGCGTCTGGGGGAGTGCGAGATGGCCCTGGTCAGCAGCGCCAACCTGATGCTCACGCCGCAGTCGTTCAGCCGCATGGACGAGGCCGGCATGCTTTCGCCGGACGGCCGCTGCCACACCTTCGATCAGCGGGCCAACGGCATGGTCCCGGGCGAGGCGGTGGTGGCGCTGGTGATCAAGCCGTTGTCGGCGGCCCTGGCGGATGGCGATCCGATTGTCTCGGTGATCGCCGCCAGCAAGATCAACTATGACGGCAAGACCAACGGCATCACCGCCCCCAACGGAGCGGCGCAGGCCCGCTTGCTGACCTCGACCTACGAGGCTTGCAACCTGGCGCCACGGCAGATCGATTACGTGGTGACCCACGGCACCGGCACGGCCCTGGGCGATGCGGTGGAAGTCAACGCACTGGCGCAAGTCTTCGGCCAGTCGCAGGAGGGCGCCCATTGCGCGCTGACCTCCACCAAGACCAACTTCGGCCATTGCCTGGCCGCGTCGGGCCTGGTCAGCACCTTGTGCCTGGCCTCGGCGCTGCGCCACGAAACGATCCCGCCGAGCCTGAACTTCACCACTCACAATGACTTTGTCGACTGGCAGGAGAGTGCGTTTTTCGTCAACACCCGGCCGCGCCCCTGGCCGGTCAAGGCTGATGGCGCGCGTCACGGTGCGGTCAGTGCCTTTGGCATGAGCGGCACCAACGCCCATGTGGTGCTGCGGGATCTCGCGGCGGATGAGCGACGCCAGCCACAACGCTTCAAGGTTTCTCCGGCCTACCTGCTGGTGCTGTCGGCGCGTTCGATCCTCTCGCTATGCGACCGGATCGAGCAACTGATCGACCTCCTGGCCGGCGATCCACAACTGGACCTGGCCGCTGTCAGCCACACCCTGCTGGAGGGCCGTCATCACTTTGCATACCGCTGTGCGCTGGTGGTGCAGGACCAGGCTTCGGCGCAGAGTCTGCTGCAACGACTGGCCAGTGAACACCTGCCACAGCTCAGGCGCCGGGCGAGCAGCGAGGACGCCTTGCCGGCGCAAGTGTTCGCGGAGCGGGTGTTGCTTGGCAAGGGCGACCAACACCAGGCGCCGCAAGCGTCGATTGTGCGCACCATCGAGCAATGGACACGGCAACTGGGGGATGACCTGGGCAGCGAAGTCCAGGTTGAGGGCTACGAGGAAACCCTGCGCGGGTTGGCCGAGTTCTACTGCCAGGGGTACACGCTGCCCTGGCACCTGCGTTACCCACGACAGGCTCCAGTGCGCCTGCAACTGCCGACCTATCCCTTTGAGCACGGGCGCTACTGGGTCGATCCCCAGGGGCCCGGTGGTCACCAGCAGCCGTCGGTGCCGCCGTTGCAAACGCTGGCGCAACCCTTGGTCCAGCACCAGGCTTCGCTGGCCAGTGGCGAGCGTTTCGTGTCGGCGTTTACCGGGCAAGAGTTCTTCCTGGCCGACCATGTGGTGCAGGGGCATCACGTATTGCCAGGGGTGGCCTACCTGGAAATGGCCCTGCAGGCTGCCACGACACTGCGACCCGACTGGCGCCATGCGCACTTGGCCAAGGTCGGCTGGATGGCGCCGCTGATCTGGGACCGCCGCGAGCAGCGGCAGGTGGAGACCTGGCTGACAGCGCTGGCCGGGGCCGACAGCTTTGCCTACCGCATCGTCAGCCGCCTGGCCGACCAGCCAGCGGCCGAGCCGACCGTGCATGGCCAAGGCGTGGTGTCGCTGTTCGATACGGTTCAGGCCGGGGACCCGGCGGCCAGCGCGGTGCTGGATATCCGGGCGCTGCAGGCCGGCAGCACGCATGTCTTGTCGGGCGCCGACTGCTACGCCGCGTTTCACGCCGCAGGGCTGGCTTACGGGCCGACCTGTCGGGTGATCGAGGCGATCTACTGTGATGCGCGCCAGTGCCTGGTGCGCCTGGTACTGCCCCAGGTGCCAGGCAGCCAGGCCAGCACCGGCTGGACCTTGCATGCGGCCTTGCTGGACGGCGCGTTGCAAGGGGTGGCGGGGTTCTTCCTGGGCGCAGACGGCAGTGGCAGCCTGCCGCAGAAGGTGCCATTCGCCCTGGATCAGGTGGATGTCCACGGTCCTCTGGATACAACGATGTGGGCACTCTTGACCCTCGATAGCCACGGCACGCTGAGCAAACTCAACGCTCGGCTGTATGACGACCTGGGCCAGTTGCGGGTCAGCCTGCGCGGGCTGGCGGCCCGGGAAATCACCCTGGCCGAGGACGCCGCGGTCACGCCGATCCGCCTGCAGCGCCAGTGGCAAGCCGTGCCGGCGGCGCACGCAACGTCGGCGCCCCAGGGCCAGCATCAAGTGCTGTTGCTGGCGGCAGGTGATCCGCTGCCGGCGTTGAATCGCCTGGGCCGGTTGTTTCCTCAGGCCCAGGTGCAGGCCCTGGCGGTGGGCTCCAGTGGCCAGGACAACCCGGCCCTGGCTCGGGATTATCAGGCGGCGGCCGAGGCCCTGTTCAGCCACCTCAAGACCTGCCTGGGGGCCGGTGCCGGTCAGCAGTCGTTGTTTATCCAGGTGCTGCTGCTCGGCTGGCCGGTGGCCCCGGTCATGCTCGGCCTTGAAGGCCTGCTGAAAACCGCGAGCCTGGAAAACCCGAGGCTGCGTGGGCAACTGCTGGCCATGCAGTCCCTGGACGCGCTCGAACAAGGGCCGGTCAGCGCCGAACATCACGCGGTCTGGCTCGACGCTGGCGAGCAGCGGGTGCCGGTCTGGAGCCACCTGGCGGCGACAGCCGCGCAACCCCCGGTCTGGAAAGACGCCGGTTGCTACCTGATCACCGGTGGCGCGGGCGGGCTGGGACGTCTCTTTGCCCGCGACATCATCGAGCACACCCATGGCGCGCGCATTGTGCTGGTGGGCCGCTCGCTGCTGAACCCGGCTGAACAACAGCAATTGGCCGCCCTTGAACGGCGCGGGGCCCGGGTCGAGTACTGCCAGGCGGACATCGGCCAACCGGCGGAAATCGAAGCCCTGCTGGCCTCGGTGCAACAGACCCATGGCCCCCTCAGCGGGGTGATCCATAACGCCGGCATCAACGCCGACGAGTTCATCGTCAACAAGACCCTGGCGCAGTTCGCCGCTGTGCTGGAGCCCAAGGTGCGGGGCACCGCCAACCTCGATCACGCGACCCGTCACCTGGACCTGGAGTGCTTTGTGCTCTGCGCCTCGGCCAGCGGCGTGACCGGCAATGTCGGTCAGGCCGACTACGCAGCGGCCAATGCCTTTCTCGATGGCTTTGCCCATGAGCGTAACCGGCAGGTGGCGCGGGGCGAACGCCGTGGGCAGACCCTGTCGCTGGACTGGTCGCTGTGGGCCGAAGGGCGCATGCGCCCCGACGCCTCCACCGAGCAGCGCCTGTGGACCCAGTCTGGCATTCGCCCGCTGAGCACGGCGGTGGCGCTGTCGGCGTTGCACGGCGCACTGGCCGCAGGCGCGACCCAGGTGCTGGTGGCCGAGGGTGATGCGTCCCGGGCCTTGCAGCCTTTTGGCTTGAGCCCAGCGGGACGCGCGCCGCTCGAGCCACCCCAGGCCGCGCCGGCCTCATCTCTGGGTTCGCTTGCGAGCCAAGCGCTGAGCGCGGCGCAGGTCCAGCACTACTTCAAGCAGTTGCTCGCCGATGTGTTCGCGTTGCCCGCCCATCGGATCGATGTCCAGGCGCCCCTGGAAGACTATGGCATCGACTCGATCATGGTCGGCCGCTTGAACGCCCGGCTCGAAGAGGTCTTCGGGCCATTGTCGAAAACCCTGTTCTTCGAATTCCAGACCCTGGAGAAACTCTGCGGCTATTTCCTTGAGCAGCATGGGCCAAAACTGAGCCAACTGATCACGCCGGCCGCGACCGCGAACGTTGCCGCAGCGGTCGGATTGCCGGTCACCGCGAGCGTCGCCCCTGAACCGGCGTTGCAGCCAGCGCCCGCCGTAGCCGGGCCGATGGAGTTCGCCATCGTCGGGCTCAGCGGCCAATACCCGTTGGCGGCGGATCTGCAGCAGTTCTGGGACAACCTGCAACAGGGGCGCGACTGCATCACGCCGATCCCGGCACAGCGCTGGAACCACCAACGCTTTTATGCCGAGCAGAAAAACCTGCCGGGCACCACTTATGGTCAATGGGGCGGTTTCATCGACGACGTGGACTGCTTCGACACCCTGTTTTTCAACATCTCGGCCCGTGAAGCGCAAATACTCGATCCCCAGGAGCGGCTGTTCCTGCAGTGTGCGTATCACCTGTTGGAAGACGCCGGCTATACCCGTGCGACCCTGGCCGCCACGGCTCGCCAATACAGCCCTGAACACAGCGCTGCCCATAGCCTGGACAGCGCCGCCGTCGGGGTGTTTGTCGGCGCCATGTACAACGAGTACCAGCTCTACGGTCCTGAGGAGACGGCCCTGGGCCATCCGCTGGCGATTCCCGGCAATGTTGCCTCGATTGCCAACCGGGTCTCGTACTTCTGCAACTTGCATGGCCCCAGCGTGACCCTGGACACCATGTGTTCCTCTTCGCTGACGGCCATCCATATGGCTTGCCAGAGCCTGTTGGCCGGCGAGTGCGCGGTGGCGATCGCCGGCGGCGTGAACGTCACCGTGCACCCCAACAAATACCTGGTGCTGGGGCAGGGGCGCTTTCTCTCCGACGACGGTCGTTGCCGCAGTTTCGGTGAAGGGGGCACGGGCTACGTGCCGGGCGAAGGGGTCGGCGCAGTGTTGATCCGTCCGCTGGCGGATGCCCTGGCCCAGGGCGATCGCATCTATGGGGTGATCCAGGCTTCGGCCATCAACCACGGTGGCAAGACCAACGGGTATTCGGTGCCCAACCCCAATGCCCAGGCGGCGCTGATTCAGGCCGCCCTGCACCAGGGCCGGGTGGAGCCCCGCGCCATCAGTTACATCGAGGCTCACGGCACCGGCACCGCCCTGGGCGATCCGATCGAGATCGCCGGGCTGAACAAGGCCCTGGGCACGGCTGGCGAACAGGACCGGCACTGCGCCATCGGCTCGGTCAAATCCAATATCGGCCACTGTGAAAGCGCCGCCGGTATCGCTGGGGTGACCAAGATCCTGTTGCAATTCCAGCACCGGCAATTGGTGCCTTCGCTGCATTCGGCCGTGCTCAACGGCAACATCGACTTTGCCGACGGTGGGTTGCGGGTGCAGCAAACCCTGACGGACTGGACGGTGGCCGCGGGTGAAACCCGGGTGGCGGCGGTGTCGTCGTTTGGCGCCGGTGGCGCCAATGCCCACCTGATTCTGCGTGAACCCACTGAGCGTGAATCCGCCCGCGGGGCGCCAGGGCATGACGGCCAGGCCTGGGCGATCCCGCTGTCGGCTCGCACGGCGGGGCAACTGCGCGACAAGGTTGAACAATTGCGCCAGGCCCTGGCCGATGGCCAACCACGGACCTTGGCGGACATTGCCCATACCTTGCAGGTCGGGCGTGAAGCCATGCGCGAGCGCTTGGTGTTCATGGCCGACTCGCTGGACACCCTCGCTCGGCACTTGCAGACCTTGAGCCTGAACTGGACCCAGGTCGAGGCAGCGTCCGGGGCGGGTCTGTGGCGGGAGCCGAGCGGGGCAGGGCTGTTCTACCGTGCCAAGGCCGGCGCTGCATCCGCTGCCGTGGCTGCCGAGGCTAGCCTGGAGGCACACCTGCAGAGCTGGGTGGCGGGGGGCTCGCTGGACTGGGCCCACCTGCAGCCTCGCACTACGGCTCGGCGCATCAGCCTGCCGCTGTACCCGTTCGCCAAGGAGCGCTACTGGGCGCCACTGGGCCGGGATGCTATTGCCCCCGCGTTGCCCCAGGTGGCGGACCAGCCGATTCTGACTCGCAGCTGGCACGCCGCGCCCCTCCCATCCGTGGCATCACCTGCGGCCCAGGGGGCGCTGCTGATCCTGTGCACCGAGCCGACCCTCGGGCTCGCCCAGGGCTTGTTTGCGTCCGGCGCTCAAAGCCTGGATCGGCATTACCTGGTGCACCAAGGCCCGGGCGCGGTTGATTTGCATGATCCCGACAGCACCCTGGCCGCCTATCGGCGCTGCCCGGGCGCGTTGACGGGGCTGATCGACCTGACCGCCCTGGACCCGGTCTATGAAGCCAGCACCGCCCTTGAACGAGGCAAGCTGGCGCTGCTCCAGGCCTTTGTCGCCGAGCAGCGCCAACAAGCGCCGCGGCTGTTGCTGGTGACCCGGGGCCTGCAGCCCTGGAAGCTTCAGCCGACCCTGCAAGGGGCGCGCAGCGTGGGCCTGTATCGGATGCTCAATGCCGAATATCGCAGCGTGCAGGCGGGGGTACTGGACAGCGATTTGGACCTGTCGCAACCGACCGCGCTGATGGCGCAGATCGAAGCCGAGTTTAACGCCGGGCCCCAGGCTGAGTGCTGCTATCGCCAGGGTGAGCGCTTCGTCGCGACCTTCACGCCGCTGGCCACGAGCAACACCGCCGCCGCGACGTACCGGGCGGACGATGTGCTGCTGGTGACCGGCGGCACTGGTGGTATCGGTGCGGCCCTGGTGGATCATTTGATTCAGGCGGGGGTGCGGTCCCTGGCGATCATGGGCCGTGAAACCTTGCCCGACGCCGAGCAGTGGCCAGGGATACTGGCCGATGGCGCCGGCCTGGACGGCCGGGTCCTGGGCAGGATTCGCCGGCTGCAAGCTTGGTTGGAGCAGGGTGTACGGCTTGCCTATCAGTCGTGCGACCTGCAGACGCCAAGCGCCATCGACCAGGCCATCGAGCGCTTCGAGGGGGCGTTGGGCCCGATCACCGGGGTGTTCCACTGCGCCGGATCGGTGAGCACCGCGCCGGCCTTCATCAAGAAGTCCCTGGATGAAATGGCCGCGGTATGCACCCCGAAAATCAACGGTCTGGTGGCGCTGTACCAGCGTCTGAACAGTCAGCGGCTACGCTTTTTCCTGATGTTCTCCTCGGTCTCGGCGAGCGTGCCGGCTCTGGCAGCAGGGCAGAGCGACTACGCCATGGCCAATGCCTATATGGATCAATTCGCGCTGGCCCACGGGCGGGTGGGATTGTGTTCGGTGCAATGGCCGGCCTGGGCCGAGGTGGGCATGGCGGTGGACAACACCGGGCCGTTGGCTCTGCAGTTGGGGCTCAAGCCGCTGAGCACGGCGATTGGCCTGGGGTTGCTGGATCGGGTGCTCGCCCTGACGCTGTCGCCGGACAATCCGCGGCTGTGCCTGCCGTGTCATGTCGACCTCGAACGCTTCAACCCGGCGCAACTGACCCAGCGTCCCGCCGCTGTTGCTGCGCCGGCACCGGCACCAGCCCCGGTCGCGCCCGCAACGCTTGCTCCCGCGCCTTTGCTGGCGGCGGTGGAGGAAGCGTTGCGCCTACTGTTGATGGAGGAACTGAAGTTCTCCGCCGAGCAACTGACGGATCGGGACATGGCGTTTGCCGACTACGGCATTGAGTCGATCATGGTCCTGCAACTGATGGAGAGCCTCAGCGCCTGGGTGGGCAGCCGCCTGGACCCGTCGCTGATGTTCGAGTTCACCACCCTGGGCAGCCTCTGTGAGCATCTGGTCAGCACCTATCCCGAGGCCCTGAGGCAGCACCTGGGCACCCCCGATCAAAGCTCGGCGCCGGTCCTGCCGGCGCCACCGATAGGGCCGAATCCGGCCCCTGCCGTGGCGCCGAATCCGGCTCCTGCCGTGGTGCCGGCGACGACGTCCCGGCCAGCGGAGGAGATCGCCATTATCGGTCTGGCCGTGCGCCTGCCCGGCGCGGCCGATGCCGAGGCCTTCTGGACCCTGCAAAGCAGCGGTCAATCGGCCATCGGGCCGATGCGCGATCAACGCTGGCCGGGTGGACAGGGCCAGGCCCATGGCGGTTGGCTGGACGGTATCGATCAGTTCGATCCTGTGTTCTTCGGCCTCAACCCCAAGGATGCAGCGGTGATGGATCCCCAGGCCCGGCTGATGCTGGAACAAAGTGTCACGGCGCTGTTCGATGCCGGTTATTCGCTGCGCGAGCTGTCGGCCCGGCCGGTGGGGGTGTATGTCGGTGGCCGCCTGCGGGTGACTGCCGATGCCCAGTCACTGGCTCAGGCCAGCAACCCGATTCTGGGGGTGGGGCAGAATTACCTGGCGAGCAACCTGTCGCGCTTCCTCAACCTGACCGGCCCCAGCATGGTGGTGGATACCGCCTGCTCCTCGGGCCTGACCGCGATGTCCCTGGCGTTCGATGCCCTGCGCAACGGCAGCATCGACATGGCCCTGGTGGGCGCTACCAGTCTGTTGACCTCATCGGAGGCCCATGACCTGTTTTCGGCGCGCAATATCCTCAGCCCGGACGGCGCGTTCAACATCTTCGACGACCGCGCCGCCGGCGATGTGCTGGGCGAGGGCGTGGTGGCCCTGGTCTGCAAGACCCTGAGCGCAGCGCAGGCTGACGGCGACCGCATCTACTGCGTGGTCAAGGGCCTGGCGTTGAACAATGACGGTCGCACCCTGGGGCCGGGCTCGCCCAACCTCAAGGCGCAGCAAGAGGTGATGCACAAAGCCTTGCAGCAGGCCGGCAAGAGCCCGCGGGATGTGGGTTACATCGAGGTCAATGGCGGTGGTTCGGCAGTGGTCGATGCGGTGGAGATCAAGGCCCTGGCCCAGGTCTATGAACTGGATGACAGCACCCTGGACGCCTGTTGCCTGGGTTCGGTCAAACCCAGTGTCGGTCATCTGTTGCTGACTTCGGGGCTGGCCGGTTTCGTGCGCTGTGCCCTGAGCCTGCACCATCGGCAGATCGTTCCCAGCGCCTGTGGCCTGGAGCCGTTCGAGCATTTTGATTTCGACAGCTCACGGGTGCATTTCAACCGTCGGACCCTGGACTGGAAAGCCACCGATGGCCGTCCTCGGGTGGCCGCCCAGAGTTGCTTCCCGGACGGTGGCACCAACTGCCATGTGATTCTCGAAGAGTTCGTCGCCGCCGCTGATTACGTGCCTGTGCGCCAGCCGTTGCCCGCCCCGGTGTTCGACCGCCGGCGCTTTTCTCTCAATCGCGATAACACGCCGGCCCCCGTTGCCCAGGTTGCAGCTGCACCCCTGGCAGCGGCTGTTGCGCCTTCTTCTATCCCGTCAAGCTGGGGTGTGATTCATGAACAAGTACTTTGATTTGACGATTGGCGCCGACCATCCACTGGTGGCTCATCATCGCGTCCAGGGCCAGGCCATTCTGCCGGGCCTGGCGTATATCGATCTGCTCCTGCGAGTGGCCCGCGACGGCCTGGGGCTCGATTGCCTGCGCACCGAAGTGCGCGATCTGGTGATCTATCAGCCGTTGATTGTCCAGGCCGCTTCGGCGCTGCGCCTGACCCTGACGATGCAGCCTCGGGACGGTGTCTGGCTGATCGATGTCGATGGCGTGGAACTGCAAGACGCTGTGGCCGTGGGGGCCAAGGTGAAGTACTGCACGGCGCAGTTGCACCCGGCGGTCGAGGGGGCAGGGGCCAAGCCTGATCTGGACTTGGCCGCCCTCAGGGCCGAGGCCGACAGCCTGGTGCCGTTGCAGGCGTTGTATGCCCAGGCGCGGGAGCGGGCGTTGGTGCATGACGGGTTGTTGATGGCCGAAGGCAACATCCAGCGTTTTGCCTGGGGCTGTCTGATCGAGCTCAGCGTGGCGCCGCAGTGGCGGCAGTTGATGCCCGATGCGCTGTTCCACCCGACCCTGATCGATGGCGCGGCGGTGGCCAGCGCGGTACTCGAAGACTCTTTGCCCCCCGGCGATGACGGCCTGTACCTGCCTTTGCACTACGGCCGCTTCCACGCCAGGGCGCTGTTGCAGGAGGCTTGCGTGGCCCGCGTCGAGCTGGCGCGGATCGTCACCGCCAATGACATCCGCAAGCTGGACATCGATTTCTATGACGGCGCCGGTCGCTGGGTGGCCAGCCTGGGCGAGTTGACCGGCAAGCGCGTCAGGGAACCGCTGCAGGCGACTGCGCCCCAGGCGCCGCAGAGCCCTCGGCCGGTCCAGGCGGCGCATGCCCAAGACGTGGCTCCCGAGGTGCTGGCGGTGTTCGCCCGGCATCTGCAGGTTCGCGTCGATCAGCTCGATCCGCAACGCGGCTTTTTCGATATGGGCCTGAGTTCGGCGCAGATGCTCACCATCCTCAAGGATATCGAGCAACTGCTGTCCCGGCGCTTGAACCCGACCTTGCTGTTTGAATACAACACCGTCGAGGAGCTGCTGGGGCATCTGCGCCAGTGGACCCCCAAGGCCGCTCCCTTGGCGCTGGCGCCAACCCCCGTGCGCCAGCCTGCTTCGGCGTCTTACCGTTTCGCGGCCGATGAGGCCTACCTGCTGGATCATCGGGTGGATGGCCAGCCGGCCCTGATGGGCATCACCTATCCGAGCCTGGTGCTGCAAACCGCGCTGGCAGGCGCGGCGGGCAGGCCGGTCAGCCTACAGGACATTCGCTTTCACGGCGGCCCGCTGAAGCTCCAGACGGGGCAGGTTGCCGAGATCGAGGTGCGCCTGGAAGCCGAGGACAGCGCAGGCTTCAGCGTGTATCAACGCTTGGTTGGGGAGGGCGCGAGCCTGTGCTGCGAAGGCCGACTGCAAACGCTGGAGCAGCGCGAACCGGCCGCGCTCGATCTTCCGGCGTTGATCAGCGCAGCGCGCCCGTGCAGCGCGCAGCAGATCGACAGTTGGTACCGTGCCGTGCCGGCCTTTGCCCTGGGCCCGATGCTCAAGACCCTCGTTGCTGCCTATGAAGGCGCCGATGGCAGCTTGATCTGTGAGGTGCAGTTGAGCGACACCGAGCGTTCCTTTACCCACGGCCTGGCCCTGGACCCGCTGTTGCTCAACAGTTGCTACCTGTTTCCAGCGCCGTCCCGCTCTGCAGAGACCTTTGTGCCACTGTTGATCGAACGCCTGACGCTGTGGCGCAACGCGGGCAGCAAGGCCTTTGTGGTGACCGGACCGAAGCGGGTCAAGGACGGTTTCATTGCCTTTGATGCCCAGATCGTCGATGCCCAGGGGCGGCCCCTGGCGTCACTGTTGAATGCCTCGTTGCGCCGGTTGGAGCCCGGCGTTGCGGCGCAACCCGCTGCTGCCACGCTTCAGTCCCAGTCCCAGTCCCAGTCCCAGTCCCAGTCCCAGTCCCAGCCCGGTCACCGGGTGGCGGTGATCGGCATGGCCGGGCGTTTCCCCCAGGCCTATGACCTGAATGGGTTCTGGGAGAACTTGCAGGCGGGCAAGGATTGCATCAGCGAGATCCCGGCCAACCGCTGGGATTGGCGCGACTATTACAGCGACAGCGGCGAGCCGGGGACCATTTCCAGCAAATGGGGCGGCTTTATCGACGATGCCGACACCTTCGACCCGCTGTTCTTTCAGATTTCTCCTCGAGAAGCCGAAGTGATGGACCCTCTGGAGCGGCTGTTCCTGCAGCACGCCTGGATGGCCATGGAGGACGCCGGTTACACCCGCGAGGCCTTGCAGCGCAGCGCCGCCGGAGACAGCACGGCGAATGTCGGTATTTACGCCGGGGTCATGGGCCAGGAGTACCCGCTGTTCGCCGCGCAATCCGCGGCCCCCATGGGGCTGGGTGGCGGCACCTCTTCGGTGGCCACGCGCATGGCCTATGTCGGCAACTTCAATGGCCCGGCCATGGCCATCGATACCATGTGTTCAAGCTCCCTCGTGGCCCTCGACATGGCATGCCAGGCCCTGCGTTCGGGGGCGGTCAACGCGGCCTTCGCCGGCGGCGTCAACTTGAGCCTGCACCCGAGCAAATACCTGATGCTGTCCCAGGGGCAGTTCATTTCCTCCAAGGGCCATTGCGAGAGTTTCGGTGAGGGGGGCGACGGTTACATTCCCGGCGAAGGCGTGGGGGTGCTGTTGCTCAAGCGCCTGGAGGATGCCGAGCGTGACGGCGACTTCATCTACGGGGTGATTCGTGGCACCGCGGTCAATCATGGTGGCCGTGCCAGTGGCTACACCGTGCCCAACCCCGCGGCGCAGACCCAGGTGATCGCTCAGGCCTTGCGCCGGGCGGCGGTTGATCCGGGCGATATCAGCTACATCGAGGCCCATGGCACCGGCACCCGATTGGGCGACCCTATCGAAATCAGCGGCCTGACCAAGGCGTTCGGCCATGATCCCGAGCAGCCCCGCGATACGCCGTGCCTGATGGGGTCGGTGAAATCCAACATCGGCCATTGCGAAGGCGCCGCCGGGGTCGCGGGAGTGATCAAGGTACTGCTGCAAATGCAGCATCAGGTCATAGTGCCGTCGCTGCATTCCCGGACCTTGAATCCCAACATCGACTTTTCCCTGACCCCGTTCCAGGTCAATCAGCAGTTGGTGCCGTGGCCGGGCAAGGGCGCGCGGGATCGGCGCATTGCCGGGATCAGCAGCTTTGGTGCCGGAGGGGTCAATGCCCATGCCGTCGTCGAGGACTATCCGGCGGCTGTGACCCAGGCTCGACCTTTGGCCGCCGCGCTGATTCTGCTGTCGGCCCGCGAGGTTTCCCGACTGCCGCTGATGGCCGGCAACCTGCTGGCGGCCATCGAGCGTCTGCACCTGACGGACGACGCGCTACCCAGCCTGGCCTACACCCTGCAAGTGGGGCGTGAAGCCATGGAGCATCGCGCCGCCACCGTGGTCGCGTCCCTGGATGAACTCAAAGAACGCCTGCACAGCCTGGCCACCTCGGCGGACGCTGCGCACTGGCTGCGGGGCGCGGCCAGCCAGGGCAAGGACACTCAGGCGCTGTACCGGGATCAAGACGCCCAAGCGCTACTCCATACCTGGCTGGACAAGGCCAACCTGCCGGCATTGGCGCGGGTCTGGGTGATGGGCGTGGCGGCGCCCTGGCTGCGCCTGTACGGGGCTCACCAGGGTTTTGCCCAGCCGCCCCGACGCCTGCCGTTGCCGAGCTATCCGTTCAAGACTGAGCGCTATTGGCTGGCTGAACTGGCGGCGAAGGTGGCGCGCCCGGCAGCGCTTGAGCAGATGCCGCCCGCGGCGCAAAGCGCGCTGTTTGCCCAGCACTGGCTGCCGCGCCCCGCAGCGGCAACCCCGGCGGCCCCGGGGCATGAACAGGGTTTCGTGCTGATTATCTGCACCGCCGCTACCCAGGCGCTGGCGCAACGTCTGGCGGCGCGTCTGGAGGCCGCACGCATCGTGCCGATCAATGAATTGGCGCAACGCGCCGAGCTGTTGTGCAAGCCCAACGGGCATGTGTTGCACGGGGTGCTGGACATCACCGGCTACGACAGCGCCTTTGTCGAGGGCTGCGCCAGCGAGGTGAGTGGCTGGTTCGAGGGCCTGCAACGGCTGGTGGAGCAGACGCGCTTGCGCGATATCTGTCTGCTGTACGTCTCCCAGTACCTGGAGGCGTTCCAGCGTCCGGCGTCCCTGGCGCCCGCGCCCCAGGCAGCGGTCCCGGCCTGCTTGTACCGTTGCCTGGGGGCCGAGTATCAGCGCTTGCGCAGTGGCCACATGGACACTGACCTGGCGGCCGACGATCCGCAGCTGGTGCCGCAGATCATCGAGCAGCTGTATCGCCTGCCGCACGAACGGCATGTCTGCTACCGCGCCGGGCGGGCGTATTGGCCCGCGCTGCAGGCTGTGGCCCCCGATTGCGCAGGGTCAAGGTTCAGCCTGCCCGCGGAACAGGTGCTGTGGATCACCGGTGGCACCCGGGGCTTGGGGCTGTTGTGCGCGCAGCACCTGGTCAGTGGCCATGGCGTGCGCAAGCTGGTGCTCAGCGGGCGCGAAGCCTTGCCGCCCGCGGCTCAGTGGCCGGCGTTGCTGGCGGGCCCGGCCAGCCCGCTGCAGGCGAAGGTGCGCGCCTTGTCGGCACTGCAGCAGCAGGGTGTCGAGGTGTTGACCCTGGCGGTGGACATGAACGATGCCCGGGCGCTGCAACAGGCCGTGGCGCAGATCGGCCGCGAGTTGGGTCCGGTGGGCGGGGTGATTCACTGCGCGGGCCTGGGGGATTACAACAACCCGGCGTTGATCCGCAAACAGATCGCCGATGTGCACAACGTCCTGGCGCCCAAGACCCGCGGACTGGACAACCTCTACCGCGCGCTGAAGGGCTCGCCGCTGTCGTTGTTTGTCCTTTACTCCTCGGTCAGCGCGCAATTGCCCGAGTTGGCGGCGGGGCAGATCGACTACGCCATGGCCAACGCCTATATGGATGCCTTTGCCGCGCAGCATCAGGCCGACAAGGTGCTCAGCCTGCAATGGCCGAGCTGGTCCGACACCGGCATGGGGGCCATGGACAGCGAACTGTATCGCGGCACCGGGCTGCTGGGGCTGAGCGATGAGGACGGTCTGGCGCTGCTGGACCAGGCGCTGGCCAGCGGACGTTCGGGGGTGTTGTTGCCGGCGCGCTTCAACCCTCAACTGTGGTTGCAGGGTCCGGCGCACAAGGCGCTCAACCCTGTGTTCAGTGCGGTGCCCAGTGCGGCGCCCGTGGCAGCGCGTCCTGCGGCAGAGCTTTGTGCCGCAGTACTTCCCGCCATGGCGGGGAGCGCCCTCAAGGATCAGGTACAGCAATGGTTGAGCGGCTTGTTTACCGGCGAGCTGCGCATCGCCCCGGCGGATTTCGATCCACGGCTGGATTTTGCCCACTACGGTCTGGACTCGATTCTGATGGCGCAGATCCTGCGGACCATCAATCGGCGACTGAAGGTCGACCTGGCGCCGTCGTTGATTCTCGAACACCCGAACCTCACGGACTTGAGCCAATGGTTGCTGGCCCAGCAGGGACCGGCCCTGGCCCAGGCATTTGCCCTCAACGCCGAGACAGAGACTGCGGTGCCAGCAGCGCCAGCGGTGCAGCCCCTCCCATTATTGGCGACCGCACCCGCGCTTGAGGTGCCAGCGGCAACGGTCGGCGAGCCGGGCGTCGAGGTCGATGAAATTGTCGTGGTCGGCCTGTCGGCGCGTTTTCCCGGGGCCTCGAATCTCGACGACTACTGGCGCCTGCTCAAGGAGGGACGCAGCGCCCTGGCGCCGGTGCCTGCCGAGCGCTGGCAGGGTGGCGCGCATTACCAGGCCGGCCTGCTGGATAACCCCCATCACTTTGATCGCCAGACCTTTCATATTCCAGAGGAAGACTTCCATGCCATGGACCCCCAGGCCCTGATAGTGCTGGAAGAGTGCCTGAACCTATGGGCCCACGCGGGTTATCGGGTCGAGGAAACCAAGGGCAGTGCGATTGGCGTCTATCTGGGCGGTCGCGCCCGCAGCAGCCTGGACCCCGAAGCCCTGGGCAAGGCGCGGAATCCGATTGTGGTGGCCGGGCAGAATTACCTGGCGGCCAACCTTTCGCACTTTTTCGACTTCAGTGGCCCGAGCATGGTGATCGATACCGCCTGCTCTTCAGCGCTGGTGGGCATGAGCCTGGCCGCCCAGGCCCTGCGCAGCGGCGAGATCAGCGCGGCGGTGGTCGGCGGGGTCAGCCTGCTGGACGGCGAGCGTACCCACGGGGTGTTCCAGCAGCGCGGTCTGCTCAGTGCGGGGGGGCATTTCCACCTGTTCGATGAACGGGCCGACGGCATCGTGCTGGCCGAAGGTGTTGGCCTGGTGCTGCTCAAGACCGCCGCCCAGGCTCGCCGCGACGGCGACACCGTGTACGCGCGCATCAGTGCCCTGGCCAGCAACAACGACGGGCGCACCGCTGGCCCGGCCACGCCCAATGTGCAGCGCCAGAAGGCGGTGATGGGCAAGGCCTTGGAGCAGTCGGGGCTGACGCCCGGGCAGATCGACTACATCGAGGTCAATGGTTCCGGCTCCCAGGTCACCGACCTGCTGGAACTCAAGGCCATCGACGCGGTGTATGGCCATGGCGAGGGGGCCGGGCGTGCGCCCGAGAACCCCTGCGGGCTGGGCTCGATCAAGCCCAACATCGGCCATCCACTGTGCGCCGAAGGCATCGCCAGCTTTATCAAGGCGGTGCTGATGATCCAGCACCACAGCCTGGTGCCGTTCCTGTCGGGACAGCAGCCCCTGCGCCATTTCGACCTTGAACAGTCGGCGTTCTACTTTCCACGCAACGCGGTGGCGTTGCCCGAGGGGCGGCCACTGCGGATCGCCCTCAACTGCTTTGCCGACGGTGGCAATAACGTCCACGTCATTGTGCAAAGCCCGCACGCGTCCACCCCCCCTGCAAGGCGCCAGCCTCTGGCGGCACCTGCCTTGCACCGTCAACGCCAGGGGCATGCCCCGGTCGCGACGATGGAACCGACATTGCCGGCCCGCGATTACGCGCACGCCACCTCCATGATTTGGGAGCAACTCTGATGCGCACTCTATTGGCCGAGAGCAAGATTTCGCTGTCTTGCACCAACCCTGTCATCGGCGCCCATTGGGTGCACGGGCGCCCGGTGTTTCCGGGACTGGCCTATATCGATCTGATTTATCAGGTCTGCCAACAGCAGGGCCTGGGATGGGCCGAACACCGTTTGCAGACCTTGCGTATCCACCGGCCCCTGGCCCTCGAAGGGGCCGACAGCAGCCTGGTGGTGCGGGTTGCGCTGTTTCGCGAGCACCCGGGGCATTACACCCTGGTGGTCGAAGACCTGAACACTGGCGACCCGGCCCGGCCGTACGCTACGGCGGAGCTCGAGCAGACCGAGCCTGCGGCGTTTGCCCCGGGCGAGCGGTTGCAGCCCTGGGCCGCCGGCAGTGCTCGGCAGGTGACCCTGGAGGCGCTGTATGGGCAGTGCCGCGACCAGCAGTTGGTGCATGACGATTACATGCAGGTACGCGGACAGATCAGCACCGGGCCCGATGGGTTGCAGGCCAGTCTGAGCGTGGGGCCACAGGCGTTGCCCGAGGTCGGACGGTTTTTGTTTCACCCGGCGCTTCTCGACGGTGCGGCCATCAGTTCCCAGGCGTTGGAACTGCGCAGCGGCGAGCAGGGCGCACCGGCCGAAGGTCTGTACCTGCCGCTGCTGTTCCAGGGGTTCAGCGCGGTGGCGCCCATCACCGGGCAATGTCGGGTACGGATCAAGGCTGACTCGGTCAGTGTCCATCAAGAGTTGGTGGTCTTTACCCTGGAGCTGTTTGCCGACAGCGGTGAAAAAGTCGCGCAGATCGAGCGCTTCACCGCCAAGCGGGTGCGGGCCGAACGCGGCCTGCACCAACCGACGCTGGCGTCCCCGCGGCCCGCCCGGGTGGCCTGCGATCCGGCGCCGATTGACGCCAGCGAACACCCGGTGATGCTGGGGTTGCGGCGCCTGATTGCGGACAAACTGGGCACCAGCGCGGCCCAGGTGGCCCTGGATAAAGGCTATTACGAGCTGGGGCTGGATTCGGCGGATTTGCTCGACCTGGTGGCCAATGCCAGTCAGGCCCTGGGGCTGGAGCTGTCGCCGACCCTGTTGTTCGAGCACACCACGCTGCGCGAGCTGGGGCTGTTCTTTCAGCAGCACCATGGCGTGGAGCAAGGGGCCACGAAGGCGTCCACGCATGCGCAGCAGGAGGGCGCGGCCTGGACCCAGCGCTTCGAGGCCCACGAGGCCTATCTGCAAGACCACCGGGTTCTGGGCACGCCGGCCTTGATGGGGGTGACCCATCCGTGCCTGGCCATTGAGGCCTGCGTGCAGCAGTGGGGCGCCGAGAGCTTTCCGCTGAGCCTGAGCCATGTACGTTTCCTGGGCGGTCCGATCACCTTGCAAACCGGCGAGTCGGTGGACGTGACGGTGACCCTGGAGCCACAGCGTGAGGCGTTCAGTGTCGGCTTTCGCCGCGACCCTGCGAGCGCTATCGAGCCGTGCTGTGTAGGGCAGTTGCGCCTCAAGGAGCGCTTTGCAGCCCAGCCTCAAGCGCTGGACAGCCTGTTGGCCGGTTTGACGCGGCTGTCCGCTGCGGACATCGGCCAGTCCTACCGGCGTATTGCGCAGTTCAGCGTGGGGCCGCTGTTGCAGAACATCCAGGAGGCTTACACCGACGGTGACCGACTGCTGGTGAGCAAGGTCAGCCTTGATCCTGCCCAGGCCAAGGGCGGTCACCTGCAATACGGGTTCGATCCGCTGTTGCTCAATGGCTGTTTTTTCTTCCGCGATCCGGACTTCGGCCAGCCCCAGTCGCGCATGTACGTGCCGCTGCTGATCGAACGGATCGTCCAGGTCAGGCCTTTGCCGTCCACGGTCTATCTGGTCAATCGCCTGCGCACGGCCAAGGCCGGGTATGCCGCGTTCGACGTCGATGTGCTGTCGCTTGAGGGCGAACACCTGGCCAGCGTCATCAATGCTTCGGTCAGGGAAGTGAGCGAGCCGGCGCGCTTGAGCAATGCTGATTTCTCCGCCCCGGTGGCCGCTACCACGCCCACGCCGGCGACCGATGAGATCGCCATTATCGGCCTGGCCGGACGCTATCCGGGGGCCGACAACCTGGAGCAGTTCTGGCACAACCTGAGTCAGGGCGTGGACAGCATCACCACGATTCCCGCCGCGCGCTGGGATCATGACCTGTACTTCGACGCGGACAAGGATCGCCCCGGCAAGACCTATGGCCGTTGGGGCGGTTTTCTCGACAACATTGATCAGTTCGACCCGTTCTACTTCGCCATCACCCCCCGCGAAGCGGGTTTCCTCGACCCTCAGGAACGCTTGTTCCTGCAATGCGCCGCGCATGCCCTGGAAGACGCCGGCTACACCCGCCAGGGCCTGCCCCGGGAGGTGGGGGTCTATGTGGGGGTGATGTATCAGGAATATCAGCTGTACGGTGCGCAGCAGACGGTACTGGGCAATCCGATGGCCTTGGGCGCCAGCGCCGCGAGCATCGCCAACCGGGTGTCCTATGTGTGCAATTTCACCGGGCCGAGCATGGCCGTCGATACCATGTGCTCGTCGTCGCTGACCGCCTTGTATCTGGCCTGCCGCGCGCTGGAGCGGGGCGATTGCAGCAGTGCCCTGGTGGGGGGCGTGAACCTGTCGCTGCACCCCAATAAATACTTGATGCTGGGCCAGGGGCGCTTCGTGTCCAGCGAAGGCCGCTGCCAGGCCTTCGGTGACGGCGGGGATGGTTATGTGCCGGGTGAGGGGGTCGGCGCCATGCTGCTCAAGCCCCGTGCCCAGGCCGAGGCCGATGGCGATCATATCTATGGGGTGATCAGGGCTTGTGAGATCAACCATGGTGGCAAGTCCGCCGGCTATTCGGTGCCGGGGGTCAAGGCCCAGGCGCAGGTCATCGCCCGCACCTACGCACGGGCCGCTATCGACCCGCGGCATATCGGCTACCTGGAGGCCCACGGCACAGGCACCGCGTTGGGCGACCCGATTGAAATCGCCGCCCTCAGAGCGGCGTTCCGGCCTCACACCGAGGACCGGCAGTTCTGCGCCATCGGTTCGGTGAAATCCAATATCGGCCACTGCGAAAGCGCTGCCGGGATTGCCGGGATCACCAAGGTGCTGTTGCAGATCAAGCATCGGCAAAGGGTGCCGTCGCTGCACAGCACGACCCTCAACCCACGGATCGACTTTGCCGCATCGCCCTTTGTGGTCCAGCAGCAATTGGCCGATTGGCCGGCGATGCACCTCAACGGAGTGGCCTTGCCGCGCCTGGCCGGTCTGTCTTCATTCGGTGCCGGCGGCTCCAATGCCCATGTGGTGTTGCAGGAGTATCTTCAGGTCGAGGACCTGGGCGAGGTTGCGCCACAGTCGTTTTTGATTCCGCTGTCCGCCGCCAGCCTGCCGCAGCTGCAGCGCCTGGCCCAGGCGTTGCGCGTCCGGGTCGCCGGCTTGCTGGAGCAGGTGACCGCCGCGGACGTCGGTCAACGCCGGTTGGCGGACATCGCCTTCACCCTGCAGACCGGACGCGAGGTCCATCAGCATCGCCTTGGCCTGCGGGTGGATTCCCTGGCCCAGCTGGCGGAGAAACTCCAGACTTTTCTGGCGCACGAGCTGCTCGATGCACCGGCGTTGGCACGTTTGCGCGAGCATCAGGTGTACCTGGGTGTGCGGCCATCGGCAGGCGAAGCAGCGCAGGGCCAATTGGCCGAGGCTGATGTCCAGCTGTTGGTGAATGCCTGGCTCGATCAGCAACGCCTGGATGAAGTGCTGCGGTTCTGGTCCCAGGGCGCCGCATTGGACTGGCGCGCTCTGCAGCGACCCGCCGGTAAGCACCAGTATCGGCCACGACGCATCAGCCTGCCGGGCTATCCCTTTGCCCAGGAGCGCTACTGGTTCGAGGACCGGGCGCAGCCAAGCGCGGAGGTTTTACCGGCCCATGTCCAGGCACCTGAATCGGCTCCGGCAGTCTCGGCCACGGCCCCGGCAATTGACGAAAGCACAATGTTCGAGCGCCTGGCGCAGGCGCTGTTTGAAATCACCGGCATCAGCCCCGCACGCCTCGATCCCCATGGGGATTTTGAAAGCCTGGGCCTGGATTCGGTGATGATCATGAAGCTCAACCAGCGGGTCAGCGCCTGGACCGGCGAAACCGACGCTACCTTGTTCTACAAGTACAAAACCTTGCACGAACTGGCCGGTTATCTGCAGACACGCCCAAGCCTGATCTTGCCGACGCCGACGCCGACGCCGACGCCGACGCAGGTCCGGGCCGAGGCGCTCGAACCGGGCGGCGCCAGCGCGCCTGTGGGCCGGGCCGAGGGCACGCTGGCGAGCGACGACCACAGCATCGCGATCATCGGCATGAGTGGCCGTTATCCGCAGTCCGAGACCCTGGAAGCCTTCTGGCAGAACCTGCGGGACGGCGTCGATTGCGTGACGGAAATTCCCCTGGAGCGGTTTGACTACCGCTCGATCTTTACCCCGGGGGTAAAAGGCCGTGCGGATTCGATCTACTGCAAGTGGGGCGGCTTCCTGGGAGACGTCAGCCAATTTGACGCGCCATTTTTCAATGTCTCGGCAGCGGACGCCGCGTTCATGGACCCCCAGGAGCGGCTGTTCCTGGAAATGGCCTGGACCTGCCTGGAAAGCGCCGGCTACCTGTCACCGCGCTGGCAGGCCACGCCCCGGGACTTCGGGGTGTTCGCCGGGGTCAGCGTCAACAACTACCAGCTGGTGGGGGCCGATGCGCTCAAGGGCCGCGCGCCCTTTTACCCGGCGGGGTCACAAACCTTTTCCGTGGCCAACCGGGTGTCGTTCTTCTTCAACCTCACCGGTCCCAGTCTGACCGTGGACACGGCCTGTTCTTCATCGCTGTACGCCTTGCACCTGGCCTGTGAAAGCCTGCGCAACGGCGAAACCCGTGCGGCGTTGGCCGGCGGGGTGAACCTGACCTTGCACCCCAGCAAATACCTGACGTTGTGCGCCTCAGGCTTCGCCGCCAGCGATGGCCGCTGCCGGGCATTCGCCGCGGGCGGTGACGGTTATGTGCCCAGTGAAGGGGTGGGGGTGGTGCTGCTCAAGCGCTACGCCGATGCCGTGAAGGATGGCGACCGGGTACTGGCGCTGATCAAGGGCACCGGGGTCAGCCACGACGGCAAGACTCAGGGTTTTACCGTGCCCAACCCGGTCAGCCAGACCTTGGCGATCAATGCGGCGCTGGCCCGTGCCGGCGTGCCCAGAGACACTATCAACTACATCGAGGCCCATGGCACCGGTACGGCCTTGGGTGATCCCATCGAGATCCAGGGGCTGATCGATGCCTATGTGAGCGGCAGCGATGCGCCGGTCTCGCGGGCCCTGGGATCGGTCAAGGCGTCCATCGGCCATGGCGAGGCCAGTGCCGGGATCGCTCAACTGACCAAGACCGTCCTGCAATTGCAGCACGCCACCCTGGCGCCGAGCCTGTTGCATGGTCCGCTTAACAGCGATATTCCCTTCGCCAAGGCCGGGTTCCATATCCCCGACCGGGCGATGCCGTGGCCGGTGATCGAGCGTGAGGGCAAGGCCGTGCCGCGGCGTGCGGCGATCAGTTCCTTTGGCGCCGGCGGGGTCAATGTCCATCTGATCCTGGAGCAGGCGCCCGAGGTTGACAGCCCGCCAGCCACCCCGGACAGCCCGTGCGTGCTGGTCCTCAGTGCCCAGGCGACGTCGCCGCTGAAAGAGCAGGCTCGACGCTTGCTGGCATTTCTCGACAACCCGGTCAATGACCGGCATGCCTTGAGCGATATTGCCTTCACCCTCGCTCATCATCGGGCGGCGTTGCGTTTTCGGTTGGCCGTGCGGGTCAGCGATCGCCAGGACGCCCGCGGGCGTCTGCGGGCCTGGCTGGAGGCCGATGGCGCCGCGCTGCCGGGTGTGCATCAGGCCGATAGCCTGGACCGGGCCGCCAGTGTGGCGCTGACTTGCACCACCGATCTGGATGACCAGGCCCGGGCCTGGGTGACCGGCGCACCGATGCCCGGGTTGGGGATCATCGCCAGCGGGCGTTGCGTGCCGCTGCCGGTGTATCCGTTCCAGACCAAGCGCCACTGGATCGCCGACCAACTGGCGGGGCTGGACGCGCCTGCGCTCCAGGCCGCAAGCGTTGCGCCTGCGGGCAACCTCGACCACTGGTTGATGCAGACGCGCTGGGTCGAGGCGCCGGTCAACCCTGAATCCAAGGCCCCGCGCCAGCTGCTGGTGCTCGGCGAGGATCAGGCGGCGCTGCGGCTGTGGTCGTCACGGCCGGGTGTCACCACCGCGGCGGATGTGTTCGATGAGCGCCGCATGGCGCAACTGCTCCAGGACAGCCAGGCCGATACGGTGGTGCTGCTGCAGCCGTATTCGGCGCTCTCGGGCTTGTCGGGGGCCGCCCTGGATCAACGCTTCACCCAGCAGGCCGGGGTCCTGACACAAAGGGTGCAGGCGCTGGTCAGCCTGGCCGCGAGCCACAAGGGCCTGAAGCTGGTGCTGCTGAACATCACCCATGACGGTCAGACTGATGGGGTTCAGGAAAGTCTGGCGAAGTACTTTAGTTTCCTGCGCTACGAAATCCCGGAAATCGGCAGCCTGGTGCTGGACACCGACAGTCTGGAGGGCGCCCGCCTGGAGCAGATCAGCCAACACTTGCATTGCCGGCAGGCACAGGTGCGGGTGCGCTTGCAGGGGGGCCATTGCTTGACCCCGACCTTGCAACCGCTGGCCATTGCCCGGGCTCCGGAATCGGTCCCGGCGCTGCAGCTGTCGGGCAGCATGATCGTCACCGGCGGTTTTGGCGGGATCGGCCTGACGCTGCTGCGCTGGCTGGTGAGCAAGGGCGTGAAATCGCTGATTGTCATCGGTCGCAAACCCTTGTCGGCGCCGCTGCAACACCCCAGCCTGAACCAAGGCACCACCGTACAGGGGCTGATCGACAGCTGGGCACGGGAGCAGGGCGTGCGGCTGCACTACCTGCAAGCGGACCTGAGCGACGAGGGCGCCTTGGCCGGGCAATTGGACGGACTGCGGCCGATCCTCGGCGGGCCGATCACCGGTGTGTTCCATCTGGCGGGCGTGACCACCGAGGCCGTGGCCATCCAGGCAACCTCGGCGACCCTGTTGGCCGACGTGGTCCGGCCGAAACTGCTGGGCGCGCACCTGCTGGAGCGGCTCACTCAGGGTGATCCGTTGCGCTTTTTCTGCCTGTTCTCGTCGATCTCGGCGGTGGAAGGGATGCAAGGCAACGGGCTCAGTGCCTACAGCGCCGCCAACGCCGGCCTGGTGGCTCTGGCCGCCGAGCGGCGGCAGCGGCGGTTGCCGGCGCAGCTGATCCAGTGGACCGACTGGGATGGCGCCGGCATGGCCGTGGCGCACAATCACCGGGCCTTTTTCAACGCCCTGGGCATGCACATGCTGACCCCCGAGCAAGGGGTGGCATTGTTGGAACGCATCCTCGCCACTGGCATCGACGAATGCATTGTGTTCGATGCCGATTGGCAGCGTTTCGCCGCGATCAACCCGGCCATACAGACCGCACCGGTGTTTGCCCATTACCGCGAGCGCCTGCAGCAGTCGTCTGCGCTGCAGCCGGCGCCGGGGCAGGGCAGAACGGGTCAGGCCGCAACGAGCCAGGCCACAACGGGCGAACCCCTGGACATTACCGCGTTGCTGCGCGACGACCTGCAACGACTGCTGGGCCTGGAGGACATCCATCCGGACCAGACATTCGCCGAAATCGGCCTGGATTCGGTCAACTCGTTGGCGTTCTTTTCAACCTTGTCCCAGCGCCTGGCTTATCAGGTGCTGCCGTCGGCGATCTTCCGTTACCCGACCATTCGTGGCCTGGCGGACTACATCGCTGCCCACCGTGAGCAAGGCCCGCTGAGCGACAACCTCACTCCGGCTGCGCTGCCTGGCCCGCAGTCGTCCATGACCCCCCGGGTCGCAGACAACGCCGCCATCGCGATTGTCGGCATGTCCGGGCAGTTCCCCAAAGCGCCCGACTTGCCACGGTTCTGGGAGCAGTTATGCGCAGGCTTTGACGGCGTCGATCACTACCCTGGGGCCCGACGCGACCTGTTGGGGCTCAATGACAGCTTCAGCGATCAGGACTTGCAGGGCATCCATGGCGGCTACCTGGACGACATCGAGCTGTTCGATCCGGGGCTGTTCAATATCTCGCCTCGGGAAGCGCGCTTCATGGACCCCCAGCAGCGGCTGCTGCTGCTCAATGCCCATCGGGCCATCGAGGATGCGGGGATCAAGGACCATCCGGGCTTTGCCCGCACCGGGGTGTTCGTTGCGCAATACGCCAGCGAGTACATGCAGTTTGCCAATGACTACGACAAGGACAATGCGCTGTTTATCGCCACCGGCAACGCGGGCTCCATCGCCGCCAACCGGCTGTCCTACCACTACGGTTTCCGTGGCCCCAGCCTGGTGCTGGACACCGCGTGTTCCTCGACCCTGGTGGCCATCGACATTGCCTGCCAGTACCTGCGCAGCGGGCAGATCGACTTTGCCCTGGTGGGCGGTATCAGCCTCAACCTGAGCCCGGCCCTGACCCGTCTGTTGCAGGATTCGGGCATGTTGTCGCCCACGGGCCGTTGCCAGACATTCGATGCCAAGGCCGACGGCTATGTCCCGGGCGAGGGTGTGGGCATGATCGTCCTGCAGCGCGAGGCCGATGCGCGTCAGCACCAGAAGCAGCACCCCGATGCGCGTCTGTACGCCCTGATTGCCGGTTCTGCGGTCAACCAGGATGGCAAGAGCAATGGCATGACCGCGCCCAACGGCCTGGCGCAGGAAGAAGTGATCCGCCAGGCCTTTGAGCGTGCTGGCCTGGCGCCGTCCCAGGCGGGATACGTCGAAACCCATGGCACCGGGACCTATCTGGGCGACCCGGTGGAAATCGAAGCCCTGGGCAATGTGCTCAATGAAGGGCGCGGCGCCGGTGAGGGATGCATTCTCGGTTGCCTGAAAACCAATATCGGCCACCTGGAGCCCGCCGCCGGCATTGCCAGCGTGATCAAGGCCGCGTTGTGCCTGTACCTGGGCAAAGTCCCCGGCAACAAGCACCTGGCGACCCTCAATCCGTTACTGGCGCCGACCCGGCCGGCGTTTCGCCTGCCGGACCACCCGCTGGGCTGGGAGGGGCCGGGCCGAGTGGCCGGGGTCAGTTCCTTCGGCTTTGGCGGGGTCAACGCCCACGTTGTGCTCACCGGTGTCGACACCCCCGGGCTGCCGCCCGTGCCCGCCGGTGAACGCGAGCGCTTGTTCCTCGCCCAGTACCCACGACCCAAACTGGCCCTCAAAGCCTATTGGGCCCGGCGTCCGCTGAGCGCTGTCACGCCTGTGGCGCCCGTCGTGGCGCAGACCCAGAGTGGATTCCTCAGCGTGGCGTACCTGGGGCAGGGCAGTGCCACCCGTGAGGCAGTGTTCACCTTGCCTGCGGACACCCCAGGCTTGCTGGACACCGGCAATTTTCATGTCGGTTTCTATCTGGAGGCCATTTACCAGGTGTTCCGCGAGCGCTTCGGGCGCAGCAACCTGCATGTCAGCCGTTTCGACTTCCAGTCGCCGTTGCTGATCTCCCACAACCTGACCACCCAGGTGCGGATGAGCATCGAGCCACTGGCATCCGAGCAATATCGCTTGCAGTTCGATTACCGGGCTGTGGCTGCGCAACCGGCTGAGTGGATGCAGACGGCGCAAGCCTGGGTGGATTTCGCCTCGCTGGCCCAAGCCGACACCGCTGTGCAGGCCCGTCTGGCGGCGGTGTTGCAGACTCCGGGCAACCCGTCGCGGACCCTGGACGAGACGGCGTTTTACGCCCGCTACACGCAAATGGGCTTTCCCGCCGCGGGCTTCGTGCGGGCCATCGACGAATGCCGGCTGCACGAGCGTTTCAGTCTTTCGACCCTGACCGCGCAAGTCGAGCCCGAGCGCTATGCCTTCGGCGCTCACCCAGGGGTCATTGACGCGGCCTTGCAGCCTTCGATTCTGTTGGCCGATGGCGATCAGAACCTGCCGTACATGACCACCCGGATGGAGGATATCTACCTCAATGGGCCATGGCGCCGGGATGAGGTCTACCGCTTGGTCAATCTTCTCCACGCGCCGACCGCGGACGCGGCGAGCGGTGGCGTGCGTCGTTTCCAGACTGCCTGGGCGGTGCTCAATAGCCGTGGGGACAGCCTGATCACGTGCCGCAGCGCCAGTTTGCAGCAGTTGGCGGTGAGCAATCGGGAACTGTCCGACGCCGCACAGACACGTTTGGCAGAGGAAGGCGGGCTGTCCAGTGATGGCTTGTTGTTCATCATTGCCGACCTGCTGGACTGCACCCCCGAGGAGATCGACCAGGACAAGGCGCTGCTGGAACTGGGCATGGATTCGCTGATGCTGATCAAGCTGCAAAAACGCCTGGATCATCAGCAGATTGCCATCAGCGGCCTGTTCAAGATGACCCTGCAGCAATTGCTGGATCAGGTGCGGCCGGGCACACCCAAGAGCCCCGAGGCCAGCCCTGCGCAGCCCGTGGTGGACAGCGCCTATCCACCCTTTACCCAGTTCAAGCCCTGGTCGCGGGACAAGAGCCGCTGGTTGCGCGGGCAGGAGCGGCCGCAGAGCCGGATTCGCTTGTACTGCTTCCCCTACGCGCATCTGTCCAGCACGGTGTTCAAGGAGTGGCAGGCGTTGCTGCCCGACTGCGTGGAAGTGCGCCCGATTGAGCTGCCCAACCGTGGCGACCGCCTGCGGGAAAGGCCGCTGCAGGATATGTGGACCCTGGCGGCGACCCTGACCGAGGTGCTGGGCGATGAGTTGGACCAGCCCTTTGCCCTGTACGGCCACAGTGCCGGGGCGTTGATGGCGTATGTGTGGTGCCAGCACCTGCGGGCGGTCGGCAAGCCAATGCCTCGGCATCTGTTCGCGGCGGCCTATTCCGCGCCGGGTCAGGAGGTCAATCCGGTGATCCGCGACATGCTCACGGTGTATCGCCAGCACGGCCTGGAGCGGATGCCGTCGCTGGACGATATCTGCCAGCCCGGTGCCGAACCGTTGATTGGCCAGTTGATCGATGCCCTGGAGTCCTCGATGAAACAGGCCGGGCTGTTCAATTTCAGCCGCGAGCTGATCCATGCGCAATTGCCCTCGCTGGTGGCGACGTTCGAGATGGTCGACCGCTTCCAGCCAGGCGCACCTTCGCCCTTGGCGTTGCCGATTTCCGGCTTGCATGGCTTGGGGGACATTCAGGTGCCGGAGGCCGATGTGCGTGGCTGGCAGCACCTGGGCAACGCAGGATTCACCTTCAAGGCGTTCGAGGGCAACCACTTGTTTATCGAGCCGGGACAGAGCGTCGAGCAGGTTACGGCCTATGTCGGTCAGGTCCTGCAAGACATTGTGCTGAATGATCTTGAGTGCCCGCGTGCTCCTGAAACCGATCTTGCGTCCCTGGGCATGGCCGCTGCGATGTACGGCAGCGGAGAGGCTGGGGCCTGAGGGGCCCCGTCTTGGCTTTATGTGTTGATCAACTCATTACAAGGTAAATGGATATGAAAACGCTCAAGGATCTACCCCAACGCCGCGGCCTGCCCTTGCTGGGCAACCTGCACCAGTTGGATAAAACCGCGTTGCACCTGTCACTGGAGCAGTGGTCGCGGGACTTTGATCACCAGCCGTTCCGCCTGCAGTTGGCCCATATGCACTTCGTGGTGTTCAGCAAGCCCGAGCAGGTTCGCCATATTCTCAAGCACCGACCTTCGCAGTTCCGGCGCATGAAAGAGATGGCCAGGTTGTTCGATGAAGTGGGTTTCAGCAGCCTGTTCACCGATGAAGGGGAGGCCTGGAAACGCCAGCGGCGGCTGATCATGCCGGCGTTTTCCAAGCGCAGCCTGGTGGCGTTCACCCCACAGATCGCCAGTACCGCGCTCAAGTTGCGCGATCGCCTGCGCACCCGTTCGGGGCAAGCGCTGGATCTGCGCGACGACCTGCGGCGCTTTTCGGTGGATGTCAGTTGCCTGCTGGTGTTCGGCTTCGACCTCAAGAGCCTGGATAACGACGACAGCCAGTCGCTGCAAACCTTCCATGACGTGGTCAACACCATCAATAGACGCATGCAGACGGTGGTGCCTTACTGGCGCGTGCTCAAGCTGCCGTCGGACCATCGCTTCGACCGTTCCATGCATGAGCTCAAGAGCATGGTGATTGGAATCGCCCGGGACACTCAGGAGCGCATGCGGCGCCAGGAGGACATGGGTGCCCATTGCGTCCTGCACAGCATGCTCGAAGCCGTGGACAGCGAAGACAGCGCGCTCACCGATGATGAGCTGTTCGCCAACATGATGATCCTGATTCTAGGCAGTGAGGGCACCACCGCGGCGATGCTCAGCTGGTTGTGCTTTTTCCTGGGCCAGGACCCGGACTTGCAGGACCGGCTGCGCCGCGAAGTCGCGCGCCTGGACCTGCATCAGCTTGACTATCATGCGCTGGCCGACTTGCCGCTGACCGAGGCGGTGATCGAGGAAACCTTCAGGATCAAGTCCACGGTGCCCGCACTGTTGGTGGAGACTCTGGAAGACACGGTCATCGACGATATCCAGCTGGAGAAGGGCACCCGGATCTTTGCCCTGACCCGTATCGACGGCCTGAAGAACCTGGAGCAGGACTCGCTGTTCAACCCTTATCGCTGGCTGGATGAACAGCACGCCTTGATCGATATGAAAGAGGCGCGGCAAAAGCAGTTTCCATTCGGTTATGGCCCACGTTCCTGTCCCGGCGCGCCGCTGGCCAACGTCGAGTTGAAAGTGGCGGTGGCGATGCTGGTCAAGTACTTCGACCTGGAACTGATCGACAAGGATCAAGTGAAAGACGTGTTCACCACCTCGGCGGTTCCGGACAATCTGAAGATCCGCCTCAGCCCCCGTGTGGAGCAAGAGGTGCCTGCTGCCAGCGAAGTTGATCTTGTCTGACGCCGCGGCTTGCGCCGGCGAGTGGTTTCCAGTGCTTATGTCTACTCAGGTATCTCAATGCGGCTATTTACCGTTTCAGATCTTCATACCGACCATCCGGAGAACTGGAAATGGCTTGAACAGCTGTCTTGTGAGGATTATCTCGACGATACCTTGATTGTGGCG
Source organism: Pseudomonas sp. 910_21 (assembly GCF_052850735.1). Classification (NCBI taxonomy): domain Bacteria; kingdom Pseudomonadati; phylum Pseudomonadota; class Gammaproteobacteria; order Pseudomonadales; family Pseudomonadaceae; genus Pseudomonas; species Pseudomonas sp. 910_21. The sequence continues at coordinate 318,306 of NZ_VXCY01000006.1, read as the reverse complement.
GGGGACGTGGCCGATGAAATAGGCCTGCTCAGGGCCAGCCTTGAGCGGTTGAGCAGGCGTTTCCGGCATGTGTGTTTCGTGCCGGGCAATCATGATCTGTGGGTGATCCGCTCGGACCTGAGCTCATCCTTCGAAAAGTACCGCACGGTCAGCCAGGCGTGCCGCGACGCGGGTGTCCACACCCAGGCCTGTCGCGTGGGCAGCACCCTGATCGTGCCGTTGCTGGGCTGGTATGACTATTCCTTCGGGCCGCTCAACGAGACGTTGCGGGCCAACTGGATGGACTTCAAGGCCTGCCACTGGGAGGGGCATGACGACGAGACGGTGAGCCGAACCTTCGATGAGCTCAACCGTTTGCCCGATACGCGTGGGGCAGGGCGCATCGTGTCGTTTTCCCATTTTCTGCCCAGGATCGACCTGATGCCCAACGGCGTGCCGGCCCAGTACCGCTACCTGTACCCGGTGCTGGGCTCGGCGCGCCTGGAGCGGCAAGTGCGCCGGCTCGGGGCCCAGACCCACATTTACGGACACAGCCACCTCAATCGCAGCGTCACCCTGGAGGGGGTGACCTACATCAACAATGCCTTTGGCTATCCATCGGAGCGACATATCGCCAACAAGGCCTTGTTGTACCTGGGGGCACTGTGAACGCGTTTGATGATCGAGGGTTGCGGCTGGGGGCGGGTGAAATTCACGTGTGCAGCACCCGTGATCAGCACATCGGCGACGAGGCCTTGCTGGCGTTGTATCGCTCCTGGTTGAGCGCCGAGGAAACCGAGCGCATGGCGCGCTTCAGGTTCGAGCGTCATCGCCATCAGTACCTGATTACCCGGGCGCTGCTGCGCTCCACCTTGTCGCGCTACGCACCCTGGGTGGCCCCGCAGCAGTGGAGGTTTGCCAACAATGCCTGGGGCAAGCCGGCGATTGTCGCACCTGCTGTGCCGATGGCCTTCAACCTGTCTCATACCGAGGGCTTGGTGGTGTTGGCGCTGACCCTGGAAAACAGCGTCGGGATCGATGTGGAGTCGAGCCAGCGGCCGGTTGATCCCGACCTGGCCGAGCGTTTTTTTTCGGCCGCCGAAGTCCGCTACCTAGCCAGCCTGTCAGCCACCGACCAGACCTCGGCCTTCCTGACCTTATGGACCTTGAAGGAGGCCTATATCAAGGCCTGTGGCCAAGGCTTGTCCATCCCGCTGGAAAGCTTTTGCTTCGACTTGGCGACACCGGGGCAGATTGGTTTTTCCTGTCAGGCACTGGCGCTGTTTCAAGCCAGACGCTGGCGTTTCTGGCAATGGGAAAGCGGGCCGTTTGTCCTGTCCCTGGGCTGCTGCCCGCCATCGCAACACCTGCCCGCGATGGCCGTCAGGGTCTACGAGGTCATACCCGGGCTAAGCCATGAACCAAGGGAGGCGGTCATGTGTCGGACGTCCGCTGATTGTTCTGCGCTGTGCTGATTAAAAAAATACTGGATGGTGGTGGTATTCGATCAAATCCTGTTGGCATCCGGGGCGAGCGGGCTGTTGAGCTTTCGCAACAGCCTATGGCGCAATGCGTCATACGAACGTCCCTTGCACAGCATCGGTTGCCGATGCTGTGGCCGTGGAGATCGTTTGCAGCAAAGTGACTAGCGTATGAAATAACCCGGATCGATCACGCAGTTAACACTCTGGCGATCCAATCTCCGCCATGAATTCTTTTACAAAGTGCTCAAGGCTTTCATGCCTTTTAGCCGCAATGCGCGCGCCTTCCTGTGTCTGGAAACCGTAGGCCAGCTTGAGCAGCTTGGTGTGGAAGTGCTCGATAGCGAAGCGCTTATCCTGGTACTCCCTATCCAATGCCAGGGGGTTGGTGAAGTCGTACAAGGCCGATCCCATCCGCCCGGCGATATAGAAACACCTCGCTACCCCGACCATGCCTATGGCATCCAGCCGGTCACTGTCCTGGAGTATTTTGGCTTCGAGGGTGGTCGGTTCGAATCCTGCGGAAAAACTGTGAGTTTTTACGGCGTGAGCTACAGCCAGCACCTTTGATTCCGACCATCCCAGGCCCGCTAAAATACTGGCGGCTTTATCTGCCGAGAGCGTTGAGGCTTTGGCCCGCAGTGGTGAGTTTTTTTCGACAGCGACGCAGTCATGCAAGAGGGTGGCCGCCAAAAGCGTTTCCAGATCCCCACCTTCGATTTTCTGAATGGCTCTGGCGTTAATCCACACACGATGGATGTGGGAAAGATCGTGGGAACCATCGCCGTTGTCTTCGGGAAGATGCTGTAACAGATCCCTGGCCAGGCTTTGAAAGGGAAAAAATGGGGCATCAATCATGTTTAGTCGTCTTTGTGAGGAGAATGAAACCTGAAGGCGATTATTAGGCTCTGTACGAAAAATTTCGAAATATTATTTCATAGCGACGGCTTCCGGTTCACTGTAAACCGGTCTGCGTATTCACCTTGTATCCACCGTTCCGAGTACATGTCATTGCGGACTCCTTTCGAGTTACCCGTCGCCATTGCCCAATTTATTGGTAGTAATCAACTCGTAGCCGACGAGGTGGGCGAGTCTCCCGCCAGCGTTTACGGCTTCACCCGAGGCAATGAACGTTTTTTCCTTAAAACCTGCGCAGCGGTCTATACGCCCACGACCTACAGCGTCTTACGTGAAGCTCGCGTGCTGCAATGGCTGGATGGCCGGCTGAGTGTTCCCGAGGTTGCAGTCGTTGCCGAAAGCGATGCAGGGGAGTTCATGATCACGCGTTGTGTGCCTGGAGAACCGATACAAGCACGCTGCGACGATCAGGGCGCAATGTTGGCGCTGTTGCGCGAAGCACTGCGGCAACTGCAGGCTGTGCCGATCACTAATTGCCCGTTTGACTCAAGTGTTTCGGTGCGCCTGAATGAACTGGGGTATCTCATCGCTCGCGAACTGTGTGCTGATGATGTCGACCTGGAGCAATGGCCGAGCCTCGGCACACCCAGGAAATTGCTGGCCCACCTGCACGCCACACGACCGGTCGAGGAGAAGGCGTTCAGTCATGGCGACCTATGTGACACCAATGTTTTCGTCGACGCCCATGACCAGTTGCATTTCATCGATCTGGGGCGTGGCGGTATCGCGGATCGCTGGCTGGACATTGCGTTTGCTCATCGAAACCTGCGCGAAGATGTTTCGGACAATGCAGCAAACGACCTTCTTCGGGGGCTTGGCGAGCCCGACCAGTCTGCGAAGCGTATATTTTTCGAGCAGTTGGATGAGTTGTTCTAGGTTTTGAACGAAAATCCTTGAAACACCAAAATGGGTAAAATCGCCGCCATCAACAGCAGGAGCCCCTGATAACCAAGCGATACAAACTCAGCGATTCATTTTGGGAAATGATCGAAGATCTCATCACCCAGGATAACGGGACGTCCACGACACGATGACCGACTGATGCTCAACGGCATCTTGTGGGTGCTCTGCTCAGGTGCCGCATGGCGCGATATGCCCGAACGTTTTGGCCCTTGGTCGACGGTTTATCAGCGCTTTCGCGACTGGCGAAATCGAGGCACGTTTGACCAAATGCTCAAGCGCCTGCATATCAGGCTCAACGAGCAAGGTCTGATAGCGCCAGAGCCGCTGACGGAAGCTACGACGGCCATATTGGCTACCTTGCTCGCGGTGAAACAGGACGCCCCGTGGAGGTTATGGCTGTACGGGAAGACCCGGTTGGACGCAGACGTATTGGCGAGATTAGCTATGGGCACCCGAGCCTCTAAAACCATGTTTCCATCTGTACACCTAGTTGCCAGTCGCCACCGGACTTGAAGCCCTTCTGACCGAAATCGTCTGTTGCACTGAAGTTGTCCAGGTCTCTGGACCAGTTCATGTAGGTGGCGAACAAACGCAGCTCCGGGCGAATGAAGAAATCACCGGTCTGGGCCTTGAAGGTCGGGGCGAGGGTGAGTTTCCAATAATCGCCCTTGGCCGCCTGGCGGCCATCGTAGCCCCGGGCGTCGAGGTCCATGGTCTGCCAGCTCAGTTCATATTGCATCTCGAAGTTGCTGCTCAGTTCGTTGGCCAGGCGCACGTTGAATGTCATGTAGCGATAGTCGTCGCCGGGAACATAACGATCCTTGCTCTGCTCGGCGATCAAGGCCGGGGCGATGCGCCAGTCCTGATTGAGGCGCGTATGGCCATAGAACGCCAGGCGCAATGTCCTGGCCTGGTCCAGCAAGTCGCCATCGGCACCGATGTTGTTGACCTCCGCCCCCAGGCCCTGGCCATACAGCAGCACCGCCTTGGCGTAGCCCTCATGGCCGAAGAAATCGGGCCTATGGTAGGCGAGCAGGCCATGGCCCCCACCCGTGGCGGGGCTGAAGCCGGACTTGTTCACTCGGCTCTTGCGCTCGGGTTCTGCTCTGTTCCCGGAGTCCAGGTTGGCATCGTTCTGGCCTGATGAGATGCCATTGAGCATGACCTGCCAGCGGCCCTGGTCGAAGAATTGATTCAGGGTCGCGACATAGCTGCGGATATCCTTGTTTTCCTCGGTGCCGAAGTCTCCGTAGGAGCGGCTCATCACTGATGCGTTGAGGCGCCAGTCTGGGGTCAGTTGCAGGTCGTAGATGCCGCCGCCAGTACCGGCCAGGAACACGATCCCTCTGTCGAGCCAATGCAGGTCGTAATTGTCCCGATCAAAGCGCTTGCCTGCCCATAGTGTGGTATTGCGCAGCAGCGGGCTGTCCTGGAACGAGGCCAGGTGGCTCAGTTCGGTGTAGGCCTGGCGCACATTGAGCTGGCTTTGCGCCGCGGTCCAGTCATTGGGCGTCTCCAGGCCGTCGGCGAGCATCAGCAGGTACTTGGCGCGTGTGCCGTTGTCGGCCTGGCTTTCCTTGGCGAACTTGGCCTCCATGTAGGTATCGACTTCATTGCCCAAACGGCCGACCGCACCCCCCACCGAGCCGGCAGGGGTCACATAGGGGCCGCCACGACCGGCGCCTGATCCATTGCTCATGATGCCGGAGCGGGCGTAGGCGCCAAAGGTGAAGCCATCGCTCAACCGTTCGCTCGCCTTGGCTGGAGGCGCGGTCGCCGGGGCCGCGCTTGCCAAGGCCTGCTGAGTGGCCTCTATTCGCGCTACGCGTTGGTCGAGGGCATTTTCTGCAGGCGCGGGCAGCCGGCCGACGACTTGCTGGTTGAGCAGTTGGACTTCCCGGCGCAACCGCGCCGCGTCGGCTTCGGCCGCTGAGGCACGCGCTTCGGCGGAGGAGGTCCGGGCTTCGAGCCTGGCCAGACGCTCCTCGATGCTTTGCGCGGGTGCGGCGAACAGTTGAGTGGACAGCACGAACAGAGAAAAGCCAGCCCAGGGCCGGCACACCGCAGAACGCATAGTTAACCCTCTTGTTTTTGTATTCGGGCATTGCAGACATCTTTCGAACGGCTCGCGGGCTTCAGTCGGGCAGGGACCTTCTGCGGGTCATGCAGGGCGCGTTGAGCGCCTTTTTGCAGCGGACTCCACTTGACAGCGAGGCGTTTGAAGACGCGTAATGTGTTGCGATGTTAACGTTAACCTAAATAAAAACAAGAGGGTCGTCACATGCAGATTGCCGCCAAACGCGAGTACTGGCTTATCAGTGGTTTGTTGTTTTTCTTCTTCTTCTCGTGGTCATCGAGCTATTCGCTGTTCTCTATCTGGCTGCATCGAGTCATCGGCTTGAATGGCACGGAAACCGGCTTCATTTTCGCCGCCAACGCCATTGCGGCACTGCTGGTTCAGCCCTTCTACGGCGCTCTTCAAGACCGCCTCGGGTTGTCCAAAAAACTTCTGGTATGGATCGGCATCCTGCTGTGTGCCGCAGCCCCGTTTGCAATTTATGTCTACGCCGGCCTGTTGGCGCAGAACGTGGTGCTCGGCGCGTTGGTCGGTGCGGCATTCCTGGCGCTGGCGATGCTGGCAGGCGTGGGGGTGATCGAGTCCTACACGGAGCGCTTGTCACGTCATGCAGGATTCGAGTTTGGCACCACCAGAATGTGGGGGTCGTTGGGCTGGGCCAGTGCGACAGGCGCGGTCGGCGTGGTGTTCAACATTGATCCTGACATTGCGTTTTACATGAGCAGCGTCGCCGGCGTCGTGTTCCTGGTGATCCTGTTCCGTCTGGACCTTGACCGGTTGAGCCAGCCGGCGGCCCAAGCTGACACAGCTGCCCAACCCGTGCGCCTGAACGATCTCTGGAAGTTGCTGGCCCTCCCGCGATTCTGGGCGTTCAGCCTTTACCTGACGGGGGTGTGCGGGATCTACATGATCTACGAGCAACAGTTTCCGGTGTATTTCTCCTCGTTTTTCCCGACCCCGGAGGAGGGGACCCGCGCCTATGGCTACCTGAACTCGTCTCAGGTGCTTGTCGAGGCGGTCCTGATGCTGTTTGCACCCTGGGTGGTCAGCCGCACAGGCGCCAAATACGGGCTGATCCTGGCCGGCAGCATCATGTTCGTACGCATCCTTGGCTCCGGGCTGGCAACGGAGGCCTGGGCGATCGCCGCCTGCAAGATGTTGCACGCCTTGGAGGTGCCGATCTTGCTGGTCTCGATATTCAAATACATTTCGCTCAACTTCGACTCTCGACTGTCCGCCTCGATCTACCTGGTGGGATTCCAGTTCGCCCAGCAATTGACCGCCATGCTGCTATCACCGCTGGTGGGCTACGGCTACGACCATTTCGGTTTCTCCAGCGTCTACGTGCTGATGGCCGGCCTGGTCGGCGCCTGCCTGCTGCTTTCATGGAGCTTGTTGCGCAAGGACCCTGTGCGTGACGCCTCTCAAGTCGGGGCTGGCGATTCGCGGGAACTCCCCGCCATCGCGCAATCTGCCCCTCGTTATGAACCCTAGACAGGAACCAGCCATGCACGCTGCACTGTTAGAGCAAGCGCATCGCGCTATCGAAAAAAAGCTGCCTGGGCGGGGTAATGACTATCGCCTTGCCTATCATCTCGCGCCGCCGGCAGGGTGGATGAATGACCCCAACGGTCTGGTTTATTTTCGCGGCGAGTACCATGTGTTCTACCAGCATCATCCCTATTCGGCGCAGTGGGGACCGATGCACTGGGGGCATGCCAAGAGCCGCGATCTGGTGCACTGGGAGCATCTGCCCATCGCGTTGGCGCCTGGCGAGGACTATGACCGCGACGGCTGCTTTTCAGGGTCTGCGGTGGTCGCGGACGACAGGCTGTATCTGATCTACACCGGGCATACCTGGCTGGGTGCGCCGGGTGACGAGCGGAGCATTCGTCAGGTCCAGTGCCTGGCCAGCAGCACCGATGGGGTTGCGTTCAATAAGCACGGGCCGGTGATCGATGCGGCGCCGGAGCCGGGCATCATGCATTTTCGCGACCCCAAGGTATGGCGGCGAGCAGAGCAGTGGTGGATGGCCCTTGGCGCTCGTCAAGGCGACGACCCCCAGCTCCTGCTCTATCGCTCCGACGACCTGTATCACTGGACGTACCTCAGGTGCGCACTGCAGGGGCGACGCGAGTCGGACGGCTATATGTGGGAATGTCCTGACCTGTTCGAACTGGATGGCAACGATGTGTTTCTCTATTCGCCTCAAGGCCTGAAGCCCAGCGGTTATGACAACTGGAACAAATTCCAGAACAGCTATCGGATGGGCCTGCTGGACGATCGCGGGTACTTCAGCGAGTGCGGTGAGCTGCGTGAACTGGATCATGGTCACGATTTCTATGCGGCGCAGACCTTGCTGGCGCCGGACGGGCGCCGCCTGTTGTGGGCCTGGATGGACATGTGGGAGAGCCCGATGCCGAGTCAGGCGCAACACTGGTGTGGTGCGCTGACGCTGCCTCGTGAACTGAGCCGCAATGGCGAACGGCTACGCATGCGGCCGGCCCGCGAACTGACGGCGCTACGCCAGTCACACCGGACACTGGCGATCGGCGTGGTCGAATCCGGCAGTTGCCTACTCGATGAGCGAGGTACGCTGTTGGAATTGGAACTGACCCTGGATCTGGCTGGCAGCACGGCTGAGCGTTTTGGGCTGGCGCTGCGTTGCAGTGAGGATCAGCAAGAGCGGACCCTGGTGTACTTCGATGCAATGGCGCGCCGTCTGGTGCTGGACAGGCAACACTCGGGAGCGGGTGTCAGCGGTGCGCGCAGCGTGCCGATAGCCAAGGGCCAAACCCGGATAGACTTGCGGATTTTTCTGGATCGCTCCTCCATCGAGGTGTTTGTCGATGACGGCGCCTATAGCTTGAGCAGTCGGATCTATCCTCGCTCCGACAGTCAGGCGGTCAGGGCGTTTGCGGTCAATGGCTGCGGTGGGTTTGGTGACGCGTCGGTCTGGCACCTGGCCGATCTGCGCCTCTGACCCCGGTGATTGGCTACGGTTGGCGCGGCGTCCGGTGGCGTGTTGTCATGCTTTTGCCAAGCATGACATGATGCCCGGCCATACAAGCATTGGCACCTGCGAATGGCCTCAGTTAAAGATGTCGCGCGCCTCGCAGGGGTTTCCTTCATGACCGTGTCCAGGGCGCTCAATACCCCGGAAAAGGTCAATCAGGAAACCCTGGCGAAAGTTCTGCAAGCGGTTGAGACCCTGGGTTATGTCCCCAGCCTTTCTGCCCGAAAGATCCGCGGCGGCGCCTCCCGTGGCAAGACCATTGGCGTCTTCGCGTTGGATACCGCCACTACGCCCTTCGCTGTGGAAATGCTCCTGTCCATGGAGCGCACCGCCCGGGAACACGGCTGGAATGTCTTCATCCTCAACGTGTTCGAAGTGCCGCCGAGCCAGCAGACCATCGACCTGATGCTGTCCCACCAGCCTGACGGAATCATCTTCAGCGCCATGCAGTTGCGCACCGTGGAGATCCCCACGGTGTTGCGCAGCCTGCCGCTGGTGCTGAGCAACTGCATGAGCCTGGACCCCGGGGTGGCCTGTTATGTGCCTGACGATGCAGACGGCCAGTATCAAGCGGTGCAACACGCGCTCAAACGCGGCTACCGGAGTCCGCTGTGTATCAACCTGCCGCAAACCAGTCTGGCCTGGGAGCAGCGCCAGCTGGGCTTGTGTCGCGCCCTTGTCGAGGCCGGAATATCCGTGGCCGATGTTCCTCAATACAGCCTGTCGCAGGATGACGCCTATCAGGAAACGATTGCTGTGCTGGAGGGGCAATTGCGAGAGTCGCAAGGAACGCCAGCGTTCGATCTTCTTATCTGTGGTAACGACCGTATCGCTTTGGTGGCTTACCAGTACTTGCTAAGTCGTGGTCTGCGTATTCCAAACCAAGTGGCGGTTCTGGGGTATGACAACATGATCGGTGTTGCAGAGCTGTTCTACCCGCCGCTCAGTACTGTGCAGTTGCCATATTACGAAATGGGACGACGCTCTGCCCAATACATCATTGAACGCAGGAGCGAACCCGGGATTCAGCGGGTTGAATGCCCCTTGGTTGAACGTGAGTCCTGTTAGCAAACTATGCAGGTAGATTGGCAAGTCACTAGATGGTGCTTGGTTAAGTTGCTGGTGGCGAGTCGTTGCCAGGCTCTTGATAAGACGTCTGTGAGCCAGTTTTTACATTTTTAGACCATACATTTACTGATTAATACACCTGCAGTTTGACTAAAGCTTGATACTGCGCGCCCTACCGCCCTGACAGTTTATCCCTTAAGGGCATCGCTCTCATCGTACGAAAGGAATCATGTAGATGTATCTCCCCCATACTCTCGCGGGCATTGGTCTGTGCGCGTCGCTGTTTGGCCTGATGGGGTGCGCGCCCACCTCCGTTGCCGGACCGGGCGCCAACAACGTGCGCATCACCCACAATGAACCGGGGCGAGAGTGCCAGTTCCTGGGTGATGTCACGGGTAGTCAGGGCAACTTTTTATTGGGCAGTATCACTGGTAATGCCGATCTGGAGACCGGGGCGCGCAATGACCTCAAAAACAAAGCAGCGGCAATGGGGGGTAACAGGGTTTATCTTCTCACTCAGCGTGCCGGGCAAACCGGCTCGGATAATCGATTGGAGCAAACCAACGTGACTCTTTCAGGCAATGTCTATCACTGTCCAGAGCGTTGAGTCGCTCCGGACTCTCTCTGAAAGTTCAGTTGGAAGAGTTGTTCAGTTGCTGAAGCTCTAGTTGTCTGGCGGCACTGGCTTCGAGGTTTGCACGCTCTTGATCCAGATACCGATAAATGCTTTGAAGGTTGGCGATTTTCTGTTTGATCTGCGCCATCTTCTTTTCAATTAGCTTGGCGCCGTCAGCACAATCGATCAGCTTGTTGCGCTGCGCATCCAGAATCTCGCCTATTTCTCCCAGGGAAAACCCCATGCTTTGGGCGCGCTGGATAAAGTCCAGATCCTGCAGCGTCTGTGGCGTGTAAACGCGATAGTTGTTACTTCGCCGCTGCGGTGAGATCAGGCCGATTTGCTCGTAGTAACGCAGTGTATGGCGGCTGGCGCCGCTGCGGGCCTCGAGTTCGCCGATTTTCATGAAAACACCCCTTGACTGTAGAGTTGGGTCGATAGTTTACGCTTGATTTCTTACCTTAACTAGGAGCGGAGAAATGAGCGTGGAGTGCTTTGTCACAGGGGGAACCGGCTTCATCGGTCAACATTTGGTGGCGTACCTGAGTGCAAAAGGTCACACCGTTCGGGTGTTGATGCGTCGCCCAGAGCGACTAACTGCGTTGCGGGAGCAAGTTGAAAATTTGGGAGGGAGCGCAAGCCGGGTATTTGCCGTAGCTGGCGATCTTGAACGGGACAGCCTCGGGCTGAGTCCTGCTGACCGAGAAGTGCTAAGGCACGCCAGCGTCGTATTCCACCTAGGCGCCCACTTCGCCTGGGGGCTTTCCTTGGAGCAGTCTCGTGCGGTGAACGTAGAAGGGGCAAAGCGGGTGGCGCTGTTGGCGGCTGAGCAAAACAGCCGCTTGGTGATGATCGGCGGCTACATGCTGAAAAATCATCAACATCTGCAACGCATCGGAATTGATCCTCGTTATCCGGAGCGGACAGATTGGCCAGCCGTCTACCGGCGTGTCGGTGGTTACGAGGCGAGCAAGCTGGAGGCGCATTTTGCGACCCTGGAGCTCATGTCCGCCAAGGGCGGGGAGATTACCGTTGTCCACCCCTCGACAGTGTGTGGCCACAGCCGCACGGGGCATATCCTTGACGGCCAGCCGCTGGTGGAGCTGATACGCAACCTGGTGCAGGGAAAGCTGACTGCAGTGCCCGGTACCGCCAAGCACTGGCTGCCACTGGTCACTGTGGATTACCTGGTTGAGCTGACGGCGGTGTGTGCTTTTGATCCTGCCATGGCGGGCCAGGAACTGCTGGCGCTGGATGAGCAAACGCCCAACTTGCGAGAACTCCTGGTACAGGTGGCACAGCCTTTGGGCTTAAAGCCTCCCAGGCATCACATTTCGCTTCGATTGCTGAAGTTGCTACTGAGCATTCCTCTCGTCGCGCGCTTTATGAATACCAAACCCGAAGCCTTGGACTTTATCCAGACCACTCGTTTTGACACGGCGGCGGTTGAGCAATTTGCCAACAGGCATGGATTAGCCAAGCCGGATATACGTCAGTCCGTGCAACACACGGCAAAGTTCGTCAACTCATATTACATAGCCAAGGGCTAGGTCCGCTGACTTCTCCTTTGGGGGCATCCCTTCCAAGAAGCTAGAGTTTGCCCCCACTCATGCTCCAAACATCTCTCAAACCAGCGGAATTTGACGGACGGTCAGGGAGTAAAATTATTCGGTAGGTTATTGTTTTTAAAATAATTTATTGAATTTTTTTGAGGGTCGATCAAAGACTGTCCGGATCGCCGAAGAACATCTGAATCCGCGAGCGCAACCAGCGTTCCCCCGGGTCGTTATCCTGTGAACCACGCCAGGCCATGTGCAGTTCAAAACTGCGCACCGGCAGCGGCGGGTCTTCGGCGCGTACGCCACCGGCGGCGGTCAGGGCCTCGGCGGTGTAGTCGGGCACGGTGGCGAGGATGTCGGTGCCGGCCAGCAGGGTGCTCAGGCCGTTGAACTGCGGTACGGCGAGCACTACGTGGCGTTTGCGTCCGAGCTTCTCCAGTTCTTCATCGATGAAACCGCTCAGGTCCCCGGCGAACGACACCAGGGCGTGGGGGCGGGCGCAGAAGTCGTCCAGGCTGAGGGCGCCGGGCACGGTGTCGGCACGCAGCAGTTTGGGCAGGCTGCGGCGCAGTACCTTGCGCTTGGCGTTGGCCGGCAGGTCGGCGGTGTAGCTGACGCCGATGGAAATCTCGCCGGAGGCTAGCAGCGACGGCATCAACAGGTAGTTGGCCCGACGCACCACCAGCACGATGCCTGGGGCTTCGGCCCGCAGGCGCTTGAGCAGCATCGGCAGCAGGGCGAACTCCACGTCGTCGGACAGGCCAATGCGGAACACTGTGGTGCTGGTAGCAGGGTCGAACTCGGCGGCGCGGCTGACGGCGGTGGAGATCGAGTCCAGGGCCGGTGAGAGCAGGGCGAAGATTTCCACTGCCCGGGCCGACGGCTCCATGCTGCGGCCGGTGCGTACGAAGAGCGGGTCGTCGAACAAGTTGCGCAGTCGTGACAGGGCGGCACTGATGGCCGGTTGGCCGAGAAACAGCTTCTCAGCGGCGCGAGTCACACTGCGTTCGTGCATCAGTGTTTCGAACACGATCAACAGATTCAGGTCGACACGACGCAGGTCATTACGATTCATCTGGAGTCCTGGCAGAGTCAGCGAACTTGACGGGAGCGGCCATATCGGAACAATGGCCGGCGTGAATCTTACGGGTAAAGGCTGGTACTCTGCATCGGCTAAATGTTGTTTGTTTGTAGTCAGGCTGGGGCCTGGCACGCTGTCCGCCCTGATTTTCAAGGGCACGGAATCAATGACAGACATGTCGACTATTAATAGGCACTGATAGTCTTGCTTTCAAAGCCCGGATAAAGTTCGTGGCATTAGAGGTTAATTTGACGAGGTTTGCGATGTCCCGCACGATTCGTTTTCACAAGTTTGGACCGGCCGAGGTGCTCAAATGCGAAGAGCATGCGGCCTCGTTGCCTGCGCCAGGCGAAGTGCAGGTACGAGTCGAAGCCATCGGTATCAGTTGGTACGACGTGCTCTGGCGGCAGAACCTGGCGTCGTCCCATGCGCGTCTGCCATCCGGCCTCGGGCATGAAATGGCCGGCGTGGTCACGGCTGTAGGCGAGGGCGTCGACGACCTTGCGGTCGGTGACAAGGTCGCCAGCTTTCCCGCGCAAAGCCCCAATGACTATCCGGTGTATGGCGAGCAGATCGTCCTGCCACGCTCGGCGCTGACCCGTTATCCGGATGTGCTCAGCCCTATCGAAGCCGCGGTGCACTACACGCCGCTGTTGATCGCCTATTTCGCCTACGCCGACCTGGCACGGGTCAAGCCCGGGCAATTCGCCTTGGTCACCGATGCCAGCCACTGTGCCGGCCCGTCTTTTGTGCAGTTGGGCAAGGCCCTGGGTGTGCGGGTGATTGCCGCTACCAAGACCGCTGAAGAGCGTGAGTACCTGCTGTCCCTCGGTGCCGAGAAGGTGATTGTCACCGAAGAGCAGGACCTGCTGATGCAGATCAACAAGCTCACCGACAATCGCGGGGTCGATGTGGTGTTCGACGGCCTGGGCGGTCCACAGATGTCGATGCTCGGTGATGTCCTGGCACCTCGCGGCAGCCTGGTGCTGTACGGCCTGCAAGGCGGCAACCAGACTCCGTTCCCGGCCTGCGCGGCGTTCCAGAAGAACATCCAGTTCTTTGTTCACTGCATCGGCAACTTCACCGGTAAGCCGGAGCTGGGGATCATTCAGGATCAGGTGGCGTTGCAGCGTGCGCTGCGCGACATCAACCAGTTGACTGCGGATCGAGTGCTGATGCCCTTGAAGACCCGGGTCTTCCCCTTCAGCGAGTTTGTCGAGGCGCACCGTTACATGGACGAGTGTCCATGTCGCGAACGGGTTGCGCTGCAGGTCGAACCGGCCTGATTCCCCAACGCCAGGCCAAGCCTGGCGTTTTTGCATCTGGCCAGTAGGAACCGGCTTGTCGGCGAAGAGGTCGCCAAGCCATGCGCTGCTCATGCAGACGCCTTCGCTGGCAAGCCAGCTCCTACACCAGCCAACTCCTGCATGAGTCAGCTCGAAAAGGCGCTGTTGTGCCGGGATAGATTTCATCGCGCCGTGGTCAAACTGCCAGTAAACTGCGCTCCATTCCCGAACCATCCTTTTTCAGAGGTTTTGCATGACTCTCAGTCCTTTTGCGGGCAAGCCGGCACCCGTTGAGTTGCTGGTCGATATCCCGCGACTGGTTACGGCGTATTACACCGGTCAACCCGATGCATCGGTGTCCACCCAGCGAGTGGCTTTTGGTACCTCCGGGCACCGCGGCAGCTCGTTCGATCTGAGTTTCAATGAGTGGCATGTCCTGGCCATCAGCCAGGCAATCTGCCTGTACCGCGAAGCCCAGGGCATCACTGGCCCGCTGTTCGTTGGCATCGATACCCACGCCCTGTCGACCCCAGCCGGGGCCAGTGCCCTGGAAGTCCTGGCGGCCAACGGCGTGACCGTGATGATTGCTGCCGGTGACGAGTACACCCCGACCCCGGCGGTGTCCCATGCCATCCTCTGCTACAACCGCGGCCGCACCTCGGGCCTGGCGGACGGGATCGTCATCACCCCGTCCCACAACCCGCCACAAAGCGGCGGCTACAAGTACAACCCCACCAATGGCGGCCCGGCCGACACCCACATCACCAAGTGGATCGAAGCCAAGGCCAACGAACTGCTGGCGGCCAAGCTCGCCGGGGTCAAGCGCATCAGCTACGAGCAAGCGCTGAAGGCCGACACCACCCATCACCACGACTACCTCAACACCTATGTCGCCGACCTGATCAACGTCATCGACCTGGATGCGATCCGCAACGCCAAGCTGCGCCTGGGCGTGGACCCACTGGGTGGAGCAGGGGTGCGCTACTGGTCGGCGATCGCCGAGCACTACCGCCTCGACCTGGAAGTGGTGAACAAGCAGGTGGACGCCACCTTCCGTTTCATGTCGGTGGACTGGGACGGGCAGATTCGCATGGACCCATCCTCCAGCTACGCCATGCAAGGGCTGATCGGCCTGAAAGAGCGCTTTGACGTGGCCTTCGCCTGCGACCCCGATCACGATCGTCACGGCATCGTGACCCCAAGCGGCGGCCTGCTGGCACCTAACAACTACCTGGCGGTGTCCATCGACTATCTGTTCCAGAACCGTCCGCAATGGCGGGCCGATGCCGCCGTGGGCAAGACCGTGGTCAGCAGTGGCTTGATCGATCGGGTGGCGGCGCGCCTGGGCCGACGCCTGTACGAAGTGCCGGTGGGCTTCAAATGGTTTGCCGATGGCCTGTTTGACGGTTCCCTGGGCTTTGGCGGCGAAGAAAGTGCCGGTGCTTCCTTCCTGCGCAAGGACGGCGGCGTCTGGTGCACCGACAAGGACGGCCTGATCCCGGCGCTGTTGGCTGCTGAAATGACTGCCCGCACCGGCCGCGATCCGAGCCAGGCTTACCGCGCGCTGTGCGACGAGCTGGGCGAACCGTTCTCGGTACGGGTCGACGCCAAGGCCAATCCGCAGCAGAAGGCCTTGCTCAGCAAGCTTTCGCCGCAACAAGTGACCTCGACCCAATTGGCCGGCGAGCCGATCCAGCAGATCCTCAGCCAGGCCCCGGGTAACGACCAGGCCATCGGCGGCCTGAAAGTCATGACTGAGAACGGCTGGTTCGCCGCACGTCCGTCCGGCACCGAGGACATCTACAAGATCTACGCTGAAAGCTTCATCGGTGACGACCACCTCAAGCAACTGGTGCAGGAAGCCCAGACCCTGGTGGACGCCGCCATCAGCGGCAACTGATCCGCGTAGCCGGCGGGCCGGCGAAAAGGTCCTTGAGACGGATACAGGTCTTGCGGACGCTTTCGCTGGCAAGCCAGCTCCTACGGTCGTTGTTCATTGCGCGGTCTTTGTAGCCGGCACGCCGGCGAAAAAAGGGGCGACCATCACGGTCGCCCCTTTTTATTTGCCCCTGCGTTTCAAGCCAGATCCACCAACACGATTTCGCTGTCTTGCACGGCGCTCACCCGCAGTACTCGCTCATCCTGGACCGCAACACCGTCTCGAGCTTCGGCACGCAAGCCGTTGATCTCGATCACCCCGGTTGCCGGCACCAGATAGGCCCGGCGTCCCGGGTCCAGGTGGTACTCGGCGGTTTCCCCGGCCTTCAGGTTGGCGGCCACCAGCCGTGCATCGGCGCGAATACGCAAGCTTTCCTCATCGCCTTCCTTGCCGCTGGCCAGGGTCACGAACCCCTCGCGCAGCCCCTTGGGAAAAGGCTTGGCGCCCCAGGATGGCGCGGAGCCGGCCTGATTGGGAATGATCCAGATCTGGAAGATCTTGGTCGGCGTGGCTTCCAGGTTGTATTCACTGTGGGCGATCCCGGTCCCCGCACTCATTACCTGCACGTCACCGGCTTCGGTGCGCCCCTTGTTGCCCAGGTTGTCCTGGTGGCTGATGGCGCCTTCGCGAACGTAGGTGATGATTTCCATGTCCCGGTGCGGATGCTGGGGGAAGCCGGTGCCGGGGGCGATCACGTCATCGTTCCACACCCGCAGGTTGCCCCAGTGCATGCGTTTGGGGTCATGGTACTCGGCGAAGGAAAAGTGATGATGGGCATCCAGCCAGCCGTGGTGAGCGCCGCCCAGGGAGCTGAAAGGTCTGAGTTCAAGCATGATCGTCTCCTCATAAAGGGCTCGTAATGGCTCGTTGGACCCGGGCCAAAAAACGATAACCGTTGGTTGATGGCGTGCATCATCCATCAGCTATTGATCGATAAAAAGCGCAAAAAATGCCGTAATCCAATCGTAAAATTAGATAATTATTTTGTCGAAAAGCTGGTGTTAAACCTTCGGTTCATCGCTTAAGTTAATGACCCGCAAGCAATTCGCTGGATACCGTGAAAAAATCCGGCGACCATTACCGCTCAGCCTCATCCCCTGGAGTCCGCGTGCCGCAACACAGCCCCGATCTGCCCCCCGATCTTTTGCCCCTAGCCCAGATGCCGCTGTTGAAGCGCCTGGCGGCGCGGTTCTTCGGCCATGGCCTGAACCGTCTGCGGGCCCAGCACCGTGCGTCCTGGCTGCATGGTCAGGCCGACGGCTTTCGCAGCGGGCACACGGCTGGAGTGGAGTACGGCTACCAGGAGGGGCGGCTCGAAGGGCTGGAGGAAGGTCGGCAGGTGCTGCTGATTCGCGACAGTCGCAACACTGAGCACCGGCCGCCGGGGGTGGATGATCGGCTGTTCGACGACTGGCGCCTGCCGCTGACCGCCGAATTGAAAAAGCGCTTCAAGGCCGATGTCGCCCGGCTGCTGGCACCGCAGGCCCAGCCCAGCGCGGCCCAATGGAAGATGATTTTCAGCGACGCGCCTGCCACAGCGGTGATTGCCGGAGCCGGGGCCGGCAAGTCGACTTCTTTGGTGTTGCGTCTGCTTTTGCTCAATCACTACCTGGGGTTCGAGTTGGATTCCATGACCGTAGTGACTTTTACCCGGGAGTCGCGCAAGGATTTCATCAATAAGCTGGTGCAGGTCTTTGCCCTGTGGAACCGGGCGCTCAGCCCTCGGGAAGCCCGGGATCTGGTGCGTACCTTCCACTCGCGGATCTTGCCCATGGTGCGCAGTCTGCCGGGGTTCGAGCGCCTTCAAGCCTTCGAGAACCTCAGTGAGCGTATGCAGGGTGCCGAAGACGAGGTGGACAGCAACCCCTTCGACCTGCGTATCAACGACGCCCAGCGCAAGCACCTCAATGCCTGCTACCAGGCGTTGTACCGCAGCGATGAGCGCTTCCGCCTGGCACTCAAGCCCTTGCTGCGCCATGCCTTGCAGCTCAAGGAGCTGGAGCGCGATCACCCCGATGTACAGAAGCGCGTGGCGGTCACCGAGCTGGCGGCCAAGCGTGATGAGGAACTCTGCGACACGGTGGAAGACCTGTGGTTTCGTGCCGGGGCCTGGCCGATCAAGGGCATCGAGCCTCAGCGTCAGAGCTTTGAAATCAATGGATCGACCTTCCATTGCCATGGCTATGCCGCTGAGCTGGATGCCTGGGTGGTACTGGGCTTCGACCCTCGGGAGAATCCGCAGATCAGCCGGCCCGGAGCCAAGCTGACGGTGCGGGCGGAGTGGGCGGTAAAGCGCACCCTGTTTCAAGCTTTCTGTCGTAAGCCATTGATTTGGCTAGATAGTTACGAGTCGTCCAAGCGTGCTTTGGGCGCCTTTTCTGCCGAGGTGAGTGCCGGCCCGGGGTTCGACTACAAGGTCAAGGGCGAGCTGGCTTCGGCGCCGTTGCTGGATTGCTTTGTCGCGGCTGCCGGTTTTATCGAGAACCTGGGGCTGGATGTGGGCGACGCGGTCGGCAACATGAGCTTTGCCCAGGATGATCCGGACCGATTCTTCTTCGAGGCCTTGAGCCTGTTCTGGCGAGCCCTTGAAGACCACTTGCTTGACCAGTCACCGCCGATCATGAGCTACAACCGGATGTTCGCCCTGTTCAGCGAGCGCTCGCCGGAAAACTTCAAGCTGCTCAGCGACAGTTGCCTGAGGCCGATGTCGCACTTGATGATCGACGAGTTTCAAGACGTTTCGCCGCAGATCGTTTCCTGGATCAAGGCCAGTCTCCGGGAGATTCGCAGCCGCGGCGCGGCCCTGCACGTGGGGCGGGGAGCTCAGCATTCCTCCCTGCTCTGTGTGGGCGATGACTGGCAATCGATCTACGGCTGGCGTGGCAGTTCGCCGAAATACTTTATCGAGTTCAACAAGGAGTTCCCGTCCCCGGGCACCACTCGAGTCATGCTCAGCGAGAACTACCGCAGTCACCAGCACGTGATCGATGCGGCGGAGCATATTGTTCGCGCAGCCCCGGCGATTGCCGGGAAGAAGGCCAAGGCCAGTGGCGAAGCCAAGGACGCATGGCCGGTGCAGGTACTGGATCGTGACGATCAGGGCCTGGCCCTGCGCCTGGCAGAGCACTATCGACAGGGTGACTCAATCTTGATGTTGTTTCGAAAAACTAGCGATAAGTTATTGATAGAAGAGCATATTTCACAAATAGTTAATGTTGATTCTAGCTTGCCACCGGCGGCTCGTCGGCTCAAGCAACTCACCTATCACAGTGCCAAGGGCCTGCAAGCGGACGCGGTGTTCCTGCTGGGGGATTGTCAGCACCTGAGCAGCTCGCCCTACAAGAATCAGGTGTATCGCATGGCCGGCCTGGGCAAGGATGGCGACGCCGAACCCTACGACAGCGCACAAAAGGACGAGATCCTGCGCCTGGCTTATGTAGGGATCACTCGGGCGGCCAAGCACTGCTACTGGTACGTCGATCGTCAGGAGGCGGCGGCCGGCAATGCGCCCAAGGCTTCGGATCGGGTGCCCCGTGACAAGCCTTATTTCCGCGACCTGCGGCAGTGAGAACGAAAAAAGCCCGCCGCTCAGGCGGGCTGCGGTTGATGGGGCCTGGCGTCAGGCCTTGAGTGTCAGGGACGGAGCAAAGGCTTCCAGCTCATCTTCCACCGCCTCGATTATTCGTTCGACATCCGCGGCGCTCATCACTGTGGCGCAGGGAATGCCGGCGATGGCGATCATGGTTTCGCCGCTGGCACGATCGAAGAGCCGGGCGATCATGCTGCCTGGCGCATCCATGCTGGCCTCGAAGCCCAGGGGATGAAAATGCCAGCGCATCAGCTGGCAGGCGTTAGGAAAGGTGACTTTACTGGCCCAGACTCTGTTCATCGGTGGCCCACCTTGATTCATTGAGCGCTTCCTTGTGCTCGCGGTAGGAACGATCGGGTCGTCAATGGCCCGATCAGTCAAGGGTTTAAAAATAGCACTGGCTTGTGACCGATCGCGGTTTTTTTGCCCACCGTCCGGCGGTTCAATCGCAGATTTTTGATGCAGGTCATGTATTGGCCCTGGCGGGGCTGCAGAACCTGGGGCCTTGGCTGAAGGACGGTCATTGATGCCTCTGCCGAAGTTCGGCAAGCTGCGTTTTTTTCGCTGTTCGAGACCCTTATGACTGTCCCTGACGACGGGCCTCTGCAAACCCAGGCCACCGGTGAAACCGTGATGCGCTATCACCTGTGCTGGAAGCACCGCGACCTCGATGGCGTGATGGCGCTTTACCATCCTGAAATCCAGTACAACGACTTTTTCCAGAATCGCACCCTAGGCCTCGCCGAACTGCGGGAATACGTGCGAGTGAGCATGCCCCGGGCCCCCGACGAGGCCCTGGAGCACAGCGATCGCATTCGTCTGGATGGCAATACGGCCTTTATCCAGTATCAGGTGACCCTGCGAGGTGGCCAGGGCCTGGTGTCGTTCCGCTCCAGCGAAGCGATTACCGTGCGCGACGGTCTGATCTGGCGGGTCAATGAATATGCGTCCCTGGTGCGTGAGTCGGCGACGGACACCTCCTCGGGCAGTCTGCGTCCGGCGGCCAGTCGCCTGGGGCTGTCGCCGCGCCAGTTGAGTTTCATGGCCGAGGACTTGCAACAGTACTTCCAGCGCCAGCAGCCTTATCTTGATCCGCAGCTGGACTTGCAGCGGGTAGCCCGTGAGTGCGGCTACAGCCGCAATCAGATTTCTTACCTGCTCAATCAGGTGCTGGGTCAGAGCTTCTACCGCTATGTGAACCAGGCGCGCCTGCAGCATGTGCTGACTGCCCTGGACAATGCCGCGCCACCGCTGCGGGTCGACGAACTGGCCTTTGCGGCCGGGTTCAATTCCCTGTCGGCGTTCTACAGCTGTTTTCGCCAGCATACCGGGCAGTCGCCCAAGGCTTATGCCAAGCAAATTTCTTTGCGTGCACGCGCGCAAGACAGCCCCTGAAGACAGGGACTAGGATCGCCGCATTCGAAGTTCGGGTTGCGGAGTGCTTGCATGCCAGCGTGGCGCAGTATCAGTTTGTGGATGGACCAGTTGGACGAGCCGCTATTGCCGCGGCCGTCCCTTGAACAAGACCTGGACCTGGACGTGGCGATCATCGGCGCCGGTTACACCGGGCTGTGGACCGCCTATTACCTCAAGCGCCAAGCGCCGCAGCTCAAGGTGGCGGTGATCGAGGCCCAGACTGCAGGGTTCGGTGCCTCAGGCCGCAATGGCGGCTGGCTGATGGGCAATCTGCTGGGGGAAGACCGCCTGCTGGCAGGGCTGTCGCCGGAACAGCGTCGAGCCTCTTTCGATCTGCTGCATGGCATTCCGGATGAAGTGGCCAGGGTCCTCGAACGTGAAGGCATCGACTGCGATTACCGCAAAGGCGGGGTGCTGTATTGCGCGGCCCGCTATCCCGAGCAGGAAACCAGCCTGCGCCAGTACCTGGACAAGCTCTACGCCCAGGGTCTGAACCAGGACGATTACCGCTGGCTGAACCCCGAGCAACTGGCCCGGCAGATCCGCGTGGCCAAACCCTATGGCGCTATCTATGCCCCCCATTGCGCCACTATCCAGCCGGCCAAGCTGGTACGCGGCCTGGCTCGTGCGGTGGAGCGCCTGGGGGTGAGCATTTACGAGAACAGCCCGGTAACCCACTGGCAGGCCGGTAGCCTGCAGACCCGCCACGCCGAGGTGCGCAGCCGTTGGATAGTGCCAGCGGTGGAGGGGTACTCGGTGACCTTGCCGCCCCTGGGCCGCTATCAGTTGCCGGTGCAAAGCCTGCTGGTGGCCACCGAGCCCTTGCCGGAATCGACCTGGGACGAAATCGGTCTGAACCAGGGCCAGGCCTTCAGCGAGAGCAGCCGTCAGGTTACTTACGGTCAGCGCTCCATGGATAACCGCCTGGTCTTTGGTGCCCGGGGCGGATATCAGTTTGCCAGCAAGCTGCGCCACGATTTCGACTTGAGTCGGGACGAGGTTGAGCTGCGTCGCTACCTGTTCGGCGAACTGTTCCCGCAACTGAAGAACGTGCGCATCACCCATTCCTGGGGCGGCAACCTGGGCATGTCCCGGCACTTCAAGCCGCACATGCTGTGTGACCGACGCAAGGGCATCGCCTTGTCCGGCGGCTACGGCGGCGAGGGCGTTGGCGCCAGCAATCTGGGTGGCCGGACCCTGGCCGACCTGATTCTCCAGCACGACAGCCTGCTGGTCCGCCAACCCTGGGTGCTGGCGGATAGCCGCCTTGACGCCCTGCGGACCTGGGAGCCCGAACCCTGCCGCTGGCTGGGCTACAACGCGATCATTCGCAGCTTTGTCCATGAGGACCAGACCCTGGCCAACCCGGCGTCGCCTCCGTGGCGCAGACGCATGGCCAGCCGGGTCGCCGAGTTCATGGAAGGTTTCATGCACTGAGTCGGGTTTCTTGCACCGAACGATGTCCGTTCGGGTTTTCCAGCGAAAGGTAGAGCCATGAGCATCACGCAATTCAAGCACACCGCAACGGTCACCCTGGACGAGTCGGCGCCGGTCGCCGTACCCCTGGGGACGCCCGTGGCCGTGACATCGGTGACCGCCGTCGAACGCAGCGACGGGGTCGAAACCGGGATCTGGGAATGCACCCCGGGACGCTGGCGGCGGCAGATCGTCGCCCAGGAGTTCTGTCATTTCATCCAGGGCCGCTGCACCTTCACTCCCGACCATGGCGAGCCCCTGCACATAGAAGCCGGCGATGCACTGATGTTGCCGGCCAACAGCACCGGAATCTGGGATATCCAGGAAACGGTGCGCAAGACCTACGTCTTGATTTTCTGATCCCTTGATTGCCTGCCAATAACAAAACCAGCCACAGGTATCGACTCATGATCCGCAAGACTTGCACTTTGCTGTTACTCAGCCCGTTGTTCCTGGGCGCTTCCCTGGCCCAGGCCGCCGACACGGTAAAGATCTACAACTGGTCGGACTACATTGCCCCGGACACCACCAAACAGTTCCAGAAGGAAACCGGGACAGGGTTCACCTACGACGTCTACGACAGCAACGAGACCCTGGACGGCAAGCTGATGACCGGTAAATCCGGTTACGACGTGGTGTTCCCCTCCAACCATTTCATGGCGCGGCAGATCCAGGGCGGGGCGTTGAAGAAGCTCGACAAGAGCCAGTTGCCCAACTGGAAAAACCTCAACCCGGTGCTGCTCAAGGCGCTGGAGGTCAACGATCCGGGCAACCAGCACGGTTTTCCGTACCTGTGGGGCAGCACCGGGATTGGCTACAACGTGGCCAAGGTCAAGGAAGTGCTGGGGGATGACGCACCGCTGGACTCCTGGGACCTGATCTTCAAGCCCGAGTACATGCAGAAGCTGCAGAAGTGCGGGGTAGCGATTCTCGACAACGGCCCCGAACTGATTCCCACGGCCTTGAATTACCTGGGGCTGCCACACCACAGCAAGAACCCGGCGGACTACAAGAAAGCCGAGGCGCTGCTGATGAAGGTCCGGCCTTATGTCAGCTACTTCCACTCGTCGAAGTACACCAGTGACCTGGCCAACGGCAATATCTGCGTGGCGGTAGGTTTCTCCGGGGACATCCTGCAAGCGGAGAGCCGGGCCAAGGAAGCGAAGAACGGGGTGGAGATCGGCTATTCGATTCCCAAGGAAGGCACGCCGATCTGGTTCGACATGGTGGCCATGCCGGTGGACGCACCGGATGAGAAGGCCGGTTACGCCTTCATGAACTACCTGCTGCGTCCGGACGTGATGGCCAGCATCAGCAATTACGTGCATTACGCCAATGGCAACCAGCAAGCCGATGGTCTTGTCGACCCGGCGATCAAGAACGATACCAAGGTCTATCCGAGCCCGGCCATGATGGACAAGTTGTTTGCCCTGGAAGCTATGCCGCTGGACATCGACCGTATCCGCACCCGCTTGTGGAACAAGATCCGCAGCGGCAGCTGATCCCCACCTACGAATCAGCCCCGCCGATTTTTGTAGGAGCCGGCTTGCCGGCGAAGAGGCCTCAGAGGCGAGCACTGCCCTTGAGGATGCCTTCGCTGGCAAGCCAGCGCCTACAATTGGCTGTTTTCCGGGAGCAGGGCGCCGCCGTCCACTATCAGGGTCTGGCCGGTGATGTAGCCGGCCTGTTGCGAGGCCAGGAACAACATGGCGTAGGCAATGTCTTCAGGCGTTCCCAGGCGCCCAAGGGGAATGCCCCTGGACAAGGTCGCGGCGTCGCCGAGGTTGTCCATGGCTTGGGTGGCGATAAGCCCGGGCTCGACGCCGTTGACGGTGATTCCGTACTCCGCCAGTTCCAGTGCCGCTGCGCGAATGAAGCCATTGACCCCGGCCTTGGACGCCGCGTAGTGGGCCAGTCCGGGAATCGCCGTGCGTGGACCGGTCACCGATGAGGTGACGACGATCCGTGGTGCTCGGGCCCGACGTAGCGCCGGCAAGGCTGCCTGGGTCAGCCAGAAGCAGCTTTTCAGATTCACCGCCAAGGTGCTGTCGAGGGTCTGGTCCTCAAGCTCGGCCAGCTTCTGCATGGGAAAGATCCCGGCGTTGTGCAGCAGCAGGTCCAGGCCGCCAAAGGCCTCCAGGGTCGCCGTTACCGCCTGTTCGGCGGCGGCCCGGGTGCTGAGGTCCAGGGTCAGCAGTTCCGCCGTTCCGCCGGCCTGACGAATCAGGCGTTGGGTTTCGGCGCCTGACGCAGCGCTGCGGGTGGCCAGCATGACTTTGGCGCCCCTGGCAGCGAACACCTGGGCGATCGCCCGGCCAATACCCTGGCCCGAGCCGGTGATCAGGGCGATACGCCCGTGAGCATCCTGGCTCATGACCGGACTCCTGGCAGGACCTGGGCCAGGCACTGGTCCAGCAACCGATTGTGCAGATCGACCTGCTCCTCGCGGGTGGCCGGACACATCAGGGCCATGTTGTGGAATGGGGTCAACAGCACCCCGCGATTGAGCAGGTACAGGTGCAGGTACGCCTCGATCAGACCATGGCGGGCGTAGTGGGCTTCGCCACCGTTGCGCGGAGGCTGCTGCATGAACAGGTATTCGACCCGGGCACCGATACGGGTCACATGCCAGGGCAAGCGGTGCTTGCCAATGATGCTGTCGACGCCGGCTCGCAGGCGTTCTGCGAGGAGGAACATGCGTGCGTAGTTTTCATCGTTCATCACTTCGCTGAAGGTGGCGCGCATGGCGGCCATTTGCAGAGCGTTGCCGGCCAGGGTTCCACCGAAGCCGAAGTGATTGATCGCCTGGCCCGGCTGGAAATGTGGCAGTACCCGCCAGATCCGCTCGGCCATGGCCTGGCTGGTGCCCCAGACGGCGGTGGGAATGCCCCCGGCGATGGATTTTCCCAGGACGAAGAAGTCCGGCTGCAAGCCATGCTCGCCGCAATAGCCCCCCGGTCCACAGGACAGGGTATGGGTTTCGTCAATGATCAGCGGCACGTCATAACGCTGGGTCAACTGCCGCAAGCCGTCATGGAAGCCCGGGGCCGGTGGCACCATGCCCACGTTGGTCATGAAGGGCTCGCTCAGCACGGCGGCCACGTCGCCGTGGGCCAGGGCCGCTTCCAGGGCCGACAGGTCGTTGAATTCCACCAGTCGGGTGGTGGAGTCGTGCTGCAAGCCGTTGGGGTGCACGCCGTCCCGGGGAATCATCTGTCCCTGGGCGTCGAACTCCACCTGGGATTCGTCGACGCTGCCGTGGTAGTTGCAGTTGAACACCAGGACCTTCTGCCGTCCGGTGATCATTCGGCACAGGCGCAGGACAAAGCGGTTGGCATCGGTGGCTGAAGTGGTGACCTGCCAGTAGGGCAGGCCAAAGCGTCGGGTCAGCTCCTTGCCGACCCACAAGCTGTCGGCGGTGGGCAGCATCAACGTCGAGCCATGCAGTGCCTGTTCGGCAATGGCTGCGGCTACCGCCGGCTGGGCATGGCCGAACATGGCGCCCGTATCGCCCAGGGCAAAGTCCACGTACTCGCGGCCGTCGCAATCGGTGAGGGTCGCACCACGGGCATCCGCCACCATGATCGGGTAGGCGCCGGGCCATTGCTGCATCCAGTGCAGCGGTGCGCCGTATAGCCAGTGCTTGAGGTTTTCCTGATAGAAGGCGCCGGAGCGCGGGTGTTGCTCGGCAAACAGCTGCAGTTCGGACTGGTAGCAGCTGGCGACGCGTTGCAGATCAAGGCCCAGAGTCATGGGAGTGTCCTATGAAAAGCGTTGCAGGCTGGCGCTAGGACAAGCCTGCAGCGGTACGGAATCAGGGGTGCAGGGTTCGGTTGAGTACTTGGGCCAGGGCGCCCACCGGGAAGTTGGCGGCATGACTGAAGTCTGCACCCTGGTAACCGAAGATCTTGCCGTCGGTACGCCCGGCCTTGAGGTCGATGAGCACCAGTCCCAGGGTCGGGACGATCTTCTCGCGCCAGACAAACAGGTACAGCTGCTCGTCGATCTTGTAGTAGTGACAGCGGTCGGTGTCCGCCAGGCCTTGCTCGACACCCCTGAGGCACTGCCAGCTATAGAAGTTGGCATTCAGGTAGATGTGCTCGTAAGCCTCGCTGGCGCTGTAGACATACTGGTTGCGCAGGCCGATCAGTTCGGCGGTGGGCGTATGTCGCGCAGTCTCGGTCGTGGGCACGGCATCGATTGCGCCGTGGAGGAACTGCGCCTTGACCGAGGTCAGCTCACCGCCGGCCAGGGCCCGGCTGAACAGGTCGACGCTGCACTCGGCCTGGCTCGGCATCTGGCCGACCACGGCGGTGAAACACCGGCGCTCAAGATCGAGAATCAGGCTCACCGAGTGGGGCTGGCCATGCTCCAGCTTGAGAAAGTCCACCAGGTAGATACCGGGGCGCACCGAGGTTGCGCGATAGGGCAGATCGTCACTGGCAGGCTGGCCGACGCTGTTCCAGCGCAGGGTGTCGGCAGCGAAGTGGTGTTCGATCTGCCAGCCATTGTCGAAGTGCAGGGTCAGGGTGCGACCGGACAGATCATCCACCCTCGCAAGGATGTGATTGTCGTCTGCAAAACCGTCCGCCAGGGCGCCGACGGTGATCCATTCAGGTTGCTGATTCATGGCAAGGCTCTTGTCCGGGAAAGGAGAACCCCATGTTCTGCCTGGGAGCCGGTGCTGCCCATCAACCGGATGGTTGAGCCTGTGGCCCTTTACAAGAACAGCGCGCTCACCAGCTCCGTACGATTGCCGACCCCGACCTTGCGAAACAGGTTGATCAAGTGGGTCTTGACCGTGGGCAGCCCCAGGTCCAGGCGCCTGGCGATGCTCTTGTTGTCGGCGCCATCGCGCAGCAGCCAGGCGATCTCCCGTTCCCTGGGGGTGAGGTTGGCCAGACGTTCGTCGACCTGGGAGTAGGGTGCCAGGGCAGCGATTTCCAACAGGCCCTGCAAGGCATGCAGGGTACCCAGTTCGTCGACACTGAAATGCCCCAGGGCGTTGTCCCGCAACAACGACAGGCCGGCGACGGGCCGTTCACCATCACAGGCGAGAATCTCCACTACATCCAGTACCCCGTGGCGTTGCAGGAATCCCTGGTAGACCTCGGTTGCATGACGGCCCTGCTGGGCCATGCCCATGTGCAGCGAAAGCACTGGGCGCCCGGCGGCGGCGCAGTTGCGTGGCTGCAGCGGGTCGTAGTGGCGGTAGCGTTGCAAGTAGGCCTGGTGCATTTGTTCGGGCATGCGGTACAGCGAGAAGTCCCGCGCCTGCAGGTTCGGATCGATGCGGTAGAAGGCGCAGAGGGTGGCGGGGACCACCCGGGTGAAGGCGGCGATGCAGCGTTGCCCCAGTTCATGGGCCCCGGGCAAGGAAGTGGGCGCAATCATTGGATAGCTCCTGGCTGCCGGCTGGGCAGTGGCTCGGGTGGTTGGAGGCTGCGACGGGGGGCGGTGTCCGTGTCAGGGCGAGTGAATACCAGAGGTGAAGCGCCTGGCAAGTAGGGATGTAGCGCAGGCTGCGGTCGCTGTTGCATCGACCGCAGCCTGTTGCAACGATTAGCGGCGGGCCTTGCTCAAACCCTCGGCCAGGGCATCGACTATGGCATCCACCTGTGGCTGCTGGATTACCAAGGGCGGCGAAAGAATGATCTTGGTGCCCACTGGACGCACCATGACGCCATTGTCCCGGGCAATTTGCGCCACCTGATTGGCATAGCCGCTCATGGGGTCAATGGGTTCGCGAGTGGTCTTGTCCGCCACCAGATCCAGGGCCAGCATCAGGCCCTGGCCCCGCACCTCGCCGACGCTGTCGAAGCGATCGACGAAGGGCCGCAGCTTGTCCAGCATGTAGTCGCCCATCTTCGCCGCGTTGGCCGGCAGGTCCTCCTTGACCACGATATCCAGGCACGCCAGGGCTGCAGCACAGGCTACCGGGTGTCCGGAGTAGGTGTAGCCGTGCATGATGGCGCCGGTAAAGTTGGCGTTTTTCTCGAAGGCGGCCTCGATCCGCCGGTTGACCACGGTCGCGCCCAGGGGGATGTAGCCCGAGGTGATGCCCTTGGCCAGGCACATGATGTCGGGTTTGACGCCCCACAGGCGGCTGCCGAACATCGATCCGCTGCGGCCGAAGCCGGTGACCACCTCGTCGGCGATCAGCAGGACGCCGTACTTGTCGCAGACCTCGCGGATCAGCGGCCAGTAGTTGGCGGGGGGCACTATCACGCCGCCGGCGCCCTGGATCGGCTCGGCAATGAAGGCGGCCACGGTGTCCGGGCTCTGGAACTGGATCTCCCGCTCCAGCAGGTCGGCGCAGATCTTGCCCAGCTCTTGCGGGTCCTGGCTGTAGGGGTTGCGGTACAGCCAGGGTGTGTCGATGTGGTAGCAACCGGGCAGCAATGGTTCGTAGTTGCGGCGGAACACGGTGTTGCCGTTGACCGAGGCACCACCGAAGTGAGTGCCGTGGTAGCCCTGGCGCAGGGAAATGAACTTGGTGCGGTCGGCCTGGCCTTCGAGCTTCCAGTACTGGCGGGCCAGCTTCAGGGCACTTTCGATGGCATCCGAACCGCCGGAACTGAAGGACACCCGGGACATGTCCTCGGGCTCCAGCAGGTTCATCAGCACCCGGGACAGTTCTTCGGCACGAGGGTGGCTGACCCCGTCGAACAGCTGGAAATACTCCAGCTCATCGAGCTGTGCGGTGATGGCCGCTTTCACTTCCTTGCGGTTGTGGCCGACGTTGACGTTCCACAGCCCGGCGACGCCATCCACCAGCTGGTGGCCTTTGTCGTCATAGACATAGCAACCATCGCCACGGACGATGCGGATCGGTTCGCGTTGCTTCATTTCGTTGGGGTGCAGCATGGGGTGCCAGAAACGGCTTGCTTCGCTCACGTTGAGTCTCCTGAAAACGCACGGACAGCGTGGAGCTATTAGTGCGTCATTTGTGGGCTCCTGGCTTGCCTCTGTGTGCCAGGACATTTGACCCAGGCTGCCAGTGGCGGCTTGGCGGGTGTCGCTGCCGCCCATTCGCAGGGTCTGGCTTGCCAGCGAAAGCGTTCGTGCAGGCTGTGCAAGACTTTCGGGCCTCTTCGCCGGCAAGCCGGCTCCTACGGGAAACTGCACGGTGTATCTGACTGCTGTAGGAGCTGGCTTGCCAGCGAAGGCGTCGGCCTGGGCGCTGCAAGACTTTCGGGCCTGTTCGCCGGCAAGCCGGCTCCTACGGTCTGCGTAGGTGCCGATGGCGCTGGCAGCCAGGGCCAAGTTTTGCGGCAGCCAGAATCAAGACGGCATCCGACTTTGGGCTCAAAGTCCACCTCGAACAAGGTCTACCTGCGAGGAATCAAGATGAGCGTTGCCATCGACCCACGTGTCGCTGCATTCATAGACAGTCAGCACGGTCTGCTGATTGACGGTCTCAGCCAGCCAGCACTCTCCGGAGCGCGGATGCCGGTGTACAACCCCGCCAGTGGTGAGCAGTTGACCCAGGTTGCCGCCGCCGCCCAGGCTGATGTGGATCTGGCGGTGGGGGCCGCGCGCCGGGCCTTCGAAGGCAGTTGGAAGGCGTTGCGTCCCGCCGATCGTGAGCGTCTGCTGTTGAAGCTGGCGGATCTGCTGGAAGCCAATGGCGAGGAGCTGGCTCAACTGGAGACCCTCAACAACGGCCAGTCGATCCATCTGGCCCGGGCCCTGGAGGTGGGTGCGGCGGCGGAGTTCACCCGCTACATGGCCGGCTGGGCCACCAAGATCGAAGGCAAGAGCCTGGATGTGTCCATCGCTGCGGTGCCGGGGGCACAGTACCGGGCCTATACGGTGCCGGAGCCGGTGGGCGTGGTGGGGGCCATTGTGCCGTGGAATTTTCCGTTGCTGATGGCCATCTGGAAAATCGTCCCGGCCCTGGCTTGTGGCTGCACCGTGGTACTCAAGCCGGCCGACGAGACCCCGCTGACCGCGCTGCGCCTCGGCCAGCTTTGCCTGGAAGCGGGGATCGCCCCCGGCGTGGTCAACGTGGTGACCGGCAGTGGTGCCCAGGCCGGTGCCGCGCTGGCTGCCCATCCGGGGATCGACAAGCTGGCGTTCACCGGTTCGACCCAGGTCGGCAAGCTGATCGGCCACGCTGCAGTGGACAATATGACGCGCTTTTCCCTGGAATTGGGCGGCAAGTCGCCGGTGATCGTTCTCGACGACTGCGATCCGCAGACTGCGGCCGCTGGGGCTGCCGGGGCCATCTTCTTCAATCAGGGGCAGGTCTGCACGGCGGGCTCGCGGTTGTATATCCAGCGCGGGATCTACACCGAAGTGCTGGAGCGTCTGGTCGCCATCGCCGAATCCTTGAGCATTGGCCCGGGGTTGGACGAGCAGGCACAGATCAATCCGCTGATTTCTGCCAAACAGCAGAAGCGCGTGCTGCAGATGGTCCAGCGCGGGGTCGAGGAGGGCGCCAAGGTGCTCTGTGGTGGAGTCGCCCATGGCGAACGGGGCTTTTATGTCCGTCCCACGGTGGTGGCCAACGTCAACGCCAACCTGCAGTTGGTGCGCGAGGAGATCTTCGGCCCGGTGGTGGTCGCGACGCCTTTCGACTCACTGGAGGAAGTGGTGGCCCTGGCCAATGACAACCAGTACGGGCTGGGGGCGAGTATCTGGTCCAACGATCTGAGTCAGGTCATGCAGCTTATTCCACAGATCAAGGCCGGCACCGTTTGGGTCAACACCCACAACATGCTGGACCCGTCGATGCCCTTCGGTGGTTACAAGCAATCGGGCATGGGGCGCGAGATGGGCCATGCGGCCATCGAGGCCTATACCGAGAACAAATCGGTGTGCATCGCTTATTGAGCGCGCCCCACGCAGACGCCTTCGCCGGCCAGCCGGTTGGCTGTAGGGGCCGGCTGGCCGGCGAAGAGGCCCCCGAGACAGGTGTCACTCTCATGGGCGCCTTCGCTGGCAAGCCAGCGCCTACGGGGCGTGAACATGATTTCAGCTGCGTCAGACAGCCAAGCTCTGCGCCCTTGCCGGGCGTGCCCTTGAAATGCCTAGAACAACAATCATCAACCCATGCTTTCGAGGTTTACCATCATGTCGCTCAACGACAGACTCAACCACCACCTGGATCAGGGCGTGGTCGGCTTTCCCACCGCGCTGGCCAGTGCCGTGGGCCTGATCATGGCCAGCCCGGTGATCCTTACTGCCACCACCGGATTCGGTATCGGTGGTGGAGCATTCGCCGCAGCGATGGTGATCGCCCTGCTGATGATGCTGGCGCAATCCACCACGTTCGCCGAAGCGGCTTGCCTGCTGCCCACCAATGGCTCGGTCTATGACTACCTGGCCTGTGGCCTGGGCCGTTTCTTCGCCATCACCGGCACCTTGTCCGCCTACCTGATCGTGCATGTGTTTGCCGGGACGGCGGAAACCATTCTCAGCGGCGTCATGGCCCTGGTGAATTTCGAATCCCTCAATACCCTGCTGGAACAGAGCGGCAGCGCCTGGCTGGTAGGTGTCGGGCTGGTGCTGTTTTTCGGCCTGCTCAACGCGGTGGGCATCACCGCTTTCAGTCGCGCCGAGGTGATCCTGACCTTCGGCATGTGGACCACCCTGATCATCTTTGGCGTGCTCGGGGTCATCAAGGCCCCGGCCGTGGCGCTCGATGGCTGGTTCGGTGCTTCCATGGTGGGGACCGACCTGTCGACCATCCTGTCCTTGGTGGGCATGGCCATGTTCATGTTCGTCGGCTGCGAGTTCGTCACCCCCCTGACCCCGGATGTGCGCAAGGCTGCCAGAACCATTCCCCGCGCCATGGCCCTCGGCCTGGTAGGCGTCGCGGTCTGTATGTTCATCTATGGCGCGGCCATGAAGCGTCAGGTGGAAAACATCGCCCTGAGTGAGGACGGCAGCGTGCATTTGCTGGATACGCCCATGGCCATCCCGCATTTCGCCGAGCAGATCATGGGGCCGTTTGGCCGCATCTGGCTGGGGATTGGCCTGCTGTTCGCCGGTGCCGCGACCATCAATACGCTGATGGCCGGCCTGCCGCGGATTCTCTATGGCATGGCCCTGGACGGTGCATTGCCCAAGGTCTTCACCTACCTGCACCCACGCTTCAAGACTCCGCTGTTGTGCATCGCCGTGGCGGTCCTGATTCCCTGTCTGCACGCCTGGTGGCTGGGTGGCAGCACCGACAGCATCATGCACCTGGTGCTGGCGGCGGTCTGTGCCTGGAGCACCGCTTACCTGCTGGTCACCTTGTCGGTGGTGATGTTGCGCATTCGCCGGCCGGATTTGCCGCGGGCTTATAAATCGCCATGGTTTCCGTTGCCGCAGATCCTGTCTTCGGTGGGGATTCTCCTGGGCATGTGGTTCATCACCCCCCCTGGGATGAATCCACGGGATATCTATGTGCCCTTCGGCAGCATGTTGGGCCTGACCGCTATCTACGCCCTTGTCTGGACCTTGCTGGTACAGAAGGTCAATCCGTTTCGTCCGGTGCCGGTGGAGGAGGTGCTGGAACAGGCGCTGAACCTTGCACCGGAAGATGTCCCAAGCCCTCGGGAGGCCCTGTCTGATGAATCTTTCAAGCTGGCGACAAAACCTCTTTGAATTTTGGCACCGGGCACCCTCGGGCTATCGCCCGGGGGTCACCCTGGGTCAGGTGCGACGGGATCTGGCGGGCCTCGATTTCACCCCTCGCGCTGTTGGGCGTGGTGTTTTCCATTGCCCGAAAAGCGCTCTGGAGTTCGAAGTACGGGAGCGCCCCCAGGCGCAGTTCCTGATGCATCTCGTGGTCTGTGAGTGGCGTCTGCGGGTGCCCAGTGAGCCTCCCGGACAGGCGCGGATCGGCCTGCGCCATACCGGGACAATTCGTCGACAGGGCGTCGCCGCGCGATTGCTTGCGGGAGAGGCAGGGCAATGGGCGCCCCTGCTGCAGAGGTTGTGCAGTGATCAACCACTGCTGGAACGGCTGCTGCCACTGGACTTCAAGCACCTTGAGCTGTGGCGGGATGAACAGGGCTGGCAAGTGCGCCTTGAACACTTTGGCGCCAGCGAGGTGGTCAATCGTTTACCGGGGTTCAGACGCTATATCCGCTTGAGTGCTGAACAGCGGGTGGCGTTATTGGGCAGCTTCACTGAGTTGTACAAGCTTCTACGAGAATTCTGACCGACATAACCGTAAGCACTGGCATACACCCTGCTTAAGCCATAACAGACTATCCATGCTGTCAGGCTCCTTGCCTGACAAATAGATAACATGTTAATGATATCGCCATAACAACAACGGCGGTCTGAACCGGCTTATGGAGGTGCACAGTGCTTGCTTCGCATAGTTTCAGTTCCTGGGTAGGTGCCCTGCAGGGTGTCTGTGGTCGATTCGACGCCCGTCCGGCGCGCAATCCCGCCTTGTTTATCGGAGAAGTGGGTTTACAGGATTATGCCGGGCTGGAGGTGGCGCAGATCCGCACCAATGCCGGGCTGATCTCCCGTCAGAGCACCAAGGTCGACCATGAGGACGATCGCCATTGTTTCCTGATCATCCAGCGCAGTGGCCACGCTCGCCTGAGCCAGGATGGCGAGAGTATTGAGCTGGCCCCCGGCGACATGGCGTTGCTGGATTCGGCCGGCGCTTGTGAAATCGTGCCCCACGGCCTGATCGAGCACGCCTCGTTCCACCTGTGCCGAGAAGAGGTGTACCGGCATCTGCCGGCCCAGCAGCGCAAGTTCGGCAAGTTGTCGCAAAACTGCGCCAGTGGCCGCTTGATGCGTTTGCTGGTGGAGCAGATCTGCGCCGGCGATCTGCAGGGGTGTGCAGCGCAGCAGGAGGGGCAGGCTCTGCAGGAGGCCCTGATCGCCTTGCTTGAGCCAACCCTGCGTCAGACGGCCAGTACCCTGGATGGCTTTGACGATAACCTGCATGGCCAATGCCTGCGTGATCAGGCTCGGCAACTGATCAATCAATCCCTCAATGAGCCGGGCCTGACCCCGGTATCCCTGGCCGGGCAGTTGAACATTTCGGTGCGCCAGTTGTACCGGCTGTTTGAGGAACAGGGAGATAGCGTGTGTCGTTTCATCCAGCGCTCCCGGCTCAAGCGCAGCGCGGCGGACCTGAGCAACCCGCACCTGCGCAACGAATCCATTACCGACATCGCTTTCAAGTGGGGGTTTACCGATTCGGCGCATTTCAGCCGGACCTTCAAGAAGCATTTCGAACAATCGCCCCGTGACTTCCGCGCCCGCTCCCTGAACGCGTAGGCGCTGGAGTATCGCATCGCCCGACACTTCCGCTGGCGTTGTAGGCGCCGGCTCGCCGGCGAAGAGGTTCCTGAATTTTGTATTGCCCTCAAGGATGCCTTCGCTGGCCGTGTAGGAGCCGGCTTGCCGGCGAAGAGGTCCTTGAGTTTTGCATTGCCCTTGAGGACGCCTTCGCTGGCAAGCCAGCTCCTACGGTAGGCAGGCAGGCATGCGGGCAGGTAGGTAGGTAGGTAGGCGGTCAGGTCAGCAGGCAGGTGAGAGCGCAGTAACGCGAGAAGACCGGCAACAGCAGCTTGAGCGGGGGCTTCAGGGATTGTCCAGGTCATGCCCCAGGGATTGGATGAACAACGAAAACAATTCGGGCTGGCTGGAGATATCCAGCTTGGCGTAGAGGTGCCGGCGGTGCACCTTGATGGTGTCCGGCGAGATCTTCAAACGCTCGGCCATGGCTTTGGAAGAAAAACCCCGGAGGATCAGCCGGGCAATCTCCAGCTCTCGGTCCGACAGCACCGCGCTGCCGAAATGGCTCAGGGCATCGCGAATCTGGCTGGCCATTTCCTCTGCAACCGGGGCCTGGGGACGTATCTGGCTGTGCTGCCAATGCTGTTGCATCAGTGGCAGCACCCAGGCCGCAAAGGTCGTGAGCTGGCCTATTTCTTCACGATTGAAGACCCGTTGGTTGCCCAGTGACAGGGACAGGGTGCCGGTATCGGGTAGTTGCAGGATGAATTGCACTTCATCTTCCAGGACGTTGTCGTGGAAGTAGCTGAGAAAGTACTCGCTCTGGCGGAAGTGGTCCGGGGCCACTTCTTCCAGACGGTACAGGCCGCTGGGGTAGCCCTCGCGACAGGCCTGGAAGAACGGGTCCAGCAGGTACAGGCCATTGAGGTAGGTGAGCATCGACGCCGGCTTGCTGCTGGGCTCCGCGTCATATTCTTCAAGGGCTCGGGGCGGGCCATCCACCGGGTAGAAGATCGCCAGGGCATTGTCGAACGGCGTGGCCTGGTGCAACAGCAGGATCAGCTGTTTCCAGAATCGCGGGTTGCCGATCAGCGTAAGGGTGCGACCCAGGCCGGCATGCATGCCGACTTCCCAGAACAGATTACTCAAAGTCCTTGCTCCCCTGATGCGCCGTAAGTGCCGTAGAACGGTGTCGTCGATTTGCCCATTGCCGTCAAGGGGAGTACTCCAATAGGGGAATTGGTCGCAGCCATGTGACTGCCTAGAGTAGCTCCCAGCAAGTGCGTCCCAGAGCGCACCCGCCCGATGGATTTCGTTTCTGCCTCAGACCAACAATAAACACGAGGATAACGATATGAGCTCTCCCTCCGCGCCCGACGGCGCGCTGAAACCAACCCTGAGTGTGTTCGATGTGGTGGCTATCACTGTCTCCGGTGTGACCCCCGCCAGTTCCGTGTTCGTGATCGCGCCCTTTGCCATCCACCAGGCCGGCAGCGGGGTGTTCCTGGCGTTCGTCATGGCCGGGTTGCTGGCATTGATGTTTGCCTTTTGCTACGCCGAGCTGGGTCGGGCCCATAACAGTGCCGGCGGTGAGTACGTCTACGCCAAGCGCGTGTTTGGTGGCATGGCCGGTTATGCCACCTTCCTCACGGTGCTGGTGATGCTGCTGTTCATCCCTCCGGTGCTGGCCACTGGCGCCGCCACCTATTTGAACAACGCCCTGGGTACGCACTTCGACTCTCAGACCGTAGCCTTGGTGATAGTGGTCTGCAGCTATCTGCTGGGCATTCTCAACATCAAGCTCAACGCCTGGATCACCGGTACTTGCCTGTTGCTGGAGGTAGCGGCGTTGCTGGTGATTGTCTGGCTGGGCTTTGGCAATGCCACGCAACCGGTGAGCATTCTCCTGCAGCCGCAGATCGTCGATCACGGTGCGCTGCAGATGGCGCCCTGGGCCCTGGTGATCGGTGCGGTGGGCATCGGCCTGTTTTCCTACAACGGCTACGGGCCGGCGGTGCTGCTGGCCGAAGACATGAAGTGCAAGGGGCGCGGCGTGCACAAGGCGGTGCTCTGGTCCCTGGTGCTGGTGGTGATCATCGAACTGGTGCCGCTCACCGCGCTGCTGATCGGCGCCCCGTCCCTGAGCGCGATGCTGGCCAGCCCAGATCCCATCGGCTACCTACTCACCAGCCATGGCAATGAAACCCTCGCCAGGGTCGTCAGTGGCGGGATCTTCCTGTCGGTGTTCAACGCCATTGTCGCCATCGTCATCCAGATCGGTCGCGTTGTGTTCAGCAGCGGCCGCGACGCCCTGTGGACGCCCACCGTCAACCGCCTGTTCACGCGGATCCATCCACGCTGGGACTCGCCATGGCTGGCTACGTTGTTCCTGGCGATTCCTTCGGCAGTACTCAGTTTTAGCTCGAATCTGGCGGACCTCACGTCCTTCAGCGTGTTGCTGATCATGCTGGTGTATCTGATCGTTGCCCTCAGCGCGCTGATGAGCCGGGTGCTGCTGCGCGACCGCGAGCATCCCTATCGCATGCCCCTGTGGCCTTTGCCGGCACTGCTGGCGGTGGTCGGCGCGGGGTATCTGCTGATCAATCTGTTCCTCGAGGCTTCCCTGCGGGACATCATGGTGATTATCGGGCTGCTGGCGCTGTCGGTGATTCTCTATGGCACCAATGGCCGGTACAGCCCGGCGTTCCAGAAATTGTAAGGAGTGGTTATGCGAGCACGTCAATTGGGCATCAGCCTGGGGCTGGGGTCACCAGGCCCGTTCAATGCGATCACCGACGTACCTGGGGTACGGGTGGGGCACAGCACCCTGAAAACCACCGTGGGCGGCAAGCAGGTGCGCACCGGGGTCACTCTGGTCCAGCCCCGGGCCGGGCATGCACGGCAGCAGCCCTGTTTCGCTGGTTGTCATGTACTCAACGGCAATGGCGATGCCACGGGGCTGGAGTGGATTCGCGAGGCGGGCACCCTGACCACGCCGCTGGCGATTACCAATACCCACAGTGTCGGCGTGGTGCGCGACACCCTGATCGCCCTGGAGCGCGAGGCTCTGGCGGACCCCGCCGTTTACTGGTGCATGCCGGTGGTAATGGAAACCTACGACGGCCTGCTGAACGACATCTGGGGTCAGCATGTGGGAGCGCAACAGGTGCGCGAGGCCATGGCCTGCGCCGAATCCGGGCCGGTAGCCGAAGGCGCGGTGGGAGGCGGCACCGGGATGATCTGCCACGAGTTCAAGGGTGGGATCGGCACCGCATCCCGAAGGCTGGCGGCAGAGCAGGGCGGCTACACCGTCGGCGCCCTGGTCCAGGCCAACCACGGCAAGCGTGAAGAACTGCGGGTGGACGGTTACCCGGTGGGGCGTCGTCTGGGTGGGATTGCCTCACCTTTTGCCGAGCGCGGCACCCCGGGCATGGGCTCGATCGTGGTGATCCTGGCCACCGATGCGCCGTTGC
This sequence comes from Pseudomonas sp. 910_21, assembly GCF_052850735.1. NCBI lineage: Bacteria > Pseudomonadati > Pseudomonadota > Gammaproteobacteria > Pseudomonadales > Pseudomonadaceae > Pseudomonas > Pseudomonas sp. 910_21. Next base: position 280,222 of record NZ_VXCY01000006.1, on the reverse strand, counting down.
TGCCCCATCAATGCCAGCGCCTGGCCCAGCGTGCCTCCATCGGCATTGCCCGCACGGGCGGCGGCACCGAAGATTCCAGTGGCGATATCTTCCTGGCCTTTGCCACGGGAAACCGGGACTTGCCCGCTGCGGATTATGGGCGCAAGGACCTGGCGTTCACCGCACCTCTGGCGATGCTCAACAACGATCACATCTCGCCACTGTTCAGCGCAGCGGCCGAGGCCGTTGAGGAAGCCATCATCAACGCCCTGTTGGCAGCCGAGCCGATGACCAGTGCCGACGGGGTGCAAGTACCGGCGCTGACCCCGCAAGTATTGAGGGACGCATTGGAACTAACTGGTTGGAACATGAAATAACTAACTAAAAAGTGCGACCCAGTTGGCATAACTGTCTATATGGATATTTAATAATTAAATTGTAGATTGTCGGACAATGCCTGCCGTTAATCGGCTGGAAAAGAATCTTTTGACTGCGCAGTCATTGTTTGCGGGAGTTTGTCGGAACAGTGGAATTTGACGTCAAAAAATGAGTGGACGCCTGATTTCAAATTGTGTCAGCTTTCTTTCGCCTGCTTAGGGCGAGTGATAGGACGATCTCGCCAGGGATTGTCGCTATCTGACAAAAACTGTTCCATTGATTACAAGGAAGTGTGTTTATGTCGAAAGTAACAGAGAGTGCTATTGCATCTGCCGAACAGCAACTCGTGCCACTGGCCGCAGCAAGTTCGGCGTATAACCAGATCAATAGCTTTAGCCACCAATACGACCGTGGCGGCAATCTCACGGTCAATGGCAAACCTTCGTTCTCGGTCGATCAGGCCGCCACGCAATTGCTGCGTGACGGCGCTGCCTATAAGGACCTGAACGGTAACGGCAAGATCGATCTGACCTATACCTTCCTGACCTCGGCCTCCTCGAGCACCCTGTACAAGCATGGTATCTCCGGGTTCAGCCAGTTCAGTGCCCAGCAGAAGGCCCAAGCAGTGCTGGCCATGCAATCCTGGGCCGATGTGGCCAACGTCGTGTTTACCGAGAAAGCCTCGGGTGGCGACGCCCACATGACCTTTGGCAACTACAGCGGTGGCCAGGACGGTGCGGCGGCCTTCGCCTACCTGCCGGGCACCGGTGCCGGTTATGACGGCACCTCCTGGTACCTGACCAACAGCAGCTACACCCAGAACAAGAACCCTGACCTGAACAACTATGGCCGTCAGACCCTGACCCATGAGATCGGTCACACCCTTGGCCTGGCTCACCCTGGCGACTACAACGCCGGCGAAGGCAATCCAACCTACAAGGACGCCACCTACGGGCAGGACACCCGCGGTTACAGCGTCATGAGCTACTGGAGTGAAAGCAATACCGGCCAGAACTTCAGCAAGGGCGGGGTCGAGGCCTATTCGTCCGGTCCGCTGATGGACGATATTGCGGCCATCCAGAAGCTCTACGGGGCCAACTACGGCACCCGTGCCGGTGATACCACCTACGGCTTCAACTCCAATACCGGGCGCGATTTCTACAGCGCCAGTTCGTCTGCGGACAAGCTGGTGTTCTCGGTATGGGACGGTGGCGGCAACGATACCCTGGACTTCTCCGGGTTTACCCAAAACCAGAAGATCAACCTCAATGAAGCCTCATTCTCCGACGTTGGCGGCATGGTGGGTAACGTTTCCATCGCCCAGGGCGTAACCGTGGAGAACGCCATCGGCGGTTCGGGCAACGACCTGCTGATCGGCAACAACGCTGCCAACGAGCTCAAGGGCGGTGCCGGCAACGACATCATCTACGGTGGCGGTGGCGCCGATAAGCTCTGGGGCGGTTCGGGCTCGGACACCTTCGTGTTCGGTGCCAGCTCGGACTCCAAGCCGGGTGCGGCCGACCAGATCATGGATTTTGTCAGCGGCCTGGACAAGATCGATCTGACCGGTATCACCAAGGGGGCGGGCCTGCATTTCGTCAACGCCTTCACCGGTGCGGCGGGTGACGCCATCCTCACCACCTCCGGGGGCGTCAGCACCTTGTCCGTGGACTTCTCCGGGCACGGCGTGGCGGACTTCCTGGTCAGCACCGTTGGCCAGGCAGCCGTCAGCGACATCGTGGCCTGAGTGAAGTAGGCGGAGGGCGGCGCCGATGCGCTGCCTTCCGTTCTTGCATTGGCCTCGGGGCTGAGCGAGTCTACCGGGCGGACGGAGCACCCTATGACCCTACACACCTTGAGTTGCAAGGCGGCCACCTGGCTGCTGGCGACGCTGACGATCTTTTATGGAGCACTCACTATGGCAAGCAGCCTGCGCTTGGCGGACCCCTCGGAACTGGTTGGACACTGGCAACTGCAGCAAGCGGCGGAGCCTGCCAAGGGCTGCACCCTGGACCTTCTGCAGAACGCTGCTCTGGGCGATGGCGCCGAGTGCCTGTCGAAATGGATAGGTGAGGCCGCGGTGGGCTGGTTTCCGGAGCCCGATGGCATTGCCATCACTGGGCGCGAAGGGTCGAAAGTGATCTTTTTCAGCCGCCAGAAAGACGGGCTCTATGAGGCGCGCCTGAAAAGTGACGGCCTGATTGTTTTGCAGCGTGCCGCTAATTAAAGGCTAAGAATGTTCGTCTGATAATGGGCGGCCATTACATTGCCATTCTCTTGATCGGCAGGAACATGTTCGGGCTGCTGTTGAATACAGCTGTCCGAATTGTCCGTGTCCGCAGGCTTTATTAACTAAGAGAGGCATCTGTTAGTTATGCACTATATTGGTTCTTCGCTATCGCGCGTGGATTAACGGCTCGGGGAATTTGTTAAAAATGGTGAAGAACACTCATCCTGCTCCACTGTTCAAGGCACTGGGCGAATATAAGGGCATCCTGATCAGTGTCGGCTGTTTCACCGCGTTGATTAATGTGCTGATGCTGGTGCCCTCCATCTATATGTTGCAAGTCTACGATCGGGTGCTGTCTTCGCAGAATGAGACCACTCTGGTGATGCTGTCCCTGATGGTCGTGGGCTTTTTCCTGTTTATCGGGCTGCTGGAAGTGGTGCGCAGCTTTATCGTCATCCGCATCGGCAGCCAGCTGGAGCGCCGCTTCAACCTGCGGGTCTACCAGGCGGCCTTCGAGCGCAACCTGTCCCGTGGCGAAGGCCATGCCGGCCAGTCACTGGGCGATCTGACCCATATCCGCCAGTTCCTTACCGGGCCGGCGCTGTTCGCCTTCTTCGACGCCCCCTGGTTTCCCATCTACCTGCTGGTGATCTATGCCTTCAACGTCTGGCTCGGAGTGTTCGCCACAGTGGGCGCGGTGTTGCTGATTGCCTTGGCGTATCTGAACGAAGCCATGACCAAGAAGCCCCTGGCCGAAGCCAGCGGTTTTTCGCAGCGGTCCACCCAACTGGCTACCAGTCATTTGCACAATGCCGAGACGATCCAGGCGATGGGCATGCTCGGGGCCTTGCGCAAGCGCTGGTTCGCGGTGCACTCGCGCTTTCTCGGCTTGCAGAATGAGGCCAGCGACACAGGTTCGGTGATCAGTTCCCTGAGCAAGACCCTGCGCCTGTGCCTGCAGTCCCTGGTGCTGGGCCTGGGTGCATTGCTGGTGATCAAGGGCGACATGACCGCGGGGATGATGATCGCCGGGTCGATCCTCATGGGCCGGGTCCTGAGTCCCATCGACCAGTTGATCGCGGTATGGAAGCAATGGAGTTCGGCCAAGCTGGCCTATGGTCGGCTGGACGCGCTACTGCGGGAGTTCCCGCCCAGTGACAGCGCCATGTCGTTGCCGGCGCCCAAGGGCCAGGTGAGTTTCGAGCAGGTCAGCGCCGGTCCTCCTGGGCGCCGGGCGGCGACCCTGCAGCAGGTGACCTTCAGCATCAATGCCGGTGAAGTGCTCGGGGTACTGGGGGCCTCCGGTTCCGGCAAGTCGACCCTGGCTCGGGTTCTGGTGGGCGTCTGGCCGACCCTGGCCGGTACAGTGCGCCTGGACGGCGCCGACATTCATCGCTGGAATCGCGACGAGCTCGGCCCTTATATCGGCTACTTGCCCCAGGACATCGAGCTCTTCACCGGCAGCATCGCCGAGAACATTGCGCGCTTTCGCCAGGCCGACCCGGAGCAGGTGGTTCAGGCCGCGCAGCTGGCCGGGGTGCACGAGTTAATCCTGCGCCTGCCCCAGGGCTACGACACCGTGCTTGGCGATGACGGCAGCGGCCTGTCCGGTGGCCAGAAACAACGGGTGGCCCTGGCCCGGGCCTTGTATGGCAATCCCAGCCTGGTGGTGCTCGACGAACCCAACTCCAACCTCGACACCGTGGGCGAGAGTGCCTTGGCGGCAGCCATTGCCCAGCTCAAGGCCCGGGGCACCAGCGTGGTCCTGGTGACCCATCGCTCGTCGGTGCTGGCCCTGGCCGACAAGCTGCTGGTGCTCAATGAAGGTCGCCTGCAGGCCTTTGGCCCCAGCCAGGAAGTGCTCAAGGCGTTGGCCGGTACCCAGCAGCCCCAGCAACCCCAACCCCAGGAACCGGCCAGACCCGCCGCTGCGGCCGCTCCCGGTGGTTTGAGCATGAGTCGCCAGTATCAGGCTCCGACACGGAATAAAGGCGCATGAGCAAGGACAGCAACATGATGATCGAAGAGGGTTACGCGCCGGAACGGGTCGAGCGTGATGCGGGCTTTTTTGCCCGCATGGGCTGGATTCTGGCCCTGGTGGGCGCCGGCAGTTTTTTCGTCTGGGCAGCCCTGGCTCCCCTGGATCAGGGAATTCCCGTGCAAGGCACGGTGGTGGTGTCCGGCAAGCGCAAGGCGGTGCAGTCCATGAGTAGCGGGGTGGTCAGCCGGATTCTGGTGCGTGAAGGTGAAAGTGTGAAGCAGGGCCAGCCGCTGTTCCGCCTGGATCAGACCCAGGTGGCGGCGGACGTGCAGTCGCTGCAGGCCCAGTACCGCATGGCCATGGCCAGCCTGGCGCGCTGGCGCAGTGAACGCGACAACCTCAAACAGGTGGACTTCCCGCCGCAGCTGAGCAGCAGCGACGATCCACGTCTGGCCCTGGTGCTGGAGGGCCAGCGCCAACTGTTCAGCAGCCGCCGTGAGGCGTTCTTCCGTGAGCAGGCGGGCATCCGCGCCAATATCGAAGGCGCCACCGCGCAACTGGCCGGCATGCGTCGGGCCCGCACCGACCTGGGCAACCAGGCCGAGTCCCTGCGTCAGCAGTTGAGCAACCTGCAACCTCTGGCGGACAACGGCTACATCCCGCGCAACCGCTTGTTGGAATACCAGCGCCAGTTGTCCCAGGTGCAACAGGAACTGGCGCAGAACACCGGTGAAAGCGGGCGGGTCGAGCAGGGCATTCTCGAGTCCCGGCTCAAGCTGCAACAGCACAGCGAGGAGTACCAGAAAGAGGTCCGCAGCCAATTGGCCGAAGCCCAGCTCAAGACCCAGACCCTGGAGCAGCAACTGACCTCCGCCGGTTTCGACTTGCAGCACAGCGAAATCATCGCCACTGCCGACGGCATCGCGGTCAACCTTGGGGTGCACACCGAAGGCGCCGTGGTGCGCCAGGGTGAAACCCTGCTGGAGATCGTGCCCCAGGGCACGCACCTGGAAGTGGAAGGGCGGTTGCCGGTAAACCTGGTGGACAAGGTCGGCACCCATCTGCCGGTGGACATTCTGTTCACCGCCTTCAACCAGAGTCGTACCCCACGGGTGCCTGGGGAAGTCAGTCTGATTTCCGCCGACCAGATGGTCGACGAGAAGACCGGTATGCCGTACTACGTGCTGCGCAGCAGCGTCAGCGACCAGGCCATGGAAAAGCTCAACGGCCTGGTGATCAAGCCCGGGATGCCGGCGGAAATGTTCGTGCGCACAGGTGAACGTTCACTGCTCAATTACCTGTTCAAGCCTCTGCTCGACCGGGCCGGCTCTGCATTGACCGAAGAATAAGGATGTCGCGTTGTATGAGTAAGCTTTCCATTCTCGCGGCGGCCCTGGCGCTGTTCGCCTGCCAGACGGCCCAGGCCATGGGTCCGTTCCAGATCTACGAGCAGGCCCTGCGCAACGATCCGGTGTTTCTCGGCGCCATCAAGGAGCGCGACGCCGGCCTGGAAAATCGGGCAATAGGCCGTGCCGGGCTGTTGCCCAAGGTGGGCTACAGCTACAACAAGGGCCATAACAACTCCAAGGTCAGCTACCTGGACACCGTGCGCGGCACCGTCACCGAAAAACGCAACTACGACAGCTACGGCTCGTCCCTGACCCTGCAGCAGCCGCTGATCGACTACGAGGCCTATGCCAACTATCGCAAGGGTGTGGCCCAGGCGCTGTTCGCCGACGAGAACTTTCGCGGCAAGAGCCAGGAGTTGCTGGTGCGGGTGCTGAGCTATTACACCAAGGCGCTGTTCGCCCAGGACCAGATCGACATTGCCCAGGCGAAGAAAAAGGCCTTCGAGCAACAGTTCCAGCAAAACCAGCACATGTTCCAGCAGGGCGAGGGCACCCGCACCGATATCCTCGAAGCCGAATCGCGCTACGAGCTGGCCACCGCCGAGGAGATCGAAGCCCGGGACGAACAGGACGCCGCCCTGCGTGAACTGGGGGCACTGATCGGCGAACCCGCTATCGATGTCCGTGACCTGGACCCCTTGCAGGAGAACTTCCAGTCGTTCTCCCTGACGCCTGCCAACTACGACACCTGGCACGAGATGGCCCTGAGCAACAACCCGGTGCTGGCCTCCCAGCGCCAGCGGGTCGAAGTGGCTCGCTACGAGGTCGAGCGCAACCGCGCCGGGCACCTGCCCAAGCTCAGCGCCTACGCCACCCTGCGCCAGAACGAGTCGGAAAGCGGCAATACCTATAACCAGCGCTATGACACCAACACCATCGGCATCGAAGTCAGCGTGCCGCTGTACGCCGGTGGCGGTGTCTCGGCGTCGACCCGCCAGGCCAGTCGCTCCATGGAGCAGGCCGAGTACGAGCTGGACGGCAAGACCCGCGAGACCCTGATTGAACTCCGCCGGCAATTCAGTGCCTGTCTATCGGGGGTGAACAAGTTGCGGGCCTACCAGAAAGCCCTGACCTCGGCCGAGGCCCTGGTGATTTCGACCAAGCAGAGCATTCTTGGCGGCGAGCGCGTCAACCTCGATGCCCTCAATGCCGAGCAACAGCTCTACACTACCCGGCGTGACCTGGCCCAGGCCCGCTACGACTACCTGATGGCGTGGACCAAGTTGCATTACTACGCAGGAACCTTGCGAGAAGAAGATCTGGCCAGAGTCGATGAAGCCTTTGGCCAGCGCACAGTGCGTTAGGCTGCCCGAGACCGGACCTGACGACACTGAAATAACAAGGAGAAAGGAATGAGCATCTTCGACTACAAAAACGCCCTTGGCAGTGCCGGCAAAGCCCAGTACAGCGATGCCATCACGCTGGCCCTGTATGCCTCGTCGCCCACCGGTGAAGCCCTGCCGGGCACCTCATGGCGGCCGATCAACGCCTCCCAACTGGGCTACCAGGGCAATATCAGCGCCCAGGGCACCATTTCCGGCGAACAGTCTTCGGTCAGCGACGCTCAGGTGGAGATCCTGGGCAAGTACGACGCCGCCGGTCAATTGCTGTCCATCGGCATCAGCTTCCGCGGCACCGAGAGCCTGGCAGATGTCGTGAATGACTTGCAGGCGGCCTTTGTCCCGGGCTTTGCCGACAACTACAGCCGCTTGGCCTTCGACAATCTACTGGGCAAGGTTGCCGCCTTCGCGGCTGCCCAGGGCTTGAGCGGCAGTGATGTGCTGGTCACCGGGCACAGTCTCGGCGGTTTAGCGGTCAACAGCCTGGCGGCCATGAGCGCAGAGCATTGGGGCGGCTTCTTCAAGGACGCCAGCTATTTGGCCTTTGCCTCGCCGACCCAGAGCGCCGACAACCAGCAGGTGTTGAATATCGGTTATGAAAACGACCCGGTGTTCCGCGCGCTGGACGGCACCCATTTCAACGCCTCGTCCCTGGGCACCCATGACCGGCCACAGGAGTCGGCCACCAACAACATCGTCAGCTTTACCGATCACTATTCGTCGTTGTTCGGCAAGCTGGTGCCCCAGAGCATCCTCAACCCCTGGTCCTGGTCGGCCCATAGCGCGGTGGACTACGCCGGTGGGCTCAACCGCCTGATCAATTCGGATTTCTATGACCTGACCAGCCGCGATTCGACGGTGGTGATTTCCAACCTGTCCGAGGGCAAGCGCGACAAGGTCTGGGTCAAGGACCTCAATCTTTACGCCGACAAGCACAGCGGCAGCACCTTTATCATCGGTACCCAGAGCAACGACCTGCTGCACGGCGGCAAGGGCAACGATTACCTCGATGGCGGTGCCGGTGATGATCGTTTCCGCGACGACGGCGGCTACAACATCATCCATGGCGGTTCGGGTCACAACGTTCTGGAGTTGCAGCAGCCGCTGAAGAACTTCTCCATTGCCAATGACGGCGACGGCACCTTGTACATCCGCGATGCCTACGGCGGCATCAGCATGACCCGGGACGTTGGCGCCCTGGTCAGCCACGAGGCCGGGAGCTGGTGGCAACTGTTCGGCAAGGACGTCAGCTACAACGTCACCGCCGACGGCCTGCAAAACGGCAACCAGTGGACCGCCTACAACCACTCCCTCAATGGCGATGCCTATGGCAATGCCCTGGTGGCCAGCGTCAATGGCGATTGGCTGTTCGGCCATGGCGGCGACGACCTGCTGAGCAGCGACAAGGCCAACGTGACCTTCGTCGGCGGTGCCGGCAACGACGTCATGCACTCCAGCGGAGGCGGCAGCAACACGTTCCTGTTCAGCGGCAACTTCGGCCTCGACCTGATCCACGGCTACCAGAGCAGCGACAAGCTGGTGTTCATGGGCGTGCCCGGCATCGATGCCCATTACGACTACAGCCAGCACCTGTCCCAGAGCGGCAATGACACCTTGCTCAAGGTGGGCGACTACTCGGTGACCCTGGTAGGAATCGGCATGGAGGGGGTCAACGGTTCAGGCATCGTGTTTGCCTGATTCACCCTCGGCCGGGGGCGCGCAGGATTCGCTCCCCCGGGCTTTGCGGACGTTGAACTCAAGGAGGCAGTCGGGGTGGCTCCCCTGAAGTAGCCGGCAACAAGCTGATCCGTCCCGGATGGACGATCGAACAACAACAAAAAACGAGAAGTCATCAACATGGATGTGAGATGTCATCAGCTCAAGAGGCTGGCGGGCACTGTGTGCCTGGCGTTTGCCGCAAGCCTGCCGTTGGCGGCCCTGGGCGCCTACCGGGAAGCCGGCCGTTCGGGCGACGCTGCCAGTTGGCATTCCGCCGAATACCTGCAGGACTGGGGCCTGGCGCGCATGCAGGCGAGCCAGGCCTACGCCGCCGGTATCAGCGGCGCCGGGGTGCGGATCGGTGCCCTGGATTCGGGGTTCGATGCCAGCCATCCCGAGGCCAGCCCCGATCGCTACCACCCGGTCACTGCCGACGGCCATTACCTGGATGGCAGCCTGTTCAGCGTTTCCGGGGTGCTCAACAGCGCTAACGACAGCCATGGCACCCATGTCACTGGCACCCTGGGCGCCGCGCGTGATGGCAGCGGTATGCACGGCGTGGCGTTCAATGCCCAGGTGTACGTAGGCAACACCGACCATAACGACAGCTTCCTCTTTGGCCCGGGCCCCGATCCCCGCTACTTCAAGGCGGTGTACGGCGCGCTGGCGGACGCTGGTGTGCGGGCCATCAACAACAGTTGGGGCAGCCAGCCCAAGGATGTCAGCTACCAGACCCTGGGCGATCTGCATGCCGCCTATGCCCAGCATTTCCAGCAGGACACCTGGCTCGATGCGGCTGCCGAGGTCTCCCGGCATGGCGTGATCAATGTGTTCAGCGCCGGCAACAGTGGCTATGCCAATGCCAGCGTACGGGCCGCGTTGCCGTACTTTCAGCCGGATCTGGAAGGTCACTGGCTGGCGGTGTCGGGGTTGGACAAGAACAACCAGCAGAAATACAACCAGTGCGGGATCGCCAAGTACTGGTGCCTGGCGACGCCGGGGGCTGCCATCACCAGCACTGTGCCCGGCGGCTATGCCACCTACAACGGCACCTCGATGGCCGCCCCCCATGCCACCGGCGCCCTGGCCCTGGTCATGGAGCGCTACCCCTACCTGGACAACCAGCAGGCCCTGCAGGTGCTGTTGACCACCGCGCGCCAGCTCGACGGCGCCTTGACCCAGGGCCCCAACAATCAGGTGGGCTGGGGCGTGCCAGACCTGGGCCGGGCCATGCACGGGCCGGGGCAACTGCTCGGAGAATTCAACGTCAACCTCGGTGCCGGACAGGGTGATCGCTGGCGCAACGGCATCTCCGATCAGGCCCTGGCCCAGCGGCAGGTGGAGGACCGCGCCGAGCACTTGGCGTGGCAGCAAACCTTGAAGGATCGGGGCTGGGAACAAGGCTTGGGGACGGGGGCCAGCCAGCAGGATCGGACCGACTACGCCCTGGACCAGGCCCGTGATGCGGCGGCCGGGCAGCGGGTGTACCAGGGCAGCCTGATCAAGTCCGGGGCCGGCTGGCTGGTGCTCGATGGCGACAGCAGCTATCGCGGTCCGACCCGGGTTGACGGTGGCTTGCTGGCGGTCAACGGCCACTTGCAGTCGACGGTCACGGTCAATGCCGGAGGCACCCTGGGTGGTTCCGGGCAAGTGGCCGGGCTGACCGCCAACGCCGGCGCGATTGTGGCCCCGGGCAACTCCATTGGCACTTTGCACGTGGCCGGCAATCTGGACTTTCAGCCCGGCTCCCGCTACGTGGTGGAGCTGTCGCCCGAGGCCAGTGACCGGATTGTCGCCACGGGCCAGGCCAGCCTCAGTGGCGCCCAGCTGAGCCTGGTGCCACAGCGCCCAGGCAACCTGTTCGGCGCCGGGCCGGTGCCGAGCCTGATCGGCCGTCAGTTCGACATCCTGCAAGCGGCGGGCGGGGTGCTTGGGCACTTTGCCGAGGGCGCGGCCGTTTCGCCGTTCCTGGGCAGTGTTCTCGATTACTCGGCCAGTGCCGTGCAACTGGCCGTGGTGCGCAGTACGACGACCTTCGCCAGTGTCGGCGCCACACCCAACCAGCGCGCCAGCGGTGCTGCGCTGGAGCGTCTGGGGCCAGGCCATCCGCTCTATGAAAGCCTGCTGCTGTTGCCTTCGGCAGCCCAGGCTCGGGGCGCACTGGAGCAACTGTCCGGGGAGGTCTATCCGGCCCTGGGCGCGATGCTGATCAACCAGGGCTCGGTGCTGCGCGAGGCCTTCGGGGAACGCATGCAACGCGCCGGGCAGGATGTCGCGGCAGCTGAAGATCAATCGGCCAGTCTGTGGCTCAAGGGCCTGGGAGCCTGGGGGCGCAACGCCGGCGGCCAGGACCACTCGGCCTACACCAGCTCCCTGGGCGGCGTGCTGCTGGGGATCGAGCGCGATCTCGGCTCGCCGCAGACCCGGGTGGGCCTGGCGGGAGGCTACAGCGACAGTTCATTGCACATGGGCACCGGCAGCCGCGACAAGGCCCAGGTCGACAGCTATCACCTGGGCGCCTATGTCCGGCATGACCTGGACGCCCTGCGCCTGAGCCTGGGCGTCAGCCAGAGCTGGCATCGCGCCCAGGTGCGGCGCGAGTTGGCCTATGGCGAGGTGTCCGCCCGGGACAAAGCCCGGGTGGCGGCCCGCAGCCAGCAGCTGTTGGCCGAGGCGGCTTACACCGTGCCCCTGCAACCGCTGGTGCTGGAGCCTTTCGTCAACCTGGCCTACCAGCACCTGGACCGCGATGCCTTCCATGAGCAAGGCGACGCGGCGGCTTTGCACGCAGATGCTGACCAGCGCGATGCCTGGCTTGGCACCCTCGGGCTGCGAGGGCGCCGGCAGTTGCAACTGAGCGCCCGCCAGACCCTGGAGCTGTCGGCGAGCCTGGGCTGGCAGCGGCGCCTGAGTGGCAGGCAGTCCCGCGAACACCTGGCCTTTGCCGGCACTGACAGCGAGTTTCGGGTGAGCAGCACGCCGGCGTTGCGCGATGCCGCCCTGGTGGGGGCTGGAGTGCGCCTGGCGCTGGCCCGGGACCTGGACCTGAGCCTGGAATACCAGGGCCAGTGGGCCAGTCGCGAGCAACACAATGGCGTCGGACTCAACCTCGAATGGCGTTTCTGAGGCGTCATTCGGGCGGGCGGCGGGCATGGAGCCCGCCAAGGCAATTTCGCAACACAACTAAGGAAGGTCGTAGTGAAGCAAGTCAAACGCAAGGATGGCGCTGTGCTTGGGCAGGACCGGGGCTGGTTGCCCCTCGCTCCGGCATTGTTGGGCTGGGTGGCGCTGATGGGCACGGCCCAGGCGGCGCCTTATGTGGAGAACGGCCGTCGGGGCGATGCCGCCAGCTGGCGCAGCACCGAGTTCAAGGCCGATTGGGGCCTGGGGGCGATTCATGCCGACAGCGCCTATGCCGCCGGCTACAGCGGCAAGGGCGTCAAGCTGGGGATCTTCGACCAGCCGGTGTATGCCCAACATCCGGAGTTCGCCAGCCCGGGCAAGGTGGTGACCCTGGTCACCAGCGGTACTCGTCAATACACCGATCCCTATATCCCGGTGAAGGCCGGCGATACCTTCGTCTATGACGGCCGCCCTTCGGTGGGCTCGGACGGCAAGCTGGGGTCCCATGGCACCCACGTCGGCGGGATAGCCGCCGGCAACCGCGATGGCGGAGCGATGCACGGGGTGGCCTTCGATGCCCAGATCATCAGCGCCGACAACGGCGATCCCGGCCCGGAGGACGGCATCATCCTCGGTAACGATGGTGCGGTGTACAAGGCCGGCTGGGACGGCCTGGTGGCCAGTGGTGCGCGGATCATCAACAACAGCTGGGGCATCGGCATCACCGATCGCTTCAGCAAGGGCGGGCGCGATCCGGCGTTCCCGCACTTCACCCTGGACGATGCCCGGGCGCAGTTCGCGCAGATCCAGCCATTGCTGGGCAGCTTGCCGGGCGGTGCCTACGACGGGGCGATCGCCGCGGCCCGCAGCGGGGTGCTGACGATTTTCGCCGCCGGCAACGATTACAACCTGAACAACCCCGACGCTATTGCCGGGCTGGCCTACTTCGTTCCGCAGATTGCCCCCAACTGGCTGACCGTGGCGGCGTTGCAGCAGAACCCCGACACCGGCAGCGCCGATCCCTATGTCATCAGTACCTTTTCTTCCCGCTGCGGTTACACCGCGAGCTTTTGCGTGTCGGCCCCCGGCACCCGGATCTACAGCTCGGTGATCGGCGGCACCAGCCTGGAGAACATGACCCTGGGCTACGCCAACAAGAACGGCACGTCCATGGCTGCGCCCCATGCGGCTGGCGCCGCGGCGGTACTGATGGAGCGTTTCCCCTACATGAGCGCGGCACAGGTCGCCAGCGTCCTGCGCACCACGGCCACCGACCTGGGCGCTCCGGGCATCGATGCCTTGTACGGCTGGGGGATGATCGATCTGGGCAAAGGGATTCGCGGGCCCGGGATGCTGGTGACCGAAGCGGATATCCCTGAGGAGTTCCGCATCCAGGGCGGCTACGGTTCGACCCAGTTCGTCGCCGACCTGCCGGGTTATGGCGCGCTGCTGGATGCCGGCAAGCCGACCCAGCGGCGCTGCAATGACATCAGCTGTGTGCTGGATATCTGGAGCAATGACATCAGTGGCCACGGTGGCCTGACCAAGCAGGGCGTCGGCACCCTGGTGCTCAGCGGCGCCAACACCTACGCCGGGCCGACCCTGGTCAATCAGGGGCGGCTGGCGGTCAACGGCTCGCTGCTGTCGGCGGTGACGGTGAACGCCGGCGGCATCCTTGGCGGCACAGGCCGCGTGGGCGCACTGACCGCCAACGCGGGCGCGATTGTGGCCCCGGGCAACTCCATCGGCACCTTGCATGTCAGCTCCGATGTGAACTTCCTCCCGGGTTCGACCTACGCGGTGGAGGTGTCCCCCAGCGGCAGTGACCGGATTGTCAGCGATGGCCAGGCAACCCTCGGTGGGGCCAGCCTGGCCCTGGAACTGGAAAACCCCGGGCTGTCCCTCAATGCACAACGGGTCCCGAGCCTGGTGGGGCGGCAGCTGGATATCCTGCAGGCCGCCAATGGCGTGCAGGGCAGCTTCGGCCCGGTGCTGTCCAACTCGCTGTTTCTGGGGGGCAACCTCGGTTACAGCGCCGGCGGTGTACAGCTGGCGGTGGCGCGCAATGCCACGTCGTTCAGCAGCATCGGCCTGACCGCCAACCAGCGCTCGGTGGCCGGCGCCGCAGAGCAACTGGGGGTGGGCAACCCGGTGTATGAAAGCCTGCTGCTGGCCGCCAGCGCGGTCAGTGCTCAAGAGGCCTTCGAGCAACTGTCCGGGGAGATTCATCCGGCCGTGGGCAGCCAGTTGCTCAACGACAACCGCTACCTGCGTGAAGCGATGGGGGAGCGGGTACGCCAGCAGGGCGGGGTCGCAATCCCGAGCGTCGAGGGCGGCGAGCAGGGGGTGTGGCTCAAGACCCTGGGCGCCTGGGGCAAGGCCGACGCCGGCCAGGATCGAGCGGGCTATACCAGCTCCATCGGCGGCCTGCTGGCCGGTGTCGACGGGCAAGTGGACCCCAGTACTCGTCTGGGCGTGTTCACCGGCTACAGCGACAGCTCGCTGAGCATGGGCGATGGCCGGCATTCTTCGGCCAGCATCGACAGCTACCACCTGGGTGCCTACGCCGGACGGGAGCTTGCACAACTGCGCCTGAGCCTGGGCGGTTCCTACAGCTGGCACCGGATCGCGACCCGGCGCGAGCTGCAATATGACGAGGTTGCCGATCGCCAGAAGAGCAAGCGTGACGCCCGCAGCATGCAGCTGTTCGGCGAGGCGGCGTGGCACCTGGATCTGCAGCCCATGGCCCTGGAACCCTTTGCCAGCCTGGCTTATGTGCATGTGGACAGCGACCGTTTCAAGGAACATGGCGGCGCCACGGCACTCAAGGGCGATAGCGACAATCGCGAGGCCTGGCTCTCGACCCTGGGCATGCGTGCCGGCAAGCAGTTGCAACTGTCTTCCGGGCAGACTGTGGACCTGTCCGCTACCCTCGGCTGGCAGCACAATCTGAGCGCCACCGGGGCCGATCAGCATCTGGCGTTTGCCGAGGGTGGACAAAGCTACAAGGTGCAGAGCCTGTCACTGGACCGCGATGCGGCGGTCGTCGGTGCGCGGGCGGGCATTGCCCTGGGTCGACAGGCCCGGGTCAATCTGGATTACAACGGGTTGCTGGGCAGTCGGGACCGGAACCATGGGGTCGGCTTGACCCTGGACTGGACTTTCTAAGACCCAGGCAACGGATGTGCAAGGTGTTGTACAGGTCCTCCGGTCCCGGAAACGGGGCCTGCGAGGGCCTGAGCTTTCTCTGACAATTCCAACAATAGAGAGGCAATACCATGGGTGTCTTTGACTACAAGAACTTCACCGCAGCCGACTCCAAAGCGCTGTTTTCCGATGCGCTGGCGATCACGCTGTATTCCTATCACAACCTCGACAACGGCTTTGCCGTGGGGTACCAGCACAACGGCTTCGGCCTTGGCCTGCCGGCGACACTGATCACCGCGCTGATCGGCAGCAGCGATTCCCAGGGGGTCATCCCCGGCATTCCCTGGAACCCGGATTCGGAACAGGCCGCCAAGGACGCGTTGCACCAGGCCGGGTGGTCCACCCTCAGTGCCCAGCAACTGGGCTACAGCGGCAAGGTGGATGCCCGGGGCACATTCTTCGGCGAGAAGGACGGCTACGGCACGGCCCAGGTGGAGATCCTCGGCAAGTACGATGCCCAGGGCCATTTGAGTTCCATCGGTATCGCCTTTCGCGGCACCAGCGGTCCCCGGGAGTCGGTGATCGGCGACACCATCGGCGATGTCATCAGTGACCTGCTGGCCGCCCTGGGACCCAAGGACTATGCGAAGAACTATGCCGCTGAAGCCTTCGGCAAGCTGTTCGGGGATGTGGCGGCCTTTGCCCAGGCCAACGGTCTGTCGGGCAAGGACATCCTGGTCAGTGGTCACAGCCTGGGCGGGCTGGGGGTCAACAGCCTGGCGGACCTGAGTGCCGATCGCTGGTCCGGGTTCTACAAGGATGCCAACTACATCGCCTATGCCTCGCCGACCCAGAGCACCAGCGACAAGGTGTTGAACATCGGTTATGAAAACGACCCGGTGTTCCGTGCCCTGGACGGTTACAGCTTCAACCTGTCGTCCCTGGGGGTGCACGACGCCCATCAGGACTCGGCCACCAACAACATCGTCAACTTCAACGACCATTACGCCTCGAGCCTGTGGAACGTGCTGCCGTTCTCGATCCTCAACATCCCCACCTGGATCTCTCACCTGCCCACCGGCTACGGCGATGGGCTGACCCGGGTGCTGCAATCGCAGTTCTATGACTTCACCAGCAAGGACTCGACCATTGTCGTCGCCAACCTGTCGGACCCGGCCCGGGGCAGCACCTGGGTCCAGGATCTGAACCGCAACGCCGAAACCCACAAGGGCAGCACCTTCATCATCGGCAGCGACGGTAACGACCTGATCCAGGGCGGTGGAGGCAACGATTATCTGGAAGGCCGCGACGGCAACGACACCTTCCGTGATGACGGCGGCTACAACATCATCCTCGGCGGCAAGGGCAGCAATACCCTGGACCTGCAGCACTCGGTGAAGGACTACAGCTTCGTCAGCGACGGCGCTGGGACCCTGTACGTGCGCGACGCCAGCGGCGGGATCAGCATGACCCGCGACATCGGCGCCATTCAAAGCAAGGAGCCGGGGTTTCTCTGGGGTCTGTTCAAGGATGACGTGTTCCATCAGGTCACTGACCAGGGGCTGAAGGTGGGCGGCCAGCTGACCCAGTACGCGTCTGCGGTCAAGGGCGACGGCGGTGACAATCTGCTCAAGGCCCATGCCGCCGGCGATTGGCTGTTCGGCCTGGACGGCAACGATCACCTGATCGGCGGCAAGGGCAACGACGTCTTCGTCGGCGGCGCCGGCAATGATCTGCTGGAGTCGGGTGGGGGCAATGACACCTTCCTGTTCACCGGCCATTTCGGCCAGGACCGCATCCTCGGTTACCAGAGCGGCGACAAGCTGGTGTTCATGGGGGTGAGCGGCGTGCTGCCGGGCCAGGACTATCGGGCCCACGCCAGCAGCAGCGGCAATGACACCGTCCTGACCTTCGGCCACGACTCGGTGACCCTGGTGGGCGTCAGCCTCGCGCACCTCAACGGCTCGGGCATCACCATCGCCTGATGGACCTGCAGCGCGGGGCTTGCAACGGGCTCCGCGCTGACTTGGCAAGAAAAATCGTGACCTGTCGGTCGGTTGGCGACTCAAATACCTGTAAAACCCAAGCCTGGTCATGCGTTACCCAAGGTATTGAGCAGTAATCGATTCAAGGAAAAGGCAGGAGAGTTTTGACAGTGAGTAATAGCAAGAGGTGTGCGAGCGGTCTGGTGCTGGCCCTGTGGGCGTTCATGGCATCGGCCGAGGAGCTGCCTCACAGCTCGATTTTGAAACGTTACGGGGTGACCCCGGATCAATTGCCGGCAGGCCTGCCGGCGCCACCCGAAAAGCAGGAACCGGCCCCCAGCCGCTTCAATCTGCAGCCGGAGCAGCCCTTTGCCAATCTGCGTCTGGGGGATGGCAAGGCGCCGGAGAGTACGGGCAACATCAGTATCGATAACGCCGAAGCTCGGGAGCGGCAGCGCTGCCAGCAAGTGCGTGACGAGCTGTCAAAGCGCGGCAAGGCGCTGGGGATTTTCTGCGAGCCGGGGCAGGGCCCCTTTCCCTGGTCGCACTGAGTCACACGGCTGAGTCATTTTTCCTGGCGGACGGTGGCCACATCGTCCGCCTTGACCCGGATGGTCTTGCCGGAAATATCCTGGAATTCGTAGAAGCCATCAGCGGTCTTGGTCTTGGGCTGGTCCCGGGTCAGGTACTGAGTACCGTTCTGCAAGGTCACCACGGTGGGTGAGGCGCAGCCGGCCAGGGCCAGGGCGGCGACACCGGCCAGGAGCAATCCCAGGTTCTTCACGTTCATACAGACCTCTCATCGGTAGGGGGCATCCGTGTTGCGTCGGACACTATAAGCATGGCCCCTTGGTGTAGCGAAGACGACGAAAGTTCGCCAGGGCAGCGGAAAAATCTTCTTCCCGCCATTTATCCAATAGTGTTTGCCAGACCGGGGCGTCGGCTGTTATCTGTACGCATAACCAGTGTCAGTCCAGCCGTGGCGTCTTCGTTCAGTGACTTCCAATCCCCTCGAAAATCCCCTTTATTACCTGCATAACTTCCAGCAAGTCCTGAACTGGCTGGAGCAGCGCTACGCCGATGTGCTGTGTGACGAGGAGCAGCGTTTCATCGCGGATTTTGCCCAGTTGCCCCAGCCATCCCAGGCTTTGCTGGTGCGCATGGTGATGCGCAAGGGACGACATTTTCGCCTGGGCAAATTGAATTACCCGGAGATCGGCGACTGCACCCGGGCCCTGGCGCCGTTGCTGGAATTGGGCTGGGTCGACGAGCAGGCGCCATTGGCCCTGGACGAGTTGTTCGGCCTGTTGCAAAAGGCCGAGATCCTGCAGTGCTTTCGCGACCAGGGGCTGGCGGCCAAGGCCAAGAAGAACCAGTGGCTGGAGACCTTGCAAGCGCTGTATCCGCATCCCCAGGCCTTCGGCCAATGGTGCCCGGCACTGGCAGACCGGCTGCTGAGCCTGACGGTCATGCCGTTGTGCGATCGCCTGCGCCTGATGTTCTTCGGCAACCTCTATCAGGACTGGTCGGAATTCGTGCTGGCGGACCTGGGGATCTACAGCTACGAAAAGGTCGAGATCAGTGCCGACGCCCGGGGCTTGCGCAGTCGTGACGATGTGAACGGCTTCATCTATCTGCACCAGTGCCAGGAAGCCTTCGAGGCCGGGGAGGAGGTGGGCGCCGTACTCGCGCAGATTGGCGCGTTGAGCACCGCCAACCCCTGGCTGGAGAAACGCCGCGGCAAGCTGTTGTTCCAGCTGGGGCAGCATTGCGAGCGGTTGACGGACTGGTGTCAGGCCCGGGAGATCTACCAGCAATGTGCCTACCCGGGTGCTCGCCTGCGGTTGATCCGGGTGCTGGAGCTCAGTGCCGAGTACCCGGCGGCCCTGGCGTTGGCCGAGCAGGCTGCGGCGGCGCCCCAGAGCGCGGCCGAGGCCCAGCAGTTGCTGCGGGTCATGCCCCGGCTGCGGCGCAAACTGGGTGGCCCGCCGGCGCCTCGGGCGGTCAGCCGCGAAGTGGCGCGACTGGATCTGTGCCTGCCCCGTGACGCCGACGGACTGGCGGTGGAGCTGCATGTCCAGGCTCATCTGCAGCAACCCCAGGCACCCGTGCACTACGTGGAAAACACACTGATCAATTCGCTGTTCGGGCTGCTGTGCTGGCCGGCGATCTTCGCCCCTTTGCCGGGGGCCTTCTTCCACCCGTTCCAGCGCGGGCCGGTGGATCTGCTGAGCGAAGACTTCCATGAGCGGCGCAGCGATCTGTTCCAGGCCTGCCTGGAGGAGCTGAACGATGGTCGCTACCGGGACAGCATCCGCCAGCGGTTTGTCGACAAGTGGGGCCTGCAGTCGCCCTTCGTGTTCTGGGGGGCCTTGACCGAGGAATTGCTGGAGCAGGCCCTCGACTGCCTGCCGGCCGAGCACCTGAAACACTGGTTTGAGCGCCTGCTGCTGGATATCAAGGCCAACCGGGCCGGGATGCCGGACCTGATCCAGTTCTGGCCCGAAGCAAGGACCTACCGGATGATCGAGGTCAAGGGCCCGGGGGACCGGCTGCAGGACAACCAGCTGCGCTGGCTGGATTTCTGCCAGGAGCACCGGATGCCGGTGGCGGTGTGCTATGTGCAATGGCAGGACCTGTCAACGTGAGCTACCGCATTGCGGTGCGCGCCTTGTGCGAGTTCAGCGCCAAGAGTGGTGACCTGGATCTGCGTTTCACCCCATCGCCTACCGCCCTGGAGGGGATAGTCGGGCACCGCACCGTGGCTTCCCGGCGCAATCCCGGCTACCAGAGCGAAGTTGCTCTGGAGGGCCAATACGGCGAGCTGCTGGTCAAGGGCCGGGCGGACGGTTATGACCCGGCGCAGAATCTCCTGGAGGAGATCAAGACCTACCGGGGCGACCTGACCCGCATGCCCGACAATCACCGGCAATTGCACTGGGCCCAGGCCAAGGTCTATGGCTGGCTGTTGTGCCAGAGCCTGCAGCTGCCGAGTGTCCGTGTCTCGCTGGTGTATTTCGACATCCTCAGCGAGCAGGAAACCGCCCTGGTGGAGGAGCACAGTGCTGAGGCACTGCAGGGCTTCTTCAATCGCCAGTGCGCGGTGTTCCTGGAGTGGGCGCAGCAGGAAATGCGTCACCGAACGGCCCGCGACCAGGCCACCGGGGGCCTGGTTTTTCCCCATGGCGAGTTTCGCCTTGGCCAGCGACATCTGGCGGAATCGGTGTACAAGGCGGTCAGTACCGGCCGTTGCCTGCTGGCCCAGGCGCCCACCGGTATCGGCAAGACCCTGGGCACGATCTTTCCCATGCTCAAGGCCATGGCCCCGCAGCAATTGGACAAGCTGTTGTTTCTCACTGCCAAGACCCCGGGGCGGCAGTTGGCGCTGGATGCAGCCCGGGTGCTGTTCGCCAGCCAGTCCCAGCTGCCGTTGCGGGTCCTGGAACTGGTGGCCCGGGACAAGGCTTGCGAGCACCTGGACAAGGCCTGCCACGGCGAGTCCTGCCCGCTGGCCAAGGGTTTCTACCAGCGCCTGCCCGCAGCGCGCCAGGCGGCCAGCCAGGTGCCGATGCTGGATCGCCAGGCGCTGCGCGAGGTAGCCCTGGAGCATCAGGTCTGTCCTTACTACCTGAGTCAGGAGATGGCCCGCTGGAGCGATCTGGTGGTGGCCGACTACAACTATTACTTCGATTTCAGCGCCTTGCTGTTCGGCCTGGCCCAGGCCAATCAATGGCAAGTGGCGGTGCTGGTGGACGAGGCCCATAACCTGGTGGAGCGCGGGCGTGGCATGTACAGCGCCAGCCTGGATCAACAACAGCTGGCCAGCGTGCGCAGCACTGCGCCTCAGGCGCTGAAAAGCGCATTGCAACGGCTCAACCGCGAGTGGAACGCCTTGCACAAGGAACAGCTTGCGCCTTACCAGGCCTATGAGCAGTTGCCGACGGCCCTGCTCAGGGCGCTGGCCTTGTGCGTCGCCGCCCTGGGGGACTACTTCAACGAGCAGCCCCTGGGCCTGGACAGTGGTTTGCAGGGGCTGTATTTCGAGCTGTTGCAATTTGCCCGGGTGGCGGAGCTGTTTGACCAACAGCAGTTCATCTTCGATATCAATAAGCGCTCCCTGAGTGCCAAGCGCAGCCTGTCGCGGCTGAGCCTGCGCAATGTGGTGCCGGCGCCGCTGCTCGGGCCTCGACTGGCGGCGGCCCGCAGCACGGTGCTGTTTTCCGCGACTCTCAACCCGCAGCATTACTACCGCGACCTGCTGGGATTGCCGCAGACCACGGTGTGGCTGGATGTGGAGTCGCCGTTTGCCGCCGCGCAACTGGACGTGCATATCGTCAGCCGCATCTCCACCCGCTATGTGCATCGACAGGCGTCCCTGGCGCCCATCGTCGAGCTGCTGGCCCGCCAGTTCGCTACGCGGCCGGGCAACTACCTGGCGTTCTTTAGCAGCTTCGATTATCTGCAGCAGGTGGCCGAGCTTTTGGCCCGCGAGCAGCCGCAGATTCCCCTGTGGCTGCAGTCCAGGGGCATGGATGAAGCGTCGCGCCTGAGCTTTCTCCAGCAGTTTCGTGCAGAGGGGCAGGGCATCGGGTTCGCTGTGCTCGGCGGGGCTTTCGGCGAAGGCATCGACTTGCCCGGCTCAAAACTCATCGGCGCCTTTGTCGCCACCCTCGGACTGCCTCAGCTCAACCCGTTGAACGAGCAGATGAAGCAGCGCATGGCCAGGCTGTTCGGCTCCGGATACGACTACACCTACCTCTATCCCGGACTGCAGAAAGTGGTGCAGGCGGCAGGGCGGGTGATTCGCAGCCAGGCCGATCGAGGGGTGTTGATGTTGATCGACGATCGCTTTGCCGAGCCCAGGGTGCGGCAGTTGTTGCCGAGCTGGTGGGCGGTGGATGCCCAAGGGAAGGTGCCGGCAGGGGAGATTTCGAGGTGATGGCAGGGACTGTGCGGCTTGCCCCCGGCGTCTGTTCGCCGGGGGCGAGGGTCACTGGCCTTGGCGGACCCGGACGAAGCGCCGCAGGGTCTGGCCCGGCCCGGTGCTGAAGCGGGTCGGCCGGGGTTGGCCTTCATCGGCGGCGATGAACACGAAGTCGTCCTCAGTCAACTCATAGCTGGCGGGCAGGGGCTTGCCCGCATCCGCGCCGATGGAGTCGATCCAGGTGATCGACTTGGGGGTGGTGCTGCTGTCGAGGGTGAAGCTGCCGGCCAGCAGCACTTCACCCGTCACCGTCAGCACGCGAAACCTATCACCTTCGATCAGGGTCAGGGCCCCGGGCGCACTGTGTTCGTCAGGCGGATTCAGTACGCCGCTGTCCTCCATCCCGGTTTGCTCCCAGGCTCCCTGCAGGCGTTGAAGTTCCAGCGAGTCGTTGCTCCTGGTGGATGACAAAGTATCCATTGTCGATCAATTCCTTGTGGGGGCGTTCAGTTGAAGATGTTGCGGCCAATGCAGTAGGTCAGCAGGTCCTGGTCGCTCTGTACTTCCAGCTTGCGCATGGCGGAGATCTTCTGGGCGCTGATGGTTTTGGAGCTGCGGTTCTGGCTGCGGGCGATGTCGCTGACACTTTTGCCGGAAACGAACAAACGGAGGATTTCGAACTCCTTGGGCGACAGGGTGGAGATGCGCTCATCGATCGCCACATTGGACTCCATCACCGAGTTGGAAGCAGGTTCCAGGCTGCGGTAGATGCCTTTTTGCGCGATGGCCTTGAGGGCGGTCTGGATCTCTTCGTGCAGCTGGCTTTTCTGGATCACCCCGACCACACCCAACTCATGCAAACGGGTGAGGATCAGTTGGTTGGAAATCATGGTGAGGATCAGAATCTGCAGGTGCGGAAAGTTGCGCTTGAGGTATTCCACCAGCTTCAGGCCATCACCGTAGGGCGAGTCTCCGGGCATGTTGTAGTCGGTGATGACGATGTCCACCGGCTGGGATTCCAATTGCTGGATCAGACCTTTGGAACACACCGCTTCACCGACGATTTCGAAACGTTCGTCGCGCTCCATCAACTCGCGTACGCCCAGCAAGACAATAGGGTGATCGTCAGCAATGACTACTTTCAGTTTTTCCATGGCAAACACACCCGTGTAATACGCAAATTAGTAAAGAAACATGAGACTGACGGTACATTAAACCCTGCCACCCATTATTCAAGGGGCAACAGGAGTTCCGACAAGCGCTGCATCAGTTGCCTGACTTGAGCTACCAGTGCCGGGTTCAGGGTGTTTTCCAGTAATTGGCACTCAAGTTCGGCGCAGGCCCTGGCCAGCGCCCCGGCCTGCACCGCGCCCATGGCCCCGGCAATACTGTGCAGACGCTCTGCCGCAGCCTTGCTGGAGCCGGTCTCCAGGGCCTTGGCCAGTCGTTGCAGGTCATCGTGCATGGTGCTGAGAAATAGCGGCCGCATCCGCTCCGAGACCTGAATACTGTCTGCTACGGGGCGGGGCGGCGCTGGCCGGTTTTCGGTCTGCAACGCAGGTCCGGCGGCAGGCGAGGCGCTTTTGCCGGGCACCTGGCAGAGTTTCGACAATTGCCCCCGCAGGGTCTGCAGGCTCATGGGCTTGACGATCCAGGTGTTCATGCCGGCAGCCAGGCAGCGGCGGCCTTCTTCGCGCAGGGCATTGGCGGTGACGCCGATGATCGGCAGTTCCGGCTCGCGCAGACGCAGCTCCCTGGCCAGGTCGTAGCCGTTCATGACCGGCATGTTGACGTCGGTCAAGGCGATGTCGAACCGCTGCGGCTGCCACTGCTCCAGGGCCTGTTCACCATTGGCCGCCAAGGTTACCTGGCAACCCAGGGCCTCCAGTTGCTCCTTGATGATGGCCTGGTTGATGGGGTTGTCTTCGGCCACCAGGATGTTCAGGTTCAAGTGTTGCAAGGGACCGGGCTCGCGGCGTGCCAGGTGCAGTGGCTGTCCCTGGCGGGCCAGCGCCGCGGCCTGGGCGATGGCACGGATGTCGTGGGCGTCGACCTCCCATTGCGCCGGCTGCAGGTTGCTGTTCCAACGACCGCTGGAACTGGCGCTGACACAGGGGCCGGGCCAGGGTGCCTGGGTGTCCCGGGGCAGCATGTCGATCAGCACGTTGCTCTGGGGCTTGTCATCCCGGTTGAGGGGCAGCGGATAGGCCTGGACCCCAAGGCGGTTGAGCCAGTCGCACGTGCTTTTCATCAGTTCCGGCACCGGTGCGCGCACATAGACTGGCGGCCCTTCGGGCAGTGGCTCGGCTCCCGACAAGGTCCCTGGCAGGCGTTGCAGGGTCAGGCGCAGGGAAAAGCTGCTGCCCAGCCCCGGTTCGCTGATGACCTGCATCTGCCCGTCCATCATCTCGCTCAGGCGTTGGCAGATCGCCAGACCCAGCCCGGCGCCGGCTTCACTGGAGGCGTCGCGGACCTGATAGAAGGGGTCGAACAACTGGGGTTGCTGCAATGACGAGATGCCAATGCCGGTATCGGTGACTTGCCACTCTATGCTTGCCTGGCGCGCATCCTGTTCCAGCACCCGCACGCGCAGCACCACCCGGCCGCAGTCGGTGAACTTGATCGCGTTGCTCAGCAGGTTGTTGAGAATCTGCCGGATGCGGGTGGCGTCCCCGAGCATCAGGTCCGGCAGGCTCGGGTCGATGCAGGCATAGAGCAGCAGCCCGCGGCGTTCGGCAAAGGCTGCGTAGGTGTGCAAGGCATCCTCCACCATGTCCAGGGGGCAGAACTCCACCGGGTCGATGCTCATTTGCCCGGATTCGATCTTGGAGACGTCGAGAACGTCGCTGATCAGCTGGAACAAGGTGCTGGAGGAGCGCTGGATGGTCTGCAGGTAATCGCTCTGGCGCGGGTCCAGTTGGGTCAGGCCCAGCAGTTCCAGGGTGCCGAGCACGCCATAGAGCGGGGTGCGGATCTCGTGGCTCATGGTGGCCAGGAACAGGGTCTTGGCTTCGTTGGCCGCGTCCGCTGAGCGTCTGGCCTGTTCCAGCACCTGGGCGTCCTCGACATGCTGGGTGACGTCATTGAAGGTGCAGAGCAGCACGTCCTGGCCCTGGTAGCGGGTCGAGACCAGGCCGACCTGCAAATGGCGCCCATCGACATCGAGGTAGGTTTCGCCGTTGTCGCTCAAGCCCTGGTCCCGCTGCAGCAGGGCCAGCAGTTTTGTCGTGCCTTGCCATTGTTCGGCCTGGCGATTTTCCAGCAGCACCTTGAAGTCTTCACGACGCACCACGCACAGGCCGGTGGGCGCGGTGTCGAGCACCACCCGGCTGAAGGCTTCACTCTCGGCAATACTCTGGTGCGCCAGTTGCGCCGGCGTTACGACCTTGTCGCGATACCAGCGACTGGCGGCCCAGCCGCTGAAGAGGGCGCCCAGGGCCAGGGTCAGCAGGCCGATCAGGGTCCACAGGGCGTAGCCGAAATAGCTCTTGTAGCTGATGGTGTAGATCCCGGTCCAGAGTGCCGGGGTGTGGCTCGTCACCTTGAAGATCATCCCCTGCCAGCCGAAGTTGAGACCCTCGTGCAGGGCGTCGGCAGAGGCATGGGAGCCGGTCAGGATGCTGCCGGAGGGCTCGATCAGGGTGAAGTCGTCATAGATCGACCAGTCCATGAGGCGCTCGATGTTATTGACTTCGTCCAGGTTCAGCAGCGAGGCCACCACCATCCAGTTGTTCGCGCCCTGGATGTGCAACTGTTGCGGACCAAGGTGCAGGTTGATGTAGGCCAGCAGCTTGGGGGAAACCTGCATCGAGGCCGGGAGGTGGTATTTCTCCCAGTAGACCTGATTGTCCGGGAAGCCGTTGTTCTTTACTGCCAGGTGCCGCAGGACCCTTTCCACCACACTGTTGTAGGGCCTGTTGCTGCTCCAGGGGTTGCCCCGTGCATGCCGCGCTGCGGGTACGCTGATGTCGAAGTTGCCGAAGGTATTGAACAGGAAGGTACGTGGCGCGTGATAGTGCGAAGTGGACCAGAAGGCGCTGTAGAACGTCGACAGGTGCAGGCCCAGGGCGAACACCTTGGGCAGCTCGCTGGCGGCCAGTTGCTGGTGATTGAAGTTCAGGCTGAAGGGAATCGAATAGGGGGCTTGCTGCCCTTCGTAGGCGGTTTTGCCTACACTGGGCAAGGGCTGCTGCAGGTACAGGGCGGATGGTTCGTCAGCCAGCAGCGCTTCGATGGACTGGCGGCTGGCCAGGCGTCGGAGGAACAGCTCCTGCTCCTGAATGTTTTCCATAAGCCGGGCGAAATGAAACCTCACTGTGCTGTTCTGCTCATCGATCAGGCGTTGGGCGGCCCAGTAGAGGGTAGCGAACAGCAGCAGCGCCAGACCCGCGAGAATCAACAGACCCTTGTTCAACCGGATCGAGCTTCGAGTGAGATTCTCCAGGAAGGTGTCGCTGTATTTCATCACTGAATTCCCAAATGCATATAAGGGCCTTGATTCCGAGATTCCTCTCTCTGAAGCAAGGCCGTCAGCGATGAGTGAAGGTTGCGTGGGTGAGCAATGGGCTCATCGGCTAGTACAGGGTCGCTGGACCATCTTGGGCCAGCAGTTGTTGAAACTGTTGCGAGGACACGGCGTGGGAAATCAGAAAGCCCTGCACCTGGGTGCAGTCGATTTTTCGCAACAGGGCCAGTTCCTGTGCGCTTTCCACGCCCTCGGCGACCACCGTCAGGCCCAGTTGACGACCCAGCGCAATGATACTGGTCAGGGCCTGGGCGATTTCCTCATTGTTGTGGCAGCCCTGGACCAGGGCTCGATCGATCTTCAGCTCGGTGAAGGGCGTCGACACCAGATTCATGTAGGAGCTGTAGCCCTTGCCGAAATCGTCCTGGGACAAGCCGAAACCCTTGATGCGCAGGCGGCAGGCACCGGCGTAGAAGTTGCTGATGTGTTCTGGAGTGGAGCACTCCATCAGCTCGAAACAGATCTTGCCGGGTATGCCTTGGCGCTGGATCACGAACTCATGCAGACGATCCGCCAGGTCAGCGCTGTTGAGCAGGTGGGTTGGCAGATTGATCGATACCGGGATGTCATAGCCGTCTTCGCGCCAGTGCACCTGGGCTTCCAGGGCCTGCTCCAGGATCAGCCACAACAGTTCCTCTTCGAGTCCTGCGGCGGTGAGCTCCGGTAGAAAGTCGCAGGGCAACAGCATGCCGTGTTGCGGGTGCATCCAGCGCACCAGGGCTTCGGCGGCGACGATCCGGCCGTTGTTGAGGGATTTTTTGGGCTGGAACCAGGCTTGAATCTGCGAATTGCGCAGGGCGTGTTGCAGGGTCTCGCTGCTGCGCTCGACCCAGATCGCCGGTGGCGGCTCGCTGCTGGCCAGCCCCGGCAACTGCGCAGTGAGGCTACGCAACGCCGCCAGGTTCACCGGTTTGGATATCAGTCCTATGACCCGCAGGCCCAGGTTGCGGGCCACCAGGCTGGCGCCCATCAGCATGCGCCGGGAAGAGGCACTCATGATTGCCAGGGCCGGGCGCACGCGGTGCGTGGCCAGGCCCTGGATGAATTGCACACCGTCCATGCCAGGCATCAGCAGATCCGTCAGTACCAGGTCGAAATGACGTTGCTTGAGGCGCTCGAGAGCCTCGGAACCGTTGCTCGCGACCTCCAGCTGGTAAGGCCCCAGCTCGTTGAACAAGTGTTGCAGGTACATGTACTGAAACGGCTGATCTTCGACGATCAAAATGCTACAGGACTTCATGAGGGGCTCTTTCATAGGGCGCCAGATAGTTGAACAACGCTCTTAATGCAAAGGGCTTGACCAGGCAGTGGTTCATCCCGGCTGCAAGACAGAGCTCTTCTTCTCCGCGCATTGCATTGGCCGTCGCCCCGATGATCGGGATCGAACAGCCTTGACGTCGAAGCTCCTTGGCCAATTCATAGCCGTTGAGCTTCGGCATGTTCACATCGGTCAACACCACGTCGAAGTGTCCGGTTCTCCAGATGGACAGGGCCTCTTCTCCGTTCGAGGCCAGTTCCACGCTGCAGCCCAGCTCCTCCAACTGGTCCTTGAGGATCAACTGGTTGATCACGTTGTCTTCGGCCACCAGCACATGCAGGCTGAGTTTTTTCAGTTCGCGGCTGTCGGAGTGTTCCTCGCTCTGTGCCACCCAGACGCCCTGGGCCTGGCTCACCGCCTGGTGGATCGCCCGCAGGTTGTTGGTGTTGACCTGCCAACTGCCGCCACGGATCCGTGGTTCGTTGTGGCCGTCGCCACTGGTGAGCACCAGGGGGCCTTGCCAGTCGGGCTCCAGGCGATGCTCCACGATCCCTGGATGCAGCTCGATCAGCACGTTGCCCCGGCTGCGATCGGACTGAGTGGGCAGGCTGAACTGGGCCCGGGCGCCCCAGCGCCGCAACCAGCCGGCCACGGATTCCGCCAGTTCGCGTACCGGGGACACCACATAGATCATTTCTGGCAGCAACGGGCTGATCAGGGGTGCGCTGGACAGCATGGAACAGGCTTCCAGGGGCAGGGTCAGGGTAAAGCTGCTGCCCAGTCCGAGTTCGCTGACCATGCGGATGTTGCCGTTCATCAATTGTGTCAGGCGCTGGCAGATCGGCAGGCCCAGGCCCGTGCCGGCGATGACATTGGTGTTGCCCTCGGTCTGGTAGAAGGGCTCGAAGATCAGCGTCTGGTCGTCCTGGGCGATGCCGCGTCCGGTGTCGGATACCTGCCAGAGGATGTTGCTGCGTTCGCCGTCACGACTGTCCACCCGGACTCGCAGGACGATGCGGCCCGAGTCGGTGAACTTGACCGCGTTGTTCAGCAGGTTGCTGAGGATCTGGCGGATCCGCGTGACATCGCCAAGGAGCACTTCCGGCAACTGCGGGTCCACGCAGGCATAGAACTGCAGACCCTTGGCGTGGGCGGCAGCGGCGTAGCCCTGGATGATCTCGTGCACCAGGTCCAGGGAAGAGAATTCGCTGAGTTCCAGGGCCAGCTGCCCGGCCTCGATCTTGGACACATCCAGCACGTCGCATATCAGTTGCAGCAGAGTGCCGGAGGAGCCTTCGATGGCCCGCAGGTAGTCCTTCTGCTGGTTGTCCAGATGGGTCCGGGAGAGCAGCTCGAGGGTGCCGAGCACGCCGTACAGCGGTGTGCGGATTTCGTGGCTCATGGTGGCCAGAAACAGGGTCTTGGCTTCGTTGGCGGTATCGGCCAGGCGCTTGGCTTCTTCCAGTGCCGCTTCGATCTGCTTGCGTGCGCTGATATCGCTGAAGGCGCAGAACAGCACGTCTTCGCCGTTGTAGCGGGTCGGTGCCGAGCTGAGGTAGAGATGGCGACCATCGGCGGTTTCAAAGTAATCCGAACTATTGGGCCGGTTGGGATCGAAGGCCTGCTCGATCCACCCGGCACACAGTTGATCGCGCTCGGTGCCGTTGCCCAGCCATTGCTGGGACAGGGTGTTCTCCAGCACCACCCGGCCATCGCTGCGGCGCAGTACGCACAGGGCTACCGGGGCGATCTGGATCACGTCGCGGCTGAAGGCTTCGCTTTCGATCAGGGCCTGGATCCGGTCCAGCGCCGGAGCGATCAGGCGGACTTCGACCCAGTGGGTCAAGAAGCTGATCAGGGCCATGCCGAACAGGCTGATGAGCAAGGCCACAAGCAATTGCGGCCAAAGACTCTTGAGCAGATTGTGCAAGTCGAAGGAATACACCAGTTGCCAATCCGATGACCCCAGTTGCTTGCGGATCACCAGGTGGTCAGGCCACCAGCGGCCACCGAGAAAACCGAAGAAACTGTCGCCCTTGACCTGCTGCACGTCCTCGCTCAGTTGTGCGCTGGGGGTGCTGCTGAAAATCAGCCCGCCCTGGGAATTGAACATCATGAAATCCCCGGCGCTCTGGTCGCTGAGGGCGGCGGAGACACTCTTGCCATCCATCTCCAGGCCCAGCCAGCCAGAGTTGGCGAAGCGTTCGTCAAGGCGAGTGAAAATGTACAACTGGGCAGCACTTGAGGAGTGGTCCATCAGCCACAATTCTTCACCCGGCGGCACTTCGGAAAACTTCAGAGTGGCCAGTTTGGCCAGCAGCGGTCCGGGCAGATAGGCGCCTTCAGGCTGAGTGCTGAACAGGCGTTGCACCTGAGGTTGCTCGCCGCCGTGGACATAGAGCAGGTTCAGCTGTTTGTTTCTCAGGTAGTCGCGCATGCGCTGGGTGAGCCAGACCCCCCATTGGTTTTCTCCCGGGGTCCCCAGTTGCAAGTGGATTTCCTCAGCCGAGTCTGCACTGGGCGCATAGATTTCGTTCTGCCGGGATTTGTGTACGGCGGACAGGCTCAGACTTTCCAGCAGGGCTTCGCGGCTGGTGAAGAATGTCTGGGCTTCGGCAATGGCACTGCTCATGTAGCTGCGCCGTTGTGACAGTTCGTTGCTGATGCTTGAGCGCAAGAAGTTGTAAACGGCGCCCAGCAGGCCGATCAAAAAAATCAGCGCCACGACACGAAGCAGCCGACGGGCTGCTTCAGGACTGGAAAAAAGGGGATTGATCTGATGCAGGTAGCTTTTTAATCTCATGCGCCAACTGTAATTGGGGGGCATGCCAAGCAGGGATCAGACAATTCTTAAATAACTGGGTACAAAGTAGTTTTATGGTGTTTATCGGGAACTTAGTTGTTTGTCTGAAATAGCAACTTTTCTCTGAACCATTTTCCTACGATTAGTTTTTTGCAACTTTTCCTGAGGTTGAAAATTTCTTATTCCGTTATAGCGGTATCAAACCATCTCCAGGCGCTGTTTACGCCGAGGCGGAGTAAACACTTGATCCAGGGCTTGCAGGTCCTGGGGTTCCAGTTGCAGTTCGCCGGCCTGGGCGTTGAGACGCAGGTGCGCCGGGCGCACTGCCTTGGGAATCACCAGCACCTGGTCCTGTCGCAGCAACCAGGTCAGGGCCACCTGGGCTGACGTGACACCGTGGTTCCGGGCAATTTGCTGCAATACCGGTTCGGCCAGCAAGGCGCCGCCCTGACCGATCGGGCAATAGGCCATAAGCGGCATCCGTCGCTGCTGGCAGGCGGGTAACAAATCGAACTCGATACCCCGCGATTCCAGGTTGTACAGCACCTGATTGGTGGCGCAGACCGGCGAATCAAGCTCCTCCAGGTCGGCCACGTCGAAGTTGGAGACCCCCCAGCGGCGAATCTTGCCGGCTTCCCGCAGCCGCTCGAAGGCCTCGATGGTTTCCGCCAGCGGATATTGGCCGCGCCAGTGCAACAGGTACAGGTCGATGACCTCGGTACCCAGGCGTTGCAGACTGCGTTCGCAGGCCAGTGGCAGGCCTTTGCGACTGGCATTGTGGGGATACACCTTGCTCACCAGGAACACCTGATCACGGCGGCCGGCAATGGCCTGGCCGACCACTTCCTCGGCGCCGCCTTCGCCATACATTTCCGCGGTGTCGATCAGGCTCATGCCCAGGTCGATACCGGTACGCAGTGCCGCGATTTCCTGGTCCCGCTGCCGGCGATCCTCGCCCATCCGCCACGTGCCCTGGCCAATGACCGGAACCTGTGTGTCCGCGAGTTTCAGCGTGCGCATGGCTGCCTCCTGGTGTCTGTCACGCGTTGACTGTGCAGGCACAGGGAAACAAAGCCGCCGGCAACGGTCAAGGGCACGCCGATGTACTCGAACGCTGAAAATCAGCGAAGAGGGCAGAGATCTCATATTCTCAAAAGGAATAAAATACTAATTATTTATTCCTTTGAAGGCTTTGGCCAAAGGTGCATGTTTGTCACCAGCCGCTCAATTTCAGAGTCCGGTGCCAGCAGAGGATTTTTCAGCATGACCATTCAAGCGATCAACGTACGCAACCAGTTCAAAGGCGTGATCAAGGAGATCCACGAAGGCCAGGTGGTTTCGGAAATCGACGTGCAGACCGCTTCGGGCATCGTCACCTCGGTGATCACCACGCGCTCGGTGCGCGACCTGGAACTGAAGATCGGCAGTGAGGTGATCGCCTTCGTGAAATCCACCGAAGTGTCCATCGCCAAGCTCTGAGCCACGCACCTCGGACGTCGTCAACTCACAGGGGAGTGAAACATGCCGCACTCGCTGGATATCACCGCGTTACCTGTGCTCGACCTGAGCCAGCTGGAGGGTCACCCGGAGCAGCGCCAGGCCTTTCTCCAGAGCCTGCGCCAGGCGGCGCGGGATGTCGGGTTCTTCTACCTCACCGGGCACGGCATCGACAGTGGCCTGCTGCGTCGGGTGCAGGATCAGGCCCGGGCCTTCTTTGCCTTGCCCGACGCCGACAAGGCGGCGGTGGGCATGATCCATTCAGCGCATTTTCGCGGCTATAACCGAGCGGCCTCGGAGATCACCCGGGGCCAGCCGGACCTGCGCGAGCAGTTCGACCTGGGGGCCGAGCGCCAGGCCTTGCCCCTGGACCCGCAAAGCCCGCCCTGGGCCCGTTTGCAAGGGCCCAACCAGTGGCCGGCACAGTTGCCGCAGCTCAAGCCCCTGTTGCTGGAATGGCAGCAGGCAATGACCCGCATGTCCCTGCGCCTGCTGCGAGGTTTTGCCCAGGCCCTGTCATTGCCGGAGCACGCCTTCGATCCCTTGTACGGCGAACGGCCCAACGAACACATCAAGCTGATCCGCTATCCCGGCCACGCCCCGGGGCAAAGCAACCAGGGCGTGGGCGCCCACAAGGACTCCGGATTCCTCAGCTTTCTGCTGCAGGACCAGCAGGCCGGTCTGCAGGTGGAAGTGCAAGAGGGCCGCTGGATCGACGCGCTCCCCAGGGACAACACCCTGGTGGTGAACATCGGCGAGCTGCTGGAGCTGGCCACCCATGGCTACCTGCGGGCCACGGTGCATCGGGTACTTTCGCCACCGGCGGATCGCGATCGCTTGTCCATTGCCTTTTTCCTCGGCGCCCAACTCGACGCCCGAGTGCCGCTGTACCCCTTGCCCGCAGCGCTGTTGCAGGAAGCCCGGGGCCCGGCCAGCGATCCGGACAATCCATTGTTTCGTGAGGTGGGCTGGAACTACCTCAAGGGGCGCCTGCGCTCCCACCCCGACGTCGCCCAGCGCTTCTACCCCGATGCCCTGGTACCCAAGGCCCTGAGTGCCTGACCCCCGATTCGCCGACCCAAGGACATCACCATGTTGAAGAAGAACCTGTTTGCCCTGGCGCTGCTGACCGGCCTGGGTCAGCTCTTGCCGGCCGTTGCCGCGCAGCCGTTGCGGGTCGCGGCAGACCCGGTGCCCCACGCGCAGATCCTCGCGTATGTGCAGAAACTCGACCCGCAGCTGGCGTTGCAGATCATCGAGATTCCCAACGGCGTGAACTCCAATGAGTTGCTGGCCCACGGCGACGTGGACGCCAACTACTTCCAGCACCTGCCTTATCTCAAGTCTCAGGAACAGGCCCTGGGCCAGCCGTTCGCGGTGGCCGCCAGCGTGCACATCGAACCCCTGGGCATCTACTCCCGGCGGCACAAGAGCTTCGATCAGGTGCCTCAGGGCGGCACAGTGGCGGTGCCCAACAATGTCACCAACCTCAGCCGCGCCCTGTACCTGTTGCAGAGCTACCAACTGATCCGCCTCAAGCCCGGCTTCAGCGATCCGGCTCGTGACCAGGCCACCCCCAAGGACATCGCCGACAACCCCAGGCAACTGAAGATCCTGGAAATCGAATCGCCGCAGATTCCCCGGGCCCTGGAAGATGTCGACCTGGCGGTCATCAACGGCAATTACGCCCTGGAAGCCGGCCTGGTGCCGGCCAAGGATGCCCTGGGGCTGGAGAAGGCCGAGCACAATCCCTACGCCAATATCCTGGTGACCACCCCCCAGCTGCAGGACGACCCGCGCATCCGTCAGTTGGCCAAAGACCTGCGTTCTCCTGAAGTGGCCCAATACATAACCGAGACCTACTCGGGCTCGGTGCTCCCGGTTGCGGATCGCCAGCCATGATCCAGGTGGAGCAGGTCAGCAAGGTCTATGGCGAGGGCCAGCCACCGGCCCTGGATCGGGTGTCACTGACGGTTCCCGATGGCGCGGTCTACGGCATTCTCGGCCGCAGCGGCGCCGGCAAGTCGACCCTGCTGCGCTGCCTGAACCTGCTGGAACGCCCCAGCAGTGGGCGCATCCTGATCGATGGCCAGGACCTCGGCACGCTGTCCGAAGGCCAGTTGCGCAGGCAGCGCCAGGGCATCGGCATGATCTTCCAGGGTTTCAACCTGCTGCATTCACGCACGGTGCAGGACAACGTCGCAGTACCCCTGGAAATCGCCGGCCTGGGCAGGCCGCAACGTCAGGCCCGGGTCCGGGAACTGCTGGATCTGGTGGGGTTGAGCGACAAGGCCCAGGCCTTTCCCTCCCAACTGTCCGGCGGCCAGAAGCAGCGGGTAGGGATTGCCCGAGCCCTGGCCGCCGGCCCCCGTTATCTGCTGTCGGATGAAGCCACCAGCGCCCTGGACCCGGAAACCACCGCCTCGATCCTGCAACTGCTGGCGCGAATCAACCGCGAACTGGGGCTGACCATCGTGCTGATCACCCACGAGCTGGAAGTGGTCAAATCCATCTGCAGCCATGCCGCTTCCCTGGCCCAGGGACGCTTGCTGGAGTGCGGTCCGATTGCCCAGTTGCTCGCGGACCCGCAATCGGCCCTGGGCCGCGCCTTGCTGCCGGGCTACAACCTGCCGTTCAACGGCAACCAGCCCGAGGCCGAGCTGACGTTCTTCGACAACCAGCGGGCCGCGCCGCTGCTTGCGCAACTGAGTCGCCAGCAGGCGTTGGAACTCAAGGTGCTGGCCGGCGGTGTCGAGTCGGTGGGCGGCCGGCGGGTAGGGCGCCTGCGCATCGCAGCCGCCGGTGCCGACGTCGGCAAATTCCAGCAACTGCTGACGGCCCTGGCCCAGCGAGGCATCCGGAGTGAACGCCTGTGAACCGCAGTATTGATTGGCAGGAACTGGCGCAACTGCTGATAAACGCCACTGGCGAAACCCTGTACATGGTGCTCCTGGCCTCTTTGTTCACGGTGTTGATCGGCCTGCCTCTGGGCGTGCTGCTATTCGTCAGCCGCAAGGGCGGCCTGTCCCCCATGCCACGGATCAATCGCCTGCTGGGGGCCCTGGTCAACCTGGGGCGCTCCTTGCCCTTTGTGGTGCTGCTGATTGCCTTGATTCCCCTGACCCGGCTGGTGGTAGGCACCACCCTGGGCAGCACCGCAGCGGTGGTGCCCATCACCATCGGCGCCTTTCCATTTTTCGCGCGGATCGTCGAGAACGCGCTGGATGAAGTGGACAAGGGCCGGATCGAAGCGATCCTGGCCATGGGCGGGCATATCGGTCATGTGATCTTCAAGGCGCTGCTGCCGGAAGCCTTGCCGGCCCTGCTGGCGGGGCTGACCCTGACCCTGGTGATGCTGATCGGCTTCTCCTCCATGGCCGGGGTCATCGGCGGCGGAGGCCTGGGCGACCTGGCGATCCGCTACGGCTATCAGCGTTTCAACAACCAGATCATGGTGGCCACGGTGCTGGTCCTGGTGTTGCTGGTGCAGGGAGTACAGAGCTGCGGCGACAGGCTGGTACGCTCCCTGGCGCACCGCCGCTGAGTCCTCAAGTCACGGGCGGCCTGGGGCCGGGCAGTTGCTGCCAGCACTCGGCCAGCCAGTCGCTCAGGGCGCTGACCCGCTCCGGGACGAAGCGACTGTGCAGACGCAGCAGGTTCACCGGTAGCGCGGGCAATTGCCATTGCGGCAGCAACCGGCGCAATTCGCCCCGTTGCAACGCTTCGTCGAGCAACCAGTCCGGCCCGGCATGCAGGCCGGCCCCAGCCAGCAATGCGGCCCGTATGGCGCCGACGTTATTCAGATAGAAACTGCCATTGAGCTCGACGTTCTCCACCTGGCCCTGGCGGGTCAGTGTCAGTTGGCTCGGGCTGTGTTCGGTCATCCAGGAATAGATCAGCGCCCGATGGGCCGGCAGGTCCCCGGGATGTTGCGGCGTGCCGTGGGTCTGCAGGTAGCCGGGGCTGGCGTACAGTCCATGGGACAACGCTCCCAGGGGACGGGCCACCAGGGACGAAGCGGGCAGGTGGCCGACGCGCAATGCCAGGTCGATGCCCTCGGCCATCAGATCCAGGGCCCGGTCGCACAGCAGCAGATCGAGGACGATGTGCGGGTGGCGCTGCTGAAAGGCCGCCAGCCAGGTGGCTACATGGCGCTCCCCGAGGGCCACCGGGGCACTGACCCGCAGCCGCCCGGACAATGTCGTCTGCTGTTGATCGAGGCCGGCCAGCAGGGCATCCATTTCCTCGATCAGCGGCCGCATCTGCTCATAAGCCCGGGTGCCGACCGTGGTCAGGCTGATCTTGCGGGTACTGCGATTGAGCAATTGGCTGTTGAGACGCCGCTCCAGGGCGGTGAGCTGACGGCTGACGGAGGAGGGTTCCAGGTGCAGGTCCTCGGCGGCCAGCGTCAGGCTGCCACGCTCCACCACCCGGAAGAATATTCGCCAAGCGGCGTTGTCTTGATTTTTGCGCATGGCGCAATTTGCTTTTGATGTTGCGGACATGTCAATGCGTAAAGTGCAGCAATAGCATCGCAGTCCCTGTTATCCGGAATCCCTGCCATGTCCTCGATCCCCCCCTGCATATCTTCTGCCGATCGTTACTGGGTGCTGTTCGCCGTGTGTGCGGCGGGTTTGATCCTGCCCCTGGAGTACACCGGTCCGGCCATGGCACTGCCGGCCATCGAGCGTGCCCTGGGGGGCAGCCCTCTGGCCCTGGCCTGGGTCATCAACGCCTTCGCCCTGAGCTTTGGCAGCGTGGTGATGGTGGCCGGAACCCTGGCCGACCGTTATGGGCGCAAACGCATCTTTACCCTGGGCATGGCCAGCTTCACCCTGTTCTCGCTGGTGATCGGCTTCTCGCCCAATGTGCTGGTGCTGGACCTGTTGCGCGGCCTGCAGGGCATCGCCGCCGCCCTGGCCATGTCCGCCGGCGCGGCGTCCCTGGCCCAAGTGTTTGAAGGGCGGGCGCGGACCCAGGCCTTCAGTCTGCTGGGCAGCGCCTTTGGCCTGGGGCTGGCTTCGGGGCCAGTGATCGCCGGGGCCCTGGTACAAGGTCTGGGCTGGTGGGCGATCTTTCTCCTCGGGGCGCTGATCGGCATCGCGGTACTGACCCTTGGTGTACCGCGCATGCAGGAAAGCCGCGACCCACAGGCCGGCAGCCTGGACAAGCTCGGCAGCCTGACATTCAGCGCCTTCCTGGTGTTTCTCACCTTTGCCATCATGCAGATTCCCCAACACGGCCTGGGCAGCTTCGAGGTCGGGGGCCTGCTGGCCGGCGCGGTTCTCTGGTTAGGGGCCTTCATCCGGGTGGAGCAACGGCAGCGGCGACCGATGCTGGATCTGCGGCTGTTCGGCTATCGGCGCTTTGTCGGCATTCAGCTCCTGCCGGTGGCCACGGCCGCCTGCTTTATCGTGCTGTTGATCATCCTGCCGCTACGCCTGATCGGTGCCGAGGGCCTGAGTGAATGGCAGGCCGGGGTGCTGATGATTGCCCTGTCGGCACCGATGGCCATAGTGCCCTTCAGTGCGGCACTGCTGACGCGCTGGGTCAGCGCCGGCGCCCTTGCATGCCTGGGCCTGCTCATTGCCGCTGGCGGTCTGCTCTGGCTCAGTCAGGTGCCGGTGGGGCAGGCCGGGATGTCGATGGTCTGGCCGCTGCTGGTGATCGGCATCGGCACGGGCCTGCCCTGGGGGCTTATGGACGATCTGGCCATCAGTCAGGTGCCGGTGGAGCGGGCCGGCATGGCCACCGGCATCTTCACCACCATGCGCGCCTGTGGCGAAGCCATCTGCGTGGCGGGGGGGCTGGCCTTGCTCAAGGCATTCCTGTGGCGCGAAATGGCCGATGGCGCCACGCTGGAAGCCATTGACGGCGTCCGCCTTGAGAGCGCCGCCAACGCCATGGTCATGGGCGATATGTCCGGCGTCCAGTCCCTCGCCCAGGGGCTGCCGAGGATGGAGCAACTCTACGGCAATGCCTTCGCCAGCCTGTTGCAGGTCCTGGCGGGCATCACCTTGCTTGCCGCGGTGTTCAGTGCCCTGGTACTGCGCCGGCCCCGGGCGGCGGACTGCCCGGTAGTGCCCTGAAGCCTGAATCAGCGCCCTTCATGCTGCTTGCGATAGGCCCCAGGTTGTAGGCCCACGGCCTTGGTGAAGGCCCGGGTGAACGCGGCGATGGACTGATAACCCACGCTCGCCGCCGCCTGCTCCACGGTCTGGTTGGCCTTGAGCAACTGGCAGGCGTGGCGCATGCGCAGGGCCAGCAGCACCTGCCCAGGGGACTGACCGGCCAGTTCATTGAAACGCTTGAAAAACGCCGAACGCGACAACCCGGTCAGGGCCGCCATGCTTTCCAGAGGCCAAGGCTGGCCGGGTTGCTGGATCAACTGCTCCAGCAGCGGGGCAAACCCCGGGTGGCGGGCCAGGGCCACCAGGCCGCCGAGGTCCTGGTTGGCGCTGACCTGCTGACGCAGCACATAGAGGAACAGCAGATGGCTGAGGCGCTCCAGCAAGGCCGAGGACGGTGCCGGGGTGCGTTGGCACTCGTCGAGAATCAGCTGGAACAGCGCACGGGCGGCGCTGAGGGACGGATCGCCGGCCCGCAGGATCAGCCAGCCCGGCAAGCCGTCGATGATCAGCGAAGACAATCCCGACTTGAAGTGGAAGAAGCCGCAGACCAGGCCCACGCCATCCTGGGCAGTGGCATCCAGGGCGCTCATGGTCATGCGCGGCAGTTGCTGCGCCGCTTCGCACTGTTGGGCGCTGGACAGTCGATAGCCCAGGTCCTGTAGTAGAAACACCGCATCCCCGGCGTCCAGGCGCAGCGCCTCGGGCACGCCATCGAGGTGCAGCCAGCAATGACCCTGGACGATCAGGTGGAAACTGGCCCGGGCCAGCCCCTGAGTGCTGGCGTGCCAGCCACCGCAGTAGCGCCCGACATGAAACAGGCTGGCGTCCAGTTCCAGGCTTTCTAATAACCAATCAACCAAGGGGCTTGATGAAATCATCTAAGGGAAACACTCAGGAGCAAGTAATCGCTACTTTAGAATATGGATCGGAATTCTTATAACCAACAGACTTGACGCACACCTACACAGCAGGAGTCCACTCCATGTCCCGCGTCACTCTACACACCTTGCACAGCGCCCCAGAAGCCGCCCGGCCATTTCTTGAAAATGCCCTGAAGAATTCCGGCTACATCCCCAACCTGCTGGGCATCCTGGCCAACGCCCCGGCGGCCCTGGAAACCTACGTCACGGTCTCGGGCCTCAATGCCAAGGCCGAGCTGAGCCTGGCGGAGCGGGAAGTGGTGCAGTTGATCGCCGCCACCACCCATGGCTGCGATTTCTGTGTCGCAGGTCATACCGCGGTCGCCCTGAACAAGGCCAGACTCCCGGACCCGGTGGTCAGCGCCCTGCGTGAACAGAGCACCTTGCCCGAGGCCCGCCTGGAAGCCCTGGCGGATTTCGCCCGGGAAGTGATCGCCACCCGGGGCAAGGTCAGCGACCCGGTTTATGCCCGGTTCAAGGCCGCAGGGTACAGCGAAGGCAACGCCCTGGAAGTGATCCTGGGCATCAGCCTGGCGACCCTGTGCAATTTTGCCAACGTGTTCGCCGGGACCGAACTGAACCCCGAGCTGGCCAAGTATCGCTGGTCCGCCCAAGGTCAATGATTCAAGGCGCCGGTTATCCAACGGCGCCCCTTCAAGGAGAAAACCACATGCTCAGTGCACACTTGAGTGAATGGCTGGATGCCCAGGCCCAGGCGCTGGACCAGGGTCACTGCGATCCCCAGCAGGTACTCGCCCGACTGGCCGGGGCCGATGTGCTGCGGGTCGGCATCGGCCAGGAGCAGGGGGGCAGCGGCGGTGAATTGACCGATGCCCTGGAAGTCATGGCCGCGGTGGCCAGTCACTCCCTGGCGGCCGCCTTTGTGTTCTGGGGCCAGCGGGCCTTTATCGAATACCTGCTGCACAGTCCCAACCAGGCGCTGCGTGAGCGCTTGCTGCCATCGCTGCTCAGTGGCGAGCTGGCCGGAGCCACCGGGCTGTCCAACGCCATGAAGTTCCTGTCCGGGATCGAGGCGCTGCAAGTCAAGGCCCGGGACCAGGGCCAGGGCTGGAGCCTCAACGGCCGCCTGCACTGGGTCACCAACCTGCGCAAGAGCGGTTTCGTGGTGGCGGCGGCCATCGAGCACGAGGAGGGCGGTGCGCCCTTTATTCTGGCGATTCCCGACGCCTTGCCAGGGCTGCAGCGCTCCGACGATCTGCAACTGATGGGCCTGCAGTCGAGCAACACTGCAGCCCTGGACTTGAGCCAGGTGCAGGTCCCGCGAGATTGGCTGCTGCACGAGGACGCCCGGGTATTCCTGCCGGCCGTGCGCCCGGCCTTTCTCGGTCTGCAATGTGCCCTGGCCATCGGCCTGGCGCGCCGGGCTCTTAGCGAAGTGCAAAACCATGTCCAGGGCGCCCGCTCGATCCTCATGGAGCCGTTGCACGAGCAGCGCCAGCACCTGGAACAGACCGTTGCCGAGCTCAAGAGCGGTCTGCTCGACGGGCGCTTCCTGACCCAGCCCGGAGCGCTGTTCCGGGTGCGCATCGCCTTGGCCGAGGCCACTGCCAACGCCGTGCAACTGGAGTTGCAGGCCAGTGGCGGCAAGGCCTACCTCAACGAATTCGGCAGCGGCTTTGCCCGGCGCTGGCGCGAGTCGGCCTTTGTGCCCATCGTCACGCCAAGCCTGGTGCAATTGCGTGCCGAACTGCAGCGCCAGGCGCGCAACGCAGCATGAGCCCGTTGTTGAACGCACAGAGCATCAGCCTGGGCTATCCCGGGGCCGAGGGCTGGCACACGGTGCTGGAAGACTTCGAGCTGCAACTGCAAGCCGGCGAAGTGGTGTCGATCCTCGGCCCCAGCGGGGTCGGCAAGTCCAGCCTGTTGCGGGTCCTGGCCGGCCTGCAGCAGCCCCACAAGGGGCAGGTCAGCCTGTTGGGAGAAGTGCTCAGCGGACCTCACCCTCGGGTCGCGGTGGCCTTCCAGGACCCCAGTCTGTTGCCCTGGTTGACCCTGGAGCACAACGTCGCCTTCGGCCTGGATTTTGCTCGCCAGCCGCACCTGAGCCAGGGGCAGCGCCAGGCCCGTATCGACCACGCCATCAGCGCCGTTGGCCTGGACCACGCTCGTCGGCAGTATCCGGCCCAGCTCTCCGGCGGCATGGCCCAGCGCACCGCACTGGCCCGCTGCCTGGCCCGGCAGCCGCAAGTCTTGCTGTTGGACGAACCCTTCGGCGCCCTGGACGAGGTGACCCGGGCCGACATGCAGCAACTGCTGCTCAAGGTGATCGGCGAACAGCGCACGGCCGCGTTGCTGATCACCCACGACATCGACGAAGCCCTGCTGTTGTCCGATCGGGTGCTGCTACTGGGTAACAGCCCGGCGCGCACCCTCGGCCAGTGGCACATCGACCTGCCGGCGCCCCGTGCCGAGCGGATCGAGGAACTGGGCGCCCTGCGTATCGAGATTCTCAAAACCCTTCGGCGGGCGAGCCGCAATCCCCTTAATTCCCCATTGCCTGCACCGTCGGAGATTGACCATGTGCCTGGACGACTTCACTCACACGCGTCGTGACTTCCTCAAACTCAGCGCGCTGCTGACCGCCGGCGGCGCCTTGCCGCTGCTCAACAGCCTGCACGCCCGCGCCGCCCAGGAGCCGGATGCGCCGGTACGCATCGGCTACCTGCCGATCACCGACGCCACGCCCTTGCTGGTGGCCCATAACAACGGCCTGTTCGAGGCCGAGGGCATCCAGGCCGAACGCCCGGTGCTGCTGCGCAGCTGGGCCCAGGTGATCGAGGCGTTCATTTCCGGGCAGGTCAACGTGATCCACCTGCTGTCGCCGATGACCGTCTGGGCCCGCTACGGCAGTCGGGTGCCGGCCAAGGTGGTGGCCTGGAACCACGTCGGCGGTTCCGGCCTGACCGTGGCCCCGGGCATTACCGAGGTCAAGCAACTGGCGGGGCAGTCGGTGGCGATTCCGTTCTGGTACTCGATCCACAACGTGGTGGTGCAGCAACTGTTTCGCGACAACGGCCTGGTGCCGGTGAGCAAGGCCGCCGGCAGCACCCTGGGCGCCAACGAGGTCAACCTGCTGGTGCTGCCGCCCTCGGACATGCCTCCGGCCCTGGCCAGCAAACGCATTGCCGGCTACATCGTCGCCGAGCCCTTCAATGCCCTGGCCGAGGAACTCAAGGTCGGCCGGGTGCAGCGCTTCACCGGGGATGTCTGGCGCAACCACGCCTGCTGCGTGGTATTCATGCACGAGCATGACCTGAACAACCGCCCCGAGTGGTCGCAGAAAGTGGTCAACGCCATCGTCAAGGCCCAGCTCTGGACCCGGGATCACCGCGCCGAGGCGGCGCAGCTGCTGTCCAAGGACGGCAGCAACCGCTACACACCCCATGCGCCGCAAGTGCTCAAACGGGTGCTGGCGCCGGCGGCCAGCGACCGCGAGGCCTACCTGGCCAGCGGCGCGATTCAGCACAGCCACTGGGACGAGTCGCGCATCGACTTCCAGCCGTATCCGTTCCCCAGCTATACCCAAGAGCTGGTCAAGCGCCTCAAGGACACCCTGATCGAGGGCGACAAGGGCTTTCTCGCCGGCCTCGACCCGGCGCACACCGCCCAGGATCTGGTGGACGAGCGCTTCGTGCGCAACGCCATTGCTTCGGTGGGCGGGCTCAAGGCCTTCGGCCTGGCGGAGAGTTTTGAGCGCAGCGAGGAGTTTGGTCTCTGATGGACAAGCAACCTTCGGCACTGAGTCACTGGGGCCTGGGCCTGGCGGGGCTGTCGAGCCTGTTGCTGGGCTGGTGGCTGGGGGTGCATCTGCTGGGCGGCGGCGACGGGCTCGCCGCACGCTTCTCACCCGAAGCGACCTTCGCCAGCCTGCTGGAGCTGCTGGGTCGCGCCGAGCTGTATGAACACATTGCAGTGAGCCTCAAGCGCATCCTCGTGGGCCTGCTCCTGGCCTTGCTGATCGGCGTGCCCCTGGGTCTGCTGGTGGGCAGCTACCGGCACCTGGAGGCGGCCACCACCCCGGCGTTCCAGTTCTTGCGGATGATTTCACCGCTGTCCTGGATGCCCGTGGTGGTGATGCTGATGGGGGTAGGGGACCAACCGATCTACTTCCTCCTGGCGTTCGCCGCCCTGTGGCCGATCCTGCTCAATACCGCGGCCGGTGTGCGCCAACTGGACCCGCGCTGGCTGCAACTGAGCCGCAGCCTCAGCGCCACCCGTTGGGAAACCCTGCGCAAGGTGATCTTGCCGGGCGTGGTGGGGCATGTGCTGACCGGGGTGCGACTGTCCATCGGCATCCTCTGGATCGTCCTGGTGCCCTGCGAAATGCTCGGTGTCAGCGCTGGCCTGGGCTATTTCATCCTCGACACCCGGGATCGCCTGGCCTACTCGGAACTGATGGCCATGGTGCTGCTGATCGGCGTCCTCGGATTTGCCCTCGACGCCTGCGCCCGCGCCCTGCACCGACGCTGGTCCCACGCCTGACCCCCCGTATTGCCGGCGCAACCCCGGCTCCCCTTGTAGGAGCCGGCTTGCCGGCGAAGAGGCCCGCAAGCCTTGCACCAAAACGGCCGACGCCTTCGCTGGCAAGCCAGCGCCTACGGCGCCCACGTAATCGCGGCGCCAGCCCGACAATCAATGCCCGACCAATTCCTCCAGCAATTGCTCCTTGTAGCCTTGCAGCACCGCTGAGCTGCGGTCCCGCGGATGGGGCAGGTCGACCCGAATCTCATGCTTGATCCGCCCCGGGTGCGCGTCCATCACGATCACCCGATCCCCCAGGTACAGCGCTTCTTCAATGTCATGGGTGACCATGATCACCGTGCAGCGCTGCTGCACCCAGATCCGTTGCAGCTCATGCTGCAAACGCACCCGGGTCAAGGCATCCAGGGCTCCCAGGGGCTCATCCAGCAACAGCACCTTGGGCTGGTTGATCAAGGCACGGGCGATGGCGCCCCGTTGCGCCATGCCGCCGGACAGTTGATGGGGATAGGCCTGCTCGAAGCCTTGCAGGTTGACCAGGGCGATATGCTCGGCCACCCGCTGCTGTTTCTCGGCCTCGGACAGGGGGTGATTCTTCAGCGCCAGGGCAATGTTCTGGGTCAGGGTCATCCAGGGAAACAGTCGGTGATCCTGGAACACGATGCCGCGCTCCAGGCTGGTGCCGGTCACCGGCTTGCCGTCCAGGAGCATCTGGCCCTGGTAGTCGCCTTCCAGGCCGACGATCAGCCGCAGCAAGGTGGATTTGCCGCAGCCGCTGGCGCCGACAATGCTGATGAACTCACCGGGGCGCACGGCAAGGTCGATCCCTTGCAGCACCGGCAGGGAC
Source organism: Pseudomonas sp. 910_21 (assembly GCF_052850735.1). Classification (NCBI taxonomy): domain Bacteria; kingdom Pseudomonadati; phylum Pseudomonadota; class Gammaproteobacteria; order Pseudomonadales; family Pseudomonadaceae; genus Pseudomonas; species Pseudomonas sp. 910_21. Next base: position 235,526 of record NZ_VXCY01000006.1, on the reverse strand, counting down.
TGGCCCTGGATCTGGTAGCGCTTGCTCAAGCCGCGGATTTCAAGGGCGCCGGACTGTTGCTGGCGGCTTTGCAGTGGGGCGTGTTGGGCGATTGCATTCATGGGAGAGGCCTTAACGGGTTGGCCGCCAGCGCAGCAGGCGGCGGCTCAGAAGGGTCAGCAGCAGGGTCATCAGGTAGCCGCACAGGCCGATGCACAGCACGCAGAGCACGATCACTTCCATGCGCGAGCCAGCCTCGGCATTCATCATCAGGTTGCCCAGGCCGGCGCCGGAGGACAGGAACAGTTCGCTGCCCACCGCCGTGACCCAGGCGAAGGCCAGGGCCTGCAGCAGGCCGGTGGCAATACTGGGCAGGGCCGCCGGCAGCAGGATATGCCGCAGCCGTTGCCAGGGTCCCAGCACCAGCACCTGGCCCACTTCGCGGTAGCGGATCTCCACCTGGCTGAAACCCTGGTAGGTGTTGAGCACCATCGGGTAGAAGGCCGCCAGGCTGACGATCAGCATCTTGGAGAACTCGCCGTTGCCGAACCACATGGCGATCAGTGGAATCCAGCCCAGCATCGGTACCTGGCGCAGGGCGTGAAACAGCGGCCCGACCAGGCGGTTGACCAGGGTCGACTGAGCCATCAGGGCGCCCAGCAGCACGCCCCACAGCGTGCCCAGCATCAGGCCGCCACTGGCCCGTCCCAGACTGGCCAGCAGATTGACCAGCAACTCACCGTTGCCCAGCAGTTCCAGCAAGGCACTGCCGATGGTGGCGAGCGGCACAAAGGCATAGGCCCCGGCAGCGTCTTGGCGGGACAGGTACTCCCAGCCGCCGATCAGCAACAGGGGCAGCAACAGGCCGCGAAACTTGGCTATTAAAGAGGTCATGCGGGGGCTCCTAACGGGTCTGCCAGCGCAGCACACGCTGCTCCAGGCGGCGGAAGGAAAAGTCCAGGGCAAAGCCGATCACGCCGGTGACCAGAATCCCCACCATCACCACGTCGATGCGCAGCATCTGCCGGGCCATTTCGATCATCTGTCCCAGGCCGCTGTCGGCGGCCAGCAACTCGGTGGCCACCAGCACCACCCAGGCCCGGGTCAGGCTGATGCGCAGCCCGGTGATGATCGGCGGCGCCGCGGCGGGCAGGGCGATTTCACGCACCAGGGTCGGCCAGCGCAGGCGGTAGACCTCGGCCACCTCGAAGTAACTGCGGGGAATGGCCTTGACCCCCTCACTGGCGGCCAGGGCCACCGGGAAGAACGCGGTCTTGGCGACGATGACGATCTTGAAGGTTTCATCGATGCCCAGCAGCAGCACGAACATCGGGATCAGGGCGATGCTGGGGATCTGCCGCAGGGTATGGAACAGCGGCGCGCAATAGGCCTCGACGCTCTTGGACAGCGCCATCAACACCCCGAACACCAGGCCCCCGAGGGCCCCCAGGGCAAAGCCCAGGCCCAGGCGGGACAGGCTGTTGTGCAAGTGTTCCCACAGTTCGCCACTGGCTAGCAGCGCCTCGAAGGTCTGCAGCACCTGGGCCGGTGGCACCAGCAGATTGCGCGGAAAGATCCCGGCGTCGGCTACCAGGGTCCAGAGCAGCAACAGGGCCAGGGGCGAGATCAGCCAGGACAGGGAAGTGAACGTGTAGCGCAAGGAATGAGCCATGGCAGGTCTTATATCGGCGAAGTACCCGATGCCTGTCGCAAGACCTGTGCCATCCCGCCTTTGTAGGAGCTGGCTTGCCAGCGAAGGCGTCGCCCCAGGCGCTGTATGGCTTGAGGGCCTCTTCGCCGGCAAGCCGGCTCCTACGGGGGAACTGCAGGGTCTATCTGACGGCTGTAGGAGCTGGCTTGCCAGCGAAGGCGTTGCCCCAGGCGCTGCATGGCTTGCGGGCCTCTTCGCCGGCAAGCCGGCTCCTACGGGGGAACTGCAGGGTCTATCTGACGGCTGTAGGAGCTGGCTTGCCAGCGAAGGCGTCCGTAAGGGCGATGCAGGTCTTGATTGTCTCTTCCCCGGCAAGCCGGTTCCTACATTGTGATGCCTGGGCAGCAGCCACTGCTGCCTGGGCAGCACCCCAGCAGCAGTCAGGTCTCAGAAGTCGTAACTGATGCTGGTGTAGTAGAACGCGCCCTGAGCCCCCTCGGGGCTGGTGATGGAGTATTTCGGCACGCCATACAACTGCGCCCCGGAGGCTTTGTCCGGGTGGGTATCGAACAGGTTGATGGCCCCCACGGACAGCTTCAGCGACTTGTCGAAGCTATAGGAAATGTCCAGGTCAGTGACCCATTGCGCACTGTAGGTCTGGTCCAGGGTCGGGTTGCTGGCATTGAGGCTTTTCCATTGCCCGTAGCGGCGCTGGGCCAGGGTCAGGCCCCAGCTGTCATACAGCCAGTTGGCGCTCAGGGTCAGCTTGTTCTTCGGTGTGCCGTCCTCGATCAGGCCCTGGGTGGTGCGACCGACAATCTGCGAGCCGGCGATGTTGCCCACGTCCCGCAGGGCGGTGATCCTGGTGTTGTTCTGGCTGTAACCGCTGGACAGGTTCAGACGCCCCCATTGCTGCAGGTCCAGTTGGTAGTTGCCGGTCAGCTCGACACCATCGGTGCGGGTGTCGGCGACGTTGGTGTAGAAGGCAGCGCTCTGGATGTTGGCGTAAGGGGTGCCGGCAAAGATCGGCGTAACCACCGAGGCCGGCAACTGGTCGGACAGGGTGATGCGGTTGTCGATGTTGATCCGGTACGCATCCAGGGTCACCGAAGCGTTGGCCAGGGGCCGCCAGACCAGGCCCAGGGAGTAGTTGGTGGACTCTTCGGGCTTGAGTGCCTTGCCCCCCAGCAGCTTGGCTTGCGGGCTGTCGGCGCGCAGGGTGCGTTGTTGCACTTCGACGTAGTTGCCGCTGCCCGGCGGTTGCTCCACCACCTGCACGCTGAACGAGGACAGCCCACTCTGCACCAGGGACGGCGCTCGGTAGCCGGTACTGGCAGTGGCCCGAGCCGCGAGCTGCGGGGTGAAGTCGTAGCGCAGCGACAGCTTGCCGTTGGTGGTGTCGCCAAAATCCGAGTAGTGCTCGGTGCGCACCGCGACCCCGGCCTGGAACTTCTCGGTGATCTGGCCTTCGACGTCGATATAGGCGCCCCAGACCTTGCGCTCCAGAGAGGCGGCGTCGACCTGGGTGATGCCCGAGTAGTAGCCGGGAATGCGTCGGCCGGTGATCGGGTCGACGGTATTGAACAGCGGCCCGTTCTGCCAGCCTGCGGCCTCGCCGGCGCTGAGCTCATAGTTCTCCTGGCGCCAGGCCAGGCCCGCCGACAGGGTCAGGGGCTTGAACAGCAGGTCGGTGGGGAAGTCCCGCACCCAGTCCAGGGTCAGGTTGGTCTGGTCGGCCTCGCGCTTGCCGGTGTAGATCTTCGCCGGGCTGGCGTCGCCCCAGCTGGGGTTGATGGCGTTGCGGTCGGCGGACTTGAGGCTGTTGTCACCGTGGTTCAGCGCCAGATCGAACTTGCCCAGGCGTTCGTCCTCGTAGCGCAGGCCGCCGGTCAGGGCATAGTCCTCCAGCGCGTAGCGGGTAATCGGCAGGCGGCCGTCGGGGTAGCGTTGCAGGGCCGTGCTGCCGTAGTTGTTGCGCAAGGTGGTAGGCGGGTCGAAGAAGCCTTCGGCGTCGGTGTTCTTGTGGGAATAGGTGGCAAAACCGTAGGCGGTCAGGCCCTCGCTCAGGCCGAACTCGCTGTTGGCGGCAAAGTTGTACTGGTCCGAGACATTGCCCGCCCCCCAGCGCCAAGTGCGGTAGCGGTTGTTCTGCTCCCGGGGGGTGTTGGTGCTGGTGGAACCGGGATAGAAGATCCGGTTGTCGGGGTTGGTGTCACTGGCCGGGTCCTGGCTGCCGGCGTCGAAACTCAAAGTCAGGAAACCATCGTTGGGCAGGCTGAAGCCTTTCCAGCCGCTGAGCTTGCGTTGCAGGCCGTCGCCCTTGTCGTAGCCGCCGAAGCGATAGCCGATGCTGCCGCCGTCGTCCTTTTCCTTGAGCACGATATTGATCACCCCGGCGATGGCGTCGGAGCCGTATTGCGCCGCCGCGCCGTCGCGCAGGATCTCCACCCGCTCGATGGCACTCAGGGGGATCAGGCTCAAGTCCACCGCGGCGGCGCCCCGGCCGTTGACCAGGCTCTGGCGGGTGACGTTGGCGCTGGTGTGGCGGCGTTTGCCGTTGACCAGCACCAGCACCTGGTCCGACGCCAGGCCGCGCAGGGAAGCGCCCTGGGCGATGGAGCCGGCGAAGGCGCCCTGGGGCGACTGCGGGTAACTGAACGAAGGCGACAGGGCGGTGAGGGCACCGGACAGGTCACTGGCGCCGGTCTGCTGCAACTGCTGGGCGGACAGCACGTCCACCGGCGCGGCGCTTTGCAGCGCAGTAACGTCACTGCGGCGGGTGCCCAGGACCACTACGGTATCCAGGTGATCGGCGCTGGCGCCGGGGGCATTGCTTGAGGTCTGGGCAGCGAACGCGGGCACGGCAAGGCTGCCGACGACCAGCGCCACGGCGCCGGCCAACGGATTGCGATGGAACATCTGCGGATTCCTTCTGAAATGGATGACCCCAACCGGCCCGTGGGAGCTGGCTTGCCAGCGAAGGCGTCGTCATGGACGGCACAAGGCTTGCGGGCCTCTTCGCCGGCAAGCCGGCTCCTGCACGGTGGGGGTGGGCGGTGGTTAGCGATACCGGCAGCCCGGAAATCAGGGTTCGGGTTGTCCGCCCCGGTAGGCGCTGGCTTGCCAGCGAAGGCGTCGTCATGGACGGCGCAAGGCTTGCGGGCCTTTTCGCCGGCAAGCCGGCTCCTGCACGGTGGGGGTGGGCGGTGGTTAGCGATACCGGCAGCCCGGAAATCAGGGTTCGGGGGCTCGCCGCGGGGCTCAGAAGCGGCTGGTGACACTCAGGCCCACGGTGCGCGGGTCGCCGTAGGTGATGACGTATTGCCCCAGGGTGCCGTTGGGCCGGCCATGGACCTGGTAGCGGCGGTCGGTGAGGTTGTTGACGAAGCCGGTGACGCTGAGCTTTTCATCCGGGCTGAACCAGGTCAGGCGGGTGTTGGCCAGGGTGTAGTGGGGCTGGCTCAGGGTCTTGTCGGCGCTGCTCTGGCGGTCGGCGAGGAAGTATTCCTTGTCACGGAAACTCAGGTCGCCGCCGGCCACCAGCTTGCCGCCGATTTCCAGGGGAATGGTGTAGTCGGCCCCCAGGGACACCACGTTGCGCGGCGAGCGCACGAAGCTGTTGCCGCTGTAGTCGCCGGTGACCGCGCCGGTGTTGGGGTTGGTGTTCTTGAAGTCGGTGTATTCGGTATCCAGGAACGAGATCGCCGCCCGCAAGTGCAGGTAGTCGGTGGGCTGGCCTTCGAGCTCCAGCTCGGCGCCCTTGACCTTGCCCTTGGCGCCGTTGGTCAGGGCGGTAGTGAGCACGCCGTTGTTGACCGTCAACAGGTTCACCTGGATGTCCGAGTAGTCGTAGTAGAAGACGTTGGCGTTGGCCGTCAGGCGGTGGTTGAACCATTCCGACTTGAGGCCGATTTCGTAGGCGTCGAGTTTCTCCGGGTCCACCGTGGTCAATTGCGCCAGGCTGGTGGAGAGCCCGGTATTGAAGCCCCCGGAACGGAAGCCGTGGGCGTAGCGGAAGAACACCCGGACGTTGTCGTTGATCCGGTATTCCGGGGTCAGATCGTAGGTCCAGGCTTCCCAGGTCTTGCTCTCGTCGCGGCTGCCGTTGCTGCCGGCGGCGCCCAGGGGAATCAGCGGGCCGTTGGCCGTGGCCCGGGTGAGTTGGGTCAGGTCCAGGTCGATGTCTTTCTTTTCCTGGGTCCAGCGCAGGCCGCCGGTCACGGTGAAATCGTCGGTGAAGTCGTAGGTCAGGTTGCCGAACAGCGCGTAGCTGTCGGTGCTGTGCTGGTAGTTGAGGTCGCGAAAGTCGGTGGCGCCGCCGGTCTGGTTGGAACCGGTGCCGTTGGGCGTGGGCCCCGGGGTGATGAGGCGCTTGGCCGAGCTGTCCAGGTCTTCATGGAAGTAGTGCACCCCTGCCAGCCAGCGCAGGGTTTCCTGCTGTGGCGAGGCCAGGCGCAGTTCCTGAGAGTACTGGTTGTAGCGGTTGTCGCTGATGGCCGCACCGTTGACCTCGTAGGGGGTGTAGTCGGCATCGCTGGTGGACTGCCCGCGAATGTAATCGTAGGCGCTGATGGAGGTCAGGGTGTAGTCCCCCAGGCGCCAGTTCAGGGTCAGGGAGGTACCGTCGTGATCAAGCTTGGCGTCCTCGTTGACGTTGAGGGCGATATTGCGCCCGTTGGGCCGTTGATAGCCGACGTTGTAGTAGCGGCCCACCGGCAGCGAGCCGTTGCTGCCGTCGCCCTTGTATTCCCGGGCGTGGATCTTCAGCAGGGCGTCCAGGTCCGGGTTGAGCTTGGCCAGGAACTGCAGGCGCACGGCTTTCTTGTCGACGTCGCCGTAGCTGTGGTCATCGGTGAGGTTCTTCTGGAAGCCGTCACGCTCTTCCGAATACAGCGACAGCCGCGCCGCCAGCCGGTCATCCACCAGGGCGCCGCCAATGGCGCCATTGAGGATGCGTTCGCTCTTGCTGCCGATGCCCAGGGTGCCGTAGCCGTCGGTGTCGAAGGTCGGCTTCTTGGATATCACGTTGACCGCACCGGCGGTGGTGTTCTTGCCGTACAGGGTGCCCTGGGGGCCGCGCAGAATCTCGATGCGCTCCAGGTCGAACAGCGGCCCGCCGCCGGCGATCGGCGCGTTGAGGTAGACGTCATCGGCGTAGATGCCCACCGGGAACACCGTGGCCGCCCCGGTATCACCGGTGCCCAGGCCGCGGATGTACCAGCGCGGGCGGCCGTCGCCGTCGGGGTTCTTGGCCGAGGCATTGGGGATGAAGGTGGTGATGTCCCCCATATTGCGTACCCCGTCGGTCACCAGGCTGGTGCCCTGGACTGCCGACACCGCCACCGGAACCTCTTGCAGGGTTTCCTCCCGGTGCTGGGCCGTGACGGTCACCGTCTTCAAGGCGGGTTCGGTGCTGTTCCTGGTGGTGTCGGTGTCGGTGGTTTCAGCGGCCAGCAACCCCTGGCTGAGTGTGCCTCCAGTGAGGGCCAGTGCCAGCCATAGACTCTTGGTGATCGGATTAAGCGTATGCATGTTGAACTCCCCCATTTAAAGTTTCGCTAAGAGGGCTAGAGCAGAGATCGTGCCAAGAGGCTTAGAGGGTTTTTTGGGTAAGTGTTAGTTTGATCAAGATATTGAAAAATAACGATTATTTATAATTTTATGGAATGTTCTGGAAGGGTGTTTGGCGGGGCTGAAGCGTTGCGATGCAAAGGTGTAAAACAGTCTGCGCAGGATTCAGCAGAAGTTGCTTGGCTGGTGCTGCTGGAGCAGCACCGATTGCTCGCTCGACTGTTGCCACACCAGCAACGACCGCGACCCTACGGGGGGACGCGGTGCATCTGCTTGTGTAGGAGCCGGCTTGCCGGCGAAGAGGCCCGTGAGACATGCATTGCCTGAGCCGACGCCTTCGCTGGCAAGCCAGCTCCTACGGGGGGGCGTGGTGCATCTGTTTGTGTAGGAGCCGGCTTGCCGGCGAAGAGGCCTGTGAGACATGCATCGCCTGAGCCGACGCCTTCGCTGGCAAGCCAGCTCCTACGCAGAGCGTGGTGCCGTGGTTATGTGCAGCTCCCCCGTCAGTTCGTGCGGGGGAGTGGGGCGGGGTTACACCGCCACTCGGGAGGTGGAACCGATGACCGTCTCCAGCACGCTGAAGTCGATCCATTCGCGCACGTCGAAACGCCGGGGAATGAATTGCCAGCGGTGCAGGAAATCGGTGAAGTCCTGCAGGGCTTCGATGGAGCGGGCATCCAGGGTGGTGCGCAGGCGCCGGTGGGCGTCCTCGCCATAGGCTGCTGCCACCCAGTATTCGCTGGTGTTCAGTTCCCGGGCCAGAAAGCGCCGGGTTTCTTCGGGATTGGCCCAGGCCCACTGTTCGGTGCGCAGCACGGTGTCGACGATTTTCACGCTGGCATCGAAGTGCTCGCGCAGCAGGTGGGTGTCCACGGTCAGGGTCCGTGGCGTGCCGTTGTTGGAACGGATCAGCGGATCGGGGTGGGAGCCGGTGTCCACCACCACTTGCAGGCCGAACTCATTGGCCAGGTGCACGGCGTGGGCGCCCTTGAGGAAGATCGCATCGATGTCGCCCCGCAGCAGGCCGATCAGTTCGTTGTTGCGCCGGCTGAAGCGGGTCACCCCGAGGCTGACTTCGGAGCCGTACAGGTGTTGTTTCTGCTCATCGCTGTAGGTGCCGCCGTAGGGGTAATCCACCAGTTCGACGTCGCTGACCGCCAGGCCTTCGAGCTTGAGGGCGTTCTCCAGCCCGCGCAGGGCCTGGGCGCGGGTGAAGTCGATCTGCACGTTGGCCCATTTCGGCAGGCCGAAACGCCGGTTCTTCAGGTCGCGGATGCTCTTCACGCCGCTTTCCGCGGTGGTCAGGATCAACTGCACCTCGTCGCTCCAGGACAGCCCCAGGACCCGGGTCTGCACGCCGCTGGAATAGGCCCAGATGGCCGGGATGTTGCCGCCGTGGCGCACCGAGTTCTGCAGGTGGTGGTCGTAGTGAGCCTCGCGCACCTCGCGTTCGCTGGATTCGCGCAGGGACTGGATATTGGTGCCGAAGGGCAGGAAGGCTTGCGCCAGTCGCCCGGACTGCACCGCGATGCCGAGCCCGGTGGGCACCGGGCTGTGGGTGTACCAGAGGGTATCGAGTGGTTTGCTCATAAGGGTCTTCAGTTCGAATCCATGAAACCTGGCGCGGTCAGCCGGCCAGAGCGGTAGGGGTGGCCAGCAACGCATCCAGCGGCCGGCGGTCGATCCATTGGCGCACGTCGACCTGTTGCGGGATGAAGCGCCAGCGCCGCAGGAAGGCGCTGAAGTCCTGCAAGGCGTCGATGGCCTGTTCGTCGAGGCCGGTGCGCAAGCGCAGATGGGCGTCATCGCCATAGGCGGCGCTGACCCAGTACTCGCTGCTGTTGGTTTCCCGGGCCAGGTAGCGGCGGGTGTCTTCCGGGTGCCTGTGGGCCCAGTCTTCGGCCCGCAGCACCGCGCCGAGAATGCCCCTGGCGACGTCGAAGTGCTGCTCCAGCAGATGACTGTCCACCGTCAGGGTACGGGGCGTGCCGTTGTTGCAGCGGATCAGCGGGTCGGGGTGGGCGCCCGTGTCGATCAAAGTGCGCAGGCCGAATTCATGGGCATGACGGGCGGCGCTGGCACCCTTGAGAAAGATTGCATCGACCTCGCCGCGCAACAGGCCCTGCAGTTCCAGGTTGCGGCCGCTGGCGGGCTGGACGCTGACCGGGGTGTCGGCCAGGGTTTGCACCAGCGGGTCGCTGAAGGTACCGCCGTAGCGGTAGTTCACCAGTTGCAGGTCGCCCACTTGCAGGCCGTCCAGGCTCAGGGCATTTTCCAGGCCGCGCAGGGCCTGGGCGCGGGTGAAGTCGATCTGCGCGGCGGCCCAGTCGGGCAAGCCGAAACGCCGGCCCTTGAGCTCCTTGATGCTGTGAATGCCGCTGTCGGCGCGGGTCAGGATCAATTGCACCTCGTCGGCCCAGGACAGGCCGATCAGCCGGGTTTCCCGGCCCTGGGCCCGGGCCCACAGGGCCGGGATGCTGCCGCCGTGGCGCACCGAGTTGCGCAGGCTGTGGTCGAAGTGGGATTCACGCACGGCCTGGTCGAGGGACTCGCGCAGCGACTGCACCTGGGTGCCCAGGGCGCCGAGGCTGTCCTGCAGCCAGCCTTGCTGCACGGCGATGCCCAGGCCCGTGGGGACCGGGCAGCGGGTGTACCAGAGGGTATCCAGAGGATGAGACATGAACGGGCTCCTTAAGGCGTCAGGCACGCGCCTGCAAGGGCGTCGCCTGGGCGACGGGGCGTTGATGCACCAGGGGCAGCACTTCCTGGCCGATGCGCAGGGCTTCTTCCAGATGCGGGTTGCCGGCCAGGATGAAGGTGGAGAAACCGGCGTCGCGGTACTCCACCAGGCGCTCGGCGATGTTCTGGTGGCTGCCCACCAGGCCCACGGTAGGGCCGGGCTTGGCCTTGGCGAAGCCGGCCCAGAGGTTGGGGCCGAGGATCAGGTCATCGAAGCGATCGATGTTCTGGTGATAGGCGGTCTGCCGGGCGCCGCCCACGGAATCGGAGCCGCTGGTGAAGTTCTTGGCAATCAGGCTGCTCTTGCCTTCGAGCTTGTCGAACTGCCGGCGCAGATCGGCCCAGGCCTGCTCCTCGGTCTCCCGGGCGAACAGATCGACCCGCAGGCCGAAGCGCACCGTGCGCCCTTGCTTGTCCGCCAGCTCCCGGACCCGCTCGATATGCGGTTTGAGCTGGTCGATGGGCTCGGCCCAGTTGAGGTAGACGTCGGCATGCTTGGCCGCCACATCCAGGGCCGCGTCGGAGAAACCGGAAAAATACACCCCGGGCTTGCGTTCATGTTGCAGGCCCGGGGGCAGGGCGCCGTTCTCCAGTTGATAGATATCGCCGTCGTAGGAGAAGCGCTCGTTCTCCCATAGGCCCTGGATGATGTCGAGGAACTCGCCGGTGCGCTGGTAGCGCCGGTCGTGCTCCAGGTAGTCGCCATTGGCTCGCTGACTGACCGGATTGCCGCCGGTGATGATGTTCCAGTCCAGGCGGCCGTGGCTGAGGTTCTGCAGGATCGCCGCCTGCTGGGCGGCATAGGCCGGCAGGGTCCAGGTGGCCTGGAAGGCGATCAGAAACTTGATGCGTCGGGTTTCCCGGGCCAGAGCGGCGGCGGCGATCCACGGCTCGGGTCCGGTGGGCAGCAACGCGCCCTCGAAGCCTGCGAGCTCGGCGGCCTTGGCCACCTGAGCGATGTAGTCGATGTAGGTGAAACCGTCGGCCTCGCCATTGGGCAAGCGCCCGGGGGCGATATGCCCGGGACGGTGTTGGGGATTGCCGCGATTGTGTTTGTCGGTGCTCAACTGCGGACCGTCGGTGCCCAGCGGCAGGCGCCAGAAAAATTCAGTGCTCATGGGTGCTCCTGATTCAGTAACGCGTTGCGCCGCGCGGGTGCGAAGACGCCTGTCAGGGGTGATTGCAACCGCCATGCCATGGACCGCAGAGGCCGCAGGCGTGGGGTTTGAGGGGCTATGCCAGAGACTGTGGCGAGGGCCAGTGCTGCTGTAGCAGCACCCCGTCAGCAGCGGTTGCTGAGCGCGCAACAGATACGCCGCCCCCCATATCAACGCTGCCCGTGTAGGAGCCGGCTTGCCGGCGAAGAGGCCCTTGAGCCCTGTGTTGTCCTTGCGGACGCCTTCGCTGGCAAGTCAGCGCCTACGGCTGGCGCAAGATCGGCGTCGTCCTTATGGGTGGTCAGGCCGGGGCGGTCTCGGCGCTGCGCAGGTAGGCCTGATACAGCGCGGCGTAGGCGCCGTCGCGTTGTATCAGTTGCCGGTGCGGCCCCTGTTCCACCAGCCGGCCATGACGGATCACGGCAATCCGGTCGGCGTCGCGGATGGTCGCCAGGCGGTGGGCGATGATGATCGCCGTGCGCCCCTGGCACAGCCGGCGCAATGCCTGCTGGATACGCCGCTCGGTATGGATGTCCACCGCCGAGGTGGCTTCGTCCAGCACCAGCACCGCCGGGTTGGCCAGGTAGGCGCGCACCAGGCACACCAGCTGGCGCTGGCCGTGGCTCAAATGCCCGCCCAGGGGCCCGACTTCGCTGTGGTACTGGTGCGGCAGGCGCTCCAGCACTTCATCGGCCCCCAGTTCCCGGGCCGCGGCAATCAGGGTCGAGTCATCGGCGTCGGGAGCCGCCAGGCGCAGGTTGTCGAGAATGCTGCCACTGAACAGCACATTGTCCTGCAGCACCACGCCCACGGCCCGGCGCAGGTCATGCTGGGCCAATTGCCGGATGTCCACGCCATCGAGTTTCACGGCGCCGCCCTGGACGTCGTAGAAGCGCGTCAGCAGTTGCACCAGGGTGCTTTTGCCGTGACCCGAGGGGCCAACGAGCGCCAGCACTTCCCCGGCCTCGATCTTCAGGTCCAGGTTGTGGATCACTGGCGTGGGGCTGTTGGGGTGATAGGCGAAGCGCACCTGTTCGAAGCTGACGTCGCCCCGTGGACGCGGCAACGGCTGTGGCTTGTGCGGGTCGAGGACCTGGGGCCGGGTATCGAGCAGCAGGAAGATCCGCTGGGCCGAGGCCGAGCCGGTGGCGTAGCGCTCGAACAGGTCGGACAGCTCCTGCAAGGGGCCGAGAAACAGAAACACGTAGAACAGGCTTTCCGCCACCTGGCCCACGCTGACTTCGGCGCTGGCCAGGCCGAAGGCGCCCACCAGCAACAGCGCGGCCATGCCGGCTGAGCTGAGCAGGGCAGTGAACGGGGCGAACCAGCTGGAGCGCAGGCTGCCGCGAATCAGCGCCTGATTGAAGTCCTGCAGCAGGCCGCGATAGCGCTGCAAGTTGCGCCCTTGCTGCCCACATTGCTGGAGCATGCGCGCGCCGCTGACGCTTTCCACCAGGTGCGCGGTGAAACGGCTGCGGTTCTCCGCGACCTTCGCCCAGTTGCGTTGGGAGATGCGCTTGAATCCCCAGGTCGCCACTGCCAGCAGCGGCACCGTGGCCGCCAGGCTGAGGAAGAATCGCGGGTCGATGCGCCACAGCATCACCGAGGCCAGCCCGCAGCGCAGCAGGGCACCCAACAGCTCCGGTGGCCCCTGGATCAACAGCGGCTCCAGGCTGTCGACGTCGCGGTCGGCGCGGGAAATGATCCGCCCGGCACGAGTCTGGTCGAAGTAGCTGATGCTCAGGGCCTGGACATGGGCGAAGACCTTGATCCGCAGGTCGTTGAGCACCCGGATCGCCGCGCTGCCGGCGACGAACTGTGACAGCCCGGCGAGGACAAAGCGCCCCAGCCAACTGGCTGCCAGCCCCAGTCCCAGCCACAGCAGCAGCGACTCGTCCAGCAGCCAGTGCCCCTGGTCGAGCACCAACCCATGGTCCAGCAGTTCACGGACGAACCAGGGCCGCAGAAAGACGGTGAACACCAGCAGCAGCTCGATGCCGATCACCGTCAGGATGGCCGCGCGAATCGGTCGCAGCAGGGGCAGCAGGCGGGAAAACATGCTGCGGTCCAGGGCCTGCCTGGCGAGCATTTCTTCTATTTCGATGTCGCTCAGGGCCTTGCCGGCGATTGGGTTAGCCATGGTCGATTCCCAGCAGGTCGCGGTAGTGCGCGTTGGAGTTCAAAAGGTCGGCGTGACGGCCGCTGGCGCTGATGCGCCCGTCCTGGAGCAGCAGTACCCGGTCCGCCAGGAGAATGGTCGAGAGCTTGCTGGAGATCACCAGCAGAGTGGTGGCCCGGCCCTGGTCCCGGCGTAGCTGGCGGATGTTGTGCAACACCTGGCGTTCGCTGATGGCGTCCAGGGCGCTGGTGGCATCGTCCAGGCAGAGGATGTCCGGCTCGCCGAGCAGTGCCCGGGCCAGGCTCAGGCGCTGGCGCTGGCCGCCGGACAGGGTCACCCCGCGATCGCCGAGTCGGCTGTTCAGGCCTCGGGGCAGGCGTTCGAGTACATCTTCGGCAGCCGCCAGGGCCAGGCCTTGGCGCAGTTGCTGATCACTGGCGCCGGGGGCTGTCAGGCGCAGGTTGGCGGCCAGGGTGTCGGAAAACAGGAAGCTTTCCTGGGGCACCACATGCACCCGGCGCCGCAGTTGGTCCAGGTCCAGGTCGCGCACGTCCTGCCAGCCGCTCTGTTCGCAACCCAGCAGCAGGCGGCCTGTGCCGACTTCCGTGAGGCGCGGCAGGAGGCTGGCCAGCAGGCTCTTGCCGGTGCCGGTGGCGCCGACCAGGGCGACGATCTCGCCGGGCTGCAGGGTCAGGGAACAGTGCTCGAGAATCTTGCGGCCGCCGCCCGGAGCGCTGACGCTGACTTCTTCCAGCTTCAGCCCCAGGGGCGTGAGTGGCAGCAGGGCCGTGCCGCTGCGAATGCCGGCCGGCTCATCCAGCAGGTGCCAGATGCGTTCGGCGCTGGAGCGGGCGTCAGCGAAGGTCTGCATCACCCGGCCAATGCCTTCGATGCGAAACACCAGGGTGGTGACGATCAACAGGGCGCTGACCAGCTCGCCGATCCCCAGTTGCCCGGCGGCCACCTGATGGGCGCCGTACACCAGCACCCACACATGGCTGAGGGCGACCACCGCCTGGGGCAGAGGAATCCGCGAACTGGAATAGGCCAGGGCCCGGCGTGCCTGTTCGGCGAACAGCGCGACCTGGGCGGCGAAGCCCTGGATACGGCTGTGCTCCAGGGCGAAGGACTTGATCACCCGCACGCCGCCGATGCCTTCGCTGAGGTCCTGGTTGACCCGGTCGTAGGCCGCACCCACGGCGCGGTCGAGGCTCACCAGATGCTCGGTCTGGCGCACGAAGATCCACAGCCCGCAGGCCGTCAGCAGCAGCGGCACCACGCCGAGCCAGGGGCTGTACCAGCTCAGCAGGCCGACAGTGGCCAGCACCACCAGGGGCGTCTCCACCACTTGGCGCCAGAAGCTGATCAGGGCATCGCGGACCTTGTCCGCATCGCGGGTGGTCCGGGTGATCATCTCGCCCATGCCGTGCTGCCAGTGGTAGCCCAGGTGCAAGCCCTGGACCTGCTGCAGGATGCGTTCGCGCAGGCGGGTCAACAGCTCCTGGCTGAGCACCAGGGACAAGACGCTGGCGGCGTACTGCAAGGCGCCACGGCCCAGGGCCACCGCCAGCATCAGCCACAACCAGTACCAACCGAGGCGGGCATCCAGACTGCCGTCCGCCAGACGCTGCACCGCGCGTCCGGCGCTGACATCGTTGATGGCATGGCCGATCAGCCACTGCTGCCAGACCAGTCCCAGATTGACCGCGATATAGAGCAGCGCCACCAGAGCGAAGCGCCAGGGCATTTCCCGGTAGATCGCCAAGGCGCGCAAGAGAGGGTGTTTTTTGATCATGCAGGGCTCATTCAAAAAAGTCGGACACTCCCCGTAGGAGCCGGCTTGCCGGCGAAGAGGCCATCGAGCCTTGTGCCGGTCTTGCGAACGCCTTCGCTGGCAAGCCAGCTCCTACGGTGCTGGGTGATGCGTGCTTCTTCGTAGGAGCCGGCTTGCCGGCGAAGAGGCCCCGAGCCTTGTGCCGGCCTTGAGGACGCCTTCGCTGGCAAGCCAGCTCCTACGGTGCTGGGTGATGCGTGCTTCTTCGTAGGAGCCGGCTTGCCGGCGAAGAGGCCCCCGAGCCTTGTGCCGGCCTTGAGGACGCCTTCGCTGGCAAGCCAGCTCCTACGGTGCTGGGTGATGCGTGCTTCTTTGTAGGAGCCGGCTTGCCGGCGAAGAGGCCATCGAGCCTTGTGCCGGCCTTGAGGACGCCTTCGCTGGCAAGCTAGCTCCTACGGTGCTGGGTGATGCGTGCTTCTTTGTAGGAGCCGGCTTGCCGGCGAAGAGGCCCCCGAGCCTTGTGCCGGCCTTGAGGACGCCTTCGCTGGCAAGCTAGCGCCTACGAGAGGGGTGGCAGTGGGTGGGTTATGGGGTCGGGCGAGTTGCGCCCTGTTGTTCCTTGGCGTTGAGGATGGCGGTGTATTCACCCGGGTCGACGCCGTTGAGGTAGTAGTTGCCAACGTGATGCAGGCGCCAGCGGATCGGGTCGTGGGTGGTGTGCACCCGGGCGTTGCGCCAGAAACGGTCGAGGTTCCATTTGCTCAGGGAGGAACTGGCCCCCAGCAGCGAGAAGATGTCGCTGGAAATCTTCAGCGAGGCACTGTCGGAGTGGGCGCGGGCGGTGGCCACGCAGAGGATCAACTGGTCCTGCAATTCCTTGTTGTCCGGGTCCTGTTCGTGCTCATCGAAGACTCGGGCGGCGTCCCGCAGCAAGGATTCGGCGGCGCGCAGGGCCACGGCGTATTCGCCGATCTGCTTGATGATGTGGGGCTCTTCGCTGGCGTGGTCGACGCCGCTTTCCACCCAGGGCCGGGCGTGCTGTTTCAGGTAGTCCACCGCCGCTCCCAGAGCCCCGGCGGCGATCCCGGTGTCGATGGCCGCATGGAGGATCTGCGGAAAGGTCAGACCAGTGCGCTTCATCGGCCCCTTGCGCGGCGAGACGAAGTCTTCGTCCAGTTCGATGTTGTCGAAGATCACCGTGCCGCTGACCGAGTTCTGCTGGCCGAAGGCGTGCCAGTCGTCCACCAGGGTCAGGCCCGGGGTGTTGCGGTTGAGCAGCACCCCGGCACCGCCTTCCTCACTGGCGGCGGTCAGGGAGATCCACTCGGCCAGGTAGGCGCCGGTGGAGTAGAACTTGCTGCCATTGAGAATCAGCTTGCCGTCGGCGCGGCGCTCGATGCGGGTCTTGAGGGCAAACTTGTTCTTGCCGCCGACTTCCGCCAGGGCGTTGCCAAAGCGCTTGCCGGCCAGCACATCGCTGATCAGGCGGTCGCGTACCGCCTCCGGGTAGCCAGTGAAGATGCCCCGCAGCATCACATTGTGGATCTGCAGCAACTGGCCGACGCCGCCGTCGGCCACCGAGATCAGGCGCACGGTCTCGACGATGGTGGCCACCGAGGCCCCCAGACCGCCAAAGGCCTTGGGCACGCCGATGGCAGTCAGGCCGCTTGTGGACAGCAGTTCGGCCTGACGCCGGGGCAACTGGCCGTTGGCCTGACTGTCGGCGGCAATGGCGGCGATTTGCGTGGCGATCTCCCGGGCGGCGGCGATGGCTTCGGCCTCGCTGCGCAGGACACGGACCGGAGTGACAGGAAGGGCTTGGACGCTACTCATATGGAACCTCTCTCAAAGAAATCTGCCCCCAGGGGCGTGTGTATCGGCCTGATCCGTAGGAGCCGGCTTGCCGGCGAAGGGGCCCTTGAGCCTGGCGCCAGTCCTGGTGACGCCTTCGCTGGCAAGCCAGCTCCTACAGGGGGTGTATGCATTGGCCTGATCCTACGAAGAAGGGGGCGTGCTTGAGGGGCTTGAGCAAGTTCTGCGCCAGGGCCTTTTCAGTGTGCTGAAAATCCGTTGCAGGCCTTGTGCAGCAAGGCTTGCAGACGGGGGTGCAACTGGCGCTAAAACGTCTGTTGCTGCTCCAGCAGCAATGCCCGTCGGCCCGTTGCTCCAACAGCAGCAGTCGCTGCGCAATGCTGCTGGTCGGGCAGCAATTGGCATCGCGCGGCTTTCGCCGACAGCGGCCCAGGCCCCGGAATCCGGGGCTTTGCCCGGTTGGCACGGGCGCTGCAATGGCTCCGGCAACTGCCATTGCACAGGAACCGGTCCATGACGCTTGCTGCCTCTTTACCCTTATCCGCTGCCCAGCCTCGGCTGGAGCAGATCTGGTTCACCCGCTGCCCGGTGCCCACCGCTTCCGGGATCGCCTACAAGCTGGGCTGGCTCAGCGAGGAATTCGCTGCCGACGGCCTGCCGGTCGCGACTCTGCAGGAAGCCCGGCAGCTGGGCCATCACCACTACGATCACCAGTTGCCCGGGCTGTTTCGCGAGGGCGGCAACGTCCCGGCCCTGGCCGCCCGCGCCGCCGGTTCCCCTAGCCGACTGATCGGTCTGACCTGGATCGAGGAATGGCAGACCCTGCTGGTGCGCCCCGACTCCGGTATCCGCCGCCCCGAGGATCTCAAGGGCAAGCGCCTGGCCCTGCCGGCCTGGGGCGAGAATCGTCCGGGCAGCATTGCCCGGGCCATGAGCCTGCATGGTTACAAAGGCGCGTTGAGCCTGGCGGGCCTGGGTTTCGATGATGTCGAGCTGGTGGAGGTGGCGCTGCAGGATCAGGAACGTGCGGCGACTCCCCAGGAAGGTTTGCAGCGCCTGTGGTCCGGCCTGGACTACCTGGTGCGCGGCGAGGTGGATGCGGTCTACGTCAAGGGCGCTGCCGCTGCCGATGCGGCGCGGCGCCTGGGGCTGGTGGTGGGCATCGATCTGGATCAGATCGCCGAGCCGCGCTACCGCATCAACAACGGCACGCCGCGACCGATCACCGTGCACCAGAGCCTGCTGGACAACCACTTCGATCTGGTGGTGCGCTTTCTCGCCCAGACCCTGCGCGCCGCTGAATGGGCGGCGCAGAACCGCCCGGCGCTGAACGCCATTCTTGAAGAGGAAACCCGTGCCGGCAGCGCCGGCGTCGCCCAAGCCTATCGCGGCGATTTCCACACCACCCTGGCTCCCGACCTGTCGCCCCAGCGCCTGGAGTTCCTCGATATCCAGAAAAACTTCCTCTATCGCCATGGCTTCCTGGAACGGGATTTCGCCATCGCCGATTGGGTCGACCCACGCCCCTTGCACGCCGCCCATGAACTGCTGGCCCAGCGCCGCGCCTGAACCCGGAGAATTGCCATGACTGTATTGATCAACGAAACCCCCATTACCCAGGAACTGCAGGCCTTCATCGATCAGGTGCTGCTGGAGGCCGAACAGGCGTTCACCGTGTTCCGCGAAACCCAGACCATCACCGCCAACGGCACCGTGGGCTTCATCGAGCGGGTGCCGGGCCAGGAGCTGCTGGTCTCGGTGAACTACGGCGGCCCGTGGAACTACCGCAAACCGTTGCAGGCCACGGTCACCGACTTTGCCGGCAAGGTCATCCTCGGCCAGGGCAAGGGCGGCCTCGGTCGCTACACCAAACTGTTCCAGCAACACCCCGACATCACCACCGTGTCCCACGTGCATTCGCCGTACCTGGGAGCCTGGGCCCAGACCCACCGGACCTTGCCGTTCCACTACGTACCGGTGCAGCGCTACCAGCTGGCCCGGGAACTGCCGGTGTACATCGACCGGCGCCAGCCCGAGGTGGACTTCATCCTCGACAGCATTACCCAGAACCCCTTCAACCTGGCGATTCTCGAAGCCAACGGCGGCTCTACCGTGTGGGGCAAGCAAGGCCTGCGGGCCACGGCGGAATTCATCTTGTTGCTGGAAGAGGGCGCGCAACTGCAACTGCTGGCCGATGCCTTGGGCGGCTCTCGGCCTTACGGCCCGGGGGTCTTGACCCAGCAATGGAAGATGAGCGGCCTCTACGAGCGCGCCACCGAGCTGGGCCTGGTGCCCGCCATCGACCGCCGCACCTGACCCGCCGCCCCGCGGGATCGCGCCGGGCTCCTGCGGGACTTATCTGACTGCTGTAGGAGCTGGCTTGCCAGCGAAGGCGTCCGCAAGAGCGATGCAAGACCCGAGGGCCTCTTCGCCGGCAAGCCGGCTCCTACACAAGCACTGCCGGTATCGCGCCAGCTGTAGGAGCTGGCTTGCCAGCGAAGGCGTCCGTCAGGGCAACGCAAGGGCAATGCCTAGGCGCTAAAGGCGTTCAAACATTCAAGGAACAGGCACATGGCCGTCAAGATTCTCTGGTACCTCACTACACCCGATGGCCCCTATCCCTGGGAGCCCGAAGGACGCTGGAACACCGATTTCGAGCACCTCAAGCAGCTGGCGGTGGCCAGTGATCGCCTGGGTTACTACGGCTCGCTGCTGGGCTCGAGCCCCAATGAAAGCCTGGCGGTCTCGGCGGCGCTGATCGATGCCACCCAGCGCTTGCGCTTTCTGGTGGCCCAGCATCCGGGGGAGCTGTCACCGGCGGTGCTGGCCAAATGGGCGCTGACCTTCGATCAGTTCTCCAACGGCCGCTTGCTGTTCAACGTGGTCAACGGCAGCGATGCCGGGCTGGCCACGCTGGGGGTGCACTATCCCCATGATGAGCGTTATGACTTCAGCCTGGAGTACTGGCGGGCCTTCCAGGGCTTCTATGCCGGCGACACTGCTGGCTATGACGGTCGCTACGTCAAGCTGGCACCGCGTTCCCCGGCGGCGGCCAGCCATCCCCTGGGCGGCTGGCACGCGCCGCGGCAGGTCCCCGGCATTCCCCTGTGGGGCGCCGGCACCTCCGGCCCGGGAGTGGCCCATTCGGTGCAGTTGCTGGACGTCTACCTGAGCTTTGCCAACACGCCGCCGAAACTCGGCGAAAAATTCCGCCAGGTGGCTGCCGAGGCGGCGAAGATCGGCCGCGAGCTGAGCTTCGGCACGCGCCTGCAGATCATCGTCCGGGAAACCGAGGAGGAGGCCTGGGCCCACGCCGAGAAACTGCTGCAGCGCACCTCGTTGCAGACTGCCCGGGCCTCCATCGAGCGCCAGTTGCCACCCGGAGAAACCCTGGACAGCTTCCACAGCGACGACCCGCAGATCCAGCGCAATCTCGAGGCCATCCGCGCCGGCCGCCTGCCCAAGGCCCGGGACCTGGAGATCTACCCCAATGTCTGGCTTGGTCCGAGTCTGTTCGGTTTCAACATCCTCGGTCCGGCCGCGGGCACCTACCTGGTGGGCAGTGCCGAGCAGGTGGCCGAGCGTATTCGCGAATACGAAGAGCAGGGCACCTCGGCCTTCATTCTCTCGGGCTTTCCGCTGATCGACGAGGCCCATCGAGTGGCGGACCTGCTGTTCCCGCTGCTGGACCTGGATCACGGTTTCGAGGTGCCGCGCCTGGGGGGCGTCGCGGCGGCCCGCCAGCCAGCCATTGCCACTGAGCAGGCCTGAGGAGCGAGCCATGAGCGAGGTGTTTTCCCGCCGGGTATTTCTCGGCAACTCCCTGGCTGTCGGTGGCGGCCTGTTGCTGGGCACGGGCCTGCTCGGCGGCTGCGACAGTGGCGTGGCGGTGAACGGTGCGGCACTGGCGTCCAGCACCCCGGCGCGCGGCGGGCGCCTGCGGGTGGGGATCATTGATGGCGACCAGTCCGGCAACCTCGATGCGCACAAACCCGTGGGCGGCGGGATCATTCGTGGCTGGGCGCTGTACAGCAAGTTCTGGGAGTGGAACCCGGACGTCAGTACCCGCCTGGCCCTGGCGGAGTTCGCCGAGCCCAATGCCGATGCCAGCGCCTGGACCATCCGCATCAAGCCGGGGCTGGAGTTTCACCACGGCAAGAGCATCGGCGCCGACGACATGCTGTTTTCCATCCTGCGCCTGACCGATCCGCAGCTGGCTTCACCCTTTGCCGGGCTGGTGGGGGCCATCGACCGCCAGGCCTTGCGCAAGCTGGACGAGCGCACCATCGAGATTCGCTTCAAGCAGGGCCAGAGCTTCTTTCCCCTGGACGAGACCCTGATCAGCTTCGGCGGCATCGTGCCCACCGACTATCACCCGGTGACCAACCCGGTGGGAGCCGGTCCCTACAGGCTCAAGCGCTTCATTCCCGGGCAACGCTCGCTGTACAGCCGTTTCGAGAATTACTACAAGCCGGGACAGCCCTATGCCGATGAACTGGAAATCATCGAGTTCAAGGATCAGGTCTCCCGGGCGGCGGCACTGCGTGCCGGGCAGATCGATGTAGCCAGCGGGGTCCAGGCCGAGCACAGCGCGCTGCTCAAGGCCGATCCGCGGCTCAGGTTCTATGCCTCGCCGAGCACCTCGTTCACCGGCTTCAACCTCAATCTGGCCAAGGCGCCGTTCCAGGATGAGCGAGTGCGCCAGGCGTTTCGCCTGCTGGCCGACCGCCAGGAACTGGTGGATCGCGGCCTCAACGGTTTCGGGCGGGTCGCCAATGACCTGTATTCGCCCCACGATCCCACCTACAACCACGGCATTGCCCAGCGCCCCTACGACCTGGACCAGGCCCGTTCCTTGTTGCGTCAGGCCGGGCACAGCGATCTGCGGGTGGAGCTGACCAGCACCCCGGGTGCTGGTGTCAATGCGGCCCTGGTGTTCGCCCAGCAGGCGAAGAAGGCCGGGGTCGAGATCAAGGTGACCCAGGTCGACGGCTCGGTATTCAACGGCCCCCAGCGGGAGAACTGGCTGCTGTCGCCCGGGGCCACACCAGCCCGAGGCTTTCTCGCCTCGGCGTTGCACAACGATGCGCCCCAGGCCATCTACAACCGCAGCAATTTCCATGATCCGCGTTTCACCGAGCTGTACCAGCAAGCCCTGGCCCAGCCCGACCTGGAATTGCGCAAGCCACTGGTGCACCAGGCCCAGGCCATCCAGCACCAGCGCGGCGGCCTGCTGATCTGGGGCTTCAATGATGTGCTGGACGCCGCCTCGGTGCGGGTCGGCGGCCTGGTGCCGGAACAGACCACCTTCGCCTCCTGGCGCTTTGACGAGTTGTGGTTGAACCATGTCTGAACCCTGCGCAAAAACCTCCAGAACGCCAGCCTGGCTGTCCTGGTTTATCGGTCGCCTGGGCTATGGCCTGCTCACGGCCTGGGTCATCAGCCTGGTGGTGTTCGTCGCCACCCAGGCACTGCCCTCGGACCCGGCGCGGGTGATCCTCGGTCCGGACGCGCCCCTGGAGAGCATCCTCACCCTGCAACGGCAACTGGGGCTGGACCGGCCGCTGCTGGAGCAATACCTGCGCTGGCTGGGGCAGACCCTGGCCGGTGACCTGGGCCAATCCCTGGATTCCAGCGCCCCCGTGGCCGAGATCCTTTTTGCCCGGCTGGGCTACACCCTGGCGCTGTTGGCCGGGGTCGTCGTACTGGTGGTGCCCGTGGCCCTGGCGTTGGGGGTGACCCTGGCCCTGCGCCGGGACAGTCGCCTGGATCGCTGGAGCCTGTCGCTGCTGATCTTTCTCAAGGCGACGCCGGGTTTTCTCCTGGCCATTGGCCTGGTGCTGCTGTTCTCCATGCCCCACATGGACCTGCTGCCGGCGGTGTCGATCCTCGATCCCCAGTTGCCGCTGTGGCGGCAGTTGCAGTTCCTGGTGCTGCCAGTGCTGGCCCTGGCGCTGTCGGCCTTGCCCTACCTGACGCGCATGGTGCGTGCGGCGATGATCGAGGCCCTGGAGTCCGACTATGTGATTGCCGCGCGGCTGCGGGGCATCCCGCAGTGGCGCATCGTCTGGCGCCACACCTTGCCCAATGCCCTGGTGCCGGCGATCCAGGGCCTGGCCCTGACCCTGCGCACCCTGATTGGCGGGGCCCTGTTGGCGGAAGTGGTGTTCAGCTACCCGGGCATCGGCACCTCGCTGAACGCGGCGATCCAGATGCGCGACCTGCCGATGATCCAGGCCATCGTGCTGGTGATCACCCTGGGGGTGGTGCTGATCAATCTGCTGGCGGACCTGGCCACGGTATTGCTGACCCCCAAACTGCGCACGGCGAGGCGGGTCGGCCTGATCCGCCGCAACCGGCGCGGCATCCAGCCTTGGTGGCGTCGCTCGGCGCCCAAGGCCCCCTGAACCTGCGGCATGAGAACCGATGCATGAGTGATTTCCGTACTTCCCGCTGGCGGCTGTGGCTGGCCGAATCGCAAACCCGCAAGGGCGCCCTGATCACCTTGCTGGTGGTGCTGCTGGCATTGCTAGGGCCCTGGCTGGCGCCCAGGGGCAGCACCGACATGCTGGGCCCGGTCTACGGCGCCCCCGACGCCGGCGCCTGGCTCGGCTACGACTTTCTTGGCCATGACGTGCTGTCGCGCCTGCTCAGCGGTGGTCTGTCAGTGTTGTGGATGTCCCTGGCGGCAGCGTCCATCGCCTTGCTGCTGGGCGGCGCACTGGGGTTGCTGGCGGGGCTGTCGCGGCGCCGCCTGGATCAACTGATCAGTTGGCTGGCGGATGTGTCCCTGGCCTTTCCCGACCTGATCCTGGTGCTGCTGATCGTCTCCATGCTGGGGCGTGCGCCCTGGCTGATCGTGCTCACCGTGGCCATTGCCTTCACCCCCGGGGTGGTGCGCCTGGCGCGTGGCAGCGCGGTGGCGGTGGCCGGCCAGGAGTTCGTCGAGGCGGCGCAGATGATGGGGTATTCACGCTGGCGGATTTTGTTGCGCGAGATCCTGCCCAACATCCTCACGCCCTTGCTGGTGCACTTGGGCAACATGCTGACCTGGGGGGTGGGCATGCTCTCGGGCCTGAGCTTCCTCGGTTATGGGGTGGCGCCGCCGGACGCCGACTGGGGGCTGATGATCAATGAAAACCAGGCCGGCCTGCTGGTGCAGCCCTGGGCGGTACTGGCCCCGGCGGTGCTGATCGGCATCTTCGCCTACGGCACCAATATCCTCGCCGAGGGCATTGGTCGCAGTCAGTCGCGGATCGGGGAGAAACGCCCATGAACGCGGTCGCGGAAATTGCCCGGGATGTCCGGGTGCTGCAGGTCCGTGACCTGCGGGTGGAATTGACGCCCGAGGTCGATGTGCTGTCCGGGGTGTCCTTCAGTGTGGGCACCGGGGAGATTCTCGGTCTGGTGGGAGAGTCGGGATCGGGCAAGACGACCCTGGCCACGGCGCTGCTGGCCCATGCTCGCCAGGGTGCGCGTATCGTCGGCGGCCGGGTCGACGTGGCCGGGGAGTCCTTGCTGGAGCTTACCGGCGAGGCCCTGCGCCGGGCCCGGGGCAGCCTGATCGGCTACGTTGCCCAGGACCCGGCCACCGCCTTGAACCCCGCCCTGCGCATCGGCAGCCTGCTGCGCGAAACCCTGGCCGTGCATCAGGTGCGCCTGGCGGCGACGGCGCAACACCAGCGCATCGTCGACACCCTGGAACAGGTAGGGCTGCCGGCGGACCCCGAGTTCCTACGGCGCTTTCCTCATCAACTCTCCGGTGGCCAGCAGCAACGGGTAATGCTGGCCCTGGCCTTTGTCTTGCGGCCCAGGCTGATTGTCCTGGACGAACCCACCACGGCCCTGGATGTGACCACCCAGGCGCACATCCTGGCGACCCTGCGCCAGCTGTGCAAAAGCCAGGGGGTGGCGGCGATCTACGTCTCCCATGACCTGGCGGTGATCAAGGATCTGGTGGACCGGGTGCTGGTGATGTATGCCGGGCGGATCGTCGAAAGCGCATCCCGCGAGGCGCTGTTTCGCCAGCCGGCCCATCCCTACACCCGGGGCTTGCTGGCGGCGATTCCCGACGTCGGCCAGCGCCGGCCATTGCTGGCGATCCCCGGGCAGGCCCCGGCCCCGGGCCAGCGGCCCCAGGGCTGCGCTTTCGCACCCCGGTGTCCGCGTCGTGGCCCGCAATGCAGCGTGCTCGAACCGCCATTGCGCGCCCTTGCGCCTGAGGTTCAGGTGGCCTGCGTCGATCCGCATCGGCAGGCACTGCCGGAGCCTGTGCCCGTGTCCGCGCCTGCGCTGCAGTTGGCGCCCGGAGCCGGGCTGGTGCCCTTGCTGGAGGTCGAAGACCTGAACCTGGCCTACGACCGTCAGGTGCTCTTTGATGTGTCACTGCAGGTGGCGCCTGGAGAGTGCCTGGCCCTGGTGGGCGAGTCCGGCTCCGGCAAGACCAGCCTGGCCCGTGCCCTGGCCGGACTGGGCGACAATGCCGAAGGCCGGGTGCGTTATGCCGGCCGCCCCTTGAGCCTGTCGGCGCGCCAGCGAGAGAAAGGCTTGCGGCATCAGATCCAGTACATCTTCCAGAACCCGTACCGGGCGCTGAACCCGCGGCACACGCTGTACCAGACCCTGAGTGCGCCCCTGGAGCACTTTTTCGCGATCAAGGGCGCCGAGGCCCGGGCCCGAGTGGACGCGGTGTTGCAGCGGGTGTCGCTGTCGCCGGCCCTGGCGGACCAGTATCCCCACAGCCTGTCGGGGGGCGAACGCCAACGGGTGGCGATTGCCCGGGCGTTGATCTGCGAACCGAAACTGTTGATCTGCGATGAAGTCACCTCGGCCCTGGATGTGTCGGTGCAGGCGTCGATCCTGGCCTTGTTGCGGCAACTGCAGGAAGAAGGTTTGACCCTGCTGTTCGTCACCCATGACTTGGGCGTGGTGCGGGCCATTGCCGACCGAGTGCTGGTGCTCAAGCAGGGACGGGTGGTGGAGCAGGGCACGCTGGATCAGGTGCTGGACCGGCCCGAACATGCCTACACCCGGACCCTGCTGGAGAACTCGCCGCGGCTGGGCTGACGGCGACATCTTCTGCGGCAATTGCACCGCCTTCGCTGGCAAGCCAGCTCCTACAAGGCCTGCGCGCACCCGTAGGAGCCGGCTTGCCGGCGCAGAGGGCGCCCGAGACACACCCCGATCCACAATCCGCCGTCGCAATCGTCCCCACGCTTTAGCCTTCCAGTGTGAACCCGGCATTCGGAGGGCAACGCAATGTCCCAGCGTTTTCACGGCAACCGGCTGCGCACCGGGCGCTACTCGCAAACCGGTCAGATCTACCTGCTCACCGCGGTGACCCACTGTCGTGAACGGTTCTTCGACGATTGGCGCATCGGCCGTCTGGTGGTGCAGCAACTGCGTCAAGCCGAGCTGCAAGGGTTGGCCCATTCCCTGGCCTGGGTGGTGATGCCGGATCATCTTCACTGGCTGCTGGAGCTGGGCGGTTGCTCATTGTCGGCCCTGATACGGCGGATCAAATCCTCCAGCGCACGGGAGATCAACGCCCACCTGCAACGTAGCGGTCGGCTTTGGCAAAAGGGTTACCACGACCGGGCCCTGCGTCGCGAAGAAAACCTGCGCGTGGTTGCCCGTTACCTCATTGCCAACCCGATCCGCGCCGGCCTCGTCACCCGCGTGCACGACTACCCCCTCTGGGATGCCATCTGGCTTGCCGGCGAAGAGGCCCCTGAGCCTTGCGCTGCCCTTGCGGACGCCTTCGCTGGCAAGCCAGCTCCTACACGGTTGGGTGGGGCGCGCGGCGGCGGGCGGCGGCTTCGCGGACGGCGGGGATGATCCAGCGGCCATAGTCGATGGTGTCGTAATAAGGGTCGTAACCCCGGTTGAGGAAGGTGCTGACTCCAAGGTCGACATAGTCCAGCAGGGCCTGGGCCACGGTCTCGGGGGTGCCGACCAGGGCGGTGGTGTCGCCGTAGGCGCCCACGGCGGTGGCAGTGGGCATCCACAGGGCGCGGTCGTGGCGGTCGCCGCGGGCCGCAGCCGCCAGCAGGCGTTCGGAACCGGTGCCCTTGAGGCGTTTCTGCCAGGGGCTGCCGGCGGCGAACTGCGGGTTGGCCTGGATCTGCGCGAGGATCTGCTCGGCGCGTTGCCAGGCCAGTTCTTCGGTGGCACCCAGGATCAGCCGTACCGAGAGGCTGACCCTGGGCGCGGTCACGCCTGCGGCGCTGGCGGCGGCCTTCAGTTTGCCGATCTGTTCGGCTACCCCGTCCAGGGGTTCGCCCCACAGGGCATAGAGGTCGGCGTGCTTGACCGCGATCTGGTAGGCGATGTCGGAGGAGCCGCCGAAGGAAATCGGAATGTGCGGCTGTTGCAGGGGTTTCACCGGGGAGAAGGCGCCCTTGATGCTGAAGTAGCGGCCCTCGAAGTCGAAGGGTTCCTCGGCGGTCCAGGTGCGACGGACGATCTCCAGGTATTCGTCGGTGCGTTTGTAGCGTTCGGTCTTGTCCAGCAAGGTGTCGCCTTCCTGAGGCTCGGCGGTGATGCCGGTAATGGCGTGCAGGCGGATACGTCCGCCACCGGTGGTGTGATCCAGGGTGGCAAAGGCCCGGGCGGCGACGGTGGGGGCGCTGAGGGCCGGGCGGTGGGCGATCATGAAGCCCAGGCGCTCGGTGTGGGCGGCGGCATAGGCGGCAATCTGCAGGCTGTCGGCGCTGCCCGGGCCGCTGGCGATCAGTACCCGGTCAAAGCCGGCGTGTTCATGGGCGCGGGCGTGCTGGCGGATGAATTCCAGGTCGAAGTCCGGGCTGCGCACGCCGCGGGTTTCGGACCATTGACGGGGGAAGATCATGCCGACGAATTCGATGCTCATGTGCAGGCTCCTGGGGCGAAAGTTGGGGGAAGGGGGGTTAGAACTGGTAATCAATCTGGGCCAGCACGGTGCGTCCGGGCATGGGCTGCAGGAAGGTGTTGGTGGAGCCGGCCAGGCCGCTGACGAAGTTCAACTCGTTGGTCAGGTTGAGCACGCGCAAGGTGGTGCTCCACTGGGGCTGGCGGTAGTAGAGGGCCAGGTCGAGGTTGTATTCGTCGGGGATCTTCACGGTCTTGCTCAGGTTCAGGTACCAGCTGCTGGTCCACCAGCCGGAGAGTTCGGCACCAAAGCCGGAATCGAAGCGGTAGTCGAGGTAGCCGCTGGCGGTGTATTCGGGAATCTGCACGGCGTCGAAGCGCCCGGACGGCCGTCGGTTGAGGCTGTTGTTGTCGCCGAATAGCGTGCCGTTGTCGGCGATGAACCCGGCTGAAGCGAAGCCGGCCTGGGAGGTGAATTCGTTGTAGGCGCTGAGCCTGGACAGGTTCAGGCCGCTGCGCAGGTGGTTGTCCGGCTGGTAGCGCAGGGTCGCTTCGGTGCCCTTGATGATCAGCCGGGCGATGTTGTTGTTGCTGTCCGGAGACTGGTCCCGGGCCTGCTTGAACGCCGCCAGGGTCATGAACAGCTGGTCGGGCACGGCTTCGACTTTCAGCCCCACTTCATGCAGCACGCTGAGGCTCTGGAAGGCCAGGGGGTTGAGCTGGTTGGCGCCACTGCCGCTGCCCCAGCCCAGGCCGTTGGAGAAGAACCCGGTGTTGACCGCCAGGGAGCGGTCGAAGGTGTAGTACAGGGTGCTGTTCTCGGTGGGCTTGACGTAGGGGCTGACCTGGAAGGCGAACAGCCGATAGTTATGGCTGTCGCGGCGGTCGTTGCCACCGGCAAGGACGAAGGGGTTGTCGATTTCGGCATCGATCCAGCTGCGGCTGGCGCCGATGTTCAGGCCCACTCGGTCGCCCAGGCGCAGGTTGTGCTGGCTGAACAGGGTCTTGGTGGTCCAGGTGCTTTCGGCAGTGTAGGGCGCCACCGATTCGGCATACAGGCCGTGGCCGGCGGGGTACATGGCCGCCAGGTTGAGCCAGCCGTAATAGTTGGAATATTGGGGGACCCCGGGCTGACCGATCCAGGCGCCGTTGCCGCCGGCGGGGTTGCTGCCGGTCAGCCCCAGCAGGTCGCCGGGGTTCTTGCCCGAGGGGTCCTGGGTCAGGTCGTAGGCGTTGATGGTGGAGCCGAAGTGGTTGTTGGCGGCGATCGACTGGTTGAACTCGCGGCGGTAGATCAACCCGCTGTTGCTGTCGTCGCGCAGGGTCAGGTCGCCGAGCCGGGTTTCATTGCGTGAACGGAACTCGAAACGGTTGTCCAGCAGGTTGTCCTTGGACTGCACCTGGAAGGCGCCGACGGCGTCGGTCAAGTCCCTGGAGCGCTGGTAGAAGGTGCTGTTGGCCAGGGTGATCGTCGGGGACAGATCGGCCTCGACCCGCAACTGGCTGGTGAAGCGCCGCGAGCTGCTCTGGTCTTCGCCGCGCTGACCGACCTGGGGCGACAGGGAGGTCAGGCCGTTGCCCGCCAGGCTCGGGTCATAGACCCAGCCACGCAGGGTGCCGGGGCTGGCCTGGGTGTTGGGCGAGGCGGCCTGGAAGCTGCCGTCGACCACGCTGTACTGGCCCAGGGCGTTGCGCTGGCGCTGCACCCAGCCCAGGGTCGGGGCATTGGCGGCGCCGGAGGCCAGCACTGGCGACCACAGGCTGTTGCCGTTCTGGATGATCGGCGTGGCGCGCCCGGCGTAGTACTGGCCGTTGTCCACCAGTTGCTGGGTGGCGCGGTTCCAGCCATGGGTGATGTTGTAGTCGTAGTAGTTGTCGTAGCTGGCGTTCCAGTCCACCCGCAGGTTGTCGTTGCGCCAGGCCAGGGCGCCGTAGAAGGCATCGAAGTTGTTGTCGACGTTGTCGTAGTAGTCCTGCTGGCGCTGCTGGGTGATGCTGACCCGGTAGGCCAGCTGGTCGCTCAGGGGGCCGGTGTTGTCGATGCTGAACTTGCGCGAGTCCCGGGACTGGCCGTCCGGCACCCAGGCACCGAGCTCGCCGCTCAGACGGGTCTTGAATTCGCTGAAGTTGGGTTTCTTGCTCAGGTAGTTGACGTAGCCGCCGCTGCCGGACACCGAGCCATAGGTCACCGAGGAAGGGCCGGCGACGATATCCGCCCCCTCGTAGGCGTTGAAGTTGGCCGGATGGCGCACACCGTAGGCACGCTGGCCGTCCTGGAATACCTCCGAGCCCTGGGCGCGGAACTGCGGGGCGATGCCGGCGTTCTGCCCGCCACCGCGGGTGATGCCCGGGGCGTACTTGACCAGATCGTCGGCGCTGCGGATCGGGTCGTTGGCCAGTTGCTCGGCGTTGATCTGGGTCACCGAGCGTGGCGTATCGAGCACCTTGGTTTCGGTGCCGCCATACACCGAAGTCGGCGGCCGGGTGGGCAGGGCATCGTCGTCGGACTGGCTGCTGGCCTGGACGGTGACGGTTTGCAGCTGGGTATCGGCGGCGCACAGCGGCGAGGCCAGGGGAGAAAACATCACTACGGCCAGGGCCGGGCCGAATGCGGGGCGAGCGAAGGCGTTGGAGGGCATGGCACATGAGCCTCATATTGAATCGCATGGGTGTTCTGCAGGAGCCGGCTTGCCGGCGAAAGGGCCTGGAGGCTCGCGGTGCTCTTGCGGGCGCCTTCGCTGGCAAGCCAGCTCCTACGGGTTGTGTGGCGGTTGCGGTGGTTCCTTGTAGGAGCCGGCTTACCGGCGAAAGGGCCTGGAGGCTCGCGGTGCTCTT
This sequence comes from Pseudomonas sp. 910_21, assembly GCF_052850735.1. Classification (NCBI taxonomy): domain Bacteria; kingdom Pseudomonadati; phylum Pseudomonadota; class Gammaproteobacteria; order Pseudomonadales; family Pseudomonadaceae; genus Pseudomonas; species Pseudomonas sp. 910_21. Next base: position 205,041 of record NZ_VXCY01000006.1, on the reverse strand, counting down.
GTGGGCGCCTTCGCTGGCAAGCCAGCTCCTACGGGTTGTGTGGCGGTTGCGGTGGTTCCTTGTAGGAGCCGGCTTGCCGGCGAAAGGGCCTGGAGGCTCGCGGTGCTCTTGTGGGCGCCTTCGCTGGCAAGCCAGCTCCTACGGGTTGTGTGGCGGTTGCGGTGGTTCCTTGTAGGAGCCGGCTTGCCGGCGAAGAGGGCCTGGAGGTTGGCGGTGCTCTTGCGGGCGCCTTCGCTGGCAAGCCAGCTCCTACAGTGGGCGGTGGGTCAGGCGCTGTCGTTGAGCCACAACCTTTCGAAACGCCAGGTGCTGAACAGCGATTGTTCTTCGTGGGCACCGCCCACGCGGGTGGAGACGCTGTCTAACAGGTCGGCGTAGCCCCAGATCAGCATGCCGCCCCGTTCGTACTGGATCTGCTGGGCCTGGTGTACCAGGGCCGTGCGCCGTTGCAGGTCGGGCTGGGCCATGGCGGCGAGAAACACTTCGCTGAATTGCGGATCGTTGAAGTGGGTCTTGTTGGATACGGCAAAGGGCGCGTCGGTGTGGATGGCGCTGGCCAGGAAGGGCGCGCCGATGCTGCCGCCGGTGCTCAGGGTCCAGTCGTTGCGCTGTGGGCCCTGGAAGGTCGCCAGGTCCACTTGCTTGACCTTGAGGGTCACGCCAATGCGCTTGGCCTGTTCCGCCAGGACCAGGGCCGAGGTCAGGCCCGGCCCGGGAGTCGTCACCAATTCCAGTTCCAGGTTCTCCTGGCCGGCCTCCTTGAGCAGTTGCGCGGCGCGCTGCGGGTCGTGGGCGCGCGGCCCCAGGCTGTGGTTGAAGGTCGGGTCGCTGGGGGCATACAGGTCGTTGGCCACCCGACCCTGGCCATTGAGGGCGCGGCGTACCAGTTCCTCGCGGTCCGCCAGCAGGCGGAACGCCTCACGCACCCGGGGATCGTTGAACGGCGGCTTGTCCAGGTTCATGTCGAACGACAGCCAGTTGCCGGTCACCGATTTCAACAGCCGTACCCGAGGGTCGCGCTGCAGCACCTGCAGTTGTTCGGTGGGCATCACGTTGGCCATGTCGATCTGCCCGGAACGCAGGGCTGCCAGGCGTGCCACCTGATCCTTGAAGTCGATGATTTCCAGCTCGTCGGCGTAGGGCTGGCCGTCCTTGTAGTAGTTGTCGAAGCGGGTGAACAGCGAGCGCTGCCCCGGAGTGAAGCTTTTCAGCTTGTAGGGGCCGGCGCCCACCGGATTGGTCACCGGGTGGTAGTCCACCGGGACGATGCCGCCGAAGTTGACCCAGTTTTCCGCCAGCGGCATGTAGCTGCGGCCCTCGCGAAAGCTCAGGCGCACGGTGCGCTCGTCGAGCTTTTGCAGGTTGTCGCGATCGACCCAGTGCAGCAGCGCCGCATAGGGCGAGGCCAGTTGCGGGTCGGTGAGGCGGCGGATGGAGAAGATCAGGTCATCGGCGTCGATGCTTTTGCCGTGGTGGAATTCCAGGCCCTGGCGCAGGCGCAGGGTCCAGCTGCTGGCATCGGCATTGGGTTCGGCGAACTCGGCCAGGGCCAGGCGCGGTTGCATCTGCTCGTCCCATTCCCAGAGTTTGCTGTACAGCGCAAAGCCTCGGACGATGCCGCTGCCGATGGGCTTGTGGGCATCCAGGTTGCCGCTCTGGTTGCCGTCGAGAATGCCCAGGCGCAGGCGCCCGCCGTAGCGTGGTTGATCGCTGGCGAGCGTGCCAGGGGCGCTGGCATTGTCCGCGTCGCAACCGGCCAGCAGGCCGCTGCCCAGCAGCAGGCCACCGCCGAACAGCGCGCTGTGGCTCAGAAAGCGGCGGCGACTGAAACCCGAGTAATCCTGGCTCATGACATCAGGCTCCAGCCGGGCCGTTGGCGCTGCGCAGTTCCAGCGGCGCTTGCGGCTGACGACTCAAGGCGGCGCGCTCGGCGCGAAAGTGCGGCAGGATGTGCTCGCCCAGACGGTAGGCTTCTTCCAGGTGCGGGTAGCCGGCGAGGAAGAACAGGTCGATGCCGATGGCGTGGTACTCGCGGATACGCGCCACGACGTTTTCGTAGCTGCCCACCAGGGCGCAACCCGGTGGAATGCCGATGTAGCCGAAACCGGTCCAGACATTGGGGTGGATGAAGAAGTCGTCGAAACCCTGGGTCTCGTTCTTCTGCGCGAACTGGTTTTCGTAACTGAGCTTGCGCGCAGTGCGCAGCCCGGCATGAGCGGCCACGGCCTTGACCGCGCCCTTGGCGATACCTTCGTCGAAGAAACGCTTGGCTTCGGTGCGCGCCAGTTCCTCGGTTTCCCGAGTGATGACGTCGATGGACAGGCCGAAGCGGATGTCGCGGCGCCCGTACTTGAGGGCCCGCTCGCGGATATCAGCGATCAGCGCGGCGATCTCGTCCGGGTGTTCGGCGCGCATCAGGTAGAAGTCGGCGTGCTTGGCGGCGAACTCGCGGGCGGCGATCGATGAGCCGGCGGTGCAGATCAGCGGCAGTTCGGCCTTCTTCAACGGCCCGCGCAGGCCACCGCCTTCGGCGCGGTAGAAGCGGCCTTCGTAGTGGAAGTTCTCGCTGTGCCAGTAGCCCTTGACCACGTCCATGAACTCGGTGGCTCGGGCATAGCGCTCATCGTGGTCGCTGAAGTCGCCGACCTGGCGCTGAATCGCGTCCGAGCCGCCGTTGATGATGTTCCACACCAGGCGGTTGCCGGTGGCGCGCTGGTAGGTGGCGGCTTGCTGTACCGCGACCCACGGCGTGTAGTGATAGGGCTGGAAGGCGGTGACGAACTTCAGGGTGCGGGTTTCCCGGGCCAGCAGCGAGCACACGGTCCAGGGCTCTTCGCCGGAGGGCGCGTTGACCATCAGCGCGCCGCCGAAGCCGTTGATTTCAGCGGCACGGGCGATCTGCCCGAGGTAGTCGATGTAGGTGAAGTGATCACCGACGCTGAAGCTTGAGACGGCGCCGGTGCTGGGCCCGCCGCGGTGCCAGTCGCCGCGGTTGCGCGGGTCGCCGGGGAGGAACTGGGTTTCGCCGTGCAGGGGCAGGCGGGTAAAGAATTCGATGCTCATGGCAGGGCCTCCTGGCTATTGCACGCTGGGGTTGCAGATGGGGGTAATGGCTTGGCCGTTGATGACCTTGTGGGCGAAGGGCACTGAGTCCTTGAGCGAGGCGTTGACCGTTTCGCTGTGGCCCAGGCCCTTGTACAGGTGGCCCTCGACCAGCGAGCCGGCCTTGCAGGCGTCCTGCATCAGCGCCACCTGGGTCGCGGCGGCCGGGGTCTTGTCCTCGGCACCGGTGCCGATGAACACCGGCTGGGCGGTTTTCAGGGTCGGGTAGGACACTTGTTTCTGCCAGGCCGCCAGTTGGCTGCCCTGATAGTCCTTCTTGGCGTTGGCCGGGGTCAGGCCGACCCCCACCACGTCGCTGACCAGGGACGCCAGGCAACTGGTACGGGCCTGTTCGAACAGCGGCAGGGCCTTGTCGGTATAGAAGTCCTTGGGGTTGATGCTCGGGTCGTACTGCTGGGCGGCCAATAGGGTGTAGAAGCCGTAGGCCAGGGAGGCGTCGACCTTGTTCGGGTCCTGTTCGCCGACATTTTTCGCGCCGATGGTGTAGATCACCCCGGTGCCGATGCTGCCCTTGACCCCCAGCTCCGGTGCGTAGGTGGAGGCGTAGGCGGCCGAGGCGAAGGCGCCGGCACCGCCCTGGGACTGGCCGACGATCAGCACCTTGTTGGCCAGCCCGGGCACCCCGGCAACCACCGCTTTGGCGGCGTCGAGAATGCCGTAGGCGGCCATGCGGTTGTTCAGCAGCGGATGGCCGCCGGGCACGCCCAGGCCCTGGTAATCGCTGGCGACAATGGCAAAGCCTTCGTCCAGCCAGCGGCTCAGGTACTGCACGTCACGGTAGGAGCGGCCCTGCCAGGAGGGTGCGCAGACATCCGCCACGCCCACGGTGCCGTGCCCCCAGGACGCCACCGGCCAGCCGCCGGCCGGAGCCTTGCCCTTGGGCAGGAACAGGGTGCCGGAGACCACCACCGGGGTCTTGCCATCGATGCCGTCGGTGGAGCTGTAAAGAATCCGTTGCGCACTGGCTGCGTTGGGCAGGCTCAGGGTCGCTTCCAGGGGCTCGCTGCGCAGCAGCTTGCCCGGGGTGGCGGGAATCGCGTCCTGCCAGGTGTAGAAGACCGAGACCCGGCCGTCGCCCTGCAACGGGTCGGGCTTGGGTGCGTAGGTCGGGCCGGCCAGGGCCGACAGGGAGACAGCCAGGACACTCAGGCCGAAGGCGAATTTTGCGGACAGTTTCATCAAGAAGACTCGTACTCAGGGTTCAAGGAAGGGTGGTGACCTGGCCGCGCAGGGCGGGCCAGTAGTCAGCGAGGTGCAAGTCGATCAGCGCCTGGTTGGTGAAACCGGTGGCCAGGGCCGGGGTGATGTCGTAGGGCGTGCGGATCAACTGGTTGTCCAGGGCATAGGTGCTCAGCGCCTGGTAGTGGGCCTTGAGCTGCTGGTCGCTTTTCGGCGCCCAGCGTTCCTTCCACGTCACCGGGTCGCCCTGGTCGTCGCGGCGCAGCACGCTCTCGGCAGTGCCGGCCCGGGAGGACAGCTGGTAATAGGCGTCCTGGTTCTGTTCCTGGGAAATCCACCAGGCCGCCTTGACCCAGGCGGTGGCCAGCAGTTGGGTAACTTCCGGGTGCTGTTCGATGAAGCTGTCGGTGCCCCAGAGGTCGGAGACCAGGCGCCAGTCGTTGGCTCCTTGCTTGGTGGACCAGATGATCTTCCCCACGCCCTTGTCTTCCAGGGCGTAGGCCTCACTGAGCAGCACCGCCGCGTCGACCTTGCCGGCGGACACCGCCGCCGCGCCGACCTGGGGGTTGAGGTTGGCGATCTTGAAGTCGTCGAGCTTCAAGCCCTTGCTGGCCAGGAAGTTGCTGAAGGCAAACTCCCAGGGCCGGCCGCGATGCAGGGCCAGGCGCTGGCCCTTGAGGTCCTCGATGCTCTTGGCCGTGGAGTTCGCCGGCACCACCAGATAGATATTGTTGCCACTGCCGCCGGGCACGATCAGCTTGCCCGGCACACCGCCGGCACCGGCGATCACCGAGGGCAGGTCGCCGCGCACGGCGAAGTCGATGCTGTTGTTGCTGAAACCTTCGTTGATCTGTGGCCCGGCGCCGGCGTGGGGCAGGGCGATCCACTGCAGCGTGATCCCGCGCTGGCTCAATTGCTGCTCCAGCCAGCCGTCCTCGATGACCCGCCCGGCAATCCCGCCGAACACCGGCTTGCCGCCTTGGGTAAAGGCGACGATGGCGATCTTCACCGCGGTCGGAGCCGGATTGGCCAGGGCGGTGACACTGATCAGCAGCGCGGCCAATGCGGCCAGGGTGTTGCGCCATAAAGCTTGCATTGCACTCTCCCTAAAAATGTTTGCCTTCATCGCCCCAGCGAATCTCGGCCTGCGCCCTTGGGCCTTGTGTTGCCCTGGCGGACACCTTCGCTGGCAAGCCAGCTCCTACGGCGGATATCGCGGTGTTTCCTGTAGGAGCCGGCTTGCCGGCGAAGAGGCCCTTGAGCCTTGCGTTGCCCTTGCGGGTGCCTTCGCTGGCAAGCCAGCGCCTACAGGGGGGTGGGTTGCTGCGGCGTAGGGGCCGGTGTTGGCAGGGTGAGAGCAGAATGCATGCCAGGGCGCGGAAAAATCGCTGCAGGCCTTGCAGGACAAGGGTTTTAGAAGGGGCGGGGAGGTGTGTCGAAGGCCTCTGTTGCTGATCTGCGAACAGCCAGGTGCTGGCCGATTGCTGCTCCAGCAGCAGGGCAGGAACAGTCACTGCTTATATTCGTAAAAGGAATATCTAAAGATTAATTAATAATTATTTAGTCTAAATATCTTCGTGCACTATTGAACCCGCGCTTTTACTGCCAGGAATGCACCATGTCGCTGATCACTCATCCAAACGCCCGCGAATTGACCAAGTCGGTACGGGCCACCGTTCTGGTGTTCAAGGACCCGCGCTCCCAGGAGTTGCTCAGTCGCATCGAGCGCCTGGCCCCCAGTGAGGCCAATACCCTGATCATTGGCGAGACCGGCACCGGCAAGGAACTGGTCGCCCGGCACATCCATCATTTGAGTCGCCGCGGGCGCGAGCCCTTTGTCGCGGTGAACTGCGGGGCCTTTGCCGAAACCCTGGTGGAAAGCGAGCTTTTCGGCCATGAGAAAGGCGCCTTTACCGGCGCCACTACCCACAAGGCCGGCTGGTTCGAAGCGGCCAACGGCGGCACGCTGTTTCTCGACGAGATCGGTGACCTGCCGCTGAACATGCAGGTCAAGCTGCTGCGAGTGCTGCAGGAGCGGGAGGTGGTGCGCCTGGGCTCGCGCACGCCGATCCCGATCAATGTACGGCTGGTGGCGGCCACCAACGTCAACCTCGCCGATGCGGTGGTGGCCGGGCATTTTCGTGAGGACCTGTTCTACCGCCTGCACGTGGCCACCATTCGCCTGCCGCCGTTGCGCGAGCGCCCGGGGGACATCCTGCCCCTGGCCGAATTCTTCCTTGAGGAACACTGCCAGCGCCTGGGCTACAACCGTGCCTCGCTGACCGAAGAGGCCGAACGCAAGCTGCTGGAACACAGCTGGCCGGGCAACATCCGTGAGCTGGAAAATGCCATTCACCACGCCTTGCTGGTGTGCCGCCAGCAGCGGGTCGCTCCCGGCGATCTGCACTTGGTGGACATGCGTTCTTCCGGCATCCGCCAGGAACAGGCGCCGCCGTCAGCGTCGCTCCCGGCCGCTCCGGCGGACCTGGGGCGGGCGCTGCAGGCGCTGTTCGAACAGAACATTCCGGACCTGTACGAACACATCGAAGAGACGATTTTCCGTGAGGCTTACCGCTACTGCCACGGCAACCAGTTGCAGACCGGACGCTTGCTGAACATCAGCCGCAACATCGTGCGCGCGCGGCTGGAGAAGATCGGTGAGTTGAACAAGCCCCTGGCTTCCTGAGGATCGAACCCATTGGCGGCCGGGATGGTTTGCCGTGCATGCAGTGACGGCTTCAAGCCGGGTCAGCGAGCGCCGGTTGAACCTGGGCGTCGCGGGCCTGCTGCAGCAGGGTGACCCATTCATTGGCAAAGCGGTGACAGTCCCCCGGCCAGCGCGCAGTCAATAGATTGCGGTCACGGACCACAAAGCCGCGCTCGGGATGCTGCGCCGAGTCTCGGCGTGGCAGCCAGGGTCCGGAAAGAAAGTCCGCCGGGCTGGCCAGTACCTGTTTGATCTCTTGCTCGACGCTGTGGTCGTAGGTGCGGTAATAGCGCCCCAGCCACGGCGCGGTGACGATCCAGGCCGCCAACTCCATGGGCCCGGCGAGCAGGGCGGTGACCTTGCGCCCGTAGAGCACCGAGCGCCCGCTTTCGGGGTCGATGCAACGGGCCAGCGCGAGTGGGCCGTGACACACCGCGGCCACGGGTTTGTCGGCCTTGAAGAACGCCAGGATGATCCGCCTCACGTCGGCAGACTCCAGCAGGCTGCGCATGCCCCGGGCATGCCCGCCCGGAATCAGCAGGCCCTCGAAGGCTTGCGGATCGACTTGGGCATAGTTCAGGGGGCTGAGAAACGCCGGATCGCGGGTCATGCTGTGGTAGCGCTCAAGGTCTGCGGCCGGGGTCATCAACAGCGGATTGAGCGGGCCGAAGCCCAGGCTCACCAGGCGCGAGTCGGCATAGGCCACAAACCCCAGGGGCGTGGCGAATTGTGCGGCAAAACCCGCGTCCCTGGCGGCCTGCCACGGCAGGCTGCTTTCGCTGGGGTCGTAGTCGGCGTGGGGCAGCAGGATCAGGATCATGGCGCGAGCTCACAGCACAAAGGGTGCGCTGCAGGTTAGCAGGCCCTGGCGTGCGCGCAGGCGCTCATGGCACGCCGCTGTCGCCGCGTGTCATGGCTGTCCACTTGGCCGCTCATTTGGCCGCTCACTTGGCTGCGGCGGCCCGGGTGCGCTCGATGTCCTGGACCAGGCCGTCGATGCGTTGCAGCTGCTCGCGGTTGTCGTGATCCCAGGGATGGAAGCCCGGTTTGAAGAACTGCAGCCAGGGCAGGGCGATGCGCGGGAACACACCCTTGGGGCCGTAGAGGTACTTGATCACCTGCCACAAGCCCCGCCAGTGGCCACCACGACGCCGGTCGGCGATGAGCATGCGCACATGGAAGTCGAACACCACCAGCCAGAAGGTCAGGGTGGTGAAGAGCATGGTCCCGGTGCGGATCAGGTAGCGCTTGGGCCCGGGCTTGAGCACGCTGTTGAAGACGTCGTAGGACACCGATTTGTGTTCGGTTTCCTCCAGGGCGTGCCACAGCCACATCTGCCGATAGCCCGCCACCGAATCGCCGAAGAGGCTGGGGTCGCGCAGTAGCAGGTCGGCGAGGATCGCCGTGTAGTGTTCCAGGGCCACGGTGATGGCCAGGTTGAAGGCCGCCGGGAAGTGCTTTTTCTGGAAGTCGAGGATCATCCGCAGCCGCCGGTCGAGCAAATGGGCCGGCAGCCCGGCGTCCTGCAGCAAGTCGTTGTAGCGCACGTGCTCGCGGCTGTGCATGGCTTCCTGGCCGATGAAGCCCTGGATCTCGCGCTTGAGCTCGGGGTCGTGAATCTGCTCGCGGTAATGGCGCACGCTGTCCATGAAGAACAGCTCGCCGGCAGGAAACAGCAGGGACAGGGCATTGAAGAAGTGACTCACGTGGCTGCCTTGTTCGTGCCAGTCGCAGGCACGTTCGGCAGGCAGTTCGACCTTGATGTCGCGGCGGATGGGCAGCATGGCTGGCGCTCCTCTAGACATGAAATGGGTACGCGGCGCTACAGGCCGCGCTCGTCCTGGGCCTCGTAGACCGCCGGCCGTTCCTGGCCCGGCTTGGGCGCCATGCGCCGGCTGATCCACACCACCAGGGCCTGATAGGCGCCGGGCAGCAGGCGCACAAACAGATCGAGGAAGTGCGCGTCGCGGCCGATCAGTACCCGGCGCTTGTTCTTGCGCACCCCGAGCAGGATCACCTTGGCGGCGGTTTCGGCCGAGGTGATGAAGAGCTTTTCGAAGTCGTCCCGGGCCTGCTGTTCGTTGTCGATCAGGAACCCCTTGACGTTGTCGCTGATGCGGCTGGTGCGGGCGATGTCGGTGCGGATGCCGCCCGGGTGCACGCAGGTGGCAGAGACGCCGTTGCCTTGCAGGTCCAGCTCTTGGCGCAGGGACTCGGTAAAGCCGCGTACGGCGAACTTGGTGGCGTTGTAGCCGCTCATGCCCGGTTGGGAGAACAGGCCGAAGACGCTGGAGGTGTTGATGATGTGACCGTCGCCGGATTGCTTGAGGTAGGGCAGGAAGGCCTGGGTGCCGTGGACCACGCCCCAGAAATTGACGTCGACGATCCACTCCAGGTCCGCCAGGCTCGAACCTTCCACGGTGCTGGACAGGGCCACGCCGGCATTGTTGAAGATCAGGTTGATCTGCCCGTGTTCGGCGGCGCTGGCGGCGGCCCAGGCGAACATTGCCTGGCGGTCGCCGACGTCCAGTTCCTGGCTGCTGATGCGCAATGGCAGCAGGGTTGCGGCTCGGGCCTGGGCCACGGTCTGCGCCAGCCCCTGGGGGTTCTTGTCGGCCAGGGCCAGGTGGCAACCCTCGCGGGCCAGGGCAATGGCCAGGGCGCGGCCCATGCCGGAGGCGGCGCCGGTGATGGCCGCGACTTTACCGTTAAAATTTTTCATCGATGGCGGCCTCTTGCAGGTTCAGCGGGCGTGTTGCAGCCGGCGTGGCGGCAATCCCGGGATGGAGCAGGTGAGTGGTCAGGTAGTCCTGGAGCTGGAAGTGCTGCACGGTCTTCCTGAAGCTCCAGGTAGAGCCGGGCCAGAGGGTGGTGTTCTGCCCGCTACGGGGGTCCAGGTACCAGCTGCGGCAACCGCCGGTGGACCAGATGGCCCCGGCCAGACGTTGTTGCAGGCGCTGGTTGTACTGGCTCTCGACTTGGGGCTTGACCTCCAGGCTGGCGATGCCGTCCAGACGCATCCGCTCCAGCGCCTTGAGGATGTAGTCCACCTGGGCCTCGATCATCAGGATCATCGAGTTGTGCCCAAGGCCGGTATTGGGCCCGACGATCATGAACAAGTTGGGAAAGCCCGGCAGGCAGGTGCCGAGATAGGCATGGGCCCCCCCGGACCAGGCGGCCATCAGGTCCTGGCCCTGGCGGCCGAAGAGCAGGCCCTGGGGGATCGGGTCGGTGGCCTGGAAACCGGTGCCGAAGATGATGCAGTCCACCGGATGTCGGGTGCCGTCGGCGGTGATCACCGCATCGCTGTCGATGCGCTGGATGGCATCGCCGATGACCGCCACATTGCCCCGGGACAGGGCCGGGTAGTAGTCGTTGGAAATCAGGATGCGCTTGCAGCCGATGGTGTAGTCGGGCGTCAGGCGTTGGCGCAGGAGCGGGTCGGGCACCTGTTTGCGCAGATGGCGCAGAGCCACGCGCTGCACCACTTGCATCAGTTTCGGCCGACGGGCGAAGGCGATCACCCGGCTTTCCAGGGCCCAGTACAGCGCCGAGCGCACCAGCCGCTGGGTGAAGGGCAGGTGCTTGAAAGCCCAGCGTTCGGCCGCACTGAGCTCGCGGTCGGGCTTGGGCATGATCCACGGTGGGGTGCGCTGGAACAGCTTGAGCTGAGCCACCCGGGGAGCGATTTTCGGGACGAACTGGATGGCGCTGGCGCCGGTGCCTATCACCGCCACGCGTTTGCCTTGCAGTGAGTAGCGATGGTCCCACTGCTGGGAGTGGAAGCGCTTGCCGGTGAAGGTTTCCAGGCCGGGAATCTGCGGGATCGCCGGACGCGACAGGCCCCCCATGCCGGACACCAGCACGCGTGCGCTGACCTTGCGGCCATTGCCGAACGTCAGTTGCCAACGCTCGGAAACCTCATCGAAGACCGCCTGCTCCAGGCCCATGTTGAAGTGCAGAAAGGGCGCCAGGGCGAAGTCCCTGGCGCAGTTCTCCAGGTACTCGCGGATTTCCGCCTGGGGCGCGAACTGCCGGGTCCAGTTCGGGTTGGGCGCGAAGGAAAAGGAGTAAACGTGGGATTGCACGTCGCAGGCGCAGCCGGGGTAGTGATTGTCGCGCCAGGTGCCCCCCAGGGACGCGGCTTGTTCGGCGACCAGGAAGTCTTGCTGCCCGGCTTGCTTGAGCTTGATCGCCATGCACAGCCCGGCGAAGCCGGCGCCGATGATGGCGATGTCAACGACCTCGGGGTCGTTGGGTGGCGAGTACGCATTCATGGTGTGTACCTCGATTGTGGTGACGCTTGGGGTGACTTTCGTCGGTGAGTGAAATCTCAGGATTGCACAATTTAAAATAATGTTTTAAAAATTAATTTAAATAAATCACCTGGAAATGTCACCTGCGCCATTCGCTTGTGGATCTTGCAGGGCTCATCCGGACCTGGGATGAGACGCCACAGGCGGTACCCGGCCAAGGCGACAGCCACTGCTGCGGATCATCCTGATCCTGCAGTGCGGCGCAGGGAAGCTGAGGGGACGGGTTATGGAGTGGCTGGTAGCGGCAGCGGTATTCCTGGTGGTCAGCGCGGTGCTCTGGGTGGTGAGCTTTCGCATCAACCGCAGGATCGAACGTCAGGTCCCGATCAACGGACGCTTTCTGGAAGTCGGTGGTGAACGCCTGCATTACACCGACGAGGGGCGCGGCCCGGCACTGCTGATGATCCATGGCCTGTCCGGCTGCGGTCGCAACCTGACCCACTCCCTGGCGCCGCAACTGCGCGAGCGGTTCCGGGTGATCACCCTTGATCGCCCCGGCTCAGGCTATTCCACTCGGGCCCGGGGGGCGCCGGCGGACCTGCCGGCCCAGGCCAGTCTGGTGGCCAAGTTCATTCGCACCCTGGACTTGGGGCAGCCGCTGGTACTCGGGCATTCCCTGGGCGGCGCCGTGGCCCTGTCTTTGGCGCTGGATCATCCGCAGTCGGTGTCCGGGCTGATCCTGGTGGCGCCCTTGACCCATCCGCAACGCATGCTGCCCTGGGTGTTCCTGTCCCTGGGAGTGCGTCCGGCCTTCCTGCGGCGCTGGATGTCCCTGACCCTGGCGGCCCCCATGGCCATGCTCGGGCGTCGTGGCCTGGTGAAGGCGATATTCGCGCCGGACCCGGTGCCCGAAGACTTCGCCGAGCGTGGCGGCGGCTTGCTGGGCATGCGTTCGGACAACTTCTATAACGCCTCCAGCGAGATCGCGGTGGTCAATCGCGCTTTGCCGGGCATGGTCAAGCACTACCCCAGCCTGAAGCTGCCGGTGGGCCTGATCTATGGTTCGGCGGACTCGATACTCAATTACCGCCGGCATGGCGAGGCCATGGTGGGCAAGGTGCCAGGGCTGCAACTTGAGATCGTTCAAGGTCGGGGGCACATGCTGCCCATCAGCGCCGTCGAGCGGGTGGTGGCCATGGTCGAGCACATTGCTTCCCAGGCTGCACCGCAGCGCAGCGCCACCGTGCTGCACCCGCCGTTCGCGGCATCACGAGCAGGCTAGGGGCGTTGTGGGGGGCGATTCCGATCGTCGCGCAACGACTCTGGCAGCAGCTGTAAACGCTTCACGGGCGACATTCAAAACAAGCCGAGAAAATAGTTGACGAGCTAACGAACCCGAGCTATTTTTTTAAAAAAATGTTTTGAATGTTTTTTTTGAAAGTGCAATTGAGCGATTAAAATAATGAAAATAACGCCATTTCACGCTTTTGTTTTTTCATCTGTCCACGCTCCGTACAGCGCTATCGCGCTGTCCTTTATAGCATCCCTGCCGACGGCCATCCTGCGGAGGCTGCCATGACTGTTTCCGTGGCGGCAACCGGCGTCTGGACCGATGGCAAGCGGCACCTCTGGTGGCTGGGCACCTTGCCGATGATCACCCCTCTGCTGGCTGGTCTGTTCGCGCTGACCACCGGTGTCCAGGTGTTCTGGTGGAGTGGGGTGGTGGTGATCTTCGGTCTGATTCCGCTGATTGACGGCCTGCTCGGAGAGGACGCCAGCAACCCGCCGGAATCCGCGGTTCCCGATCTGGAAAAACAACCCTACTACCGCTTTATCGTCTACAGCTGCGCCGTACTCTCGGTGGCGTCCCTGGTGTTTACCGCCTGGATGGCCATCCAGGGTGTCGACTGGATCATGGCCGGTGGCTTGTTGCAACTGAGTGAACAGTTGCACCTGCAGGGCAGCCTGGCGAGCTTCGCGGCCTTTCTGACCGAGCGTGCGCAACTGCATGGCAGCGTCGGCTGGTTCACTTACCTGGGCATGGCCATGTCCACCGGTGCCGCCACTGGCATCGCCATCAACATCGCCCATGAGCTGGGGCACAAGAATCGCGGGATGTCCAAGTTCCTGGCCAAGCTGGCCCTGGCTTCGACTTTCTACGGGCACTTCTTCGTCGAGCACAACCGTGGCCATCACGTTCGCGTGGCGACTCCTGAAGATCCCGCCAGCTCCCGTCTTGGCGAATCCTTCTGGAGCTTCCTGCCGCGCACCGTGTGGTTCAGCCTGCGTTCGGCCTGGCACCTGGAAAGCGAGCGTCTGCACAAACTCGGGCTGCCGACCCTGCACTGGAAGAACGGCGTGCTCAGTGCCTGGCTGTACAGCGTGGTGCTCTGGGGTGGGCTGATTGCCTGGCTCGGCGCGGCGGTGATTCCCTTCCTGGTGATTCAGGGCATCTACGGTTTCTCCCTGCTGGAAGTGGTGAACTACGTCGAACACTACGGCCTGCTGCGGCAGAAACAGCCCAATGGCCGCTACGAGCGCTGCTCGCCACGCCATTCCTGGAACAGCAACCGCATCGTCACCAACATCTTCCTGTTCCAGCTGCAGCGTCACTCCGACCACCATGCCAACCCGACCCGGTCGTATCAGGCCCTGCGCCACTTCGACGAGTCGCCGCAACTGCCCTATGGCTACGCCACGATGATTGTCTGGGCCTATGTGCCGGCGCTCTGGCGGCGGCTGATGGACCATCGGGTCCTGGCCCACTACTCGGGGGATGTACGGTTGGCCAACCTGCACCCGGCCAAGCGCGCCGAACTGCTCAAGCAATACGGTTTCACCGACACCGATTCAGACACCGCTCTTTAGTTGTACCGCTCACCCCTTCAAGTGGCCGTGAACCGCCTGCGTTTGCCTGCTTGAAGGGTGAGCCCCGCAACACAGAAGTCCTTTAGCACGTTGACCGACAACAACAATAAGCAACTGTAAGGAAGTCACGGATGTCTATTTCACCTCTGCTCGCTGCCCGTCTGTTCGTGGTCATGGTGGGTGTGTCGCTGATGGGCGCCGCCGAAGCGGCGCGCATCGAGCCGGCCAACACCGAGTTCACCGCCAAGGGGCCCATCAGCTTCGCCAAGAGCATCATCAATGCCGACTGCACCATCCAGGTCAGCGGCAAGGTCAGCCCCGACGGCAGCTTCGCCAGCGTCGAGAAAGTCGACTTCAGTGGCGGCCTCAAGTGTGGCCAGGTGGAAGCCACGCACTTGCCCTGGAAGCTGATTGCCAAGGACGAAACCCGCGGCGCCATGTCCGGCATCCAGGTCACCGTGCACGCCCCCCTGGTGGGCGGTGATTGCGGGCCAAGCACCGCCGAAGGCAGTTGGAACAACAGCACCGGCAAGCTGGAGGCGGCCCAAGTCAGCCTCGAAGGTGGCTGCACCATCAAGACCGTATCGATCCAGATGCCACCCACCTTCCGGGTCGCACCCTGAGTCACAACAGATTCCATGGAGGGACGCTGATGAACTTGCGATCGAGTAGTCCGAAAGCGCCGGCAGCTGAGGCCGGGTCGGTATCGCCATAGCGTGCTCCAGCACCGAATTCGGTCGAACTGGAGAGCCGATGGCGTCATCGACCCCCTGGCAAGGCTGATAACCCCCTGGCAACTGACCGTTGCCTAAATCTTGAGGAAAACAACAATGCAAAGCATCAAGACTCTGGTATCCGTAGCCTCTTTCGCCATCTGCATGGGCGCCGCGTCGATGGCCAGCGCTGCCACTATCGGACCCTCCACCAACTTCGGTAAGACCTTCTCGGCACCGGGCACCATCTCGGTATCCTCGCCGGCATCGTTCGGCATCCCGGTGAATTGCAACATCAACTTCACTGGCACCGTGGCAGCTGACGGCTCCAATGCCTCGATCACTGGCGCCACCGTTGGCGGCAGCAACTCGCTGTGCGGCGTACCGGTTCTGCTGAACCTGCCTTGGACCCTGACCGCCTCCAGCGTCAGCGCCGGCACAGTGACCGGGGTCAATTTCAAAATCCTCTCCAACTGCAGCAGCACTCCGGTGACCATCAACGCCACCTGGAACAACGCCACCAACACGCTGAGCATTCCTTCGGCGCAAACCGTCGGCAGCTGCAAAATCACGGCGCTGAGCGTCAACCCGAACCCAGCCTTCACCGTAACTCCATGAAGTTGATCTGACTTCAGCCTGTTGATCACTTGCTGAAAAACAGGCGCCTCGTTTGGGGCGCCTGTTGCAACACCCTGGATCGGTGGTGGCCGATCGCGGTCGATAATAATAAGGAGTGGGGCATGAATAATAAGAAACACAAGATCCAGGCAGCTATCGGCCTGGCGGTGCTGGGCGGCCTGATCAGTTCCGGGCCGGTGCAAGCGGGTGGTTTCACTACTCCTACCTTTGGTGCTCCCGGCTGGGGCCGGGCATTCGGTGGGGGCTCGCTGTTCAAGAACGATCCCAGTGCGGCCTACAACAACCCGGCGGCTATGGCGTTCATCGATCAAAACGTGGCACAGATGACCGTGGATTACGCGCGGATCAAGATGAAATACAAAGGCAATGCCTACGATTATCAAGGCAAGCCGGCCTCCAGTTCGCCGATCGACGATCCGTTCGCCCAGACCCCCCTTGAAGGTGATGGTGGCCAGGGTGGTTTTACCGCCTGGTTGCCGACCGGCTTCATGGTCATGCCCATCAATGATCGTTTTGCCTTCGGCCTGGCTCAAGTGGTGCCCATGGGCATGCGCAGCACCTGGGACAACGGCTGGAAGGGACAGGATTTTGCGGTGGACACCAAGATTGAAACGGCGGGGGTCTCGGGCTCCTTTTCGTTCAAGGTCAACGATCAATTTGCCCTCGGCCTGGGCGCCATCCTTCAGCACACCAACGGTTTTGTCAGTCAGAACCTCAACTTGAGCGGTTCGGCGGGGGTCTCCCTGTTGCCTGGCGCGCCTTCAGGTGTGGGGTCCAACCTGATGCGGGTCAAGGTGGATAACACCTCCGTCGGCTGGTTCACCGGGGTGACCTGGAAGCCTACCGAGCAGGACACCCTGGGGCTGAACTATCACGCCAAGATCAAGAACAAGCTCGAGGGCAAGTACAACATCCGTGCCGACGCGCTGGGTCGCTCCTACACCGACTCCTCCGGTGGGCCATCCCTGGTGGAGATCGCCTACCCGGGGCTCAAACTGTACCCCGATGGCGCCAATGCCTCGGCGCAATTGGACATTCCGGCCAGTGCCGGTCTCGACTGGGTGCACGTGTTCAATGATCGCTTCACGCTCGGGGTCAGTGCGCTGTGGACCCAGTGGTCGTCGTTCAAGGACCTGACGCTCAAGTCCGACGGCAACACCCTCATCGCGATCCCCTACAAGTACAAAGACTCGATGATGTACTCGGTGGGTGGCGATTACCGTTTCACCGAACAGCTGACACTGCGTGCCGGTGTGGCTCTGGACCAGACGCCTACTCGCGGCGAGACCCGTGACCCGCGGATTCCGGACAACGATCGCTGGTTCACCTCCCTGGGTTTTGGCTACGACATCAAGGCGATTCCCGGGCTGACCATCGACGGTGCCTACTCCCGGCAATTTGTCAAGGAAGCGCGGATCCGCACCCAGAACCAGGACCGCCTTGGCGGCTCGCGCCTGGACGGCAAAGTCGACTCCAAGGGCGAAGTGGTGAGTCTCTCCGCGACCTATCACTTCTGAGGTCTCGCGCTTCATCCGTGTCTTGAGATAACGGCAGTACCAAGGGATTGTGCTACTGCCGTTGGCTGGGCGGGTCACTTCAGGACCCGTCTCGACCTGCCTGCTTTTCCAACCCTTGGCTGACATCGTTCAGCCGTCGTGCGTTGCTGAAAGCACTCAAAACAATATTTAAAAATAAAATTTGAAACATGCTTCTTTCCTTTGTAGGGTGATCTTCGAGGGGCCGGCACAACGCCCGGGCTCCCAGTGGTTGTCTCGTTAGAACAAGAGAGGTATTCCATGATTGTCTGGTTATTGGTGGGACTCGCCGCAGCCTGTGCACTGGCCTATCGCCAGGCCGCCGCGGCCCTGTGGCTGGGCAGCGGCCTGGTGTGGCTGGCGGCAGGTTATCTGTTCAATCTGGTGGGCACCCTGGGCCTGACCCTCGGCGTACTGCTGGTGCTGGCGCCGGCCGCGCTGCTGAGCATCAAGCCGCTACGCCGTGCCTTGCTCACCCGCAAGGCCCTGGCCATGTTTCGCAAGATCATGCCGGCCATGTCCGACACCGAGCGCGCCGCCATCGAGTCCGGTACGGTCTGGTGGGACGCTGAGCTGTTCAGCGGCAAGCCCGACTGGCCGCGCCTGCTGCAGGCCGCCCCGGCCAGCCTGAGCGCCGAAGAACAGGCGTTCATGGACAACGAAGTGGAAACCCTGTGCGACATGGCCAACGACTGGGAAACCACCCAGATCTGGCAGGACCTGTCGCCCAAGGCCTGGCAATACACCAAGGACGCGGGTTTCCTGGGGATGATCATTCCCAAGCAATACGGCGGCAAAGGCTTCTCCCATTACGCTCACTCCCAAGTGGTGATGAAACTCTCCACCCGCTGCTCGGCGGCGGCGATCTCGGTGATGGTGCCCAACTCCCTGGGCCCGGCCGAGCTGCTGCTGCACTACGGCACCGAGGCCCAGCGCCAGCATTACCTGCCGCGCCTGGCCCGGGGCGAAGACATTCCCTGCTTTGCCCTGACCAGCCCCTATGCCGGTTCCGACGCTGGGGCGATTCCCGATGTCGGGGTGGTCTGCAAGGGCCAGTTCGAAGGTCAGGAAGTACTGGGCTTTCGTGTCACCTGGGACAAGCGCTACATCACCCTGGGCCCCATCGCCACGGTGTTGGGCCTGGCGTTTCGCGCCGAAGACCCGGACGGCCTGCTGGGCGGCAACGGCAGCCTGGGGATTACCTGCGCACTGATTCCCACCACCCATCCGGGGGTCAATACCGGGCGTCGTCACTGGCCGCTGAACGCGGTGTTCCAGAACGGCCCGACCACCGGCAAGGACGTATTCATTCCCCTGGAGTGGGTGATCGGCGGTGGCGATCAAGTGGGCAACGGCTGGCGCATGCTGATGGAGTGTCTGGCGGCCGGACGGGCGATTTCCCTGCCGTCGGCCAACGTCGGCCTGGGCAAGGTGGCGGTGCGCGGCACCACGGCGTATGCGGCGATGCGCAAGCAGTTCGGCTTGCCCATCGGCAAGTTCGAAGGCGTTCAGGCGCCCCTGGCGCGCATGGCCGGGCACCTGTATGCCTGCGATGCGGTGCGCAAGGTCTCGGTGGCGTCCCTGGATGCCGGTGAGAAACCTTCAGTGATCTCGGCCATCGCCAAGTACCACGTCACCGAACGCGCCCGGGCCATCGTCAACGACGGCATGGACATCGTCGCCGGCAAGGGCATCTGCATGGGCCCCAACAACTTCCTGGCCCGGGCCTACCAGCAAAGCCCGATCGCCATCACCGTGGAAGGCGCGAACATCATGACCCGCTGCCTGATCATCTACGGCCAGGGGCTGATCCGTTGCCATCCTTATGTGTTCCGCGAAATGGAAGCCGCCCGGGATAGCGGACGCAAAGGCCTGGAAGCGTTCGACAACGCCATGTTCGGCCACATCAGCTTTGTCTTCGCCAACACCGTGCGTGCCGCGGTGCATGCGCTGACCGGCGGCCGCCTGATCAAGGCCCCGGCCAATACCGACAAGGCCCTGGCCGCCTATTACCGGCAGATCCAGCGTCTGTCGGTGGTCCTGGCCCTGGCTTCGGACATTTCCATGGGCGTGCTGGGCGGTGCCCTCAAGCGCAAGGAAAGCATCACCGGGCGCCTGGGGGACATTCTGTCCCAGCTGTACATCCTGTCCTGCGTACTGAAGCGCTTCGAAGACGATGGCCGGCCCCAGGCCGATCTGCCGCTGGTGCACTGGGCGGCCCAGGATTCCCTGCTGCGGGCCCATGAAGCCCTGGCCGAGGTACTGGACAACTATCCGTCCAGGGCGGCGGCGCGGATTATTCGTGGCCTGAGCTTCCCCCTGGGCATTCCCCAGCACAAACCCAGCGACCGTTTGCTGGCCGAGGTGGCCGAGCTGGTGCAAACCCCGGGCGCCACCCGCGACCGCCTGCTGGCCGACTCCTACATCCCGCAGCCGGACATCGACAAGCTGGCCTACGGCGAACTGGCGTTCCGCCTGCAACCGCAAGTGGAACTGATCGAGGCCCGGCTCAAGCCGGTGATCAAGCAGGGCGCCCTGGCGCCGTTGCCGATCTCCCGCGAGGCGTTCGTCATCTGGCGGGTCAAGGCCCTGGAGCAGCAGTTGATCAGTCAGGAGGAGGACGAACTGCTGAGCCGTTATGTGGAGTACGGCGATCACGCGATTCAGGTCGACGACTTCCCCCAGGACTTCGGTCTGCTGGAAGCCCTGCAACAGCGTCAGGCGCACTTCGAGCAAAGCGCCAAGCCGGCCTCGCGCAAACGCGCCGCCAGCAGCGAAGACACGGTGGTGGCCAGCGACTCGGCCTATTGACCCTCTACTGGTTCTGATCGGGATCTCTTTATGTCTGACGGTTATCTTTCGTTCGTCAATTCCGGGTGGGGCCGCTGGCTGGCCCAGCGTGCCGGCCTGCCACAACCGGTGCCGCTGCAACGCCACCGCGAGGGGCAGGGCGGCAACCTGATCAACCCGGTGGTCCTCGCCGCGGCGCCCGAGGGGCGCCTTTTAGGCGAGCTGCAACGGATCTTCGCCGCCACCGACACCGTGGCGGCCCAGGCCGCGAGCATCAACGCGCCCTCGACCGTGAAGGTCCAGGGCCTGGTCTTCGACGCCAGCGGGCTGGCGGATATCGCCCAGCTCGATGAGCTGTACCGCTTCTTCCACGCCAATGTCCGGCGCCTGAGTGCCCATGGCCGGGTGCTGGTGCTGGGCACACCGCCGGAGCACTGCAAGGCGCTGGCCCAGGCTGTGGCGCAGCGGGCCCTGGAGGGTTTCGTGCGGTCCCTGGGCAAGGAGCTGCGCCGGGCCATTACCGCGCAACTGCTGTATGTCGAGCCCGGCGCCGAAGGTGAGCTGGACAGCAGCCTGCGGTTTTTCCTGTCCCGTCGTTCGGCCTATGTCTCGGGCCAGGTGGTGCGCATCGGCGAGCCGGTGGATGTGCCCAGGTACATCGATTGGACCCAGCCACTGGAGGGCCGTCGGGCCCTGGTCACGGGGGCCTGTCGCGGCATCGGCCTGGCCATTGCCAAGGTCCTGGCCCGGGAAGGCGCCCAGGTGGTGTGCCTGGACATTCCCCAGGTCGAGGCCGAATTGCAACAGGCGGCAGCCGGCCTCAAGGGCAGCGCCCTGGCCCTGGACATCACGGCTTCTGGCGCCGGGCAGCGGCTGCTGGAGTTCGTCGGAGAGCACGGAGCCTTCGATATCGTCGTGCACAACGCCGGGATTACCCAGGACAAGACCCTGGCGAAGATGACCGAAGCCGCTTGGCGCAAGGTCATGGCCGTCAACCTGGAAGCACCGCTGCTGCTCAGCCAGGCGCTGCTGGAGGGCCAGGGCCTGAACCCGGGGGGACGGATCGTCTGCGTCTCGTCGATTTCCGGGATCGCCGGCAACCTCGGGCAGAGCAACTACGCCACCTCCAAGGCCGGAGTCATCGGCCTGGTGGAGAACCTGGGGCCTCTGGCGGCGCGTCAGCAGATCACGGTCAACGCTGTGGCTCCGGGCTTTATCGAAACCCAGATGACCGCGAAGATCCCGCTGATGATTCGCGAGGCCGGACGGCGCATGAACTCCATGTCCCAGGGCGGTCAGGCCGTGGATGTAGCGGAAACCATCGCCTGGCTGGCCCATCCGGCCTCCGGCGGGATCAATGGACAGGTGGTCCGCGTCTGCGGGCAAAGCCTGCTGGGGGCCTGAACCATGAATGCCGATTCTGCCATTCGCATCATCGAACCGCCTCCGTCCCGGGGGCAGTTGCTGTACGACGGCATCCGCAGCCTGCGCAAGCCCAAACCGGACGCCGCCCCCAAGCTGCCTAGCGAGCGTCTGGTGCGCCCGGCGGTGGAACTTGAGGCCGCCGAAGTCGCCCGTTATGCCCAGGCTTGCGGCTTTCGCCGGGAGCACGGAGTGCCGCTGGCGTTTCCCCATACCCTGGCTTTTCCATTGCACCTGTTGTTGCTGACCCACCCGACGTTTCCCTATCCGGCCAGCGGCATGGTCCACCTGGCCAACCGTATCCGTCAGTACCAGAAGCTTGCGGAGGGGCAGGCCCTGCGCCTGGAGGTGTTTGCCGAGCGTTGGCTGGCCCATCCCAAGGGCCAGGCCCTGTCGATTGCCACCCGGGCCCACAGCGGTGGCAGCCTGGTCTGGGAAAGCGACAGCCTGTATTTGCGCCGTGGCGTCAGCGGGCCCATTGGCGAGCCCTGGCAAGGCTCGCTGCCGCTGGATGAGCAAGCCTTGATACGCACTCAGCGCTGGAGTCTGGCGGGCGACCTGGGACGCCGTTTTGCCCAGGTCAGCGGCGATTTCAATCCGATTCACACCTCCTGGCTCGGTGCTCGGCTGTTCGGTTTCCGTCGGCCCATCGCCCACGGCATGTGGACCCTGGGCCGGGCACTGGCCGCGCAGCAACCGCCCCATCCACTGGCGGCGGCCCAGCTGGACTGCGAGTTCAAGCTGCCGATTTTCCTGCCGGCGGCAGTGACCTTGTGGAACTGCCTGCCCGACGGTCCGCGCCATGCATTCGAAGTGCGCAATAACGCGGGGGACAAACCCCACATGCGCGGCCTATTTATCTGGGGAGCTCGGTGATGACTGAGTACAGTTTCAATCCGGCGCCGGTGCGCCGGGTAGCGATCATTGGTGGCAACCGCATCCCGTTTGCCCGTTCCAACACGGTGTACGCCCATGACAGCAACCAGGACCTGCTGGTGGCGGCGCTGCAAGGGCTGGTGGATCGCTTCGGCCTGTCGGGCCAGCGTCTGGGGGAGTTCGCGGCGGGGGCGGTGATCAAGCATTCCCGGGATTTCAACCTGGCCCGGGAAAGCCTGCTGTCCACCACCTTGTCGCCGCAGACGCCGGCTTACGACGTGCAGCAGGCTTGCGGCACCGGGCTTGAAGCGGCGCTGCTGGTGGCCAACAAGATCGCCCTGGGGCAGATCGAAGTGGGCATTGCCGGGGGTGCCGACACCACCTCCGATGCGCCCATCGGCATCAACGAAGGCCTGCGGCGGACCTTGCTCCAGGCCAACCGCGCCAAGGGCACCGGCAACAAGTTGCGCAGCCTGCTCAAGGTGCGCCCGGGGATGTTCTTCAAGCCGCTGCTGCCACGCAACGGCGAGCCGCGCACCGGGCTGTCCATGGGCGAGCATTGTGAAGCAATGGCCAAGCGCTGGCAGATCAAGCGCCTGGCCCAGGATGAACTGGCCCTCACCAGCCACCAACAGTTGAATGCGGCGTACCAGCGCGGCTTTTTCGATGACCTGATGACCCCGTACCGGGGCCAGACGCGGGACAACAACCTGCGGGCCGATGCCAGCCTGGAGAAACTCGCCGGCCTGGGCCCGGCCTACGACCGCCACAACGGCACCCTGACCGCCGGCAACTCGACGCCGCTCACCGACGGTGCCTCGGTGGTGCTGCTGGCCAGCGAAGACTGGGCCGCCGCGAACAATCTGCCGGTGCTGGCCTACCTGCGTACCGGGGAAACCGCCGCAGTGAACTTCGTCGATGGCACGGAAGGGCTGCTGATGGCCCCGGCCTACGCGGTGCCGCGCATGCTGGCCCGGGAAGGCCTGGGCTTGCAGGATTTCGATTTCTACGAGATTCACGAGGCTTTCGCCGCCCAGGTGCTGTGCACCCTCAAGGCCTGGGAAGACCCCGACTACTGCAAGGACAAACTCGGCCTCGACGGCGCCCTGGGCAGCATCGATCGCAGCAAGCTCAACGTCAACGGCGGTTCCCTGGGCTGCGGGCATCCCTTTGCCGCCACCGGCGGGCGGCTGTTGGCGACCCTGGCCAAGGCGATCCACCAGCGCGGCTCCGGCCGCGGGCTGATTTCCGTTTGTGCAGCAGGCGGGCTGGGTATCACCGCCATCGTCGAAAAATAAAATAACAAGGAGACTGCCAATGAGTGTCGTGAGCCTGCAAGCCGCCGAGCGTATCTGGCTGAACGCTTACCTGCCGGGTGTGCCCAGCGATATCGAAGCCGACATCGACCGCTATCCGTCGCTGCGGGAAGTGTTCCTCGAACACGTGGACAAGTACCGTCAGCGGGTGGCCTATGTGAGCATCGGCACCGAGATGGGCTACGACCTCTGGGAGAAGCGCGTATTCGCCTTTGCCGCCTGGCTGCAATCCAAAGGGGTGAAGAAGGGCGACCGGGTGGCGTTGATGATGCCCAACTGCCTGCAGTACCCGATCTGCCTGTTCGGCACCCTGTTGGTGGGGGCGGTGGTGGTCAACGTCAATCCGCTGTACACCGCTCATGAGCTGCGGCACCTGCTCAAGGACAGCGGCGCCGAAACCGTGGTGATCTTCGAGAACTTCGCCCACACCCTGGAACAGGCGATGCCCGGCAGCCAGTTGAAGAACGTGGTGGTGGCCGCCATTGGCGACCTGCTGGGCACCTTCAAGGGCGCGGCCTTGAACTTTGCCTTGCGCCATGTGCAGAAGCAGGTGCCGAAATTCAACCTGCCGGGCAGCATTCGCTTCCCGGCGATGATGAAGCTGGCCGCCGTGCTGGAGCATCGTCCGGTGGACCTGAAGCAGGACGACATTGCCTTCCTGCAATACACCGGCGGCACCACTGGCGATGCCAAGGGCGCCATGCTCACCCACCGCAACATCCTCGCCAACCTGATGCAGGCCAAGGCCTGGGTCGGCGACCAACTGGACGAGAACCAGCAGGAAACCAACGTCACTTTGCTGCCGCTGTACCACGTGCTGTCGCTGACGGTGAACTGCCTGATGTTCATGTGCCTGGGCGGGCGCAACATCCTGATCGCCAACCCCCGGGACGTGAAGCGGGTGCAGATGATCCTGCGCAAGGAAAAGTTCAGTGGCATCGTCGGGGTCAACACGCTGTTCAACGGCTTGCTGGAGAACGAAGAGTTTCGTGGCCGGGACTTCTCCGACCTGAAGCTGGCCATCGCCGGCGGCATGGCCACCCATACCGCCGTGGCCCGGCGCTGGAAGGAAGTCACTGGGGTGCCGATCATCGAAGGCTACGGCCTGACCGAATGCTCGCCGGTGGTGAGCATCAGCCCCATCGACATTGCTCGCATGCGCGAGGGCGAGTTCACCGGGACCATCGGCGTGCCGCTGCCTTCGACCTGGGTGCGTTTCGTGCGTGAGGATGGCGAACTGGCGGAGCTGGGCGAAGAGGGCGAGTTGCAGGTGCGTGGTCCCCAAGTGATGAAGGGCTACTGGCAGCGTCCGGAAGAAACCGCCAAGGTCCTGGATCGTCATGGCTGGCTGTCCACCGGGGATATCGGGGTGATGAACGAGCAGGGCTTCATCCGCCTGGTGGATCGCAAGAAGGACATGATCCTGGTGTCCGGCTTCAACGTGTACCCCAATGAGATCGAAGATGTGGTGGCCCTGCATCCGGGCGTGGCGGAAGTGGCGGCGATCGGGGTCGAGGATGGGGTCACGGGGGAGAAGGTGAAGATCTTCGTGGTGCGCAAGGACCCGAATCTGACCCAGGACCAGTTGCTGGCCCACTGCCGGGAATACCTGACCGGCTACAAGGTACCGCGGTATGTGGAATTTCGCACCGAGGAATTGCCCAAGACCACCGTCGGCAAGGTCCTGCGCCGAGCCCTGCGCTGAGCCCCTGAATGGACGGCCGCGGCCGTTAGCGGCGACATGCCGGCGGTCTTCCTGTAGGAGCCGGCTTGCCGGCGAAAGGGCCGTTGGAGAGGGCGTAGTTCTTGAGTACGCCTTCGCTGGCAAGCCAGCTCCTACGGGATGTTGTTGGTGTTTGGGAGTCAGGGGGCGCCGGGGAGGCGCACCTGGCCCGGCTGCAGGCCGAACACTTCGATACCCTCCGCCGTCGATTGGCCGACGCTTACCGGCAGGCGTTTTGCCGGCTGATCGGCGCTCGGCCGATATTCCACGCTCATGCCGTCTGCGCCACGCTGGATCGCAGCCGGCGGGATGACGATTGCCTGATCGTTGCGGTAAGTGATGATGGTCAACCGCGCGCTCATGCCCAGGCGCACACGCTGCAGTTGTTCGCGGGTCAGCGTGGGGATCGACAGGGTTACCGGGAACTGTGCGCTGGCGCCGCTGGCGTCGCCGGGCAGGGCCAGGCTGCTGACGATGTCCACCTGGCCATTGAGGCGTTCGCCATCAAAGCCGTCGCCAAGAATTTCCACGCTCTGGCCCTGGTGCAGCTGGTTGATATCCAGCTCCGAGACCTTGCTGACGATCTTCAGTTGCTCGATGTTGGCCAGGCCGAACAAGGCTTGGCCCTGGCCGACCTTGCTGCCGGTCTGCACCGGGCCCGAGGTCGCCGCCGAGGCCATCTGGGTCAGGTTGACGCCCGGCGCCGGCACCACGATGCCGGCAAACGGCGCGGTGACGTCCTTGCCCGCCAGCAGGGCGCGCAGGGCTTCGTACTTGACCGTGGCATTGGTCAGTTCCATCTCGGCAATCTGCCGGTATTCGCCCTTGCCCTGATCCAGAGCCTGTTGCAGCTCGCCCTGAGCCGCGGTCAGGTCCAGGCGCTGGGTCTGCAGTTGCTGGGTGAGGTCGTCCAGCTCGTTGCGGGGAATGATGCCCCGGGCAAACAGGCTCTGGCTTTCACTGAGCTTGCGCTCGGAATTGCTGACCGCCATCTGCGAAGAACGCAAGGTCCGCCGGGCACGGGTGACCTGAGCGCTGTTGTTCCAGTCCTGCAGTTCCTGGACGCTGCGTCGCGCCTTGAGCTGGACCGACAAGGCCTCACGCAGCTGGATCTCGATCAGGCTGGGGTCCATTTTCAGCAGGGTCTGGCCGGCTTCCACGCGCTGGCCCTGTTCCACCAGGTTGGCCAGGACATTGCCGTCGAACGGCGCGGTCAGGCTGATGGTGCGCTGGGGTTCGATCTTGCCCACCAGACCGATCTGATGAATCAGCGGCGCGCTGCTGACCTCGATCCAGCGTCCCTTGTCGGCCGCCGTGTCAGCCGGGGCGCGGTAACCGATCAGGGCCACGCCGGCCAAGGCTAGCACCACCAGCGCCGCGCCCCCTTGCAGGTAGCGCTTGCGCGAGGTTTTCTGCTCAGTAGTCATTGAGCGCAATGTCCCAGGTCTCCAAGGTCATGCCCAGGGTCAGATCCAGTTGGGTCTGGGCGTTGAGGTAAGCGATAAGTGCGTTGAGGCGGGCGTTTTCACTGGTGCGCAGATCGCTTTCATAGCTCAGCACCTGAAAGTTGCTGGAGCGCCCGGCGCTGAGTTTTTCCCGTTCGATATCCAGTTTGCGCTTGGACAGCTCCACCGCGCGCTGGGCAATTTCGTACTGGCGCCAGCGGGTGCCCAGGTCGCGCACCACGTCATTGACACTGCGTTCCAGGGCCTGGCGGGCATCGGCCAGGACCAGCGCCTGGTTTTCCACGTCGACCCGGGCATGGACTTCGGCCTGGCGTGTGCTGAGGTCGCCAATGGGTATCTGCACCTGGACTCCCGCATAGCTGTCCCAGGTTCTGCCGGTGCCATTGCCGCCGTCGTTGTCGTAGCGGTTGCGCACCTGGTTGGCACCGGCCACCAGGGACACGTCCCAGCGGCCCTGGTCCTTGGCAATCACCAGGTTCAGATCGGCCTGCTGGCTGCCGAGCAAAGTCGCCAGGTAACTGGGTTGCTGGAGCTGGGCCAGGCGCAGGGCGTCCTGCTGGTCGATGCTGATCCTGGCGGCCTCCAGACCGTCGCTGGCGCGAATGCGCGTGGACAGGTCCAGGGCCAGCAGACGCAGCAGCGACAGGCGATTGATGTCCACCTGATTGCGCGCTTCTTCGACCCCCAGTTCCTGGCTGGCGATATCGGCTTCGGTCTGCACGATTTCGAACTCGGCCATGCGCCCGGCGGCGATCAGCGCCTTGTTCACCTGGAGCAGGGCATTGGCGCGCTTGAGGGCATCCTCGACGATCGCCAGCTGTTGCTGGGCCCGCAGCAGCTCGCGGTAGGCGCCGATGATGTCGCTGATGGTCTGCGCGACGTTGGCCTTGAGGTTGAGGCGATAGGCCTGTTCGTTGATCCGCGCCAGGCGTGGCGGGGCGGTGGTCACATCCCAGCCGGCACCCTTGAGCAGGGGTTGGATAATCGCCAGGTCGAGGCCGTCGCGACGGTAGTAGCCGGCCCGATTGGCGTTGTTCAACTCCTGCCGCCAGGCCATGTTCAAGCGGGTGCCGTACTCCCCCAGCAAACTGGAACTGGGCGTCAGCATGGCATTGCGCACCCCGTCGTTGCTGCCCTTGTTGGCCTGATAGGTGCCACTGAGCAGCAGCTTGGGGTTGAAGGCATCTTCCGAGACCCGCAGATCGAACTTCTGCGCCACGCGCTGCAAGTAGGCGCTGCGAATCCCGCGGTTGTTGCGCAGGCCCAGGTAGACCGCATCGGCGAGGGTCAGGTCGGTCTGCTGCTGGCTCAACAGGACGCTGCGTTCATAGCCGCTGTGCATGGTCGGGGCTGACGCCTGGCGAGCCACATTCATGTCCTGGGAGGCGGCCAGCCCCAAGGGGCTGATCAGCCACAGCAGCAACAGCCCGGCGCGTTGGCGATCATTCATCGCGCAGCGCCTCCACCGGTTGCAGGCGCGAGGCCGAGATGGCCGGGTACAGGCCGAAGAACAGGCCGATCAACAAGGTGCTGCCGATGCCCAGGGGCAAGGACGCAGAGGCCAGGGAGAACTGCCAGCCGGAAACCCGGGCATAGAGGTAGGCGGCGCTCATGCCCAGCACTGCCCCGGACAGGGCACCGACCGCGGTCAGGGTCACCGCTTCGAGCAGGAACAGATTGCGGATATCCCGGCGCCTGGCGCCCAGGGCCATGCGGATGCCGATCTCCCGACGCCGCTCCGAGACGTTCATCAGCATCACGTTCATCACCCCGACGCCGCCCCCCACCAGGGAGATGCCCCCCAGGGCCATCAGCAGGTAACCGAAGGTGCGACTTTGCCGGGTCATGCCGTCGATGATCTTTTGCGGTATCTGCACTTCCACGCTCCGCCCCGGCAGCTGTTTCTTCAGCGCATCGCCCAGGGCCGCGGCCAGTTGGTTCATGTCCTGGGAAGGGCCGGCGCGAGCAATCAGGTTGCTGATCTGCGCACTGGAGGAAATTCGCCGCATGCCCTCCAGGGGGACGAACAGGGATTCGTTGGTCTGCACCGGGATCAGCACGGCAGCGGGTTGCGGGTGCAGGATGCCAATCACCTGGAACAGGTAATCGTTGATGCGGATTCTGTCGCCCAGGCGCAGCGGGTCATGGGGCTGGCTCAGAGCCTGGGCCACTTGCGCCCCCACCACCGCGTAGGTTTCGGCGGCATCGAACTCCGAGAGAAAGCGTCCTTCCTGCAACTGCAGGCGCATGGCGTCGGTCAGTGCCGCGGTGCTGCCCACCAGGTTGGCGTTGGTGGTGCGTCCCTGGAACACCACCGGGCCGCTGAACAACGCCACCGGGGCGATGTGCAGCAGGCTGGGCAGGGCCTTGTACAGGGTGGCGATGTCCAGTGCCGCCGGCATGGGCGTGCGCGCGCCCGAGGCGTCGGGGAACTGTACCGCCAGGGTATCGGTGCCCATGTCCTGGAAGATGGCCGCGGCGTCTTCGGCGGCGTTGTGGCCGATATTGATCAGGGCCACCACCGACGAACTGCCGATGACGATCCCCAGCAGAGCCAGGATCGAACGCTTGCCGAGGGTGCGCAGGCTGACGAAGGCTTCATGCAGCAACTGGCTGGCGCTTTGCTCGACCTTGAGGCTCATGCCGGGCAGACCTCCTGGACCACGCCGTTGGTGACCCGGATCTGCCGCTCCAGGCGCTGGGCAATGCCGGGGTCGTGGGTGACGATGATCAGGGTTACCTGGCGCTCGCGGTTCAGCGACAGCAGCAGGTCCATGATCTCCTGGGCAGTGTGGCTGTCGAGGTTGCCGGTGGGTTCGTCGGCGAGGATCACCGAGGGTTCGCCCACCAGGGCCCGGGCAATCGCCACCCGCTGGCGCTGGCCGCCGGAGAGGTCCGCCGGGCGGTGGTGAGCCCGTTGCCCCAGGCCAACTTGATCGAGCATATGCAGGGCACGTTCCAGGGATTCACGCCGGGCCACGCCGCGGTAGCTCAGGGGCAGGGCGACATTGTCCAGGGCACTGAGTCGCGGCAGCAGGTTGAAACTCTGGAAGACGAAGCCGATCTGCTGGTTGCGGATCGCCGCCAGCTGGTCGGGGCTGGCGCGGAAGATATCGTGACCGGCAAAGCGGTAGTCGCCGTTGTCGGGCAGGTCGAGCAGGCCGAGGATGTTGAGCAGGGTGCTCTTGCCGGAACCGGAGGCCCCGAGAATGGCACAGCTTTCACCGACTTCGATGGACAGGGATACGTTCTTGAGAATATGGAGCGGTTGCTCCGCCAGCCGATAGCTCTTGCCTATGCCCTGCAGGGAGATAAAACCTGGGTCGATTATCGTCGCTGTCATCGCTTACCGCGCCGGATGGCTCGACTGAATGCTTGAACACTCCCACCGCGTACGGTTCGTGCAGCGGGGATTCAGGGGCAACGCCAAGCTCTGGTTTTATTTATTATTTTAAAAACTTTGTTTGAATAGTAACTGTGTTCATCCTGGTGCGCCAGCCGTCTGAACCGGGTAATTGCGGGCTTTTTTCGGCAAATTTCCGGCAGGAACCCATGAGTCACAAAACGGCCTTGGGCCGCTGGGGACGTCCCTCAGACGCTTGCTTTTAGGGCTTCTCACGGGTATAAAAAATCAAATTTTTTTTTAAAACACTGTTCGAACGGTCAGTTTTTCATCCCAGCAAAGGTTAGTCCTCCATGGTCGCCAAGAAACTCAGTGCCCCCAATGTCACCAAGACCCGACTGCTGGAAGCGACCGAGGCATTGTTCATCAAGTACGGCTACGACGCCGTGCTGTTGCGTCAGATCACCGAGCGCGCCCAGGTCAACCTGGCGGCGGTGAACTATCACTTCGGCGACAAGGATTCGCTGATGAAAGCCCTGCTGATGCAGCGCCTGGGCCCCCTCAACGATCAGCGCCTGGAACTGTTGGCCAAATGCGAAGAGCAGGCCCAGGGACCTCTGGATTGCGAGACCCTGCTCGGCGTGCTGTTCGCCCCGGCCATGGGCCTGGAGCGCAGCGATGCCAACGGCGGCGTGGAAGGCCGTTCGTTCATTCGTTTTCTTGGCCGGGTGTACAGCGACACCTCGCCCTTCATCCAGGAATACCTCAAGGAACACTACCAACCGGTATTCGAGCGCTTCTTCAAGGCCTTTGCCCTGGCCCTGCCGGACCTGCCGCGCAACGAGCTGGGGGTGCGCCTGCAATTTGCCCTCAAGGCAATTTCCGGGGTCATGGCCGGCACTGAACTGCGCCTGCTGATGCAGGCCATGAGCCTGGGTCGTCCGGCCACTGATGCCGAAGTCATGGCCAAGCTGATCAGCCTGGTGTCGGCGGCCATCCGTGCGCCGATGCAGGACCCGGATTCGGAACAGGCTCTGGAAAAGGTCCTAGACACCCAGCGTCAGATTCGTCAGCACAGCCAATCCCTGGCGGGCTTGATTCCCGGCTGAACAGGCCCGTCATTCGATTGATCAATGATGACCAGGATCGCCACCGGCATCTGTTAGGTTCTGCTCCCTGCACCGGCTTTGGAGCACCCGACATGACTGCCTATCAACAGCACCTTCTGTCCGTCAACGGCATCGAGCTCAGCGTCCAGGTGGCCGGTCCCGAGCAGGGGCGGCCAGTCTGGCTGCTCCACGGCTTTCCCGAGTGCTGGTATTCCTGGCGCTATCAGGTGCCGGCCCTGGTCGAGGCCGGGTTCCGGGTGTTCGTGCCAGAGATGCGCGGCTATGGCCGCAGCTCCGCTCCCGAGGCCGTCGAGGCTTACGATCTGCTGACCCTGTGCGCCGATATCCAGCACGCCATGGACGCCTTCGGCCACCAGCGTGTGTGCATGGTCGGCCATGACTGGGGCGCGCCGGTGGCCTGGCACCTGGCGCTGCTGGAGCCCGAGCGGGTGGGGGCGCTGGTGACCCTGTCGGTGCCCTTTGCCGGGCGGCCGAAACGCCCGGCCAGCGAGATCATGCGCGAGGTGCATGGCGAGCATTTCAACTACATCCTCTATTTTCAGCAGCCCGGAGTGGCCGAGGCAGAACTGGATGCCGACATCGACGCCAGCTTGCGGCTGTTCATGGGCAACGTCGGCGCGCTGCTGGTGGCGAAACCGGCCGCTGCCCGACTGTTTGACGGAGTAACGGTGCCCGACGGGCTGCCCGCCTGGTGTTCCGAGGAAGCGTTCCAGGTTTATCGTCAGACCTTCGCCGGCCGGGGATTTCGCGGTGCCTTGAACTGGTACCGCAATTTTGAGCGCACCTGGCAGCGCACCGAGTTTCTGCAGGACGCCCAGGTGCAGTCGCCGACCCTGTTCCTGATTGGCGACCGCGACCCGGTGGGCGTCCTTGAAGCCCATACCCTCAAGCGCATGCCGAGCCGGGTGAGCGACCTTGAACAGCATGTACTGGCCGATTGCGGGCATTGGCTTCAGAGCGAACGGCCGCAGCAGGTCAACGAATTGCTGCTGGATTTCCTGCAGCGCCGTTTCCCATAGGCCCCGCTGTGGGTAGGAGCTGGCTTGCAGGTAGGAGCTGGCTTGCCAGCGAAGGCGTCAGCGAAGGGCGGTGCAGGACTCGAGGGCCTCTTCGCCGGCAAGCCGGCTCCTACGGTGGTGCAGTGCGGGGCGGGGTGGGGCGTCAGGCGAGGGTTTCGCGCAGGCGGTGCCAGAGCATGCCCAGGGCCAGCAACGGGGCGCGCAGGGCCGGGCCGCCTGGGAAGGTCATGTGGGGCACAGCGCTGAACACATCCAGGCCATGGCTGTGGCCGGCATGGATGGCTTCGGCCAGCAGCCGTGCGGTCCAGTGGGTGACATTCAGGCCGTGACCGGAATAGCCCTGGGCGTAATACACGTTGGGGTACTGGCGCAGGCGCCCCACCTGGGGGAAACGATTGGCGGTGATGCCAATCTTGCCGCCCCACTGGAAGTCGATGGCCACCTCCTGCAGTTGCGGGAAGACCTTGAGCATCTTGGGCCGCATATAGCCGGCGATATCCGCAGGATCACGTCCTGAATAGTGGCAGGCACCGCCGAACAGCAGGCGTCGATCCGCCGTCAGCCGGTAGTAGTCCAGGCCCACTTTCTGGTCGCACAGCGCCAGGTTCTGCGGGATCAACTGTGTCGCCAGCGCCTCAGGCAATGGCTCGGTGGTGATGATGTAGCTGCCGGCGGGCAGCACCTTGCCGCTCAGGCGTGGTTCCAGTTCATCCAGGTGGGCGTTGCAGCCCAGTACCAGACTCCCGGCGCGCACGGTGCCTGTGGCGCAACGCACCTGGACCCGGTTGCCATGCACCAGTTCCAGCACCGGGCTCTGTTCGAAGATCTTCACCCCCAGGGAGGCCGCCACCCGCGCTTCCCCCAGCACCAGCTTGAGTGGATGCAGGTGCCCCGAGCCCATGTCCACCAAGCCCCCGGCATACACCGGGGAGCCCACCACCTGATGCATGTCCTGGGGAGCCACCAGGCGGGTAGGGTGGCGGTAGCCCAGACCCACCAGACTGTCCTGCTCGGCCTGGAACGCGGCGAACTGGGCCGGGGTGTTGGCCAGCTCGCAGAAGCCCCAGCGCAGGTCGCAATCGATGCCGTGCTCGGCGATGCGCTGGCGCACCACGTCCACCGACTCGATCCCCGCATGCTCGAGGTATTTCACCCCTTCCTTGCCGACGTAGCGGGCAAAGCCGCTGACGTCGTGGCCAATGCCGCGGATCAGCTGGCCGCCGTTGCGCCCACTGGCGCCCCAGCCGATGCGCCGGCCCTCCAGGAGGATCACCGACAGCCCGCGCTGGGCCAGTTCGATGGCGGTGTTGACCCCGGTGAAACCGCCGCCGATGACACAGACGTCGGCGCTCAGGTCACCGTCCAGGGACGGGTAGCCGGGCAGGCTGCCGGCCGAGGCCGCGTAGTAGGAGCGGGCGTGCCCGTTAGCAATGCCCGAAAGGTTTGGCTGAATCATTTGTTGGACTTCACTTTGCTCCAGGAGCGGGTCATCAAGCGCATGATGGCCGGCGACTGGGTGGTGGAAATGTACAGTTTGTCGAGAACGTCCTGAGGCGGGTACACCTCGGGATTGTTCACCAGCTCGGCGTCCATGTACGGCTGGGACGCCGGGTTGGGGTTGGCATAGCCGACATAGGCGCTGACTTTGGCGATCACTTGCGGGTCCAGCAGGTAATTGATGAAAGCATGAGCCTCCTTGACGTTGCCGGCATCGGCGGGAATCGCCAGCAGGTCGAACCACAGGTTGCTGCCTTCCTTGGGAATGGCGTAGGCGATGTTCACCCCGTTCTTGGCTTCCTTGGCCCGGTTGGCGGCCTGGAACACGTCCCCGGAGTAGCCGAAGGCGATGCAGATATCACCGTTGGCCAGGTCCGAGACGTACTTGGAGGAGTGGAAGTAGGTGATGTAGGGGCGCAGGGTCAGCAGCTTGGCCTCGGCTTTCTTGTAGTCCTCGGGGTTTTCGCTGCGCGGGTCCAGGCCCAGGTAGTTGAGCACCGCCGGAAACACCTCATCCGGCGAGTCCATCATCGACACCCCGCACTGCTGGAGTTTCTTCAGGTTCGCAGGCTCCAGCAGCACCGCCCAGGAGTCGATGCGCTCGATGCCCAGCACCTGCTTGACCTTGTCGACGTTGTAGCCGATGCCGTTGGTGCCCCACAGGTAGGGCACCGAGTACTGGTTGCCGGGGTCGTTCTGCTCCAGCAGGGCCAGCAGCTTGGGGTCCAGGTTCTTCCAGTTGGGCAACTGCGAGCGGTCCAGCTTGAGGAACGCGCCGGCCTTCACCTGGCGCGCGAGGAAATGGTTGGATGGCACCACCACGTCGTAGCCGGTGCGACCGGCCAGCAACTTGCCCTCCAGGGTTTCATTGGAGTCGAAGACGTCATAGATCACCTTGACCCCGGTTTGCCCCTGGAAGTCGGCGAGGGTGGTCTGGCCGATGTAATCGGTCCAGTTGTACACGCTGACACTGGGTTGGGCCTGGACGGCGGTGCTGCACAAGACCGCCAGTGCGGCCGGGATCACTGCTTGCAAAAGACGCATGTCGACACCTCTTCGGGTTGTTTTTGTTGATTGCAGACTGCGGGCAAATCAGACGCTGAGCAGCAGGAACTCACGCTCCCAGGAACTGATCACGCGCTTGAAGTTTTCGTGTTCGGCCCGCTTGACCGCCACATAGCCACGGACGAATTTGCGCCCCAGGTAGTGCTCGATGGTCGGGCAATCCTCCATGTGCGCCAGGGCGTCTTCGATGGTGATCGGCAGGCGCAGGTTGCGCCGTTCATAGGCCCGGCCTTCCACCGCGGCGCTGGGCTCGATGCCCTCGACCATGCCCAGGTAGCCGCACAGCAGGCTGGCGGCAATCGCCAGGTAAGGGTTGGCATCGGCGCCGGGCAGGCGGTTTTCCACGCGCATGGCATCGGGGCTGGCGGTGGGCACACGCAGGCCGACGGTGCGGTTTTCCTCGCCCCATTCGACGTTCACCGGGGCCGAGGTGTCCGGCAGGAAGCGGCGGAACGAGTTGACGTTGGGGGCGAACATCGGCAGCACCTTGGGGATGTACTTCTGCAGACCGCCGATGTGGTGCAGGAACAGCTGGCTCTTCTGGCCATCGGCGTCGACGAAGATCGGCTTGCCGGTGGCTATGTCCACCACGCTCTGGTGCAGGTGCATGGCGCTGCCGGGCTCGTCGGCAATCGGCTTGGCCATGAAAGTGGCGGTGACGTTGTGCTTGAGCGCCGCCTCACGCAGGGTGCGCTTGAACACGGTGATCTGGTCCGCCAGGTCGAGGGCGTCGCCGTGGCGGAAGTTGATCTCCATCTGCGCCGGGCCGTCTTCGTGGATCAGCGTGTCCAGGTCCAGGCCCTGGGCTTCGCACCAGTCATAGACATCTTCGAACAGCGGGTCGAACTCGTTGGCGGCATCGATGGAGAACGACTGGCGGCCGCTTTCCGCCCGTCCCGAACGGCCCAGGGGCGCCTTGAGCGGCAGGTCCGGGTCTTCGCAGCGCTGGGTCAGGTAGAACTCCATTTCCGGGGCGACGATCGGCTGCCAGCCCTTGTCGGTGTACAGCTGCAGCACTTTTTTCAGCACGTTGCGCGGCGACAGCTCGATGGGGTTGCCGAACTTGTCGAAGGTGTCGTGGATGACGATGGCCGTGGGCTCGATGGCCCAGGGCACCAGGTAGATCGATGACGAGTCGGGGCGGCAGATCATGTCGATGTCCGCCGGGTCCAGCAGTTCGTAGTACAGGTCGTCGTCGACAAAATCCCCGGTTACCGTTTGCAGCAGGACACTTTCCGGCAGGCGCATGCCGCGCTCATGCAGGAACTTGTTGGTGGGCGCGATCTTGCCGCGGGCAATGCCGGTCAGGTCGCTGACCACGCACTCTACTTCGGTAATCTTGTGATCTTTCAGCCAGGAGGAAAGCTGATCGAAAGGGGCGTTCATAAAGACCTCGATGATTGGTTTTGTCTGCACCGAGGTGAGCGGGAGTATCCCGGCAAGGCTTCCCCTGCGGCGCATTGGCGACTATCTTGGGCGAGCCTTGTTGTTCCATCTATCCACTTTAAGCAGCACCAAAGCGCACCAAAAGAGTGCGCAAGGTCCCCCGATGACAGCGTCCAATCCGCTTCAGGTTCAAGCCTTCAACACCTTCGATGTCGCCGATCAGATCCGTGCCACCCCGGGTTGGGTCCAGCACTACCAGCAGATGTCCCCCGGGCATTTCAACGGCCTGGTGCGTTATCTCGACCTGCAGGGCGTAGAGATCTACGAGGAATGCATGAACACCCGGGTCGAGCAGAACTTCAGCGCCCCTCAAGGCGCCCTGGCGTTCTGTTTCGATCGCAGTGACAACGCCCTGTACCTGCTCAATGGCGAGAGCCGCAATATCTGGATCACCCCGGAGAACTACCAGGAAGTGGCGGTGGTATTCGGCCCCGAGTTCGTCCAGCGCCAGGGCCTGGGGGTGGAGCGCC
This sequence comes from Pseudomonas sp. 910_21, assembly GCF_052850735.1. Classification (NCBI taxonomy): domain Bacteria; kingdom Pseudomonadati; phylum Pseudomonadota; class Gammaproteobacteria; order Pseudomonadales; family Pseudomonadaceae; genus Pseudomonas; species Pseudomonas sp. 910_21. The sequence continues at coordinate 168,458 of NZ_VXCY01000006.1, read as the reverse complement.
TGGACGGTCTGTTCATGGCGCCGCTGACCAACCAGCAGAATGCCCTGTTCTGCCGCTGGCTGAGTTCCACCTTGACCCGTCTGTCCCAGACTCTCGACCCACCCAGCCGCGAAGCCCTGACCCAGCAACTGCTGGACGACTGCCTGTACATCCTCGACAACGCCTGCGTGCGCCTGGACCCGGGCGGCCTGCAACGGCGCAACGAGGAGCGGGGCATCATGCAGCGAGTGGCGCAATGGGCCGCCGATGTGCCCGAAGAAACCCTCAACCTGCTGGAGCTGTCCCAGGTGGCCGGGGTCTCGCTGCGCCAGTTGCAGAGTGCATTCAAGGCCTTTACCGGCATGGCCCCCAGCCAATGGCTACGCCTGCGCCGGCTCAACAGCGCCCACCGGGAACTGCTCAGTCGCGGCCCCGGCGAAACCACCGTGGCCGAGGTGGCGATGCACTGGTCGTTCTGGCACCTGGGACGGTTCTCCAACAGTTATCGGGCGCTGTTCAAGGAGTTGCCCAGCGAGACCCTGAAACGTCGCCCGAGCTGATCGGCACCACTGGTCGTAGACGCTGGCTTGCCAGCGAGGAAGGCTGCACACCTCAATGCAGCCTTCGCCGGCAAGCCGGCTCCTGCAGGGCGCTGGGCGGCCGATTCGCGAAAGCGCCGGCAGCGCTCTATTCTCGCTGTGAGCTGTCTCCCTGGGGCGTGCAATGATTGAAACCATCGACCTGACCAACGCCGCTGCAGCCCTGGGGATCGGCATGCTGGTGGGCCTGGAGCGCGAGCGACGCAAAGGGCAGGGGCCTCAGCGTGGCAGCGCCGGGCTGCGTACGTTTGCGATCACCGCGTTATTGGGGTTCATCAGCCAGAGGGTGGGCGGCCCTTTGTTGCTGGCCACGCTGGCCATTGCCGTGGCCGCGCTGGTGACCGTGGCCTATTGGCGCAACGAGGAGGAAGACCCTGGGGTCACCAGTGAAGTGGCGCTGCTGGCGGTGCTGGTCCTCGGGGCCTTGTGTGGTTCGGCCCCGGAGCTGGCGCTGGCCATCGCAGTCGTCATGACCGCCTTGCTCGCCTGTCGACAGCCACTCCATCACTTTGTGCGCAGTCAGTTGAGCGACCGGGAAATCGCCGATGGCCTGACGCTGCTGGTGGCGGCGCTGGTGATTCTGCCCCTGGCGCCGGATCGGTTCATCGGCCCCTACGGCGCCTTCAACCTGCGCACCATAGGCACCCTGACCGTGCTGTTGATGGCGGTGGGCGCCTTGGGGCATGTGGCGGTACGCACCCTGGGCACGCATTACGGTTATGCCCTCAGTGCCGTGGCGTCGGGGTTCGTCTCCAGCACCTTGACCATTGCCTCCATGGGCCAGCGGGTCGCCACCGCGCCGCAGCAGGTCCGGACACTCGGCGCCGCAGCGATTCTCTCCAACCTGGCCACGGTGACGCAGATCGGCCTGATCCTGGCGACGATCGATAGCGCGTTGCTGCAGAACATGTGGCTGCCCCTGTTGCTGGGGGGCGCGAGCACGGCGCTGTATGCCACCTGCCTGATGTTTCCCCGCACGGCTCCTGGCAGCACCGAACCGGTCACCGACAAGGGCGCGTTCAATCCCAAGCTGGCCTTGATCGTGGCCCTGACCATGAGCACCATCACTTTCGCGTCCTCGGTCATGCTCAACTATTTCGGGCAGTTGGGGGTGATGTTGACCGCAGTGATAGGCGGTTTTGCCGATGCCCATGCGTCCACGGCGTCCATTGCTTCGCTGGTCAAGTCCGGGCAATTGCCCGGCTCGGCGATCGGCAGTGCGGTGATGCTGGCCGTCAGCAGCAACGCGCTCAGCAAGTGCGTGCTGGCGGCCATCAGTGGTGGGCGGCGCTTTGCCCTTTGCGTCATACCCGGGCAGGTGCTGTTGACCCTGGCGATGTGGGGCGGTGTCTGGCTGCAGTAACCAGACACTGGAAAAAACGCGACGACTGACAAAGATCAACTCGCCCCTGGCCGGAGCGCGCAGTCTTGAATCCCCCTTGTGGTTTTTTCAAGCGCCAGTGCCGAGGTGAACCATGTCGCAAACACCGCGTTTACTCCTGATCGCGCCCCAGCAGATGCAGCGCACCCCGGCTTTCGAACGCACCGCGCAATTGGCCAAGGCCTTGCAACTGCCGGTGCACATCGTCGCCCTGGATCATTTTCAGGCCCTGACGCTGGCGGGGCTGTTCGACAGCAGCCAGGCCGAGCAATTGCAGGCGGCCTATCTGCAACAGCACCGGCAATGGCTGGAACAACAGGCGCAACCGATGCGCGAGCAGGGCCTGCAGGTGACCTGCGAGGCACTGTGGGTCAGCCAGCCGTATCAGGAGATCCAGCTGTTCGCCAATGAAATGCCCCTGGCCCTGATCATCAAGGATGCCCATGCCGAGTCGGCGATGCGACGGATCTTCTATACCCCGCTGGACTGGCAGCTCTTGCGCGACAGCATTTTGCCGGTGCATCTGGTGACCGAAGCCCGGCACCCGCGGCCACGGCGGGTGCTGGCGATCATCGATGTGCTGCGCAGCGAAGTGCAGGACTTGCAGTTCAACGATCAGATTGTCGATGCGGCGGTGAAACTGGCCGAGCAGTGCGACGCCGAGCTGGACCTGCTGCATGTGTATGACTGGGTGGCGGTCTACGCCAAGGACACCGGAGTTGGCGCACTGTCTCTGGCCAGCGGCATGTATGAAGCCCTGGGCGCGGCGCAACACGAAGTTTATCGCGCGCTGGCGGAACGCCACGGCGTGCCCCCGGAACGCAGTCACTTCATTGAAGGCATGCCGCTGCAGCAAATCTGCCGCTTCGCCGAGGAGCATCAGAGCGACGTGATTGTCATGGGCACCACCCAGCACCGTGGTGTGCACAAGCGCCTGGGCAGCACCGCCGAGCACCTGCTGTTGCAGGCCCCCTGCAGTATCTGGGCGGTCAAGCCACCGCGCGAACCCCAACTGTGACGTTCGACCGGCCACGTCGGCCATGGGACGGCGTGGCAGCTCGGGTCACAGCAACAGGCGGTGCACCACCTGATGGGCATCGTCGGGATCGGTACGGGTGTTGAAGCCCAAGGCAGCGGCCAGTTCACGCATCGGCTGGTTGCTGGCGCTGTCCACCGAATACATCTGCTGAAAACCATGCTGACGGGCTGCGCGAATCAGGTGGGTCATCAGCAATGAACCCAGGCCCAGATGTTGCCATTCATCGGCGACAGTGACCGCGCATTCGCATTCATCGCCGGCAGTGACGGCATAACGGCTGACGCCGATTTCAATCAATTTGCCGTTTTCATGCACCAGGGCAATGTACGCCAGGCGCTGTTCGCCATCGACGCTCATCAACTGGTTGAGCATGGAGGTATCGGGCTCCTTGATCTGGGCCAGAAAACGCATATGCCGAGAGTCCGCGGACAGACGCTTGATGAAATCGTATTCGCGCTGCCGATCCTGTTCCGCCAGGGGTCTTATCAGCACGTGGCGGCCATCATCAAGGGCTTCGATCCAGTGCTGACCGGACTCGGCGCCATAGGCTGCGGCGGCCTGCTCATTGTGTTCTTTGATGCTGAACATGGGGTGATCCTCCAGGGATGATCAAGCGTGGCCCGCGACCCGGGGCCGAGTGGTTCCTATCCTTTACGCCTGTTGCAGGGGGGAGGATCTGATCTGGATCAGACGCGACCAAGAGGCCCGGACTTTCATTGCCAGCGCGGCATTAACCCGACGCTTTGTGATTTTTATCAAGCCGGCGCCCCAAACGCTGGGCATCATCGAGGCATCGGCTGGGGTTGCCCTGGCCGTTGTCCAGCGCGCCGCCCGGGAGGTGCCCATGCCCACACTGCATCGCGTATTACTGATTGCACCGACAGCCCTGTCCCGCAGCCCGGCATTCGATCGTGCAATCGCGTTGGCCCGGGCCTTGGGCGCCAGTTTGCACATCGTCGCCTTTGACTTCATCGAGGTGCTGGAGGTGGCTGGGCTGTTCGATCATCAGGCCATGGCCCAGGCCCGGGAAGGCTACCTGCAGGTGCATCGGGACTGGCTGGAACAACAAGCCTGCTTCGAACGGGCCAACGGCTTGCAGGTGAGCACCGAGGTACTGTGGGCCAAGGCCCGCTTGCAGGACATTCTCGACTATGTGGCCGACTACCACCCGGATCTGGTGATCAAGGACGCCCAACCGGTGCCTATCCTGCGGCGCATCTTCTACCAGCCCCTGGACTGGTTGCTGCTCCGCGAGCTGCGCCAGCCGCTGCACCTGGTGACTGACAGCCGGCACCCCTTGCCGTTGAAGGTGTTGGCCGCTCTGGACCTGTCCCACTTGGAATACCTGACCCAGTGCTTGAACCAACGCATTCTCGAGATGACCGCGACCCTGGCCAAACACTGTGGTGCCCGGGTGCACTTGCTGAATGTGGTGGATTGGGCCACGGAAAACGCCACCGGCTTGCCCATCTACAGCCCTGACAGCAGCGCCAGCTTGCGCGACGCGGTGAATGACGCGCAGCAGGAAGCGTTCGAGACCCTGGCCGAGCGCTACGCCATTGCCCCGGAGCACTGTCATCGCCTGGAAGGTGTGCCGCATCAGGTCATCGCACGCTTTGCTGCCGACAACGATTTCGACCTGATGGTCCTCGGGCGTGTACATCGCCGGGGCTTGCAACGCTATATCGGCACCAGCGCCGAGCAACTGCTGTATCACACACCCTGCAGCCTGATGCTGGTGGAGCCTCAGGAGTGAAATCGGACAATGAGCCAGGGCACTGCCCGGCAGCCAGGAGATGACGATGCGCATCAGTTTTCTCGGTGCCGCCGGCACTGTCACCGGCAGCAAATACCTGTTGCAGCACGAGGGCCGGCATGTGCTGGTTGACTGCGGGCTGTTCCAGGGCTACAAGCAACTGCGCCAGCACAACTGGGAGGCCTTTGGCCTGCCACTGCGTGAACTGGATGCCATTGTCCTGACCCATGCCCACCTTGATCACAGCGGTTACCTGCCGGTGCTGGTGCGCAACGGTTATCGCGGGCCGGTGTATGCCACGGCGGCTACCTGCGAGTTGGCGAAGATTCTGCTGCGCGACAGCGGTCGCCTGCAGGAAGAGGAGGCGGCCTATGCCAATCGTCATGGCTATTCCAAGCATTCCCCGGCATTACCGCTGTATACCGAGCGCGATGCCGAACAGGCCCTGAAACTTCTGCACCCGTTGCAACTGCAGCATCGAGTGGAGGTGGTGCCGGGGATGCACATTCAATTGCGCGGTGCCGGGCATATTCTCGGCGCCGCCACGGTCCAGGTGGATGCCGCAGGCATGACACTGGCGTTCTCCGGCGACCTGGGACGCATGCAGGACCCGGTGATGTTCGCCCCGCAAAGCATCGAACAGGCCGACTACCTGCTGGTGGAGTCGACCTATGGCGATCGCCTGCATCCCCGGGACGACCCCGAGCAGCAACTGGCCGATGTCATCAACCGCACCGCCCAGCGTGGCGGCATCACCCTGGTGCCGTCCTTTGCCGTGGGCCGCGCGCAGTTACTGATGTATCACCTGTATCGCTTGCGCCAGCGCCAGGCGATTCCCGACCTGCCCATCTACCTCAACAGCCCGATGGCCACAGATACCACCCATCTGTACCAGCGCTTTCGCAGTGACCACCGGCTGTCCCGGGAAGAGTGCGAAGGCATGTGCCATGTCGCGCACATCGTGCGCAGCACCCAGGAATCCATGGCCCTGGACTCGCTCAAGACCCCGGCTGTGATCATCGCCGCCAGCGGCATGGCCACCGGCGGTCGGGTGCTGTACCACCTCAAGGTACTGGCGCCCGATCCGGCCAACAGCCTGTTGATTCCCGGGTTCCAGGCCGGCGGCACCCGTGGTGCGCAGATCATCGCCGGCGCCGAGTCGGTGCGTATCCATGGCCGGGAAGTGCCGATCCGCGCCGAGGTCACGGCCATGCAGAGCCTCTCGGCCCATGCCGATGCCGACGAGATCATGCAATGGCTGCGAGGCTTCAAGCGTGCGCCGAAACACACGTATGTGGTCCACGGCGAGGCCAACGCCGCCGATACCCTGCGCCGGCGCATCAGCCTGGAACTGGGCTGGTCGGTGTCGGTACCGGAATACCGGGACAGCGTGGAGTTGCAGCCTTGAGGGGCGGGGGGGCTATTCCCTGGCGGCGTTATGACAACCCGCTACCCGCTGCTTCAGGCCTTCCAGGTCGAGGATCTGGACCTGCTTGCCGTTGATGGTCACCAAGCCCTGATCCCGCAGATGGGCGATGCCCCGGCAAATGGTTTCCAGGCGCAGGCCCAGGTAGGAGCCGATCTCCTCGCGGCGCATCCGCAGGACAAAGGCTCGCGACGAATAGCCCCGCAGGCTCAGGCGTTGCGACAGGTTGAGCAGAAAGGCCGCCAGGCGCTCGTCGGCGTTCATGTTGCCCATCTGCAGCAACATGCTGTGATCACGCACGATCTCCCGGCTGAGGATCTTGTTCAGGTTGTGTTGCAGCGAAGGCAGGGCCTGGGACAGCTGTTCCAGTTGGGCAAAGGGAATCGGGCATACCTCGCCATCCTCCAGGGCAAAGGCGCTGCAGGCGTGCTGGTTGCTGCTGATGGCATCCAGCCCGAGAATCTCCCCGGCCATCTGAAACCCGGTGACTTGCTCACGGCCGTCCACCGACAGCACGCTGGTCTTGAAGAACCCCAGGCGCACCGCGTACAGCGAGTGCAAGGGGGTGCCGGCGTGATACAGCGCGTGGCCTTTCTTTACCCTTACCCGTTGCAGGATCAAGGTGTCCAGGCGTTCCACCTCGTGGTGGCTGAGGCCGATGGGCAAACACAACTCCAGAACGCTGCAATTTGAACAGGCAGCTTTGAGGTACTGCACCTGGATAGGGCGTGTCTCGAATGGCGGCATGGGGGGCTCGCTGCAGTTGAGTCGGCTCAGGCCAGAGGAGGAGGGCGAGCCTGGTGATTGAATGTAGACCGATGCGGCCCGGGGAGCACGGTTAAACGGTTTTAACATTCGCCGGTGGCGACTGACGCTGATCCGGAGCGAGCAAGAGAAGGGGATGGCAATACGCCATAAAGCATTTAAAGTGAGCGCCCCTCTCCCATGTTCAAGGATTGACGATGCGCAGGACTGGATTCTGGACCCGTTGCCAAACGACTTTGCTGACAAGCTGCCTGCTTAGCCTGCCATTGGCGGTACTAAGCCTTGAGACTCAGGCAGCGGAGCCTGATTTCATCACCCTGGTGATCGAGAACGAAGGCGACTATCCCATCACCTTCGAGCCGCCTTTCAACGTCAATTCCTCGGACTTCGAGCGCAAGTACCCGGTCGATGTGCCCAAGTACGCCACCGTCAAGGGCCTGGAGTCGGGGCCGGTGGTGATCGGCGCGCGCCAGCAGGGGATGCTGGTGATGGCCTTGAGCAAGCCGATGTTCAACTTCCTCGATATCTTCAGCAAGGACTGGGGCTTCAACCTCAAGTTCTGTCAGGAGCGTGGGGCCTGCGACGAAGCCCGACTCAGCGGGACCATCCGCTCCACCACCAGCTTCAACTGGAACCAGTCGAAAAACTTCAGCCAAGCGCAAGTCAGCAACATGACCAACGACGAGCTGGACGCCTATGCCAAGACCAAGAGCCTGGTCTCGGGCATTCTGACCGCCCTGGGCAGCGTCCTCGGCCTGCCGTTCGGAGCCGGCGGCATGATCGGTGGCCTGCCGGACGTGCAGAACTTCAAGGTGACCCTGAAGCAGCAGTGCAACGCACGCTTCTCGATGAACCTGGAGCCCTCGCTGGCGCCCAACGGCGATTTTCTCGTCGACTTGCGGGTCAACCGTGTGCTGCCCAGCGACATGACCAACTTCAACGGTTTTGTCATCGACGACAGCGCCGTGGTCGGCAAGGGTCTGCGCTTGATGGACAACGGCTGCCGCGACGGCCGGCAAGCCCAGTGCCTGATCAGGTTCAACGGCGGCACCGACATGAAGAACCTCAACACCACCGAGTTCGCCGTCACCGATCGCGCCGGTTGCCAGGCTGGTGACAAGCTGGCCTATTCCCAGGGCGCGTTCATGCTCAGCAACAAGGTCGGTTTCCCGGTGCTCTACACACTGTTCATCAAGGACCGCATCGTCGACAAAGGCGAAGTCTGGCCCGACCAGAACAAGGACCTGCGCCAGTTGGTGGGCCAGGTCATGGCCACCGTCGGCGACCAGGAATGCCCGCAGGCCCAGGACCCCTGGATGGGTGGGCGACGCATGGGGGTCTGCCCACTGCGCCTGGAAGTCCAGGGTGACGGCGGCCCGGGGCTCAAGGGCAGCCTGCGTTGCAGCCTGTCCATGCGTCAGGGCACCGTGGGCGATCCCAATGCCGACTACATGAACCTCTACAGCCTGACCGGCTGCACCCCGGCCATGCCGGCGTCCATCAGCCCGGTGGCCGGTTTCTACCAGATGGATATCAAGCGTCTGGTGCCCCTCAGTGGCATGCACAAGATGATTTCCATCGACCTGATCAAGCCGCAGCAGCAGTAAGGCCTGCGGGCATAGGCCGCAGGGAAACGCAAACCAGCACAAGGACGTAAGCAGATGTCGGTAACACAGGCCTTTACCGCCCCGGGCGGGCACGATGCGGCGCTCACCCAACGCGCCGACGACCTCCTGGAGCGTTGGCCTGTGGCCAAGCTGATCTATCGCATGATTACCGCGACGCCCTTGGGCTGGTCGACCCGAATTGGGCTCTATGGTCAGTGGGGCAGCGGCAAGACCAGTGTGCTGAATTTTCTGCAGCAGATTGCCGAGGAGGCAGATGACATCGTTGTACGTTTTCCTGCGTGGCAGGCCACAGGGGAGGAGGGGTTCATTGCTCAGTTCTATCTGCAACTGACTGCAGTGTTGGAGCACGAGGGGTTGGCTGAACCCTTGCGGCCCTGGTTGAAGCGCTTGAGCAAAAAGGTCACGGACACCCTGAACAAAGTGTCGAATTGCGCTGCGCAGGTGACGCTTCCCGACTCCGTCGAGTGCGCCCCGGTGATCAGTGCCGCAGCCCATGTCTCGGGCGTGGCCTTTGACAAACTCAGTGGCATGTTGCAGCTGGATGCAGAAGACCTTAACGCGCTGCATCAACAACTGGGAAAGAGGCGGGTGATTGTCTTTATCGACGACCTCGACCGGGCCGATCCGAAGGCCCTCCCGCAGACGTTACTGGCCTTGCGAGAGCTGCTCGACTGGCCGGACTTCGTGTTTGTCCTGGCCTTCGACAAGGAGGTGGTCAGCCGGGCGCTGCACAGCTACTCCGCAGCCTTTGGCGAATCTGCCCAGCATTTTCTCGACAAGATCATCGACGTGCCCTTCACCTTGCCGGCGCCGACGCCCAAGCAGGTGCAGAGAATGGTGGCGAAGAATCTGCAGGACAGCTGTGGGTTCCTGCCGCCCCTGGCCATTGAGCAGTGCGCCCAGTGGTTTCCCGGTAATCCGCGCTATGCCAAGCGCATCTGCCGCAGCCTGTCGGTCTTCGGCGCGGCGCACGATCGACACGAAAAGGATGAGCTGGATTGGCGCGGGATTATCCTGCAGACCCTGTTGCGCGAGAGCGAGCCGGGCATGGCGGAGTATTTCATGCAGAATTTCCAGGAGATCATCAGTGCGTTCAGGCCACCGATGTTGGCTTCGCCCAAAGAAGAGGCGTGCAACCGGCACCGGCAGGCCGCGCTGGCCATGACGCCTCATGCCGCCAACAGCCCTCAAGGCACCTGGGCGCTGGGGCTGTTTGAGGAGGTGACCAAAGCCCGGATCGATAGCCACTCGTGGCTGGAAAAAATCAACTACGAGATGAGCCTGGCGGTGCTTGTACCGGCCTTTACCTTTCCTGGTCTCAAGCAGTTCTTCAACACCTGGCGTGAGCACAGAACTGCGCGGATTATTCATTAATTCATCGAAGGGGCAGTGGAAAGAAGTGGCGAAGCTGAATCGGCCGTGGCTGCGAGCATGCTCAAGGCGGTCAATATTCTCTATACCCAATTGTCCAGGGAGGCGGTCTCGAGTTACTCGCGCGACGGCTTTGAACGCGCCTCTGGAAAGCGTGTTGAGCTGCTGGAACTGATGGCGCTCTTGTATGGCGGCGAGCTGGGAGGTGAGCTGGCCGTTGTCGGTCGTGAACCTGAGACCTGTGTGATGGCGATCCGCACCTTCTTTGACTTCTCGACCCAGGATGACACCGCGCTTGATCGCGACCAGCGCCGACGTGAACGGGCGCTGGCCCGCGACATTGCCCGGCGTTGCAACGACCCTACGGTGATTTATCGTCAGGCCCAGGAGTTGCAGAACTACCTGACTCACAGCCGGCAGGACCCGGAACTGCGAATGGCTTATCTGCAGGACATAAGCCAGTCAGTGATACCGGAGCTCATCAGTCGCGCCCTGGAGCTTTTCTTCACCCCCGACGGCATCGCCAACGCTTATCTCACGGGGGAGTCGAAGTACCTCTGGGTCCTGAACGCCATGACTTCCCCGTTGTATCAAACACCGGATGCAGTACAGCAACTGGAGCGACTCATGCGGCGCCCGAGAGACCCTGGGCAGCAGGCGGTAGTGGCCGAAAACGCAATGAGCTACCTGGGCAACTTCGGGCTGGAGCAGGACGCGCTCTTCCCGCCGATACTCCAGTACTCGGCGCCGATTCACGCCGGATACATTGAGTTGGCCTGGGAAGCGCTGATGCGGGTTGAGCCAAGAATACAGACGCTGGTCTACCTGGAGGAGCTGCACCAGCGCCTGGTGCGTGCCGGCGTGGCAGTGGAGCTGCTGCCGCTGCCCGAGTGGTGGAATGGCCGGGAAGGCGACATTCGGCACCCACTGCAAGGCTTGTGATCCGCAGCTTTTGATCAGCTTTGTTTACCTGCTGTTATCCCATCACGTCACGGTGTTCCTGGCGCAACGCTGCGAGCGAGCCTTTCACTGCCTTGGACGCTGGAGCATGTTTCCCGGCTTTTCAGTGATTAACACGCCCGGACCTCAGGCTTAAGCTCAATCTATCGCCCGGCCCCACAGGGCGAACGGATCACTGACGAGCACAGCGCAAGGTTCAAGCATGAAAAAACTGGAAAAGAAAATCGCCCTGGTGACCGGCTCCTCCAAGGGCATCGGCGCCGAGATTGCCCGGCAACTGGCCGCAGAGGGAGCCACGGTCATCGTCAACTACACCCGCAGCCAGGTCGACGCCGACCGGCTGGTGACGCAGATCGTCGAGGAGGGCGGCAGGGCCTTTGCGGTCCAGGCCGATGTGTCCAATGGCCTTGAGGTCAAGACGCTGTTCAAGACCATCGGTCATCAGTACGGCCACCTCGATATCCTGGTGAACAATGCCGGGGTCTATTCCACCGGGGCCCTGGCCGAGGTCACCGAAGAAGCCTTCCACCGGCACTTCAACTTGAACGTGCTGGGCCTGATTCTCTGCTCCCAGGCCGCCCTTGAATACTTCAACCCGGCCGGGGGCAGCATCGTCAACATCAGTTCCAGCGTCACTTCGTTTACCCCGGCCAACTCCACGGTCTACACCGCGTCCAAAGGGGCGGTGGACGCCATTACCCGCACCCTGGCCAATGAACTGGGGGCCAGGAAGATCCGGGTCAACTCGGTGAACCCGGGGCTGGTGGAGACCGAGGGGGTGCACGCCAGTGGTTTCTTCGCCGACGAGTTCCGCAGCCAGATCGAGTCCATCACCCCACTGGGACGCATTGGCGCTCCCCGGGACATCGCGCCGGCGGTGGCCTTCCTGGCCTCGGACGATGCCGGCTGGATCACCGGCGAGACCCTGATCATCGGCGGCGGTTTGCGCTAGAGGGTTTGCTGGGCGCGCTGATAGTGCCGCGGCGCTTCACTCATGATCCGCTTGAACGCGGTACTGAAAGCGCTTTCCGACTCGTAGCCCAGGGCGAAGGCGATGCTGGAGATGCTGTCCTCGCTATTGCGCAAGCGGTCACTGGCCAACAGCATCCGCCAGCGCGTCAGGTACTCCATGGGGGCGACCCCGACAATGGTTTTGAAGCGCTGGGCGAAGGCCGAGCGCGACATGTTGGCCAGGCGCGCCAGCTCTTCCACGCTCCAGCGCCGTGCCGGCTCGCCATGCAGGGCGCTGATCGCGGCACTCAAATGACGGTCGGCCAGGCCGGCGAACCACCCTGTGCCTTCACTGTCGAGGGTGCTCAGGTGCGCCCGCAGCACTTCGACCAGCATGATGTGGGCCAGGTGTTCGGTCATTAGCGAGCGCCCCGGCTTGAGCTGGTGCAGCTCCGAGGTAAAGCGCTCCAGCGCCCAGCGCAGGACTGAGGCCTGGGCGCAAACGCCAGTCAGGTGGACCAGGGAGGGCAGGGTGCTGAGCAAGACCTGGGCCGGCACCCCGGTGAACTCGAAGCGACCGCCCACCAGCTGGGTTTCCTGGCCGCCATAGTCGAGGCGGATCTCATCCTCGGCGATGCGCTGGAAGTACTGCTCGGAATCGAGTGGAACCTGGGTCATGTCGCTGTAGAGGGCAAAGGGCGCGCCCCGGGTCATCAGGAAACAATCGCCTTGTTGCAAGCGTTGTGGCTGTTGTTCGCCCTCAACCCATAACCAGCCGCCGCCCTGAACCACGGTGGTGAACTTGATCCCGGCATTCTCGGGAAAGCTGAACGCCCAATCGCCCGCCAACTTCAAAGTTGCAGAGTGATAGTTGCGAACTCGCAATAAGGAAAGAACACCCGACAGTGGGTCCATGGATAAGCCTTTTTAAATATTGAGAAGCAGGAGGGAACTCTAACATCGAGATTGTTGTGCTGGATATATAAACCTTATCTCGATGGGCATCGGCAATATGACCTTAAATCTTTAACTTGTAGAGGTATGATATGACTATCTTATTTGATCCTGTATACGGCCCGTTGATTAACGGCGTATTTGAAAACAACGACAATGCTCCCGTTCCCGCCCTCGATCCGGCCACGGGCCAATGCCTGGCGTACATCCATTACTGCAACGCGGCCGATGTAGATCATGCGGTTGACGCCGCCCAGGCAGCCTTTGCCGGCTGGAAGGCCCTAGGGCAGCAGGAGCGGGGCCGGTTGATCAATGCCCTGGCCGACGCGGTGGAGGCCGACAGCGAGCGTCTGGCGCGGATCGATGCCCAGGATGTCGGGCGCTGCATCAGTGAAGTGCGCAAGGACTATCAAACCGCCGTGCGTCACTACCGCTACTTTGCTGCGGTGATCATGGCCCATGAGGACTATGGCCGGGAGATCGTCGGTGGCTATGCCCTGGGCAAACGCGAGCCTCTGGGCGTGTGCGGGCAGATCATTCCGTGGAACGCGCCGGCCATCATGGCCGCGTTCAAGCTGGCGCCGGCCCTGGCGGCAGGCAACACCGTGGTCCTCAAGCCCGATGAGAACGCGTCCCTGTCGACCCTGGAACTGGGCAAGCATATTGCGCGGATTTTCCCCGCTGGGGTGGTCAACATTGTTCCTGGCCTCGGCGAAGTGGTGGGCGCCGCCCTGAGTGTCCATCCGCTGGTGCGCAAACTGTCGTTCACCGGTAGCACCGAGGTGGGAAGAATCGTTGCCGGGGTGGCTGCCGAGCGCCTGGTGCCGGCCACCCTGGAGCTGGGGGGCAAGAGCGCGAATATTGTGTTTGCCGATGTCGAAGATCTCGACGCCGTGGTGGACAATGCCACCTTCGCCGCCATTCACAACAATGGCCAGTCGTGCCTGGCCGGCACCCGGCTGTTTGTCCATGCGGATATTTTCGAGAGCTTCAAGGACAAACTGATCGAGTCGTTCCAGCGGGTCAGGGTCGGTGCGCCCCTGGAGGAAGACTCCCGCGTCAGTTGCCTGGTCTCCGCCAATCAGGGCCGCAAGGTCCTGGCATACATCGATGCAGGCATCGCAGAGGGGGCCACGCTACTGGTGGGTGGTTCTCGGGTCGATGTAGCCGGTTGTGAGGCTGGCTACTTCATCCAGCCCACGGTGTTGCTTGCCCGCAATCACATGCGCATCTGCCAGGAAGAAATTTTTGGCCCGGTGCTGTCGCTGATCCAGTGGAGCGATTACGAGGAGATGATCGCCCAGGCCAACGACACCGAGTACGGCCTGGCTGCGGGGATCTACACCAGCAACCTGAAGCACGCCATGCACACCGCCAACCGCCTGCAAGCCGGCTCGGTCTGGATCAACCGCTACTCCAACATCAGTGACGGCACCGCCTTTGGCGGCTACAAGAACAGCGGTATTGGCCGTGAGTTCTGTCGTGAAACCCTGAATGCCTACACCCAGATCAAGACCATCACGATCCAGGCTGAAGTGCCGGCGCCCTGGTTTGCACCGCGCTAGCTCTCAGCTGTTTTCGGAACGCCTGAAGATAATCTTTTCAGGGCGAATGGTGCTCGATTGAATATATTTCCTAATACCTAAAGAGGATGTTCGTGATGATTGAGTGGTTTGCTGCGAGTTGAGCAGGCTGGGGCTTTCGAAGATCAAGGCAGACCACCCACTTGTGCAGTTCAAGAATATCGCCGGGTATATTTTTATTAACTTTGTTTCGCAGGTGATATCAAATTTTTCGGCGAGGTCAGCTCGCTTTAGTTGCCCCTGTCGGGCATTAACCTGCTAGGGGTAATAAATGAGGGTTATCGTCAATGGCGTTGCAGGTTCCTACACTTCGAGCCCTTAATCGATCGAATGTGGAGAGTGCAACAATGCGTTTACGCGACCTTGGCATCACCTTGGGTTCGGGTACCCCAGGCGTCTACAACGCGATTACCGATGTGCCCGGCGTGCGGGTCGGCCATCACACCCTCAGCCTGGAAACTGCCGAGGCTTCCATTCATACCGGGGTGACGGTGATCGAGCCTCGGGCCGGATCGGCGCACCTGGAACCCTGCTTTGCCGGGGTTCATGTGCTCAATGGCAACGGTGACGCCACGGGCCTTGAGTGGATTCGCGAAGCGGGCCTGCTGGCTTCGCCGATCGCCTACACCAACACCCACAGTGTCGGCGTGGTGCGCGATGCGCTGGTGGCGGCCGAGCGGGAGATGGCCAAGCAACACACCTACTGGTGCATGCCGGTGGTGCTGGAAACCTACGACGGCGTGCTGAGCGATATCTGGGGGCAGCATGTCACGGCCGAGCATGTAACGGCGGCCTTGGGCGAAGCGCGTTCCGGGCCTGTGGCCGAGGGCAATGTCGGGGGCGGCACCGGGATGATCTGTCACGAATTCAAGGGCGGCATCGGTACGTCGTCGCGGGTCTTGAGCCAGGAGCAGGGCGGCTGGACCGTCGGCGCGCTGGTTCAGGCCAACTATGGCGTGCGCGAGGAGCTGCGCGTGGCAGGTTATCCGGTGGGTCGGGTGCTGGCTGACGTGGCCTCGCCGTTCAAGGGCGCGAGCAATGTCGGCGAGCCGGGCATGGGCTCGATCGTCATCACCCTTGCCACCGATGCCCCCTTGTTGCCGCACCAGTGCACCCGGCTGGCACAGCGGGCCAGTGTCGGTCTGGCGCGGGTCGGTGGCGGTACTGAAGATTCCAGTGGCGATATCTTCCTGGCGTTCTCGGTGGGCAATTGCAATCTGCCGGTGGCCAATCACGGGCACCCGGGCGCGCCGACCACCGCCTTGCAGATGGTCAACAACGACTACATCTCGGCGCTGTTCCTGGCGGCTGCGGACGCGGTGGAGGAGGCGATCCTCAATGCGCTGCTGGCCGCCGATGACCTGAGCGGCTGCGGCAGCCAGGTCCTGGCCTTGAAGCCCCAGCGCCTGCTGGCGGCCTTGGAGCAAGTGGGCTGGCGGCCCTGAAACCGATCGGACGGCACCCGGCGGTGGGTTGATCCACTGCCCGCCTGCTCCGCGATGTGACCTGGCGAGCGCACCTTGAGTGGTCCGCTCGCTTTTTTTTGCCCCTTCTAGCCTTGCTCGCCACCTTCCTGCGCCTGCAGAAACAGGGCAAACAACTCGGACTGGGACTTGATCCCCAGCTTGCTGTACAGGTGCTTGCGATGGACCTTCACGGTCTCCGCAGAAATCGCCAGCTTGCGCGCGATCTCCTTGTTCGAGCAGCCGCTGAGCAGCAGTTGGACCACATCCATTTCCCGTGCCGAAAGCGCGGTGCCCGATTGCAAGGTGGCCTGTTCCAGGCGGCTTTGCCAACTGGGTGCGGTTTGTGGCGCATCCGCCGACTCACGCTCGAACACCAGCCGCTGGCGCATCAGCGCCGCGACCCAGGGTTGGACCAGGCCCAGCAGGGCGGTCTGCTCGGGGCTGAAGCGGCACTGGCAGCCCAGGGACAGGCTCAGGGTGCGCGCGCCATCGAGCTGGACATTGATGTGGACCTCGTCGGCCACCACGTTCAGGCGGAAATAGCGCTGGTAGTAGTCGGTCTGCTCGAAGCATTCCGGCGCCACATCTTCCAGGCGAAACAGGCCGCTGCGGGGCGTTTCCCGATTGTGGATATAGAAGGGGTCCAGCAGGTACAGGCCCTTGAGGTAGTCCTGGA
The DNA here is from genome assembly GCF_052850735.1 of Pseudomonas sp. 910_21. NCBI lineage: Bacteria > Pseudomonadati > Pseudomonadota > Gammaproteobacteria > Pseudomonadales > Pseudomonadaceae > Pseudomonas > Pseudomonas sp. 910_21. The sequence goes on along the minus strand of NZ_VXCY01000006.1, from coordinate 151,924 downwards.
ACAGCGCGTCCGGCTCGCCGTCCGCCGCCGGGGACTCGGCCAGTACCTGGGGTCGGCCGGGGCTGAAGACCAGCACCACCCAATTGTCCACGGGCACATAGTGCTGCAACAGGCGCACCAGTGCGCTCCAGAAATGGTCCCGGTCCAGGGTGTCGATCAAGCGGCCCACGGCATCGTGCCAGGCCACGTCCTGCAAGGTCAGGTGTGTTTCGCTACCCATAGCGGGGTACCCCATCGAAGTGATTCTGTGCCGCGTGGCGGCGCTCCATACTCTGTGCGTCCCCGGCGCCTGCAGCGGCGATCGGGGCACCTCCAACGCGTGCAAGGATCAACGATGAAGATCGAACTGGTGCAACTGGCTGGCCGTGACGGCGACAGCGTTTATAACCTGGGGCGGGTGCTCGAAGCCATTACAACCTGTGCCGAGGACACCGATCTGCTGGTGTTTCCCGAGACGTGCCTGACCGGGTTCATCGGCGCCGAACAATTGCCGCTCTACGCCGAGCCTCTTGAAGGGCCGAGCGTGCAGGCGGTGCTGCAGGTGGTGCGCCAGCGTAATGTCGCGGCCGTCATCGGCCTGGCGGAAAGCGCTGAAGGCCGCTACTACAACACCTCGTTGCTGGTGACCCCCGAAGGCATCGCCCTGCAGTACCGCAAGACCCATCTGTGGCCCTCGGAACGGGGCGAATTCTGTCCCGGCGACCGTTATGCCACGGTGCTGTGGAAAGGCCTGCGGGTCGGCATCCTGATCTGCTATGACATCGAATTGCCGGAAAGCGCCCGGGCCCTGGCACAGCTGGGGGCCGAGCTGATCATCGTCACCAACGGCAACATGGACCCTTACGGCCCGGTGCACCGCACCGCGATCATGGCCCGGGCCCAGGAAAACCAGTTGTTCGCGGTCATGGTCAACCGGGTGGGCGAGGGCGACGACGGGCTGGTGTTCGCCGGCGGCAGCGCTGCCATCGATCCCTTTGGCCGGGTGCTGTTCGAGGCCGGGCGCGATGAGTGCCGGCAACTGGTCAGCCTCGATCCGCAGCAGCTCCAGGCCGCCCGCCGCGACTATCACTACCTCAGCGACCGCCGGTTGCTGTTGCACGGTGAACGGATCGACCACCCGGACGGTCGACGCGAGCTGTTGATTCCCTGATTGACCTTCACCGCACTGATTCCTGCCACAACAATCCCAATATCAGCAGGCGCGGTGCCGGTCCTCAAGGGCCGGAAACTGGCGCTGTGGAGTATCCCGATGAAAACCATGCGCTGCGCCCGATGGGCCCTGGCCTCAATGTTCAGCTTCAGCCTGGCCTGCGCCGCCAATGCCGAACCCCAGGTGCACATCTACAACTGGTACGACTTCATCGCCCCGGACACCACCAAGGACTTCCAGGCGCAAACCTCGATCGTTGCGACCTACGACGTGTTCGACAACAGCGATGTCATGCAGAGCAAGCTCATGGCCGGGCGCAGCGGCTACGACGTGGTGGTCGCCACCGGCGACCTGCTGCCGAACCTGATCAAGGCCGGGGTGCTCAAGGAACTGGATCGCAGCCAGTTGCCCAACTGGTCCCACCTGGACCCGCAGATCCTGGCCAAGGTCCAGGGCAACGACCCGGGCAATCGCTACGCCGTGCCCTATCTGTGGGGCACCACCGGCATCGGCTATGACGCCGACAAGGTCAAGGCCATTCTCGGGGCCGATGCCCCGGTGGATTCCTGGGACCTGATCTTCAAGGAAGACAACCTGGCCAAGCTCAGCCAGTGCGGCGTGGCCATGCTCGATGCCCCTGGCGAGGTCATTCCCATCGCCTTGCACTACCTGGGCTTGCCCTACAACAGCCAGAACCCCGAGGACTATCGCAAGGCCGAGGCCCTGTTGCTGAAATTGCGCCCCTATGTGCGCTACTTCGATTCCTCGAAGTTCATCACTGACCTGGCCAACGGCAACATCTGCGTGGTGCTGGGCTGGGCCGGCGGCGTACTGGACGCCAGGACCGCCTCGGAAGCCGCCGGCAATGGCCGCCATATCGAATACCGCATCCCTCGGGAAGGCGCACCGATCTGGGTGGAGAGCCTGGTGCTGCTCAACGATGCCCCCAATCCGCAACAGGGGCTGCAGTTCATCGACTACATGCTGCGCCCGCCAGTGATCGCCCAGACCACCAACTACCTGAAGTACCCCAATGGCAACCTGGCCGCCAAGGCACTGATCGAACAGAAGATTCGCGACAACCCCAGCGTCTACCCGAGCCAGGCAGTGCTCGACACCCTGTTCCCGCTGGAGCCGCTGCCATTGAAACTGGAGCGGGTCCGCACCCGGGTCTGGAGCAAGGTCAAGAGCGGCAGCTAGCGCTGAGAGACGGCGGTCTGCCCCCTGCGTTGGCACTAAGACCGAGCGGGGGCAAGGCGGACCTTGTGCGCCATCAGCCATAGCGTGCTGCCGACCATCAGGAACAGCATGAGCGCACTGTGAACGGCCTGAGCCATGCCTGATGAGTCCAGCACAAACCCGAGGGGAATCGGCACGGCATTGAACAAGTAGATCGTCATGTAGAAGTAGGCGATGAGCTTGCCGTGTCCACGGCCCACGGCCAGCTGGTTGATCAGCCGGGCACTGCCGACAAAGATGGCGCCGTAGGCATAGCCGCCGACGATCAGGGCCAGCACTGCCAGGAGCAAAGAGCCCTGGTAGAAGGCCATCAGCAACATGACGAAGGCGAGGTTCTGGCACAGCAGGCCACTCAGCAGGGCGCGCCGGGCCTCGAGGCGCTGGCAGAACAGCTGGCTGGCCCCGGCGATCAGCAGATAGGCCGATAGGCCGTAGCCGAACGCTGCGTGATCATGCAACCCCAATAACTGCTCCGCAGCGCCGGGACCGATCACGAACACACAGGCGGCAAACGACCAGCTGAAAAACACTGACCAGGCGCACAGGTGATAGGGCACACCAATGCCTTTCAGGCTCTGGAGCAAGCCGGGTGCCTTGATCGACGGCGTGTCGGCAACGGCCGTCGGCACGGTTGGCGATGACGGCCAGCATCCCAGCACCCCCAGGATAGCCACCAGGCCCAGGAACATGATCAGCCAGAACGGCAGCGCCCTGGGATAGCAGTCCAGTTGCAAGGCGGCCCCGCTGAGCAGCGGTCCCAAGGCCAGCCCCACGACCATCGCCAGGGTGGCCAGCAGCGCCGCGAGCTTGCCGTTGTCGGCTGGACCGAAGCGCACCAGCGCCATGTTGATACCGGCGGTCATCGCCCCCGAACCTACACCAGCGATCAGACGCCCCGTACCCAGTTGCCACAAGGAACTGCCCTGGGAAAACAGCCAGGCGCCAAATACCACGAGGGCGGCGGAGGGCACCAAGAGTCTGCGCAGATCCTGCAGGCGCCCGGCGAACCCGGCTAGGGTCAGCAGCGACAGCAGGACGCCCACGCCGTAGACGCCGAAGATCAATGTCAGCTCCACGGCACTCAACTGCAGCTGTTGTTTATAGAAGGGGTACAGCGGCGTTGGCGCGCTGCTGTTCATCAAGGACACCATCAGTGACAGCGTCAGAAAGAGTAGAAACACCGGTGACGGCGCTTTATTGCAGGCGTGCGGATGCGTGGACATGACTTATCCGGTATGTGCATGACTGTAAAAGGAGCTCGACGAAGCGAAGGGAAAATGGGCGGGCAGGTTATCGGACGCTCGATAACCGAGGTGCTTTGCCGGACAACGCTCGGGATAGGGTAGTGAGGGGCGAGGGGGTAAACAGGCCTTTCAAACCCTGATGCAAATGATAGCGCCTGGCCCGGTCACTACCATGCTCGAAACCCCTGAGTTCATTTTCCTGCGTCCAGTGCGGCGAAGCGGTGCGGGCAATAGGGCCGCTCGAACGTCATCGCCGGCGAGCGCCTCGACTCAACCCGGCGGCAGCAACCGCAACGGGTCCACCGGTACGCCATTGGCGCGGATCTCGAAATACAACTGGGCGCGGTCGGTGTCCTGGGACCCGGCCTCGGCAATCTTCTGGCCCTTGATCACCATCTGGCCTTCCTTGACCAGCAGGCGGCTGTTGTAGGCGTAGGTGCTGGTGTAGGAGGGACCGTGCTGGAGGATCATCAGGTTGCCGTAGCCGCGCATGTAGCCGGCGAACGCTACCTTGCCGCCCAGGGTGGCGTGGATCGGCTGGCCTTGGGTAGTGGCGATGCGGATGCCCTGGTTGAGCTTGCCGGTGGGGGAGAAACGACCGATCAGCACCCCGCGCAGTGGCCAGCTCCAGCCTTGCAAGGTGACCTTGGGCATCGGCGGGGCAGGCGGGGCGGCCTTGCCCTTGCTCTTGCTGGCGGTGCTGCGCGACTTGCTGCTGACCACCCGGGTGCTCTTGGCCGCGCCGCCGACCCGCAGCACCTGGCCGACTTCCACGGTATAGGGCGCCTTGAGGCCGTTGAGCCGCGCCACTTCCTTCCAGTTGGTGCCGTTGCGGCTGGCGATCGAATACAGCGTGTCACCACGCTTGACCCGATATTCACCGGCCTTGAGGGGCGCGGTGCCGCCAGGGCTGGAGGAATTGGAGCTGCAGGCCGACACCGCCAGCAGTAGTGCAATCAATAGAAGTCTTACCAACACACGGCAACCATTAAGTCCTGATAAAGCCCTGCAGCTCGAGCTGCCCGCGACGCGCCAGGCAAGCCGGCAACTATACCTGTTTGCGGCTTGAGAGGCGCGCTATAGACCGCAACATGCAGCGTTAAATTCAATCAGGATGTCACTGCGCGCAGGTTCTTGTCCGTCGTTTCCCTGCCCGGGGGCTGCGACCGTGCAAACTTAATGAACCCTCGCTCCCGCCGCCGACCTAAGGCAGTTCAGACCGGGAGGAACTCCATGCATATCGAATACATCTGGATCACTCTGGCAGTGATGGTGCTGCTGGCTGAACTCTGGGCCATCAAGCGTTTGCTCAGAAGCGGTGCGCGGGCCGAAAACAAGGGGCTGTGGATCGTCGTGATCATCTTTGTACCCTTGCTGGGGCTGCTGCTCTGGCTGTGCATCGGCCCCAAGGAGCTGAGCCGTGACGCCTCGGCGTCGCATGTTGGCAAAAGTTGAGACGCAGCGTTCATTGCATAAGCCAGGAAGACCGCGCCGTGCCCAGAATCCTCATGTCCCAGGTGGATGAAGCCGAACTCAGCGAGCACAACGCCAAGATGTTCGGCTCACCCAAGGAGCGCCTGGACTTCTACCGCCGGGAAATCCAGTACGAAACCACCATCCTGGCCAACCGCACCGACGCGTACCTGACGGCTCAGGCCTTTCTGGTGATCGCCTTCGCGTCCTGCATGGCCAACCTCAATCCGGAGTGGGGCAAACTCTTTACCCTGTCGGTGCCGCCGTTTCTGGCGTTGCTGGGAATCCTCAGTTCCCTCAATGCCTGGCCGGGGATCAGGGCCGCGTACGAGATCATTGATCACTGGCACTTCAAGCAGAGCCACCTGCTGCACAGCGAGCCGCTGATGGGCCTGGCCTACGACGAGTCGCCACTGTTCTGCGAGAGCGAATCCAGCCACAAGGGCTATCGCAAGTCGTTGCTGTTTTCCATGCGTTCACCCTGGTTGTTCGCGGTGTTCTGGCTGCTGTTGGGGAGCTGGGCGGTGTATATCCAGGTGACCAATCCGGGAGCCTGAAGGAGGCAGGACCAAGGGCCGCCCCCCTCAGACACCATCACGCCGATAAACCGTCGCACTCCAATAGCGGCTGCCGGTGCGTTCTTGTCGACGCCAACCAGCGCCAGCCAGCTGTTTGCCAATCAGGCGATTCATCCAGCCATGGCCGAGCAACAGCACTGAGCCGTCCTGGGTCAGGGATTGAAGTTGCAGCGCGGCGGCTGCCGCCCGACTCCGAGCCGTAGTGGCGGTTTCGACGTGCCTGGAGTAACCGCACAGCCACAGGACTCGAAGAATGGACGCCCAGGCAATAGGCGACAGGCGTGGTTGTCGCCAAGGACCATAAGGCAGTTGCGCCTCGCAGAACAGCGGGTCCACCAGGGTCGGTTCCAGCCCCAGGGCCCGGACGGAGGCCAGCGCTCGAGGAGCGCTGCTGGAGACAATCACCGCTGCGCTGGCGGCCAGTTGCAGACTGGATGGCGGAGCAGGGTGCGCGGTGATTGCCGAACGATCGTAGTCCTGTATCCAGCCCTGCATGTCGAGTGCTGAAACCCGCTCGGTCGTTATGCCTTCGGGTGGACCGTGACGCATGAGGATGATGGTTCTGTTCAAGGTCTGGTTGCGTCCTGCTCGGTGCGGTTCGATGAGTGGGCGGCCGGTGCTCGCCTGGCCAGCCAGCCGTGGTCCTGATACCAGGCCAGGGTATCGCTGATGGTGCGTTCCAGGGTGCGGAAGCTCAGGTCCAGTTCCTGTTCGCTCTTGCTCGGGTCGAAGCGACTGCGCCCGGCTTCCTGGCGCATCAGGCGCACGGTGGCCAGGCTCAGCAACACCGGCTTGCCGGTCAAGCGCGCATAGAGTTCCTGCGCCGCCGCCAAGGTATACAGCAACGGTACTGGCAACGTCCGCACGGGAGTCCTGACGCCGGCGATACGTCCCAGCAGCGGCACCAGCTCTGCCATGGTCATGTGGCGGCCCGCCGCCAGGTAGCGTTCGCCCCTGCGCCCCTGGCGCGCGGCAGCAATCTGCGCCAGCGCCACATCGCGGGCGTCGACCACCGAGAAACTGCCTGGAACCAGGCCGGGCAGGCGGCCCAGCACCACGTCGTTGAGCAATTGTCCGGAGGACGTTGGCCCGATGTCGCCGGGGCCCCACATCCAACCGGGCAGCACCATGCAGGCCTGCATCTGCGGATGGGTCTCGAGGAATGCCAGCACTGCTTGGTCGGCGAGAATCTTGCTGCGGTAGTAGGGGTCCGCATCGGCGGGGTCGCGCAAGCAAGTCTCATCGATCAGATGACCGGGCTCGCCCTTGAGCACGGCAATCGACGAGGTGTGGATGAAGCGGCGGATACCGGCACTGTAGGCCCGCTCCAGCAAGCGCTGAGTGCCCAGGACGTTGATCCGCTGCAGTTGTTCCCAGTGACTGCCGCCCTTGTAGTTGTCGCGAAAGAACGCCGCGGTATGAAACAGCGTGTCGCAGCCATGCAACGCGGCGGCGAACCAGTCGACATCGGCCATGTCGCCCACTACCAGTTCCAACCCTCGCAGAGCACCGAACTGTTGTTCACCCTTGGCTCTTGAACGTACCAGGGCTTTGACTTTGCAGCCTCGGGCCAGCAGCTCCCGTACCAGATTGTTGCCCAGCAGACCGGTGGCTCCGGTGACAAAGGTGTAGTGCATTTCAGGGCGATAGCCGCTATCGGTGGCCGCTTGCGTGCGGTGTTCGGGGGCAGTGCTCATACAGTCCGTTCCATGGGGTTCGAGGGCGCTAGATATACCTTGGCCAGCACCACGGAAAAACAGCGAGTCCTGCATAATGGCTTTGCGAATTTGCAAAGCGACAAGCATGGAGTAGGGCTTTGGAAGCGAATTGGGATGATCTGCGCCTGTTGCTGGCGGTCTGGCGGCGCGGCAGTTTTCTGCAGGCCGGGCAGCTTCTGGGGGTAGCGGCCTCGACGGTATCCCGTCGCTTGAGCCAATTGGAAGCGGCCCTGGGCGAGCCGCTGCTGCAAAGAGGTGTCGAGGGCTGTTGGCTGACGCCTCGGGGGCAATCACTGGTGGAGGTCGCCCTGGCGGCGGAGGAAGGGTTGAGGCGCCAGAGCACGCTGGGCCTCCCAGAGTCGCAGGGCCAATTGCGCGGCAGCATCCTGATCAGTGCAGGCGAGGGCTTTGCCCCTTGGGTGCTTGAGGCGGCTCATCGGGTGACCTCGATTCATCCAGGGTGCTCGGTGGAGCTGCAGGTGAGCGCCGAGTTTCACAAGCTCGCCCGCGGCGTGGCGGACATCGCGGTGCGCACCGCGCATCAGGGTGAACCTTCGCTGATCTATCGGCCATTGGGCAAGCTGGAGTACGGCGTGTTCGCCAGTGCGGAGCTGTTGCACAGGTTCCCGGACATCACCCCGGCGTCGGCCACCACCATCGGCCTGCTTCCTCCCCTGGATAACCTGCCGCAGATGCGCGCGGCCAAGGCCGCTGGTCTTGAGGGACGGCAGATCAGGGTCAGTTCGTTCACGACGCAGGTCGAGGCGGTACGGCGGGGGATGGGGATTGCGGTCATGCCGCGGATTCTGGCGAGCGATCTGGTGGAGCTGTTTGCGTCGATGGCGTTTCCAGCGATGGAGATCTACCTGGTAACCCGGCCTCAAGCCTTGAAGCAGGCTCACATCAAGCACTGTTTCGCGGTTCTGGAGCAGGTACTGGGTGAGGCACTGTCGACTGAAGCAACCGGCGCAATCCCTTAGGGCTGCGCCGGTGCGTCACTCAGTGTGGCGCGCGAGGGATGGTCTTGAGCAGGTCTGCGGGGCTGATATGGCCGACGACGGAATCGGCGGCGCTGCCCGGCAGCGGCAGGTCGAGGATGTGGCCCTTGATCTTGCCCACCACGTGCATCTCGCAGGGCTTGCAGTCGAACTTCAGGGTCAGCACTTCGTCACCGTGTACCAGTTGCATCGGCGCCACCTTGGTGCGCACGCCGGTCACGCCCTTGGCCTGCTTGGGGCACAGGTTGAAGGAGAAGCGCAGGCAGTGCTTGGTGATCATCACCGGTACGTCGCCGTGCTCTTCGTGGGCCTCGAACGCGGCATCGATCAGTTGCACGCCGTGACGGTGGTAGAAGTCACGGGCCTTCTGGTTGTAGACGTTGGCCAGGAATGACAGGTGTGACTCCGGGTACACCGGCGGCGGGTTGCTTTCGGCCTTGCGCCCGCCCCGTGGATGAGCGGCGACGCGGGCCGTGTCCAGGGCCTCGATGACTTCCCGGCGCAGGGCCTTGAGCTGGGAATTGGGGATGAAGTATGCCTGGGGCGCATCCAGTTTGATGTCGGTGGCGTGGTAATGGGTGGTGCCCAGTTGCCCCAGCAGGTCCTGCAGTTGCCCCAGGGCCTGCTCCGGTTTGTTGGCCACGCCGAACGGACCGTCCAGGGCGACGCTGGCGCTGATGCCTTCTTCGCTGGTGGCGGTCAGTTCCAGACGCTCTTCGCGCAGACGGGCCAGCCAGGACAGGCCAATGCGCCGCTCGGCGGAAGTGCGGGTCAGGGCCTGCTGCCAGTTGTGGTCGAGGTTGCGGCTCAGCGGATGGTTGGGACGCAGGCGCTGCAGGGCTTCGGGCATCTCGTTGGGCTCGACCCGATAGCGGTAGCGTTTCTCGCCGTCTTCTTCGAATTCGCCGCGGGCTTCGGCGATGTTGGCGCGGAAACCCACCACTTCACGCTTGACCAGCAGGTTGAGGCCGTCGCCGTTGGACAGCGGCTCGAAGGTCACCACTTGCAGGTCGCGCTTGCCGACTTTTTCCACGGTGCCCACTGGCAGCCCGGTGAAGGTCGGCGAGTCGAAGGCGCCGATGTCGATCTTGCGCTCGCTGACGAAGTAATCGGTGCTGCCCCGGTGGAAGGTCTTGTCCGGATCGGGGACGAAGAAGTGCGCGGTGCGGCCGCTGGAAGCGCGGGCCAGGTCCGGACGGTCTTCGAGAACGTCATCCAGGCGCTGACGGTAGTAGGCCGTGATGTTCTTCACATAGGCCATGTCCTTGTAGCGTCCCTCGATCTTGAACGAGCGCACGCCGGCTTCCACCAGGGCGCGGATGTTGGCGCTCTGGTTGTTGTCCTTCATCGACAGCAGGTGCTTCTCGTAGGCGATCACGCCGCCGTGCTCGTCTTTGAGGGTGTAGGGCAGGCGGCAGGCCTGGGAGCAGTCGCCGCGGTTGGCGCTGCGACCGGTCTGGGCGTGGGAGATATTGCACTGGCCGGAAAAGGCCACGCACAAGGCGCCGTGAATGAAGAACTCGATGGCCGCGTCGGTTTCGGCGGCGATGGCGCTGATTTCCTTCAGGTTCAGTTCACGGGCCAGTACCAACTGCGAGAAACCGGCCTGATCGAGGAACCTGGCCCGCTCCAGGGTGCGGATATCGGTCTGGGTGCTGGCGTGCAGCTCGATGGGCGGAATATCCAGCTCCATCACTCCCAGGTCCTGGACGATCAACGCATCGACACCGGCGTCGTACAACTGGTGGATCAGCTTGCGCGCCGGCTCCAGTTCGTTGTCGTGGAGGATGGTGTTGAGGGTGGTGAACACCCGCGCGTGATAGCGGCGGGCGAATTCCACCAACTGGGCGATCTCGCCCACCTCGTTGCTGGCGTTGTGACGGGCGCCGAAGCTCGGGCCACCGATGTACACCGCGTCGGCGCCATGCAGGATGGCTTCGCGGGCGATGGCGACGTCGCGGGCGGGGCTGAGCAGTTCCAGGTGATGTTTGGGCAAGGACATGTTTTTTTAATCAGGCTTATCAGGGTCAAGGCGCGCATTGTAGCGGCGAAACGCTTGCCCGGCACCCGTGTCCTGCCAGGTGGCGGCCGCGCCGGGTGCGCGGCCACCGGATAGCGTCGACGGATCAGGCCTTGGCGGCCATCGCCGTGACTTCCACACGCATGCCTTCCACCGCCAGAGCGGCCACGCCAACGGCGGCGCGTACCGGCCAGGGCTTGGCGAAGAAACGCTGGTAGACCGCATTGAATGCCGCGCGGTCGGCCATGTCGGTGAGGTAGATGGTCAGGTGCATGACCCGGTCCATGGAACTGCCGGCGCGCTCCAGGGCCACTTTCAGTGCCTGCAGGGTGCATTCGCTTTGCAGGGTGATGTCCCCCAGCTCCAGGCTGCCGTCGGCGCGGGTCGGGATCTGGGTCGAGACCAGGATGCCGTTGAACGCGGCGACGTCGGAGGAGATGGAGTCGGCGTCCGGGTCGGGGGTGAAGACGAGGTCTGGGTTGGCCATGGGAATCTCTTGTTCGAGGGGAAAAAGGTTCGCAAGGATGAGTGGGTGCCGACTGAAGTTCAAGTTGCGAGCATCTTTTTACGGTCCTCAACCAATGCATCGTCCAGGTCGCGCTTCCAGGCGGCAATTCGCCGAGGGTCACACAGGGCCTTGGCCAAGGCCTGGTGCACTTCATAGTTGGGTTCGGTTTCACTGAGCCCGTCGGTCCAGTCCTTCACCTGTTGATAGATGCTTTGGAGCGGCGTTGGGACATCGTTTTTTCGCTGCCGGGTCAGGATGGATTTGTACAGCTTGCGGTTCTCGCCCTTGAGCTCTCGGGTCCAGCGATCTTCGAGGTTCAGGAGGGTGTTCAGGTTGGCCACCCTTTGAGTGTCGGCGGTGCGAGTGCTGCTGAGGGTGATGCCAAGTTTGTCGTCATCGAATTCCAGCTTCAAGGTTCCGGCAGGGTTGCGCTTGTAGGGGTGGAACCACTCCTGGAACGAGCCAGCGCTGTGCACCGCGCGTGCAGCCTTGTTCTGCGGCCCGTTGCACTCGCCGCAGATGGGCACCAGGTTTTCCGCGCACACCGAAAGCAAAGGGTAGGCGCTCTTGGGAATCCAGTGATCGACCGAGATATTGCGCAGTTCGCCACCACACATCACGCAGACATGCCGGGCGTCCGAGTGCTTGTCGCCCTTATGAAACTTGAGAAACTCATCGCGGAAATCTTCATATTTCAGTAACTGCTTCTTGTCGCTGGTCGGCGTGCCGTTGGACAGATAGGGCAGCCCGTCCTTCAGCCCCTTGTTGTAAAAGGCCTCCATCAGGTCCTGGAGATTTTTCTTGTGGGCATCGCCTTGGGGATCGCCGGTAAAGGGGTACTCCAAGGGAATGGTCGCGGTGATGGGTGGCGACTCAAAATATGCTCCGATCCGGGTAGTCGCATGAATCCATTCCTGCAAGCGAGCCTTTTGAGTGGTGTCGAGTCCAGCCAGATGTTCGGCGCGCTCCAGAAGCTTGCGCTCCTTGAGCTTCTTGTTCAGAAAGCCCCAGAGCCACAGGCCTTCTTCTCTACTGGGCATCTCTGCTTCCAGCTGTGCCTGGGTCAGATCTGTCACCCCAGTGGTGGGCCGGCACAGCCACAAGGCGAACTCCTGAATCAGGACCTGGCAGGCGCTCAAGGCCCTGGAGCAATCGATGGGAGATATGGGCTTAATCAAGGGCACCATCCGGGTTGGATTTGCTGAGTTTGTGTTTGTCGATCAGATCCTGCAAACCCGCTTTCAGGTCGGATGCCCCGACCTTTTCGATCAGAGCATGGATGGTCCGAGTATCCTGATTCTCTTCCCAGCGGTTGAGCCGGGTGCGTAGTTCGGAGCGATAGAAACCGGTGCCCAGCCGATTGATCACCGCTTTGAGCTGTTCCACGTCCTGGTCGGTGGGGGTCTGCACCTGTTTGACATACTCGAGAAAGGCCTCGATACGCTGCTGTGCTCGGCTGCCGATGCTGTCTTGCGTGTGAAACAGATTCATCATCAGCGCCCCGGGATCGGTGGCGAAGGTGCGGGTGCCAACCTGATTGGCTGAAGAACTGCCGTCCGCTCCCTTCTTGATAAAGATGATTTCTTCATCGAACACATCCGACAGCACGATGGCCGAATGGCTGGCGATCAGCACGCTGTTGGCGTCCTGGCCCATGGCCTGCTCGATATTGCTGACGATTTCGCGTTTCCAGGCGTCGTTGAAGTGGGTTTCCGGCTCGTCGAGCAGCAGCAGGGCGTCCTGCTGGCCCGCCAGCAGGTGGAACAGCGCCCAGCGCCGCAACACCATCTGTTCGCCATCGGAAAGGTCGGCGTAGCTCATGACCCCGCTGTCGCTGGCGAACTCGTCCTCGGGTTTTTCGTTGCGCCGCAGTGACATTTCGATGCCGTCGATCAGGCCTACAGCCAGCCAGCGCGACAGTTCGTTGAAGCGACTGAAGGCACTCTGGCCGGCTTCGCCCAGCATCAGGGTCAGGGCCTGTTCCTGAGTCGTTGCCTGCTGCAGTTGCGGGTTCAGGTACTGGTTTTTGCCCAGAGCCGGTAGTGGGGCACCCACATCAAAGTGCAGCACCCGCAGGCGATTGGCGGGGTCGGATTGGTTCAGCACCTCGCCGGCCACCAGCATCAGGTCATGCATTTTGTTCTGCAAGGCCCGGGGGGCAGCCAGGGCCCGCTCCAGGTCCAGGCACAAACGTACACTGACCAATCGATGCCAGCCGGCCTTTTCGAACAGGCCGGCTAGCCCCCGATCATTCTGTTGCGGCTTGCGTTGCTGCATCAGGTCCTGCAGGACCACGGCCAGCAAGGCTGCATCCGGGCGACCGTCGCTGAGCAGGATGGGGCGGTTGAGCTGGTCGCTGGCATCGTCGGTGCTGTGGGGCAGGGGACTGGGCTCCCGAGGGCCCGGCTCACTGGCATCCAGCGATGCTTCGTCATGGTGAGTCCAGCCTACGGGACGCTCCAGCTCGAAGGGGTAGTCCTCATCATCCTTGAAGCGCGAAGCGCTGCTCGACTGCTCAAGGGGGGGACGCCAGATATCCTGCCAGGCCCTCCATGAGCCGGAGGTGTAGGCCAGCACCCTTGGCAGCAGGTCCGTCACCGCCTGCGGGTAGCTGCCTTCCCTGACCCGGGCAATGAATGGCAGTGGTTGCTCCGGGGCGGTCGGCTCCGTGCCCAATCGCTGGATGGCCGCTTCGAACGCCTTGCCGTCGGTGCTTTTAGCAAAGGGCGCGTCCTGCGCCAGCCACAGGCTGGTGGACGCATTGGAGCCTGCGCTCTTGAAGATCACCGTGCGCAGGTTGCCGCTGGCTGCGGCGCCCAGTTCATAGACCAGAGTGAAGGCAAACCCCGGCAGCTTGCCATCGGCCAGGGAGATAAAGATCGAGGCGATGGCGCGCAGCAGGTGGCTCTTGCCGCTGCCGTTGAGGCCCACCACAAAATGGATGGCACAGGGCGCTGCCTTGTCCTGGATAAAGGCGTCCCAGGGGGCATCCTGGGCGAAGCTCACCTTGAGGTCGCTCAGGGGTGCATAGAGGTTCAGACTCAAATAACGCAAACGCATTTATTGCCCCTTGTCCGAGCTTGCACGGTTGTCAGTGAAACGCTTCAGATCACTTCCCCGGTTGTCTTCCTCGGCGTGGCCCGACGCGTTGAGTCGACAGGCCCTGAAGGCGGTCATGAAGCGGCCATCACCGTGGCCCCCGGCACCGGGAATGCCGACTTTGCGGATCAGCCCCAGGGCCGTGATCTGCTCCAGGGCGCGGCGCAGGGACACCTCGGAGATCGGGGTTTCCTGGTTAAACAGCGGATGGCGGCAGAAGGCGTCGACGGCATCCTGGTCATCGATCAACAGCGCGAACGGCAAGTTGCTCAAGGCCTCCCAGACCCGCGCCTGAAAGACCGACAACTGCGCAGCGACCCGTGCACGCGCGGTGCGTTGTGCGGGTGTTGCCCACCCCAGCACCGGGCGAGGAGCCAGGCGCGGGGTTTGCTCGACTCGGTGTGGAGCAGGGTTTTGCGTGGATCGTGTTTGGCTGCGCCACTTGCGGGAAAGACTTGCGGAGAAGGCCTCGGTCAGCATGGCTGCTGCCAGCATCCGAGCCTTCTCCAGAGCATCGTGCAGCTGTTGGCGTGGGACCTTGTGCAGCAGGTCGACAATGATCTGCTGCTGCGCCAAGGGCGGGAGTGCCAGTTCCATGCGCTCGAAGAGTGATCGGGAGACCATTCCGCGATCACTGATGCTTTGCACCTGTTTACCGAGCCAGGACAGCCCCATGAAGCAAGCCAGGTACTCCGGGAGGACCTTGTTGTTTGGCCGCAGCACCTGGAAAGCACTCGACGCGAAAGGCGTGGCTGATTTCTCCTTGGGGACAACGAAGGCGCTGCCACTTTCGCCAAAACCCTCGGCCAGTGCGAACAGCACATCGTTGGCCTGGACTTCGATGCAGGACTTTCTCAGCGTCTCGAACTTGACCTTGGCGGGCTGCACCTGCCCGGTTGCCCGATCAATGCTTTCGGGGGTGAAGAGAAGGACTCTTGCCGGCCTGCGGCTCTCCCTGGGACTGTGCCTTGGTGGCCTGAACTTGCAAATGGACGACATGGTGACCCGGGGCCAGGCCTGGGCCTTGACCCCGGAAACCAGCAGCTCCAATGCCAGGGCATCGGACAGGTGAGCGGCTTTATGCAGCGCTTCCTCGTAAGGCCTCAACGAGGCTTGCTGCAAGAGGTCGACAAGGTAGGCCTGCTCATCGAGGGGCGGCAGCTGCATTCTCAGATTGCGGAAGAAACTCAGGGGAATGCTCAGCTGGCTTTGAGTTCCCCGGTTGGTATCCAGAGCGGCCTGCTTGAGCCAGGGCTGCTGGATGAAATGCAGCAAAAAGGCCGGAAGCACCTGAGGGCCCGGACGCAAGGCGAGAAAGTGCTGGGCAACCCCGAATTCGGTGGTCAGCCCCGACATGATCCTGGCTTGCATGACATCCCGCCCACGGGTGGCGATCAGTACATCCCCCTCCTGAAACAGCGCGCCCTGTGAAGATGTTTCGCCATAGGGGCGGATATTGGCGGTCGGGCTCTGTCCGTCCAGATCGCCGAGTGCCGAACTGGGGTAGAAGCTCACCAGCACTTCAGGGGCCGGACGCAGCGCACGGGGGTTGAGTTCGCAGACGTCCAGCAGCCCGACTTCCCTCCAAGAGGGAGGAAAGCTCATTGCACCTCTCCAATCAGCTTGCGCAACTGGCGCAGGCGCTCAAGGACATCGACTTCTATGGCCTCCAACTCATCGATCAGTTCCAGGGCCGAACGTTCCTCCGTGGGTTTTGGTTGCTCGATGACCTTGTAGTCTTCGAGGTCCAGGCTCCAACCGTTACCTTCGATGCAGTGTGGGTCCAGGAGGCCCGGGCGCAATTTGTCGATGATATAGAGCCGGCCTTGCATCCTTTCCACATAGTCGGAGCGGACCTGACCATATTCATCGTGAGAGCCCTGGGCCTGATTATCGGCGGCTCGCCATGTCTGTTTGTTCAGCCAGCGGCGTACCGGAATCTGCCACTGCTTGAGCTGGGTCGCTTCGCGCTTGGGGATCGCATCGAGGGACGCCCAACTGGCGTCCTGCCAAGTGTCCGGCCGGAAATACCGCTCCTTGCCGGCATCCCACACATGTTCACCCTTGTGACGCTGTCGGAAATGCACCAGGGCATCGAACAAGTCGTTATCTGCGCCAGCGGGCAGCTCATCGCGCTTGTGGTCCATCGAGTAACCATCCTGGGTGACTTCATAGAACCAGACCGCATCGGTTTTCGGTTCCTTGCTGAATGAAGTCGATGCGCCATTGAGCCCGGTGACCTTGCGCACCACCAGAATCGCGGCCTCAATGCCGGTATAGGGATTGAAAATCTCTCCCGGCAACAGGATCACCGCCTCCACGTGATGCCGGGACAGCAGCTCGCGGCGCAGTTCAACCTCGGCTTTCGAGCTGCCGTACAACAGGCTCTGGGGAATGATCAGCGCCGCGCTGCCTCCGACCTTCAACAGGCTCAGTGCACGCCAGACAAACAGCAGATCAATCTTGTCGGACTGATTGACCTGATCCTCCCGGGTGTAGCTCGGCAAGTACTGAGTACCTGCGGCTTCCTCCGGATCGATGCGGCCACCAAAGGGCAGGTCACAGAGCACGAAGTCGAAACTTTCGCGGAGCAACGGCTGGGCAGGCCCCTGGAAGTCAGTCATGACCAGGCTGTTGCCCTGCATGAACTGCGGCAGTTCGATGCCGTGCAGCAGCAGGTTCACCCAGCCAATCCGTGCCAGGGCGTGACTGAGGTCCACCCCCACCAGACCTTCGCCAATAGTTTCCAGACGTTTGCTCCGGGCTATTGGCCCGGGCGCATCGGCCAGCATGTAGTGCAGGGCGCTGATGAGAAAACCACCGGTGCCGGCTGCGGGGTCGACGATGCGCTGTCCGCGTTTTGGATCCAGCAGCGCCACCATGAACTGGGTGATATGCCGTGCGGTGACCAGTGGGCCAATCCTGCTGCTGGCCGAGGCTTCGGTGAACAGGTACTCGAACACTTCACCAGATGAAAACCGGCCCTTGTTCTGGCGTCCGTGATAAGGGAACAGCTGATCGATAGCTTTGATCAGAAGTCTGAGTGCCTGGCTTTTGCTCGGATCAAGTTGAAAGTAGGCGTCGCGCAGCATGCCGTTCAAGCTCAAGCGCCTGGCCAGGGATGGATGATAGTCACTGATCAGCAACTCCAGTTCCCGCAGCCACGGAAACAACCGGTCATTCAGGTAGCTGCCAGGGTCCTGGTGTTGCAGCAAGGTGTTCCAGAACGAAGGGCGCTCGTCGAACAAGTTCTCATCATCAGGCATGAGCAACTGGAAGATCGACGGCAACCCATCCTCATCCGGCTCAGCGGCCATGCCATCCAGGCGCTTGAGAAATATCAGGCAGGCAATCTGTTCCAGTGCCACGTAGGGCGAGGCGGCCAACCCGGCGCCAGAAACCAGGTCCCAGAGTGAGGCAACTTTTTTCCGGATATCAGCAGGAAGCATCGTAATCCTTTGCGATTGAGGTCGGAGGCAGCGAAAAGGTGGCAAGTATAGGGGGTTTGCTGCGGTGCGATAACAGCACAGGGCTATCGTGCAGTGCGCCCGCAGATCGGCGCCAGAGGCCGTGTTTTCCAGCATTTCGGCCATTTATGGAGTGCATACGCTCCATATTCTTAAGCAAATGGAGTGTATAGGCTCCAAGTTTGATATCCATTAGCCACTGCTGCGGATATTGTGCGTCCATCAAGTTGCAGGACGACAGCCATGGATACCAACGCATCAGCGCAGCCTCTGCCCAGGACCCTGGGGCAATGCTTCAGCGACAACCTCAGCGCGGTACTGGCGGTGGCCGGTGAAGCCCGGGACAACCGCGCACCGGGTGCTTTTTCAGCGGTGCGCATGCAGCGCAGGACAGGGATCGCCCGCAGCACCCTGCGCGCACTCAAGTCGGCCGAGGCCAATCCGGATCTGAGCACCATCAGCCGCCTGGCCGATGCCCTGGGTGTGCCGCCGGCTTTCCTGCTCATGCGCCCGGAAGATTGGGAGCAGTTGGCGGCGGCCATCGGCGACAGCGGCGATTACCTGGCAGCGGCCGACAAACTGCTGCGCGAGGAGCGCCTGGAGGCGAGAAATCCGGTGGAGAAGGTGTTGCGTGAATGCAAGGTCCATCCGGATGCGCGGCCCATTGGAGTGGGCGCATCGCCCGAGGTCAGCCGGGTCAACGCCAGGGATGAATGGCGGCGGCGCAGCTGTCTCAAGTTCGATGCGTTGATGCTGCGCCAGACTCGTGCCCCGCGGACTCGGGTCATGCTGACCGCCATCGCCGGTGCGCTGGTGAGCCGAGCGACCCCACATAACCCCAGCAACGACCAATAAACTTTTTTAAGAGGAGTCGCAGCATGCCCATCATCCACGACCCCGATCTTGCCGATGTCCTGATGAGCGCCGCCGCCGACGATGTCAGGTTGCTGATCGATGTAATCACCGACAACGGCAAGGGTCGTATCTCTCTGTCGTCCTCTGTGTGTCGCCAACTGACGGCGGCCAAGGACAGCGAGCTCAATGAGCTGGCGCGGGCCATGGTGGCCGAAGAACTGACCCGCTTTGGCGGCAACTCGATGATGAACATCCTCCGGGGTGGGAGCGGGGTGCCGTACCGGGAGCTGTTGAGCGACGTCGCCAGTCATGTAAAAGCCTCGAAGAACGACACGGACACCTGCGCCCAGATGGAAATGACCATCATCGGCAAGGTGCTTGAACAGTCCATCGGCCGGATGAGCGAAGAGGACAAGGCGACCTTTTTTGAATCCATGGGTACCACTTACCGTCCGGGCATGGGCCCTGGAGCCCTGGCGACCCTGATTGCCACCCTGAGCGCCTC
Organism: Pseudomonas sp. 910_21; assembly: GCF_052850735.1. Lineage (NCBI taxonomy): Bacteria > Pseudomonadati > Pseudomonadota > Gammaproteobacteria > Pseudomonadales > Pseudomonadaceae > Pseudomonas > Pseudomonas sp. 910_21. The sequence continues at coordinate 133,070 of NZ_VXCY01000006.1, read as the reverse complement.
GGGGCTGGGTTCCTACAACGTGGCCGCCCTGGTGGCGAGCGCGACCCTGAGCAGCCTGGTGGGCAAGGGCGTGGCTTTTGCGGCCGGCTCGACCGCTCTGGGCCGGGGCCTTGCAGTGCTCGCCGGGCCAGTGGGCTGGGCCATCACCGGCATCTGGACCGCGTTCGATCTGGCCAGCCCGGCTTACCGGGTGACGGTGCCCTGTGTGATTCAGATCGGCCACATGCGCCAGAAAATGCTGCTCAAGAGCACCTGTCCCGGTTGTTACGCGCCGATCACCCCAGGCAGCAATTTCTGTGGCCGTTGCGGTGCCCGGCTGAACCCGGGATAAGCGCACGGCCCTGGTCTACCACGCCATCGATAAAGGAAGAGTTCGCCATGAATCCTACGATTTCGCCCCTCGAATTCCTGCTGGTCAATGTCATCTGTTTCGCCGCGGGCGCGGCAGCGGCTGGCGCTATTTACCTAGGGGCCAAGGCCTTCTACGCCGCTGGCCGGCGCTCGGCGCACAGTGCCTGTTGAGCCCTGTATCCATTGAAAGGCTCGACCGTCTGCGTTGGGCGTATTGAGTGAAATAAGGATCAGATACCGTGTATACCAACGACCACGCGACCCGACTTGTATTCCTCAACACCGAGGCCGAGCGCATTGCCTCGAGCATGCAGCGCACCCAGGACAAGCTGGACTGGTTGAACGACTTTGACAGTGCCCAGAGCCACTCCAGCCTGGCCCAGTTGAAGCGCGAGATGCAGGCCTCCCGGGAGCGCCAGGGGCAACTCGAGCAACTGCTCAAGTCCAATCAAACCCAATTGGACAGTGCCCAGGAGCAGGCCGCCGCCGGATTCAATCCTGGCCACTGGTTCTCCACCGAGCGCAGTGTCGCCAAACGGCTGGTGGAGACGTTGACGGTGCGGATCAAGGCGCTGCAACGCAACCTGATCGACGTTCGCGCCGAGCTCGTCGAGCACGGTGCGCAGGAGCAGCGTCTGGAGCAGGACCTCAAGCGCTACCGCAGCTTCGACCCCCTGGAAGCCCAGGCATTGATGGCCCAACTGCGCGATGAGCAGGGGCAACTGAAGCTCACCATCGAGCAGACCCGCAAAGCCAGCGAGCGCTGGGAGGCCGCCGCCGGCCAGGTTTCCCGCGAATGGCAGAGGGCCAAGAGCACTCTGGAACGCCTCGAACGGGACATTGCCGAGGCCGACGCATTCTATGAGGCCTTGAATCAGGCCCAGAGCGCTCGGGAGCGCGCGCAGATCCACGAAGCCTGCGCCCGGCACTTTGGCTCGGGTAACAGCAGCCCGCGCAGCCTCCTCAAAGACCTCAAGTACGAGCAGCGCAAGGTGACCCAGGATGCCGACAAACTGCAGCTGCGCCTGCGGGACGTGGTCCGTCTTCTGCAGAACGAGATCGGCACGCTGATCGTCGACGGCAACAACCTGTGTTACGCACCTATGGAGAACGGCCAACGGCGCTTTATCGGCCTTGTGGCACTCAAGGCGCTGGTGAGCCACCTGTGCGCCACTTACAAAGTGACCCTGGTGTTCGATCCAGGTATCCGCCAGCAGTTGAAGATGGACGACGGCGCCCTGCAAGCGGCCTTTCCCAACGCCACCGTGGTGGTGATGAACGACAAGGCCAAGGCCGACGAAGCCATTCTGGCGGCCGCCGAATTCGACGAGAGCGCCTACGTCATCAGCAACGACCGCTATGCGGACTTCCCGGAAATGGCCAGCGTGCGCGAGGGCAGGGTGCTGACCCACATCATCCATCCACGCTCGGTACAGATTCAGCAACTGCAGATCAATCTCCAGTACTGACCGGCATCGGCAAGACCCTTGACGACCTGCTCACAGGATCTGCGTGATCCTGGGGCCAGGTATTTGCAAACCATTGGAACGAGTCAACAGGCATGGACCTCCAAGGACATCTGCTGTACATCGACATCACCCAGATCTGTGGCATCGGCTGTGCGTTCTGCATGTACGCCGACAAGCACAAGTCGGGCATGAGCATGGAACTCTCGACCCTGGCCCGGGAGAACCTCGCGGCCCTGATCAATGCCCCCGCCGTGAAACGGATTTCCATCAGCGGCGAAGGCGAGCCTCTGAACAACGCCAAGGTGTTCCACGAGATCCTCGGGTTGTCCCAGGGCGGCAGGAGCTTCGAGTTCATCACCAGTGGTTTTTTTCCCCACGACAAGATGCTCGACTTCTACGAGACCACCAATCGCATCGTGGTGGGCAACGGCGATACCTGCAATATCCGCTTGAGTGCCGACAGCCACCATATCGAGAAAGTCAAATGGCGCGCCCACGGCCTCAGCCTGGATTACCTGCGCAAGCAGCGCCCGGCCGGCCTGGGGTTTTCGTTTCGCTCCATTGACACCGATCGCCAGTTCACCCGGGACTACCTGCTGAGCGAACTGGCCCAGTGGGGCATCCACGGCAGTATCGAGGCGCGCAACGCTCTTGAGGATGTACTGGTCACGGCAGACGGGCGCTTCGGCATCGACTACAAGAATCTGGTACACCCGGCAGCGGACACTGCGCCGGGTTATCTGAACCTGCACGACTACATCGAGGCCATCGAGGCCAAGATCAACAAGCGTTTCACCTTCGGTAGTCTGAACCAGCCACCGCTGAGCAACGGCATGGATGTCACCGTCAAGCCCAATGGCGATGTCTATCTCTACGGCATCGAGAACCAGCGCCTGGGCAACCTGCATTTTGACCGCGTGTGCTGGGAGCAACTGGCCGCCCATGTGCGGGAAACACCACTGGTGCGCACCCTGTATACCCAGCCCCTGGCCGACCTGCTGGCACGCTTCGACAAGATGGAACCGATGCAGTCGATCCTGGCCAAGGCCAACAATCCCTATTGGCTGGTCAAGGAACTGGCGAACCACGATGGCCTGCTCGAACAACTGGTGCCCGCATGATCGATTCCCACAGCCACACTTTCTATTCCAAGCACGCCGTCGGCACGGTGGATGAACTGGTTCGCGCCTCGATCAAGGCCGGGGTGAGCATCCTCACCATCACCGATCACGCACCCTTTACCGTCGACCGCGACAACCGCCTGCGGCTGTCCGAACTCGACCGTTATTTCGCCGATATCCTCCAGGCGCAACAGAGCTATCAGGGGCAGATCCAGATCCTGCGTGGCCTGGAGTTCGACTACATGCCCGGTTCCGACGTCTACAACCGTGAACTGCTGGACCGCTACGAACTGGACTTCGCCATAGGTTCGATCCATTACGTCGAAGTGCCCGGCGAGCCCATGGTCAAGGTCTGGGAACTGCCCCGGCTGGCCGGTCAGGCGTTCCTCGATCGTTATTTCGCCGATCTGGAGGCGCTGCTGGACAGCGGCCTGTTCGATGCCGTGGGGCATGCCGACACCTTGCTGCGGGGCGTGCCCGAGGAGGTTGTGCTGCGCCGACTGGAACCGCTGCTGGGGCTTTTTGCGCGCAACGGCGTGGCCTATGAATTGAATGCTTCGGGGCTGCGCAAATCGAGCCTGGACCCTGAGTCGGGGTGCGAGCTGCAGGGGCTGTGGTCCTACCCGTCACGGTTGTTGTTGCCGCAATTGATCGCACACGACGTGGCCTTCACTGTCGGCTCCGATGCCCACGATCCTCGGGATGCTGGTGAGGGCATCCGCGAACTGTTGCACGCACTGCAACCCCTGGGGCTGCAGCGCATCAGCTATTTCCAGCACCGTCGGCGCATCGACGTGCCCCTTGGGGACGCCATGGCCATCAACATGAAGGGAGAGGTCTGACTATGGAGACGACCCTGTCCGATACCTGGACCGAGGCTCAATGGAGCACCCTGAACGCTCTGCCTGTCGATCTGCAGTTGCGCCGGTTCCGTCAGGCGTCGGCACAGTGCCGTCCCCAGGACGTCAAGCTGGGCTTGCGAGCATTCGCCGCGGACCTGTTGTCCCGCAACCTGATCGACATGCCGGAGTACGTGTCGGTGTTGGGTGGCCACGCCTTGAACTGCCTGTCGCCGGGCGCTCCGGGTTCGTTCCGCGACATGGCCAGCGGCGCCGATGCCACCCCTCTGGTACAGGCCTACAGCCGGGCCAAGTACGGCAGCATGCAGGACATCCGCTACTTGGCGTGGCGGTTGATCGAGCACTTGTGCGAGCAACTGGACCAACCCCAATCCCATTGGGCGCGGCTGTTTCGCAGCGCCAAGGCGAGCGGCGACAACGTGGTGATGATGACCACCGGCTGGCGCAATGTGCCGTCCACCGCAAACGTGCTGTACGACCTGGTGGTGGAGGAGATCAACGTCAAGCTGGCGCACATGGGGCTGCCGACGATCATCAACGTCAAGCTCCCGCGGATTGCGCCGCCTTGCGAGAATTACGCCAGCCTGAGTACCGAGGAGCGTGAGCGGGTGAATCTGGTCCAGGACCATGTCATTCCCGCTGCGAATTTCTATCGCTGGAGCGGGGTGCATGTGATTTTTGGCGACGATGTGCTGGTCACCGGTTCGACGGCAGACAAGGTGCTGTACGAGTCCCTGTGCAACGGCGCCAAGTCGTTCCAGGCGATCTACCCGGTGGCCATCGATCCACGGGTCGCCCTGGCGGACGCCACGATTGAAGAGCGGCTCAATCATGTGGTGATCAAGCAGGCATTGGACGGGACCCTGGCCGCACTGCTGTCCGAAGCCGGTTACCAACCGATCCTGCGGACGTTGCGCTTGCTGTTTTGCGCCAGTAATCGGCAGGCCCTCGCTGGGTTCCTGCCCAGGGTGCCCATGGACAATTGGCTGCGCCTGTACAAGTCGGCCCTGGGCAACGAGTTCCTCGCGCAGGACGAGTGCGCGCCGTCCCTGGCGCTGCTCAAGCAGTACCTGGCCGAAGCCGGGTTGCTCAGCCCCAATGGCATGGCGGTGCGCCGATGAACTCCGGTGCCGTGCGCTATGTGAGCTACTGGGAGACGGCCCCGGGACAATCGATGCCGCCCTACGTTGCACTGGGGCTGGTTTCGATCCGGCGGGCACTGGGCGACGCCTTCCTGCTGCTGACCCCCGCCACGGCGGCCAGGCTCATTGACCCACAGATTCTCGGCAAGGCATGGGGCTTCGAGCCCCTGGCCTTCACTTTGGCAGCGGGCATCGAGGCCATCGTCGCCAAGAGCGACCTGATCCGCATGGCCTACGTCCACCAGTACGGCGGTGCCTGGGTCGATGCCGACAGTATCTTCCTGCGTGACCCAACCCCCATCCTGTTTCCGGATGGACTCAGCCCCGGGCTGCACTGGTACAGCGAAAGCCTGTTCGCCTCACAGCCGGGCAATGCGCTGCTGGCCGAGGCCCTGACTGCCGCCTTGGCGGGCGGCACTCATCACTGGGGCAATCCGGGAGGCATCAAGGACATCGTGCAGCGCCGGAGCAAAGAGCTGGTGCCCATTGCCCCCGCCGTGGTCGACCCCGGCTACCACCCGCAGTACAACTTCGCCAGCTGCGAGGTGATGCACCGCCAGGATTTGCCGGTCGCCGACTTCCTGCTGGCCGACGTGGCCCTGCTCAAGCTCTACAACACCTACTTCAAGCGCACCGCCCAGCGTATCGAGACGGTGGCGCAGTTCCTGGCCGGCGGCACGTTACTGGCCAGGTTGTTCCTGCATATCGAGCCCGATTCCGGCTACTGGCTGGAGGAGACCGAGCGGCTGATCCAGAGCTGCGAGCAGTAATGCCGTTACGGGCCTGCGACAGGGCTCACGCCTCGAGCGCAGCCACGGCACTGGCGCGCAGGTGGACGCGACAGCTGGAGACACCGGACAGATCCAGGCGTTGGGCTATCACTTCATGGATGGTCGGCGTCTGCCGGTGGGGAGAACCGTGGGCGATATACAGCCAGGCAGGAATGCGCAGGGGGCGTTGATCGAGCTGCAACTCGATGCGCAGCAGGTCGAACACTTCAGTGGTTCGACCGCTGGGCGTCCAGGCGAGGGGCGCGCTGCGGTGATCGGGCGCACTGATCACCAGCGGGCGTTGCAGCTCCAGGTTGATGGTTCCGGGGTGGCAACTGCCGACTTCCGGAAAATCCCGGCTGAGCAGCGGCAGCTGACGGGCCAGGGTGCCGGTGGCCACCCCCAGGCCGGAAACAATGCGAGCCTGGAGCACGAGTTGCGGGCCGGGATCAAGCGCGTCGGCCAGTAGCCTGTGCAGGCCATCGACCACCTCCTGGATGGCAAACCGGTTCATGTCCTTCCTGCCTGTACGTCGGTACTGCGCTACGTCCTGTTGGCTGTAGACCACCAGGGTGGAAGACGCGGGCGGTGGCAACCACGGATTGTGTTCGGCCCCCATGGCCGGGTAAATGGCAATCAGCCGGGTCCCCAGCCCGACGGCCATGTGCACGATCGCGGTATCGACACTGATCACCACCTGGGCGCGTTGCAGGTACCCTGCAGCGTCTCTGGGCGTGGCCAGGTCCTCGAGGGCATGCACATTGTTCCGGGCCACGGCGGCCGCCAGTTGCGCGGCGTCTGCGCGGGTGGCGGGGCTGCAGAGAATCCCCAGGGACTTGTCGGGGCAGACATCGGCCATGGCGCGCAGCAGTGCCAGCGACTGGGCCTGGGACAGGCTCTTGTCCGCCCGGCTTCCATAGGGGTTGAACAGGATCTGCGGCGCGGCGGGTGGTTGGAAGTGCTTGGGAAGCGGGACGATGTACCGAGACTCGACCGCGCGTGCTCCCAGATCCAGAAGCACGCGCTCCAGGCACTGGGCGTAGCTCAGGCCCAGGGTCGCGGCGCCGAACTTGCGATTGACGCAGCGCAGCTCGTCATCGAAGGAGTAGACCCGCGACGGCCGCAGTAACCGCAGAAAGACGATTTCTGCCGGCTGAATCCGGCCCACCAGATGGACCACTACATCCACCTGGCCCAATTGCCCGGCAATCTTGCACAGCTCCACCAGCCCGGGATTGGCCTGGGTGACTATGACGCGATCCACGCCAAAGTCCTGTACGTGCAAGGGCGCAAGCTCCGGCACCGTCAACACGGTGATCCGGGCATTGAGCTTGCGCGCCTCGCGAAAGAAGAACGAGGAGACGATTGAATCGCCCAGTTTGGCATCCCACCGGGGGACCACTATGTGCAGGCCGGCAGCGGGCGTTACCGATCCAGGCCGGCGATCCGCCAGCGCTCGGAACAGACAGCGGGCGATGGCCTTCTTCATGTCCGGTTACCGGCCTGGAACAGTTGCAGGAAGCCTTGCAGGGTGCTGTCGACGAAGCGCTGGTCCGAGGTGCCGGCAGGAAAGTGCAGGACGCCATGGATCACCAGTGATGCCAGGCCGTGGGTATAGGACCAGCCGGCGAGGGCGGCCCGGCGGACCTCGGGGTGTTCGATGTCCAGTTCGAGGATCTGCGCAATGATCCGTCGCAGTTCGCCAAAGGCCTGGTTGCGGGCATCGAGCAATGTTGGAGGCATCTGGCCGTTGGCGAACTCGGGGCCGAACATCAGCTGGTACAGCGCCGGGTTGGCGCGGGCAAAGCTGAAGTAGGCCAGGCAGGCATCGCGCAATTTCTGCAGGCCGCTCTGGGTACTGTCTCGGGGCAACACCTGGGCCAATTCGTGAAAGCCTTGAGCCGCCAAGTGACCGATGAGCTCCGCGCGATTGGCGTAATGGTGATAGGCCGCGGTGGCACTGACCCCGACTCGCTCGGAAACAGCCCGCAGCGACAGCTTGGTCGGGCCTACTTCCTCGAGCATGTCCCGGGCCGCATCGAGCAGTTGCGGTGCCAGATTGCCCACGTGGTAGGAATCCCGGGAGCGTGAGGAGTGCTTGGTCATGTCTGGGAGGCCCTGAATGGCTTCGACTGGAAGGCAAAAAAACGTCGGAATCTTATCATGATCAATGATCTTGACGGCGCTAAGATTGGCTCGTAGCCTGGGCGCCACAACAACAAGACCACTCAAGGAAGCCCCCCTATGTCAGAACTGAAACTGCAACCCCAGGCCGCCGTATCCTTGCAACGCTGGCACGCCATGGTCGCCGGGCAAGACCTGGGTGACTTGCCCGAACTGCTGGACTCCAAGGTGGTGTTTCGTTCGCCCATGGCCCATACCGCCTACCCGGGGGCCCAGGTCGTGGCGACCATCCTTGGCACGGTGCTCAATGTTTTCGAGGCGTTCGCCTATCACCGTGAACTGGCCAGCGCCGATGGCCTGAACGTGGTGTTGGAGTTCAGCGCGCGAGTCGGCGACAAACAGGTCAAGGGCATCGACATGATCCGCTTTGACGAGAGCGGCAAGATTGTCGAATTCGAGGTCATGGTGCGGCCCATGAGCGGGTTGCAAGCCCTGGGAGAGGAAATGGGCAAGCGTTTGTCCGCCTACCTCGCTGCCAGCAAGGGTGCGCCGCCGGCACCCTGAGAACCCGGGTTATTCGAGGGTTTCACCGGCGTCCAGAGTCAGCCAGGACGCCACCACCCGCCGGTCCAGCTCTTCCCAGTCAGCCATTCCCAGCACCCGAGTGGTGTTCAGACCGCGCAAATAGCCGCGCAGTTGGTAGGCAACCGCCTGCAGCGTCTGCGGTTCTGTGCTGTTGTCACGCAATACACTTTCATACTCGACCAGATAGTCGGCCACCCGCTCGCGAAATTCCGGCAGGACGGCATCACGGATCAGATCAAAAGTTCTCACATGCAAATCCTTTTTTTAGTTGTAGTTCGGCTGTCAGCCAGTCTGCACGGGGCACAACTATTGGTTCAAGCAATAGTGACAATCAAGCAACACAAGTTCTGCCCGGGTCGATAAGCATGGACAATTGCCCCCGACGAAAAACCATGATCGCAAGGGCGGCGCCCGTGACGCCGACCCCTTGCGCACCGAACCCGGCTTTATTTCAGGACTTCACCGATGCGCCTTCCATTGATTCCCGCCATGACCCTGGCCTCCTTGCTGCTGGCCGGCTGCGCAACTGCACCGAACGACCCGACCCTGGTAATGCAGACCCACAAGACCCCGGCCGAATACGCCGAATGTGTGGTCCCCAAACTGCAGAGCCGCGCCCAGACGGCCAGCGTCTCGCAATCACAGCGCGGCTACCGGATCGTGGTCACCAGCAAAGTCGCAGCGGACAACGTGCTGGAGGCTTATAAGGCGCCCAATGGTGGCAAGGTATTCCTCTATGAGCGGCATTTGCTGGCCTCCAGCTTCGCCCCGTCGAGCTTCGAACAGACCGCACAAGACTGTCTGTAATCCGCCCCTGAGGCTCATTGCGTCCTGGCGCGGGCGGTCCGCCGACAGCGTTCGGAACACCAACGCACCTGGTCCCAGCAACGGGCCCAGCGTTTTCGCCAAGTGAAGGGCCGGCCGCACGCGGCGCAGTCCTTTCTTGGCAGTTCGGATTTCTTCATAGGGCTTGCCCTGCATCCAGACGCGCCAGCAGCTCCTCGCCGCGTTGCCAGATGGCTTCCCGGCGTGGCTCGTCCATGCGCTGCAGGTTGCGATAGCTGATGGCCAAGCGTGGATTGCCGCCCAGTTGTGTTTCGTGACGCATCAGGAAGTGCCAGTACAGGGCGTTGAACGGGCAGGCATCGTTGCCGGTGGCCTGGTCCACCCGGTAGCGGCAGCCGCCGCAGTAATCGGACATCCGCTGGATGTAGCGACCGCTGGCGCAGTAGGGCTTGGAGCCCAGGTAGCCGCCGTCGGCGTGCATCACCATGCCCAGGGTATTGGGCAGTTCGACCCAATCAAACGCATCCAGGTAGACCGCCAGGTACCAGTCGCAGATGGCTTTGGGCGCAATCCCGGCCAGCAGCGCGAAGTTGCCGGTGACCATCAGCCGCTGGATATGGTGGGCATAGCCCAGTTCCAGGGTCTGCCCGATGACCTGGGACATGCAGCGCATGTCGGTGGCGCCACTCCAATAGAACTCCGGCAGCGCCCGGGTATTGCCCAAACCGTTGAGTTCGGCGTATTCAGGCATGCGCAGCCAGTAGATCCCCCGCACATATTCGCGCCAGCCGATCAGCTGGCGGATAAACCCTTCCGCCGCATTCAGGGCAACCCGTTTCTCGCGGTACGCGCGCTCGACATCACGGCACAGCAGGCGCACATCCAGCAGCCCGATATTCAGCGCCGCACTGATGCGCGCGTGGAACAGAAAGGGCTCGCCCTCGGCCATGGCGTCCTGGTAATCGCCGAAGGCGGCCAGGGAGAAGTCGAGGAAATGCTGCCAGAGTTCCTGTGCCTGCTCGTGAGTCACCGGATAGTCGAAATGCTCCACGTCGCCGTAGTGATCGCTGAAGCGTTGGCCCACCAGCTGCAGCACCTCGCGGGTGATCCGGTCGTGGCCGAAGCGGGCCTGAAAGGGCCCGCGCAGGCCGCGGGGCAGGGCCTTGCGGTTGTCGGCGTCGAGATTCCAGGTGCCGCCGCAGGGGCGGCCATCGGGTTCCAGCAACAGGCGGCTTTGCTTGCGCATCTCGCGGTAAAAGAACTCCATGCGCAACGACGGGCGAGCGGCGGCCCAGTGGCGGAACTGCTCCCGTGAGCAGAGGAAACGTCGGTCCACATGCCAGGTCATGGGCAGGCCGCAATCGCGCAGCGCCTGTTCGAGCCGCCATTCGCCGCACTCAGTGACATGCACCTGATCCACGCCAAGGGCGGCCTGCCAGCGCCGCAGCTCGCCCGGGAGACTGCCGCTGTTGTCGGGATCGTCCAGCTTCACGTAGATCACCCGCCAGCCTTGCTCGCGCAGGCGCTCGGCGAAGTGGCGCATGGCACTGAAGACCAGCACGATTTTCTGCGGATGATGACGGACATAACGCGCTTCGCTGTCGACCTCGGCCATCAGCAGGGCGTCGCAGGCTGGGTCCAGCGCCTCGAACATTGCCAGGTCGAACGACAACTGGTCGCCGAGCACCAGGCCCAGCCGGCCGGCAGAGGAGACGGCTACCACGGCAGACGCTCGCCATCACAGGCAAACAGCTGGCCGCTTTCGGCCGGCGTCAGGCCATCGCTCAGGACGTTCGTGTTCAGGGAATCGCTCATTGTGTTTCTCACGCAGACAGATGCCACAGCCGGTCTGGCTCCTTGCTCTAACAGTCAAAAATTCATGATTTATATTTGTACATGAAGTCTTGTTTTGTACAGGTTTTTGAGCGATTTCCTGCTGGAAATTCTCCAGGGTGAGGCCGCCGCTGGAGTCGGCTCCGGCTTACTCAACCAGGACGTTGAGAGTGTCGGTGATGGCAGTGAGGGATCTGCAGCTGCTGCCGTTGGCGCCGGATCCCCGAACAGCATCGATTTGAACTAGTGGTTTTGCAGGCACTCAACGGCAGAAGGGACAAGATTTCTTCGTGCAGATGGGTCGCCACCAGGGAAAAACCATGAAATCCGACGACGATTTCCGGCTTGAAGCGTACAAGCTGCTACTTGAGCTGGATGCCGCAACGACGAGCATGATGATGCTGGTTTCCGCACGACAGGCCTGCGGGCCTGAGTGGGCGAACGCAACCCGCAGGCACCAACAGGCTTATGAGGCCTGGACGCTGTTTCTCGAAAGTCGGGCCTCGGAGCCCTGTTTGTAAGGGCCGGAACGGGGCCGCAGCCAATAGCGCTTCTATACGCGGATATAGGGTGTACTATCGAACTCTTCCCACCCACTATCAGCCCATCATGTCCACGCTAAGCGAAGAGAGCCGCCAGATCGTAGCTTCTCTGGCGCGAAGTGTTGGCCCTCAGGCTGACATTGCCAGCATCGCCCAGGCGATTGTCTCGACCTTGCAGGGTATGAGCAGCGCCCTTACGCCGATCATCGGCGAACAGGGGCTTGCTGCTCTTTACTGCCGCAGTCTTCATCTGTGTACCTCGGCGCAACCGCGCCTGGCCGGCCTCTATGACGGGCTCCAGGGTGAGTTGAACCTGGCGGCCCTGAAGTCGGTACTCATTGAGCAAAGCCCGGCCGAGGCGCTGTTTTTCGGTGAAGTGATGCTCACCACCTTCTACGAATTGCTGACCACGCTGATTGGTCCCTCGCTCACTGCACGCTTGCTGAGTGGCGTGTGGGAGCCTTTCTTGAGCGATCCCCCCTCGCAGGAACATACGCCATGAGCAGCAAAGTCACGATCAACCGCTTGGCCACTGGCGTGCCAGGACTGGACGAGGTGCTGGGCGGAGGATTGCCGGAGTTTTCGTTCAACCTGATCGCCGGCCCGCCGGGCTGCGGCAAGACCACCTTGGCTCACCAGATGATGTTTGCCCTGGCGACGCCGGAGCGTCCGGCGCTGTTCTTTACGGTGCTCGGGGAGCCGCCGCTGAAGATGCTCCGGTATCAGCAACAGTTCGATTTTTTCGATAGCGCAGCGATCAACCAGTCGATTCACTACATCAACCTGGCCGACGACACCCAGGCCGGCGACCTCAATGAGGTGCTACGGCGCATCGTCAGCGAGGTCCAGGCTCACTCGCCGGGGTTGGTGTTCGTCGATTCCTTCCGTTCGGTGGTGCTTGCAAGCCAGACCCAGGACAACCCCAACAATAATCTGCCGCTGTTCGTCCAGCAGTTGGGTATGTTGATGACCACGTGGCAGGCGACCACCTTCCTTATCGGTGAATACTTCAATGAAACCGACACCAACCCGGTGTTCACCGTTGCCGACGGCTTGATCTGGTTGCGCCAGAGCGTTCAGCGCAACTCCATGGTGCGCAAGATGGAAATCATGAAGATGCGCGGCCAGCCGACGCTGCCGGGGCTGCACACCTTTCGCATCGCCACCTCGGGAGTCCGGGTCTTTGCACCGGCGGCCACCAGCGTCGTTGAAACGCCACTGGAGTTCCCCATCAAACGCCTGAAGATGGGGGTTGCGCGCCTTGACGACATGCTCGGTGGCGGACTGCCGCAGGGCTATTCGCTGCTGGTTGCCGGGCCGTCGGGCTCGGGCAAGAGCATTCTGGCGGCCACCTTCCTCGCCGAAGGCGCGCGCAACGGTGAAACCGGCGTGATTGCGGTGTTCGAGCAACGGCCCAACCACTCACAAAACCCCACCCTGGCCGCCTTGATCCAGAGTGGCCAGGTTGGCCTGGTGGACAGCCGGGCCGCTGATTTGTCGATCGATGAAATAGTCCATCTACTGCTGACCGAGATCACCCGGATCAAGGCGACCCGGGTGGTGGTGGACTCACTGTCCGGTTTCGAACTGGCCCTGGCGCCGACCTTTCGCGAGGATTTTCGTGAGTCACTGGCTCGGATGGTCACCGCGCTGACCAGCGCCGGTATCACCGTGCTGATGACCTCGGAGTTGGAAGATCGCTATACCGACCTACGCTTCAGCCCCTACGGTACGGCGTTTCTCACCGATGCCATCATCGTCCAGCGCTACATCGAAGTGGAAAGCCGTTTGCAGCGCATCATGGCGGTGGTCAAGGTGCGGGCCAGCGCTCATTCGGATGAGCTGCGCCTGTACCGCATTGATGATGACGGCTTGCAGATCGGCGAAATGCTGCCTGATCAGGAAGGCCTGCTCGGCGGCCGTCCCACCCGCAAATACTTGGACAAAGGTGAGGTGTGAGTAAAAAAAATGGACGAGGTCAATGGCAAGACTGACCAGGCCGCCACGGCGGCACGCGAACTGTTCCTCCTCGGACAGAAGATCGTCCAGGCGCGCGCGGTACTGGCGTCGTTGCAAAATGAATTGGGTGAAGCCAGCACCCGGCTCGTCGATAACCAGTACATCGAGCAGTTGATCGAGGCCAATCAGCAACTGGTGCAGGCAATCCTGCTGGCGCAATCCAACGCGCAGGAAGCCTTGCGTACCCAGCAAGAGCACCCGTTGAACCTGGAGATGCGCGAAGCCAATGAACAGTTGGTGATTGCAGCGCTCAGCGCGCAACACCTGCAGGCCACCGCCGAGCAACTGCTGGAGCAACTGCTGGAGCAACAGCGGCACATCCTTGTGCTGGTGGCCCACGAACTGCGCCATCCGCTCACCCCCATCAGCATGATTGCCGGGCGCCTGGCCCGGGTCCCCAGTGAAGAACTGCCGCGAATGCAGGCATTGATCGAAGGCCAGGTGCAGCATATGTCGCGGCTTGTGGATGATCTGCTGGATGTCTCCCGGGTCAGCACCGGCAAGCTGCATCTGGATCGCCGTGTGGTGGACCTGAGGCAGGTTGTCGATGACGCCATCGAGACCTGTAGACCGGTGATGAATGCACGGCATCTGCACTTCAGTGCCCAGCGACCGGATGACCCGTTGCCGGTCGACGGTGATCCGGTGCGCCTCAAACAGATCCTCGGCAACCTGTTGGGCAACGCTGCCAAATACACCCCGGCAGAGGGGCAGGTGACGCTGACGGTCAGCACTCAGGGCGACGTCGTGCACATGACGGTTTGCGATAACGGTATTGGCATTTCTGCCAAAGCCCTGCCGTTTATCTTCGAACCCTTCATTCAGGACGCCCATGCGATCGGATTCAATGGCGCCGGCCTGGGTATCGGCCTGACGGTGGTGCGCGAACTGGTTGAAGCCCATGACGGAACGGTGACAGGCATGAGCGAAGGCAGTGGCAAAGGCAGTCGCTTCGTGGTGATTCTGCCCCTGGTGAGTGATTTAATTTCCCCCCCCAACCCGTTGTGATGATCCCCTGGGCCATCACCCTCAGGGCTGATCGCCTTGATCCAGAGCCTTGAAACCTCAAGTCGTCAATATATTGGCCTATTTTTGGCCGTGTAACTGAAAAAATAATAAATCGACGCAATATTGACGCAATGGCATTTTTATCCCAGTATCCCGGCCCTGAGCGCTTGATTCTATTGATGTTTTTTTGACGTCAGCGTTTCGAAAGTTCTGCCAAAAAGGCGGTTTAGCCTTTGAAAGAGAGCAAGTACCCAGGGAAATACTGGCCATAGGGGCTGATAGCCATGGCGTATTCAGTGGGTGTGCTAGCTTCAAACGGCGCAGCAGCGATATTTTTCTTCGGGATGATCTATGTCTACTGAACGGATACTGGTGACAGGGGGCGCGGGCTTTATCGGTTCCCACCTGGTCGATGCGCTATTGGCCAAAGGCTATGGGGTCCGGGTTCTGGATGACCTTTCTACCGGAAAGGTCAGCAATTTGCCGATGGACAATGCGGCGCTGGAGCTTGTGGTCGGCGATGTCGCCGAGGCCGCGACCCTGGCGGAAGCCATGCAGGGCTGTGGTGCGGTGGTGCATTTGGCAGCTGTTGCATCGGTCCAGGCTTCGGTCGAAGACCCGGTGCGTACTCACCAGAGCAACTTCATCGGCACACTGCGAGTGTGCGAGGCCATGGTCGCTGCCGGTATCCGCCGAGTCGTGTTTGCGTCCAGTGCGGCGGTTTATGGCAATAACGGGGAGGGCACCCCGATACACGAAGACACGCCCAAGTCTCCCCTTACGCCCTATGCGGCGGACAAGCTCGCCAGCGAGTACTACCTGGATTTCTACCGTCGTCAGCATGGCCTGGAGCCGGTCATCCTGCGCTTTTTCAATATCTTCGGCCCGCGCCAGGACCCATCGTCGCCGTACTCCGGCGTGATCAGCATCTTCAGCGAACGGGCCAAGAGCGCACGCCCCATCACCGTGTTCGGTGACGGCGGTCAAACCCGCGACTTTGTCTATGTCGAGGATCTGGTGAAGATCCTGGTCCAGGGCCTCGAACGCCCGACACCTGCAGTGGATGCCACCAACGTCGGCCTCAGTGGCGTGACTTCGCTCAACGACCTGATTGCCGCGCTGGAACAGATCAGCGGCCAACCACTGAACGTGAGCCATGGGGCGGCCCGTTCCGGCGATATCCGTCATTCGAAGGCTGACAACCGGCGTTTGCTGGAGCGCTTCGACCTGGGGACGCCAACCAGCCTGACCGAAGGCCTGGCCCGGCTCTACCGCAGTCTTTAGCTTCCTGGTCTTGCGGGGGCCCGCTTGAGGGCGCTTGAGAGTTTGATGTTGTGCGGATTGATCTACTTGAAGAGTGAGTTATGGACATGGAGTTTCGCCGGGGGAGTGTCTGCACAGTGGTACGGCGTCTGTTTACTGCATTAGCCTTGTGTGCCACGAATTCGCTGGTGCAGGCCGCACCGGCAGCTCCCGCCAGCGTCGGCTTCTGGTACGCCGAGCAACCGCCGCTGCCGGAGCTGGCGCAGTTCGAATGGGCGGTGGTCGAACCCGGCCATATGGCCCCCGGGGATGTCGCCACTTTGCGCAAGCTGGGCAGCCAGCCGTTCGCCTACCTGTCGGTGGGTGAGTTCGACGGTGACCGCGCTGCACTGGACAAGGAAGCCTTGAGCAAGGGGGCCAGCGCCACCCGCAACAAGGCGTGGAACAGCCAGGTGATGGATATCGCCACACCGGCCTGGCGCGAACACCTGTTCAAGCGTGCCAAGGCGTTGCAGGACCAGGGTTATGCCGGTCTGTTCCTCGACACCCTGGACAGTTTTCAGTTGCTCCCCGAAGCCAATCGCGAACCGCAACGCCAGGCTCTGGCCTCGTTCCTGCGGGAACTGCACAGCCGCCAGCCGAACCTCAAGCTGTTCTTCAACCGGGGGTTCGAGGTGTTGGGCGAGCTCGATGGTGTCGCCTCGGCCGTGGCCGTGGAATCGATCCACGCCGGCTGGGACGCCTCGGCCAAGCGTTATCGCCCGGTTTCCGAGTCCGATCGCAACTGGCTCGAAGGCGAGCTCAAGCCGCTGCGTGCGAAAAACATTCCGTTGGTGGCCATCGACTACTTGCCGCCCAACCGTCGTGAAGAGGCGCGCAAGCTGGTGCGCCAATTGAGTCAGGAAGGCTTTATCCCGGTGGTCACCACCCCGGACCTCAATGCCATCAGCATGAGCACCGTGGAAGTGCAGCCGCGCCGCATCGCCATGCTCTACGACCCGCGTGAGGGCGAACTCTACGATCACGCCGGACACCGGATGCTGGGCGGCCTGCTGGAATACCTGGGTTATCGGGTCGACTACCTGCCGGCCGATGACAGTCTGCCGTCCTACAGCTTCGCCGGCCTCTACGCCGGGGTGGTGCTGTGGATGACCAGCGGCCCGCCCCAGGACAGTCGTGCCTTTAATAGCTGGCTTGGCCAGCGCCTGGACGAACAGGTGCCGCTGGCCATCATGGCCGGGCTGCCGATCGAGGATCGCGCATTACTCAAGCGCCTGGGGTTGAACCTCGCGGCGCCGGGGGGCCGTGGAGCACTGCACGTGCTGAGCCAGGACAAGTCGCTGATCGGTGGCTTCGAAGCACCGGTGGTGGCCCGTACCCGTGAATTGACCCGAGTGACGCTGCTGCCCGATGGGCCGAAACCGGCGCTGTTGCTGGGGGATGACAAGGGCGGCAAGTACGCCCCCGTGGCCATCGGCAGCTGGGGCGGCATGGCCCTGGCACCTTATGTGGTGGAGGCCAACGTCGAGCGCAGCCGCTGGATTCTCGACCCCTTCGCCTTTATCCAGAAGGCCCTGCGTCTGCCGGCGCAACCGCGCCCGGACACCACCACCGAGAACGGCCGGCGGATCGCCACCGTGCATATCGACGGCGATGGCTTTCCCTCCCATGCCGAAGTGCGCGGCACCCCGTATTCCGGGCGCCAGGTGCTGGATGACTACATTCGTCCCAACCCGTACCTGACCTCGGTGTCGATCATCGAAGGGGAAATCGGCCCCAAGGGCATGTCGCCGTTCCTCGCCAGGGAACTGGAGCCGATCGCCCAGGAGATCTTTGCCGACCCCAAGGTCGAGGTGGCCACCCACACTTACAGTCACCCGTTCTACATGCAGCCGGAGAAGGCCAAGAAGGACGAGGATTTCCACGCCGAATACGGTCTGCGCCTGAATATCCCGGGGTACAAGAACCTGGATTACAAGCGCGAGATCCTTGGCTCGCGGGACTACATCAATAGCCGCCTGACCACCGCACAAAAACCGGTGAAGCTGGTCTTCTGGCCGGGGGATGCGCTGCCCAGCGCCGAGACCATCAAGCTGGCCTACGACGCCGGACTGAAAAACGTCAACGGCGGGCAGACCATCCTGACCAAGGCCAATTCGTCGCTGACCGGCCTGTACCCCTTGTTGCGTCCCACCGAAGGCGGCTTGCAGTACTACGCACCGGTGATCAACGAGAACATGTACACCAACCTCTGGAAAGGTCCGTATTACGGCTTTCGCGATGTGATCGACACCTTCGAGCTGACCGACAGCCCACGGCGCCTGCGGGGCATTCACCTGTACTACCACTTCTATTCGGGGACCAAACAGGCGTCGATCAAGGCCATGACCGACATTTACCAGTTCATGCGTGGCCAGCAGCCCATGTCCTTGTGGATGAGCGACTACCTCGATCGGGTCCATGGTCTGTACCAGGCCAGCCTGGCCCGCACCGTCAACGGTGACTGGCAGGTTCGCGGCATGGACGGCTTGCGCACCCTGCGCCTGGACCCGGCGCTGGGCTGGCCGGACCTTGGCCGTTCCCAGGGTGTAGCGGGGGTCCGCGATCTGCCCCAGGGGCGTTATGTGGCCTTGAGCCGCGATCATGCGCTGCTGGCCCTGCGCCCTGAGCGTGATCCACGTCCGGCACTGGAGCTGGCGAACATTCCCCTGCGGGACTGGCGTTATGTGAGCGACCGACAGGTGACGTTCTCTTTTGCCGGTCAATTCAACCTGGAGTTTTCGGTGCGCTCGGCCAGCGCCTGTCGGGTCGAGGTCCAGGGCCAACGTTATGCCGGCAAGTCCGAGCAGGGCCTGTGGCATTTCCAACTTCCCATGAAGCAGGTGAGTGATGCCCAACTCTTCTGCAACTAAGGCCCCACGCGCGCGGCTGCTCAATCCCTGGGCATTGCTGCTGGTGGCGATTGTCGTCGGCGTGCTGCTGTGGGCGACCTATCGCAACGAAGATGCGTTCCGTCCCAAGGGCGGCCAACCGGACGAAGTGTCCGCCAGCTATGCCGAGGTGCTGCTGGCGGCCCACCCGGACAACAACGAGTTGCGCACCCAATTGCTCGACCTGCTGATTCAGCTGGGCGATTACTCGAGAGCGGAAAAGCACCTGGCGCAGTGGCCACAGCCCGATCCCGCGCTGAAGGCCTACTACCGCTTGCAGCTCGATGCCCTGGCATTGAACAACAGCACCGACAGCGCAGCGTTGCAGGCCCTGGCCGAGCGCTTCAAGGCCTTTGACTACAAGACACTGCCCAGCCCGCAGCTCGAGCGCCTGGCGACGCTGGCCCTGAGTGCCCAGGCCCCGGGACTGGCAGCGGATGTCTATACCGAACTGGCGCGCCGCGATCCCAAGCAGCGCGATCAATGGCTGCCCGAGGCGGCGAAGTGGTACCAGGCCAGCGAGCAACCCGGGCGCGCCGCCGATCTCTATGTGCAATTGCTCGACGCCAGCCAGACGCCGGAAGCCCGTCGCCCGCTGCTTGAGCAAGCCTTCAAGACCCTGGTGGCCGCGGATCGCGGCGACGAGGCCGCCGAGCTGCTGGCCCGGGAGTTGGCTGCCCAGCCGGGGGAACTGGACCCGGCACTGCTTGACCAGGGCGTCGATGTGGCGGTAGCGCACAACCGCCCGGACCTGGCCGAACAATTCTTTAGCGCCTGGCGCAAATTGCAGCCCGACAGCCCGGAAATCCTGGCCAAGGAATTCAAGCAGCGCCTGGCCTTCGGCGACCTCGAAGGTGCGCATGCAGTGGGCACGCAACTGCTTGAACTGCACCCGGATGATCCGCTGCTGCTGGAGCAGATGGCCCATCTTGCCGAATGGCAGGGCGACTCGGCCTCGGCGCTGGGCTACTGGATCAGCCTGAGCAAGCTGCGTCACAACCCGGCCGAGTTCGAGCACACCTGGCGCTTGGCGATGCAGACCTACGATTTCGACCGGGGCATTCCGCTATTGGCGGGGATCATGGAGACCCGGGCCCTGAGCAATATCGAGCTCGATGCCCTGGTGTACGCCGAAGAATCCCGGGGCACGCCCGAGCAGGGGGAAAAGTGGCTGCGCCGCTATGTCGCCAAATACCCGAAACACCGTCTGGCCTGGGTCCGCCTGTTGCAGAACCTGGAAAACACCGAGCAGTACCCGGAGCGGCTGGTGGTCTGGAAGCGCTTCTCCGGCCTTTATCCGTTGACCAGCACCGAGCGGGTGGACTGGGCCAACAACCACCTCAAGCTGTTTGACAGCCAGTCGGCCTGGAAGGTGATCACC
Source organism: Pseudomonas sp. 910_21 (assembly GCF_052850735.1). NCBI lineage: Bacteria > Pseudomonadati > Pseudomonadota > Gammaproteobacteria > Pseudomonadales > Pseudomonadaceae > Pseudomonas > Pseudomonas sp. 910_21. Next base: position 112,886 of record NZ_VXCY01000006.1, on the reverse strand, counting down.
GCAGTCGACGGCAACAAGATTGACGACCTCAACTACTGGCAGTCCCGTGCCGCCCTGGCCTGGGACCTGGAGTTGGACGATGAACTGCAACTGGCACTGGAGAAGATGCTGGCCATCAAGGGCTCGCTCAATAGCGGTGACGAGAGTGAATTGATCGCTCTCTATCGCGTCCGCGATCCGCGCAAGGCCTTGCAGTTGACCGTCGACAGCTGGCGCCGGGAGCACAATCCGCAGCGCCTGATTGCGGCCCTGCAATTGGCCCAGGAACTTCAGGACTGGCCACTGGTGGTCGACCTGCTCAAGGAAGCCGATCAGTACCCGGATGCCTCCGACCGCTCCCAGGTCCTGGCCGCCCGCGGTGCACTGGCGGTGCAGCAGGGCCACACCGACGAGGCCCTGCGCCTGTATCGCCTGGGCTTGAGCCGCTTCCCGGATGACAACACCTTCCGCGAACGCCTGATGTGGCTGTATGTCGACCTGGGTCGCACCGGCGAGCTCAAGCCGCTGTTGCAGCAATGGCGCTCCCTGGCCCGTGGTGACAGCACCCTGTGGCTGCCGTTTGCCGCGGCCAGTCAGTTGCTCGGGCGCAATACCGAGGCCCTGGCCTGGTACCGCCTCTACCTGCAGGCCAACCCTCAGGACTGGATGGTCCAGGCAGCCTACGCCGATGCCCTGGAAGGCGCAGGTTATGCCGACTCGGCCCAGCGCTTGCGGCTCAAGCTCAATCGCGAAGTGACGCCTGAACAGATCCGCGCCACGCCCCAGGGCTATGCGACCTGGCTGCGCCTGGTGGCCAGCAGCTACTCGTCGCGCAAGGCGCAGAACAAGGCGATGCAATGGCAGGACGGCTCCAAGCCGATGCTGCAGCTGTGGTTCGACCAGATGCTGGCACGCCTGGACGACATCAATCAGTCGGCGCAGAAGGATGAATGGCTGGCCTGGGCTCGCGCCCGCGGCCTGAAAATCAGTCGCTACGAGCAGATCCAGGAAGCCCTGCGCGGCAACAACCGCCAGGCCCTGGAACGACTGGTGGCCAGCGGCGATCTGGACCCGGCGCAGCAGGCCGAGGCCCTGAACAGCTTGGGGCGCAGTGGCGAAGCACTGGCCGTGGACCTGTCGGCGCTGGGCGAGGACCAGCCAGCGGCGCTCCGTGAGCAATTGCGGCGCCAGGCCATCGAGCTGACCGAGCGTACGCCCCAGGGTGTGCAAATCGCCTGGGACCGCCAGGACTACGGCGGACTGGTGTTCAACGGCCCACGCCTCACCGCGGCGCGTTACTTGAACGACAACTGGTACGCCAAGCTGGTACTGGAGCAGGGCCGATACAGTGGCGATGTCCTCGATGAATCGCGCCTGGGCAATGAGACCAACACCGAATTGACCTTGCAGCGGCAACTGGAGAACGGCAACTACAAGCTGATCTTCGACAGCAGCCTGCGCAAGGACGATGACCGCAACGGCCTGGGCGCCAGCCGCACCTGGCAGGTGGCCAGCGGCAACGAACTGGACGTCGGCGCCGACTGGCATCGCAAGAACGAGGACAGCGGATACATGCGCACCTTCGGCCGACAGGATGATGTCTGGGTCGGCGGCCGGCATCGCTATTCGGCCCGTGACCAGTTGTCCTGGAGCCTGGCCCAGCGCTGGTTCTCGACCCGCAGTGGCGACGACCTGGGCAGTGGCCAGGCGTTGAAGATCGAGTTCGACCACACCTTGCAGTTCGAGGGGCCGAACTGGGAATTGCGCAGCGGTATCGACTACCAGCAAAACAGCCTGAACAACCGCTCGCTGCCCAACCTGGCCAATACCCTGGGCGGAGGCATCGACCTGATCGGGGCCGAACTCGACAATCCGAACCAGATCAACAGCCAGACCCTGCTGCAGAAACGCTACGGCCAACTGTTCTTTGGCAGTTCGTGGCGCCGTGGCTTCCCGGGGGCACTGAACCGCACACGTGGGCAGTACACCTGGCTGGTGGACGTCAGCTCCGGCTGGCAGTGGACCGACAACACCATCAACTACGCCATCAGTACCGGTATCGGCACCGAGGTCATAGGGGATGACGAATTGGCAGTGACCTTCGGCTACCAGTCGGCGCCTCAAGGCGGAACTGGCCAGTCCGGCGGCACCGCAGGTGTCAGCTACAGCGTGCGTTTCGGACGCTGATCATGGAATTAAAAGAGGAGTGAACCTTATGCAATCCATTCGTTGCGTGAGTCTGGCGATGGCCGCTTTGCTGATGGCCGGCTGCACGAGCTTTACCGGTCAAGACAGCCCTGAGCTGTCGAAGAGTGCGCGTTGGGGCGTGCTGCCGCTGGTCAACTATTCCCAGACGCCCCAGGCCGGGGAGCGCAGTGAGCAGATTCTGTTGAGTGTGCTGAGCAGCCGCGGCCTTCAACCCCAGGTCTATAGCGGCGCGCCGGGGCAGGGCGAGCAGGCCCTGCTCGACGACAACGAGCGTCTGGCCGGCGCCATGGATTGGGCCCGTGAGCAGAAGCTCGACTATGTGGTATCCGGCAGCGTTGAAGAGTGGCAGTACAAGAATGGCCTGGATGGCGAGCCGGCGGTGGGCATCAGCCTGCGGGTGGTCGAGGCGGGCACCGGCAAAGTGCTCTGGAGCAATAGCGGCGCCCGCGCCGGTTGGTCCCGCGAAAGCCTGGCTGGCGCCGCGCAGAAGGTGCTCGACAAGCTTGTCGGTGGCCTTAGGATCGAGTAACTGTCATGAGCTCTCCACACATGGACTACGCGCTGGCGCCCCGCGCCAGCGGTCCGGCGTCATGGCTGGAAACATTCCTGGTGACGGCTCTAGTCATCGGCGTGGGACTGTGGCTGGCGCCACAGGACCCTTTGCAAGTGCAGGGCGAGTTTCCCTGGTCAGTGCTGGCGCCGTTGTTGCTGGGCGTGCGCTACGGGTTTGTCCGCGGCCTGATCAGCGCCAGCCTGCTGGTGGCGGCATTCTTCATTCTGCGTCAGTCGGGGCTGGCGGGTTACGCGCAGATCGCGCCGTCCTACATTGTCGGCGTGCTGGTCTGCGGCATGCTCGTCGGCGAGGTGCGCGACCTGTGGGAGCGACGACTGTTGCGCTTGCAGATGGCCAACGAGTATCGCCAGTACCGGCTCGACGATTTCACCCGGGCGCACCAGATCCTGCGGGTGTCCCATGATCGCCTGGAGCAGCGCCTGGCCGGCAGCGACCAGAGCCTGCGCAGTTCGTTGCTGGGCCTGCGCGAGCGCCTGCGTGCGGTGCCCAATGGCGATGATTCGCTGACCCTGCTGGCCGAGCCGGTGCTGACCCTGCTGGGCCAGTACGGCTCGTTGCGAGTGGCCGGGCTGTACCGTGTGGAGCAGGCCGGCAGCGCGCCACCGACCCTGACCTTGCTGGCCTCCACCGGGACCATGGGCCCCCTGGACAACAAGGACCTGCTGGTGCGCTTGTGCCTGGAGCGTGAAGAGCTGGTGAGTGTGCGTGAAGAACTGCTCGACAGCGGCGGACAGGCTTCGGTGTCGTCGCTGCAGGCCTGTATTCCCTTGGTGGACACCCAGGGGCGGGTGCTGGCGATCCTCGCGGTGCGGCAGATGCCGTTCTTTGCCTTCCAGGAGCGCACCCTCAGCCTGCTGGCGCTGCTGGCGGGGCATATCGCCGACCTGCTGCACCCTGACTCACAGGTGCTGCAGCTGGAAAACGCCGATGCCCAGCACTTCACCCGCCAGCTCAAGCGTTCGCTGGTGGACGTCGAGCAACACGGCCTGTCCGGATGCCTCTATGCCTTTGAACTGACCCAGCCCAACGATGAACTGGCGCGGCTGTTCGAACGCAGCCAGCGCGGACTGGACCTGCACCTGAGCCTTGTCAACAGTCGCGGGCACGGGCTGTTGCTGGTGCTGTTGCCTCTGACCAGTGCCGAAGGGGCCCAAGGCTACCTGACGCGCCTGGGCAAGCTGGTTCACGAGCACTTCGGCATGAGCGTGGACCTGGCCGGCCTGGGGGTCACGGTGCTGCCTTACGACCTGGAGTCGGCCCGGCAACGCGATGGGCTGCGTAACTTTCTGTACAACGAGTGTGGCCTGAATGATCAGCAAGTGGCTGTTTAGCGGAGCGCTGTTTTTCGAGGTGGGGAGCTGGGCCAGCCTGACGGCGCAGTTGCCCGACCTGCAGACCGCGCTGCTGTATGCAATGTCCCACGGTATCGCCTGCGGCCTGCTGACGGCGGCGGTGTGGCTGCTGTTGCCGGCGCGCTATCGCCGGCCGCTGCCATGGAGCCCGCTGTTCATTTTCAGCCTGGCGTTCTTTGTGCCGCTGCTGGGTTCGGTCGGGGTGATTGCCGCGATCTTTCCGGCGCTGTACCTGCCGCGCAAGCGCGAGACGCAGATGTGGCAGGCGGTTGGCATTCCTGACCTGCCGTTTCGCGCACAGTCCCATCTGCATTCGCCGACCTTCGGCGACAGCGGCTTGCAGGACGTGCTGCGCCACGCTCCGGACCCCGACCAGCGCCTGGCGGCGCTGCTCGCCACCCGCAAGATGCCGGGCAAGGAAGCGGTGCCGATCCTCAAGCTGGCCCTGGGCGATCCCAGCGACGATGTGCGCCTGCTGGCGTATTCGATGCTCGACAAGCAGGAAACCGACATCAACCAGCGCATCCAGACGTCCCTCGAACAGTTGCCCGGTGCCGCGCCCAAGAAGGCCGGCGCCTTGCATGCCACCCTGGCGCGCTGGTACTGGGAACTGGCCTACCTGGGCCTGGCCCAGGGCAGCGTTCAGCAGCACGTGCTGGGGCAAGCCGGCGAGCATGCCGAGCTGGCGCTGGAGGCGGGAGAGGGCGGCGAGTTGCTGTTGCTGGCCGGGCGTATTGCCCTTGAGCGTGGCGACATCGGCAAAGCGCGACTGCATATGCACCAGGCCCAGGAAGCGGGCATGGACCCGGCCAAGGTCTTGCCGTTCCGTGCCGAAATCGCCTTTGAAACCGGAAACTATTCAGAGATTCCCGCGCTGTTGAAAAGCTTGCCGCCGCAGATGCAACAACGTCCGCCCTTTGCCGGGCTGGTAAGGACCTGGACATGAAAACCGCCGTCAACCCAACGCCCATTGCCGATGTCTGCCTGCTGCTCGAGGGCACCTGGCCTTATGTGCGCGGCGGTGTGTCCAGCTGGATTCACCAGATGATCCTCGGACTGCCGCAACTGACCTTTTCCGTACTGTTCATTGGTGGCCAGCGCGAAGCCTACGGTCAGCGCCGCTATGAGATTCCAGTCAACGTGGTGCACATCGAAGAAGTGTATCTGGAGGAGGCCTGGCGCAATCCCAAGCACAAGCGAGTCGCCCACACCGCGTCCCTGGACGAGTTGAGCAACCTGTACCGTTACCTGCACAACCCGGAGAAGCCGGCCGCCGAACTGGGCATTGGCGTGCTCGATTCCCTGGCCCAGGCGCGTATCACCCTGGATGACGTGCTCTACAGTCGCCCCAGTTGGGAGGCACTGACCGAAGGTTACGAACAGCACTGTGCCGATCCGTCCTTCGTCAACTATTTCTGGACCCTGCGCACCATGCAGTCGCCGTTGCTGATGTTGGCCGATGCCGCGCGGCGCATGCCGCGGGCTCGGGTCCTGCACTCGATTTCAACCGGTTATGCCGGGCTGGTGGGCTGCATTCTCAAGCAACTGTGGGGCTGCCAGTTGCTGCTCAGCGAACATGGGATCTACACCAAGGAGCGCAAGATCGACCTGGCTCAGGCCAGCTGGATCGCCGAAAGCAGCAACCAGGCGCTCAACGACAGCATGGACACCGGCTCGGGGTACATCCGCATACTCTGGGTGCGCTTCTTCGAGCGCATCGGTCATCTGGTCTATGAAAGCGCCGACCAGATCATCGCCCTGTACGACGGCAACCGTCAGCGCCAGATCAAGGACGGTGCTCCGGCCGAGCGCACCCAGGTGATTCCCAACGGCATCGACCTGGACGTCTGGACCCAGGCCCTGGAGTCCCGGGCCGATGGCATCGCCCCGGTGGTCGGGCTGATCGGCCGGGTAGTGCCGATCAAGGACGTGAAGACCTTCCTGCGGGCCATGCGCGGGGTTGTCAGTGTCATGCCCGAGGTCGAAGGCTGGATCGTCGGGCCGGAAGAGGAAGACCCCGAATACGTCGCCGAGTGTCGCAGCCTGGTGGCCAGTCTCGGGCTGGAGCAAAAGGTGTTGTTCCTCGGGTTCCAGAAGATCCAGGACATCCTGCCGCAACTGGGCCTGATGGTGCTGACCTCCATCAGCGAGGCCCAGCCCCTGGTGATTCTCGAAGCCTGGGCCGCCGGTACGCCGGTGGTGAGCAGCGACGTGGGCTCCTGCCGTGAGCTGATCGAGGGCGGCGAGGCGGCCGACCGCGATCTGGGGCTGGCCGGGGAGGTGGTGGCAATCGCCGATCCCCAGGCCACGTCCCAGGCGATCATCGACCTGCTGCGCAGCCCCGAACGCTGGAAGTCCGCCCAGGCCGCCGGCTTGTTGCGGGTTCACCGTTACTACAGCGAAACCCTGATGATCGAGCGCTATCGCGCGCTGTATCAAACGGCCATGGGCACCGCACACAAGGAGGCTGTGTAAATGGCCGGCATTGGTTTCGAACTGCGCAAGATTCTCTCGCGCGACTCCTACACGGCGACGCTGCACGCCTACGTCTATGCCGGCCTGATCAGTTCCGGGCCCTGGGTGCTGTCGATTCTCAGCGTGATGCTGGTGGGGGTCATCAGCCTGGGGTTGGTGGTGCCGGAGGTGCTGATCCGCCAGTTCCTGATCACCGTGACCTACCTGATGGCCACGTCGCTGATCCTCACCGGCGGTTTGCAGCTGTTCTTCACCCGTTTTGTCTCCGACCGCCTGTTCGAGCGCAAGTACGAGCAGATCCTGCCGAACCTGGTGGGTGTGCTGCTGCTGGTGACCCTGGGCTCCGGGGTGCTGGGCATTCTCCTGTTGACCAGCTTGTTCGACCAGCCGCTGATCTACCGCCTGCTGACCTTGGCCAACTTCGTGGTGCTGTGCAACTTGTGGCTGGTGATCATCTTCCTCTCGGGGATGAAGGCCTATAACCGCATCCTGCTGGTGATGCTGGTGGGCTATGGACTGATGGTCGGCAGCGCTTTCTTCCTCCGGCACATGGGCATGGAAGGCCTGTTGCTGGCGTTGCTGCTGGGGCACAGCTCACTGTTGTTCCTGTTTCTCTACGACATCCTGCGCGAGTACCGGGCCGAAAAGCTGGTGGCCTTCGACTTCCTCGACCGCCGTCAGGTGTTCCTCAGCCTGCTGTTGACCGGGTTTTGCTACAACCTGGGCATCTGGATCGACAAGTTCATCTTCTGGTTCAACCCGGACACCTCGAGCCAGGTGATCGGGCCGATGCGCGCCTCGATTCTGTACGACTTGCCGATCTTCCTCGCCTACCTGGCGATCATTCCCGGTATGGCGGTGTTTCTGGTCAGGATCGAAACCGACTTCGCCGAGTGGTACGACCGGCTGTTCCGCGCGGTGCGCGATGGCGAGACCCTGCAGCATATCGGCTCGCTGAAAGCCGAGATGACCTTCTCGATCCGCCAGGGCCTGCTGGAAATCTGTAAGGTCCAGGGGCTGACGGTGGTACTGCTGTTTCTCTTCGGCCCGCGCCTGCTGGAGTGGCTGGGAATGTCCAGCTACTACCTGCCGCTGTTCTACATCGACCTGATCGGAGTGAGCATCCAGGTGGTGTTCATGGCGATCCTCAACGTGTTTTTCTACCTCGACAAACGAGCGATCGTGCTGGAGCTGTGCCTGTTCTTCGTCGCTCTCAACGCTGCGTTGACCCTGCTGAGCCTGCACCTGGGGCCGAGTTATTTCGGTTATGGCTTTACCCTGTCGCTGCTGATCTGCGTATTGCTGGGGCTGGCGCGGTTGTCGACGGCGCTGGATGACCTGGAGTACGAGACCTTCATGCTCTCGCGTTGAGGCGTGCACGATCACCCATCCAGGCTCGCGTTCATGACGCCAGCGCAAGCCTGGTACTGGGCCGAGGTGCTGCTGTGCACTGCGCGAACAGATCCTTGGCGCGGGGTGCTGATGGACCTGCGCCGGGGCAACGGGTCACGGCTGTTTCAGGTAAGCGTCTTTTATTCGCTCCAGCGTGCCGTCCTTGCGCAGCGTCTCGACTGCCGCCCTCAAGTGGCGCACGAACACCGCGTTGCACTGTTTGGAGCAGGCCAGATACAGATCGGTCTTCATCAAGGACGGACTGACCTGCAACGTCCTGTTTGACACGTTGCGCCAGATAGCTTGCGTTTCAGGAATGCCATTGAACCAGGCATCGACGCGCCCCATCAGCAGCAATTGCGCCGGATTCTCACCAATCTCAAACGGATAAATCTGGGTATCGCTAAAACCCTCTGTCCGCAGTTTTTGCTCTTGGGCGCTGCCGCGGCCAACGGCGATACGGGCAAAGGTTTCCCGCGCTTGCTGCATGCTCTGGACGCGTTTATCGAGGCTGAAAAACGCTCTGTCCATGGTCATGATGGGCGCGATCCAGGTGTAATCAGCCTCTCTTTCTGGCGTGCGCGACAGGGGAATGATCAGCTTGTCGACGCCTTTGCGCACGTTTTGCTGGGCTCGGGCCCAAGGCGCTTCTATGAAGTGCAGGGTATAACCGGCGCGGGTCGCCGCTTCCAGCGTCGCGTCGCCGACGATGCCATGCAGGCCAGCCTGGTCCAGCATCGATAAAGGCGGCGCGTCGACGACGTACAGGTCGAGGCTAGGGGACTCTGCGCCAGACCCTGAAGGCACCCAGACCATCAGAGCGAGCAGCGTCGTCAGGATCAGCGCCCCCCGCTGGCGCAACGTTTGACTCACATGAGTCATGGCAGTAACTCAACAAACAGTGGCATTTCATGCTCTCGGATTAACGCTGCGTATTCGACACGTACAGAGACCGACCCGCAACGACCTGCAAAACGTGCCGCCAAGATTAGAGGGTTATGCGCAGAGATGGATGGGTTTGACGGATTTTTTTGACCTCTGATAGCCATCACGGTTCAGGGCTCGCGCAACCGGTGAGGGCATTGACTGGCACGCGCTGATACTCAGGTTGAACAGCCGTGAGCAGCGCTATATCAGTAGCCTCGCCACCCTCACCAGTCTGGGGCCAGGCTCTCTGCATGTGCCGTATGAGCATGCAGGGGATTTACGGGACAGCCTTAAGTTTTAGTTAAAACGCTTCAATCAAACTGCTGATTATCATTCGTAATTGGCTGACTCAGACTGCGTTCGTGCCTCCATGCTCCCTGGAGCAAGAAACGAGCGGTCTATGCCAGTCAATACTGCAACAACCCGCAGCCCGTCCTCAGCGGATGCTCCGCTATGACAGCGCTGTCTGCCCCATCATCCGCGGCCGATACGGCCGTTCACTCAGCCTTGGCCTGCTGCCATCTGCTGCTGCAACTGACCCAGGAACGCGTGCCGCAAGCCGTGGACCCGCAAGCCCTGCACCCGTATCCCTCACGGGACCTGCGCCAGGCCGTCAGGGACTATGCACGCAACGCCGGCGTCGATCTGCGCCTTGAACGTCTGGCGCTGACCCGGCTGACCCCGAAGATGCTGCCCCTTGTCTGGCGCAACCACAGCGGCGACTTCATTTTGCTGGCGCGGCTCTCGGACACACAGGCCCTGGTGCAGCGACCTGCAGTGCCAACCCCGGACATGCTCGATCGCCCGCAGTTGGCCGAGCAGTGGAGCGGGGAGGTGATTCGCCTGCGCCAGAGCGGTCTGCGCTTCGATCTGTCGTGGTTCATTCCGGAGCTGCTGCGCCATCGGCGGATACTGGGCGAAGTGCTGCTGTGCTCGCTGTTGCTGCAGGTGCTGGCCCTGGCGACGCCGTTGTTCTTCCAGGCGGTGATGGACAAGGTCATGGTGCACCGGGCGCTGTCGACCCTCGACGTGCTGGTGATGACCCTGGTGCTGGTGGGCCTGTTCGAGGTGCTGCTCAAGGGCTTGCGTGAATACCTGGCAGCGCACACTGCCAATCGCATCGACATTGGCCTTGGGGTCAAGCTCTTGCGCCATCTGCTGGGCCTGCCGCTGCTGTACTTCAAGCAACGCCAGGTGGGGGCGATCATCACCCGGGTCCAGGAGCTGGACAGCATCCGCGAGTTTCTCACCGGCTCGCTGCTGACCCTGTGTGTCGACGTGGCCTTCACCCTGGTGTTTTTTGCGGTCATGGCCTGGATTTCCTGGCCGTTGACCCTGCTGGTGCTGTTGACCCTGCCACTGTATGCGCTGCTGGCCTGGTTCAGCACCGGCCCGCTGGAGAAACGCATCGAGCGCCAGTTCTACAGTGCGGCGCGCAACACCGCCTTTCTCAATGAAAGCGTCAGTAGCAGCGAAACCATCAAGAGTCTGGCGGTGGAGCCGCGTATGCAGCGTCGCTGGGAGTCGCAGACGGCGCAGATGGTCGAGGCCGGGTTTGCCAGCCAGACCCTGGGCAGCGCCATCAGCCAGGCCGTGATGCTGTTGCAGAAAGTCACGGCGGTGGCGGTGATCTGCTGGGGCGCAAGCCGTGTCATCGACTTGCAGATGAGCATCGGCCAATTGATTGCCTTCAACATGATGCTGTCCCACGTCAGCCAGCCTGTGGCCAAGCTGATCGAGGTCTGGCAGCAGTTCGTCCGGGTGCGGGTGTCGGTGGACAAACTGGGCGACATGCTCAACCTGCCGGTGGAGCAGGCCGAGGGGGATCTGCGCCCGGCACAGGCGTTGCGCGGCGAAGTGCGCATCGAACAGTTGGTGTTCCGCTACCGTCCGGAACTTGCGTGGGTGCTGCGCGGCCTGGACTTGCAGATCGCCGCGGGGCAGACCCTGGGCATCGTCGGGCCGTCCGGGTCCGGCAAGAGCACACTGACCCGCTTGCTGCAGAAACTCTACACCCCCGATGGCGGGCGCATCCTGATCGACGGCTTGCCCCTGGATCAGTTGCAGCCGGCCTGGTTGCGCAGCCAGATTGGCGTGGTGCTCCAGGAAAACTACCTGTTCAACCGCAGCGTGCGCCACAACATCGCCCTGCGGCATCCCACGGCCTCCCTGGAAAGCGTGATCGCTGCAGCACGGCTGGCCGGTGCCCATGATTTCATCCTGCGCCTGCCCCTGGGCTACGACACGGTGCTGGCCGAAGCCGGTAGCTCGTTGTCCGGCGGCCAGCGGCAACGCATCGCCATTGCCCGGGCACTGATGGGCGACCCGCGCATCCTGATTTTCGACGAAGCCACCAGCGCCCTGGATGACGAATCCCAGGCGCTGATCCAGGACAACATGGCGAGCATCGCCCAGGGACGCACGGTGATCATCATTGCCCATCGCCTGTCTGCGGTACGGCATTGCCAACGCATTATCGCCCTGGAGCAGGGGCGCATCAGCGAATCCGGCAGCCATCAGCAACTCTTGGCCAACGGCGGTTGCTACTCACGGCTGTGGGCGCTGCAGCAGGCGCTGTGCAAGGAGGCGTCATGATGTTCGACGCTCTGTTGTCTCGCTGGCGCCGCGCCTGGCAGCGCCTGGGTGACGCACGGACGCGGCTCAAGCGCAGCCGCGACGAGTACGAGTTTCAGCCCGGCTACCTGGAAATTGTCGAGCGGCCACCCGCGCCCTGGGCCCGGGGCACGGCATTGCTGCTGATCCTGGCGATCCTGTTGGCCCTGGGCTGGGCGATCCTCGGCTTTCTCGACATTCATGCCAGTGCCGCCGGGCGCCTCATGGTCTCCAGCTACACCAAGGTGATCCAGGCGCACGAGGCGGGTGAAGTTCAGGCCATCCATGTGCGTGACGGGCAGCGGGTCAAGGCCGGCGAGGTGCTGGTGGCGCTGAACCCGATCGGTATCGACGCCGAACTCAGTGAGTTGCGCACGCAACTGGACTTCAAGCGCCTGGAACTGGCCCGGGCTCGCGCACTGCTGACCCCGGAGCCCTTGCACAGCTACCAGACGCCTGCTGGCCTGGATGCACAGCAGGCCGCGGCGGCCCGGGAGCAACTGCTCAGTACCTGGAAGGAAATCAGCGCCAACCTGGACAGCCTCAACGCCGAAATCGCCATCAACCAGGCCAATCAGCGGGCTCGGGGCAGCGAGATCAGCGCCTTGGGCAAGCTGGCCAGCAATGTGCGCAAACGGCTCCATGCACGCCGGGCGATGGCCGCCGAACAACTGATGCCCCTGGTGGAATTGCTTGAGCAGGAAAAGGAGCAACTGGACGTCGAGCGTTCGCTGGCCCAGCAACAGGCCGAGCTGCAGGTGCTCAAGGCCCAGGCGCAGAACCGTCGGGAGCAGCGCGACAGCTTCCTGGCCCGAACCCAGCGCGAACAGCATGAATTGCTCAACCGCAGCCAGCAGGAGATCGCCGTGCTCGAGCAGCAACTGATCCGTGGCCGCGACCGGCAGCGCCTGCAAACCCTGCTGGCGCCGGTGGACGGCGTGGTCCAGCAATTGGCGGTGCATACCCTGGGCGGCGCCGTGCAAGCGGCGCAGCAGTTGCTGGTGATCGTGCCCGAGGGGGCCGAGCTGGACGCCGAGGTCATGGTGCTGAACAAGGACGTCGGTTTCGTCAAGGCCGGCCAGCCCGTGGAGATCAAGGTGGATGCGTTTCCCTATACCCGCTACGGCACCTTGCGCGGCACCGTGGCCCATGTCTCCGGTGACGCCATCAAGGACGAACAGCTGGGGCTGGTGTTCCCTACGCGGATTCGCCTGGAGCGTGCGGCCATCGCTGCGGGGCAGGGCTGGATGCCCTTGCAGGCCGGCATGAGCGTGACCGGCGAGATTCGCACCGGTGAGCGACGGGTGATCAATTACCTGCTGAGCCCGATTCGCGAGTATCAGTCCGAAGCGTTGCGGGAGCGTTGAACATGACCCACGCCTTCGATCTGGCTTCTGAACCATCATCGACGATGCTCGACACTGGCCTGCACGCCCTGGCCTGGGCTGCCCGGCACTTCGACCTGAGCATCAGCGTGGCGCAGCTGACTCACCGCCTGGGACGGGTTGAAGGCCCGGCCGACAGCCTTGACCTGCGGCGCTGCGCCGGCTGGATCGGCCTGCGCGCACGGGCAGTACAGAGCCGGGTGCAGCGCCTGCATCACCTGCCGCTACCAGCGCTGCTGGATACCACTCAGGGCTGGGCGGTGCTGGACGCGGTGGAGGGCGATCGGGTCCGGGTGTTCTGGCCGTTGCAGGGGCAATGCCAGACTCTCTCGCGCCAGGAGCTGGCGACGCTCTGGCAAGGCCATGATCAGGGACAGGGAGAGGTGTTGCTGCTGGCCGAGCGGCATGTGCAACTGAAGACGAGTGGTTTCGGCGTCTCCTGGTTCCTGCCGTCGATCCTCAAGCATGGGCGGCAGTTTCGCAGCGTGCTGCTAGTGTCGCTGATGCTGCAAGGAGTAGCACTGGTCACGCCGCTGCTGTTCGAGAACATCATCGACCGGGTCCTGGTCAGTCGCGGCCTGTCGAGCCTGCAAGTGCTGGGTATCGCCATGCTGGCCCTGGCGTTGTTCGAGCCCTTGTTCGGCCTCTTGCGATCCTGGCTGTTCAGCAATGTGGCGAGCAAGATCAACGCCGAGCTGTCCGCGCGCCTGTACCAGCACCTGATCCAGCTGCCGCTGGGGTATTTCCAGCGGCGCCAGAGCGGCGAGATCATCGCCCGGGTCGGTGAGATGCAACAGATCCGCCAGTTTCTCACCGGCTCGGCCTTGACCCTGGTGCTGGATCTGGCGTTCTGCGGGCTGTTCATCGCCGTGATGTACAGCTACGCACCGCTGCTGACCTGGGTGGTGGTGGGCTCCCTGGCCCTGTATTTCCTCTTCTGGCTGTGCGTGGGCCCCTTGCTGCGCAGCCGGGCCTTGCGCGAATACGAGTTGAATGCGGCCAACACGGCGTTTCTCACCGAGACCGTGACCGGCATCGAGACCATCAAGACCGGGGCCATCGAAAGCGCCTTCCAGCAGCAGTGGCAGCGCCAGCTGGCGGCCTATGTACGTGCTGCGTTCCACACCCGCGTCGTCGGGATCTGGGCCGGGCAGGGCATCGGCCTGATCCAGAAGCTGACCGCGGCGCTGTTGCTGTGGTGGGGCGTGATGCTGGTGCTGGATGGCCAGTTGAGCCCCGGCCAACTGGTGGCCTTCAACATGCTTGCCGGGCATGTGGTGGAGCCGATCCTGCGCCTGGCCCAGGTCTGGCAGGACTTTCAGCACACGCTGATTTCCCTGCGCCGCCTGGGGGACATTCTCGACAGCGAATGTGAAAGCGGCAGCGGCGGTCTGGCTTCGGTGCCGGCGTTGCAGGGCGGGGTGAGCTTCCAGGGGGTGCGTTTTCGCTACGAGGAAGACGGCCAGGAAGTGCTGCGCCAGCTGGATCTGGAGATCCAGCCGGGCGAGTTCGTCGGCATTACCGGGCCCTCCGGTTCCGGCAAATCGACCCTGACCCGCCTGCTGCAGCGCCTCTATGTGCCTCAGCACGGCCGAGTGCTGGTGGATGGCATCGACCTGGCCATCGCCGACCCGGTGGCCCTGCGCCGCAACATGAGCGTGGTGCTCCAGGAAAGCGTGCTGTTCGCCGGCAGCGTTGCCGAGAACATTCGCCTGTGCCGGCCTCAGGCCAGCGACGCCGAGGTGCGGCACGCCGCCAGTCTGGCCGGGGCGGCGCCTTTTATCGAGGCCCTGGCCCAGGGCTACGAGACCGAGGTGGGCGAGCGTGGCGGCCAGCTCTCCGGCGGCCAGCGTCAACGCATTGCCTTGGCCCGGGCCCTGCTGACCAACCCCGGCATCCTGTTGCTGGACGAAGCCACCAGTGCCCTGGACTACGAGTCGGAAGCGGCGGTGATGGCCAACCTGCAGGGCATCGTCCGCGGCCGCACGGTGATCAGCGTTGCCCATCGCCTCAATACCCTGCGCCATGCGGACCGGATTCTGGTCATCGATCAGGGCCGGGTGCTCGAACAAGGCACACACCAACAGCTGCTCGCCCTGGACGGGTTGTATGCCCGGCAGTGGGCGCTGCAGATGAAGGATTGACCCCACCGACGGCAGGAGGACTCGCCCACCCGTCATGTCTCCCCACCCCGCAGTTCCATACCCATAGGCAGCCTTTCGCGACGCGCAGGGCTTTGCTCAAAACAGACAAAGGATCATTGCAATGGCTTTTATGTCCAAGGACTTCACGCGCCTGCTCAATTCCCTGATCGACCAACAGATCAAGACGGCAGGGCGGCAAACCGAATGGTTCAACATGAGCGCCGACGAGCGTGCCGCGTACATCGGCCAGGTCGGCGACCGCTTGCTGGAAATGCAGCAGAGCACCCTGAGCGTGCTGGCCGCCCAGCACTACCAGATGCAGGACAACCCGGTCTCGGTGGGCGACCAGTTGCAGGTGCTGCAACAACGCCGCAAAGAAATGAACACCATCGCCGACACCCCGGCCACCCGTGCCTACAAGCAGCAACTGGACCGTGACATTGTGCTGTACAGCCGCCAGCACACGGCGATCACCCACTATGACAGCACCTGGAACAAGGCCCTGCGGCTGCTCAGTCCCGGCGGCGCCAAGGCCGAGGTCCTGCAAGCCGATGCGCCGGCCAAGCAGAAAGAGCTCAAGGGCCGGATCAATCGCCTGGAGAAGCTCCTGAGTGTGCAGGTGGCCGACTCCACCTTCAGTCAGTCCTACGTGACCCTGTTCTCCGAGCTGCAGGCCTACAAGGAAGTGAGTACTCGCTACAACGCCTGGCTCAAGGCCGCCCCGCAGCAGCAGGCCGCGAGCCTGGACGCACTGGCCAAGGCGCCCCGGGCCTCCGACGAGCTGCCGGTGAACCTGTCACTGCTGATGATGGAGGAGCGCCCGGGCTACATCCGCATGAACGTGGCGCTGGTCAATGCCAGCACCGATGGCCGCTTCAAGGACTTCTACCTGGAACACGGCCTGCTGGTGGTGCCCACCGACGGCGTGCTGAATTTTTCCTTTGGCACCGCAGCCCGTTCCCTGGCCTGGCAGCAACAGTACCGGCTCAAGAGCGAGCCGCCGTCCATGCGTTCGCCGACCTATGCACCGATTCGCTCGGTGCTGGTCAAGACCGGGTTCGTCGAGCAGTACTTCGCCAACCACCTGGTGTCGGAAAGCTCCCTGCGCGAAGGCTTCAAGGCCCAGGTGCTGAGCAACGGCCGCAAGCTGCTGTTGACCAGCGTCGATCGCAAAGTGCCCAACCAGATCGGCATCCAGGTATCGGGCCAGTCGCCCGGCACCAGCGTGAGTCGCGAAGTGCCCTTGGCCGGCGCCTTGAGCGAGCTGATCAATCAGAACGCGGACATCACCAGCTTCCAGACCCTGGGTGTCGAAGACTATCGGCAGAACAGCTACCACCCGGACCGCGACGGCCTGTTCGTCAATATTCACGAGCTGGAGCGCTCGGTCGGCTTTGCCGAGCATCAGTACCTGCTGGAAATGCCCCAGGGCGACGCTTACCGTTCGGCGACACCTTTTGCCCTGATGACCGTCGAGGGCGACAAGGTCAGCAGCAGCCACCTGAGCAAGGCCCAGACCGAGATTCTGTATCAATACAACGCGGCGTTTTTTGAGCGTCTGGAACAACTGCGCGGCGAGGGCTTCAAGGCCAGCCGGCTGTTTGCAGGCAGCAGCGAGCGCGCCACCTTCGTGCAGCAGCTGACGCGCCTGCTCGAACGCAACCACATCACCCCGGCCGGGGTGCTGCTGGCGCAACACAGCCGCCCGAGCCTGCGGGATATCAAGGGCAACAACCTGAACAAGGTGCTGTGGGAACAGGCCTTCGCCGCGTCGGTCTGGCAGAGTCACGACAACGATGAGCTGCTGTTCGGCCTGGGGCAGAATCTGGTGAAGAACCAGGCACTGGACAAGGTCCTGCAAGGCGGTTATCTGCAGAGCGACATTGCCCAGGCCAAACTGCTGCTGGCACCGCTGTACGAACAGTGGCGCGCCCAGGCGATCGAGGTGGAAACACAGCGAGTGGCCAGCGCCAACGCCGGGCAGCATCCAGGCAACCCGAAGGTGCATGTCTTTGATCAGGTGGCAGTGGAGCGCGGCCTGGACAGCAAACTGCTGAACCTGTTGTTGAGCGGCCCCCAGGGCCTGGCGCCGGCCGACGGTGCCTTGCGGCCGACGGTCGAGGCGCTGTTGTCCGGCGACCAGGGCCGCAGCCTGCGCAAACAGGCGTTGTTCCATGCCCTGCGCCCCGTGGCCGACAGCTTTTCCAAGGCCGCGGTGCCGGTCAATGCCCATGTCGCGCTTGCGCCAAAAACCGGCGCCGACAAGGTCATGATCAACAACCGGCTGAATCAGCCCGACCCCTACCTGATCCTCAATACCCACCCGGAGCAGGCCCAGACCGATGCCGCGTTGCTGATCCAGGACGACAAGTACCGCAGCTACAGCCAGTTCCGTCCCGATCCGAACAATGAAGCCACGCGCTACATGAACGACCTGGACACCCCGTTCGTGGGGGGCATCTCCGGGACCACCCAGACCGTCAGCAATGCCTTGCCGGAGTTGTTCGGCAGTGCGCCGAGCGTCAAGCAGTACTGGCAGTTCCAGATGGCCAACGCGGCCTTCATGATCCGCAACGGCTATCACTCGTTCTTCGAAACCCTGTATGTCGCCGCCCGCTATGAACCACAAGGGCCGGACAGCATCGGCAAGGACCTGCTGCAGACCTTCGACCGCTACCGTGCCCAAGGGCATCGAGAGGCCTTGCACGGAGAGCTGTACGACGCCGTGATGGCCCGAGTGTTGCCTATCGTCAATCAAGGCTTGGCGCCGAGCGAGGAGTTCCATCCACCGCGCTTCACCGACCTGGGTCCGCTGCCCGCGCTGTTGGGGCAGGCCGCCAGGGACCAGCAACTCAAGAGCGGACTGGCAGGGCACGGGGCCGGCTTCGAACCGCGCCAGGGCAGCGCCGACATTCATCAGTTTGCCGCCGACCCGGTGCAGTTCGCCCAGACTCACACCCTCAGCGCCGAGGCCCTGGTCAAGGCCGGGCGCTTGCCGGCCCAGGGCAACGTGCAGTTGGTGGAAGTCGCGCCCAAGCTGTATGAGCTCGAATACACCGAGCACAAC
The DNA here is from genome assembly GCF_052850735.1 of Pseudomonas sp. 910_21. NCBI lineage: Bacteria > Pseudomonadati > Pseudomonadota > Gammaproteobacteria > Pseudomonadales > Pseudomonadaceae > Pseudomonas > Pseudomonas sp. 910_21. The sequence goes on along the minus strand of NZ_VXCY01000006.1, from coordinate 94,770 downwards.
GCCAACTCCGTGAGTGCCGCGAGCCCGGACAGCGTGCCGGCGTATTTCCTCGGCTACAACGGGCCGAACCAGGCCAACGCCGCACCGGCCTATGTGGACATTCCCAAGCAGGGGCGTGCGGGCAGCTTCCTCTTTACCGGCACCTTGTCGGGCTGCTCGCTGGTGGTGACCAGCCTGGACGCCAATACCTATCGGGTCTATCACGACGGTCGGGTCAACAGTTCGCTGCTGTACGACAACGTGGTGATGGCGGTCGACTACAAGGACTACCAAGTGGCCGGCACCGCCGAGGGCCTGGCTGCGGCGTACATGCAGGTCGTCGACGGCCAGTGGCAGTTGGTGTTCCAGCGCCAGGAGTACCAGCGCGAGGGGCAGATGGTCTGGCCGAAGTTGCGCGACGGTGCCCAGCCTCTTTCCATCCAGACCGCCGACAGCCAGGTGCAGGAACGCAACCGGAGCCAGTTCGCCGACTACCGCGAACTGGTGCACCAGAACCTGAAGAAGGTGGCGACCCAGTTCGGCGTGTCCACTGAAGGGGTGGCCGATGGCGTCTACAGCGGCGGCGACTTTTCTCCCGAGCATCCGGCCATTGCCGCTTGGAACCGGCTGCGCGAAGCGGTTCAGGCCAAGGTCAGCGCCGACATCGAGCAGCTCAGCGACCAGCGCTATCAACTCCAGGAGCAGCGGCGCGGTACCAGCGACAAGAGCCTGATCGACCAGCAGATCAAGCAGCTCAACCTCACGCAGGACTTCTACCGGGCGCAGTACGAACCGGTGTTGCGTGAGGCCGCTTCGGTGGAAAAGACCTGGCTCTGGCAGCAGATCCAGGCCAAGCAGGGCAGCGCTGCGGTGGTGCGCACCGACGACACGGCGATCCAGGGCGGCGGCGATGAGCGCAGCACCAGCGTGGGCGAGCGCTACGCCATTGCCGAGGCCTATCAGCGCGGGGCCCGGGGCACGGCATTCAGTGACGGCGTGCGCGATTTTCGCGAGATCAAGATTCCTGGGCTGGACGACAAGAAGTCGGCTCTGGAGATGAAGCGACTGTTTCTCGACGGCCAGCTCACACCTGGACAGCGTGGCGCCCTGAGTGCCCGCATCAGCGAAACCAGCCAGGCCGAATACATCGACAAGGTGCTGCGCCAGACCGCGACCTTCAGTGAAGACTTCCGGGGCGCCGGCAGTGTCTTCGGCCAGTTGGCGCCCCAGGATTTCTACCTGTCGCTGGTGGGTGACCGCTCCGGAGGCCGCTGCTACCCGCTGGTCAGGGCCATGGCCGTCGCCCTGGCCAGGGGCGGCGAGGCGGGGGTCAACAGCCTGGTGCAGAAGCTGTTCCTGGCCTCGGCCGATCCCCAGGCGGGCAGCTCGACCTTGCTCAAGAACAGCCTGATCCGGCTGCATTCCAATGTCGACGCGGTCCAGGCGTCCAAGGAGCTGGGGCAGTTCCAGTTGTCCGACGTGGTGGCACGGCTGGCCAACAGCAGCAGCGACTCGATGTTTGCCCTCAACACCCAGAACCACTCGATGATGGTGGGCAGTACCCAGGGCCCCGAAGGCCGTCGTTTCTACTTCTACGACCCGAACGTGGGGATCTTCGCTTTCGACTCCAGCAAGGGCTTGGCCAAGGCCATGGAGCAGCATCTGGTGCGCCGAAAACTGGCGGCGCACTACGGCTCGTTCGGCAGCCAGTCGCAGCCGGCCTTCAACCTGATCGAGATCGACACCCACAAGATGGCCGAGGTGCCGGTGGGCAGCGGGCTGAACGTTGCCGATCTGTCGCGTCCCGAGGAGTTGGCCGGCGTCATCGGCCAACGCCGCCAGGTGGAGCAGGCGGTGGGTGCCCAGCAGCGCGTCAGCCAGGACCTGCGCCTGGGCGCGGCGCTGACCACTTTCGACGCCGAGCAATGGGGGGCTCGCTTCGACGCCGCCAGCACCCGGCTGGCCCGGGAACACCAGCTGAGCAGCCAGTGGATACCGATCATCGCCAACACCGAGCCACAGCCGGAGGGCGGCTATCGGGTGCAGTTCATCAACCGTGACCAGCCCGATCAGACCCGCTGGCTGAACACCGACGATGGCACCTTTGTCGAATTCCGCCGTTTCGTCGATGAGCATATGAGCGTGCTCAACGAGCACTTCACCCTGGAGCACGGGCAGATCCGGCCACGCGGCGGGGTCGGCGAAGTGGCGCATGTGGACGGCCTGAACGCGGGCTTTGCGGTCCAGACACTGATCCAGTGGTTTGCCGACAAGAACCGCAAGGATGCGGCCCAAGGCGTGGTTTCACCGGACCTGGCCACCGCCCTGAAGATCCATAGCTACCTGGGTCTGGCGCAGATCGGTCATGGCACCTTGCAAGATGTGGCCAAGGTCACCCAACTGGTGCAAACCGCGTTGCGCGGCGAAGCCCTGGCCGCCGAATCCTCGCTCAAGGATTTTGCCTCAACCCTGGGACACACGGTCAACGAGGGTGCAGGCGTGCTGTTTGGCGGGGCCATGGTTGGCCTGGATGCCTACGAACTGGCCCATGCCGAGAACGATGTGCAGAAAGCCGTATTCGGCACCCAGCTGGCGTTTGATTCGGCGAGCTTCGTCAGTGGCGCGGCGGGTATCGGTGCCGGGCTGATCGGTGCCTCGACCACCGCGGCGGTGCTGGGCGGCGCGGGGGTGATCCTCGGTGGCCTGGCGGTAGGGTTCACGGCACTGGCCCAAGCCTTTGGCGCGGTGGCCGAAGACGCCAAGGCGGTGGGGCGTTACTTCGACACCCTGGACAAGGCCTACCAGGGCAACGGCTACCGTTATGACGAGAAACAGCAGGTGCTGGTGCCGCTGCCCGGGGCGGTGGTCAAGCGCCTCGATCTGCGGGCCAACGAGGTCGGTTTCGACAGCCAGTACATTTACCGCACCCACCACGGCTCCACCGGTTCCGGGGCGATCAACTACTTCTTCTGGGTCGGGGACTTTCCGCGGATGATCCACGACCGCGCCCAGGCGATCGAGGTGCGCAGCGGCATTGGCCACGGCGCCAAGCCGCCGAAACTCGAACACGGCGACAGCAGGACGGTGATCCTGCCGGGCACGCCCAAGTCCTACATCAGCTACGAGTACATGATCCTGCCGGGGGCCACCACCCGGCATGACACGGGTTTCGATGTGATTCGCAAGCTCGAGCAGGACCGGCGCTTCGACTACGACTTCTACATCTTCCCGAGCGAGGAGACGATCCGGCGCATTCACCAGGAGTACGTCGAGACGCCGGTAGAAGTGCTGCTCGATGGGCACAGCCGGCAATTGGTGATACCGCAGCTGCCCAAAGAGCTGTACGGCTACCTGCGCTACGACATCCAGGGCGCAGGCGGCGAATACCTGATCGGCCTCAACGAAGGCACCGAGGTCAGGCTCAGCAACGAGGCCGGCACTCAGCCGTCACGCTGGATCATCGACAGCAGCCAGCTTGAAAGCGACAGCATCACCGTGGCGAAGGACCACTTGCTGGTGGGTGGGGTCAAGGTCAAGCTCGATCCGGCCCAGAGCGGCCAGGTGCTGCTGGTCAACGCCAAGGGCGAAGTGCGGGCAGCCGATTTTGCCGGCCAGACCACCTATGTGGTGAAAGAAGACGCAAGCCAATGGCAAGTGCCCGGGCAGCGCATCGAACAGCACCTCAAGGAGCTGGCCCAGGCCCATCAGTTGCACGGCCAATACGTGCTGGTGGAGAACTACAAGCACGGTGAGCGCAATGTCGGCCGGGCGTACTACGACGTCGCCAAGGACCGCATGCTGTTCACCGACACCGATGTGCAACAGGCGCGCAACGCCCAGTTGGGGGCGGTCATCGGCGAGCATGCCTACTTCGTCGATGCCGAGAACGCCGCCGCCTGGCGGGTCGATATTGCCAGCGGCAAGGTCGATGCGCAGTTCGCCCCTTCGTTCAACCAGAGCGCCGGCCAGATCAGCCGGTTCTGGCAAGAGGGCGATGCGCTGTATCTGGCCCGTCGCTATCAGCTCAAGGAGCGGGAAGCCGAACTGAGCTTCCGTATCCTCGGTGACCGGATGGAGCTGGTGGGGGTGGTCGGCGATGAGTCGCTGCTGCAGCTGTCGGCGCGCACCGGCCAGCATGGCGACGGCCTCAAGACCCTGCTCAAGGGCTACGAGACGCAGGCCACCGAGCGCGACACCCCGCTGTACAGCCTGGGTGCCCCCATGCTGGAACCGACCGCGGCAGAACTGATCACGGTGTTTGGTCTGGATAACGCCAAGGTCGCGCACCGCTACTGGGTGCGCAGCAGCGACGGCATCGTGATCAAGCCGAACCTGGCGCCACCGGCCGGGCAGGCGCCACGTGCCGATGCCCCGGGGCAAGCGCAAAGCGCCTGGCAGATTCCGGCGGATCTGGTGTTGGCGGGCAGCCTGGCGCAGCCCGGTGGCCAGGAAGTGTTTTATTTCTACAGCAAGGCGCAGCAGGTGCTGTTCCGCCAGGAAGGGCCGGGGCAGAAGGTGCTGGATGCCGGCCAGCCGAGCGCTTTGCGCCTGACCACGCCGCCCCTGGCCAATGTGCTCAACCTTAACGGCCATCTGCTGGCCGTGACCGAGGACGGGCGCATGGCCCGGATCGAGGCGAGCGGACGACTGAGCTATGAGGCGGTCAACGAGCATTGGCTCAAGAGCCACAATAACTGGTGGACGAACCTCGCCGAGGTCGCCGGCAGCAACGCCACCCTGGCGGTATTCGGGGTCAAGACCGCCGACGGCAAGCGTGCGCTGCCGGTGTGGTACCACAACGGTCAGGTGGTGGTGGCCTCGTCCCCGCTGCAAGGCAAGCCGCTGCAGTTTCTCGGCTTCGACAATGCCAGCGCCAGTGCCCGGCTGTTCGAGCCCGAGAGCGGCAAACTCTATCTGCAGCCGCCGCTGACATCGCAAGCACTGGCGACCGCGTTTGGCAACGATGAGGTGCTCGAGGACTCGGCGCAATTGCCGGCCGCCATTGACTGGATGCCCAAGCAGCCACTGCGTTCGGCCGTCCAGGTCGATGCCGGGTTGCGCCTGACCACGTTGCAGGGCGAAGTACTGCTGCGCAGCAACAACGGCGATGTGCAACTGGTGGCCGTGGACAAGGGCTGGCAGCAGGCGCGGCTGGGTAATCTGCCTCAAGCACTGGCAACGGTGGCCGGCCAGTGGGGCGCCAAAGGCGTGTTGACCTTGCAGGACGGCGACACCCGCGGCTGGTTCGATATTGCCAGTGGGCAGATGTTTGCCAGCAACGGCATCCCGGGCGGCAGCGACCTGCGCTTTATTGGGGTCGCTGCCGGCGCGCCGCACTCGGCCTATGTCTACAGCCCGACGGAGCAGGCGCTGTATCAGGTCAAGGACGGCAAGGCACTGCAGCTGGGCCATTACGCAAATATCGAGCGCATCGGCTCCTCGCTGCTGATTCAGGGAGCCAGCGGCAATGCTCGTCAGGATGACCTGACGCCGCCGTTGATTGCCGGGGTCGACAGTGTGGTGCTGCACGGGGGCGCCGGGGATGACACCTATCGTTTCAGTCCGGCGATGTGGGCGCATTACCGCTCGGTGGTCATCGACAACAATGATCCGGGCCTGGCCCTGGATCGGGTGATCCTGCCGGTGGCCGATGGCAAGAACATCCTCGTCAGCCGTCGGGGCGAGGACGTGCAACTGACCGACACGGGCAATGGCACGGCCCTGGTGCTGCGCCAGGTGCTGGGCAGCCAGGCGGCCGCCCACGGGCATTTGCTGATCGAGCTCAAGGGCGACTCGTCGATGATCAGCGTCGAGCAACTGCTCAAGGGCTTTGGCCCGAGCGGATCGACCAGGGACAGCGTGTTCGAACTGGCCTGGAGCCAGCGCGAGACGCTGCCGGCGGCGAACGCACTGAGCTCGGCGGCGGATGGGCTGGACTCGGCGGCGGATGGCCGGGGCCCCAGCCTGGCAAAACTCAGCGGGGCCATGGCGGCCTTCGCTGACACTGGCGGCGCTCGCGAACAGCTGCCGAAAAACCATCAGGCCGCGCAGGCGGTGCTGGTGCCTTCACTGACCTGACCTCGCAGGAGAAACACAGGAGGGGCGCAAAGCCTCTCCTGTCTGCGGCCCATTTTTTTCGGGTATAGAACCAACCATGAGCAAACCCATGATTTCGCGGCAGCGAGCCCTTGCCGGCTGGCTGCTTGCCGTCTCGCTGCTGGTGGCGTCTCTGGCGCAGGCGGCCCCATTGCACCGGCAAGACCCGCTACAAGACTCAGCACAACATCCGCCACAACACCGGCCCGAGGCCCAGCCCAGTGACCTATGGCGGGTGTACCTGGATGCCCGGCAGAACAACAGCGAGCTGGCGGCGGCCCAGGCCGATCAGGCGGCCCGCGCCGAGGCGGTGCCCCAGGCCAGGGCCGGTCTGCTGCCCACGCTGTCCGCCAGTGCCGATCTCAATGCCACCAGCACCTCCCTGCAGCAGCCGCGGCAGGACACCCGGCGCAGTGGCACCAGTTATCAGGCGGTGCTGAACCAGCCGATATTCCGCGCCGATCGCTGGTTCAGCCTCAAGGCAGCGCAAGCCGAAGACCAGCAGGCCCAGCTGGAGCTGGCCGCCGCCGAGCAGAAACTCATGTTCGACAGCGCCCAGGCCTACTTCGGCCTGCTCAAGGCCCAGGACGCCCTGGCGGCGGCCAAGGCCGAAGAAGCGGCGCTCAAGCGCCAGCAGCAACTGGCCGAGCGCGGCTTGCAACTGGGCCTGTCGGACCGTACCGATGTGCTGCAGGCCCAGGCCGGGCATGACACGGCGCGGGCCAACCGCATCGTGGCGCAGAAGCAGACCGACGATGCCTTCGAAGCCCTGGACACCCTGACGCATCAGCAGTACCAGGCGATCCAGGGGCTGCGCCACGACATGCCGGTGCTGTTGCCCGAACCCAACGACGCCCGGCGCTGGGTGGACACGGCGGTGCGCCAGAACCTGACCCTGCAGGCCAGCCAGTTTGCCCTGGAGGCGACGCAGCAGACCCTGAGCGCACGCAAGGCCGGGCACGCGCCGACCCTGGACGCGGTGCTGCGCTACCAGACCGGTGACAACGACACCCTGGGTTACGGCAACAGCGATATCCGTGGCAATGGCTACGGCGGCAATGTCGAGCAGCGCACAGTCGGGCTGCAGTTGAACATTCCGCTGTTCAGTGGCGGCCAGACCCGCTCCCAGGTGCGCGAAGCCCACCAGCGGATGAACCAGCGCGAGTACCTCAACGACGGCCTGCGGCGTCAAATCGTGGAGCAGACCCGCAACCTGCATCGTGGCCTCAACAGCGGTGTCGACCAGGTACAGGCGCGACGCCAGTCGATCATCTCCAACCAGGGCGCGGTGCTGGCCTCGCAGATGGGCTTTCAGGTCGGAACCCGCAATATCGTCGATGTACTGGAGGCGCAGCGTCAGCTCTATAACGCCGTGCGCCAGTACAACAACAGCCGCTATGACTACATTCTCGACACCCTGCGGCTCAAGCAAGCGGTGGGGACATTGTCGCCCCAGGACCTCAAGGCGCTTGGTGATTACCTCAAGGCCGACTACGATCCGGACCGCGATTTTCTGCCGCCGGAGTTTCCACGCCGGCTGGCTAAGCGCTGACAGGGCCTGGCAATGCCCCAGGCAAGGGTTGGCGGGCACGGTTTTTTTAAGGCAAAGGGGCAAACGGTTGTACGGTTTTTTGGACTTCTTCGACAGTCACAGGCGCTGCTGTTATGCCCTGGGCGTGGTGATCGCGGTCGGCGCCGCAGTGGCGCTGGGCAACTACTACCGTGTGCAGGTCGAAGACGTCTACCGCGCGAGCATCGAGATGCAGACCCGGGAGCAAGCCCAGGATCTGGAACAATGGAAATCCAACGGTTTTGCCATCGGCGCACTGTCGATCCTCGGGCGTCACAACCCCTCGCTCAAACGCATCGTCCTGGAGCCCAAGCCCTCTGCCGACCTGATGCAACGGGCCACCATTCCCCTCAAGACCCTGTCCCTGGTGGTGGACGCCAACCATGCGTTTGTCCTCAACCGCGACGGGGTGGTGGTGGCGGCCCATGACCAGCAGGGGCAGACGCCACTGGGGCTGAATGTGGCCTTCCGCCCCTACTTCAAGGTGGCCCTCAATGGCGGCAGCAGTGTCTACGGCGCCATCAGCGCCACCACCGGCACTCGCATGTTCTACATGGCGGTGCCGATCTTCGAGTCGCGTACGCGTCAGGACAAGGTGATCGGGGTGCTGGTGGCGCGTTTTGATGCCGATAGGCTCGACGCCAGCCTGAGCAAGCCGTACAGCGACGACCTGAAGATGATCCTGTCACCCAGTGGCGTGGTACTGGCCGCCAGTTCCCCGGCCTTTGTGCTCAAGTCCGATCGGGCCTGGCCCTGGAACCGCTTCACCGGAGAGATCCGTCGCCAGTTCAGTGACTACCCGTTTGCCAACGGGGTGCCCGAGCGCTTGCCCTTCGATGCCCATCAGCCGGTGGTTCGGCTGGACGGCCGGCGCTACAGCCTGTCCCGGGTGGATTTCGACTGGAACGACCCCAGCGGTCCTTGGACCCTGATCACCCTGGGCGACCTGGATACGCTGTTGCCGGGGGAACAGGTGCTGTTGATCGAGGGGCTGAGTGCCCTGGTGTTCTTGCTCTTGCTATGGGGCGGCCTGCGGCGTCTGGCCGATGCCCGGCGGCACAAGCGCGACGTGGCGCAGATCGAGCAGAGCGAACAGCGTCTGGACATGGCCCTGCAAAGCGGGGCCCTGGGGTTGTGGGACTGGAACCTCAGCCTGGGAACGGTCATCAACAACGATGTCTGGCTGCAGATTCTCGGCTACAGCAAACAGCAGATGGAACAGGCTTTCGGCCATGGCCTGGAGCGCTGGACCGCTCTGGTGCATCCGGACGACTACGAGCCGGTCATGGCCCGGCTCAAGGCGCACCTGAACGATGAAGTCGGCGAGTACCGCGCCGAATACCGCATGCGCAACAAGGCGGGGCAATGGCTGTGGGTGCTGGACATCGGCAAGATCATGCAGCGCGACGCCAATGGGGCGCCGACGCGGGTCACCGGGGTGCTGCAGGACATCAGCGAGCGCAAGGCGGTGGAAGCGCAAATCCAGCAGTCACGACGGGATGCCGAGCGGGCGACCCAGGCCAAGTCGGAGTTTCTCGACTGCATGTCCCATGAGATCCGCACGCCGCTCAACGCAATCATCGGCATGGCTCATCTGGCACTGGACTTGCCGCTGGAGCCGGTGCAGCGCGACTACATCGAAAAGATCGACCGTGCGACCAAACACCTGGTGGGCACCATCAACGGCGTGCTTGATCTGTCGAAGATCGAAGCCGGCAAGCTGAGCATGGAGCAAGTGGGCTTCGATCTGCGGGAGCTGGTGGACGATGTGTTGCTGCTGGTCCGCCAGCGCGCCCAAGACAAGGCGCTGCGGCTGCAACTGGATATTCCCGCTTCACTGCCGCGCCGTTATGTCGGTGATCCACTGCGCCTGGCCCAGGTGCTGACCAACCTGGTGGACAACTCGATCAAGTTCACCGAGGCCGGCCATGTCTGTATCGGGGTGTGCCTGATGCGGCAGTGGGATCAGCAGGCCCTGCTGTGCTTCAGCGTCACCGACACCGGGGTGGGCATCAGCGACGAGCAGCAGGCCCGCTTGTTCAATGTCTTTGTCCAGGCCGACCGGTCCATCAGTCGGCGTTACGGCGGCAGCGGCCTGGGGCTGACCATCTCGAAGAAAATCGTGCAACTGATGCAAGGCGATATCTGGGTGAAAAGCCGGCCGGGGCAGGGCGCTACGTTCAAGTTCAGCGTGCAGTTGAGCCTGCCGCCGGTAGCGCTTGAGGCAAACTGCACCGCGCCTGCCGGGCCATCGAGCGGCGCCGCAGCGGGGCAGGGCGCGATCAATGACCCGGCACGCTGGCTGGCGGGGACGCGGGTGCTGGTGGTCGAGGACAACCGGCTCAACCAGGAAGTGTTGCAGGGCCTGCTGCAGCGCGTCGGGGTACAGGTGGTGCTGGCGGTGAACGGCGCCGAGGCCCTACGTCTGCTGCTTGAGGAAGGGCGCTTTGACGCCGTGCTGATGGATTGCCAGATGCCGGTCATGGACGGCTTCGGCACGACCCGCAAGATTCGCGGTTATCCGCACCTGCAGTCGCTGCCGATCATCGCCGTGACCGCCAGTAGCCAGACCGATGTGCAGGGCAGGGCGCTGGCGGCCGGCATGAGCGATCTGTTGAGCAAGCCCCTGGAGGTCGCGGCGTTCTATCGGACCCTGGTGCGCTGGATCAAAGCGACGGACGTGCCGCTAGCGCAAGTTCCGGCGCCTCCGGCTACAAGCGTCTTGAACTCGACTTATGAAGGAATCGACACCGCGCGCGGGCTGGCGGTGGTGAACCAGGACCTGGCCCTGCACCGCAAACTCCTGGCCGACTTTCGTGACAGCCAGCAGCAGGTCATCGAGCGCTTGTGGCAGGCCCATGCCGCAGGCGACTTGGCCGCCATCGGCTTTCTGGCCCACAGCCTACTGGGCAATGCCGGGAGCATCGGTGCCACGGCGGTCCAAGAGGCCGCCGGGCAATTGGAGGAGCAGGCGACCGGGCCGGCAGAGCTGGGGCCGCTGATCGAGCAGCTGGCGCAGTGCCTGGAGCCAGTGCTGGCCGGCCTGGCATCCCTGCCAGCGGCGGCGGACGGGGATCAGGCACCGCAACACCGGGAACTGGACGCTGAACAAGTGTTGGCGCTGGCGCGTCTGGCCAAGCTGCTGCGCAGCCATAATGCCCAGGCCCTGGCGCTGATCGATGAGCTCTACGAGCAATACCCGTGCGGCCCTCTGCGGGCCATTCAAGAGCGGATCTACCGGTTGGAGTTCCAGCAGGCCCATGACCTGCTTGTCGACTTTGAGGGCTAGCGGGTGTTCTGGGTCAGGGCCTGATAGCGAGCCATACGGTCGGTGCAGTGCTCGACCAGGCATTGATGCAAGGCGCGCAACGACGAAGTGATCTGCGAGCGGTGCGATACCACCAGATTCAGCGGCGCCGCGTCGGACTGCCAGCCGGGCAGCAGCGGCAGCAGGCGACCGGCGAGCAGGTCCTCGACCACATTCAGCAGCGGCAGGTTGACCACGCCATGGCCGGCCACGGCCCAGCGCCGCGCCGCATCGCCATCATCACAGCAAAAATGCCCTTGCACCGGCACGTCCTCGACCTTGCCGGCCCCATGGAAACGCCAGCGGCTCTCCGGGCGGCCAATGCTGTGGCAGATGATGCATTCGTGCTCGCTCAGCTGTTCCGGCGACTCAGGCTGGCCATGCTCAGCCAGGTAATCGGGCGCGGCGCAGGCGATGAAGTAATGCTGCTTGAGCACCGGCAGCTCGACCAGATCCAGGGCCTGGTTCTTGCCGTAGCGCAACGCCGCATCGAAGCGGCCCTTGAGCAGGTCCTCTTCCTTGTCGCTCAGCGCCAGCTTGATGTACATGCGCGGCCGCTCCTGCTTGAGCCGGGCGAGCATGTCCAGCAACAGGTTGCGGCCCAGGTCGGAAGACACCGTGAGTTCCAGCATGCCGTCATCGTGGCGCAGCGAACGCTTGCCGTTGGCCAGGATCTTCAAGGCGTGCTGGGCACTTTCCAGGTAGCGTGCGCCCTCGGGGGTAAGTTTCATGGTGCGGGTGGAGCGGGTGAATAGCCGCACGCCGAGGCGGTTTTCCAGGCGCTTGAGCCCCAGGCTGGCGGCAGCCGGGGTGATCGACATGACACGAGCGGCAGGGGACAGGCCCTGCAGCTCGGCGATCAGAATGAACAGCTCCAGATCTGCGAAGTTAGGCATTGGCCAGGCTCACCATCCGTTCACCGGCCGAGAAAACTCTGTGACGAACTCAGCAAGGCCGCCGACAGTAGCTCCGGGTCGCCGGCGATGCATTGCTCGAACCCGGGCTGGCGATACATCTGGCCCATGGCTTGAGCATGTCGACTGTGGAGGTCCTCGGTGCTGGCCTGGAGCAGGCTCAGGTGGTAGTTCAGCGCCAGGGCGAACAGACGGGCCGACAGGGACAACTGCTCGCAGAGGTGCAGCTCGCTGGGGCCCTTGAGCAAGGCATCGGCGTGGGTGAGTTTCCAGGCCAGGTTGAGGATCGGGTCTTCCGGCTCGGCGTGGGCAAGAATCTCTTCAATCAGCAGCCTGCTGTTGCCCAGGGCCTGATCGATGCGGCTGCCCGGCTGATTGAGGCCCATCAGCGCCAGGCAGGCAGCGCTGCGCAAGGCTGCGGGGTCGCGCCGGCTCGGGCTGCTACGCAGCAGAATCGACAGGGTATCGAGCAGGGCCTGGAGGCGGATCTGCGGATTGCCGGCCAGTTGCAGGGACAATGCACTGACAAAACCGTCGCGCATGTCGCTGCCGGCGCAGGGTCCGGCAACGGCTTGCAGGCCATGCAGGGGTTTGTTGCGGTAGCCCAGTTGCGTTGCCACCCGCGCCAGTACCACCGGCGGCGAAATCGGCTTGGCGATGTAATCGGCGGCGCCCAGCAGCAACCCCAGGCGTTCGTCTTCGACGCTGCTGCGCGAGGTCAGGAAAATCACCGGAATGGCCGCAGTCGCTGGATGGCTCTTGAGCTCGCTGAGCACCTGGAAGCCATCCATCTCCGGCATCAGGATATCGAGAATGATCAGATCGGGGCTGGCACTGCGAGCCAGGGCCAGGCCACGCTCGCTGTTCTTCGCCAGCAGCACTTCGTATTCGGTGGTCAGGGTTTTCGACAGCACGATCAACGACTGCGGATCGTCGTCGATGGCCAGGAGCGTATAGGGCTTGGGAACATGCTCTGCGGGCATGACGAGGGGCCTGAACAAAATAGGCCGGCAGTCTAGCGTATTTGGTTTATTGGCACCTAGCGTCCAGCTGCCGCAGTCACTGTGTCGTGGGGTTGTTGTTGGAACGGTTGGCTGTGGAGGAGGGGCAGGGCATTTGCAGGGGGGGTCGGCACGAAAGAAGAGAATGAATCGCCTACTCATCGTCCGAACAACAACCGCTTTTGCCGCCAGGCCGGTGCGCTGGTGGGAAAAAGCACTTCGGTCGGCCGGAAGCGGGCGATGCCGTAGGCGGCGGCAATGCGCTGGCGTTGCTGGCCCCGGACAAGCGCTTGCTGAAAACTGCTTTCGCGCTGCGCCAGCCCCAGCACATAGCCCACGCCCGCCTGGAAGTCGCCTCCATGGGCCTGCCACCAGGCTGCGATCAACTGCGGGTCGGGCCAGGGCAGATTCTCATCGGGGTCCATGGCCACATTGGCATCCTCAGGGTCGTCGTTCGGTCCTGCAGCGAAATCCGGCAGGTCCTGCAATTCCAGATCGAGTAACGCCAGGTCAGCCCCAGTAATCTGGCTGAAGGCCTCGCCGGCGACGCGGGCATGAGGCAGGTCGCTCATCTGCTGGATCAGCCAGGGCACGCTGACCGGATCGCCCAGCAGCCCAACGGCCTGGATGCCGACGCGTTGCTGCTCAGGGTTCTGTATCAACTGGCGTATCCAGGCGATGCTGTGCTCACGCCTTTGCCAGGCCAGCAATACACAGAGCGCGCGGTACTGGAACTGGCCCGGTTGCTCGGCGAACTGCCGCAGCGGCTCCAGCGCTTCCTCGTCGCCCATCTGTGCGGTGGCCCAATTGGCCCAAAAGCGCGTGGCGGTGTCCTGGTGTTGACGGTGGGTACGAATTGTCGGCATCAGGTCACGACGGCGCAGCTCGCCGGCAGTGCGGGCGGCACGTGCCAGGACGCTTGGGTCGGCGTGGGAAAGTCCGCTAAGCAGGGCAGGGCCGGGGTCGTGGCGGTGCATGCCACAGGCGGCCAGGCCGAGGCGGAGAAACAGGGGGTCGGGGGAGGCGAGCAGGCGATCAACCCAGGGCGATACCCACTTCCAGTCGAGCCAACCCAAGGCCATCAGGTAGCCGCTCTCCGTTTCTACGGCACTTCGCAAATGCTCACTGAGCCGTGACAACACCTGTGCGTTACCCGCCTCGAAGGCCAGCACCACACTGGCGAACAGCTCGCCAATGGCGTGTGGGCCAAGTTGAGCCAGCAGGGTTTCCAGGCCGCAGGTGCCGGCGACTCGAAGGCCGTCAAGGTGGGCGTCGATGCGGTCGTCGAGTTGGCTGAGGTGGTCGAAGTCGTAGTGCGGTGCGCCCAAGGCATAGTCCCGCAGGACGGCGAGGAAGCTGGCTTCTTCGACATGTTGATCCAAAATCAGCGGAATCAAATTCGAGTACATTTCAAAGTCTTGAGAAATAGTGAGTTAAGCAAGTTTCCTCCAGCGCTGCCCATCATGTACCAAGATATCCTTTTGGCCGACAGACCAAAGCGCCCCGTTTTTAGCGGATAGACAGTAGCAAGTATTGGGCTTCGGCATGTTCCAGTTGACTGGCTGCAAAGAATCTTCATCGAGAACGAATACTTCGAACAAGGTGGCTAAATATATTTTTCCTTGGTGTTCAGCAATGCTCCAGAAATCATCGGTGAACTCGTCGAGATCGATAATTTCCCATGTATCAGCTCTACCACGCAGCAAAGTGCCTTGGCGGCCACATAAATAACAATAACCATCAGAGGCGCATATCAATGCAGTTATTTTAAAGTTGGTTGGACTGTCGATTTGCCGCCAGTTACCTTGCTCCCGCAGCCATATTTCTCCCTTCCAGCCGGCGGCATAGATTTCATCATTGGAGAAACCGCCCAGTGCTTCGAAGCCAAAAACACTGTCTTTACTCGTAGGCTTTGGGGCATGTATAGGCTGCCAAGCAGAAGATCCATGGCGTACATACACCTCTCGGGACACTCCGCATATGTAGGTATATTCGCCTATCGAGCTTATCCCTCTGAGCATTAGCGGTGGCGGATCCATTTCTGACAAGCTGAGGGTCGAGCCGAGATAACCTTCGCCAATTTCACCCTCTTCGGATATTGCCAGCATTTGTTGTGACCGGTCGGTGGTCATGGCAACGGTATCCCAAGTCGCCTCGCCAACTTCTCGCCACTTTCCAGAGTTGTACTCCAGGAAAATCGTGTGCGAAACGTCCTGGGCATCTAGTCCTATTTCCCGAAAAGCGAAAAAAGATTTCTCTGCGTCTACGGCGGCAACATAAGCATAGTAATAATCTTCCAGCCATTCGTCAGCCATATGAATATCCGTTTATTGGGTGGTGGCTCAAGGGGAGGGTCTTCTCGCGGTACGGTTCAATACCGCCGGCTTACTTCTTCCGCTTGGTGAATGTTTTACTTTAGGGGGCTTGGTATTTGGCGGTAGCATTTTTTTATGCCCGTCGGCCAACTGTGCCGTTAGGCAGCGTTCGCTACAGTTTGACTCGGGAAACGCGCCACGAGTACTTTGGGCCGCCATGGAGGCCTCTTTACTGAATTCGCGCATATCGCCTTTCTTGACCCCAGCGATAACCCCCAGAGCTTTATGCTCGCTGTGTCGTACACCATGACTCCCATGAGTGTTCCCCCAGCCCTCAACGCACATACAAGGTGCTGAATCTTTCGAATACTCTTCCCAGCCAGGCTGGCGCTTGTTGTTACTGAACGCTCCTACAGAAAATGAGCTTTTCGGTATGACATGGTCAGGTGTTTGTGCTGGACAGCATCCAGCTACACCTGCTTCGTCCTTAGGACGGTACGGTACTAACTGACAGCGGCGAGCCGACAAGCATTTGTTTGCTTTGGCTCTTGTCGCTGCTTTGCTGGCCCAAGCGCTTTCATTGACCATTTCACCGCTCAGATCGGCCTCTTTACACACATTCTTTTCACCGTACGGTTTGTATTCCTGGCAGGATTTTCTTTCTCTTTTTTTCTCCCTTTTGCATTTTCCCTGGGTGCTCGGCGACATCTTGGAAAGGTGAGGCCAGGGAGGGGTATTACCTGGCTGTGAAGCATGGTTATGCGTCGTGATATCAAGGTGCCGTACTACGTTTTGACCTTCGAACTTCACATTCATCGACCAGGAAGTGAAGTACACCTTCCCCTTGATCTTGCTAGTGATGACCCCCTTCTTGGGGGCATTCCCAGCCTCATCCCCATAACTTGTCTTGAAGTAACTCTTGTCCTTGAGCATCACCTCTTTGCGGGTGATCTTGACCGTTCGTGTGCCCCGGGTGGTGTCCTTGGACATACCCGTATTGGGGTAGGGAATGGGCACCCCTATCGGTGTCGGCGGAGCCACGGGCGGGGTGAAGCAGACATCCGGAAAGCAGGCGACGGACTTGCCGTCGGCCGCCTTGCAGGAAATCTCCATATTGTTGGCATACACCTCGTTGGCCATCAGGCAGCCCTCACGGTCTGGTAGCTGAGCAGGGCGGCGGCGCGTTGGCCGGCGTCGTTGCCGAGGTGGCAGAAGATATTCGGGCCGTCACCGTAACCCTTGCGGCTGGCGGCCAAGGCCACGGCCAGCATCGTCGGGCCGATGGCGGCGCCGACTTCGCCGATGCAGTCGGCCGGGTGCCAGAGGTGGAAGAACTCCTTGCGCACCCGCAGGGTACGGCTCAGGGCCAGGGAGGCTTCCTTGAAGTAGTACTGCTCGCCGGAGATGTCGGTGAGCCGATAATCCATTTGCTCCAAGCCACAGCCGACTTCGCTCAGGGCAGCACGTATGGCTTGAGTCAGACCTTCGGCGCGCAGGGGAGTGTCTTCAGACTCCACGGTGGCCTTCTCCACGCCGAATCCCAGGCCGAGGCAGGCCAATTGCGGCTCTTCGCTGGCAACGGGGGCGGCCAGCACTACGGCGGCGGCGCCTTCGCCGGGGATAAATCCGTTGGAGTTCTGGCTAGTGAGCAGGCGATCGCGTGCTTCGAAAGCGGCCAGCGTCGGTCCACTCAAGAAGGAGTCGACGCCGGCAATCAGCACGTGGCGATGGCCGCCCTGGTAGATCAGCGTACGCGCATCAAGCAGGGCCACGGCAGCGCTGACCCGTCCATAGGCGATGACGTTGGAACTGGGATGAAAGCGCAGGCCCAGTTCGGCTTCGATGGCGTGCAGCAGCCCCTTATCGAGGCCGTCGAGGCGGCCGGGGCGCTCGACTTCCGCCACCCCCAGCAGCAGCGGGGTCTTTTCCGGGTCGACGTTAGGGGTGCTTTGCAGCGCCTCGGCGATGGCGCAGGCGGCCATCTTGATCAGCTTGCTGCGCCCACGCCAGGGCTGTTCCAGAGGCACGCTGGCAGCGATCAGCCATTCGCCGCCGCAGTCGATGAAGCGGGTTTCCTGGAAGTTATCGATAGAGCAGCGGATCGCCGCGCAGCTCGCGGGTGCGCTGAGGCCAACGGCGCTGACCATGCCGGAACCGATGATGCAAAGTGCAGTAGTCATCAGTCTGTCTCCTCGGGGGCGTGCTTGGCTTTTACCAGGGAGGAGAGCGACGGGTAGTAATCCTTGCCCAGTTCGTGAGCGCGCCACCAGCCTGTGGACATAGTGCCGACCAGCACCTGAGCGATCTCGAAAATGTTGTGTCGTAGCGCACGGGAGACACGCCAGGTCAGCTGCACCTGGAGTGCGTCTGTGTCGATCAGCAGGGTGTCGATCACCGCTTGCACAGTCTCGTGACCGCCTTTTTTCAGAAAGAAGGTCACCGGCACCTCCATTTCGGGGATGCGAAAGCCTGCGCGCTCCTGGCGTGTGAGGTTGAGCAGCAACACCTCCTCGCCGCCACGCAGGTAAGGAATCTGCTGATCGTCAGGGGCTGCCTGAAAGTAGCGACGGTCGAAATCACTCGGTAGAAACGGAAAACGGTCGGCCAGCCAGGCATCGTCGTAAGTTCCAGCGAAGCGAGCACGTTGCGGCCAGCTGCGGCCGATGGGGCCAAGGGCCATAGGACGGAAGTCGCCAGAGGGACTGTCGATCGCCTTGCCCAATTCCTCGGTGCTCGGCATCGGCATGCCGACGATGGCAGCACTCCCCATGCTGCTTGGGAACCAGCCACAACCGCTCGGATTGTCCAGGTAGCAGTGACGCAATTCGGAGTCTTTCGCTATCGGATGGCTGCCGCCAAAGGCCTGGGTATAAGAGATGTCCTGCTCGATGAAGGGCTGCGGCAAGCCGGGAGAAACGCCCAGTAGCCCCAATTGCCATTGTCGGGGGCCGAGGACGGAAAAGGCCTTGCTCATCTGACCGACGCGAATGCCCGCTGCCAGCTGCCTGACGGGTCGCCCGCCTGGGGCATAGGCCTTGCCGCGCACCAGCACATCGCAGAACGGCTTGACCGGGGCGAAGTCCATTTCCTGCAGCGGGGCGCTGAGACCGGGTTCACCGAGGAAGGTATCGGCCATCAGCAGCGGTTGCTGGGTCTCGGCGAGGGTCGCCGGGCGGCCGTCCAGCGGCAGATTAAACGTGCCTTTGGCCACCACCACCAGCGATTCGCGGCCATCGGGCTCCATGCCCTGGGTATAGGCAGCAAGCAGTTTGCTGGCGTTGAGCAGTTCCATAGGCGACTACCTGTCTAGTTGATCTGCACCGAACCACCCTTGATGCGGTTGACCCCGCTGGAGCGACTGGACAGGTAGGCGCCCTGGATGATCACTTTGCCCGCGCGGGTCAGGGTGATGCTGGCCTTGCCGCAACGCAGCACGATCTCGCGTTCGGCGCGCAGTTCCAGGCGCTGGTCGTCCAGTTGCACGCTGGCAAGCGGTTCGGGCGCCATGGCCTGGCTCAGCAGGCGGCCGATCACTAGTGGGCGGGAAGGGTCGCCATCTTCGAACATCAGCGCCACTTGGCTGCCGATGTCTTCAGGGGAGAGCAGGGTGGTGCTGCGGGCGGCGATGCTCTGTTGCTCGGGGCAGCCGGGGTAGGTCACCAAGGGCGCACTGGCCTGTGGCAGGTCGAGCAGTACACCGACGACTACGCCATCGATGCGGGCCTGCGCGGGCAGTGAGTATTGAACCGTCATACGCGTTACTCCTAGTTTTGCAGGATCTTGCGTCCCTTGATCACCACGTTCTTGTTGGCCTTGATGTTGATCGCACCAGAGCCGTCTATGGTGATGTCCTTGCCGCTGATGCTGATGGTGCCGTCCTTCTTCATGACGATGCTGGCTTTGCCGGTCTTGATAGTCACCGAGTCACCGGCATCGATGACAAGGTTCTTGCCCACCGTCAGCTCATCGTCCTTGTCGATATCGGTCGTGCGTCCTGCACCGACCTGGCGCGATTCGTTTTCTTTTACCGTAGTTGAAAGATTGGCTCCGACGTCCACCGAGCGGTCGGCGCCCACATTGGTCGACTGGTAGAGGCCCACGTTGACGTTTTGGTAGGCCCCGACATTCACCGTTTGAAAGGCACCGATGACAACTTCCTGCGCGGCACCGATGGCGATCGTCTCGTTGATACCTACCGCATGGGTGCGTTGCAGGGCCACGGTCGCGGTTTCGCTGGCGCCGACGCTGATCGTGCGGTTGCGGCCTATGCTGATCGTCTCGTTACTGCCGACGCTTTCGGTACGGTTGACGCCAATGCTGATGTCCTCGTTGTTGCCCACGCTTTCGGTGCGGTTGACGCCGATGGTGATGGTCTCGTGGTGATCGACGGTTTCGGTGCGGTCGTGTTTGACGTGCACAGTCTCGTCGTTGTCGATGGTCTTGCTGCGGTCGTGGCCGACCCAGTGGGTCTCGTCGTTCTCGACCTCGATGTCCTGATTCTTCTCGGCATGGATAAACAGTTGCTCTGCACCTTTCTTGTCCTCCATGCGGATTTCATTGAAATTGGCCGGTGAGCCGTCCTTGCTCGAACGGCTTTTCACCCCGCTCTGAGTGGCATTGGCCGGTAGCGCGTAGGGCACGGTCTGTTCGGCGTTGTAGACGCGGCCAGTGATGATCGGCCGATCCGGGTTGCCTTCGATGAAACTGACGATCACTTCCTGACCGATCCGCGGGATCTGCACCGCCCCCCAGTTTTTGCCGGCCCAGGCCTGGGACACGCGCATCCAGCAGGAGCTATTGGCATTGGATTGGTCGTGGCGGTCCCAGTAGAAATGCACTTTGACCCGGCCATACTGGTCGGTCCAAATCTCCTCGCCATCGGGGCCGACCACCACGGCGGTCTGCGGCCCGCGAACAATGGGCATGGGGGTCAGGGGGAGAGGGCGGAAGGCCTGGCTGGCATCCATGCAGTCCAGCTCGCTGGTGAACTGCTCGGACAGGTCCAACTGCGCACTTTCATAGAGTTCCTGGCGGATCTGATAGCGTGCGAACACCACCAGGTATTCGCGGTTCTGGTCCTCGCGCTCGTAGCCGGTCAGCTTGAACAAATGGCCGCAGCCCAGCCCCCGGGCGCGGCCGCGTAGCTGCACGCGCTCGAACTGGCTGTGAATGGCTTCGATGCGGGTACGCGCGTAGTGCTCGCCATCGTTGCTCTGTACGTATGCTCCGGGGTAGTCGTAGAGCGGGTGGTCGCCGTTGCTGTGACTGCGCGACACACTGGAGCGCACCTCTAGTCTGGCGCGGGGGCGCTTGAAGTCGTAGTCGTTTAGCTCCAGAGAACCGGGTTGGACTTCCCGCTCAAGTTGCCAATCGTAGAAATGGTCGCGCTCGCGCATTTGCCGATCGGGCGGGAAGAAGGGCACCGAGTCATAGTCGGCCACCGTGGAGTGGGCGCCATAGGCGTCGGCAAACACCAGTACATGACGCGCCTGCTCATGGCGAAAGTAGTAATAGATGCCTTCGTGCTCCATCAACCGGCTGACGAAGTCAAAGCTGGTTTCGCGGTACTGCACGCAATATTCCCACTCGCGGTAGTTGCCGCTCAGGCTGTCTTCGAAATCGGAGTACCCGAGGTCGCGGAACACCTGCTTGATGATCTCCGGCACCGTTTTGTTCTGGAAAATCCGGCAGTCCGAAGTGCGCGTGAGCAGCCAGAACCAGGGCCGTAGGCTGACGCGGTAGCCGGCGAACTGACCGTGGCCGGTCACTTGCCGGCAGCTGCAGACAATGCCGTGGAAATAGCGTTTGCTGCCGTCGTGTAGCTCCAGGGTCAGGCCCATCGGCTTGCCCAGCAACTGGTCGAACGTGATCGCTCGGTTTTCGGAGGTGAGGTCCAATTCGTAGTGGAACAACCGCCCCAGCTCTTCGCTGCCTTCCATGCTCTGCAGCAACAGGACATCGCCGCCGAGGGGACTGTCAACCTGTACCAAACGGTTGTTTTGCGTTATTGCCATAAACGGCTTCCTCTGGCTCGTGTTCGGGCGTCAGTCGGCCGTCTCGAGGGGGTCAGGGGAAATCGTGTCCATCCATCGCGGTACATCCACCACAGAGATGATCTCCATATCGGCCTCATAGGCACTAGGTCAGAGCGAACGTACGAGTCAATCCGTTTCCTGCGGATTAACCTTCTGTCCAGAGCCACTTGGGCATCACCTCTAACAATTCCGGTTAAAGTCTTAGCGCGGTTTAATGCTAGTCAAGAAACTCTCCGACCAATGGAGCGAACACCGAGACGTTTCAAGGTAGGTGACCGACGGTCATTAGCTGCTTGGCTACGAGCGCGACGACATGCACCGGGAGGTGGCGCGTCATCAAGGCAACGCGCCGTTATAGCTGGCTTGGCGTCCCATGAATGGGGGTGGTTGTTCATCTATAGCGGCCGAAGCTCACCACCAGCTCCGCCTCAGCGGGTTGCCCATGGCCAATCACCTGGGTGAATCGAAGCAAAAGCTGCTCCAGCTCATGGCGCTAAGTTGCCCGATTCGCTTGAATAACGCCCCGCGTCGCCTTGCCAAACAAGAGCGCAGCCAAAGAACAAAACGGAATATTTCGAAAGGACCCGGCATGTCGTTATCCCGCTGTCTATCTGGCCTGTCCAACTTGTTGCACTACCGCCGCGAATGGTTGCGCGCCGACCTGCGGGCCGGGTTGTCCGTGGCGGCTATCCAGATCCCCATCGCCATCGCCTATGCGCAGATTGTCGGCCTGCCGCCGCAGTACGGGCTTTACGCCTGTGTGCTGCCGATGATCGTCTATGCCTTGATCGGCAGCTCGCGGCAACTGATGGTCGGCCCCGATGCCGCCACTTGCGCCATGCTCGGCGGGGCCGTGGCGCCTTTGGCCATGGGCGACCTGCAGCGTACTGTCGAATTGTCGATGATCGTCACGGTGCTGGTGGGCCTGATGCTGATTGCCGCCGGGATTGCCCGGGCGGGTTTTATCGCCAGCTTCTTCTCGCGGCCGATCCTCATCGGCTACCTCAACGGGATCGGTTTGAGCCTGATCGCCGGACAAATGGGCAAGGTGGTGGGCTTCAAGATCGAAGGCGACGGCTTCATTCTGGGGCTGGTGGACTTTCTCCAGCGTCTGGGGGAGATCCATGGCCTGACCCTGGTCGTTGGCCTGGCCAGCCTGGGCCTTTTGATCTGGCTGCCGCGACGCTACCCGCGCCTGCCAGCAGCGCTGCTGACGGTGGCGCTGTTCACCTTGCTGGCCGGGCTATTGGGTTTCGACCGCCTCGGAGTGGCGATCCTCGGTCATGTGCCGGCCGGGATGCCGGAGTTGTCCTGGCCCAAGACCACCCTGGAGGAAAGCAAGAGCCTGCTGCGCGACGCGCTGGGCATCGCTACCGTGAGCTTCTGCAGCGCCATGCTCACTGCCCGCAGCTTCGCTGCGCGCCATGGCTACGCGATCAACGCCAACCATGAATTTATCGCCCTGGGCCTGAGCAACCTGGCGGCCGGAGCCTCCCAGGGCTTTGCCATCAGCGGTGCGGATTCGCGTACCGCGGTCAATGACATGGCCGGAGGCAAGAGCCAGCTGGTGGGCATCATCGCCGCCCTGGCGATTGCGCTGATTCTGCTGTTTTTTACCGCGCCCATGGCGTGGATTCCGCAGCCGGCCCTGGGCGCGGTGCTGTTGATGGCGGGCTGGGGCCTGCTCGACGTCAAGTCTCTGAAGCAAATCTACCGACTCAGCCGCTTCGAGTTCTGCCTATGCCTGCTGACCACCGTCAGTGTGCTGGGACTGGGGGTGCTGCCGGGCATCATGTTCGCCGTGACCCTGGCCATCCTGCGCCTGCTGTACAGCATCTACCAACCCACCGACGCGGTGCTGGGCTGGATGCCGGGCATCGAAGGCCAGGTGGATATCCGCCAGTACCCGCAAGCCCGCACGGTGCCCGGCCTGGTGGTGTATCGCTTCGACGACGCGATCCTGTTCTTCAACGCCGACTACTTCAAGATGCGTCTGCTGGACACCGTGCAGCGCGAGACTCAGCCCGAGGTGGTGCTGTTCGATGCCGAGGCGGTGACCGATATCGATGTCAGCGGTATCGCGGTGCTGCGGGAAATCCGCGAGACCCTGGCCGCCCAGGGCATCTACTTCGCAATCGCCCGTGCCCGCGGTACTTTCCTGGCGATGCTGGAACGTTCGGGGATGACCCGGGAAATGGACAGCCAGTTGCTGTTCGGTTCGGTGCGTTCGGGGATCAGGACCTACCGCATATGGCGCAACAGCATGCGCGGCAAGCAGTGATGCAGAGGAGGGTGACCGGCAGGGAGCGACCCTGCCGGCGCTGGAGCGACGTTCAGCCGAGCCGGCGAGGCCTCACTGGGTGATGGTCATGCTGCTGGTGGCCTGGACTGAGCCGTAGCGGATGCGCGGATAAGTCGGATCGGCGTAGCTGAAATCCATCACCGTGCCGACGGAGCCGAAGTACAGGGCTTGGCAATTGAAGTTCACCGCCACCTGGCCGCCGTAAGGGGTGACCCCGATGGCAACCTGGGTCGGCCCGGTCCATTCGATCTTGCACCCCAGCGTACCGCCTGCTGCGCCGGCATTGTATCCGCGACAGTTCAAGGTGGCGTTGCCGTTGCTGGTATTGGGAAAGCCCGCCCATTTGGCGATGGCCAGGTTGGCCGAGCATGAAGTGTTGACGCTGCTGGCTCCCGGGGCGAGCTTGTAGACCCCGGACGGTGGCGCAAGCGTTGCCGTGACAGGTGTCAATGGCAGCGCGGCAAGGCTCGATGCCGCCTGGTTTTCCACCACGGTGGTGGGCGACGGCGGGAGCTTGCACACCACCACGGCGCCGACGTCGTCGGATTTCTTCAACTCCCCCAGCGCAGTGATATCGGCGCCGCCCTTCGATTCGCAGAAGAGTTTGCGTAACTGGGCTTTTTCTTCGCTGTCAGCCATGGACGAAGCCTGGGCCAAAGGTGCTAGTGCCAGGCCAATGACTCCAGCCATCAGCACGCCTGAAAGTTTCATGATCGATTCCTTATCGGGTTATGACTGGCTGCACCCTATGAGCGCCAGGCGGTTTTTTTCATGACAAAAGCTCGGGTGTTTCGCGTAGACAGGGACGCTGGGGTTTTGTCCTTTCGGGGCTTGACCTGATGCCGCTATCTGCTGTTGAATGCGCGCCCTAAAGCCTCTGCAACCTATTCTCCAAGTGGTGAAGCCAGTGCCCTACGCCAGCCAACACGCCTGATACCGACGACGGTCCATCCTGCCTGATGGCTGCCCGTGCTTGTGCGCGGCGGCGCTTCATTGCCATGCCTGCCTGATCCTGTCGTTGGTTTTTCTCTTTTTTCGAGGACAAACCCATGCACACGGATATTCGTGCCACCGCGCACAACCTGGAACTGCTCAAATACCCCCGTACGCCCCACCTGCAAGGCTCGCGCCTGCAAGATGGCGACACTGATACTGGCCAGATGCGCTATGCCGCTTTGGCCGGACAGTGGCTGGTGGTGGAAGAAAAACTCGATGGTGCCAACACCGGCATCAGCTTTAGCGCAGGCGGCGAGTTGCGCCTGCAATCTCGCGGTCACTACCTCACCGGCGGTGGGCGCGAGCGTCAGTTCAATCTGTTCAAGCAGTGGGCCTCGGCCCACGAGCATTGGTTGCTGGAACGCCTGGAAGATCGCTTCGTGCTGTATGGCGAGTGGCTACACAAGAAGCACTCGGTGTTCTACGACCACTTGCCACATTACTTCTGCGAGTTCGATGTGTGGGATCGCGCCACAGGGCTGTTCCTCTCCACCGCGGCGCGCCGGTGCCTGCTCGAGGGTGGGCCGGTGCTGTCGGTGCCTGTGCTGTACGAAGGCCCGGCGCCGCGCCGGCATGCCGAGCTGCTAGCGCTGGTGGGCGATTCGCTGGCCAAGACCGCGCACTGGCGCCAGGTATTCGAGCAGGTGGTGCGCCGCGAAGGCCTCGACCTGGCCCGTGCCTGGCGCCAGTGCGACCGCTCCAGCCGCATGGAGGGCCTGTACCTGAAGCTCGAGGACGAGCAGCAGACCCTTGGCCGGCTCAAGTGGGTACGCCAGGACTTTGTCCAGGCCATCCTCGATGCCGACCAGCACCATGCCAACCAACCCTTTATCCCCAATCAACTGGCCGACGGCGTCGATCTCTATGCACCGCGCCTGTCCATGGACTGGCAGGGCCCACGCCACGGCTACTGAAGGAGCATCCGAAATGGATATTCGACAACTGCAACAACTGGTCCCCGAGCCGGGGCGCGATATGGACACCGCCGCCTGCCTGGCGGCCATTCCGGCCCTGGCGCGCCTGGCCGACACACCGCAGGACCCGATCTACCACGCCGAGGGCGATGTATGGATTCATACCTGCCTGGTGGTCGAAGCATTACTGGCCCAACCCGCCTACCAGCAGGCCAGCGCCGAGCAGCGCTTTGTGCTGTTCTTCGCTGCCCTGTTGCACGACATCGCCAAGCCTGACACCACAGTGATCGACCCGGATACCGGGCGTATCGGCCAGCCCGGTCATTCACGCCGGGGCGCGGTGGATGCGCGGCTGCTGTTGTGGCGCGCCGGTGTGCCGTTCGAGTTGCGTGAGCAGATCTGCCGCATCATCGCCGTGCACCAGGTGCCGTTCTTCGCCCTGCAGGGTGATCGCAGCGGCCGCAGCGCTGAGTTCCTGTTGCACAAACTGTCCTGGGAACTGCCGTTGTGGATGCTCTGTGCCGTGGCCGAGGCCGATATGCAGGGCCGCGATTACGCCGGCAAGGCCGATGTGCTGAGTGCCATCGAACTGTGGCGCGAACTGGCGGAGGAGGAGGGCTGCCTGCACGGGCCGCGGGCCTTTGCCGACGACTACACACGTATCCAGTACCTGCGTGGCGCCCGGGTACATCCCGACTACCCGTTGCATGCGCCGCAGGGTTCGTCGGTGGTGATGCTCTCGGGCCTGCCGGCCAGTGGCAAGGACACCTGGACCGCACAGCACTACCCGGATCTGCCGGTGGTGTCATTCGACGACGCGCGCCAGGCCCTTGGCCTGCGCCATGGACAGAACGAGGGCGCCGCTGCGCACTACGCCATCGACCGGGCCAAGGCCCTGTTGCGCGAGCACAAACCCTTTGTGTGGAACTCGACGCACCTGTCGGCGCAGATGCGCAACCGCACTCTGGACCTGCTCTACGGTTACGGCGCGCAGGTGGAGATTCTTTACCTGGAGCGCCCCGAGGACGAAATCATGCGGCGCAACCAGAAGCGCGACACCTCGCTGCGCAACGATGATATCCGCCGCATGCTGTTCAAGTGGGAAGTGCCGCTGCCGACCGAGGCGCACCGGGTTGTTTATCAGGCGGTGACGGGGTAAGCGGTACTTACGTTCCTGATATAAGGCCGCACTTCATTAACAGTTTTTAAAGTTTTATAGCAGAGCAAAAGAAATCAAATTAATGACTTAACAAGTGCGGATGGAGCCCGTCCTAAAAATGAAGCTTACAGATATCTACAGTAAAATAATCAGCGAAGAACCGTACAATGACATGGATGTGTTCTTCGAGAACTATGAGAGCTTTGAAGAAATTCCGCTTGTATCAAGATACAGCCGCTTAAAGCTTTTGAAGGATGAGCTGAGCGGCAGCGGGGCTTCTAGCTTTCTGACAGGGCTTGCTGTGTTTCTTTTGAATACTTTAAGAATTCTAGAAGTATCAAGAAGTGAACGTGTGTTTTTTGCCGTGACTTTTACAGACTTTGAGGGCTTGGAGGAACAAGGCATCCTCATACCTAATATATTTATTTATCCAAAGCCGGCCTCGGTCGGTTTTTTGGAAAAGGTACGAGGAAATGATGAAGGTCTTGAGTCACGGGAGATGCAGGAAGTAAAAAGGCTTTTTTCCAACTGCGGGGTAGAAACTGCTTTTGATTTTTATGAAAGCAGATTTCATGACGCCGTTTGCGCTGAGGAAATTGTAAGGGTCTTTGCTGTTCCCAGGACTTGTTGAGTGCAAAGAACTCGTCTGTTCGATGAAGATGAGAAATTTCTTTGGCGCCTGGGTAAGGTTCAGTCCGTAGCACTGTAGGTGTTACATGGAGCAGTGGAGTCATCCAGTTGTTGGCGCTGAGAGATGTGGCGATTGTTTATCACAAGCCTCTTGCTTGTTGATCTGGGAGGGCTGGTCAGAGCTGGTTTATGACCAGGCCACTCAAAACGTGATTGGCGCATCAATGCCCTGAATGCGACAGATGCTTAACCGCGTGAGCGAGCAGCAGATCAATGCCGGCATAATACGTAATTTAACATAATATACATTATGTGTAGTTATGTAATGCGCTATATGTGTAGTTATGTAATGCGCTATCAAGGTCAGTGCAGGCCAGATTTGAAGCTCCGGCCTGCAGATTTTCACCGGCTTGGCTCATAAGGAAAAACAGCCTGGCTACCCAGGCCTTTCAGGCAAACAGCTCCAATGCAGCCTCGTCCCACTGATGACCGGCCTCGGACCAACCTTTGCCTATCTGGGGTGGAAATCCGGATCGGCAATATCCCTGCTGAGCGTCGAAATCAAAAACCGCGTGCGGATAATCATTGATTAGCAACACCGCCTTGCGGTGATCGGTGGACCAGCCAACTTTCACAACGGATGGCTTTTCACGGTCCGAAACGTCCGTGACGTTGTAGATATGCAGCGCGTCCTGAATCGGGTTGTCGCCGCTGGCGGTATCCAGGGCATAGAAATAGCCGGTGTGTTCATCGTCCTCAAAAACCACGACGCAGGTTCCTGACTCTGCGGGTGCTTCCAGCACCAAAGCGCTCCCGACCTTGAGTTGACTGTCAGCGGCTAGATAAATGGGCATGTGTGGCGGTCCTTGTCCTGGCAATGATTGAAGTGGGCGGATGATGACAACAGCCGAACAGCACGGCAATCTCCTGATTGACCCGGTAACTGAATAAACTCTATACATCCCCTTTCACTCTGCCTTTGATAGGTCTTACTTATAACTAAACTAAACATCTATTTAGTTTAGTTATATGCGGCATTGCCAACCCTTATCTGAGTCGACCTTTTTTTCTCGGTGCGCGTCCACGTCATACTTGCCCCTGGCTCCGCGCTCGCAGAAACTCCACCATCTTGAACTTGGATATCTGCAATGAAGCGCTATGGACTGGTGATCGGCAACAATGATCGGGCAATTACAGCTCCCCCCACCGTCCTGGAGACACCGGTGATACTGGGCTTGCCCCGCGATGGGCTGCCCCGCCAATTTCGCTACCCCTTGGGCGAGTGCCTTGACCAAAGCACGCTCGGACTGACCAATCTAATCCTTTGTAGCCTCACCTCGCGCATGTCGAGCCTGGGCATCCTTGGCCAATGCCAACGTTCGGGACTCTGCTTCGCTCAGTTCGATTGAATCGAGCCTTAGCATCCACTCCGCACAGCGCGACAGCCCCAGCATCTGCTCCAACGCACTAGGCGAAATATAGTCGGCACGGGTAATGCTGCCGCCACAGTGCGAAGTGCGGATGTTGATCTGCCCTTGTGCGAATTGAAGGAACCGGGTCGGCGAAGTGATATGCGTCTCGACCCAGCAGCGGCCCTCGTCCCCGCCCTCACCGTAGCGATTCATGTCATAGAGGTAGGACGCGTGATCCTCATTGGCCAAGAAAGCATCCGGATAAAGATCGAGATTGCTGGCCGAGGCCCACCTGCATATCGCAGCATTGAAAGTGGGCTTTGGGTAACCGCAGGCCAAGCGTGACGCGGTCGCCAGGATGGTCAAGTAGTCTTCTTACAGAGCGTTCGGTATTGATTCACGTTGGAAACTGCAGAGTTTAGTGTTGTTATTTTGTATTTATAGTAGTGGATTTTTTTTGCCTGAGCTTTTCCAACCTTGCCGAAATAGTCTTCCCAAGCGTTTTCCTTAGTTAGTAAGTCAGAAAGCATGGTGCTTAATTCTGTTTCCGTCCAACTTTTCTTGTAGCCTTTAGTCCCGCTAGGGGCTGGAGGGGCTTTCTCGACATACTCACGCACCGTGTATCCTTTCTTACCGGTCTCTTTTTTAAGCTCATAGGCCATAAACACCGTATACACTTTTGTATACATCGCTCCACTTGACGGGTTATACCAAGGGATAACGACAAAGTGATGAACCGGTGATTCTATAGCAAAGTGCCAGACAGCTGTCTTCGAGCGATCATCATTAAATAAAATTGCCTGGCCGATTTGGTACTTCATGCTCGTATCATTTGCAATGACACCTGTAATGACATCTTTTCCATCGTCATCTTGCAGCTTCCCGTAAACAGCGCAGCTCATCTGAGCTGGCACACCAGGACAATCTTCCAACCCCATGAGTATTGGGTTGCTTACTATAGCGCTAATCAGTTCTTCCCCTGTCATGTCTCTTGGCTCCTGCCCAGATATTTAACACGTATTTGGAAATAATTAAGATTACTTTCCTTGGTGAGAATAGCGTCGATCCGGCCTTTATCAAATTCACGTTGAAGTGGGAGTCAATCTCCCGATGACTCGGCAACTGAATAAACTCTCTACATTTCCTCTCGCTTTGCACTTTATAGGTTTTACGTATAATCCACCCAAACAACCATTTAGTTTAGTTATATAGCCGCATGACTTTCCAGTGCGCTCGGTGCATCTGCGCTAAAGTCAACTATTACTAGTTGACCGGGCTGATTCGTTGTTTCAGGACAACTGATGCAGGGAGCGAAAACATGGACGTTCGAAAGGAAACGCCAGCTGGGCAACGGGCAAGATCGCCGCTGAATATGCGCCCCTCTCTGGGTTTTCTCGCGTTGCTGTTGCTGGGCGTTACCGCGGTCACGGCATGGTGGCAGGCTCCTTCGGCTTATCCCGTACGGCATGACGCAACCTTCCTCGAGTGGCTCACCACGCCCATTGAACGAAATGCCCCCCTTCGCCTGCCTGCGCTGCCCTCCTCCTTGACCTCGGTCAGCGTGGTTGGCCCCGATAAAGCGTGGGCTGTGGGGCTGGGCGGCAGCATCATGAGTACTTCCGATGCCGGCAAGACCTGGAAGCCTCATAAGCCTGTTGTAGCTGCCAATCTGCGCAGCGTGAGCTTCCAGTCCGACGGGCAACGGGGCTGGATAGTCGGTGACGGCGGCACCATTCTGAGCACCGACAATGCCGGAGCCGATTGGAAGGTTCAGTCCTTGAATCCCAAGCGTGATGGATTGATCGATCTGGTCAGCGTCGAAGTCAACCCGCGCAATGGTCAAGTCTGGGCCGTCAGTGCCTCTGGCGTTCTATTGTCCCGTGAAGCGGACGGTGAAGGAGCAAGCTGGACGCGAAGAGGCGTCAAAGGTTCGGGGATTTCTTCGATACATTTCAGCGCAGATGGTCGTTATGGCTGGATTACAGCCAAAGGCTCCATCTTGTTCAGCCTCAATCAGGGCCGGTCATGGGATAAGTCCTTCGTGGAGCTGCCTCTCGCCACACCTGACCGGCTTGCCCCCCAATTCAAGGCCCTGTGGTTCGTCGGACCGTACGGCTGGGCGGTGGGCGAAAACGGCACCATTGTCAGTTCCTCAAACTACGGTCGCAGTTGGTCGACGCCCCATGTCACTCAAACCCGGGCCACTCTGAACACCATCACTGGAAGCGCTGAAGGACTATGGGCCGCCGGGGACCAAGGCACCCTGCTGTTCAGCGCCGATGGTTTTACCTGGAGCTTGATCGACAGCGGAACCTACGCAGATCTGCGAAGCCTGTCGTTCTTTGGCCCCCAGCGCCAGGACTCCAGTACCAGTGCGTACCTGCCGGCATCCCATGCGGCCAAGCGTCATCGGCTGATGTGTGATGGTCGCAACCTGCCGGGCAACAGCCCCTTTGCGGTGCCCACGCCCTCACCCACAGATTCCGCTGAATCCATCATGCCGCCGGTACCGGAGCCCATGGCACCCGCGCCCAAGGACCTGCAACTGGATCGGAACCTGCTGGCGCAAGCCACCAGAAGTGGCCCCGGCATCGCCGTGGGTGACGCGGGCACGATAATCACCGGCGCCAGCAGCGGCTCGTCCTCCTGGGTGCCTGTAACCAGTGCCGCGCATATGCTGTTGCGCAGTGTCCAGGTCAGTGCCGACGGCAACACCGTTGTAGCGGTCGGCGAGTCTGGTGCCGTCCTCAGCTCCAACAACGCCGGGAGCAGTTGGGACAGCAGTACGCCTATTGCCCACAACCGCCTGAATGGATTGAGCCTGCTGGACGACGGCACCCGAGCCTGGGCTGTGGGCGACAACGGCAAGATCCTGGCCAGCAACGACGCCGGGGCCAGTTGGAGAGTCCAGCCCAGCCCCACCCAAAGCGATCTGCTGCAGATTGCTTTTGCGCAGAACGGTACCGTGGGGGTCGCGGCCGGGCGCAACCACAGCCTGCTTTTTACTCGTGACGGCGGCACTACCTGGCACCAGGCCGCGTTGCAGAAGGCAAACGACAAGAGCCCGATCCCTGAAGACGGCGCCTTCAAGGCGGTGCATCTGGATGCAAATGGAACCAAGGCCTGGGCAGTGGGTGACCAGGGCTTGATTGCCAGCAGTGAAGACGCCGGCGAAACCTGGCGGGTGATCAGCATGCTGCCATCGCCCTTGATGATGTCTTCCGATGCAGGACTTGAAGCCTTGGCCATGAACCTGACCGCCATCGAGTTCCTGGCCGATGGCCGTACCGGTTGGGTCGCCGGTGACAACGGCATGATTGCCAAGACCCTCGACGGTGGAGGCCTTTGGCGAGTCAAGCATCGACTGGCGGGGATTTCCCTGACCGATCTGCATATGCACAAGGACGGTCGGCAGGGCTGGGTCAGCGCCAATGGCGGATTGATCCTGGCGACTGAGGATGGGGGGGAAACCTGGAGCCCGGCGCAGAGCGCAGCCGGCTCGACACGCCTGGCCTTGGCCATGGATCAATCTGGCAAGACCGGTTGGGCGGTCGGCTACCCTCCAGCCTTGCTGCATACCACCGATAACGGCCACACCTGGAAAGCCATGAGCTGGCCACTGCGTCATGGACAATACCCGGCACCCTGGTTCTGGTTCGCGGTAGCGCTTTGCGCCCTGTTGGTGTGGCTGATGTTCAAATCCGGCCCCCCTGAGAGCGAAACCGGTGCCGCCGCGATCGCCGCCACCGACGCGCCCACCGAGGACAGTGACAAGGACTCCCTGGGGGTGTCGCCCCTGGCTCGAGGCATCTCCCGTTTCCTGCGTAACACACGGACCGAACCCCCGTTGACCCTGGCCATATCCGGTGGCTGGGGCTCAGGCAAAAGCAGCCTGATGGCCCTGATCTGCCAGGACCTGCGGCGCTACAAATACCGACCTGTCTGGTTCAACGCCTGGCATCACCAAAGCGAAGAGCAACTGCTGGCAGCGCTGTTCAACGCCATCTGCAAACAGGGCCTGCCTTCACTGTTGTCCCTGGACGGTTGGGCGTTTCGCTTGCGGCTGCTGTGGATCAGGTCACGCCGGCACCTGATGCTGGCCCTGGTGCTGGTCGCGTCCGCCTCATGCCTGGTCGGCTACCTGCTGACCCACCCCCTTAATGAATGGACAAACCTGTGGGTGTCGATCCAGAGCCTCATTGCCCATGAAGGCAAGGCTCAGCCCTTGAGCGGCGGCGATATCGGCAAGCTGTTCGGGCAACTGGCCACCGGCGTCGTCACCTTCAAGTCACTGTTCGCCTCCATGACCGCCTTCGGGGTCAGTCCGGCCACGCTGCTGTCCAGTACAGCCTCGCGTTTTAGCACCAGCACCGCGCAAAACCAGACCAGCTTTCGCACCACCTTCGCCAACCAGTTCTCTGAAGTGACCCAGGCCCTGCCGTATCGCACCGTGATCGTTATCGACGACCTGGATCGGTGTCGCCCGGAAATCATCCTGACCATCATGGAAGCGGTGAACTTCCTGGTCACCTCCGGTAGCTGTTTCGTGATTTTTGGCATGGACACCTGCTACATACGCACCGCCCTGGGGCTGCACTTCGAGAAGTTTGCCGATGAACTGGCGCTGCGTGAGAAGCGCGACCGTCCCGACGAGCCCGAACCCACGGCGGCAGAACGCCGCTGGAACTATGCCGGCAACTACCTGGAAAAATTGGTGAATCTGGAAATCCAGGTGCCCCAGCATAAGGACCTGTCGCCTCTGCTGCACTCGACCCCGGGCGATAACCCCCAGGCCAAGAGCTTTATCCAGAAAAGCCTGCATTTCTGGCCTTTTTATCTGTTCGCCCTGGTCATTCCACTGGGTTTTGCTGCTGGCAAATTCGTGCAACTGCCCAGCTCCCAAGCCCCTGCCCCAACATCCCCTGCGAAGGTGGCGCCCCTTCAGCAGCCCCCTGCCCCGACCTTGACGGCCCCCTCCTCCCCTGCCCCCGACGCGGCGCTTTCCAGTCCGTCTTCCGTGGCCGATGACAGCGCCGCACCCATCACCCTGCGTGAGTTGCAGATCCAAGAGAGCGCCGCTCATCCACTGGCTATCTGGAGCCTGGCTGCGGCGCTGCTGCTGTTTGTGCTCTTCAGTTGCAGTCTGGGCTTGTACCGATTGCGCACGAGCATGCGCCAGGTGCACGACTCGGGGGCGTTCAACGAGGCCCTGAGCGTATGGCTGCCAGTGGTGCGCAGACGCCACACCACCCCCAGGGCGATCAAGCGCTTCATCAATCGCATTCGCTACCTGGCCATGCTGCAACAGGGAGAGAAACTGGATCGCTCTTTCATCGACGAACTGCTCAAACGCCAACCCGGCGCTCACAAGTCACGCGGCCGGGCAGTGAGCGAGCATCGGTTGGTGGCGTTGGGCGCGTTGCACGAGCTCTTCAGGGAAACCTGGCGCGAGACAGTCAAGGCCTGTCCCAGCGATATCTCGCTGGTGATCGATGACTACAGGAGCCGCACCCAATCAAAATGGCCTCCGGGGGATGCAGAGCTCGATGCCTTCGAAAGTTCGCTGCAAGGTGTGCGGGTCGCCGGAGAAGTGGACGTACTCTCCAGCGCCGACACCACGGCGGACAACAGCGCCTCGCAGAAAGCCTGAAACCCGGCGCCGGGCCTCAATCCCTGACAATGCCCGGCGTGCCGGGGGCTTGCCGAGCCCCGCGATCTGGGTGATCGCGATCGATGAAGCGGCGCAATCCTTCCTGGGTTTCAGGGGCGTGGATCGAGCGATTGAAGCACTGGGCCTCGATCTTCAAGCCTTCGGCCAAGGGCAATCCGTAACCGCGGATGGCCGCTTCCTTGTCCGAGCGCATCGCCGGTTGCGGCAGACCGGCAAGCACCTGGGCCAATTCCAGCGCGCGCTTCAGGGAGCGCCCGCTGGGCACTATTTCGTTGACCAGGCCGATGCGGTACGCCTCTTGGGCATCGATCACCTTGCCGGTCAAAATCAGCTCCATGGCCCGCCCCATGCCGATAATCCGCGGCAAGCGCTGGGTGCCGCCGTCCGCCAGGCCGATGTTCCAGCGGCGGCAGGTGACACCGAACGAGGCATGCTCTTCGGCGATGCGCATATCGGCAAAACAGGCCCACTCCAGGCCACCGGCATAGGCCACGCCATTGACCGCGGCGATCACCGGTTTGTAGACATCGACCCAGCGACTGGGGCCGATGATTCCGGGACGCTCACCGCGATCATGGGCGGCGATTTCCTCGGCGCTCGACGGCACCAGTTGCGCGGCAGCCTTGAGGTCGCCGCCGGCACAAAAGGCCCGATCGCCGGTGCCGGTAATGACCGCCACCAAGGCTGTGTCGTCGTCGCGAAAACGTGTCCAGGCGTCGATCAGTTCACGGTGGGTCACAGGACCGATGCAGTTGCGCTGCTCGGGGCGATTGAAGCGGATGACCACTACGGGTCCATGTTGCTCGTAGGCGATTTCCTTGAAGTTCATGGCAGTTCCTGTTGCAGGTCGTGGCACGGTTGAACGAAATCCGGATTGCAGTATAGGCAGCCCTGGCTTTTCTCTTGGTGCTCACCGGACCTGACGCCCGAATTGAGTGCGCATGCACCAAGTTCGCGCCGGCAGAACGCTTGAGTCAGGCCCCTTGCCCGGTTTTGCCAACCACGCTTCGAGCGCTCTGCAACAGCTAATGCAGCGATCTTTGTGCCCTCCAGGCAAAGCTGGCATGGATCTCGCTATCTCTGGATTGTGCAGGAGCATTACAGGTTCGCGGCACCACAATTTCAATGGCTGACTAGGGTTCCGGCTCGCAACTGCGAGTGACTGGTCCGAGAGTCGGCGACCTCCAGTTGAGGTTACACGGCGGGAAAAAAGCCCGGGAGACAAGACACCGTTAGCGGTGCCGCGTTGCCTCCTGTCCGCCCTTGATCAACTGGAGAACTCCCTATGCCCCCTCTGCGTCTACCCGCCCTGCTTGTTGCCGCCTTTGCGGCCCTCGTCAGCCTCTCGTCTGCGGCTGCGACCAAGGATCATTTCAGTGTCTGCTGGACGATTTATGCCGGCTGGATGCCGTGGGAATACGCCGGCAGCCAGGGCATCGTCGACAAATGGGCGAAGAAGTACGGCATCAGCATCGATGTGGTGCAGCTCAACGACTACGTCGAATCCATCAATCAGTACACCGCCGGCCAATTCGACGGCTGCACCATGACCAACATGGACGCCCTGACCATTCCCGCAGCCGGTGGCGTGGACAGCACGGCGCTGATCATCAGCGACTTCTCCAACGGCAATGACGGGGTGCTGCTCAAGGGCAAGGACCGGCAACTGGCCGACCTCAAGGGCCTGTCGGTCAATCTGGTGGAGCTTTCGGTCTCCCACTATCTGCTGGCCCGAGCCCTGGACTCGGTGGGCCTCAAAGAGCAGGACCTGCGGGTGGTCAACACCTCCGACGCTGACATCGTCGCCGCCTTCAACACCGATCAGGTGCAGGCGGTCACCACCTGGAATCCGATGCTTTCCGAGATCAAGGCCCAGTCGAACGCTCGCACCAGCGGCGTCAGCGAAGTCTTCAACTCCAGTCAGATCCCCGGCGAAATCATGGACATGATGGTGGTCAACAGCGCCACCCTCAGAGACAACCCGGCCCTGGGCAAGGCATTGACCGGAGCCTGGTTCGAAGTGGTGGCGCTGATGAATGCCGGCAACGCCGACAGCCAGGCCGCACTGCAGCACATGGCCCAGGCCTCGGGCACCGATCTCGGCGGTTTCCAGGCCCAGCTCGCCACCACTCGGCTGTTCGCCAGTGCCCGGGAAGCCTTGGCCTTCGCCACCAGCCCCGAACTGCCGAACACCATGGCCCGGGTCGCCGATTTCTCCTTTCGTCACGGCCTCTTGGGGGAAGGCGCCAGGGACAGCAGCGCCGTCGGCATGAGCTTCGCCAATGCCGTGATCAGCGGTGCTGCGGACAATCTGAAGCTGCGCTTCGACCCCAGCTACGTGCAGATGGCCGCCGACGGCAAGCTGTGACCCGGGCCGCGTTTCGACAAGAGGAACTGGCCATGCGCCTGATCAATCGTCACCCGGATCGTCCCGGCCGACTGCTGTTGGTGATCCTGCCTTTCGCCCTGTTGCTGCTGGCCTATTTCCTGGGTTCGGCCGAACGGCTGACGGCCAACCCAAATGACAAGTTGCTCCCCAGCGCCGTGCAGATGATGGATGCGCTGCAACGCATGGCATTGCAGGCCGATGCTCGCACCGGCGACTACCTGCTCTGGCAGGACAGCGCCGCCAGCCTCGGACGGTTGGCCATGGGCTTGGGCATCAGCGCCCTCGCCGGCCTGTGCCTGGGGGTCGCGGCCGGCACCCTGCCGCTGCTGGGCGCGCCGCTGTCGCCCTTGCTGACGGTGCTGTCCATGGTGCCGCCCCTGGCAATCCTGCCGATCCTGTTCATCGTCTTCGGCCTCGGCGAGTTGTCCAAGGTGATGCTGATCGTCATCGGCATCACCCCCTGCCTGGCCCGGGATCTGGAACAGCGGGCCCGGGAAATTCCCGTGGAACTGCTGATCAAGGCCCAGACCCTGGGCGCCTCCACCTGGACCCTGATCCTGCGGGTGGTGCTGCCACAGTTGCTGCCGCGGCTGCTGATATCCCTGCGGCTGATGCTGGGTTCGGCCTGGCTGTTCCTGATTGCCGCCGAAGCCATCGCCGCCACCGACGGCCTGGGCTATCGCATCTTCCTGGTCCGTCGCTACCTGGCCATGGACGTGATCCTGCCCTATGTGGCCTGGATCACCCTGCTGGCCTGGCTGATGGACTGGGGCCTCAAGCGCCTGACTCTGGTGGCCTTTCCCTGGCATGGGGAGGCTCGCCCATGAGCTTTATCAAGGTCAGCAACTTGTGGCAGCAGTACGCCGGTCAGGTGGTGCTCGAAGGTCTCAATCTGCAAGTCGAAGAAGGCGAGTTCTGCACCCTGGTGGGTGCCTCGGGCTGTGGCAAGTCGACCTTCCTGCGCCTGCTGCTGGGCCAGGAGCAGGCCAGCCGCGGGCAGATCCTGCTGGATGGCCAGCCCCTGGCGCGGGAGCCGGACCCCAGCCGTGGCGTGGTGTTCCAGCGTTATTCGGTATTCCCCCACCTGTCGGCGCTGGACAACGTGGTCCTGGGCCTGGAACTGCCACGCTCACCACTGCTGGGCCGGTTGTTGGGCCGTACCAAGCAACAGGCCCGGGAACAGGCCGCGGCACTGTTGCACAAAGTAGGCCTGGGTCACGCCCTGGACCAGTACCCGGCCCAACTCTCCGGTGGCATGCAGCAGCGCCTGGCCATCGCCCAGGCCCTGATCATGCGCCCCCGTGTGCTGCTGCTGGACGAGCCCTTCGGGGCCCTCGACCCGGGCATCCGCAAGGACATGCACCACCTGCTGCTGGAGCTGTGGCAAGAAACTCCGCTGACCGTGTTCATGGTCACCCATGACCTGGCGGAAGGCTTCAGCCTCGGCACCCGATTGCTGGTGTTCGACAAGGTGCGCGTCGATCCCCATGCCCCCGGTGCCTATGGCGCCCGCATCACCTACGACATCCCGTTGAACAGCGACCGCCGCGCCCTGCGCACCGCCGTGCCGACCTTGCCGCCCGCGCTGGCGGCCTCCCTGCTCCGGACCTGAAAGGACCTTTCCCATGCTCGATACCCGCCTATTGCTGCCCTTCGCCGAGGAACTGCTGCCCGGTGGCGGCCACCGCTCCTTCATCCTCAAGCGCGGCCAACTGCTGCGCCTGACCGACCTGCGCGGTGGCGCCAATGTCAGCCTGACCCTGCTCAATGCCAACGAGAAAACCGAGCGCCTGAACCTGCCGGACAGTCTCAAGTGCCAGCACACCGCCAAGCTCACCGCCGGGCATTGCCTGTACTCGGACATGGGCCGGGTACTGGCCGCCATCACCCGCGACACCTGCGGCTGGAGCGACAGCCTGGGCGGTGTGCTCTGTGCCGAGGAGGTTGCCGAGAAATACGGCCAGGGCCGCTACCAGGAGCTGCGCAACGGCTACTACCGCAACGGTACCGACAACCTGCTGGTGGAACTGGGCAAATGGGGCCTGGGCCTGTCGGACCTGACGATGACCCTCAACCTGTTCAGCCGGGTCCGGGTCGACGACGCCGGCCGCTTGCAGTTCGTCCCCGGCAACTCCCGGGCCGGCGACTGCATCGAGCTCTACGCCCCCATGGACACCCTGGTGGTACTCACCGCCCTGCAGCACCCCATGGACCCCAACCCACAGTACGCCCCCCAGCCGCTGAAACTCAGCTGGATGCATGCCGGCGCCGACGTCGCCGAGCACTGCCGCACCTCGCGCCCGGAGAACGAGCGCGGCTTCATCAATACCGACCGCCTGTTCGCCTGAGGATTGCCCCATGTCGCTTGCACTTGCCGCCCTTGAACGCTCACCGGACACCGCGCAGTACCGCGCCACCATTCCCGCCGGCGAACCCTGGCTGATGGAACTCAGGACCGGGCAGACCCTGCGCATCCTCGACCTGGAAGGCAACCAGGCCGTGGACACCCTGTTCTACAGCCTGGCCAATCCCAAGGAGCGCTATGACGTACAGCGCACCCTGCGCCGGCAGCAGCGGGTCTACCTGAGCACCGGCAGCGTGCTCTATTCCAACCTCGGCCGGCCCATGCTGACCCTGGTGGCCGACACCTGCGGCCGCCACGACACCCTGGGCGGTGCCTGCGCCCAGGAGAGCAACAGCGTGCGTTACGCCCTGGAAAAGCGCCACATGCACAGCTGCCGCGACAACTACCTGCGGGCCTGTGTCCATGACGGTCGCCTGGCCAAGGGCGACCTGGGGCCCAACATCAATTTCTTCATGAATGTGCCGGTTACCGCCGACGGCGGCCTGAGTTTCGAAGACGGACTCTCCGCGCCGGGCAAGTACGTCGACCTGCGGGCCGAGATGGACGTCATCGTCCTGATCTCCAACTGCCCGCAACTGAACAACCCCTGCAACGCCTACAACCCCACCCCTGCGGAGCTACTGGTATGGAACTGAAGATCGCGCGCCTGCGTCGCTGGCTATACACCCTGTGCCAGAGCCGTTCCGCTCAATGCCTGAAGCGCTAGGGCCCTGCCCTGCCAGCTGACTGCACCCTGGCCCCCGGGACGACCCGGGGGCTGACTCGAAAGCTGCGGGACGGCCCGCATCCCAGTGGGGGGCAGTCCAGCACTCGCCCCCAGGGGTCATGCCATGTTCGAAACACTGTTGATCGCCAACCGTGGTGCCATTGCCTGCCGTATCCTGCGGACCTTGCGCGAGCTGCAAGTCCAGGGGGTCGCGGTCTATTCCGAGGCCGACGCCGCCAGCCTGCATATCCGCCAGGCCGACCAGGCCCACAGCCTCGGTGAAGGCCCGGCCGCCGCGACCTACCTGGACGTGGAAAAAATCCTCGCCATCGCTCGCGCCAGCGGCGCTAGCGCCATTCACCCGGGCTACGGCTTCCTCTCGGAAAACGCTGCCTTCGCCGAAGCCTGCGAAGCGGCCGGCATCGCCTTTGTCGGCCCGACCCCGGAGCAGTTGCGGGTGTTTGGCCTCAAGCACACCGCTCGGGCCCTGGCCCGGGAATACGGGGTGCCACTGCTGGAAGGCAGCGACCTGCTGGACGACCTCGACGCCGCACTGCACGCCGCCGCGCAGGTCGGCTACCCGGTGATGCTCAAGAGCACCGCCGGCGGGGGCGGCATCGGCATGCGTGTCTGCCATGATGCGCACGAGCTGGGGGAATCCTTCGAGGCGGTCAAGCGCCTGGGGCAGAACAACTTCAGCGATAGCGGCGTGTTCATCGAGAAATACATCCCCCGGGCCCGGCACCTGGAAGTGCAGGTCTTCGGCGACGGCCAGGGCCAGGTCATCGCCCTGGGCGTACGTGACTGCTCGGTGCAGCGCCGTAACCAGAAAGTCCTGGAGGAAACCCCGGCGCCGAACCTGCCCCAGGGCATGGCCGAGGCTCTGTGCGCCGCCGCCATCACCCTGGCCCAGGCGGTGAACTACCGCAGCGCCGGCACCGTGGAGTTTGTCTTCGACAGCCACGACCAGCGTTTCTACTTCCTGGAAGTGAACACCCGCCTGCAGGTCGAACATGGCGTCACCGAGCAGGTCTGGGGCGTGGATCTGGTGCGCTGGATGGTGCAGCTGGCGGCCGGTGAACTGCCGCCTCTGGGCACCTTGAAAGAAGGCCTGGAACCCCGCGGCCATGCAATCCAGGCGCGGCTGTACGCCGAAGACCCGGGCCGGGATTTCCAGCCCAGCCCAGGGCTGCTCACCCAGGTGGAGTTCCCCGCCGCCGATGGCCGCCAGTTGCGTATCGACACCTGGGTGGAAAGCGGCAGTGAGATCCCGCCCTACTTCGACCCCATGATCGCCAAGCTCATCAGCTGGGCAGAGGACCGGCAAAGCGCACGCCTGGCCCTGCATCACGCCCTGGGCGAGAGCCGCTTGTACGGCGTGGAACACAACCGCGACTACCTGCGGCAGATCCTCGTCGATACGCCCTTCGCCAGTGGCCAGCCCTGGACCCGCTGCCTGGATGGCCTGGTGTACCGCGCCTCGACCTTCGAGGTGCTCAGCCCCGGCACCCAGACCAGCGTCCAGGACTACCCGGGACGCCTTGGTTACTGGGCTGTGGGCGTACC
Organism: Pseudomonas sp. 910_21; assembly: GCF_052850735.1. Taxonomy (NCBI): domain Bacteria; kingdom Pseudomonadati; phylum Pseudomonadota; class Gammaproteobacteria; order Pseudomonadales; family Pseudomonadaceae; genus Pseudomonas; species Pseudomonas sp. 910_21. The sequence continues at coordinate 53,443 of NZ_VXCY01000006.1, read as the reverse complement.
GCCCTCCGGGCCGATGGACAGCCGCGCCTTGCGTGCAGGCAACCGCTTGCTGGGTAACGCCGAAGGTGCAGCGGCCCTGGAAATCACCATGAGCGGCCCCCTGCTGCGCTTCAACTGCACAGCGCGGGTTGTGGTCACCGGCGCTTCCATTGCCCTGAGCCTGGACGGCGTTGCACAGCCGATGAACAGCGTGCTGTCGATCCCTGCGGGGGCCACCCTGAGCATTGGCCAGATCAGCGGCCCCGGCGCCCGCAGCTACCTGTGCCTGAGTGGTGGCGTGCAGGTTCCCGACTACCTGGGCAGCAAGAGCACCTTCACCCTGGGCCAGTTCGGCGGTCACGGCGGCCGCGCCCTGCGGGCCGGCGATGTGCTGCACCTGCTGCCGCTCAAGGCGGGCCCCAGTGGCCATAGCCTGCCCCTGGAACAGGTCACCGTGCTCCCCACAGTCCGGCGAATCCGGGTGATCTATGGCCCTCACGGCGCGCCGGAATACTTTGCCCAGGGTTACATCGACACCTTCTTCAACACCCAGTGGCAGGTGCACTTCAACTCCAGCCGCACCGGGGTCCGGTTGATCGGCCCCAAGCCCGAGTGGACCCGCAGCGATGGTGGCGAGGCCGGGCTGCATCCGTCGAATATCCATGACAACCCCTACGCCATCGGCGCCGTGGATTTCACCGGGGACATGCCGGTGATCCTCGGCCCGGACGGCCCGAGCCTGGGCGGCTTCGTCTGCCCGGTGACGGTGATCGAGGCCGACCTGTGGCAGTTGGGTCAGCTCAAGGCCGGGGACCTACTGCAGTTCTTCCCGGTCTCCCTGGAACAGGCCCGGCAGGCTGCGCTGCATGACCTGGAACTGGCGGACAATCCCGCCGCCGAACCGCTGCGCTCCCCGGTGGTGCTGGACATCGGCGAGGACGCCAGCCGGTTGGTGGCGCGCCTGTCCGGGGACACCCACCTGCTGCTGGAAATCGGCGCCGCGGAGCTGGACCTGGTGCTGCGCTTTCGCGGCCATGCACTGATGCAGGCCCTGGAGGCCAAGGCCTTGCCGGGGGTGATCGACCTGACCCCGGGCATCCGCTCGCTGCAACTGCACTACCGGCCGGAACAACTGCCCCTGGCTGCATTGCTGGCGATCATCGCTGGCGAATGGACCGCCGTATGCGCCACCGAGAACCTGCAGGTGCCGTCACGGATCGTCCACCTGCCGCTGTCCTGGGATGATCCGGCCTGCCAGTTGGCGATCGACAAATACATGACCACAGTGCGCAAGGATGCCCCCTGGTGCCCGAGCAACCTGGAGTTCATCCGTCGCATCAACGCCTTGCCCGACTTGGCCCAGGTGCAGCACACCGTGTTCGCCGCCAGCTACCTGGTAATGGGCCTGGGAGATGTTTACCTTGGCGCACCGGTGGCAACGCCTCTGGACCCGCGTCATCGACTGGTGACCACCAAGTACAACCCGGCCCGCACCTGGACCGCGGAGAACTCGGTGGGCATCGGTGGCGCCTATCTGTGCGTGTATGGCATGGAAGGCCCCGGCGGCTATCAGTTCGTCGGGCGCACCCTGCAGATGTGGAATCGCTACCGCGAGGTGGCGGCGTTCCAGGGCCGGCCCTGGCTGTTGCGCTTCTTCGACCAGATCCGTTTCTACCCAGTGAGCGCCGCCGAGCTAGCGCGCATCCGCCGGGACTTCCCCCTGGGGCGCTATACTCTGGAGATCCAGCCCAGTCAGCTCAACCTCGCCGACTACCAGGCCTTCCTGGACCGCGAAGCCGGCAGCATCGAGGCCTTCCGGCACCAGCAGCAGACGGCGTTCAATGCCGAGCGCGAACGCTGGATCACCAATGGCCAGGCCCATTACCAGGCAGAGGACGTGGCGGTGCAAGAGGACCTGGAGCCGCCTCTGGAAAGCGGCCAGCACAGTGTCGACAGCCAGATCGCCGGCAATCTCTGGCAGGTCCGGGTCAGCCCGGGCACTCGGGTCGCCGCCGGTGACGTGCTGGTAATCCTGGAGTCGATGAAGATGGAAATTGCGCTCGTGGCGCCCCTGGCCGGCGTGGTCCGGGAGATCCGTGGGCAACCCGGTTCGGCGGTACGCGCCGGGCAGCGGGTCGCCGTGCTGGAACTGGATTGAGTCGTTCTTCCCCTTATTCGATGGACCCTGACCATGACTGTGAATCTGCAACTCGATGCCCTGCGCGCCGCCTACCGTGACGGTCGCACCACCCCTCGCAAACTGCTGACGCACCTGCGGGACAAGGCCGCAGCGTTGAACCCCGACTATCACCTGTTCATCCACCTGCTCAGCAACGCGGAACTCGAGCCCTACCTGGCCGCTCTGGAGCAACGCGACCTCGACAGCCTGCCCCTGTATGGCGTGCCCTTTGCCATCAAGGACAACATTGACCTGGCCGGTATTGCCACCACGGCCGCCTGCCCGGCCTTCGCCTATGTCGCGCAGCGTTCGGCCACCATCGTCCAGCAACTGCTGGACCTGGGGGCGATCCCCCTGGGCAAGACCAACCTCGACCAGTTCGCCACCGGGCTCAATGGCAGCCGCTCGCCTTATGGCGCCTGCCCCAATAGCGTGCTGGGCGAGTATCCCAGCGGCGGCTCCAGCGCCGGTTCGTCCCTGGCGGTGGCCCTGGGCGTCTGCAGCTTCGCCCTGGGCACCGACACCGCCGGCTCCGGCCGGATACCGGCGGCGCTCAACAATCTACTGGGGCTCAAGCCCAGCAAGGGGCTGCTGTCCACCGCAGGTGTGGTACCGGCCTGCCGCACCCTGGATTGCGTCTCCACCTTCACCGCCACAGCGCGGGAAGCCAGCCAGCTGCTGGCCCTGTGCGCCCGCCTCGATCCCGGCGATTGCTACAGCCGCCGCAACCCTCAGTGGAATGACGCCTCAGCCTTTGGCGCGCCACGGCCTTTTCGCTTTGGCGTGCCTCGGGCCCAGGACCTGGAGTTCTTCGGCTGCAGTGAAGGCCCGCAGTTGTTCAACGACGCCATTGAACAACTCAAGGCCCTGGGCGGCGAAGCGCAGGAGCTGGATCTGTCGCCCTTTCTGGAGGCTGCGCGCCTGCTCTACGACGGCCCCTGGGTTGCCGAACGCTACAGCGTCGCCGGCACACTGATGCAGCAGCAACCCGATGCCGTGCTGCCGGTGATTCACCAGGTACTGGCCAAGGCCCCGAAGGTGGACGGCGTGCAGACCTTCAATGCCCAGTACCGCTTGCAAGCCTTGAAGGCCCGGTGCGACCCACTCCTGGCCGGTCTCGATTGTGTGCTCACGCCCACCCTCGGCCGCCCGGTGACCCTGGCCGAACTGGAGGCCGAGCCCGTGCTGCGCAACGCTGAATTGGGTTACTACAGCAACTTCATGAACCTGCTGGACTACGCCGCCGTCGCCGTGCCCAGTGGTTTCATGAACAACGGCCTGCCTTGGGGCGTGACCCTGTTTGGCCGGGCCTTTACCGATCAGTACCTGCTGAGCCTGGCTGACGCGATGCAGCGCCGGCAAGGCTTACCGGCCCCTGCCCCGTCCACCCCGGCGCGCCATGACCGGGTGCAACTGGTGGTGTGCGGCGCACACCTGGAAGGCCTGCCCCTCAATAGCCAACTGACCCGGCGCGGTGCCCGGCTGATCGAAGCCATCCACAGCTCCCCGGACTATCGCCTGCACGCCCTGGCGGGCGGTCCCGTCCGGCGCCCGGGCATGGTCCGGGTCAAGGAAGGCGGTGTAGCGATTGCCGTGGAAGTCTGGGAATTGCCCAGCAGCGAACTGGGCTCCTTGCTCAACGGCATCCCCGCGCCCCTGGGACTGGGCAAGGTGCAACTGGCTGACGGCCGCTGGGAGACCGGCTTTATCTGCGAGCCCTGTGGCCTGGAGGGCGCCGTCGATATCAGCCACCTGGGGGGCTGGCGCGCTTACCTCAAACAACACCCGTAAGAGCTGGTTTGCCGGCGAAGCAGCCCTTGAGCCTTGCGCCGGTCCCGCAGGCACTTTGGCTGGCAGCCAGCGCCGGTAGAAATCGAGGAATCAATCCGCCAGGGCTTGCTGGAACGAATGATCAATCAGCGGCGCGGTGGCCAAAGGCGCCGGCAAGGCCTTGACCTTGAACAGGAAGTCCGCGGTGCTTTGCAGGTCCGAGGCTGCCTGCGGGTCCACCGGGCCCAGGGTCAGGTGGGCCTGGCGCAACCAGTGGCGGGATACGCTCTGGTCGAGGTTGGCTTTCTTCGCCCACAGATCGGCGTACTCGTCGGTGTGGGTGTCGACCCACTGCCGGGCCTTTTTCAGGCGCACGAGAAAGTCGGCAATGGCCGCGTGCTTGCTGTCCACGGCCGCGGTGGACGCCGCCACGGCACTGAGACCGGGCATCAGGTTGCGGGCGGTGAGGATCGGACGCGCACCGGAGAACACAATCTGCTGGGAAATGTAGGGTTCCCACACCGGGAACGCATCGATACCGCCCTGGGGAAAGGCCGCTGCAGCATCGATGGGCATCAGCTTGACGAAGTCCACATGGTTTTCCGGCAGGCCGGCCTGCTCCAGGGCGCGCAGGGTCAGTTGCTGGCTCCAGGCGCCGGGCCAATAGGCGACTTTCTTGCCCTTGAGGTCGGCGATGCTTTTTACCGGTGAATCCTTGGGCACCAACAGCGCAATGGTGTCCGGATTCTGTCGGGAAACACCGATCAGCTTCACTGGCGCCTGCTTGGCCGCCAGAAACAGAAAACCCGAGTCACCGAGAAAACCCAGGTCCAGCGCGCCGGTATTCAGGGCCTCGGCCAGCGGTGCCGCTGCCTGGAAGTGCCTCCACTCGACCTTGTAGGGTGCACCTTGCAGTACCCCGGAGGCCTCCACCGAGGCGCGAATGTTGTAGTAGTTCTGATCGCCGATATTCAGCACCAGAGGTTCGGCGGCCTGGGCCAGAGGAGTGAGGAGCAAGGCGCTGGCGAGCAATTCGCGCAGGCGTCGTGAGAGGTTCATGGGGGCGGTTCCTTGGACTGGGATCAGGGATTCGCATAGACCATAACGGTCTTGACAGGCCGTCCTGAAATTCTCTTTTTGCATAAGCTAAGAGAGCCTTGAGCGCGCCCTGGCCAGCAGCGGACCGCAGCTGGCGTCCAGAGCCCCGGGACCGAAGGCCTCAGGGCAGGTGCAACCGGGTTAGCCGCGACCGGGGATCAATACACCACCATCAACTGCGGTGAAATCACCACATCCAGGGAGATGAGCTTGCAATAGCCGCCCAGCGACTGGTTGGAGGCGTTCAAGCTGGAGGTGGCATTGTTCCATTGGATACGGATGGTATTGATCCCGCAGTTCGAGGAGGTTCCGGTCAGGGCCAGCCCCATCTCCGAAATGCCGCCGCTGAGCTGGCTATCCATGTACATCGGCCAGGAAAGGCTCTTGGCTACCAGCAACGAGCAAAAGGGCGAGCTGCCCGCGAACCTGGCCGAAGTGATTTTGGCGCTGTACACCGGATTGACCGAGCCGTCGATGCTGATGTTGCAGACGATCGTCTGCTGGAGCGTGGCGGGGGTTTGCAAACGGATGGTGCCATGCCCCTGGAAATACACCACAGGGGTGAAGTGCGGGTCGGCCAGCGCGGGAGAGGCGACTGTGCAAGCCAGTATCAGCGTACTGGCAACAAACAGACCATTCAGGTTTTTCATTGTTATTCCTCGCAGATAGGGCGATGGAGATCGCCGGGTAATGGCCGTGATCGAGAAGTCACGAGAAACGGCAGGACATCCCTTTCCAGCCAAATTTCAGAGCTATTACCGCTGCGCAGGGGCAGCCAGGAGGTACGCGATAGCATCACACTTCGAGCGAATTCAAAATATACATTCAAAAATATTTTTTAATTTCGCCGTTGCTCGGGTTTCGGCGCAAGAGTCGCTACGACTGATATAGACCCGAAAAGAATTAATAAATGAATATTGATTATTTATGGCTATATGAATATCCACGTACTCTCAGCTCCACCGACTCCTCGTCATCACAGTGAGTGCCCACCATGCAGCCGACTGACAACCTCATCGACCTGGCCAGCTACCGCAAACGCAAACAGGCTCAGCAACGGGCACGGCTGATGTGGGAAATCTATGCGCGCAATGCCGCCTGCCAGGCCATGCAATGGGTTCAGGCCCAGCACGGCAATGAGACCCGCCACGGGTGAACGCTCAAGACCCCTCGCGCTTTCTGGCCAGCGATGCCTCGCCGCTGCTGGACCTTGCGCCCCTGCATGCCCAGGACGAAGACCCCATCAGCCAGCGAGTCGCGCAGAACCTGCTGCGCCTGCGTGGCAAGCGCCATCTGTCCCTGGATGCCCTGGCCCGCCAGTGCGGCGTGAGCCGGGCGATGCTGGCGCAGATCGAGTCCGGGCGCAGCGTGCCGTCGATCAAGGTGCTGTGCAAAATCGCCAAGGGCCTGAAAGTTTCAGTGGCGGCCTTTCTCGAGCATCGGGCCTTCGAAGGGGTCGCGCTGCTCACGGCGAGCCAGAGCAAACGCCTGGTCAGCGCCAATGGCGCCTTCGTCAGCCGTGCGCTGTTTCCCTTCGATGTGGCGCGCCAATCGGAATTCTACGAATTGCGCATCGCGCCCCTGGGTGAAGACCGCTGCGAAGGCCACGGCCCGGGGGTTCAGGAAAATCTGGTGGTGGCCCAGGGCGTGCTGGAAATCAGCGTCAACGAGGAGCGCTATCTACTGTCTCCTGGGGATTCGATCCTGTTCTACGCCGACCAGCCCCATCGTTATCGCAACCCGGCGGACAGCGAGGCCGTGGCCTATCTGGTGGTGACCCATCCCGAGTGCCTGGACTGATCAGCCCACGCAATAAGCCCACGCAATAAAAAGCCCGGCGAGGGAGTCATCCCCGCCGGGCTTTTGCATGCAACCGCTGCTGGCTTAACAGGTGCAGCACATCATCGGCATGCCATTGCAGCTCATCATCATCGGCATGCTGCAATCGTTCATCATCTTCATCATCAGGGCGCAGCAGTTCTTCATCATGTCCATGTTCATGCCGGCCATGGGCATCAGCTTGCACAGCATGCCGTCAGCCATCAGGGTGCATTCCATCACGCACTTCATCGAGGGCATCGGCATGCCCATCATCGGCATGGGCATCATCATGTTCATCATCGGCATGGCCATGGCCGTCTGGGACATGCACAGCATGCTCATGTTGGCGCAGTGCATCATCATCGGCATGCCGCAGTTCATCATCATCTGCAGCATTTCGGCGCTGTTCTTGAACATGGCCATGTCCATGCCCGCGGCCGGCATCATCTTGCACTGCATGCCGTCTTCAAGCATCTCGCAGCTCATGGTCGCCATCATCATCGGCATGCCCATCATCGGCATCATCGGCATGGCGGTGTTCATTGGCATCTGCATGGCGTTCATCATGATCTTGTTCCCTGAAGTATCGATAGTTGGATGAAGCGAATGGAGCGGATTCTATGGAACGCCGCAGGGTCGGCAAGAGGCCGGTCCAGCAGCGGCAACGGCTGTCGCGACCCGCTTTTCAGCGTGGCGCAGCCGAGAACTTCCACTGTTGCATCGACCTGTCTTCCATAGCGGATGGAAATGGTTTTGCAGCGTCATTGCGCCTGCTTTGGATATGTGAAAAACAGCTATCTACATAACCCAGAGAAATAAACGGTCTAACCCAGCCACGGTTTTTTTCAACGCTCTACTTGCGTAGACCCCGGCATGCCGGTGAACCCTCCTTCAGCGCTAACTGGCACCCTTGCAATCCACCCTGTTAGCCTACCCGCCCGCTCCCCTTACCGCAGACCTGCACCATGACGCCTTCAGCGCAATTCTGGCGCGACCCGAACCTGCCCTACGTAGAAAGCCGTCGAGCCTGTGACAGCCGCGCCAACTACAGGGCCCACAGCCACCCGACAGTGTCCATCGGCGCCGTGGACCGGGGTGTCAGCCTGTTCAGCGGCGGTGCCGAGGGGCCAACCCTGATAAAGGCCGGCAGCGTGGTAATCGTCCCGGCCCATTGCGCTCATGCCTGCAATCCCCAGCCCGACACTGCCTGGAGCTACCAGATGCTGCACCTGGACCCGCGCTGGGTCGAAGGCGTGCGCCTGGAAGCGCAGCAGCAGCCGGTAACGGCGCTTGGCCAAGTGCTATTGAGCCACGATGAGCAGCTGTACCAGCGTTTTTGCCGCCTCAACGACCTGCTGTTCTGCGCTGCCAGCTGGCAAGACAAGGAAGCTGCGCTGATCGAGTTCATTGGCGATTTTCCACTCCAGGGGCAGCCGGTGATTGCCCACGCCGCCGACCCGGCACGGGCCAGCGTCGGGGTGCGACGGGTCATGCAATTTCTGCAACAGGAGGCGCAACAGGCTCACCCTCTGGAGCGCTTGGCGACGCTGGCCGGCATCAGCCGCTACCAGCTGATCCGGGCCTTTCGCGCCGCCACCGGGATGACACCCCACGCCTACCAACTGAACCAGCGCATCATCCAGGCCCGGACCTCACTGCAGGCCGGCGAGCCCCCAGCGGCCCTGGCCCAGCGCCTGGGCTTTGCCGACCAGGCGCATTTCCAGCGCGTGTTCAAGGCCCATGTCGGTGTCACACCGGGTTTGTACAAGCGCTGAAGACCGCGCAATTTTCTTCAATACCCCGGTCCCCACGCCCAGCACACTTCCAGCCCCTCACGTCTCTGGAAGTCTGCCTCCATGTTGCAACAGTTCCTGCTGGTCGCCGCTGCGCATTTTCTCGCCCTGCTCTCCCCAGGGCCGGACTTTTTCCTGGTGGCGCGCCTGTCCATGGCCACCGGTTGGAAAGCGGCCACCGGTGCCTGCCTGGGCATCGCCCTGGCCAACGGCCTGTTCATTGTCCTGGCCTTTGGCGGGGTCTCGGTATTGCGTCCCGACGGCGGGTTGTTCCTGGTGATCCAGCTGGCCGGTTGTGGCTACCTGCTTTACCTGGGCTGGCTGTTCATCCGTCATGCCGGCGCCAGCTCCCTGGCAGCGGTGGATGCCCAGGGCGACACCCGGGCGCTGCCCCGGGCCACCTGGTGGCGAGGCCTGGGCATAGGCCTGCTCTCGGGTCTGCTCAACCCGAAGAACGCTCTGTTCTATGTCAGCCTGGCCTCCCTGGTGGGTACCCAGACCAGCACCGGCTGGAAACTGGTCTATGGCCTGTGGATGTTCAGCGTAGTGCTGTTGTGGGATCTGTTGGTGGCACTGGCCATTGGCAATGGCCGGGTGCGGGAACGCTTCTCTCGGGCCCTGCCCTGGCTGGAACGAATCACCGGGGTGATCCTGATCTTCCTGGCACTGGCAGTGATCGCGGCCACTCTTTTTCGCCACTGAGTCGAGCACTGCAGTCGGGTTCCAGGCCGGGGACTGAAGCGGCTTAGAGCCCTTCGCCTTGAAAGTTACAAATAAACAACAATGCAACACGCGGTTGTCATCCTCGACAGTCGATAGTGTGCGAACCGCACAGCAACTGCCGGGCAGGACCACGGGCCTTGCCCCTCCCCCAACGCACAGGAGCACCGCCATGTCTCAACAGCCCCGCCTGGGATGCGGCGCCGCCATCGTCCGCGACGGCCAGTTACTTCTGGTCAAGCGCCTGCGGGACCCCGAAGCCGGTTGCTGGGGATTGCCCGGTGGCAAGGTCGACTGGCTGGAACCGGCGGAGCAGGCCATGCGCCGTGAAATCCTCGAAGAGCTCGGACTGACCCTGCAAGGCGTCAGCCTGTTATGCGTGGCGGACCAGATCGACCCCGAACGGCAGGAGCATTGGGTTTCCCCGGTGTACCTGGCCTCGGCCCCGGCCATGGAGCCGCGTAACAACGAGCCGCACAAGCACAGCGATATCGCTTGGTTCGAGCTGGACCGGCTGCCCAAGCCCCTGACCCTGGCCACCCGCGTCGCCGTGCGGGCGCTGGTGCAGATCGCGGCGCTGGAAGATTGAACGCGCATATCGCCCAAGGCCCTGAGGCTGCTCGTCCAGGGCCTGGCGGCAACAGCGCTGCGCGCCTCCCGACCACGATCGACATTGCCCTTGAGTCGGCACAATCCTCAGCCCAGGCTGCGACCGATGGCCGCAGGCATTGGTCTAATTAGCCCGCCGCCGCTTTCGTCTGTTTGTTACCATGCGCGGGTTTTTGCCTGTCTGGCTGTTCAAAGGGCGTTATTTCATGAGTGTTTTGCTGACTCGCCGCACCCTGCTTACCAGCGCCGGGGTGCTCGGCCTGGGCCTGCTCGCCGGTTGCGACAACAGTCCCCGACTGTCCTTCAAATATGGCAAGGACCTGAGCAATCAGATTCTTGGCCGCACCTTCAAACTCACCGACTCCCAGGGCGAAACCAAGTCGCTGTCCAGCTACCGTGGCCTGATGCCGATGATCTTCTTCGGCTTCACCCAGTGCCCGGCGATCTGCCCCACTACCCTGGCCCGCGCCGCCCAGGCCAAGAAGCTCATGGGCCGTGACGGCGAACGCCTGAAAGTGGTGTTCATCACCCTGGACCCCGAGCGCGACACGCCCGAGGTGCTGGACGCCTACGTCAAGGCCTTCGACCCGAGCTTCGAGGCGCTCTACGGCACCCTGGAAGAAACCGCGGCCACCGCCAAGGAATTCGGCGTGTTCTACGAGAAGATCCCCAGCGGTTCGACCTACACCCTGTCCCACACCGCCACCAGTTTCGTCTACGACTCCCGGGGCACCTTGCGCCTGGGTCTGTCCCAGTCCCTCAACGCCCAAGAGTGCGCGGAAGATCTGCTCACCGTCATGGAGGTCTGCTAATGAACTCGCAACGTCGCCCATCCCGGATTAAATCCGCCCTGCTGATGCTCTCCCTGCTGGGCCTGGCCGGCACCGCCGGCGCCGCGACCCAGGTGGACAATGCCTGGGTCCGCGCCACGGTTCCTGGCCAGCACGCCAGCGGCGCCTTCATGGACCTCACCGCCAGCAGCGACAGCAAGCTGGTTGAAGTGCAATCGCCCGTGGCCAAGAACGTGCAGATCCACCAGTCGAGCATGCACAACGACGTGATGAGCATGCAGCAAGTGGACGCCGTGGCTCTGCCGGCCGGGCAGAAAGTCAGCCTGGACACCCACGGCTATCACGTGATGCTCATGGAGCTCACCGGCCAGATCAAGGCCGGCGACAAAGTGCCCCTGACCCTGACAGTGGAAAACGCCAAGGGCGAGAAGGAAACCATCAAGGTCGAAGCCCAAGCCCGAGCGCTGAATGCGCCGGATCACAGCATGATGAAGCACTAAAGTACGGTGAGCGAAAGCGCTCCCAAGACCTGATACAGCCGGTTTCTATTCAACGGAAACCGGCTTTTTTTTGCCCTGTGCCTTGCCAAGAGACGGGGCCGCCGGAACCTCAATAAATCCCCCGCGCCAACCACACCGTCAGCCCACAACACTCCGGGTCTTCACTGACCTGCTGCACCACCTCGAAACCATGGGTGTCGAGCAAGGTGCAATATTCCCCCGGGTCCAGGCTGGCGTGGTACAGGGCCTCGCCTTCGAACTCGCCGATGGCCTCTCCTGCCGCAGGTCCGCTGGTGAACATCAGGGCGCAGCCCGGGCCGGCGTGGCGTTCGAACACGGCGAACATGGCGCGCTGATCATCCGGGCTCAGGTGGAACAGGCTGTTCCAGGCCAGGATGCCGGCAAAGTCCTGGTCCAGGGCCAGACCGCGCATGTCGGCGTTGATCCATTGCTGCTGGGGAAAGCGCTGGCGGCACTGCTCCAGCAAGGCGGCGGAGCTGTCGACGCCGGTGACCGCGTATTGCTGCTCGATGAGATAGCGCGCTACCGGCTCGCCACCTCCGCAGCCCAGGTCCAGTACCTGTCGGCCCGAACCCATGACCTGGCGAAAGCGCTCGAACCAGGCTTGTTCACTGTGAAAGGCCGGGGTGCTGGCCTGCCGCGCCCGGTCCCAGACCTGGGCATGACGCTGGTACAGATCGACGATGTGACGAGCGGATTCGTGCATCCACGGGCTTCCTTGTGCTGTTCGGTGGCTGCGGATTACAGCACAGCAGCAGGGGGCAAGGCGAAGTAGGTGGTACCGTCGGGCCGCGAAACGGCTGTCCCCGGTGTTGTCCACTTGATAAAAGACCGCTTCAAGTGCGCCCCGCCAGCTCCAGCAGTTGCCCACGCAACCAGCGGTTGGCCGATTCGTTCTGCACCTGCTTGCTCCAGTACAGGTTCAGGCATACCTGCGGCAGGGTCAGGGGCATGTCGAGAATGCGGTTGTTCAGGCCGGCATTGATCAGTTGCGCATTGTTGCGGGTCAGGGTCAGGAGGAAGTCGCCCTGGGCCACCAGTTGCGCGGCGGTGAGGAAATGCTGGCAGTGCTGGCGGATCCGCCGCACCACCCCCAGGTGCCCCAGGGCCAGGTCTTCGACGCAGATGCCTCGGCGCCGGGAGGTCACCGCCACATGTTCGGCCGCCAGGTAGCGTTCCACCGTCAGCTCGCCGCTGAAGCCGGGGCCGGCCATCACACAGAAGGAATCCTGCAGCAGCAATTGCTGTTGCAACTGCGGATCGGTCAGGCGTGACAGTTCGATCGCCAGGTCGATGCGTCCGGCAATCATCTCCAGCTTCAGGTCGGCCCAATGCACGCTGGTGCTGCGCACCTCCAGGTGCGGGGCGACGCGGTTCAGGTGCGCCAGGATCAACGGCAGGATCACCGGCTCCAGTTGTTCCGGCATGTTCAGGGTGAAGCGCCGGCGGTCACGCCGGGGGTCGAAGGCCTGGTTTGGGTTGAGGCTGCGGCGCAGGCCGCTGAGGGCGTCCTGGATGCCCGGCGCCAGTTGCTTGGCCAGGGGCGTAGGCGCCACGCCGTAGCCTTCGCGAACGAACAGCGGGTCATCCAGTTGCGCCCGCAGGCGCGCCAGGGCGTGGCTGATGGCCGATTGGCTCAGGTGCAGAACCGAGGCGGCGCGGGTCAGGTTGCGCTCCTGGTACACCACCTCGAAGACCCGGAACAGGTTCAAGTCCAGGCGGCTGAGCCCCGACCATTCATGCGGTGAGTTCATGGTTGCGTCCTCGCAGTCTCGACCCGGTGCAGGCTAACAGTCCGCCATGGCGGACCGAACCATGTAGCGCATTCATGAATCTCGATGAATAACCGTCGGTTCTGTGACCCCGCGGGGGCTGCCTAAGATGGCCCCGCCCATAACAAAAATCAGGAGGCACCATGGACCTTGCGGATCAGCATCTCGCGGCCTATCAGCAGCATCTTCACGCCTTGCAGCAGGCCGCCTGGCCCGAGGGAGCACCGCGTACTGCGCAATATCCCCACGGCCGGCAACCGCTCACCCAGTACCTGCGGACCTGGGCCCAGCTGCGAGGAGATGCCGTGGCCGTGGATTTCTACGGTCACAGCCTGAGCTACAGCGAGCTGGATCGGCTCTCCGATCGTTGCGCCGCCCTGCTCGGCGAGTTGGGGGTCGGCCCTGGCGATCGGGTGGCGGTGTACATGCCCAACTGCCCGCAATTGCACATCGGCTTCTGGGGCATCCTCAAGTGCGGCGCGGTTTACGCTCCGGTCAGCCCCCTGGCCCGCACGCTGGAGCTGGAATACCAGCTCAAGGACTGCGGTGCCCGGGTGATCCTGTGCTTCGATCAATTGCTCGATGTGGTCCACGCCGTCGCGCCGACGTGCGCCCTGACCCGGATCCTGGCCACCAGCCTGTCGGAGCTGTGCCCGGCGACTCCGAGCATTCCGGTGCCGGACCTGCTGCTGGCGCCCAAACGCCTGGATGCCGGGGTTCTGGACTTCTACCCTGCCCTGGAAAACTGCCGCGCCGCCACGCCCGGGCACCGCCCTGCCCTTGAGGACATCGCCGCCCTGAACTACACCGGCGGCACCACCGGCCTGCCCAAGGGCTGCGTGCATACCCACGGCGACATGCTCTACACCTGCGCCAGTTACGTGCCCGTGGCCCTGGGCCTGGAGCAGCGCAGCGTGATGTTGAATTTCCTTCCCGAGTTCTGGATCGCCGGGGAAAACGCCGGCCTGCTGTTTCCCATCTACGCCGGTTGCCGCCTGGTGTTGCTGGCGCGCTGGGACGCGCTGGCGTTCATGGCGGCGATCGAACACTACCGAGTCAGCCATTGCGGCTTGCTGGTGGACAGCGCCGCCGAAGTCCTGGAGCACCCCGCCGTTGCCGACTTTGACCTCGGCTCGCTGCGGGCCAGTGGCTGCATCTCCTTCGTCAAGAAGCTGACCCCGGACTACCGTCGGCGCTGGCGCCAACTGACCGGCTGCACGCTGTTCGAATTCAGCTTCGGCATGACCGAAACCCACACCTGCGACACCTTCACCGCCGGTCTGCAGCATGACGACTTCGACCTCAAGAGCCCTCCGACCTTTGTCGGCCTGCCGGTGCCGGGCACCGAGTTCAAGGTCTGCGACTTTGTCAGCGGCGCCCTGTTGCCCCTGGGCAGCGAAGGCGAACTCTGCGTGCGCAGCCCGTCCCTGCTGCAGGGCTACTGGCAACGGCCGGAAGAAACCGCAGCGGTGCTGCGCGACGGCTGGCTGCACACCGGCGACCTGGGGCAAATCACCGAACAGGGTTTTATCCGCTACCTGGGACGGCGCAAGGAGATGCTCAAGGTCAATGGCATGAGCGTGTTTCCCAGCGAGCTGGAGGCGCTGTTCGGCCAGCATCCCCAGGTGCTGGCCAGCGCGGTGATCGGCCGTGTCGATGAGCGTCGCGGCCAGCAGCCGGTGGCCTTTGTGGTGCTCAAGCCGGACGCCCCCCAGGACCCGCTGGCCCTGACCGCGTGGTGCCAGCAGGTGATGGCCGCCTACAAGGTGCCGGAGATCCGCCTGGTGAGCAGGCTGCCCATGACCGCCACCGGCAAGGTCAAGAAAAACGAGCTGGAACAACAGCTCTGAGCGACTGTGTGAAACGCCTGAGCCGCCCTTTGCCATTGTGAGAATTGCCATGTTTCAGAGTCTGTTGATCGCCAATCGCGGCGAGATTGCCATCCGTATCGCCCGGGCCTGCGCCGACCTGGGCATTCGCAGCGTCGCGGTGTACGCCGAGGACGATGCTGCCAGCCTGCACCTGCGCCGGGCCGATCTGGCCGTGCCCCTGAAAGGGCGCGGGGTAGCCGCCTACCTGGATCGGCAGCAGTTGATCAGCCTGGCCCAGGTGCACGGCTGTGCAGCGATTCACCCCGGCTACGGCTTTCTTGCCGAGAACGCCGACTTCGCCCGGGACTGCCTGGAGGCCGGCCTGACCTTCATTGGACCGGCGCCCGAGGTGCTGCAACTGTTCGGCGACAAGGCCGCGGCTCGGGCCCTGGCCCAGGACTGCGGGGTGCCGCTGCTGGACGGGATCAACCATCAGGTGAGCCTGGAACAGGCGGCCGCCTTCTTTACGCGACACGGCGCGCTGATGCTCAAGGCCCTGGCCGGAGGCGGTGGTCGGGGCATGCGCGCAGTCACCGAAAGCGGCCAACTGGAACAGGCCTTTGCCCGCTGCCAATCCGAAGCCCAGGCGGCGTTCGGCAATGGCGCACTCTATGTCGAACAGTTGCTGCAACGCGCTCGGCACATCGAGATCCAGGTGTTGGGAGACGGCAGTGGCGCGGTCAGCCACCTGTGGGAGCGCGATTGCAGCCTGCAGCGCCGCCATCAGAAGCTGGTGGAGATCGCCCCCAGCCCGGACCTGCCCGCCGAGCTGCGCCAACAACTGATCGACGCCGCCTTGCAACTGGCCAGTCGGGTGCACTACCAGGGCATTGGCACCTTCGAATTCCTCCTCGATCAGCAGCGGCCGGGGCGCTTCTACTTCATGGAGGCTAATCCGCGAATCCAGGTGGAGCACACGGTGACCGAGGCGGTGACCGGTATCGATCTGCTGCACACCCAACTGCGCCTGGCCGCCGGTGCGTCCCTGGACAGCCTGGGCCTGACCCGAGCGCCGACGCCCCAGGGTTTTGCGCTGCAGGTGCGGATCAACCTGGAGGAACAACTGGCCGATGGCGGCACCCGCCCGGTGGCCGGAACCTTGAGCGCCTATGAGCCCCCCAGCGGTCCCGGGTTGCGGGTCGATGGCTACGGCTATGCCGGGTACCCGGTCAACCCCAGCTACGACTCGCTGCTGGCCAAACTCATCGCCCATGGCACGGACTATTCCAGCGCCCTGGGGCGGGCCTATCGCGCGCTCTGCGAGTTCCGCCTGGAAGGCGTGGCCAACAACCTCGGGCTACTGCAGAACCTGCTGCGCCATCCGGCGGTGGCCGAGCATCAGGTCAACACCGGCTTCGTCGAGCAGCACTGGGCCACATTGGCCCAAGTCGCCCCCGATGGGCACCGGTCGCTGTTCTTTGCCCAACAGCCGCTGGCCCCTGGGCAGATCCGCGCCAACGTACAGGCGCCCCCGGGCACCTTGGCCCTGGAGACCCCGAGCACCGGCGTTGTGGTGACCCTGGAAGTGGCCGAGGGCGATACCTTGCAGGTCGGCCAGCGAGTGGCGGTGCTGGAAGCGATGAAGATGGAGTTCGAGGTCAAGACCCAGTGCAGCGGGATCGTCCGGGCCCTGACAACCCAGGTCGGTGACGCGGTCAGCGAAGGTCAGCCGCTGCTGTTCCTGGAGCCGGCCAAAGTCGCCGGTAGCGGCCTGTGCAGCGAAGAGCAGATTGACCTGGAGTTGATCCGCGCCGATCTGGCCGAAGTCCGCCAACGCCACGCCCTGTTGCAGGACGCCCAGCGTCCGGAAGCGCTGGCCAAGCGCCGCAAGACTGGCCAGCGCACCGCCCGGGAGAACCTCGACGACCTGCTGGACCCGGGCAGTTTCATGGAATACGGCGCCATGGCCCTGGCGGCTCAGCGCCGGCGGCGCAGCCTCGAGGAACTGCAAGCCTTGAGCCCCGCCGACGGCCTGGTGGGCGGCATCGGCACGGTCAATGCCGAGCTGTTTGACGGCCCGTCTGCCCGTTGCCTGGCCCTGGCCTACGACTACACGGTGTTCGCTGGCACTCAGGGGGTGATGAACCACAAGAAAACCGACCGCCTGCTGAGCCTGGCCCAGGAGTGGCGGCTGCCGGTGGTGCTGTTTGCCGAAGGCGGCGGCGGTCGCCCCGGCGACAGCGATTTTGTCGGGGTCGCGGGGCTCGACTGCCATACCTTTGCCGCCATGGCCCGGCTCTCCGGCTGGGTGCCGACGGTGGGCATCGCTTCAGGCCGCTGTTTTGCCGGCAACGCCGCGCTGCTGGGCTGCTGCAACCTGATCATCGCCACGGCCAACGCCAGCATCGGCATGGCCGGCCCGGCGATGATCGAGGGCGGCGGCCTGGGCAGTTTCACTCCCGAGCAAGTGGGCCCGGCATCGGTACAAGGCCCCAATGGCGTGATCGATGTTCTGGTCAAGGACGAGGCCGAAGCCGTGGCGGTGGCCAAGCAATACCTGGGCTACTTCCAGGGGCCGCTCAAGGATTGGCACTGCGCGGACCAGCGGGAACTGCGCCAGCTGATCCCGGAAAACCGCCTGCGGGTCTACGACATTCGCCGGGTGATCCAGACCCTTGCCGATCGTGGCAGCGTGCTGGAGTTGCGGCGCCAGTTCGCTCCGGGGCTGATTACCGCATTGATCCGGATCGAGGGCCGGGCCTTTGGCCTGATCGCCAACAACCCAGCGGTGCTGGGGGGCGCCATCGACGCCGCGGCCGGCGACAAGGCCGCGCGCTTCATGCGCCTGTGCGAAGCCTTCGGCCTGCCCCTGGTGTCCCTGTGCGACACCCCGGGGTTCATGGTCGGGCCCGAATCGGAACAGCAAGCCACAGTGCGCCATGTGTCGCGGATGTTCGTCAGCGCCGCCAGCCTGACGGTGCCGTTCTTCACCCTGGTGCTGCGCAAGGGCTATGGCCTCGGAGCTCAGGCCATGGCGGCCGGCAGCTTCCACAACCCGATGTTCACCGTGGCCTGGCCCAGCGCCGAGTTCGGTGCCATGGGCCTTGAGGGTGCGGTACGCCTGGGCTTTGCCAAGGAACTGGCAGCCCAGCCCGAGCCCCTGGAGCGTCAGGCGCTGTTCGACAAACTGGTGGCCAAGGCCTACGCCCAGGGCAAGGCCCTGAACATGGCCAGCTACCTGGAGATCGACGCCGTGATCGACCCCCTGGACAGCCGCTCCTGGCTGCTTCGCGGCCTGCAGGCAGCACCCCGGCCGCTACCCTGGACCGAGCGCCCCCAAGGCTTCATCGACACCTGGTAACCCACCCGCAGCCGGCCTGTACCGCAGCTGGCTTGGTAGGAGCTGGCTTGCCAGCGAAGACGCCCGCAAGAGCAACACAAGCCTCAAAAGCCGCTTCGCCGGCAAGCAGGCTCCTACAGGTTGGCATCCCAGGCCACCGGGGCCTGGTCGAGGAACTGGCGCAGTTCGGCCAGCAGCTTGTCGCTGGAGTGGCTGCTGGGCCGGTCGGCGACAAACCTCAGGCTCGGCATGATTGCCTGCACCCCGTCGTAGTGCCACTGCCCTGGAGTACGCTCCGTTTCCTGCAGGGCCCGGGCGAAAATCGCCAGGTCCCGACGGGCCCGGGGAATGCCGCTGCTGCGCTCGACCCAGCTTTCGTAACGCTGGCGGATTTCGATGCGCCCCTGGTTGACGATGGCCAGCACCGCGCAGCGACTGCGATTGTGCAAGGCCACCGGCGACAGGCCGAAGTACTCGCCCTCGCCCTGCCATGCCCCTTGCGGCAGGCGAAAGATCGCCAAATCGATATCCGGGTATTCCTCGATCCGTGTGGCGGGATGCTCCACCAGCGCCGTGCTGCGCTGCAGGTCCTGCATGGCCGGACGGTAGAGTTCGGCGTAACGCCGGGTGTTATCCAGCACATCGGCCAGTTGCGGCAGCAGTGCGGTGAAGCGCGCCATGAGTTGCCGGTCGTTGCCACCCTGACTGTCGCTGCGCACTCGGGCGGCCAGGGCATGCAGGGTAAAGGCGCAGTGCAGGGCCTGGGGCGAAGTGCCCCGGGTGAAGTCGCCGAGTCGAGCGATATCGATCAGCAATTGACGGTGCCGCAGAGCATGCTCGGGGGCCAGGAAGTCGTAGACCGAGGCCAGTCCGTCAAGATCGAAATGGTCGCTGGTGATCACCTGCGCCGGCTCCACCCTGAGCCCCTGCTGAAGAAAAATCAGGGCACTGGCGGTGGACAGGTTGGCCTTGTAGGCACTGGGGGTCTTGTTGGCCGGCCAATGGGACAGGGTCAGCACAGTGGCCGGATTGTCGATGGAGTCCAGGGAAATATTGTCCCGTCTGCGGGTCTGGCCCAGGGGCAGGAATCCGTAGGGGCTGTGGGGCCCCAGGCGCCAGGGTTGCAGGCCAAGCTCCAGCGGCGCTTCGCCGGCGCCGGAGGTCAGTCTCTGGGGCAGCTCCCGCAGCGCCGGCGTTGTGCTTTTGAGTTCCCCCGAACCGTCCAGGCGATAACTGAACTGGCGCAGATTCTCCTGGCGCAAATCCCTGGGGTTGCCATTGCGCACCCCGCAGCCGGGGCCGCCGAGAACGCTGAGCAGATCGGTGAACTGATTGTCGGCAATGCCGATGGCGCGTCCTCCCAGCAGCCTGAGGTCCAGGTGCGCGAATACTGGGGCGACACCCGGATCGAAAAGCCAACCCTGTTCCTGACTTGCGGTATTGAGGCTGTTCATCTGTACGTCCTTGCCAAGTGATGAATCCAGGTAGGCTTCAAGCCTCGGCCAGGGCCCGGGCATGGCTGCGCCGGACCTGGCGCATGCTGATAAACAGCAGTGCCGACACCCCGGCATAGAGACCGAACAGCCAGGCCGCGGCCTGGGCCGCACCGGCAACGCCTGCGGTGGAGCTGAGGCCGGCCAGGTTGACAATCATCCCGGCCAGCGCAGCGCCCAGGGCCGTGGCCACCAGTTGCACGGTGGTGATCGAGGCACCTGCCAGCTCCTTCTGATCATCGGTAGCGTTTTCCAGGACCCGGGACAACAGATGCGGCCACGCCAGGCCGATCCCTGTGCCCACCAGCAACATGGCCAGGCACACCGCCCCCAGACTCAGGACTGGCGTAGCCGTAGCGGGCATGAACAGGCAGGCCAGGAGCAGACCGGCCACCACCAGGAATGGCCCGCTGGCGATGGCGCGGGACGCACCCCGGGGGCTCAGGCCGGAGCTGAAGATCGCCCCCAGGGTCCAACCGGCCGCCATCAGCGCGGCGATGTAACCCGCCAGCAAGGGAGTCTGCTGGTGCAGCACTTGCAGGAACAGCGGCACAAAGACTTCGCTGGTCATGCCCACCACCAGCAGCGCCATGGAGAGGTACAGCGCCAGCAAGGGGCTGCCGGACTTCAGGCTGTCACGGGGCAGGAGACGTTTGCGGGAGCGGTTTTCCACGAGCACCACCACCAGCAGCAGGCCCAGGCCGACTCCCAGGCCCAAGGCGTTGTACCCGGGTGAAGGCGTAATGCTGCCAATGGAGATCGCCAGCACCACCGCCGTCAGCAACACCAGTTGCAGGCCGGGAATAGGACTGCGCGGCGCCGCTTCACGGCTTTTCCCCGGTAACAGGGCGATCGCCAACAGCATGAACAGCAAGGTGCACGGCAGCAGCACCCAGAACGCCGCACGCCAGGCTCCGTGTTCGGCGAAGACCCCGCCCACTGCAGGGCCGATCAAGGTGGCCGCGCCCCACATGGCGGAAATCAGCGCCATTGCCCGGGGCCAGAGCGGCTCATCGAATACCAACCGGATCATCGCGTAGGGCAAGGCGAACAACAGCCCTCCGCCCAGCCCCTGGACGCTGCGCCCGAAGATCAGCCAGCCCATGTCCGGGGCCAGGGCACACAGGCCGCAACCGAGCATGAACACCAGCCCGGCCAGGGCATAGGCGACTTTCGGCCCCAGTACCCCCAGAGCTCGGGTGGACAGCACCGAGCCGATGATCGAGGCCACCACAAACAAGGTGGTATTCCAGGCGTAATAGTCCAGGCCGCCGATATCCTTGACCACCGAAGGCAACAGCGTGGTGACCAGGTACACGTTGATTGCATGCAGTGCCACGCCACCGGCCAGGGCTGCCGAGCGCAGTCCGTTCTTGCCCAGTAACAGTGCCGACCATCCGCTTGTCGAAGCCATGCTTTGCTCCCTTCGGGTTGTTCGATGAAGCTGCACTGTATTACACAAGCAATTACTTTGATAATTAATTTTTCATGGCTTAGCCCCCTTGCCCAATCCGCCGTTCGAAGAGCGACAATGGCCGGGTCCCGAGGCTGCAGCCTGTTATGCTTGCGTGGTTTGCCGCGTCCTGTACGCCCTTGATACCCCACTTGCGCATTGGTTAATGGCCCAGCATGTCCTCGATGTCCTCCCCTGCCGAGAAGAAGAACCCCGGAGCTACCGCCGAGCGGATTCTGTTTCTGCTGAAAACCCGCGGCCCCTTGAAAACCGCCGACCTGGCCCCGCTGCTCAAGGTCTCCCTGGAAGCCACCCGCCAGCAGCTACAGAAGCTGCTGGACGGTGAACTGATCGCCGGGCAGATGATGCCGGCCCAGGGCGCCGGGCGTCCGTCGCAGAAATGGGTGTTGACCGAGCAGGCCCAGGCCCGCTTTCCCGACACCCATGCCCACCTGACCCTGCAACTGATCGACTCGATTCGCGCGGTCTATGGGTCCGACGGCGTGGAGCGCATCGTCACTGACATGGAGCGGGTCAACACGGCGCAGTACCTCGACGTCTGTGCCCCGCTGCCGACCCTGGAAGAGCGGGTCCGGGCCCTGGCGCAGATCCGTGAAGTCGCCGGCTACATGGCCAGCGTCGAGGCCGACGGCGACGGCTGGCTGTTGATCGAGAGTCACTGCCCGATCTGTGTCGCCGCCCAGCAGTGCCAGGGCTTCTGCCGCTCCGAACTGCAGGTGTTCCAGGCCGCCATTGGCGAGCTGGGCCAGGTGCAGCGCGTGGAACACCTGATTACTGGCGATCGACGCTGCGTCTATCGCATCTGTGCCACTCAACCGAGTCCCTGCCCGTGATCGCTCCTGCCCTGTCCCGCCTGCTCAAGCGCGGCGCGCTGATCCTTGGCGTTGCCGCATTCACCCTGCTGGCCTGGCGCGCCTTCGACAGTGAGCGCGGTCCGGCATTGCAACCCTGGCACCTGCGGGTGCCCCATGAACTGAGCATCGAACAGATCGATAGCGCCGACTGGGCGGCCTGGCTGCAGGCCGAGGACAGCTTGTTTGCCGAAGTCCGGCATGAAGTCAGCGACCGCCTGGACCCGACCCAGGTCCCGCCTTTCAACCGTTATCGCGTGGACAGCCGGGTCTACCCGCCCCGCTTTGCCACCGACTGGAACCGCTCCTACCTGCTGCGGCCCCCAGGCACGCCACGGGGCGTGGTGGTGCTGCTGCACGGTTTGACCGACTCGCCCTACAGCTTGCGCCACGTTGCCCGGCGCTACGTCGAACACGGCTACCTGGCCATCGGCCTGCGCCTGCCCGGCCACGGCACCGTGCCGGCGGGCCTGACCGACGCCCATTGGCAGGACTGGCTGGCCGCCACCCGCCTGGCCCTGCGTACCGCCCGGGCCGAAGTCCCGGCGCCTGGGCCCTTGCATATCGTCGGTTACTCCAACGGTGGCGCCCTGGCAGTCAAGTACGCCCTGGACGCCCTCGACGATCCGCAGTTGCCACAAGCCCAGCGCCTGGTGCTGATTTCGCCGATGATCGGCGTGGCCCCATCGGCGCGCTTTGCCGGTCTGGCCGGCTGGCCGGCGGTGTTTCCGGCCTTCAGCAAGGCGGCCTGGCTGAACCTGCGCCCTGAGTACAACCCGTTCAAGTACAACTCGTTTCCGGTCAATGGTGCGCGCCAGTCCTGGCTGCTGACCGACGCCCTGCAAAGCCAGCTGCTGGCCAGGGTGGGCGATCCACGCCTGGACCGGTTGCCGCCGATCCTCAGCTTCCAGTCACTGACCGATGCTACGGTCAGTACCCCCGCCCTGGTCACCGGCCTGTACCGGCAACTGCCGGCCAATGGCAGTGAACTGGTGATTTTCGACCTCAACCGGGACCGCGACTTCGAAGGCCTGCTGGACCCCGCCAGTCTCACCTCCCTGGCCAGCCTGCTGCCGGCACCGCCGCGCAACTACAGCACCCGGGTGCTGACCAATGAAGGCGCCGGCGGTGCGAACCTGGACGAGATCAGCACCCCAGCCCTGAGCCTGGACAGCCGTCGGCGGCCCCTGGACCTGGCCTATCCGGCCGGGGTGTTTTCCTTGTCCCACGTGGCCTTGCCGTTCCCTGTGGACGACGGTTTGTACGGGACCCAGCCCAACCCCGGAGAAGACTTCGGCGTGCACCTGGGCACCATCGCCGCCCGCGGCGAACGCGGCGTGCTGGTGGTACCCATGGATGAGCTGATGCGCCTGACCGCCAACCCGTTCTTCCCCTACCTGATGCAGCGCATCGAAGCTGATATAGATCAAGCAACAGTTCAGTCATTGATTCGTTGAATGGTCGGGTGTTAGCGTCAGCGCCCTTTTCCCCCTTGATTTGCGAGGGGGCACGACTGCCGTGATGGCAGGGAATCCTGATGAAACCCATGCTTCGAACCCAAGCCGCGAGCCTGGCCCTGCTGCTGGCCGCCGCCACCCAGACGCTGCAAGCCGCCGAGCAACAGGACTACTGGTACGTGCAGACCAGCGTCTACACCAACCACTGGAGCAACGATCCCGACCACAACAACCACCAGGACCTGATCGGCCTGGAGCACAACTACGCCGACGGCCAATTATGGGGCGTGAGCACCTTTCGCAACTCCTTCTCCCAGCGTTCCTACTACGCCTACGTCGGCAAGGCCTGGGAGCATGCGGACTGGCCGGTCTACGCCAAGCTCAGCGGCGGCCTGATCCAGGGCTACAAGGGCGACTACAAGGACAAGATCCCGCTGAACCACTTTGGCGTGGCGCCGGTGCTGATTCCTGCGCTGGGCGTGCATTACGGGCCGGTGGGTACTGAACTGGTGGTGCTGGGCGCTGCAGCAGTGATGGTCAACGTGGGCTATCGCTTCTGAGCACCCGGCAAAGTCGCACAATCGTACAAGACGCTGTCCCAGTCCCTTTCCTAGACTCCCCCGACGAATGACCGCGGCGCCGCCCCGGGTCTTTGCCCAGGCCGTCAACGCCCAGGTTTCAACGGTGCGGCGTCCACACAGTTGCCAGTCCCGGCACACTTGGAAAGGGACCTTCCAATGCACGGATTTCAACCCCGGACCCCGCAGTTCTATATCAATCCGCTGTTCCTTCCGGCGTCTGGCAGTGATTCACGCCAGGCGGTGAATCCGGCCACGCTGGAGCCTGTGGGGCAGATTGCCTATTGCGACAAGAGCGATATTCGCCTGGCCGTGGATGCGGCCAACGTCGCCCATGAATTGTGGCGCCTGCTGGACGGCGATCAGCGCAGGGCACTGTTGCATCAGTTGGCGGACAGCATCGAAGCCGCCAGCGCCCTCAACCGACAGATTGTCCAGTTGATGATCCTCGAGCAGGCGCTGTCCCCGGCTGAAGCCAACCGCGAGCTGAGCCACTGCGCGGGGATCTTGCGCTACTACGCGGATCTGACCGACGCCGGCAGCCCTGCTCCAGCCCACGGCACGCCCGGCGCGGCACTGTGCCAGCTGCGCTACGAGCCCTACGGGGTCAGCGTGCACATCCTGCCGTTTGTCCAGGGCATCGAGCTGATGTGCCGGACGGTGGCGGCAGCACTGGCCGCAGGCAACAGTTGCATTGTCAAACCTGCGGAACACGCCACCCTGTCGACCCTGGCGTTCATGCAGCACTTTGTCGGCCTGCCGGCGGGCCTGGTGTCCTGCATCCCCGGAGACGCGCGCACCGGACAATGGCTGTTGCAGTCCTCCGGCACCCACGCCGTGGCCTTCACCGGCAGTGTCGCCGCCGGCAGCGCGGTGGCGGTGACCTGCGCGGAGCTGCTCAAACCCTGTGTGATCGAGAGCGCCGGGCGCGGCTCGATGATCGTGTCCCGGCATGCCCGATTGGACCTTGCCGCTGCCTGCGGTGTGAGCGCCGCCTTTGGTCGCAGTGGCCAGAGTTGCCTGTCGATCCAGCACTTCTTTGTCGAAGAATCGATCCATGATCAGTTCGTCCGCCAGTTCATCGAGCACAGCCGCGTCCAGTGTCAAGGGCACAAGGCGGCCTGCTCCATTGGCCCGTTGATCAGCGAAGCGGCGCAGCAAAAGGTCATGCGGCTGGTGAACGATGCCCTGGCCAAAGGCGCGACACGGGTGGCAGGCGGGGATGAATGCCCGGATGCGCCGGTGCTCGGCTGGTTCCATCCGTGGGTGATCCTCACCGAGATCGACGACGACATGGCCATTACCCAGGAAGAATGCCTGGGGCCGGTGGCCCTCATTCGCCGGGTGACCGATCTTGGCGAAGCCGTGCAACTGGCCAACGACTGTCCCGCAAGCGTTGAGGCGACCCTGTTTTCCAATGATCCGGCTGAGGCGCTGCTGGCCTGCCAACGGCTCCTGGCCACTCGGGTCCGGGTCAACCAGGCGCTCACTGGCGACAGCGCCACTGATGGCAACCGCTGGCTCGACGACCTGGCACCCAGGGCACTGGACGCTTTCAGGCGTCCCAAGACGGTCGTTATTCGTCACGACCTCGGGCAGGAACTATCGGCCTCGTACGATTTCGACGAGGTCGCGCCGGGGAGATAGTTCAGGGAGAAAGCTCAAAGAGATGATGTTCTTGTCTGTTTATTGCAGCAGTGATTCAAAGGTGGAGAAACCTATGCAGGTCGAGCAACAGATGCCGTTAGCGCAAAGCACGCCAGCCACCCTGCGCAGGGTGGCCCCGGCCGCGTTGGCGATTGTCCCGGTAAGCATGCTGTTCGGTCTGTTGGCCGGTCGCGCCGACTGGTCGCTGCTGGAGGTGGCGCTGGTGGGGCTCCTGGGATTCACCGGCAGCGGTCAGTTCGCCGCCCTGCCCCTGGCCCAGTCGGGAGCCGGGTTCTTCACCCTGTTGCTGGTCTCGGCCTCGATCAACAGCCGCTACCTGCCCATTGCCTTCACCTCGAGCCCGCGGTTGCCCCAGGGGTTCCTGCAGAAGGTCGGTGCGGCCCATATGCTGGGGGACGAGGCCTACGCCACCGAGCACGAACGGGACAGTCCGGCCACGCTGCTGATGATACGCGGGACGATTTTCCTGACCTGGGCACTGGCCGGGGTTCTGGGGGCATTGCTGGGCAAATGGCTGCCCCTGCAGTGGATCGGCACCGAGGTCAACCTGGGCTACCCCGCCAGCGTAGTGCTCATGTACCTGTCGCTGGCGCAGTTGCGCAGCCGCTTGAGCCTTGCGCACGAACGCCGCCTGGCCTTCTTGTCGATGGTGGCGCTCTGTGTGGCGGTGACCCTGGTACTGATCATGTTCCTGGGCCCCCTGTATTTCTGGATTCCCAGTGTGCTGATCACCACAGCCTTGCTGACGAGGGCCAAGCTATGAGCGATTCGGCCTGGGTCACCATCGCTGCACTGCTGGCCACCAGTTGCCTGGTACGGATTATTCCGGCGTTCGTCAGCATCCGCTTGCAGCCCGGCCTGCAGCGTTGCCTGGAGCGGGTACTGCCGGTGGCGGTGTTCATCAACTTCGCGGTGTACATCGCCTTCAGCGAGATGAGCCGCGAGCCCCTGGCGGCCTCGGTGTCCCTGCTGCTGGTGGGGGCCATCGCCCTGAGCAACCGCTTGGGCCTGATCAGCAGCGCAGTGATCGGTACGGCGGCCTATTTTGCGGTGCTGCACCTGACCGCCGCGGCCTGATGCAGGCCGGTGCCGGGACTATTGTTCATCCTCGCAACCCAGTCCCTGGCGCTGGGGTTCTTCATCCACCAGGGTCTTGCCGGTACGGGCCATGATCTGTCCCTGCAAGGCCCGCAACTCACTGCCGTCCAGACGCTTGCAGCTGTTGATTTCCCAGACATCGCCGGTGGCGGTGCTCACCGAGAACAGGCCCCAGTACTCAGTGGCGCCGGCCTTGGGGTCGTTGTAGCCGAGGCTGAAGTCGAAGTACCCCGGATGCGGCGGCTGGCCGCTGTCGTCCTGCAGGTCACCATCGACAAAGACCCCGGGCTTGTTCAGTTGATAGTCCTGATGCTTCAAGGCCACCAGCAGCACTTCCTGGGCCTGCTCGCGGGTCAGGCCTGTGGCCTTGACCTCGGCCGGCTGCAGGGCGTTACCGGCGCAGGCGACGAGCGCGGCGCAGGCCAGGGGCAGGCCCAGCAACCATGAGTGGGGATTTTTTCTCAGCACGCCATGCGCCCTCTGACCGCGACGATGATCTTCGCCAGGTACTCGGCGAAACCGTTGCGACCACCGGTGGCCGCGTCGCCGCTGTTGTAGCCGCTGCGCACCAGGGCCTGGGCGAACTCCATGGGGTCGCGCTTGCTACGGACCGACGAGCCATAGCGCAAGGCGAAGGACTGGGCGCATTTCTGGAAAGAGTCGAACTTCGCCACCTTGATGCTGGCGTTGCCCTGGGGCGCCTCGGCACCGCTTTGCAGGGGCGCCGGGGCATGCAGGGAGAAGTAATTGTTGAGCTCGCGGGCAATGCGTCCGGCGCCGTACTGGCTCTCCTGGGCTGCCAGGCCGAGGATGTTTTCCACCGGCAGGTCCAGTTGATCGGCGATCGGCTGGCAAGCCGCCTTGTATTTACTGACGAAGGTGACGGCATTGGTGTTGTTACACAGTTTGGCGCTCACGATTGCTCCCTCATTTGACTGGTCGATTCCATTTGCCACAGGTGAAACATGCCGATTATAGAGCAGCATCCAGGCCTTGCCTCAGACCGGTGCGCCGACACGAATGACTGATCTCACGCAAAAAATTGACGCTTTTTTCTCGTTATACACTCTAGATTGCAAGTGATTTCTACGTGCCGCACGTCGCCCTCATGACCCGCGCCACTTTGAACAAGGACAGAGCGATGAACAGTCCTGCCAGCGAAGCAGATGAATACTTGATGATGCAGGCCGCCCATTGGTGCATACGCCTGCGCGAGGCCGATTGCAGCCTGGAGGAACGCCGGGCTTTCGAAGACTGGCTGCAGAGCGATCCCAGCCACGCGTTTGAATACGCGAAAATGCTTGAGGCCTGGGATTTTACCGGGCATCTGTCCCCTTCCCTGCCGACCTCCTGAACGGCTGACACTCACAGGTCGAAGCGATCGACGGCCCGACGCCGCTCGTTGTCGTCACGCATGTCATAGCTGGCGGTGGTCTGGATATTGGTGTGGTGCGCCAGCTTCTGGGCGATCGACAGGTCATGTTCCTCGATCACCCGGGTAATGAACGAACGGCGAAAGTCGTGGGGCATGATCCGCACGCCGACCTGGGCGCCCCGCTGGCGGGCAATGTAGTAGATGGCGTGCTTGCTGATGCGTTCACGGGTGATATGACCGCCGCGACGAATCCGGTTGAACAGAAAAACATCGTCCTCCAGGCCTTCGGGCAGGTACGAACGGCGCAGTTCCAACCAGGCCTGCAGCTTGTCGAAGGCCCAAGAGGGAGCGTACTTGATCAGTTGCTTGTTGCCCTTGGCCAGCACCTGCAGGCTGCGCTGGGCGAAGTCCACCTGGGCCAGGTCCAGGTTCACCGATTCGGACTTGCGCATGCCCGAGCCGTACAGCACCGCAATGATGGCCGCGTCGCGCACGCCCTGGGGACGCGGATCGGCGGCACACACCGCCATCAGTTCCTGGATCAGGCCGCGCTTGAGATTGCGCCCCCGGGACAGGCGTGTACCGCCCATGGCCTTGACCGAGCGCATTTTCAGCAGGTGATCCTGGCTGATCAGGCTGCTGCGCCAGGCTTCGTTCATCACTCCGCGCAGGGCATTGACGTACAGCGACGAGGTGCTCGGGGCATAGCCGTCACGGCGCAACGTGGCCACCAGGGCGGTCACCTGTTCGGGTTGCAGTTGGTGCCAGGGGATGTCCTCGAGGTTGAGTTCGTCATACCCCAGGCGGTCGGCGGCGTCCTGCAGCACGTAACGCAGGGTCGACTGGCTGGAGGGCGCCAAACGGGCCAGGTACAGGCGCAACGGGTTGGCAATGGCAGTACAGGGTTGATGTTGCTGGCTATTCATCGGTACTCCAGCCCCCAGGTTGCACCCGGTGACACCCGGAGCAAGCCGAAAAGAACAAGCTTGGCAGTCCCTTTAACAGTCGCTGCAGAACAGCTAAAACAGTCGCTGCCAGGGGATTGATTCACAACGATATAAACAAACTGAACAGCAGCTGTCTGGCCCGCAGAAAAACGGACTTTTGCCCTATTTTTCATATTCGTTTCACATTTTTCCGCTTAATCTCAGCCACCAACACGCCACCTGCCAAACGCAGTGTTTTCTCAGGTTGCCAAGATAACATCTTGATCCGCATTTACTTTTAACAAACATCGTCTTTACTCAAACGCTGCATGGATCGCCACCCCGGCCCAATAACTGGATGAGCCTTGATGACTGCATGACCTCCCCCGCTTTTCCTGAACCGTTCGTTCACGCGCAACACCCCGTATTTCCGGCATCAGCTAAACCCGAGGTAACCATGAACCAGGCTTTCCTTCCCTTCTCGCGTCCGAGTATTGGCGACGAAGAGATAGCTGCAGTGGAGCAGGTTCTGCGCTCCGGCTGGATCACCACCGGCCCGAAAAACCAGGAACTGGAACAGCAATTCGCCGACCGCGTCGGTGCTCGCCATGCCGTGGCCCTGTCCTCGGCCACCGGCGCCATGCACATCACCCTGCTGGCCCTGGGCATTGGCCCCGGCGACGAAGTGATCACCCCGTCCCAGACCTGGGTCTCCACGGCCAACATGATCTGCCTGCTGGGGGCTACCCCGGTATTCGTCGATGTCGACCCCGACACCCTGATGAGCGACACGGCCACCATCGAAGCGGCCATCACGCCACGAACCAAGGCCATCATTCCGGTGCACTACGCCGGCGCCGCCTTCGACCTGGACCCGCTGTACGTCCTGGCGGAGAAGCACGGTATCCCGGTGATCGAAGATGCCGCCCACGCCGCCGGCACCGTCTATCGCGGCCGGGCCATCGGTGCCCAGGGCACGGCGATCTTTTCCTTCCACGCCATCAAGAACATGACCTGCGCCGAAGGTGCGATGTTCGTCAGCGACGACCAGGCCCTGGCCGACCGGGTGCGCATGCTCAAGTTCCACGGTCTGGGCGTGGACGCCTACGATCGCCTGACCCACGGCCGCAAGCCCCAGGCCCAAGTGATCGAACCCGGATTCAAGTACAACCTGGGGGACATCAACGCGGCCATCGCCTTGGTGCAGTTGCAGCGCCTGGACCAAATCAACGCCCGGCGCGAAGTGCTGGCCAAGGCTTACCTGGAACGCCTCAAAGGTCTGCCGGTGCAGCCCCTGCACCTGCCCCAGTACCCGCAGCAGCACGCCTGGCACCTGTTCATCCTGCGTATCGACGCCGAACGCTGCGGCCTGGACCGTGAAGCCTTCATGAAGGGCCTGCAGGAACAGAACATCGGCACCGGCATCCACTTCATCGCCACTCACCTGCATACCTATTACCGACAGCGCTTCCCCGATGTGCGGCTACCGCACACCGAATGGAACTCGGCGCGTCTATGCTCGATTCCACTGTTCCCGGACATGACCCTCGACGATGTCGAACGGGTCTCCGGTGCCATTGCCAACCTCCTGGACTGAAGCCTTTGAAACCTTATCCAATCCAGTTCGTGTCGATCGTCATTCCGGTCTACAACGAAGAACAGAGCTTGCCCGAGCTGCTGCGGCGTACCGAAGCGGCCTGCCGCGAGCTCAAGCACGAGTTTGAAATCGTCCTGGTGGACGACGGCAGCCGCGACGAGTCGGCGAACATCCTGCAAGAAGCCGCCGAACGCGAAGGCAGCCCGGTAGTGGCGGTGATCCTCAACCGCAACTACGGTCAGCACGCGGCGATCATGGCCGGCTTCGAGCAGTGCCGCGGCGATGTGGTCATCACCCTCGACGCCGACCTGCAGAACCCGCCGGAAGAAATCCCGCGCCTGGTAGCCCAGGCCGAGCTCGGCTATGACGTGGTCGGCACCGTGCGCAACAACCGCCAGGACTCGGCGTTCCGCCGCTGGCCGTCAAAACTGATCAACCTGGCCGTGCAGCGCTCCACCGGCGTCGCCATGAGCGACTACGGCTGCATGCTGCGAGCCTATCGGCGCACCATCATCGACGCGATGCTGGCCTGCACCGAGCGCAGCACCTTTATCCCGATCCTGGCCAACAGCTTCGCCCGGCACACCACCGAGGTGCTGGTGGAGCACGCCGAGCGCGAGCACGGCGACTCCAAGTACAGCCCGATGCGCCTGATCAATCTGATGTTCGATCTGATCACCTGCATGACCACCACCCCCCTGCGGCTGCTGAGCATCATCGGCTTCGGCATGGCCGGCCTCGGCGCGTTGTTCGCCCTGATGCTGATCGTCCTGCGGCTGATCTTCGGCGCCACCTGGGCCGGCGACGGCACCTTCGTGCTGTTCGCGGTGCTGTTCGTGTTCACCGGTGGCCAGTTCATCGGCATGGGTTTGCTGGGTGAATACCTGGGACGCATGTACAGCGACGTACGGGCCCGCCCGCGCTTCTTCATCGAAAAAGTCTTGCGCAGCCAGCCAGCGGCCCCGGCCCCTGCTGTGACTGTCGACGGTTTATCTTCCACTCATACTGATCAGGTTTCGCCATGAGCAATAAAGCTGTTGTCTTCGCCTACCACGATATTGGCTGTGCAGGCATCGAAGCCCTGCTCAATGCAGGTTATGAGATCGCTGCGGTCTTCACCCATGCCGACGACCCCAAGGAAAACACCTTCTACGGGTCCGTCGCCCAGCTGTGTGCACGCAAGGGCATTGCCGTGCACGCCCCGGAAGATGCCAACCACCCACTGTGGATCGAGCGCATCAGCAAGCTCGACCCGGACTATCTGTTCTCCTTCTACTACCGCAACCTGCTGAGCGAACCCCTGCTGGCCACCGCTCGCAAGGGCGCGTTCAACCTGCACGGCTCCCTGCTGCCGCACTACCGTGGTCGCGCACCGGCCAACTGGGTACTGGTCAAGGGCGAAACCGAGACCGGCGTGACCCTGCATCGCATGGTCAAGCGCGCCGATGCCGGCGCCATCATTGCCCAGGAACGCGTCGCCATCGAGCGCAGCGACACCGCGCTGAGCCTGCACCACAAACTGCGTGACGCCGCTGCCAGCCTGCTGCGCGACACCCTGCCGGCACTGGCCCAGGGCAAGATCACCGAGACCGCACAGGACGAATCCAAGGCCAGCTACTTCGGTCGTCGTACCGCCGCGGACGGCAAGCTGGAGTGGAAACGCCCGGCCGAAGAGCTGTTCAACCTGGTACGCGCAGTGACCCAGCCTTACCCGGGCGCTTTCTGCGCCGTCGGCGAGCACAAGCTGATCGTCTGGAGCGCCGAAGTTGCAAAAGGCAACGAAGGCCAGGCCCCGGGCCGGGTCATCAGTGTCGACCCGCTGCGCATCGCCTGTGGCGAAGACTCCCTGGTGATCACCTCCGGCCAGCGCAACGCCAACGGCCTGTACCTGGGCGGCCCGCAACTGGCCAACGAACTGGGCCTGGTGGACGGTTCCCTGCTGCGCGGTGCCGAGTCCGGGCGCAAGCCACGTCGCACCCGCGTGCTGATCCTCGGCGTCAACGGCTTTATCGGTAACCACCTGTCCGAGCGCCTGCTGCGCGACGACAAGTACGACGTCTACGGCCTGGACATCGGCTCCGACGCCATCGAGCGCCTGCGCAGCCATCCGAACTTCCACTTCGTCGAAGGCGATATCAGCATCCACTCCGAGTGGATCGAATATCACATCAAGAAGTGCGACGTGGTCCTGCCGCTGGTGGCCATCGCCACCCCGATCGAATACACCCGCAACCCACTGCGCGTGTTCGAGCTGGACTTCGAAGAGAACCTCAAGCTGGTTCGCTACTGCGTCAAATACAACAAACGCGTGATCTTCCCGTCGACCTCGGAAGTCTATGGCATGTGCCAGGACAAGAACTTCGACGAAGACACTTCCAACCTGATCGTCGGCCCGATCAACAAGCAACGCTGGATCTACTCGGTTTCCAAGCAGCTGCTGGACCGGGTGATCTGGGCCTACGGTGCCAAGGGCCTGAACTTCACCTTGTTCCGTCCGTTCAACTGGATGGGTCCGCGCCTGGACCGTCTGGACTCGGCCCGTATCGGCAGCTCCCGGGCCATTACCCAACTGATCCTCAACCTGGTGGAAGGCACGCCGATCCGTCTGTTCGACGGTGGCGAGCAGAAGCGTTGCTTCACTGACATCGCCGACGGCATCGAAGCCCTGGCACGCATCGTCGACAACGACAACGACTGCTGCAACGGCCAGATCATCAACATCGGCAACCCGGACAACGAAGCCAGCATTCGTCAGTTGGGCGAAGAGCTGCTGCGTCAATTCGAAGCTCACCCGCTGCGCAGCAACTTCCCGCCGTTCGCCGGTTTCCGCGACGTCGAAAGCAAGGCCTTCTACGGTGCCGGCTACCAGGACGTGGAACACCGCAAGCCCAGCATCGACAACGCCAAGCGCCTGCTGAACTGGGAGCCGACCGTGGAGATGAGCGAAACCATCGGCAACACCCTGGACTTCTTCCTACGTGAAGCCATGCTGGAAATCGCCGATCGTTCCAAAGAAGAAGCTCGCTGATGCAGGCAGGTCTGCGCATTGATGTCGATACCTACCGCGGCACCCGGGAGGGGGTGCCACGGCTGCTCGAATCGCTGGACGAAGCCGGGGTCAAGGCCACGTTCTTCTTCAGCGTTGGGCCGGACAACATGGGGCGCCACCTGTGGCGCCTGATCCGTCCGCAGTTCCTCTGGAAAATGCTGCGCTCCAATGCCGCGGGCCTGTACGGCTGGGACATACTCCTGGCCGGCACTGCCTGGCCGGGTAAACCCATTGGCCGGGACCTGGGGCATCTGATGCGCCAGACCCTGGCCGCCGGCCATGAAGTCGGCCTGCACGCCTGGGATCACCACGGCTGGCAGGCCAACACCGGGCGCTGGAGTCAGGCACAGTTGATCGAACAGATCCGCCGTGGCGTCGACAGCCTCAACGATATTCTCGGGCAAGCGGTGAGCTGCTCGGCGTCCGCCGGTTGGCGCGCCGACGAACGCGTCATCGAAGCCAAACAACAATTCGGCTTTCGCTACAACAGCGACTGCCGCGGCCAGAGCCTGTTCCAGCCGCGACTGGCGGATGGCAGCCTGGGCGCCCCACAGATTCCGGTGGACCTGCCGACCTTCGACGAAGTGGTCGGGCCGGTGGTGACCGCCAAGGATTTCAATCGCTACATCCTCGACCGGTTCAGCCCGGACAAGCTCAACGTCTACACCGTGCATGCAGAAGTAGAAGGGATTCTCATGGCCAACGATTTCCGCCAGCTGCTGGCCAGTGCCAAGCAGCGCGACATCCATTTCCAGCCCTTGGGCGAAATGCTCCCGACGGACCTTTCCAGCCTGCCTGCAGGCAAAGTCGTGCGTGGTGTGCTGGAAGGCCGTGAAGGCTGGCTGGGAGTGCAAGGCGCATGACCAGACGTTGGGCCCTGCCGCTGCTGCTGATCGCTTTCGGTCTGTTCTACCTGTTGCCCATGGCCACCCACGGCCTGTGGATTCCCGATGAAACCCGCTACGCGCAGATCAGCCAGGAAATGCTCCTCGGCGGTAAATGGGCGTCGCCGCACTTCATGGGCATTCGCTATTTCGAAAAACCCGTGGCCGGCTACTGGATGATCGCCATCGGCCAGGCGCTGTTTGGCGACAACCTGTTTGGCGTGCGCGTGGCTTCGGCCCTGAGCACCGGCCTCAGCGTGGTCCTGGCCTATCTGCTGGCCCGACGCCTGTGGAACGATCCGCGCAAGAGCCTGGCCAGCGCCCTGCTCTACATGAGCTTTACCGTGGTGGCGCTGCAAGCCGGCTACGCCAACCTCGATCCGCAGTTTACCTTCTGGGTCAACCTGAGCCTGGTGGCGCTGTGGTTCACCTTCGACTGCCAGACCCGGCGCGGACAGATCGGCGCCTGGGTACTGCTGGGCCTGGCCTGCGGCATGGGCTTCATGACCAAGGGCTTTCTCGCCTGGCTGCTGCCGGTGCTGGTGGCCCTGCCCTACGCGGTGTGGCAGAAGCGCCTGCGCTCGCTGCTGATTTACGGCGGCCTCGGCGTGCTGGTGGCGATTCTGGTCAGCCTGCCCTGGGCTCTGGCAGTGCACGCCCAGGAACCGGACTACTGGCGGTTCTTCTTCTGGCACGAGCACATCCGCCGCTTTGCCGGTGAAGACGCGCAGCACGCCTCCCCCTGGTGGTACTACCTGCCGTTGCTGGTGGGCTTCTGCGTGCCCTGGGTGCTGCTGTTGCCGGCCAGCCTGAAGCAGGCCTGGGAACAACGACGGCTGAACAGCAGCGGCTTCCTGCTGCTGTGGCTGGTGCTGCCCCTGGCCTTCTTCAGCCTGAGCAAAGGCAAGCTGCCGGCCTACATTCTTCCCTGCCTGCTGCCCCTGGCCCTGCTGATGGGCCACACCCTGATGGACCGTCTGGCCGCCGGCAAGACCCGGATCGTCAGCCTCAATGGTGTGCTCAATCTGCTGGCGGGCCTGGTGGCCCTGCTGGCCCTGGTGTACTTCCAGTTGAAGAAGCCGGTGTATGTGGACGAACCCCAGCATTTGGTCTTGGTTTACGTCTTGTTGCTGGGCTGGATCATCAGCAACCTGTTGCAGGCCATGCGCCCCTTGAGCCTGTGGGCCGCCCCGGCCCTGGGCAGCTTCCTGCTGGTGGCCCTGGCCCCGGCGGCGCTGCCGAACAAGGTGGTCTACAACAAGATTCCCGACCAGTTCATCATCGATCACGTGGCCGAGCTGGGCCAGGCCAAGGCCCTGCTGAGCAACGACCTGGGCGCGGCTTCCGCGCTGGCCTGGCGTCTGCGCCGCCCTGACGTGACCCTGTACAACACCGAGGGCGAAGTGAAATACGGCCTGGGCTATGAAGACAGCGTCGCGCGCAAGGTCGACCTGAATCAGGTCCAGCCGTGGATCGCCCAAGCCCGCAAGCAGGGTTCGGTGGGCGTGGTGATGCGGGTCAAGAGCAGCGACGAGGAACATGAAGTCGAGCTGCTGCCCAAGGATGCCAAGCGCTACGAGCAAGGCAATATCGTGATCTTCATCATTCCCCAGAGTCAGCCATGAGCCTGCTGTTGCTATTGCTGGCCTGCGGGCTGACCTGCCTGGGCCAGGTGGCGCAGAAATTCGCCGTGGAAAGCTGGCGTGACCAACCTTCCGGTGCCCTGCAAAAACTGCGTTCCGGCTGGCTGTGGCTGGCCCTGTTCAGTCTCGGCCTGGGCCTGCTGGTGTGGCTCCTGGTGTTGCAACGCATGGAGGTGGGCGTGGCCTACCCGATGCTCAGCCTGAATTTCGTGTTCATCACCCTGATTGCACGCTTCGTCTTCCATGAGCCCATCGACCGCCGCCATTGGCTCGGTGTCGCCCTGGTGATTGGCGGCGTGCTGCTGTTGAGTCGCCACGCATGAGCCGGGTCAAGGGCTTTGCCTTCGCCCTGGGCAGTGTGGCCCTGGTCAGCGGCGCCCAGCTGGGCATGCGCTGGAGCATGACCCGCCTGCCCGCCCCGGATCAGTGGCTGACGGCGCTGAGTGCCGGCAGCGTCGACCTGGCGGCTCTGGCGGTGGTGGTTGCGGCGATCGGCGCTTACGCCTTGTCGATGCTCTGCTGGCTGCTGGCGCTACGCGATCTGCCCCTGGGCCGGGCCTACTCGCTGCTGAGCATCAGCTACGCGCTGGTCTACCTGCTGGCCGCCAGCCTGCCGCTGTTCAACGAACCCTTCACGCTTTCCAAAAGCCTTGGAGTGGCCTTGGTCATCCTCGGCGTGATCACCATCAACTCTCGATCTGCACCCGCGACAAGTCCCAGGAATACCCCATGAAAATCAGCGTATTTGGAAGTGGTTACGTCGGCCTTGTACAAGCCGCCGTGTTGGCTGAAGTCGGCCACGATGTCATCTGCATGGACATCGACGAGCAAAAGGTCAAGCAACTGCAACAGGGACATGTGAGCATCTTCGAACCCGGGCTTGCCAGCCTGGTGAAGGAAAACCTCGAAGCCAAGCGCCTGCAATTCACCAGCGACGAAAAGCTCGCGGTGCAACACGGCCAGGTGCTGTTCATCGCCGTGGGCACGCCTTCCAGCGAAGACGGTTCGGCGGACCTGCGCTACGTGCTGTCGGTGGGCGACGCCGTAGCCCGCCACCGCCAGCAACCGGTGATTCTGGTGGAGAAGTCCACCGTTCCAGTGGGCACCGGCGACACCCTGAAGGCGCACATTGAAAAAGCCCTGGAAGGCCGCGCCCTGGAATTCGACATAGTGTCCAACCCGGAATTCCTCAAGGAAGGCTCGGCGGTCAGCGACTGCCGTCGCCCGGACCGGATCGTCATCGGCTGCGAGCGCGAAGCGGTGCAGGATGTGATGCGCGATCTCTACGCGCCGTTCAACCGCAACCACGACCGCATCATGTTCATGGACCTGCGTAGCGCCGAGCTGACCAAGTACGCGGCCAACTGCATGCTGGCCACCAAGATCAGCTTCATCAACCAGATCGCCGAGCTGGCCGAGCACCTGGGGGCCGACATCGAATCGGTACGCTTGGGCATCGGCGCCGACTCGCGGATCGGCTATCACTTCATCTACCCGGGCTGCGGCTACGGTGGCTCGTGCTTCCCCAAAGACATGCGCGCGCTGATCCACAGCGCCGAGCAAGCCCACTGCTCCAGCGACCTGTTGCAAGCGGTGGAAGCCATCAACGAGCGGCAGAAACACAAGCTGTTCGAGCGCATCAAGGCCTTCTACAAAGGTGACCTCAAAGGCAAGATCTTTGCCCTCTGGGGCCTGGCGTTCAAGCCCAACACCGATGACATGCGCGACGCCCCGAGCCGGGTGCTGCTGGACGCGCTGTTTGCCGCCGGCGCTGAAGTCCGAGCCTTCGACCCGGAAGCGATGCAGGAAACCCAACGTCTGTACCCGGACGAGTCGCGCCTGATGCTCATGGGCACGCCGGAATCGGTACTCACCGGCGCCGACGCCCTGATCATCTGCACCGAGTGGCAGCAGTTCAAGGCCCCGGATTTCGACCTGATCCAACAGCGGCTCAAGGCCCCGGTGATCTTCGACGGACGCAACCTGTACGACGCCGAGCGCCTGGCCCGCAACGGGTTCACTTACTTCCCGATCGGTCGCGGTGAATCGCGCCACCTGCCGATTCCTTACCAGCAGTGGTCCACCGAGGCTTGAATGAACCCGCACTCCAGCTCCCCTTCGAACACATTACTTTGGCAATCGTTGGGGCTGGGGCTGCTGGCCTTGCTGCTGTTCTGCGCCGGCACCGGCCACGATTCGGCCATCGGTTTCGACTCGCGCTTCGTGCTCTTCGCCAAGGAAATGCTGCGCCATGGGCCGGGGTTCTTCCCCACCACCTATGGCCAGCCCTACGCTGACTACTCCAGCGCCTCGACCCTGCTGGTGTGGCTGCTCTCCCTGCCCACCGGGCAGGTCAGCAGCTTCAGCGCCTGGCTGCCGACGGCCATTGCTTCGGCGCTGATCGTCAGCCTGATCTATCGCCTGCTGGCGCCCTACTCCCGCACCTGGGCCCTGCTCAGCGTCGCTTTACTGCTGCTGAGCAATACCTTTATCAGCGAAACCCGTGCCGTCTCCCTGGACCAGATGCTTGCCGCGGTGTCCCTGGCGGTGTTCTACCTCGGCTATGCCCACGACCACTTCGGAGCCCGCCGGCACCTGGGCTGGATCTTCCTGCTGCTGGTGCTGGGCTTTGCCATTCGCGGACCCATCGGCCTGGTGATTCCCACCGGCATGCTGTGCAGCTACTACTTGCTCAACGGCCAATGGCGGCGGCTGTTCAGCGTCGGTTTGGGCGCACTGTTGCTGCTGGTGGCCTGCGTAGGCCTGCTACTGTGGCTGGCCAAGCTCAGCGGTGGCCAGGCCTTTGTCGACGATGTGATCCGCATGCAGTTCATGGGGCGCATGGACGGCAGCGAAGGCTCCAGCGATGTCTTCTATTACTTCACCAGCTCCCTGGGCAACTACGCCCTGGCCTATCCCCTGGCGATCCTCGCCTGGGTCGCGGTGCTGCTGAGTCGCCCCACGGAACAGGGCCCAGCCCTGAAACTGCTGCGCCTGTGCACCGCTGCCGGGTTGATCGTGATGATCGGCCTGTCGATTCCCCAGGCGAAGAAAGCCCGCTACTTGCTGCCGATGTTGCCCATGGCGGCGATCATCGCGGCGTATCCGTTCCAGGCCGGCCGCGGGCGGGTCATGGGCTGGCTGCGGGTGTTGATCCAGGGCCTGTGGTTGCTGCTGCCGGGGTTGCTGATGGTGGGGCTGCTGGTATTGCGCCGCAAGTTCCCCGAACAACTCACGGCACTCACGCCCATGCTGCTGATCCTCGGCCTGCTGCAGGCGGTGTCCCTGGGATTGCTGTTCAAGCGCCAGTGGCGCGCCGTGGGTCTGGCCTACAGCGCGGTGCTGGCGGTCTGGGCCTGTTACATCGGGGTGTTCGAACCGGTGGAGCACCGGCTCTATGACACTCAGGCGTTCAGTCGCGATGCCATGCAATTGATCGATGCCGATCCGGCGCCGGTGATCCTGCACCGCATGGGCAAGGACGCCAAGGCGATCAAGTTCATGGTCAACCTGGATCGGGACCTGCAGCCACAGTTCACCGATCAGGCTACCGCCCTGGCACAAGTGCCGGCCCCGGCCTGGGTGATACTTGACCAGAGCGACCTGCCCAGCCTGCAAGGCACGCCACTGGCCGGGTTGAAACCGGTGCTGAGCGGGCGTTTCGACAAGAATGACTTTGTGCTCCTGCACCTGCCCAAGGCCACTCAGGCACAACCCTGAAAGCGTTGCGCAGCCCCTGCCGCCTCCTTACACTCGCGCCCATGACTATTCAGATTCGCCGGGCGCGAGTGGCCGATGCGGCCTTCCTCCCCGCCATTGAAACCTCGGCTGCGGAACTGTTTCGCAGTGATCCGCAACTGGCCTGGCTGGCAGACGCCGAAGTGGCCGATGCCCAGAGCCAGCGCGAGAACATCCAGCACCACCCGGTCTGGGTTGCAGTGACAGTGGACGGCGACCGCTGTGCCTTTCTCAACGCCCAGATCTGTGACCGGGAACTGCATGTCTGGGAGATTTCCGTCGCCAGCGGCCACCAGGGCCAAGGCATCGGCAAGCGCCTGTTGCAGGCGGCACGGCAATACGCCGAGGAGCAGCAGCTTGAAGCCCTGACCCTGAGCACCTTCCGCGAACTGGCCTGGAACGAACCCTTCTACCAGCGCCAGGGCTTTGTCACCCTCGAACCGGCACAGCTTGGCCCGCGGTTGCGCCAGGTCCTGGCCGATGAAACACAGCACGGCCTGCCCGCACCACGCCGCTGCGCCATGCGCCTGAGCGTGTAAAAAGCGCACCGCCACCGCTGGCTATGGAACTGGCTGCAGAAGCTGGCTGTAGGAGCTGGCTTGCCAGCGAAAGCGCCCTCAAGACCAGCTACCCAATTCGCCCCCCCCCTTTGCCGGCAAGCCGGCTCCTACGCGGGGCGCAATACCTCAAAATAAATGCACTTAAACAGCATTATTATGAATTTGTCAGCTACACGAATGCTCGGCACACTGTGCCCGTTCCTCCCCCAAATGTTGGAACGTTCAAGGGCTTTCTGGCGATCCAGACAAGCCCTTCTTTTTGCCCGTCGTTTAGCCCTGGACCGTTCTTGCCGATGTTTACCCGCTGGAAACCCGCCGCCATCAATACCCGCCCCCTGGAATGGAGCCGCGCCGCTGTCGGCATGGCCCTGGGCACCCTGTTCAGTGTCTGGCTCTGCGCCCAGGTGTTCGGCATGCCAGTGGCGCTGCACCTGATCGGCCCGCTGGGGGCTTCGGCGGTGTTGTTGTTTGCCGTGTCTTCCGGCGCCCTGGCCCAACCCTGGTCGATCCTGGGCGGCTACCTGTGCGCCGGGGTCGTGGCCTTGCTGGTGGCCCATGTCCTGGGCCGGACCCTGGGCAGCGCCTGCCTTGCGGCGGGCGTGGCCCTGGTGCTGATGTGCTGGTTGCGTTGCCTGCATCCCCCGGCCGGTGCTCTGGCCCTGACCCTGGTGCTGGCGGACCCGGCCAGCGCGGCCCTGGAGTGGCGAGAACTGGGTCCGGTGATGCTCGCAGCGGCCAGCCTGTTGGCCAGTGCCCTGCTCTACAACAACCTGACGCGAATTCGCTACCCCAAGGGCCCGAGCGAAGCTCCGGTAATGCTGCCCTCGGCGGCCCCCGCCGACAGCCTGGCGATCACCGCCGAAGACCTGAAGCGGGCGTTGGCGGAGATGGAAGAGTTCTTTGATGTCACCCCTGAAGACCTCGAGCAACTGATCCACGCCAGCGAAGCCCACGCCCGCCGGCGCAGTATTGGCCAAGTCCTGTCCTCACGCCCCTGATACCGCCTCAACCCTCTCCCTTTGCTGGCGCGGGCGGCCCAGCGAAGACAGCCTCAGAAGCGGCGCAAGATTCAATGGCCTGTTCGCCGGCAAGCCGGCTCCTGCAAGGGCATCGCCGGTATTGCGCCAGCGAAGGCACTCTCAAGCGCAACGCAAGATTCAAGTCAGCCGGTTCAAACCATCGGTGACCAGCGCTGGGACCAATCGTGGTCGCACTCGATCACCTCGCGCAGCACCGCGAACGCCTGCTGCAACACTGCTGTATCCCGGTCCCGGGCATACAGCAGATAGGTGGGAAAACTGAATTCCGGAGCCTTTTCCACCCGTTCCAGCACCCCGCTGTCCAGGTAGCTCTGCACCACCCGGGTGCGGAAATAGCCGCTGCCACCGGCATCGAGGATGAACTGCAGCGCCAGGGGCCCAAGGTTGAAACCCACCGCGGCCTTGGCCTGCTCCGGCAATGCGGCGTCGTGCTGACGGCGAAAATCATCGCCCCAGTCGATGTACACATAAGGCTCCGGACGACCGGCCAGGCGGACCTGAATCAGTTTTTCCTCCAGCAGTTGCTCCACCTGCAATCCCGCGCAATACAGCGGCTGGAACACCAGCGCCGCGTCCAGCACGCCCAACTCCAGTTGCCGCTGCAGGCTCGCGCCTTCGGCGATCTGGGTGCGCACCGCATGGTTGGGCAGCGCCTGGCGCAGGCCTCGCACCCAATTGAGCATCAGCGGGTTGCACAGGCTCAGTTCGCCACCGATGTGCAGCACATTGCGGTAACCCGCCAGCAGCGGCAGGTCGCGCTGGGCGGCCTCCCAGGTCTGCACCAGCTGATTGGCATAGGCGATGAAGGCCTCGCCATCGGCGGTAGGTCGAGCGCCGGCGCGGTTGCGTATCAGCAGCTTGCAGTTGAGCTGGCCTTCCAGGTTCTGCACCCGTGCGCTGATGGCGGTCTGGGTCAGGTGCAGGCGCTCGGCG
This sequence comes from Pseudomonas sp. 910_21, assembly GCF_052850735.1. NCBI lineage: Bacteria > Pseudomonadati > Pseudomonadota > Gammaproteobacteria > Pseudomonadales > Pseudomonadaceae > Pseudomonas > Pseudomonas sp. 910_21. The sequence continues at coordinate 10,875 of NZ_VXCY01000006.1, read as the reverse complement.
GCGGCAATCAGGCTGCCACTGCGGACGATTTCCAGGAAGGTGCGGGCCAGATCGATGTCCATGGTGCCTCGCCGGCAAAAAATTCGAGCGCCATTGTAGCGGCGCTCGCCCCGCTGTGCCCCTAGGCCGCGGACATTTGCCGGGCCGGCACCGCCAGGCTCACGGCCCGCACCGAGGCACCGGCTGTGAGCCCCAGAGCCTTGGCGCTCTGCGCGCTGACAATCAGCGTGCCGGCCGCCACCCGTGCCGGCGCGGCGCTGATGCGGCAGTCGGCGAACTGGCGGTTGTGAATCAGATAGGCTTCGGCCTGGTCTCCTGGAGTGCCGATGCTCAGTTGCAAGATCTGGCTGTCGCGCACCGCACGGATCTCCCCGGTGGCGCATTCGATCAGCGGCCCGCCGTCGAAGATATCGATGTAATCCTTGAAGCCGAAGCCTTCAGCCTTGAGCATGCCCAGGGCCGGCTCGGTGTTGGGGTGCACTCGCCCGATCACCGCTCGGGCCGACTCTGGCAGCAGGCAAGTGGGCAGCGGGAATTTGGGCATCAGCTCAGCGATGAAGGTCTTGTTGCCAAGGCCAGTGAGGTAGTCGGCATCGGCGAAGTCCATCTTGAAGAAGTGCCGCCCCAGTCCTTCCCAGAACGGCGACACGCCTTGCTCATCCGAATAGCCGCGCATCTCGGCGATCACCTTGTCGCCGAAATGCTCGCGGAACTCGGCCAGGAACAGGAAGCGTGCCTTGGACAGCAGCCGGCCGTTGAGCCCCTGACGGTGATCGGCATGCAGAAACAGCGAGCACAGCTCCGATTGACCGGTCATGTCGTTGCCGAGAAACAGGGTCGGCAGTTGCTGATTGATACCCAGGTTCTTCGAGGCGGCGACAAACAGCCCCAGACGATAGTTGTACCAGGGCTCGCGCAGGCCCACGGCGCCGGCCAGGGCACAGATGCCCACCACTTCGCCCTGGGGCGTCTGCAGCACGAACAAGTAGTCGGCATCGGCGCGGGACGCCTGCCCGGCGAACGTCTGCTCGGCCCACTGCAGGCGTGAACGCAAGCGCCCGGCGTCGGCGGGCAAGGTCGTGAGGCCGGCGCCGGCGCTGTGGGCCAGGGCCAGCAGGGCCGGCAGATCGGCCTGGGTGGCGGGACGGACAATCATCGCGAATGCTCCAGCTGAGGTTGACGTTCGGGCAGGTAGATTTCCGCCAGCATGCAGCGGGCGCTGCCGCCGCCGATGCGTTCAATGGTGTCGATGTTGACGGGCAAGGGTTGCACATGGCGCTCGATCAGCTGGCGCTGCTGGGCGTCCAGGGAGCGCCAGGCAGTGCGGGACATCACCAGTAGCGGTTCACCGGCACGGTTGTGCACTTCCAGCATATTGCCGGCGAAGGACTCCAGCTGGGCCCAGGTCAAGGGCAGCACCTGTTTGCCGCTGCTTTCCAGACGCTGGCGCAGAGCGGCACGCTCTTGCGCAACGTCCAGTGACTGCAGGCAAGCCACTGCCAAGCGGCTGCCGACGCTCATCATCACGTTGGTGTGGTAGATCGGCACCCCATGCCGGTCCCGAGCATGAAAGGCGCACAGCTCGTAGCCCAGGTGGTCCACCCACTGATCCAGGGCCCGGGCGTGGGTGCGGCTCGAATAGCCGGCGTAGCAGATCCGCTGCTGGCGATCGAGGACCATGCTGCCGGTGCCTTCGAGGAAGGTTTGCTCTTGCTCCAGGGGCGTCAGGTCCAGGGTGCGGGCCACCTGATAGTGCTCATGCAGATGAGCCAGCACGCCTTTGAAGCGCTCCAGGCGGCGATTGCGGCCTTGCATCGGGTACAGCACCAGTGTGCCGTCCGGATGGCTGCTCCAGCAGTTGTTGGGGAAGATCGAATCCGGAGTATGGGGCGCGGCACCGTCCTCGTGGACCAGCACCTGGACTCCCTGCTCGCGCAGGGCTGCGACGTAACCGTCGAACTCCTCCAGGGCCTGGGCCTGGACGTCTTCGGCAAGGCCGGCCGGATGCTGGAAGCTGTTGTTGCCTGCGGTGTCCTGATTGAACGAGAAGCGCGTGGGACGAATCATCAAAAGGCTATGGGTGGTCTGCATGGGGCACGCAATCAATGAGGTTTCAGAGGTGCTCATTGTGGTTTTGTACGCGGGCAAAACCCGGCTGATCCCAAGGGCTGCACGGCAGGAAACGGCTGAAAGCGGCGGGTTGCTCAGCCGATTCCGCCAGCCCCCAACACCGCCCTCGAGGATCAGCGCACCAGGCACGTAGGAGCTGGCTTGCCAGCGAAGACGGTCTTAAGGGTGGTGCAAGGCTTGCGGGCCCTTTCGCCGGTAAGCCGGCTACAGGAGTGCGACGGTTATTCCATGCCGGTCTTGACCATGGCCAGCTCGGGATGGCTGACCAGTTTGTCGATGTGCAGGTCCGGGTCGTCGAACCAGACTTCGGTCAGCACCCGGTAATGCTCCATGTCCCGGCAACGCATGCGCAGGCTGTAGTCGAAGGCGCCGCTGATCAGACGGCACTCCAGGACCTGGGGGCAGCCCCGGACTTTGGCTTCGAAGGCTTTCTGCGCCGCGCGCCCGCTCTGGTTGGACAGGGCTACCAGCACCAGCAGCGACAGGCCCGGGGTGAGTTTCTTTTCGTCGAGGATCGCGCCGTAACCACGGATGACCCCGAGCTGCTCCAGCTTGCGCACCCGTTCCAGGCAGGGCCTGGGCGTCAGGTGCACGCGCTCGGAGAGTTTCTGGTAGGTGATGCGCCCTTCGTGGCGCAGCACCTCGATGATCGCCTGGTCGATTCGATCAAGCACGATCGACAAGTCGCGGATGTCCGCCATGGATGCCTTCCCTCACTTCAAACGGCCGGATAGAAACTGCTGCAAACGTTCACTCTGGGGCTGGTCGAGGATCGCCGCGCTACCCTGCTCCTCGACTCGCCCTTGATGCAAGAACACCACCTGGCTCGACACCTGCCGGGCAAAACCCATTTCGTGGGTGACCATGAGCATGGTCCGCCCTTCTTCCGCCAGGGCCTGGATCACCTTGAGCACCTCCCCTACCAGCTCCGGGTCCAGGGCCGAGGTCGGCTCGTCGAACAGCAGGATCTGGGGCTCCACCGCCAGGGCCCGGGCAATCGCCACCCGTTGCTGCTGGCCACCGGACAGAAACGCCGGATATTGCTCGGCCACCCGCTGCGGCAAACCCACCTTGTCCAGGTAGGCCCGGGCGCTGGCCTCGGCGTCCTTGCGGCTGCTGCCCAGCACCCGGCACGGCGCCAGCATGATGTTTTCCAGCACGCTCAAGTGGCTCCACAGGTTGAAGTGCTGGAACACCATGGCCAGGCGCGTGCGCAAGCGCTGCAACTGGGCCGGGCTGGCCACCTGCATGCCCCCGGGAGCCTCCCGGGTGACCACGGCTTCGCCATCCAGAGTAAAGGCCCCGGCGTCGGCCCGCTCGAGGAAATTGATGCAACGCAGCATGGTGCTCTTACCCGAGCCACTGGCGCCGATCATGCTGACCACGTCACCGGCCCGGGCTGTCAACGAGACGCCCTTGAGCACCTCGTTGTCACCAAATCGCTTGTAGAGATTTTCAACGGTCAACTTGTACATCGGACACTCCTGGAGCGTCGCCACGGTCGACGACACTCTGGACAGATAAATGGGGATGAATGCACTCAGTGGGCAGGGCCGAGAAAGCTCAGCCAGCGCCGCTCCGCCAGGCGGAATGCGCCCACCAGGCCGAAGGACAGACCCAGGTACAGCAGCCCGGCGATGCCAAAGGCCTGGAAGGTCAGGAAAGTCGCGGCATTGGCGTCCCGAGCCACCTTGAGGATGTCCGGGATGGTCGCGGTGAAGGCCACGGAGGTGGCGTGCAGCATGAGGATCACCTCATTGCTGTAATACGGCAGCGCCCGGCGCAGGGCTGAAGGCAGGATCAGCCGCCAGTACAGGCGCCAGCCACTCAGGCCGTAGGCATGGGCCGCCTCGATCTCGCCGTAGGGGATGCTGCGGATAGCCCCGGCGAAGATTTCCACGGTGTAGGCGCAGGTATTCAGGGTGAACGCCAGCAAGGTGCAGTTCATGGCATCGCGGAAGAAGGCTTCCAGCAGCGGTTGCTCGCGTATGGCGGCAAGGCCGTAAAGACCGCTGTAGCAGATCAGCAGCTGGATATACAAAGGCGTGCCGCGAAACACATAGGTGAACAACTGCACCGGCCAACGCACCAGAGCCCAGTGGGAGGTGCGCATGATCGCCAGGGGCAGCGACAGGACAAAGCCCATGGCCAGGCTCGCCACCAGCAACCACAGGGTCATGGCCAGGCCGGTCAGGCTTTCACCGTCACTGAACAGAAAGGGACGCCAGTATTCCTGGATCAGTTCGATCATCGCGACAGCCCTCGCACGCCTTGGTTGTAACGTCGCTCCAACAGCCGCAGCAACTGGTTCGAAGCGCTGGTGATCAGCAGGTACAAAGCGGCTGCCAAGAGCAGGAAATCCAGCATGTTGAAGGTGCTCTTGCCGGCTTCCTGGGCCACCTTGACCAGGTCCGAAAGGCCGATGATCGACACCAGCGCAGTGGCCTTGAGCAGCACCAGCCAGTTATTGCCCAGGCTGGGCAAGGCAAAGCGCATCATCTGCGGGAAGACCACGAAGCGGAACCGCTGCCAGCGATTGAGGCCAAAGGCCGCCGCCGCTTCCTGCTGGCCTCGGGGCACGCTGAGAATCGCCCCGCGAAAGGTCTCGGTGAAATAGGCGCCGTAGATGAAGCCCAGGGTGATGATCCCGGCGACAAAGGGGTCGATCTCCATATAGGGCCAGTCCAGCAGTTCGGTCAGGGCGGTGAGCCAGCCCTGCAGGCTGTAGAAGATCAGCAGCATCAGCACCAGGTCCGGCACCCCGCGAATCAGGGTGGTGTAGCAGGTCGCCGGCAGGTTCAGCAGGCGCAGTGGCGAGAGCTTGGCCGCCGCGCCCAGCAACCCCAGGGCCATGCTCACCAGGAGCGCCAGGGCCGAGAGTTTCAGGGTCACCCAGGTGCCGTGTAGCAGCAGCGGGCCGTAGCCTTGCAGGACCGTCAGGTCCAGGCCAAAAAGAGTCGTCGAGGTATTCACGCCATTCACCTTGCAGGCGCCGCAGCCCGGCCCGGGACCGCCCACGCAAGTCCCGGGACCGGCCAGGGGCAATCAGTTATTGTAGAGGTCGAGGTCGCCGAAGTGTTTGCGCTGGATCTGGGCGTAGATGCCCTTCTCATGCAGGGCCTTGATGGCACCATTGAGCATGGCCTTGAGTTCGTCCTGGTCCTTGCGCAGGCCGATGGCGATCTCCGAGGGCACCAGGGGGTCGCTGATCCCGGCGCTGTTCTCGAAATCCGCGCCTTGTGGCGATGCGAGGAAACTCATCTGTGCCTGCAGCTTGTCCTGGATCGAGGCGTCCAGGCGCCCATAGACCAGATCGGCGTAGACCTGATCCTGATTCTGGTAGGCCCGCAGCTTGACCCCTGCCGGCCCCAGCTTGGCCCTGGCGTAAGTCTCCTGGATGGTGCCTTGCATATAGCCCAGGGTCTTGCCTTTGAGGGACTCGCCGGTTGGCTCAAGACCTGCGCCCTTGCGGGTGACGATGGCGGTGGGCCCGGCATACAGGCGATCGCTGAAGTCGATCTGCTTGCGCCGTGCATCGGTGACAGTCATGGACGACTCAATGGCGTCGAACTTGCCGGCCTTGAGTGCCGGAATCAGGCCATCGAAGTCGTTACTGATCCAGACGCACTTGAGCTTCAGTTCAGCGCAGATGGCATTGCCCAGATCGACGCCAAACCCCTGCACGCCGCCATCGGCGGTAGTGGATTCAAAGGGCGGGTAGCTTGGATTGACACCGAAACGCAGTTCTTTCCACTCTTTGGCACTGGCGCCCATGGAAACGCACGCGATTGCCAGTAACGGCACGGCCAGCCATTGTTTAGTCATCTTCAGAGTCCCGGATTATTTGGATTTATAGCGGTCCGACGAACAAGCCGGACCCCACTTGTGACAGGGGCAGAGAGTGTGTGCGGGGTCACCGCAGTCGGTTTCTTGTTGTGATTGAACAAGCTCGGCGCGCAGAGCCGGACCTGTACCTGATTGCCGCGGTCTACGCTGCAACGGAGCGCCAGAATGCCAACAGCCACGCCCACCCAGGTGTCGTAAGGGGCTCCTGAAACAGCCGGGATCGGCTGATCACGGCTATTTCACAGCCGATTCTGTCGTCAACGCTCTAAGCCAAGGGCCAGAGCGCCGACGCGAGATCGATAGAGGCTTTTTCAACATGCAAAAATGCACAGCCAACCTGCAGTTTTCGGGGTTGTACTGGGCAAAATTGCACTGTTACGATCCGCCGATGCTCGCGCGCGAGCCTCATATAAAAAACAATAAAAGCAGGGAGTTAGTGATGACAGCTCAGGTTTCATCCCAGGCGACACAGGACCTCGACGCCACCCCCGACGAAGTGCTGGTCGAGGTGCGCAACCACATCGGTCACCTGACCCTCAACCGCCCCGCCGGTCTCAATGCCATCACCCTGTCGATGGTGCGTACCTTGCAGCAGCAACTGGACACCTGGGCCCAGGACCCGCTGATCCACGCGGTGGTGCTGCGCGGCGCCGGTGAAAAGGCCTTCTGCGCCGGCGGCGATATCCGCTCGCTGTACGACAGCTACCAGAGCGGCAATACCCTGCACGAGGACTTCTTCGTCGAGGAGTACGCCCTGGACCTGACGATCCACCATTACCGCAAGCCGGTGCTGGCCCTGATGGACGGCTTTGTCCTCGGCGGCGGCATGGGCCTGGTGCAAGGCGCCGACCTGCGAGTGGTCACCGAGCGAAGCCGCCTGGCGATGCCGGAAGTGGCCATCGGTTACTTCCCGGATGTGGGCGGCAGCTACTTCCTCTCACGGATTCCCGGCGAGCTGGGCATCTACCTCGGCGTCAGCGGCGTGCAGATCCGCGCCGCCGATGCCCTGTACTGCGGCCTCGCGGACTGGCACCTGGAGAGCGACAAACTGAGCCTGCTGGACCAGCGTCTGGATCGCCTGCACTGGAGCGACTCACCGCTCAAGGACCTGCAGGGCCTGCTGGCCAAGCTGGCGGTACAGTCATTGCCCGATGCGCCCCTGCAAGCCTTGCGCCCGGCCATCGACCACTTCTTCGCCCTGCCGGACATGGCCAGCATCGTCGAGCAGTTGCGCAGCGTGACGGTTGCCGACAGCCACGAGTGGGCCAAGACCACCGCTGACCTGCTGCAAAGCCGCTCGCCCCTGGCCATGGCCGTGACCCTGCAGATGCTGCGCCACGGCCGCCAGTTGAGCCTGGAACAATGCTTCGCCCTGGAGCTGCATCTGGACCGTCAATGGTTCGAGCGTGGTGACCTGATGGAAGGCGTACGCGCCCTGATCATCGACAAAGACAAGACCCCCCGCTGGAATCCGCCGACCCTGGCAGCCCTTGAGGCTGAACGGGTAGCGAGCTTCTTCAGCGGTTTCGACGGCAGCGGGAGCTGAACTCATGCACGACATCGAATTGACCGAAGAACAAGTCATGATCCGCGACATGGCCCGGGATTTTGCCCGGGGCGAAATCGCGCCCCATGCCCAGGCCTGGGAAAAGGCCGGCTGGATCGACGACACCCTGGTGCGCAAGATGGGCGAACTGGGATTGTTGGGCATGGTGGTTCCCGAAGAATGGGGTGGCAGCTACCTGGACTACGTGGCCTACGCCCTGGCGGTGGAGGAGATCTCTGCCGGTGACGGCGCTACCGGGGCCCTGATGAGCATCCACAACTCGGTGGGCTGCGGGCCAATCCTCAACTACGGCAGCGAGGAGCAGAAGCATGCGTGGCTGCCGCGACTGGCCAGCGGCGAAGCCATCGGCTGCTTCTGCCTGACCGAACCCCAGGCCGGCTCGGAAGCCCACAACCTGCGCACCCGCGCCGAACTGCGGGACGGCCAGTGGGTGATCAACGGCGCCAAGCAGTTCGTCAGCAACGGCAAGCGTGCACAACTGGCCATCGTCTTTGCGGTGACCGACCCGGAACTGGGCAAGAAAGGCCTGTCGGCGTTCCTGGTGCCCACCGACACCCCGGGTTTTATCGTCGACCGCACCGAACACAAGATGGGCATCCGCGCCTCGGATACCTGCGCCGTGACCCTCAACCAATGCACGATCCCCGAAGCCAACCTGCTGGGCGAACGTGGCAAGGGCCTGGCCATTGCCCTGTCCAACCTCGAAGGCGGACGCATCGGCATTGCCGCCCAGGCCCTGGGCATCGCCCGTGCGGCTTTCGAAGCGGCCCTGGCCTACGCCCGGGAACGGGTGCAGTTCGACAAACCGATCATCGAGCACCAGAGCATCGCCAACCTGCTGGCCGACATGCACACCCGGCTCAATGCCGCGCGCTTGCTGATCCTGCATGCCGCGCGCCTGCGCAGCGCCGGCCAGCCGTGCCTGTCCGAAGCCTCCCAGGCCAAGCTGTTCGCTTCGGAGATGGCCGAAAAGGTCTGCTCCTCGGCGATGCAGATTCATGGTGGCTATGGGTATCTGGAGGACTATCCGGTGGAGCGCTACTACCGTGACGCACGGATTACCCAGATCTACGAAGGCTCGAGCGAGATCCAGCGCCTGCTGATTGCCCGAGAGCTGAAGCATTATCAGCTCTAGGCACCAGCGCCGCCCACAAAAAAATCGCAGCCCAGGCTGCGATTTTTTATGGCGGCTCCCCGTAGGAGCCGGCTTGCCGGCGAAGAGGCCCTTGAGCGTGGTATCGCCCTGGCGGACGCCTTCGCTGGCAAGCCAGCTCCTACACAAGCCAGCCCCTTCGCAAACCGCTTTCTACAACCGGCGGTACTGGACTTGCCGTCAGCGCCGGTGATCTACGGCTGCAAGTTCACCCCAAAGTGCTGACTGCCAAGGGGCTTTTTACCGGGGGTTAGTGCTAGAGATCATCCATCCAATTGTCCTTAGGTCTCAGTTCAGCCAGAAACTCTTCCAGCGCATAGTCCTCTCCCGCGATCGGCATGAGTGGGGACGCTGAAGCCACAGAGGCTGGTTTTTCAGGGGTACTGTCGTCACTGCTGGCGGTCTGTGGCATCAACCTCACGCCAAAATACTGATTAGCCGGTTTTTCTCCCGGAGTCGGCGAGGTGATGGCAATAATCGTCGCCTGGTCTTGACGGCGCATGGGCATGACCACGCTGGTATCGGCATTCAGGTAACTGGCCATGGTGGCCAAGGCAATCCCCACGAAGGGCGACGCCGAACCGGTATCACCCAGGCGTTGGGTCAGGTCGTAGCCTTCGCGGGAATCGAGCAGGTCCAGGGAGCTGCGGGCAGCAGTCAGAGCAGGAAGCAACTCGGCCAATGGCGTGCTGTTCAGGCCGCCGTCGTAGAACACCCGGGCCGGTGCTGGTGTAACTGTGTCAGTGGCTTTTTTCCAGCCAGCAGCCAGTTGAGCGGTCAAGGCTTCGCGCTTGAGACGCTCGCCGTTGTCCGGGCGCTGCAGGGAAACCGTGACCGGACGATGAATCCTGGCCAGCACCGGCAAGGCGTCCCACTGTTCAAAAGCGCGCTCGGTCCAGGGTTGCGGGATGAACGCCGAAGGTTGGAACTCCACCGCCGGTTTACGCCAGCCCCAACCGGTGAATTCAGGATCGATCTTGTTCTTGTTGACCTTGGTGAAGGGGGCGTAATAGCGCAACCATTCGACACGTTCGGGGCGGCCGACAACCAGGGCGACCATGGCGTCGGTTAACTTGTCAGGCTGGCGTGGGCCCGCGACAGCCCCTAGCGACTTCAAAGAAACATCTCTGCTCGATAGAGCGCCAGCCATGCTTATTCCCTCATTGACATACACCAAAAGTGCAGGAAGATCGGGGCTACTCTCGAATATCTGGAACAGCGACTCCATCATTCCCTCAGGCGTGTCATTACAGATAATGCCATCCTGAAAACTACGAATACGGTGCCAATGCAATCCTGCGGGTGTTCGCATGTCATTGACCATGACAGACAAGCTGCGACGAGTTCTTTCGGGCGTAAAGCGAAGGTTCGGGGTTTTAGGATTCCAACTTCGAACCACAGTGATGGTAGGAATCGGCCACTTCTCCAGAAAGTCCCTTAACCCCAGTTCCAATGCATCCGTTTCCCGTTTGTCATAGGCCATATTCTTGTCATCAGCAGTCTGGGGATACTGCTTCGGGTCCGTAGGCAGAACACTGCCTACGTGCAGTGACTCCGTCTGTTTTGTACTCTGCTCTTGCAATGCTTGCCAAATCTGCCCCTGACGGAAAACATCCAGACTTACACCGAGGCTGAGCACATCTAGAGTTTCCAATTGCGGCGATGTAGTGGGGGCACGGTAACGAGGTTCAACAGTCATGGTGGTAGCCTTCCTGGCTGAGGTATAGGCCGTCACGGCCGTGGCCGGACTGGCAAAGCAACGGATAGATGTCAACTCGGGTTCAGCAGCCAGAGTCAAGTGACTGGTCAGTAGCAGGCTGGAAAGAGACCAGTACGTAAGCACGCGGCGCATCAGACGGTCTCTCCAAAGCTGACGGGGATTCCCGCTTTGCGTCCCGCCAGAGACTGGGTAGCTACCAGAGAAGGCATTTTGTCCTTGACGGTAGTTGGTAATGCACCGCTTATTCGGTACGTTACTGTTGAGTTAATCAGCTCGCGATTACTACTCTCCTCTTGAAGATAGAGTGCCTCCACATCTTCGTCTGGAAGGTCAATATCCACATCTTCCTCACTGTAGATATCCCCTCTAGTTCTCTCCCAATCCAACCGCCAATCCGCCACCCGACACAAATACGCATAAAACGTCACATCATCCACGCTCTCCCCCGCCCCTATCGCC
>NZ_VXCY01000005.1:0-604540 GCF_052850735.1 Pseudomonas sp. 910_21 | reverse complement strand
ACCGCACCTGCAGGCCGCCTTGCCAGATCGTCAGCAAGGCCGGCTGGTCGAGGATCTGGCCGAAGTCGATAGCGCCGTTGTCGCTGGCCAGCTCGAGCGTCAAGCGAAAAGGCTCGGACAAGGCTTCTTCCAGGGTGAACTCGACCACCTCGAACGCCACCTGCGCGGTCAGCACAGAAAAAGTGAACTTCAAATCCCTTTGCCGCATGACACACATCTCCACTTCGTGAAGTGCTCATCCCCCCTGACAACATGACCGATCAGGGATTGCGCATCCGGCACTCGGCTTTCCCGAGTTTCACCCTCTCCAACGGATGAGCGGTGCGCCTTCCCCAGGTCTGCCAGGGGCGCGCGACCCCATCGACCCGCCTGGCAGGCCGATGGGTTGCAACGTTTCGCTGGATTTAGCCGGCGACCGGGGTACGCCAGTCATCGGAGCCCGAAGTACCGGAGACTTCGTGGGTCCAGGTGATCTTGCGGTAGGTGAACTCGACGTCCTCCAGGTGGGTGAAATGCGCGTTCGACGGGTCCTGGCAGTTGTGCATGTAGTCTTTGATGTCGACGATGATCGCGTCTTCCAGGGTGGTGGTGAAGTAGTGCTCCTGGGTGCCGGCGGCAGAGGTGCGGAACCACTGGATTTCGATCTTGCTCAGGCGCTCACCGGAGGTCAGGGCCGCGAGCAGCAGCGGTGAAGCCTTGTCGAAAACCTTGGTGATCTTCACCGGTTTGTGTACCCGTTGGCCGGTGGGCTGACCGGACTGCGGATCGCGGGGGATGATCACTTCATGACTGAAGCCCTGGACCATGACCTGATCTTCGTGACCTTCCTGGTAGGTGTTGCCAACGGAGTCAGCGGTGAAGGCACCGGCGGTGATCAGACCTTGTTTGGTCCCGGTGACGGACATGTACGCTGGGGTTGCCATTGTTGCTCTCCTTGCTTGGACATACGGAAAACCGGAGGCCTGAATGGCCGCCGGGCTCCAGGGACATCTCAAGAGTCATGCCAACTTGCCAATAACCCTTGCCAATCAATCACTTGAAGAAAATGCAGGGTTCAACAGGCTGTTTCCAGCCGAAATTCCCACAGAAAGTGCGCAAGAAGTTGCGCAGTACTGCGCAACTTCTTGCGCACTCCTCTGTACAGCCCAGGCCATCAGGCCTACAGCCATGTGCCCACAGGCTTATCCACATTTGAGTGCGCAACTTCTTGCGCATCAAGGCCAAAAGCCATCAGGGGCAATGCAGGTAACCGGGGGCGGCCAAGGCACGGGCTCACCCGGCGGCTGCCGTCCCCGCCACCCGGCGACTTTAGTTCTGGTCCGATCCTCCGCGCTTCGGGAGTCGGCTATAAAGCTCGCCACAACCTCACCGCGGGCAGGCCGATGAGTTTCGCTTGCCATGCATTGGTGATTTTCCAGTGCTTTTTTCGCTGTTAATCTTGCCGCCATGACCCATGCCTCCTCCCACCGCCCCCACATTGCCTGGACGCTGTATTTCTGCGTGCTGTTCAACGTGTTCGTCTGCGGTCTGGGCCATGGGCAGATGGTCGGGCTGGAGCTCAATGGCGTCGGCGGGCAGTTCTGTTCCGCCATGGGCAACCCGGGCCCGGCGCTGGACGCTGACTTCAGTGATCAGGCCGCCGCCGGCGGGCTGAGCACGTTCATGTGCCCATTGTGCTCGGCAGTGAGCCTGGGCATCGCGCTGCTGTTTTGCCTGGGCTGGATGCTGCGCCGCCAACGCCCGCCACGGCTGGGGGGCGAGCAGCGCAGCAAGGCGCCGCCACGTTATTCCTGGCCTGCGCTCAATCCCCGGGCACCGCCACTGGGCTGACTCGCCCTGGCGACCGCATCAGACGGTCGCGCTTTCTCGTCCTCCGGCATTAGCTGCACGGTCGCTGTGGCGACGGCTGCCGGACGCTGTTCGATGATTTTTTTTCGAGTCCGAGTCCATGAAGTTCCTGTATCGCTCTCCCCGTTGCGCGGCGCTGTGCTGTGCCCTGTCGTTCAATGCCCTGGCCGATGCCCCGCTGCAAATGCCGCAGATGCGCATCAGCGCCGATGAAGCGCCACAAACCGGTCTGCAACTCGATACCCAGACCAGCACCGGCTCGCGCCTGGGCCTGACCCCGCGGGAAACCCCGGCGACGGTCAATGTGGTCAACCGCCAGCAGATCGAGCAGCGCGGCGCTGCCAACACCCAGGACATGCTTGCCAGCGTGCCGGGGATGAACGCCGCCGCGTCACCGGGCGTGCCCGGGTTCGTCTCGTATCGCGGGTTTTCCGGCTCGCAGATCACCCAGCTGTTCAACGGCATCAGCGTGCAATACGACTCCATTGCGGCGCGCCCGGTGGACAGTTGGATCTACGACCGGGTCGAGGCCGTCGGCGGGCCGTCGAGCTTTCTCTATGGCGCCGGCGCCGTGGGCGGTTCGATCAACTACATCACCAAGTTGCCGTCGCGCACCGAGTCGTTCAATGAAGGGCGGGTCAGCTATGGCTCCTACGACAGCCGCGAAACCTCCTTCGGTTTCAACCATGCGCTGAACGACGGGGCAGGGCCGCGGCATTACGCGCGCTTCGATGTCAGTCACACCACCAGCAACGGTTATGTCGACCGCGAGCAGCGCGATGCCTGGACCACGGCGTTTTCCCTGTTGACGGATTTCAACGACCAGCTGTCCCACACCCTGGCTTACGAGTACCAGAACGAAAGCGTCGACAGCCCTTACTGGGGCACGCCGGCGCTGAATCCGCTGGGGGGCAAGATGGAGGTGGACCAGAGCCGGCGCTTCGAGAACTACAACGTCAGCGACGGTCGTTATGAACAGCGGGTGCAATGGCTGCGCTCGATCATCGACTATCAGGTCAATGACCGTACTTCCGTGCGCAACACCCTGTACCACTACAACGCCGACCGCGAATACCGCAACCTGGAAACCTACGCCTACAACAGCAGCAACACCCAGGTGAACCGCTCCGGCATCCTGCTCCAGCGTCACGCTCAGGAGCTCAATGGCAATCGCTTCGAACTGCTGCATCACAACAGCCTGTTCGGCCTCGACAGCCAGTGGTCGGCGGGTATCGATTACAGCCACAACGTGATGAGCAACTACCCGCGCTCGGTGTCGGGCTCGCTGCCTGGGGTCGATCCGGACGCCTTCGATCCGGGCAGCTTCTGGGACTTGCCGGGCATGCAGCGCGGCTTCGAGAAGAACCGCCGCAACCAGGTGGACACCTGGGCCCTGTTCCTGGAAAACCGCCTGCAACTGACCGATCGCCTGTCCCTGCTCAGTGGCCTGCGCCACGACCAGATCGACCTGCAAGTGACCAACTACCGCGCGGTCACCGAGGCCAACCCGGCGTTCTTCCAGCGTAAATACCGGCCCACCACCGGGCGCCTGGGGCTGGTCTATGAGCTGACGCCGGCGGCCAACGTCTACGTGCAATACAGCACCGCCGCCGATCCACCGGCGGGGATTTTGACCACCGCCAGCTACGGTCAGGTGCGCGACTTTGACCTCAGCACCGGCAATCAATGGGAGATCGGCAGCAAGTTCGATTTCCTCGATGGCCGCGGCTCGGCGACCCTGGCCGCCTACCGCATCGAACGCAAGAACCTGTCCACCGCCGATCCGAGCAACCCCGGCAGCAGCCAGCCGGTGGGCCAGCAATCGTCCCGGGGCGTGGAGCTGGCGGGCTCGTTGCGGGTGACGCCCAAGCTGTTGGCCGAAGGCAACTTCGCCTACGTCGACGCCCAATACGATGAGTTCTATGAAAACGTCGGCGGGCGGCCGGTGTCGCGCAAGGGCAACAGCCCCACCAACACCCCGGACAAGGTGGGCAACCTGTGGCTGACCTACGACATTGCCCCGTCCTGGCAGGTCGGGACCGATGCACGCTACGTGTCGTCGATGTACGCCAACGCAGCCAATACTCGCTATGCCCCGGCCTACACGATCTTCGGCGCTTTCGTCGGCTACCAGTTGAATGCCGATACGCGGATCACCGGTCGGGTGCGCAACCTCACCGATCAGGTCTACGCCCGTACCACTGCGCCCACCCAGCTGTACCTGGGGGCGCCGCGGACCTTCGAGCTGGCGCTGCAAACGCGCTTTTAACCTGAGACAGCGGGGCGTCCGATGGCGCCCCGCGCATTTGCGAGCAGCCTGTGATGAAGCGTTACCTGTACCTCTGGCACCGTTGGCTGGGCATAGTGGCCTGCCTGTTCATGGCCCTGTGGTTTATTTCCGGGGTGGTGATGCTGTATGTCGGCTACCCCAAGTTGACCCCCGCCGAGCATCTGGCGCACTTGCCGGCGCTGGTCCTGGACGAGCAAAGCGCCGACCTGGAACAGGTGCTGCATGCCGCCGACCCGCAACATCCGCCTTCGAGCATCCGCCTGACCACGGTGGCCGGCGCGCCCCGTTACATTCTCGAATACCCCGGGCCGCGCAAGGTGGCGATCGAGGCTGATAGCGGCCTGCAGGCGCTGCCCACCGATCGGGTCGAGGCTCTGGCGGCGGCCCGGCAGTTTGCGCCGGGCGTGGCGGTGCGTGATCGCGGGACAGTGAACGGCGACATGTGGAGCCAATCCCGAGCCCTGGACGCCGATCGGCCCTTGCTGCGGGTGGCCACCGCCGATGCCGAACGACGTCTGCTGTATGTTTCCGGCACCACGGGCGAGGTGGTGCGCGATGCCACCGCCACCGAACGTGGCTGGAACTGGATCGGTGCCTGGCTGCACTGGCTGTACCCGCTGCGGGGCATCGGCATCGATGGCGCCTGGGGGCCGATCGTCACTTACCTGTCCCTGGCCGCGACCCTGATGGCCGTGCTCGGCTTGGCGGTGGGCGTGCTGCGCTGGCGCTTCAAACGCACCTATCGCAACGGCTCGCACTCGCCGTACCAGGGTTTTGCCCGCTGGCATCACCTGGGCGGCATGCTGTTCGGTGTGCTGCTGGTCACCTGGATCTTCAGCGGCCTGATGTCGATGAACCCGTGGAAGCTCTTCAGCAGTGCCCAGCCCTTGTCGGTGACGGCCTACCAGGGCGGATCGCTGCACGCGGCGGCTTTCCCCCTGAGTGCGGCCCAGGCCCTGCAGCGCTTTGCCGATGACGGCCTGCAGGCCCGGGAGCTGGAGTGGCGGATGATCGGCGGCCAGGGGTATGTGATTGGCTACGACGGTGCCGGGCGCACGCGGATTCTGGCCATGGCCGAGAACCAAGTGCTGCGTCAGTTCAACCCCGACACCTTGCGGCAGGCGGCCTGGGCCATTCGCCCCGAGCGGCCGATGATCGTCCAGCCACTGGCCGCCTACGATTTCTATTACTACGCTCGGGAGCCCCAGAGCATGATGGGCCACCTGCAGCAGCGCCTGCCGGTGCTGCGGGTGCGCTTCGACGACCCGGCCCAGACCTGGCTGCACCTGGATCTTCACACCGGGGCGATCACCGGGCAGTTGGATCAGCCGCGCCGCGCTTCGCGCTGGCTGTTCGCTCTGTTGCACAGCTGGGACTGGCTGCCGCTGCTGGCCAACCGACCCTTGTGGGACCTGTGGATGATCCTGTTCAGCGCCGCAGGCCTACTGATCAGCGTCAGCGGCGTGGTGCTGGGCTGGCGTCGCCTGGGGCGTTCATTGCGTGCGCGTCGGCGGTGAACGGGGGGAGGGCGCAATACCGCGACCTGGATCAGGGTTATGCAGTATTTGTGTCCCTCCCCGACGATTTAAGCCACCGCTCCCGGCCCCAGCGGTGATAATGCCCGCCTGCTCATTTCCCTACTGCTTCTGGAGCCCGTCGCGCCCATGTTCGTCATCACCCCGCAGGACCCCGAACTCTATCGCCGGCAAACCCGCCGCAGCACCCTGATCATCGCCCTGGTGTTCATCGCCCTGGCCATGCTGTTTTCCAGCGCGGCGGTGGCGGTGTTCGGCCAGCCCGGCGGCGATAACCTGGTGTGGAATGCCGGTGGTGTGTTCACCGGGCTGGTGATCAGCGCCGTGCTGTTGCGCACGGTGTTCTGGACCCAGCCGTGGATGGTCTCGGCGGTCTATGGCTGGCGCCTCAAGCGCAGCCTGATGCGGGTGACCAATGTCATGCATCAGGTCACCGCCGGGGTGGCGGCGCGAGACCCTGCGGCCCTCAAGCTGCTGCGTTTCTATCACCTGGGGCTGACCCAGATGCATCAGCTGGACGCCAACTCCAGCGCCCACGGGCAGATGCATGGCGAAGTGGAGCGCCACCTGGCGCTGCTGGCCGAGCAGGGCATCGACCCGCAACAGGAGCGCCTGGAGGCGCAGTGGCTGGAAGCGGTCAAGGTGCACCAGCCGCGCTGACGTTCAGGTTGATCCGCTAGCCCTGCCTCAGGGCTGCGGATCATCCAGGTAGCGCCACAAGGCCTCGGCCATTTCGTTGGACTGGCCACTGCGGCCAAACAGCTTCTGGCCGATATTCAGCCCCAGCTGGCGATAACTCTCGAACTGCGCTTCGTCGAAGAACTGGTCCACCGTGCTCTGGTTGGGAAAGCCCGGGTTGGCCCGGGCGTAGTTGAGTACGTCCGGTGTCAGCCCGGCGATCAGCCGCGGCTTGAGCACCAGGATCCGGCAGTGGGGTGTGGCTGCGATGTCCGCCTGGGTGTCGGGGCTATGGGCATAGACGTTGAGCAGCAAGGCGCACTTCTGACTGTCGGCGCTCGGTGGCTGGCGAAACTCTTGCTGGCTGGCGAACAGCGCCTTGAGTTGGGGATGGGCCAGCACCCCCGGGTCTTCGCGGATCTCCAGGGCCTGGTCGATGCGCGCCAGGCGCACCAGATTGGCCAGGTCGTCGAACTGGTAATCCGGATCGCAGCCGCTGTCGCAGGTGACGATCAGTTCCACCCCGCGCCCCTCACGCAGCAACTCGTAGGTGGCGGTGTTTTCGAAATGCCCGCCGTCGGATAGGTACTGGTAGTCGCGCCGATGCCCATGAAAGCGCGAGGTCAGCTCATAGAACAGATAGGCCTGGGTGCTGAAGTAGGTCCAGGGCGTCAGGTCACGGGGCACCCAATGTTGCTGTCCGGGATCGACGAAGTGGCTGGGCCACCAGATGCCCAGGCGTATGTTGGCCAGTCCCAGGATCAGCGACATGCCCAGGCTGTTGGCTCGCCCCAGGCCGGTGCTGAAGGCGGCGCCGGAGACGCCAATCCACTGGCCCAGGCTCAGGGGACTCATGATTTCCGAGGTCGGGCCCTGGCTCAGGTCACGGCGGTAGGGCTTGCCATCGAGGGTGTAGCGTTCCGCCGGACCGTCGCTGGCGACGCCGCCTTCGGCTGCGGGAGCCCAGTTCGGCGCGATACACAGCGGCTTGCCCTTGCGGTCGCGCTGCACCAGTTGCTCGGCGGGGTCCACCGTCAGGTTCATGGTGACGTTGATCAGGTGCACCGGTCCGGCACTGGGGGTGGCGTAGTACTGCTGCAGCGACAGGTCGTCGCTGGACATCGGCTCGGCCACGCTGAGGTAGGTGCGGCGCTGCTGTGGCGGGCCGTTGAAGCGCCGGCCATTGGACGCGCCGAGGTAGGCGCGGGTCAGCCGGGCGCTGTAGAAGGCCTGGAGCGACGAGGTGTTGAGAAAGCCGATGAAGCGCCCACTGACGCAAACCAGCAAGGCCGTCACCAGGCTCAAGGCCAGCAGGCGCCAGACTGCAGCGGCGCTGTAGCTGATGGCGCCACCGTCATGGGCGATCCATTGCACCAGCAGCGCCCAGCACAGGCACAGCAGGCTCAACAGCAGGCATCCGGCAACCAGCGCCAGTACATCCAGGGGCAGTTTGCGCATCCAGTCGGGCAGCGGTTTTTCATCCTTGAGCAGCACCAGGCGGCGCACCAGCCACACCAGCACCGCCAGCAGCAGGGGCGTGGCCAGGGCCTGATAGTCCAGCAGGTAGCGATACAGTGCCTGGGCACCGGTCACCAGCAAGGCCAGGAAACCGAGAATGGCCACCGCCGCCATGGCCCGCCCCAGGGCGCGGGTGATCTGCACCCGGTAGTTGCGCACACAGTTGTTGCAGATGCTGTCCTTGGCTGGGTCTCGGTGATCCGCCAGCCGGCGGACCAGCCGGTGGGTGATCAGCAGCGCATTGCTGCCGACCAGCGCGGCCGACAGGGCCAGGGTGCCCACCACCTGCCATTGGGCCAGGTCATAGGCCAGGGCGCCGCCGATCCACAGGCCGGTGACGATGGCCAGCATGAAGCGAAATGCCGGGTTGCCAAGGTTGGGTGGCTGGTCCAGGTCGCCTTGGGGGATCACCAGCCAGTACGCCACGGCGCAGGGCAGGGCGAACAGCAGGGCAGCCATCAGCGGCCACAGCAGCAGGCTGGCCTGGCTCAGCACCTGGAACAGGGTCAGCAGGCTGAGCATCAACAGGATCGGCATGCCGATCATGGCGTGCAGCGACAGCCAGTTGCGCCAGGTCATGGCCAGGGCATAGAGCATGTCGCCGGAGCCGGTGGGCGTCAGGTAGCGGCCGTTTTCCCGCAGCCAGGCTCCCGGTCCCCGGCCCACGGGCTGCTGGGCGTAGTCGACGCCGGTGCTGATACGTCCCGGCGGCTCGAAGCGCAGTGCCTGGTAGGCATCGCGGGCGGCCTGGCCCACGGGGTCCTGGAGGTCTCGGTCGCGCAGGCGTCCGGGGAGGAACAGGCTGGAGAAGAAACTGCCGATATAGCCGCCGCCACTGACCGTGGACAGGTAGTCGATGCGCGACAGCAGGCTGTGCTCTGTGGCGGTTTCGGGTACTGGCTGGAGTGGGGGCGTGGAGGGCGTCGCCGGTGCCGGCGCCCGGGCCATGGCTTGCAGGACGCCGAGGCAGAAGGTGGCGCTGCGGATGCCGCCACCGGACAGTGCCAGGCCCCAGTTGCCACGCTGGGGCGTGGTTTGCCCGGGGGCTTGCTGATGCAGGCTCAGGCGTCTGAAACGAATGCGCTGTTGCTCGATCTGGTACGGGTTCGCGTCGGATGTCATGGGCCTTCCTTGGGAGACGGAGGGGGCAGGATCTGGGGGAGCCCTGGATCGGTTGCCCCGGCGAGCGCCCAGCAGAATACCGGATGCGCTGGCTCCGGTGGGCGACACCGGCGCAAGTCGGGAGGGCTGACCGGGCATGTGGCGGATGCAAGGGGTGAAGGCGCTTGATGCGTCTGGCGCATGGAAAAAACAACCCTGGTTATAACGTTAGATTTTATTCATATAAATGGACATAAGCTTTAGCCGCTATGCTGCCGCCAGTTTTTGACCTGGCCGTGTGATTTGTAGGGTTTTATTGATGGATGTGGGTAATTTCGGTTTTGTAATCGCAGGCCTGGTAGTGGGATTCATCGTGGGCATGACCGGGGTGGGCGGCGGCTCGCTGATGACCCCGATCCTGCTCTGGTTCGGCATCAACCCCGCCACCGCAGTGGGCACTGACCTGCTGTACGCCGCCATCACCAAGTCCGGTGGGGTGCTGGTGCATCAGAAAAACCGCAATATCGACTGGCGCATCACCGGCTGGCTGACCCTGGGCAGCGTGCCGGCGGTGCTGGCCACCCTATGGTTCTTGAACAACCTGGACTCCGATCCCCAGGCCTTGAACGCGGTGATCAAGCAGGGGCTGGGGTTCGTCCTGCTGCTCACGGCCCTGGCCATTGTCTTCAAGAAGAAGCTCATGGCCTTCGCCCAGCGCCACGGTAGCGACTATCAGCCAAGCCCCCGCGGTCTCAATGGCCTGACGGTGGTCACCGGGCTGATCCTCGGCACCATGGTCGCGCTGACCTCCATTGGTGCCGGCGCCCTGGGCACTGTGGCGCTGTTCATCCTCTATCCGTTCCTGGCCACCAAGCGCCTGGTGGGCACCGAAATCGCCCACGCCGTGCCCCTGACCCTGGTGGCCGGCCTGGGCCATGCCAGCATGGGCAACATGGACTGGCACCTGCTGGGGTTCCTGCTGGTGGGTTCGCTGCCGGGGATCTGGATCGGCAGCCACATGACCGGACGGATCTCCGACGAGATCCTGCGGCCGTGCCTGGCGGTCATGCTGTTTTCCATCGGCTACAAGCTGGCTTTCTGATTCCTCTGCGGCCGGGCCAGTTCAGGCCCGGCGATACAGCGCCAGAAACCCCGCCAGCGAGAGCATGGCCGCGCCGCAGCATTGATTGAGCCGGCGCATGCCGGTCTGGGTGAGGAACTTCGCCGCCTGCACTCCGCCGGCGGCATACAGCCCCATCACCAGCACTTCCACCAGCGCGGTGACCAGCGCCAGGGTGGCGTACTGGGCGAAGACCGGCTGGGCGGGATCGACGAATTGCGGCAGGAAGGCAGTGAAGAACAGCAGCACCTTGGGGTTGGTCATGGCCACCGAGAAACTACGACGGAACACCTCGCCACGTCGCGAGCCGGCCCGCACCTGCTGCTCGCCCAGGGCCTGGGGCGTGCTGCGCCAGATCTGGATGCCAAGCCAGGCCAGGTAGCACACGCCGACCCACTTCAAGACCATGAACAACTGCTGCGAGGCCATCAGCATGGCCCCCAGGCCCAGGCCCACCGCGGCAATGATCAGCACATCCGAGAGCGCCGCACCGGCCATGCCCACCGCCACCAGCTGGCGATTGCGCGAGGTGCCGTTGGCCATGGCCAGCAGCGAAGTGGGGCCGGGGATCACGGCGCCGATAAAGCAGCTTGAGGTGTAGAGCAGCAGGGTCGTGGTGTTCATCGAGGCGTTCTCGTCAGGCCGATGGGCGTTGCGTTGACGGAGGATGCCCCAAGCCCGGCGTGGTTTAAAGGCATCAGGAGGATTCCCGGTGACAGATCTGAAACGGCCTTCGAGGCAGCTAACTTCCGTGGATTCCAGGGGTCAGTTATCCTGCGCAGGCCTTTGTTTGGCAGTGCTGCCCCTTTTTTCCTTGTGTGATGCGGTCCATGACTATTTCCTCTTCTGATGGTGCAGCTCCCCAGACCTGGCGTGGCGGCGAGACCGGTGCCGCCATCCGCCAGTTCGATTGGTCGCAGACTGCGGTGGGCCCCCGGGAGCATTGGCCGAGCCTGCTGCACAGCACCTTGGGCCTGGTGCTCGAATCCCCTGAAAGTCTGTACCTGCTATGGGGCCCGCAGAAGCAGTTCTTTTTCAACGACGCCTATCGTCCGGTACTGGGGCCGCGTCTGGCCAATGCCCTGGGGCAGACCATCGAGACGCTCTGGGCCGATGCCTGGCCGGATGTGCAGCCCATGGTCGAGCAGGCGTTTCGCGGCCAGGCCTGTCGTCACGAAGACCTGCCGGTGAACATGCAGCGCTATCCCGGAGAGGAACTGACCTGGTGGTCGTTTTCCATGAGCCCGGTATTCGACGAGCGCCAGGAGCAGGTGCTGGGGGTGCTCTGCCACACCGTGGAAACCACCGCACGGGTGCGCCTGGGGCTGCATGCCCGGCTCACCGAGGCGCGCCTGCGGGAGACCCGCGAGCTCAATACCCGGGTGCTGGCCAGCAGCAATGACTGCATCAAGGTGCTGGACCTCGATGGTCAGTTGTCGTTCATGAGCGAGGGTGGCCTGCGGGTCATGGAGGTCAGTGACTTCAACGCCATTGCCGGCTGCCCCTGGCCGGACTTCTGGCAGGGCCAGGGCAACCTCGACGCCCAGGCCGCCATCGCCGCCGCCCAGGCCGGGGAGTCGGCGCGGTTCCAGGGCGCCGCCAATACCCTGGCCGGCAACGCCAAGTGGTGGGATGTGCAAGTCACGCCGATGCTCGATGAGGCCGGTCAGCCGGAGAAGATCCTCTGCATTTCCCGGGACATCACCGCTACCCGCGAGGCCGAGGAGCAATTGCGCCGCCTCAACGAGTCCCTGGAACAGCGAGTCCAGGAGCGTACCCAGGAACGCGACCGGATCTGGCAACTGTCCACCGACCTGATGCTGGTGGCGGATTTCAACGGGCGCATCGTCGCCGTGAACCCGGCCTGGACCCGATTGCTGGGCTGGCAGCGGCACGAACTCGAAGGCAGCAGCTTCTACGATTTTATCCACCCCCAGGACAGCGTGGCGGCGGTCAACGCCTGTACCGAACTGGCTCTGGGCCAGAGTTTTTCACGGGTGGAAAACCGCTTTCGGCACAAGGACGGCAGCTATCGCTGGGTGTCCTGGAGTGCCGTGCCCGACCCTCAGCACCTGCATGCCGTGGGGCGTGACATTCAGGCCGAGCGTGAAGCCGCGCAGGCGCTGCGCAAGACCGAAGACATCCTGCGCCAGGCACAGAAGATGGAGGCGGTGGGGCAACTGACCGGTGGTGTCGCCCACGACTTCAACAACCTGCTGACGGTGATCCGCTCGTCCACCGACTTGCTGCGGCGCAACCTCAGCGAGGAGCGCCGGCAGCTGTACATCGATGCCATTTCCGACACCGTGGATCGCGCCAGCAAACTCACCGGCCAGCTCCTGGCCTATGCCCGCCAGCAGAATCTGCGCCCGGAAACCTTCGATGTCGGCGTCAGCGTGCAACTGCTGGCACAGATGATCAATCCGCTGATCGGCGCCTGCATCGAACTGCGTATCGAACTGCCGCAGCAATCGTGCTGCATCCATGCCGATGCCGGCCAGTTCGATACCGCGCTGATCAATATGGCGGTCAATGCCCGGGATGCCATGCAGGGCGAGGGCCTGCTGGTGATAGCCGTGGAACGGGTCGGGCAGATTCCCGCCAGCACCAGCCAGGGCGCCCAGAACGGTGACTTTGTCGCGGTGTCTCTGACCGATACCGGCGCCGGCATCGACCCGCAGCAGATCGAGCGGATCTTCGAGCCCTTCTTCACCACCAAGGAGGTGGGCAAGGGCACCGGGCTGGGCCTGTCCCAGGTGTTCGGTTTTGCCAAGCAGTCCGGCGGCGGCCTGGTGGTTCACAGCCAGCCGGGGCAGGGCACGCGCTTTACCTTGTACCTGCCGCGCTCCGAAGCCGTGGTCAGCCCGTCAGCACCCGCTTGCCCGGGGCCGCTGCTGGTGGATGGCCAGGGCGCCACGCTGCTGGTGGTGGAAGACAATCCCGAGGTGGGCGTGCTGTTGGCCCAGGCCTTGAACGAGCTGGGCTACCAGACCGAATGGGCCACCAGCGCCATCGAGGCGCTGCGTCGCCTGAGCCAGGAACCGGGGGTGTTCCAGGCGGTGTTTTCCGATGTGGTGATGCCCGGCATGAGCGGCATCGAACTGGCCACCCGCATCCGCAGTGATTACCCCGGACTGCCGGTGATCCTCACCAGCGGCTATAGCCCGGCCCTGGCCCAGGGCCAGACCCGGGAGTTCGTGTTCCTGCAGAAACCCTACTCGGTGGCGGCCCTGGCCCAGGCCTTGAGTGCCGCGATCGGCAACGACCTGCCGCTGTGACACAGGCCGCCGCTTAGGGCTGGTGGCTGCCCTTCATCCATTCCTGGGCCGAGCGCCACAGGCAGATCCCCAGAAAATAGGCCGAAGCCGCCAGCCACAGGCCCATGATCGGCGGGCTGTGCAACGGGTGGCTGAGGATCAGCAGCGCGCCGCTGAGCAGCCAGACGAACGTCACGATGATGTTCAGCGGCATCCACTTGCGCACCCGGAATGGATGCAGGAACTGCACCCGGGTGGCGGTCAGCAGGGCCAGGGCGAAGATGCTCAGCAAGCTCAGCCAGGGGCCGGGCTCGATCAGGTAGAAGCACAGGGCGACCACATTCCAGGCGGCGGGAAAACCCTGGAAGTAGTTGTCGTGGCTCTTCATGTTGACGTTGCAGAAGCACAACAGCGACGACAGCAGGATCAGTGAGGTGGCCAGCAGCGCGCTGTACTCCGGCAGAGGAATGTAGCGGTAGATGAACAACGCCGGGATGAACACATAGGTCAGGTAGTCGATCACCAGGTCGAGCACCGAACCGTCAATGTTGGGCAGCACCGAGCGGGTGTTGACCTTGCGCGCCAGGGAGCCGTCGACGCCATCCACCAGCAGCGCCACCCCCAGCCACAACAGGCAGGCCTTGGGCTGGTTGTCGAACAGTGCCAGGGTGGCGAGCAGGGCGCTGACCACTCCGGTGGCGGTGAAGCCATGGGCGCCCCAGGCTTTGATTCTGGCGATTTGCAGGGTCGATATCACGGGGCGTTTCTCCGGCGGCTGTGGTTCCCGGACGACCAGCGGTGTGCACGCGGCGGTGCTGGTCCAGGTTGCAGTTATCGACCGGAAAGCCTGGCAGAAGGTTCAGCGCCACCCCTGAATCAGGCTCGATGCGGGCCTTGCGGTCCTTGTCGCTATCCAGGAAGGCGGGCGTTGCACAGCTGGCCGAGGTCAACGGTCGAGGGGGATTTCCTGAGTCTAGGCGCCATGGCCGAAGCGACAAGAAAAACGCCACCTGGCGCTGAACACCGGTGGCGTTTTTTATTGGCTGCCCCCGAGGGGCGTGATGCTGCGCTGCTCGGTTACTTCGTTGCCTCCAGGGCACTGAGGAGCGCATGGGCGGCCTTGATCCGTTCCTCGTTGGGGTAGTTCTTGTTGGCCAGCAGGACAATGCCAATCTGTTGGCTCGGGACAAACAGCACGTAGGCGCCGAAGCCGCTGGTGGAACCGGTCTTGTTGTACAAGGCGTCGGCCTTGGGCGGTTGGGCCGGAGTCAGCCACTGCACCGGGTGCGGTTCGAGGGCCATTGGCGTCGAGTTGCCTGCCAGCAGCCGTGCCAGGGGCACCGGGTAGGCGTAGCGCTCCCAGCCCAGGCCCTGGGTCATGTCGCCGACCCGGTAATAGCCGCTCTGGGTGCTGGCGATGGCTTTTTGCAGGGTGTCGTCCAACGGCTGCGGTTGCAGGTTATCGGCAACGAACTGCAGCAGGTCCGGGGCACTGGTCTTGACCCCGTAGGCCTCGGCATCCAAGGGGCCGGGGCTGACCCGGATCGGCTTGTTCTGCTTGTCATAGCCCTGGGCGTAGTGGGCCTGCTGGTCCTTGGGCACCTGGAGGTAGCTGTGCTTGAGCCCCAGTTTGGGGAACAGGCTCTTTTCCAGCAGTTGAGCGTACGGTTGGCCCAGGCTGCGGGCAGCGAGGTAGCCGAACAGGCCGATGCTGGGGTTGGAATACAGACGCTGGGTGCCCGGGCTGAAGGTGGGCTTCCAGGTGTTGTAGTAATCCAGGGTCTTGTCCTCGCCCTGGACGTCGTCGGGGAACTGCAGCGGCAGGCCGCCGGCGCTGTAGGTGCCCAACTGCAACAGACTGATGCCGTCGAAGGCGCTGCCGCGCAGGGCCGGCCAGTACTGGCTGGCGTGGTCCTCAAGGGCCAGCTTGCCGCTGGCCTGGGCGTAGCCGGCCAGGGTCGCGCTGAAGGTCTTGCTCACCGAACCCACTTCGAACAGGGTGTCGTTGTCCACCGGCTGTTGATTGTCCTTGGAGGCAATGCCGTAGTTAAAGTAATGTCGCTTGCCGTTGGCGATGATCGCGACCGCCATGCCGGGAATGCCCTGCTGGTGCATCAGCGGACGGATGGTGGCGTCCACGGTGGTTTTCAGACGGCTGTCCTGGGTGTTCTCGGCCAGGGCGTCGACGCTGCCCAGGAGCAGTACGCAGGCGCTGATGATGCCCAATCCGGTTAAGGTTCTTTGGCGCATGATGGTTTGTTTTCCATGGGTTCTGATTTTTTTTTGCCGCCTATTCCCAGCGGCTTTTCGGCCTTGGGGTTCTTTGCCGGAACCCCGGAGCGCAGTGCTCGCGAAGTCTTCCCGATAAGGGAGAGGGTGGTCAGCACTGCGCGAGCGAGGCCAATGTAGGCAGTCTGCGCAGGATCGGCAAACGACGATATTTCGCAGGAGCCATTAGAAAAACTAGGGAATGCCCATGCTCCGTCCACATCTGCCCTTGAACGCGCTGCGGGCTTTCGAAGCCTCGGCCCGTCATTTGAGTTTCACCCGCGCCGCCATCGAGCTCTGTGTGACCCAGGCGGCGGTCAGCCATCAGGTCAAGAGCCTGGAGGCCCAGCTCAACGTCACCCTGTTCAAGCGCTTGCCCCGGGGGCTGATGCTGACCAGCGAAGGGGAGACCCTGCTGCCGGTGCTGCGGGACTGCTTCGACCGCATCGCTCAGACCCTGGGACGCTTCGAGGGTGGGCACTACCGCGAAGTGCTGACGGTGGGGGCCGTAGGCACCTTTGCCGTGGGCTGGCTGTTGCCGCGCCTGGGGGATTTCCAGGCGCGCTATCCCTTTGTCGACCTGCGCCTGAGTACCAACAACAACCGTGTCGACGTGGCCGCCGAGGGCCTGGACTACGCCATCCGTTTTGGCACGGGAGCCTGGCACGGCATCGAGGCCCTGGAGCTGTTGCAGGCGCCGCTGTCGGTGTTGTGCATACCGCAGATTGCCCATCAGTTGCACAGCCCGGCGGACCTGTTGGGCCAGACCCTGTTGCGCTCCTACCGCACCGATGAATGGCCGCAATGGTTCCAGGAGGCGGGACTGGGCGGCGGCAGTCCCTTGCCCCAGAGCATTGTTTTCGACTCTTCCCTGGGCATGCTCGAAGCGGCGCTGCAAGGACTGGGGGTGGCCCTGGCGCCGCCGCTGATGTTCGAGCGACAGTTGGCCAGCGGGGCGGTGGTCCAGCCGTTCGAGATCGGCATTGTCACCGGCAGCTACTGGCTGACCCGTTTGCAGTCCCGGGCCGAAACCGCCGCCATGGGTGCGTTCAAGGGCTGGCTGCTGGAAACTGCTGGTGCCTAGGAGGGAGACGAGGATGTCGGTGTTCAAAGGCCAGGAGCAGGAGCATGACCCGGATGCGATCGCGCGGCCGGTCTGTGCTCTGCGCATTTCAAGCCAGGACAAGCGCTGGGAACGGCCGTGGCACAGCCACCGCAAGGCGCAGTTGCTGTTCCCCCTGTCCGGGGTACTCAGTTGCGAGAGCGCCGAGGGCCTGTGGCTGGCGCCGCCGCAGTGCGCGGTGTGGATTCCCAGCGCCATCGAACACCGGGTCCAGGGGCTGGAGAACGCTCAGGGCTACTGCCTGTTCGTCGAACCCGAGCATGCCCGATCTCTGCCGCTGGCCTGCTGCACCCTGGCAGTGTCGCCGCTGTTGCAGGAGCTGCTGCGGCGTTGTGCGCAATTGCCCGTTCTGTATGACCAGCAGGGCGCCGAAGGGCGGTTGATGGCCGTAGCCCTGGACGAGCTGGCTGCTGCGCCGCGGGAGCAGATCCACCTGCCCATGCCCCGGCATGAACAGCTGCGGCGCCTGGCCCAGCAGATTCTCGAACAGCCCGGGCAGCGCCACAGCCTGGAGCATTGGGCGGCGCTGATCGGCCTCAGCGAACGCAGCCTGAGCCGCCTGATCGTGGCCGAGACGGGCCTGAGCTTCGGTCGCTGGCAGCGCCAGTTGCACATCCTCCTGGGGCTCAAGCAATTGGGCCAGGGCGACGCGGTGGAACGTGTGGCGCTGGCCCTGGGCTATGACAGTGCCAGCGCCTTTATCCGCATGTTCAAGAAAGCCGTCGGCCAGCCGCCCGGGCGTTTCTTTGCCGAACGCCGCCAAGCCCTGGAGAACGACCAACCCCTGTAGCTGCTGCCAAGCCTGCGAGGCAGCGCAAAGGCCCTGGGGAGATGTCGAGCACCCGCGCTCTCAAGATTGCCGCGGCCGTTGCGCGCTCGTGCGCAGCCTGCGGCAGCGGTGACACCTGACGCTGTAATCGCTTGGCTGGATTGGTCAATAACTTGTCAATCTCGACTGATGCGGACAGTTCTTTTCAGGAAGATGATAAGCATTCTTGTTTGTCAGCTCTCTTGAGGTGTTCCCATGTACTTCGATCATCAGCATTTCCCCCTGGTCTGGATGCGTCGCGCCGAGGGCGTCGAGCAGCCTGGAAACACTCCTTTCCAGCAATTGGAGGCACTAATGCAGCGCGGTCAGGCTTTTGTCCTGATGAGCGATGCCATGCCTGACCCCGCGCAGCGCAACAGTGTGCAGAGCAAGGAACGGCTCAAGCAGGGTTCGTTGTGGATGAAGCGCAACAAGGCGGCGATCCGCCGCTGGATCAAGGCAATGATCGTCATCGCCCCGGAGCCTGAGGCCCAGGCCGGGGTCGAGGCGTTTGCCGATACCTATGAAAAGTTCTGGGGTTACCCGCTGCTGCACAGTGCCTCGCAGCAGGCCGCCGCCGCTATGGCCCAGCAATTGCTGGTCACAGCCCGGGTCAACCAGCACAACTGGTAGGGCTTTGGCTTCAATGACGCAGGTGTTCGGGGATGTTCGCGGTGATCACCTTGCCCATGCTGATCCGTGGTTCAACCTGATACCCCAGGGCCTGGTAGAAACCCTGCACCGCGACGTTGCTGCTGAGGATCTGCAGGTTGATCTTCAGGCAACCGCGGGCCTGCAGGGCCTGTTCGCCATGGTGCACCAGCGCCCGGCCGGTGCCGAGCCGGCGCTGGTGCGGGTCTACCGCCAGAGAGTAGAGCCAGCCGCGGTGGCCGTCGTAGCCGGCCATCAGGGTGCCGATGACCTGTTCTTCGTCCAGGGCGACGAAGAACAGCCCGTCATCCACCGCGAGCTTGCGATCGATGGCCAGGTCAGGGGTGTTGTGGGCGGTGTCATAACCGAAGGCGCGGTTCCACAGATCGATCACGGGTTGGCGATGGTGGGCGTTGCTGTATTCGACGAGTTGGATCAAGGCGTGGGCTCGCTAAAAAGGGGGGCATAGGGGGGGCGGTGGCCGGGTTTCAGTCCTGGTGGCCGGGCCAGGTTTCGGTGGGAAAGTAGGCCTCCAGCCCCGGTTCCTTGTGATCCACACCGTCCCGGGTCCAGTAGCAGCTCAAGCGCGAGTAGTTGTCCAGATCGCCGCGCACCAGGCAGGTGGCGTCGTGCCCTGGCCAGCTGAAGCGCAGCACATCGGCCTCGGCCATGGTGGCCCGCTCCACCTTGCCGATGGCGGTGGTGGTCTTGCCGTCGATGGTCCTGACCAGGGTCAGGGCCTGGTTTTCAAAGCGGATCACCGCCGTGCCCGAGTAGGTCGGGCCGCCATCCGGCTCCTTGCCGATCAGCATGAACTGGCCGGGCACCAGGCTGTAGTAGACATGGGGTTCGGCCGGGTCTGCGGCCTGCAGCCAGGCGCTCGCCAGCAGCGTGCCCAGGGCAAGGCCCAGGCGTAAGACATGGTTCATCGGGGCTCACTCCTGTCGAGACGAGTGGGCATGATTCCAGACTCGGGTGAGCAGATAAATACCCGCGGCAGGCGTTTAGCGGAGACTTGGCAGTCACCTGACCTGCTTAAGCCATCCACGGTCTGAGACGCTGCCCATGGCGCTTGCAGGAGAAAGCGCCATGGGCAGCCAGAGCGATCAATCGCCGCGATGGTAGGCCTGTTCGGCAGGTAGCAGAGGGATGGTCATCGACGCCGGCGCGTCGAGGCTGAAACTCTTGAGCTTGAAGGTCATGCTGTTGGCCTTGAACACCGTCGGGTAGTTCTGCTGGGTCCAGGTGTTCCAGCTGGCCACGCCCAGGGCCATTTGCAGCGAGTAGTCCAGGGAATTGAAGCCGGGAGTGAAGGGCTCGTTGGACTTGAGATTGCGGTAGAACGGCGCCACCGCTGCTTCATTGACCACACAGCCGGGCAAACGCTTGTAGGTTTCGTTGCTGTTGTCGGCGAGCTTGACCACTTCCAGGCAATTGTCCTTGGTTTTGGGATTGAAATCCGGTCCGGCTTTGCCCCGGGTATCCATGGCCCGGCTGTGGCAGCTCATGCAACCGGAAAGCGGACTGTCGACGGGGCCGTTCATGCGTCCCAGGTAGCCCATCTGGTCGTCTGGTGCACGGTTGGCGAACAACGCCTTGGCCTCGGGGTTGATCCAGCTTTCCTCCGGGCGCTTGCCTGTCCGGTAGTCAGCGTAAGTGAATCCCGGTGAGTTGCCCCACTCCAGGCCCACGGGAATCAGGTTTTCCCAGTAGTTGGCGGAGCCCCGGGCTCCGTTGAATACGAAGGTGCCGAATACCCAGCCGCTGTGGGTGGCATCGGCCTGTTCCTTGACCGCAATATCCATCTGCAGCAGGCGTAGCTTTTTCAACTGACCGTTGTTGGTGATGTCCGCTTGCCATTCCAGGTTGTGGCCTTTGAGGTAGGGCGCTTCGCTATCGGTGGCATCGGTGAACAGCAGCTTGGCAGTGACCGTGCCTACCGGGAATGAGGCGTTGGTAGTGGTCGGGCGCACCGAGCCTTTCCACACCTTGCCGAAGGTGCTGCCGCCGAAATCGTTATAGAAACCCACCGCCCAGTTACTGGTGCGCCGGGTCTGGTTTGGTCCCAGTTCATGCAGGCGGCTGCCTCTTTCCATGGTCAGGCCATGTACGGGTTCGCGCTTGGCGTGCATCCAGGGCGCGTGGTACCAGCGACGCACGCTGTTCTTCTGCACTTCCCAGTCGACCCCGGTATTGCCTTCGATCACATAACTCAGGACCTCGGCCATGTACTTCTGTGGATCGGTCTTGTAGTTAGTGCCGCTCCAGGGAAAGTTCGGGACATGGGCCGGCGGGCTGGCGGGGTATTGATTGTTGATAGCGAAGCAGGGCGCGCCGGGGATGCAGGGCGCCCTGGCGGAGGTGTTGAATTGCTTGATGGCGGCCTGGTCATAGCCGTCGTCACCGGACAGCGCGTGAACGTTGATGCTGTAGGCGGTGGGTAGGACCATCACGATGGAAAGCAACAAGGATCTGGATGACATAGGACTCTCCTTGGCCATGAGTCATTACGATCAAGCTTGACTGCACAGGACTACTTGGGCGCGCTACTCCTGGCATTGGCAGCGATAGGTAGGGGGGAGCTAGGTGCCGATTGCGAACGTCCATGCACTCCAGAACAGTAGCTGAATAACCTACTTCGACTGGGGGTATTTTTACCCACTACCGACGGTGGCGCCGGTGTAGGAGCCGGCTTGCCGGCGAATCCCGAGAGCGGCGCAGGTTCTGGACGATGGGGCATGGCCGGCGGCCTCTTCGCCGGCAAGCCAGCGCCTACAGCAACCGGCGGCGAATCCCGGGTGCAACGCAGGGCGTGGCCGCTGGGTTGCTTGAGTGGCTCAGACCTTGAGCACCTTGCCGCTGGCGGCCACCGCCAGCAGCAGGACCGCGATCAGGCCGAAGGCCAGGCTCAGGCTGCTGCCATGGGCAATGAAGCCGATCACCGCCGGGCCGGCCAGGATGCCGGCATAGCCCAAGGTGGTGATGGCCGGGACGGCAATGCTCTCGGGCATGACGTTCTGCTTGCCCACGGCGGTGTACAGCACCGGCACGATGTTCGAGCAACCCGCGCCCACCAGGGCGTACCCCACCAGTGCCGCTTCCCAGGCCGGGGCCAGGGTGGCCAGCAGCAGGCCGGCCGCCGCCGTGCTGCCGCCGATGACGATCACCCGCCGTGCGCCCAGACGGTGGACGATGGCATCCCCGGTCAGGCGGCCCAGGGTCATGGTCAGGGCGAAAGCGGCGTATCCCAGGCCGGCGTAGGCGGCATCCAGGTCGCGTTCGGCGGTGAGAAATACCGCGCTCCAGTCCAGCACCGCGCCTTCGGCGAGGAACACCACGAAACACAGGCAACCAATGAACAACACCACGCCATGGGGCACGGCAAAGGCCGGGCCCGAACTCTGGCTGCCGTAGGGCAGCATGTGCGGCGCGGCCTTGAGCAGGGCCACCAGCATCAGGGCGATCACCACCAGGGTCGCGCCCAGTGGCGACAGGCCCAGGCCCAGCAGGGCGCTAACCCCTGCGGCGCCGACAATCCCGCCGAGACTGAACAGCCCGTGGAAGCCCGACATCATGGTCTTGCCGCTGGCGCGCTCGACGATCACCGCTTGCAGGTTGACCGTGGAATCGACACCACCGAGCCCGGCACCGAACATGAACAGCGCCGCCATCAACAGCGGGATCGAGGTCAGGGTCGCCAGCAGCGGCAAGGCCAGGCAGATCAGCAGGGTGCCGCCGGCCATGACCCGGCGACAGCCGAAGCGCCCGGCCAGGGCTCCGGCGATCGGCATCGCCAGGATCGAGCCCACGCCCAGGCACAACAGCAGCAGGCCCAGGGTGCCTTCGTCGAGCCCGGCCCGGGCCTTGGCGTAGGGCACCAGCGGCGCCCAGGCGGCGATGCCGAAACCGGCGATGAAAAAGGCGATGCGCGTGGACATCTGTTCGAGGCGGCCGAGGGTGGCCTGGAAGTGGGTGTTGCTGGCAGTCATAAAAATCCTTGGCGATCAAACTCGCTGCCGGCCACCTGATGCCCCCATGGCGTGATGGCGGCCGGGTGGGGATTGTGACAAATCTAGCCCTCGAAGGTTGCAGTAATCGCCAGCGCGGCGTTTGCGCAGTGAGTTGCGGGTGAAATAAATTTGCACAGGTCGGCGGTTTGTTTCGCATACTCGCCGGCTTTGCACAAAAACGTTGCAGCGCGCGCCATCCATCCCCGGAGTTTCGCCCCCCCATGAATGCCAGTCTCGATGCCTACGACCTGAAGCTGCTCGCCGAGCTGCAACGCGATGCCAGTACCGCGCAGAGCGAACTGGGCCTGCGGGTCAACCTGTCCACGGCGGCGGTCAACCGGCGGCTCAAGCGCCTCTGCGATGAGGGGGTGATCGAGCGCTACAGTGCCATCGTCGCCCCGGATGCCCTGGGGCATGAGCTGAGCATCATCGTCGAGGTGGAAGTGGAGAGTGAGCGCATCGACCAGATCGATGCCCTCAAGCGCAATTTCCAGGCCTGTCCCCAGGTCCAGCAGTGCTACTACGTGGCCGGCGAATGCGATTTCGTGCTGATTTTCTGCGTGCGCAACATGGCCCAGTACACCCAGCTGACCCGCGAACTGTTCTTTGGCAATGACAACGTCAAGCGCTTCAAGACCCTGGTGGCGATGAACCGGGTCAAGGTCGGGCTCCAGGTGCCCACCGACGGTTGAGGTTCAAGGGGTCTGCAACGCCTCCACCAGGAAGTCGACGAACACCCGGACTTTCTGGGATAGGTGGCGCTGGCTGGGGTAGAGCGCGTAGATCTGGCGGCTGGGCAGGCGATGTTCCGGTAACACTCGCAGCAGTTGGCCGCTGTCCAGGAGCGGTTGGGCGACAAAGCCGGGCAGGGCGCCGATGCCTAGGCCGGCCACCAGCATCTCGCTCAGCAGCAGGCTGTTGTCCACGGCAAAGTGCACCGGCAGTTCCAGTCGCGTCTGGCCTTCCGGGCCCTCCAGCTGCCAGCGTCCGGGATGCTCCGCCAACCGGTAGGCCAGGCAACGGTGGCGATGCAGGTCGGCAATGGCGCTGGGCGTGCCCTGGGCCTGGAGATAGGTCGGCGCGGCGCAGATCACCTGCTCAACCTGACCCAGGTGACGAGCGATCAAGGTCGAGTCCTCCAGTTGCCGGCGAATTCGCAGGGACACGTCGAAGCCTTCGCCCACCACGTCCAGCACCTGATCGTTGAGGGTCAGGTCCACCTGCAATTGCGGGTAGCGCTGCATAAAGGCCACCAGGATCGGCGACAGCACCTTGAGCCCAAAGGATAGGGGCGCATTGATCCGAAGGCGGCCTCCGGGTTCGCGGCTGCCAGCCTGGGTGGCGCGCTCCAGGGTGTCCAGCTCATCCAGCAGATGACAGCACTCATTGAAGTAGCTCTGTCCGGCTTCCGAGAGGCTCATGCGTCGGGTGGTGCGCAGGATCAGCAGACTGCCCAGGCGCTCTTCCAGTTGCCGCACCTGCTTGCTGACGGCGGCAGTGGATTGTCCGAGGTCGGCGGCGGCCTGGCTGAAGCTGGCCCGCTCCACCACCCGGCGAAAGGTGCGCATGGCCATCAGTACGTCCATATTGTTTCCTCAGGGTTGAATATCTATCCACGATTCGGCTGATTATCTCTGATTGATCTCTCAATACCATGAGCACTTCATTTCACAGGAGTGTTGTCATGGCCCATCGCGCAATGTCGAAGATCCTTCCCGGGGTGCTAGCCCTGGCCCTTTTCAGCGGTGGCTGCAATGCCGCCACTGCGGCCCGAGCCGAGGTGGGTATCAGCCCCTGGGGGGCCAAGGATGAGATCGGTCGCTTGAACCTGATCACCCCCGAGTCCCGGGCGGCGATCATGGCCCGGGTCAGCGGCGAGCAGGCCTACGACCTAGCAGTGGATTACTTTGTCGGCATGCCTAGTTGGCAGGCCGCTGGAGATCCGCCCTATCAGATGTGGATGACCCATACGCCCCACGGCAATGTGGTCGCCGATCCGATGCAGGTCGGCGAACCGATGAACCAGCACGTCAGCTACAGCGGTTCGGCGGTGTCGATGTACGCCCATATGGGCACCCATATCGACGCCCTCAACCACTTCGGCCTCAACGGTAAGATCTGGAACGGCTACCGTGCCGACCAGCACCTGGGGGACCGCGGCTGGAACGTCACCGGCGCGGAAAAACTGCCGCCGATCATTGCTCGCGGGGTGCTGATCGACGTCGCCGCGGCCAAGGGCCTGGAACAGCTGGCGGACAGCTACCGGGTCACCCGCGCCGACCTGCAACAGGCCCTGGCCAAACAGCAGGTCGCCCTGGAGAAGGGCGATGTGGTGCTGATCCGTACCGGGCGCATGCGCGACTACGACAATGCCCAGCGCTACATGGCCAACCCGCCGGGGCTGAGCCTGGATGCGGCGAAGTTCCTGGTGGAAGAGGGCGGGGCCATGGTGGTGGGGGCGGACAACCTCAGCTTTGAAACCTTCCCTTCCGAGGTCGAGGGCAATTACCTGCCGTTGCACACTTACCTGCTGGCGATGCAGGGCGCGCCGATCCTGGAGCTGGTGAATCTGGAAGGCTTGTCCCGGGACAAGGTCTATCAGTTCGCCTTTATCGGTGCCTCACTCAAACTGCGGGGTGCCGACGCGGCGCCGATCCGGCCTATGGCCTTGCCCATTCGCTAGCCTGGCGGATGGTTTTTCTTCAGCAGCGCGCGATGTCCACCCAGGTTGCTTAGTCCCCTCTGGTCGAGCCGCTGGATTGTCCGTAATGTCAGCAGCTCGTTTTTTTCTGGAGGCAGGGTGATGGCGGCGTTCTACGATGCCCGGGGCAATATCTATGGCGTGGTGTCGCCCGAGGCGCTGCGCAGCCTGGGCATTGCCTTGCCCGACACGGCGGCGCAGGCGGCCCTGGACCGGCGCCGGTGGGCCGTGCAGGCCATTGCCGCGCTGTGTGACTGGGCGCCGGGTACCCGGCCGCCAGGGGCCAAGGCTCATCGCAGTGACGGTTTGTTGGTGGGGCCGTTTCAGGCCAGCGCGCCTTTCGATCTGCTGATCATCAATACCGACGGTACCCTGGCGGAGCGCAGCGGCAATGGCCTGACGATTTTTTCCCAGGCCCTCACCGAACAGGGGCTGTTGGCGGCGGAGGGGGAGACGCTATTGCGGGTGCATCATGACCAGCCCGGTGGCGAGTCGCCGGTGATCACCGCGGTGGAGCCGGCGCGGGTGGCGGGGGTGCAGGGGTTCTGGCTGGATCTCGGGCAGCCGAGCTTCGGGCCTGAGGCGGTGGCTGCCATTGGGGTCGAAAGCGTGACCTTCAATGGCTGCCAACTGAGCCGGGTCGCGCCCTTGCAGGCGCTGAATCCACAGTGGCAGCACAGCCAGTTCGTGCGTATCGGCAATCCCCACTGTGTGAGCCTGGTTGATCACGCCGACGCTTTGCCGAGCAATCGGCAGATGCTCGAACCGCCGTTGTTGGAGGGCCTGACCCGTACCGCGTTCGCCCGGCCCTTCGGCAGCGGCGAGCCATGCTCGGCCGGGGTCAACCTGCAATGGGCCATGCGCGCAGGCGAAGGGCGCATCGCGGCCCGGGTCTTCGAGCGCGGCGAAGGTCCCACCGCGTCGTCCGGCACCAGTGCCAGCGCCGTGGCTTGCGCGGCCTGGCGGGTTGGCTGGGTCCAGGCCGGGCGGGTCGAAGTACTGATGCCGGGCGGCACCGCGCCGTTGATGTTGCAAGAGACCGACGGGGTGTTAACCCGGGTGAGCCTGTTCGGCACGGCGCTGGCACTGGCTGAGTGAGGACGTCGGAGTTGCGGTGGCAGAGTGCAAAACGGCTGGAGTTTCTATAGCGTGGCGGCAGTCGCGGCTCGTCTCTCGACACAGCCCACATTTACGTAAAGGACTCGACATGCAAAAAGGAACGCCCCGCCGAGCTTTGCTCAAAGGCACGGTTATGGCCCTGGGGGCTGCGGTCGCTGGCAGTCTTGGTGGTTGTCTGACCAGCAAGCTGTACGAAAGCCGAGCCAGCAATGAGGTCTATACGGAAACCGTCAGCCAGTTCTATCTCACGGCGGACGCGAAGAGCTTTGTCATCCTGGGCAAGAAGTACCACTACTTCGTGATGGTCGATCCGGAGTTGCTACAGGCCATCAAGTCGGGCCTGCATGGAAGAATGCAGGCCGAGTTTTCGCAGATCCTCGTCAATGCGTGGCAGAACCTGGAGGGTGAGCTGGTCCTGAGGATTCCCGGGCTGGACCAGCTTGACGCCCAGCAGATCGATGAAGCCAAGGCTTTGGGCTTCGTCGTGGCGACGTCGCAGAACGCCTTGTTGCACCGTTATGCCATTCGCGGCAGCCGCTTTGAGTCCAAGCGGGATATCAGCGTCTATCAGGCCAACGCGTTGAACAGCACCTACACCCTGAACTTCTCGGCGTACCGGGAGAAGAGCAAGGTTGGCCAGGTGCTGCTGACGCCGGTGACCCTCACCGCAGACGGCGTATTGACGATCCTCGCCCTGCCGCTGTTGCCGGTGGCGTTCATGGCGGCCCAGCCGTTTCGGGTCAAGTAAGCATCGCCACGGGTCAGTCGCCGGCCAGTTGCACCTGAGCCATCTGCCGCTGCATCAGCACCTTGCCGTGGCGGATCGAATACAGCGGCAGGCCCTGGCTGCGGATCATTTCGTAGTCGCTGTCGGCTGAGAGGATCAGCAGGTTCGCCGGTCGACCTTCTTCAAGGCCGTAACCCTCGCCCAGGGCCAGGGCCTTGGCGCTGTTGTCGGTGACCAGGTCCAGAGCGTTCTGCAGATTGCGGTAACCGAGCATGTGGCAGATGTGCAGGCCGGCTTCCAGCACTCGCAGGATGTTGCCGTTACCCAAGGGGTACCAGGGGTCGACAATCGAGTCCTGGCCAAAGCACACGTTCATTCCCGCTTCCAGCAACTCATTCACCCGCGTCACGCCACGGCGTTTCGGGAAGCTGTCAAAGCGCCCCTGCAGGTGAATGCTTTCGGTGGGGCAGGAGACAAAGCTGATGCCCGAGTGCCCCAGCAGGCGGAACAGCTTGGCGCAGTAGGCGTTGTCGTAGGAGCCCATGGCGGTGGTGTGGCTGGCGCTGACCCGTGAACCCATGTCGCGGCTGCGGGCTTCCTCGGCCAGCACTTCGAGAAAGCGCGAGTGCGGGTCGTCGGTTTCGTCGCAGTGCACGTCCACCAGGCAACCCGTGCGTTCGGCCAGGTCCATGAGGAATTTCACCGAGCTCACGCCCTGGTCCCGGGTGTATTCGAAGTGTGGAATACCGCCCACCACATCGGCGCCCAGGCGGATGGCTTCTTCCATCAGCTCGCGGCCGTTGCGAAACGATTCGATGCCCTCTTGAGGGAAGGCGACGATCTGCAGGTCGATCAGGTGCGCGCTTTGCTCGCGCACTTCGAGCATGGCCTTGAGGGCAGTGAGGTCCGGGTCGGTGACGTCGACGTGGGTGCGCACGTGCTGGATGCCGTGGGCCGCCAGGGCGCGGATAGTCTTGTGGGCGCGGGTGCGGGTGTCTTCGGCGGTGATGGTGGCCTTGCGCTCGCCCCAGCACTCGATGCCTTCGAACAGGGTGCCGCTCATGTTCCAGCGTGGCTCGCCGGCGGTGAGGGTGGCGTCCAGGTGAATGTGCGGCTCGACGAAGGGCGGCACCACCAGGTTGCCGCCGGCATCCAGGTGTTCGGGGCCGAAGGCCGGGACGGCGTCAGAGGTGTCGGCGCTTTGCAGGACAATGCGGGCGATGCGGCCGTTTTCCAGGTGCAGTTGGTGCAGGCCTTCA
The DNA here is from genome assembly GCF_052850735.1 of Pseudomonas sp. 910_21. Classification (NCBI taxonomy): domain Bacteria; kingdom Pseudomonadati; phylum Pseudomonadota; class Gammaproteobacteria; order Pseudomonadales; family Pseudomonadaceae; genus Pseudomonas; species Pseudomonas sp. 910_21. The sequence goes on along the minus strand of NZ_VXCY01000005.1, from coordinate 576,527 downwards.
CGGTGGCGCAGGCGGGCGTTGGTGATCAGCATTGGAGCAGTTCCTCGGGTCGGGCAATCAGTGGTTCAGCCGTCGGATCAGGGCAGGTCCTTGTCCCACGGTCGTTGGACTGCTCCCGACCAGGCGTTAACGCGCCGTGGGGCAGGGGGCAGGGTGTTGCGTGACCGGGCCATGATAGACCCGGAAGGTGCCGGGTGAGCAAATCAGGCCTGGATGTCGACGGCCTGGGGGACGCGCGCGCCCAGCATCGCGCTCAACAGGATGTAGCTCAGGCCGGCAGCCGCGATGCCCACCAGGGGCGCGACCCAGGGCGAGCAGAAGGCCGCCAGGGTGCCCAGGCCATAGGCGCACAGCCCGGACCAGTTCCAGGCGGGCAACTGGCTGTCGGCCAGGCGCGGGTAGCGGCCGCGCCAGCGATAGAAAAAGTCGGCCATGATCACCCCGCCAATCGGCGGAATCACCGTGCCCAGCAGCACCAGGTAGGGCACCAGCAAATCGTACATGCCGAGCATCGCCAGCAAGGTGCCGATCAGCGCGCCCACCAGGGTCACGGTCTTGCGTCGACGGGTGCGCAGCAAGTTGCAGCCAGCCACGGCGAAGTTGTAGATGGTGTTGTCCTGGGTGCTCCAGATGTTCAACAGCAGCATGGCCATGGCCGCCATGGCGAAGCCTTGCAGCAGCAAGACCTCCACCACGTCCGGCTGCTGGTAGACGATGGCGCCGTAGGCACCGATCAGCACCATCAGGCCGTTGCCGATGAAGAAACCGATCAGGCTGGCGCTCACCGCCACCCGCGCCGAGCGGGAGAAACGGGTCCAGTTGGTAGCTTGGGTCGCGCCGCTGACAAAGGTGCCGAACACCAGGGTCAGGGCCGTGGACAGGTCCATGGTGGCGCTGGGGGTGAGGGCCAGCAGGCCGTCGAGACCGCCGACCTGAGTGGTTGCCACCGCCATCGACAGCACCAGCAACAGGCCCATGGCCGGCACCGCGATCCACGACAGGATCTCCAGGCCGCGATAGCCGATATAGGCGGTGGCGCAGAACGCCATGCCGAACAGCAGCATCAGCCCCAGCACCGCGCCCGAATCCAGCTGGAAATACTTGCCCAGCACCACCGCGGCTGTGGCGGTGCCCCAGGCGTACCAGCCGACCTGGGTCAGGCCGAGGATCAAATCGCTGAGCTTGCTGCCCCGTTCACCGAAGCAGAAGCGCCCCATCAGCACGGTGTTCAGCCCGCTCTTGAAGGCGATGTAGCCCAGGCTTGCGGCGTAGATCCCCAGCAGCAGATTGCCGACGAGGATCACTGCCAGCAGGGTCGGGAAGTCGAAAGCCACCCCCAGCTTGCCGCCGGCGAACATGGTGGCGGTGAAGAAGGTGAAGCCCAGCAGCACCATGGCCATGGAGGCCAGGCCCTTGCGGGCGTGCTGCGGAACTTCGCTCAAGGGGTAGTCGTTGCCGGGTTCGTGCTGGGTCATGGCCTGTCCCTGGTCGCAGTGGTGCCTCGCCGTTGCAGGCGCCGTGCCAAACCGGTACCGCCGGGGCGGGCGCCCCAGCAGTTATAGCCGATGCCCGTGGGTCTGCACCGGATGCAGGCGGCACCGGGGCGAAAGTGGTGCACTGCCGCGTGGCCGGTTTCAGTCCTGGTCGGGGCTGAAAATGCTTTCGATGGGCAGCTGGAAGGCCCGGGCAATCTTGAACGCCAGGGGCAGGCTGGGGTCGTAGCGGCCGGTCTCGATGGCATTCACCGTCTGCCGTGATACCTCGAGCCGGGTGGCCAGTTCGGCCTGGGACCAGCCTTGCCGGGTACGCAGTTCGCGCAGTTGGTTGTTCATCGGTAGCGCCGCACGCCGGCCACCGTGGCCAGGGCCCAGACCAGGCCCATCACGGGCCATACGTAGAACATCGAGAGCCGGGGCAGGCCGGCGGTTTCCAGGAAGCCGTAGCTGAAGGTGATCAGCGCGGTGCAGACAAAGGACAGGCCCAGGGCTTCGAGCTGGATGCGCCGGGCCAGTTCGTCCATGCGCCGCAACTGGCGCACCACCGCCAGGGCCATGGCCACCATGGGGATCACCGGCACCAGGGCCAGGGCGATCTTGCCCGGGCCCGGGTTCAGGTCCGCCAGCCAGTGGCTGCTCAGCAGCACGCAGGCGATGTAGGCCAGCAAGGCCAGGCCGAATTCGACGAAATAACGTTTACTGCCCATGGGGCGATCTCCTGAAGTAAAGTGTCCTTTACATTAGGCGCGAGTCTTTTCTGTGTCAAGGGTGCTTTACATCTGGTGCTCTGCTCAGTCGAACAGGGTCACGCTGCGCCGTCCCTGATGGAAATCGAAGGCTTCCTGGATATCCCGTTCCACGGTGCGGCCCTGGGACAGCGGCGGCAATTGGTCCGGGGCGAAGAACGCTGCGTCGCTGGTTTCGCTGCCCGCCACCGGGCTTTCGCCATCGTGCCGTTCGCAGAGGAAGTAGAGCTTGTAGAAGTCCCGGTGATCCGGCTTGTAGGGGCCCTTGGCCTTGTGCCGCAGGCCGTACAGCTGGCGCACCGAAACCTGCAGCCCGGCTTCTTCGTGGATTTCCTTGATGATGTTCTGCGCCGCCGACAGGCCCACATCGGCGTAGCCCCCGGGCAGGGCCCAGAGGCCGTCGTGCTGCTCGCGCACCAGGAGGATCTTACCGTCCTCGATCAGCGCGCCGCGCACTTCCACCATTGGTGTCGAATAGCGTTGGGCGAAGTCCGAGACCAGATCGGTGATGCGCTCCAGGGGCACGTTGCCCAATTGCGCCAGCATGCCGTGGGCGATGTCGGCGATTTCCTGGTAGCGCTCGCGGTCGTGCACGTCCTGGCAAAAGTGCAGGCCGGTCGAGGCGATGGCTTGCAAGCGTTTGGCGTGGGTCAGCCAGCTGCTTTCCATAAGAGAGGTTCCTGCAACGTCAAAGAGAAGGCGCTTGTTTTAAGCCCTTGGCGAGCAGGGAGCAAGCACCACGCCGCGCCAGGCGGCGTGGTGCTGTTGGATTACCCCGCGAGATCCTGCCGGTGGCAACGCACCTGCTGGTCGGCATCGCCCAGCAGTTGTTGTGGCAGCTCGCAGCCCGGGCCGCGCCGGCTGCAGCGGTCGAAGAAGAAGCAGCCGGCGGGCAGCTTGCGGTTGCCCGGCAGTTCGGTGGGGGCCGAGACCTGGCTGTCCGCCAGGGGCGCGCCCAGGCGTGGCACCGCATCCAGCAGCAGTTGGGTGTAGGGATGGCGCGGCCGCTCCAGCACCTGTTCGGCGCTGCCCAGTTCGACGATCTGCCCCAGGTACATCACTGCCACCCGGTCGGCCATGTGCCGCACCACCGAAACGTTGTGGGAGATCAGCACAAAGGTCAGGCCGCGGCTGCGTTGCAGGTCTGCCAGCAGGTTGAGGATCTGCGCCTGCACCGAGATGTCCAGGGCCGAGGTCGGTTCGTCGAGGACGATGATGTCTGGGTTCGACGCCAGGGCCCGGGCAATGGCGATGCGCTGGCGCTGGCCACCGGAAAACTGGTGCGGGTAGCGCTCCAGGTATTCGCCGCGAATACCCACCTGCTGCGCCACCTTGGCGGCGATCTCGCGCATCTGCCCGGCCGGGGTGTTGCCCAGGGCGAACAGCGGCTCGGTGATGATCTTCCAGATCGGCAGGCGTGGGTCGAGGGACGATTGCGGGTCCTGGAACACGATCTGCACGTGGCTGTGGCGCTCGCGGTCGCTGGCGTAGGCCCAGCGCAGGTCGCCGCTGCTGGGCTTGACCAGGCCCATGAGCAGTTGCGCCAGGGTGCTTTTGCCGCAGCCGGATTCGCCGACGATGCCCAGGGTTTCCCCGGGGCGCAGTTCCAGGTCGATGCCGTTGAGGGCATGGGCAAAGGCCCGGGGCCGCCCCAGCCAGTCATTGCTCAGGGGAAAGCGCACTTGCACATCGTTGAGGCGCAGCAGCGGCGCGCTACCGGTTTGGGAGTGGGTGGCGGTCATTGGGCGGACTCCGGGGCAGCCAGCCAGCAGGCGCTCTTGCGCTGCTCGCAGGCGTTGATCGAATGCAGCGGCGGACGCTCGGCGCAGATCGCCATGGCCTGGCTGCAGCGTTCGCGGAAGGTGCAGCCGCCGGGCAGGTGGGCGAGGTTGGGCACTTGCCCGGGAATGGTCAGCAGCGGTGCGCCGGGGGGCACCTGTTCCGGCAGGCCGCTGAGCAGGCCGCGGGTGTAGGGATGCTGCGGGTCGAGCATGACCTGGGCGGTGCTGCCTTGCTCGACCACGGCGCCGGTGTACATCACATAGACCCGGTCGCAGAACTGCGAGACCACCGCCATGTCGTGGGTGATCAGGAGGATCGCGGTGCCCCGTTGCCGGGCCTTCTCGCGCAGCAACAGCAGCACCTGGCGCTGCACCGTGACGTCCAGGGCGGTGGTCGGCTCGTCGGCAATCAGCAACTGCGGATCGCAGGAAAACGCCAGGGCGATCATCACCCGCTGGCGCATGCCCCCGGACAGCTCGAAGGGGTAGGCCTGGAGCACCTGCTCGGGGTCGGCGATGTGCATGTCTCGCAGCAGGGCGATGGCCTTGGCCCGGGCCTGCTCCTGGCTCAGGCGCTGGTGATGGATGATCACGTCGAGCATCTGCCGGCCGATGCGCCGGGTCGGGTTGAGGGCGGTCATCGGTTCCTGGAAGATCATCGCCGCGTCGCGGCCGCGGATCTGCAGCAGCTGTTTTTCCGGGGTGGCGAGCATGTCGCGGCCCAGCAGGCTGAGGCTGCCGGAGGTGATGCGGTAGCTGCGTTCGGGCAGCAGGCGCAGGCTGAGCATGGCGGTCACCGACTTGCCCGAGCCGGACTCGCCGACCACGCCGACGATCTCCCCCGGGTTGACGTGCAGCGACACGCCGTTGAGCGCCTGTACGTTGCTGCGGTAGGCGGGGAATTCCAGGCTCAGGTTATCGATGTTGAGAACGGCGGATGAGCTCATGGTCATTTCCCCTGTTGCCGTGGATCGAGCAGGTCACGGATGCCGTCACCCAGCAGGTTGAACCCGGTGGCGGTGAACAGGATCGCCAGCCCGGGAAAGGTCGAGTACCACCAGTTGTCGAGGATGAAGTTGCGCCCGGTGGCCACCATCGCCCCCCATTCGGCGGTGGGCTGCTGCGCGCCCAGGCCAATGAAGCCCAGGGCCGAGGCCATGAGGATGGCGCTGCCGATGTCCAGGCTCAGTTGCACCAGTAATGGCGGCATGGCGTTGCGCCCCACGTGCCAGCTGACGATGTGCCAGCGCCCGGCGCCGTAGGTCTGGGCGGCCTTGACGTAGCCCATCTGGCGGATGCTCAGGGCCTGGCCTCGGGCCAGGCGCACGTAGAACGGAATGCGCACCAGGGTGATCGCCAGCATGGCGTTGAACAGGCTCGGGCCCAGGGCGGCGGCCAGGGCCATGATCAGCACCAGCGACGGCACCGAGAGCATGATGTCCATCAGGCGCATGATCAGGCTGTCGAAGCGCCCGCCGATGATCCCCGACAGGCAGCCCAACAGGCCCCCGGCCAGGCACGAGGCGAAGGCCACGAACAGGCCCACGCCCACCGACTGGCGGCTGCCGTGGAGCACCCGGCTGAACAGGTCGCGGCCGACTTCGTCGGTGCCGAACCAATGGCTGGCGCTGGGGGCGGCCAGGCGTTCGGCCAGGTTCAGGGCATTGGGATCATGGCTCGACAGCCAGGGGGCGAAGGCCATGCACAGCAGCACCAGCAGGGTCATGCATAGCCCGGCGATGGTCAGCGGGCTTTGCCGCACGCGGTAGCCCAGGTAGGCCAGACGCGCGCGCCAGCCGTTGGCCTGGACCACGGGCTGCGGCAGGGGAATGTTCAAGGGAGCGGACATCTCAATTTACCTCGCCAATGCGCGGGTCGATCACCCGGTACAACAGGTCGATCGCCATGTTCAGCAGCACATAAATGAATGACACCAGGATCGCGAAGCCCATCACCGCCGGGAAATCCAGGGCCTGGATCGACTTCACCACATAGGCGCCCATGCCCGGCCAGGCGAACACGGTCTCGGTCAGCACCGCGCCGTACAGCAAGTCGCCCAGGGTCAGGCCGAGCACCGTCACCGAGGGGATCAGCGCGTTGGGCAGGGCGTGGCGCAGGATCACCGCCCAGCGCGACAGGCCATAGGCCCGGGCGGTGCGGATGTAGTCCTCGCCCAACTGGTCGAGCATCGCCGAGCGGATCTGCCGCGCCACCACCCCGAGGTTGACGAAGCCCAGGGTCACGGCCGGCAGGATCAGGTGCTGCAGGGCATTGAGAAACAGCGGGATATCCCCGGCCAGCAACGAGTCGATCAGGTAGAAACCGCTGATCGTCGGCGGCGGCTCCAGGCCTTCGTCCAGACGGCCGCTGCCGGGCAGCCAGCCGAGGTGGCCGTAGAACAGCAGGATCAGTCCCAAGCCCAGCCAGAACGCCGGGGTGGAGATCCCGGTGACCGCCAGGGTGCGGGCGATCTGGTCAATAAAACGGTTGTGATAGACCGCCGACAGCACCCCCAGCGGCACGCCCACCAGCACCGACAGCAGCAGCGCCGCCAGGGCCAGTTCCAGGGTGGCCGGGAAGAACGCTTGCAGGTCCTCCAGCACCGGGCGGCTGGTGCGGATCGAAGTGCCCAGGTCGCCGTGCAGCAGGTCGAGCATGTAGCGGCCATATTGCTGGTACAGCGGCAGGTCCAGGCCCAGTTGGTGGCGGATGTTCTGCACGATCGCATCGCTGGCCCGGTCGCCGGCGATCAGCCGCGCCGGGTCGCCGGGAATCAGGTGCGAGATGGTGAAGGTAATCAGCGAAACCCCAACCACGACCAGCAACAGGCCGAGCAGGCGTTTGCGCAACATATTCAGGAAGGCCATGAGGCAACCTCGTTAACGCTTGACGAACGGCAGGGGCGACAGCAGCCCCGCAGCGGGGACACGGCAGCCCGTCGCCGGCCCGGTTCAGGGGCCGGCGACGGGGATCGCAGGGCCGGTCCTACTTGCTGATTTCGGCGATGTTGAACACCTGCTCCAGCATCGGATGGAACACGTAGCCCTTCACCGAATCGCGCATCGGCAGGCTGTAGTTCTTCTGGTACAGGTAGGCGTAGACGTTGTCCTTGAGGACGATCTTCTGCGCCTTCTGGTACAGCTCGATGCGCTTGGCGGTGTCGTTGGTGGCCGCCGCCTCGCGGATCAGGCTGTCGACCTCGGGGTTGCTGTAGAACGAGCGGTTGCCCGGCAAGCCCTGGAGGCTGGAGTCGAACCAGAAGTTCATGAACATGTAGGGATCGGCGAAGTCCGGGCTCCAGGAGCCGATGGCCACGTCGTAGTCACCCTTGCCGACCCGTTCACGCATGGTGGCGTTGGCCAGTTTCTCCATCTTCAGGTTGATGCCCAGGGGCGCCAGGCCCGCTTGCAGGGTCAGGCCGATGGACTCCCAGTTGGCGTCCTTGTCCGAGTACAGGTAGGTCAGATTGCTGATCTTCTGCGGGACCTTGGCCAGGCTGGCCTTGGCGCCGTCGAGGTTCTGCTGCATCAGCGGCAGGCTCGGGTCGTGGGCCCACATGCCGTCTGGGATCGGCCCGTTCATCAGCTTGGCCTGGCCCTTGAGGATGCCGTCGACGATGCCCTTGTAGTCGATGGCCTGGACCAGCGCCTGGCGTGCCTCGACGTTGTCCAGGGGCGCGCGCTGGTTGTTCAGGTACAGGTAATTGACCCGCAGCGAGGGGAAGGTCTGGATCACCACCCCGGACTTGCCGGCCAGGGTGCCGAGCTGGTCTTCGGGCATGTCCTCGATGATGTCCAGGTCGCCGCGTTCCAGTTGCAGGCGGCGCACCGAGGCTTCGCTGATGATCTTGATCACCACCTTGTTCAGGCTCGGCTTGGGGCCGGCGTAATAGCTGTTGGGCTCCAGCGTCAGCGACTGGCCCTTCTGCCAGTTGCTCAGGCGGAAGGCCCCGGAGCCGGCGGTGTGGGTCGACAGGTAGGCATTGACGTCCTCACCCTTGTTGGCCACGTCCGGGTTGATGATGCCGCCGCCGTTGTGGGCCAGGGTGTAGAGGAAGGGCGCATAGGGCTTCTTCAGGGTGAAGCGCACGGTCAGCGGATCGACCACGGCCACGCTCATGTCATCCGGGAAGGCCCCGGACGGGCCCTGTTTGAGCTGCATCAGGCGCTCGAAGGAAAACTTCACTGCCGCAGCGTCCACCGGCTTGCCGTCGTCGAACTTGTTGCCGGGCTTGAGTTTGAAGTCCCAGGTCAGGTTGTCGGCGGAGGTGCTCCAACTCTCGGCCAGGTCGCCCTGGACTTCGGTGCTGCCTTTGCCGTTCTCGACCTTGTAGGTCACCAGCTTCTGGTAGGCCGGGTAGGTCACGGCCCAGTCGTTGTTGTCGATGGTCACGGCCGGGTCGAGGGTCTGCGGGTCGGCGGCCTTGCCGATCATCAGGGTGTCCTTGGGCGCAGCGGCGCTGGCCGCCTGCCAGGCCCCCAGGCTCAGGGCGGCGCACAGCAGCGACAGGGCGACACGGGTGGACAGACGCACATCAGGGTAATTGCGCAGATTTGGGGTCATGCCGGTTTCCTTGATCATTCGATGTTGGGAAGTTCGTCAGGTTTTTTATAAAAGCTATAACCGGGCAGTTGGAGCTGAAGCGGTGTGGCGGGTAACGACCGGCTTGGGGCAGTGGGCTGCCTGTTGTTGTGGCCGGCTGGGGAACGGGAGATCAGTGTTCGAAGGGCTGGTCGTGCTCCTGGATCAGGGGGAAGTCCTCGGCGTTGGGCAGCTCGTAGTGCCACCATTCGGTGGGGATCGCCTCGAAGCCGGCGCTGAGCATGATCCCCAGCAGCAGCAGGCGATTGCGCTGCACCTGGGGCGGCAGGTCGCTGTAGAACTGGTGCGACTTGGGCTCCATTGCATCGAAGGCGGTGCCCATGTCCAGGGGCTGGCCGGTTTCATCCACCAGGGTCAGGTCCACGGCCACGCCCCGGGTGTGGTGCGAGCCCAGGCGTGGGTCGCGCACGTAGTCCGGATTGGGCAGGGCCTGCCACAGCAGCTGCTGGGCGTAGGCCGGGCGATAGGCGTCGTAGATGCGCAGGCCCAGGCCGGCCATGCGCGCCAGCTGGCTGGCCTTGTACAGGCAGGCGGCGGCGTCCTTGTGCAGCAGGCAGCGGGCGTTGCGGTAGATCACCTGACCGGCCAGGTTGTCGGCGCTGGCGTAGATCAGGTCGATTTCAAGTTGGTGGCGCTGGGCGTCGATTTCGACAAGGGGGCTGTTGTTCACTCACTCACTCCATCTGGGTTAACGCTTGAAGGTCAGGACTCGAACTGGCCGAAGGCTTCCTGCAACTGACGGTTCTTCGCCAGGCGCTGGTCCAGACGTTCGCCATAGCCCTCGGCCACGGCGGACACCATCAGGTTGAACAGGCAGGTCAGCGGCGCCAGGGAGTCCCAGAACTGGCCGACATCGGTTTTCAGTTGCAGCAGGTCCAGTGGGTAATCCCGGGCCCAAGGGCATTGCAGGTCGGTGACCAGGGCCAGGGGCAGGGCATTGGCGTTGGCTACTTCGCAGAAGGTCTGGGTGATGGCGGAGTAGGCGCGGAAGTCGGAAATGATCGCGTAGGGCTTGGCGAAGCCCGAGTTCAGGGTCTCGGCATAGATGCCCGACAGGCCATCGACGTAGTAGACCTTGGGCCGGATGTATTCCAGGTGGCTGTGGAAGGCGTTGAGGATGCCCCGGGTCGACTGGATGCCGATGATGAACACCGCGTCGGCCTCGACGATCTGCCACACGATATCGGCGAACGGCTGGCTGCGGGCCAGGCCGTAGACGTGCTGGATGGCTTCGATCTCACGATGCATCGAGCGCTCCAGGGCATCGTCCTGATGGGCCTCGCTGCGAAACGCGCCAAGCCGGTCGGTGATCAGCCAGGAGGCCGGGGCATCGCCGCGCAGGCCTTGCTTGACGTCATCCAGGTTGCGGTAGCCCAACGAACGCAGGAAGCGCCCCACGGAAATGCCGGTGGTGCCGGCTTGCTGGGCGATGCTGTCAGCGGTCTCGAAGGGCAGTTGCTGGAGGTTGGCCAACAGATAGGTAGCGATGCGCTTGCCGGTGGGCGTCAGGCTTGCAAACTGCTGTTCCAGGGTGACTTGGAAACTGTTCTTGTCCATGACGATCTCGCAAGGCGTTCGCGGAAAATGTTATCAAGGTTTCATTTTTGTAGCCTGTGTTAGAAACATAACATCGGCTTTCGCGACAAAACAAGGCTTTTGTCCGGGGTGGTCGTTTTCGGCAGAAAGTGACGTTGCTGGCTATCTCAGCGAGGTGCAGGGGAAGCGTTCAGCCAGCGCCCGAGGTCGCTGATGGCGGCTTCCACACAGGTGCTGCGACCGCTCCAGCTGCAGGCCAGCATCAGGTTGCGCGGCAGGTTGAAGTCTTCTACCGCAAAACCCTGGGCGTCGCGCCCGGCGTCATCGTGGGGCACCTGCTGGCGCAGGGTCGCGGGGCCGCTGAAGTAGGCCCACACCGGCTTGCCCAGGGCGATCGCCGCACCCACTTCGAAGGCGGTGCCGGAATCCGGCTCCAGGCCGCGAAAGTCGTTGAGGTTGGCCAGCAGGGCGTCGCAGTCGCGGATCATGGCCAGGTTCTGCTGGCAGATCCACTGCGCGGTGGCGTCTGGCGAGAGGTTCTGCGGGGCCTGGTTGTCCAGGGGGAACAGACCGTGCAGGCCCTGAACGCTGCACAGTCGCTTGAGGTACTCGCCATGGGCCTGGGCGTCGCTGCGAAACACATCGAACCCGGCGAGGTAGATACGTGGGCTCATGGCCAGCTTCCTTGCGACCTGCAGATGGTTCGGCTTATTCGCCGCGATAGATGCAGCCGCTGGTGCAGGTTTCGTGGATACGAATCGCCGAAAGCTCCGGCAGCAGGGGCTTGAGCTCGTTCCAGATCCATTTGGCCAGGACCTCGCTGGTGGGGTTTTCCAGGCCGGGAATGTCGTTCAGGTAGTTGTGGTCCAGACGCTCGTAGAGCGGCTTGAAGATGGCCTTGATTTCCGAGAAGTCGCGGATCCAGCCGGTGTGCGCGTCGACCTCGCCGCTGAGGTGGATCGCCACCTTGAACGAGTGGCCATGGAGGCGACCGCACTTGTGGCCCTCGGGCACGAAAGGCAGGCGATGGGCGGATTCGAAGGTAAACTCTTTGAAGATTTCCACAGTGTCGGTCAGCTCTGTCAGATGGCGATCGCCGGGGGGCGAGTTGAGGCAGGCGGCGAGTTTATCAGCTTGGCCCCAAGGCTGCGGAAAAACCCTGACTAAAGGGTCAGTGCGCAGCGCAGCTCTGGACTTACAGGCTTTGCAAGCGCTCGCCCAGGCGGTTCTGCGCCGCCAGTTCGAGAAACTCGTCCCCCAGGCGCCGGCTTTCGTCCATGGCGCTGCGCCAGTATTTCTGCCGGCTGGCGTCGTCGCCCATGAAGCGCTTGAAGTCGTTGCGGTCCGGCAGCTTGCCATAGGGCAGGCGCGCCAGGTACTCCTTCGACGGCGCCAGCAGCAAGACGTCCCGCAGGCGCTCCGGGCTGGCCCGGCGCCAGGGCAGGGTCTTGTCGAACCAGCCGGGAATCACCCGGTCGGTGAAGTGCGGGTAGAGCACGATGTCGCTGCCGCTGTAGGGCAGGTCGAGGTGGTAGTCCAGCAGGCCGCCGTCGCGGAAGGTGCCGGCCCCGGCGCCGGGCAGTTCGCGCACGCCCTGCATGACCATGGGAATCGAGCCCGAGGCCAGCAGGGCCTGGCGCAGGTTGCCGCGGTCCAGGGGCACAAAGCGCGAGGGGAAGTCTTCCAGGGCCAGCAGCGGCGGCGCCAGGCGCGGGTCGTGCAGCACCAGGCGCTCGAAGTGCCGGGACAGGCGCGCGCGGCCCCGCAGGTTGTCGGCGATCACCGAGGACAGGCCCAGGCCGAGGCGTGCGCGGTGATCGTCCGCCAGCAGGCCGTGGCTCTTGACCACCATGATGTTGAGCCGGTAGTGGGGGTTGTCGAGGATCGAAGCGTCGCGGCCATCGAGCAGGTCGTCGAGCATGCGCCGGGAGCTCTGGCTGATCTGCGCCATGGTCACGCCCTTGGCGAAACTCTGGGCGTTGTACAGCTGGCCCAGGCGGCGGATGCCTTCGGCGGCGTCCGGCAGGCAGGCGCTGGCAAAGCGCCAGGAACCCACCGACGCGCCGATCAACGAACGCTCACGGGGGACTGCGGGCAACCATTCACCGAACAGCGCCAGGTCCAGCCCCTGAATGCCCAGGGCCTTGGGCCCGCCGGCGGCGCCCGGCAAGGTGCCGACTTCGCCGGCGTGCAGGCCTTGACGACGGATGCGGGCCAGGGCGCGGGGGCCGGCCTTGAGGGACAGGGCGGGAAACTTGATATGGATGGCGGTCATACCGGGCTCACTCTTGAATCAGCCGCCGAGTATAGAGAACCCCGCCGCTGCGGGCCGAGTGAAACTTGTGTCAGGCCCATGATGGCCATTCAGTTTCAATTAAGTTGCCTTGGGTATCGTCGGCGTCATCGGCCTTTGGCCACTGACCTTGGAGACCTGCCATGAAAACCCTGACCGCGCTGTTCGGCGCCAGCCTGATTGCTCTGACCACCAGCCTGGCCGCCAGCCTCGCCCATGCCCGGGACCTGGGCCCGGACGAAGCCCTGAGGCTGCGCGACGCTGGTACCATTGTGTCCTTTGAAAAACTCAATGCCACGGCCCTGTCCCGGCATCCTGGGGCGAGCATCAGTGAAACCGAGCTGGAAGAGGAGTACGGCAAGTACATCTACCAGGTTGAACTGCGCGATCCGCAAGGGCTGGAGTGGGACCTGGAACTGGACGCGGTGACCGGCCAGGTACTCAAGGACCATCAGGACACTTAATGAACTCGACGATGCGCGCCGGCAGCCGGGCGGCCCTGGCGCTGTTGCTATTCTGCTCCCTGGCCGTGGCCCGCGACCTGGACCAGGACGAGGCCCTGCGCCTGCGCCAGCGGGGGGTGATCCTGCCTCTGGAGCAACTGCTGCAGCAGGCCATGGACCGCTATCCCGGTGCCAGGCTGCTGGAAGCCGAACTGGAAGAAAAACATGATGTGTACATTTACGAGGTCGAGCTGTTGACCGTGGACGGCGTGGTCCGCGAGCTGGATCTGGATGCCGCCACTGGGCGCCTGTTGAAAGATGAGGAAGATGACTGATGCGCCTGCTTGTGGTGGAAGATCACGTATCCCTGGCGGATGAACTGCTGGAGGGCCTGAAACTTCAGGGCTACGCGGTGGACTGGCTGGCCGACGGCCGCGATGCCCTGTACCAGGGCGCCAGTGAACCCTATGACCTGATCATTCTCGACCTCGGCCTGCCCGGGGTCCCGGGACTCGATGTGCTGCGTCAATGGCGTGCCGGTGGCCTGGCGACCCCGGTGCTGATCCTCACCGCCCGCGGCTCCTGGGCCGAGCGTATCGAAGGTCTGAAGGCCGGCGCCGATGATTACCTGAGCAAGCCCTTTCACCCCGAGGAGCTGCACTTGCGGGTGCAGGCGCTGTTGCGTCGCTCCCACGGCCAGGCCAATCAGCAGACCTTGCAGGCCGCCGGGCTGCATCTGGATGAAGGCCGCCAATGCGTGGTCCGCGATGGCCAGGACGTGTTGCTGACCGCCGCGGAATTTCGCCTGTTGCGCTACTTCATGCTGCACCCGCAGCAGATCCTGTCCAAAAGCCACCTGGCCGAACACCTGTACGACGGTGAAACCGAACGCGATTCCAATGTCCTTGAAGTCCACGTCAATCACCTGCGGCGCAAGCTGGGGCGCAGTGTGATCGAAACCCGCCGTGGCCAGGGCTACCTGTTCGGCGGGAGTGATTCGTGAGGTCGATCCAGCGCCGTCTGAGCCTGGGCCTGATCACGGTGATGGTGGTGGTTGGCCTGGTGCTGGCGCAGACCAGCCTCTGGCTGTTCGAAGTGGGCCTGCAACGCTACCTGGAGGCGGGTCTTCGGGAAGACAGCGAGAGTCTGCTGTTGGCGCTGGTAAGAGGTCCTCAAGGTTTGCAACTGGACGAGCGTCGTCTGTCGCCCGCCTATCAACGGCCTTTTTCCGGGCATTACTTCCGTATCGATTTCGCCGATGTGCATTGGCGTTCCCGATCCCTGTGGGATCAGGAACTGCCGCAGCTGGAGCGCGCCGGCTTGCAAAGCAACCTGCAACTGGGGCCGGAAGGGCAGCAACTGCTGGTGTTGCGCAGTGACTACAAGCGCCTCGGGCAATCGATCTCCATCAGCGTGGCCCAGGACTACACCCCCGTACGCGAGAGCTTCCAGCGCATGCGTCAGGTCGGCCTTGGCCTGGGGCTGGCGGGGTTGCTGCTGATCCTGTTGCTGCAGCGGATAACCGTGCGCCGCGCCTTGCGCCCCCTGGAGACCGCACGGGAGCAGATTGCCCAGTTGCAGCAAGGCCAGCGCTCGCAGTTGGATGCCCAGGTGCCGGTTGAACTGGAGCCGCTGGTGGCGCAGATCAACCATTTGCTGGCCCACACCGAGGACAGCCTCAAGCGTTCACGCAATGCCCTGGGTAACCTCGGGCACGCGTTGAAGACGCCGTTGGCGGTGCTGCTGAGCTTGGCCAGCGGGGCGAAACTGCAAGGGCATCCTGAGGTGCAGCGGATGCTTCAGGAGCAACTGGAACAGGTGCAGCAACGGCTCAATCGCGAACTCAATCGTGCGCGCTTGGCCGGCGATGCCTTGCCCGGCGCCTTGTTTGAATGTGATGCCGAACTGCCGGGATTGCTGGCCACCTTGAACATGATCCACGGCGAGCATCTGGACCTGAGTTTTCAGGCGGCGCCCGGGTTGCGCCTGCCCTGGGATCGCGAGGACCTGCTGGAGCTGCTGGGCAACCTGCTGGACAACGCCTGCAAATGGGCCGATGCCCAGGTACGCCTGAGTGTCGAGGAGCGGGCCACGGGGTTCTTCCTGGCGGTGGACGACGATGGCCCGGGGATTCCCAAGGAGCGGCGCAGTGAAGTGTTCAGTCGCGGAGCGCGTCTGGATGAGCAGACCGATGGCCACGGCCTGGGCCTGGGCATCGTGCGGGATATCGTTGAAGCGTGGGGCGCAACCCTGAGCCTGGAGGAGAGCGCGCTGGGTGGCTTGCGGGTCGAAATCGCACTGCCCAGGCGCTAGGTCGACGGGCCGGGGAGGGCTGCTGTGCGGTCCGGCGCGAGCAAGTCCTCGTGCCACCGTCAGCGCCTTCCTGTGACAGTGGGCTTTGCGGCCACCGTCACCTTAAGCCCGTTGCCTCTGTTCAGACGCGGAACTGATCCATCAGGCTCTGTTGCTGGTTGGCCAGGCTGTTGAGGGACTGGCTGACCCGCGCCGATTCATTGGCTTGTTCCGACAGGGATTCGGTGACGTCACGAATGGTCGCCACGTTGCTGTTGATCTCCTCGGCCACTGCGCTCTGCTGTTCGGCGGCGCTGGCAATCTGCAGGTTCATGTCGCTGATCACCGTCACCGCGTCGCCGATCTGGCGCAAGGCGGTCACGGCCTGCCCCACTTGTTCGACGCTGCCCTGGGCCTGGCGATGGCTGCTGTTCATGGAGCCCACCACGTCCCGGGTGCCGGTTTGCAGTTGTTCGATCACTTGGCGGGTTTCCTCCACCGATTCCTGGGTGCGTCGGGCCAGGTTGCGCACCTCGTCGGCGACCACCGCGAAACCGCGCCCGGCTTCCCCGGCGCGGGCTGCTTCGATGGCGGCGTTGAGGGCCAGCAGGTTGGTCTGCTCGGCAATCGAGCGGATCACTTCCAGTACCGTGCCGATCTGTTCGCTGTTGGCAGCCAGACCTTCGACCTGGGTCATGGCGGCGCTCATGTCGGCGGCCAGTTGGTCGATGCTGCGGGTGGTGCGGTCGATCACGCTCAGGCCCTGTTGCGTGGCCTGGTCGGCATCCCGCGCCGCTTGAGCCGCCTGGGCCGCACTGCGGGCCACGTCCTGGGCGGTGGCGCTCATTTCATGGGAGGCAGTGGCCACCTGATCCACCTGACGATACTGCTGTTCCATCCCGGCGCTGGTCTGGGTGGCGATGGCCGATGACTGGTCGGCGGTGCCGCGGGCGTCCTGCACCGAGCGTTTTACTTCGGCAATGATCGGCTGCAGCTTGTCGAGGAAACGGTTGAACCAGCCGGCCAGTTGCCCCAGCTCGTCCTTATTGTTGTACGCCAGGCGCCGGGTCAGGTCGCCTTCGCCGCTGGCGATGTCTTCGAGCATGTGGGCCACACCGAGAATCGGCCGGGTCACGCTGCGCGCCATCAGCCACACCAGCAGCAGGCCCACCAAGGCAGCCAGCAGGCCCAGGCCCAGTTCCATCAGGGTGCCGCTGCTGTTGCTGGCGTCCAGTTCGCTTTTCAAGGCTTCGGCCGGACCCACCAGGACCTTTTCCGGCACATCCAGCAGCACGCCCCAGGGCTGGCCGCCAGGGATCGGAGTGAAGGGGGCGAGGACCTTGAGTTTCTGATTGCTGTGCAGGCTGTGGGTCTCTGGGCTGCTGGCCAGTTGGCGGATCAGTTGCGCGCCGTTGACGCTGTCGACGCTGTCCAGGCGCTGGCTGAGCTTGCCGGCATCCGGGCTATGGCCGGCCAGCAGGCCTACCGGGCTGAGGATGCTGACGCTGGTCTGGCCGGCGTAGAGCTTCTGGCTGGCATTGCGGCTGATGGCCTGCAGGCTGTTGAGGTTGATGTCCACCGACAGCGAGGCGATGACTTTGCCGTTCACCAGGAGCGGGAAGACGATGCTGGTCATCAGCACCTTCTGGCCGTCGATGTCATAGAAGTAGGGCTCGATCACGCAGGGCTTGAGGGTGCTGCGCGGGCAGGTGAACCAGGCATTGGCCGGCTGGCCGCTGGGCCCGCTGCGGGTGTCGCTCATGTCGCTTTCCGGCAGCGACATGGAGGTCAGCTTGCCTGGGGTGGGCTGTGACCAGTACAGGGCGAAGCGGCCTTTTTCGTTGCTGCCCAGCTCGCTCTGGCCGCTGAACAACTCGTCCTTGCCATCCAGGGCGTTGGCTTCGAACACCAGGGACAGGCCCAGCAGGTCGGGATTGGCCTGCAACGCCGACTTGACCTGGCGGGTCAGGTCTTCGCGCAGGTCGAAGGCGTCAAGGAAGCGTTTCTCGGCCTGTTCCCGCAGGAACAGCACCTGGCGGGAAAAGCCGTGGCCGTATTGATAGGCGTCCATGAACTGTTGGCGAATGCCCAGTGCCTGGACTTCACCCTGGGCTTCGATCCGGGCCTGGGCCGCTTCATTGAGCATCTCCATGCTCGACGCTTTCACCCGCTCGGAGCTGTGCTCCATGCGATACAGCGAAAGTCCCACCAACAGCGACACGATGCCCAACAGGCAGAGTCCGGCCAGCAGGGTGATCTTCCATTGGATGGAAAGTTGTCTGAGCGACATGGAGGCGTCCTTTATTCGATAAATATCTGAGACTTTGCACTGTAACGGCCGACGAACGGTGTTCTTTAAACGCTTGTTCGAAATAAGCCGCGCTGTCTTGGGCTTCACCGGGATTGGGGTTTTGACAAGCCGGGCCTGCTGCTGCAAAGTGCGCGCCCCTAATAAGAACCTCTTTCATTTCGATGTCGGCAGTCCGCTGCCTTCCGGTCGGTCACAGGCTTTTGCGCCATTTTTAGCGGCGCAGTAATGAGGTAACGATGATTAACGCAGTAATTGCCGCGGTTGGCGTGATGCTGGTGCTCAGCCTGTCCCGCGTGCATGTAGTGATCGCCCTGATCATTGGTGCCCTGGTGGGCGGTTTGACGGGCGGCCTGGGGATCGAGGCCACCCTCAAGGCGTTCAACAGCGGTTTGGGTGGTGGTGCCACCGTGGCCCTGTCCTACGCCTTGCTCGGCGCTTTCGCCGTGGCCATCGCCAAGTCCGGCCTGGCCCATGCCCTGGCGGACAAGATCCTGATACTGGTGGATCGCCAGGACGCCCACGGCGGCGGCCAGGTCAAATGGCTGCTGATCGGCCTGTTGTGGGTGGTGGCGATTGCCTCGCAGAACATCCTGCCGATCCACATTGCCTTCATTCCACTGCTGGTGCCGCCGCTGCTCTATGTACTGACCAAGTTGCAGCTGGATCGGCGGTTGATCGCCTGTGTCATCACCTTCGGCCTGATCACCCCCTACATGTTCCTGCCGGTGGGTTTCGGCAACATCTTCCTCAATGAAATCCTCCTGGCCAACGTGGCCCGCAGCGGCGTGGACATCAGCCAGGTCAATGTCACTCACGCCATGGGTATTCCGGCCCTGGGCATGCTCTGCGGCTTGCTGCTGGCCTTTGTCAGCTACCGCAAGAAGCGCATCTATGACCTGGACCGGATCGAGAAAGTCGAGCAGGTGGCGGTGCAGTACAACCCGCGGACCCTGTTGGTGGCGGGCCTGGCGATCATCGCTGCGTTCGTGATCCAGTTGTTGCTGGACTCGATGATTATCGGGGCTTTGTGCGGCTTCCTGATTTTCTCGGTGTCGGGCATCGTGCGCTGGCGCGAGACTGACGACCTGTTCACCGAAGGCATGAAGATGATGGCCATGATCGGCTTCATCATGATCGCCGCTTCGGGGTTCGCCGAAGTGATGAAGGCCACCGGCGAGGTGAAGAGCCTGGTGGAAGCCTCGGCGGCGTGGATCGGCCACAGCAAGGGCGTGGGCGCTTTGCTGATGTTGCTGGTGGGCCTGTTGGTGACCATGGGCATCGGCTCGTCGTTTTCCACGGTGCCGATCCTGGCGGCGATCTTTGTGCCCTTGTGCGTACAGCTGGGTTTCAGCCCGTTGGCGATTGTCTGCATCGTGGGCACCGCCGGGGCGCTGGGTGACGCGGGCTCGCCGGCCTCGGATTCGACCCTGGGCCCGACCTCGGGGCTGAATATCGACGGCCAGCACCATCACATCTGGGACACCGTGGTCCCGACCTTCCTGCACTACAACCTGCCGCTGCTGGCCTTTGGCTGGGTCGCGGCCATGGTCCTCTGATTATCTCGCTCTCGTAGAAGTCGGAGGGGTGTAGGAGCCCGCTTGCCAGCGAAGGCGTCGGCAAGGTCGGTGCAAGGCTCAAGGGCCTCTTCGCCGGCAAGCCGGCTCCTACGGGTTCAGGCTCAACTTTTGTTTTGGCGTGCCGTTAACGCGGTTATCACGCCAATAAAAAACCAAGAGTGAGTCCCTTATGCGCTTGAGCCTGAAGGCCAAAGTCCTGTCCCTGGCGGTGCTCCCGGTACTGCTGTTTGCGCTGGTGATCAGCCTGAGCACGGTGTTCATGCTGCGCCAGCAGGCCCAGAAAGAAGTCGAGGAAACCCGTCATCGGCTGCTGGGCGAGGCCAAGGCCACGCTGCAGAGCTATGTCGAAGTGGCCCTGAACACGGTCAAGCCGCTGTACGACGCGGCGGCGCCTGGGGATCAGGCGGCGCGGGCCGAGGTGGTCAAGCTGCTGTCGAACATCACGTACGGCAAGGACGGCTACTTCTTCGGCTACGACTCCGAGACCGTGCGCCTGTTCAAGGGCAACAGCCCGGACGGCGTGGGCAAGAGCTTCAAGGACAATCGCGACCCCAACGGCGTTTACGTCAACCGCGAACTGGTGCGCGTGGGCAAGGACGGCAGCCATTACGTGCAATACAGCTCCACTCAGCCGGGCAGCGACGTGCTGGTGCCCAAGCTGGGTTACACCGAGTACCTGCCCAAGTGGGACATGGTGCTGGGCACCTCGGTCAATCTCGATGGCATCGACGCCCAGGTGGCTGCAGTCCAGGACAGCGTCAACCAGCGCATGGAAGGCATGGTCCTGAGCATTCTCGGGATCGCTGCGGTGGTGCTGCTGGTGATTGCGGCCCTGGGCATGCTGGTGGCCAATACCATGCTGCGGCCGCTGAACCTGATGAAAGCCAACCTCGATGACATCGCCGCCGGTGAAGGCGACCTGACCCGGCGCCTGGCGATCACCAGCCAGGACGAGCTAGGGGATCTGGCCGGTTCGTTCAACCGTTTTGTCGACAAGATCCACGGTCTGGTGCGCCAGATCACCGAGATGACCGGGCAGCTCACCGAGCTGGTGACCCAGGTTTCGGATCAGGCCCAGCGTTCGGAACAGGCCATGGAGCGTCAGCGTCACGAGACCGATCAGGTGGCCACGGCGATCAATGAAATGTCCTCCGCGGCCCATGAAGTGGCCCGCAGTGCTCAAGGTGCGGCGGTGGCGGCGCAACAGACCGATGAGGAAGGCCAGGCGGCCAAGCGCGTGGTGGATGGCAGCATCCAGCAGATCCATGCCCTGGTCAGCGATATTCGCAACAGCGGCACGTCCCTGGACAGCTTGCAGCAGGACGTGTCGTCGATTGTCAGCGTGTTGGATGTGATCCGCTCCATCGCCGAGCAGACCAACCTGCTGGCCTTGAACGCCGCCATCGAAGCGGCCCGGGCCGGGGAGGCCGGGCGTGGTTTCGCGGTGGTCGCCGATGAAGTGCGCGCCCTGGCCAGCCGTACCCAGCAAAGCACCCAGGAAATCCAGGGCATGATCGATCGCCTGCAGCAGGGCACCCGGGTGGCGGTGGATGCCATGCGCCGCTCCAGCGATGCCGGCGATGGCACCTCGGTGAAAGCCAACGAGGCCGGTGCCTCGCTGGACACCATGGCCCAGCTGATCGGCACCATCAATTCGATGAACGCACAAATCGCCAGTGCGGCAGAGGAGCAGACCGCGGTGGCTGAAGAGATCAACCGCAGCGTGCACCAGATCGCCGTAGCGGTGGACAGCGTGGCCGATGAAACCCAGCGTGGCGCCCAGACCTCCCGCAGCCTGGCGGACCTGGGGCAGCGCCTGGGTCGGTTGGTGGGGCAGTTCCGGATCTGATGCTGTGCCCAGCCAGCCGCCCGGGGCGGCTGGCCAGAGCGCTGTACCTCAGGCGCTGATGTCGCGCATCAACAGGCCGAAGCGCAGGTCCACCTGATCGGGGATCGGCAGGTACACGGTGTGGCCATCCCCCGGAGCGACTTCGATGGCTTGGCCCTTGGCGTTCTGCAGTTCGTGCAGGTCGAAGTGGAAGTTGCCCTTGGGGGTCATCAGTTCCATGTGATCGCCCAGGGCGAAGCGGTTCTTTACCTTCACTTCTGCCTGCCGGTCACGGCGTTCGCCGGTGAGTTCACCGACGAACTGCTGGCGTTCCGACACCGAGCTGCCGTTCTGGTAGTTCTGGTACTCGTCATGTACATGGCGCCGCAGGAAGCCTTCGGTGTAGCCGCGCTGGGCCAGGGACTCCAGGTCGTTCATCAGGCTGCGGTCGAACTCGCGTCCGGCGGCGGCGTCGTCGATGGCCCGGCGGTACACCTGGGTGGTGCGGGCACAGTAGAAGTGCGATTTGGTCCGGCCCTCGATCTTCAGCGAGTGCACGCCCATGCGGGTCAGGCGTTCCACGTGCTGCACCGCCCGCAGGTCCTTGGCATTCATGATGTAGGTGCCGTGTTCGTCCTCGAAGGCCGGCATCAGCTCGTCCGGACGATTGGCTTCCTGGAGCAGGAACACCTGGTCGGTGGGCGCTCCCAGGCCCAGGGTCGGCTCCGGCTGGAAGGTCTGGACGATTTCCCCGAGGTTGTTCTCGGTGGCTTCCTCGGCCTTGTATTTCCAGCGGCAGGCATTGGTACAGGTGCCCTGGTTGGCGTCGCGCTTGTTCATGTAGCCCGAGAGCAGGCAGCGTCCGGAATAGGCCATGCACAGGGCGCCGTGGACGAAGATCTCCAGCTCCATGGCCGGCACTTTCTGACGGATTTCTTCGATTTCTTCCAGGGACAGCTCCCGGGACAGGATGATCCGGGTCAGCCCTTGCAGTTGCCAGAACTCGACGCTGGCCCAGTTCACCGTGTTGGCCTGCACCGAGAGGTGGATCGGCATGGCCGGGAAGTGCCGGCGCACCAGCATGATCAGCCCTGGGTCGGACATGATCAGCGCGTCCGGGGCCATCTCGATGACAGGCTCCAGATCCTTGAGAAAGGTCTTGAGCTTGGCGTTGTGCGGGGCGATGTTGACCACCACGTAGAAACGCTTGCCCTGGGCCTGGGCCTCGCGGATACCGAGGGCCAGGTTGGTGTGGTCGAATTCGTTGTTGCGTACCCGCAGGCTGTAGCGCGGTTGGCCGGCGTACACCGCATCGGCGCCGTAGGCGAAGGCGTAGCGCATGTTTTTCAGGGTGCCGGCGGGGGCCAGGAGTTCGGGCTTGGCGAGGAGCGTCATGGGGCTGTCGGTCGCAAAAGGTCGCGAGGGTAAGCCAGTGCTGGCGGGCATTCATTGATCTGGATCTATGTCTGGCGCAGAAAAAAACGCACTCGGCATCGCGGCTGTGGACTAACCCTCAGGACGCCGTGATTGGGCGTTGACTGACCTGGATCGGACATGAATCAAAACAACCTGCAAAACAAAAGCCTGCTGCTGTTACTGGCCCTGGTGACGGTGGCGTTCATCTGGATTCTGCTGCCGTTCTACGGGGCGCTGTTCTGGGCGGTGATCCTGGGCATCGTCTTTGCTCCCTTACAGCGCCGTCTGCAATTGAAGTTCGGCTGGCCGCGCAATCTCACGGCCCTGTGCACCCTGTTGGTTTGCCTGTTGATCGCCATCCTGCCGGTGATCATCACCAGTGTGTTGCTGGTCCAGGAGGGAGCCGAGTTGTACAAGAAAATCGAAAGCGGTCAGTTGGACATCGCCGGCTACCTGGCCCAGTTCAAGCACAGCTTGCCACCCTACTTTCAGCACCTGCTGGATCGCTTCGGCCTTGGCGAACTCAAGGGCTTGCAGGAGAAGGTGGTCAAGAGCGCGATGCAGGGCAGCCAGTACCTGGCGACCCAGGCGTTCAGCTTTGGTCAGGGCACCTTCGAGTTCGTGGTGAGCTTCTTCATCATGCTCTATCTGCTGTTCTTCTTTTTGCGCGATGGCGCCGAACTGGCGCGCAAGATCCGTACTGCCGTGCCCCTGGCCGAGTACCAGAAACGCCGGCTGCAGCTGAAGTTCAATCGGGTGGTGCGGGCCACGGTCAAGGGCAATGTGCTGGTGGCGGTGACCCAGGGGGCCCTGGGTGGAATGATCTTCTGGTTCTTGGACATTCCCAGCGCCCTGTTGTGGGCGGTGTTGATGGCGTTTCTGTCTTTGTTGCCGGCGGTGGGGGCGGGGATTGTCTGGGGGCCGGTGGCAGCGTACTTCCTGATCAGCGGAGCGATCTGGCAAGGGGTGGTGCTGGGGTTGTTCGGGGTATTCGTGATCGGTCTGGTGGACAACCTGCTGCGGCCCATCCTGGTGGGCAAGGACACCAAGATGCCGGATTACCTGATCCTGATCTCGACCCTGGGCGGGCTGGCGATCTTCGGCCTCAATGGCTTTGTCATCGGGCCCTTGATCGCCGCGCTGTTCATGTCCAGCTGGGCGCTGTTCGTCGAAACCCGGCCACGGGTGCAGTTGCCTTAGAAGTGGACCCTCTGCAGATCGAGTTGCCTGGACAGGGCCTGGGCGGCGGGTAGGGAGGTCAGCGGGCCGCTGACGGCTTCGCCGTCGCGTACCAGGTACCAGC
Source organism: Pseudomonas sp. 910_21 (assembly GCF_052850735.1). Taxonomy (NCBI): domain Bacteria; kingdom Pseudomonadati; phylum Pseudomonadota; class Gammaproteobacteria; order Pseudomonadales; family Pseudomonadaceae; genus Pseudomonas; species Pseudomonas sp. 910_21. The sequence goes on along the minus strand of NZ_VXCY01000005.1, from coordinate 552,903 downwards.
AGGCCAGCAAACCCAGTTCCCTGAGCGACGCGGGGACGGCACTGCCGATGACGGACATGATCTGAACCTTGGGCATGACAAGCTCCTCGATTTGCGAGGAGTTACCTTACAAAGCCCCAAGTGCTACGAAAAATCACCCAGTCTGATAGTGGACATTGATGCCGGTGCTAGCGGCAACGGTCGTTCAGTCCACGACCTGATCGAGCATGTGCAGCACTTCCTGCTCATTGAGCAGGCCTTTGCGCACCAGATTCTGGGCCAGCAGCGAGAGAAACTTGGCGCTGCGATGGCCTTCCAGATGCTTGAGTTCGGTCAGGGCGTCGTACACCCGGCTGGAAGTGCAGAGGCCTTCGACGCGATGGGGGTTTTGCGTGGGCATGGGGTCGTCCTTGTTGTTATGGGCCTGTGGCGAGCGGACTGGGTCGATCTTGCAGTGCTTGAATGACACAAACATGACAGTCCCATGTTGCTCAGGGCCGTCGTGGGATCAGTACACTATTCCCGGATTTGAACGCAAATACTGTTCCAGTCGCGACATTGTTCAGAATTATTCAGACATTCGGGTGATGGCAAAATGCAACAGGCCCCGCTTCGGGGGCGGGGCCTGTGGCTGTTTCAGCGGACTGTTACCAGCGGCCGGGACCTGGGCCGTAGTAGTAATGCGGGTGGCCGTAGTAGCCCCGTGGTGGGCCGTAATACACCGGCGCCGGGCGGTAATAGACCGGTTGTTGTACATAGACCGGTGCCGGCTGGTAGTAGACCGGCGGCGGTGGTGCGGCATACACCGGCTGGGGTTGCACATAGACCGGCGCCTGCTGCACGTAGACCGTGCGATCCTGGTTGGCCATCACCGAGCCCACAACGGCTGCACCGACAACTGCGCCCAGCGCTGCGGGGCCGGCCCAGCCGCCACCGTGAGCCGATGCCTGGCCGGCGACAGCCAGCGCACCTATGAGCAGGGCAATCTTGGGGATTTTGGAAATCATGGTTGTTCCTCGGTTCAACCCCTGCGTTTATGGTCTGCACCAGACTCAAGAACTGACGCGGGGATACTTCTAAGACAGCGGTTTCTGGAAAATCTGCACAGCCGCTGAGTAAATGTTGTGTAAGGTCTGTATCGGCCTCTTTACCGTCATCCCTGGGCGCTGAAGAGGTCTGCAAACCAGCGCCGATATGATCAGGCACAAGGGGCTTGGCTGACCAATCCCGTCTATCCGAAAGTGCCCAGCGAGGAGATGTATATGCAAATGAACCCCAACAAAGACACCCAGTTGTGCATGTCGCTTTCCGGGCGTCCCGGGAACTTCGGCCTGCGTTTTCACAATCATCTATACGAGCAGTTGGGGCTCAATTTCTACTACAAGGCTTTCAGCAGTCAGGATCTGCCTGGTGCGGTGCGGGGGATTCGTGCGTTGGGGATTCGCGGCTGCGGCGTGTCCATGCCGTTCAAGGAGGACTGCATCGCCCTGGTGGATGAGCTGGATGCCTCGGCCAGGGCCATTGCTTCGATCAACACCATCGTCAACACCGACGGCCACCTGAAGGCCTACAACACCGATTACATTGCCGTGGCCCAGTTGCTGGCCGAGCACGACGTGCCACGGGAATCGACCTTCGCCCTGCGCGGTAGCGGCGGCATGGCCAAGGCGGTGGCCAGCGCCTTGCGTGATGGCGGTTATTCCCAGGGCGTGATCGTCGCGCGTAATGAAGTCACCGGGCGCGCCCTGGCAGGTGCGCTGGGATATGAGTGGCAGGCGGAGTTGGGCAGCCTGCGGCCGCAGATGCTGATCAACGTGACCCCGATCGGCATGAGCGGTGGCCCGCAAGCGCAGCAGCTGGCCTTCGAGGCCGAGGCGATTGCTGCAGCGGATCGGGTGTTCGATGTGGTGGCCGTACCGCCCGAGACGCCGTTGATCCTGCGGGCCAGGGCCGAGGGCAAGCAAGTCATCACCGGGCTGGAGGTGATTGCGATTCAGGCCCTGGAGCAGTTTGTGCTGTATACCGGCGTGCGCCCGAGCGAGGAGCAGTTCCACAAGGCGGTGGCCTTCGCCCGGGCTTGAGCCGGCAATTTCGTTAGCGGCCCATGGGCGTGCGTCAGCTCAGCCTTCAAGCAGGGCCAGGCGTTCTTCCAGGGCGGCAATCCGCGCTTCCAGCTCTTCGATGCGCTCCACCGAAACCGCGCCGCCGGCACTGCGCTCCACCGGGTTGCCCCGGGCGGCGAGGATGGCTTCGATATCCGCCGGGTCACCCAGGGCGTGGGTGTAGCGGTCTTCGCGCTGGCCGGCCTGACGCGGGATATGCAGGGCCAGGCCCCGGGCAATCAGGCGCTCGAGCTGGTGCAGGACCTGTTCGCTGTCTTCGAAGTCATGCATGCGCCCGCTGCGGGTCAGCAGTTCGTTGACCGTCTGCGGGCCCCGCAGAAACATCAGGCCGCACAAGATCAACTGCGCCGGCACCAGTTCCAGGGCTTTGTCCAGGCGCTGTTCCCAGCGGTCGGCGCGGCTGCCCATGACCAGCCGAGTGAAGCCTTGGGCCTCGAGGGCGCGCAGGCTTTGGCCGACCTGGCCCTGGGTCAGGTTCATCACCGGCTCGCGGCTGGTTTTCTGATTGCAGGCGATCACCAGAGCGTTGAGGGTCAGGGGATAGGTTTCCGGGCTGGTGGCCTGCTTTTCGATCAACGAACCCAGAACGCGGATGTCGGTACTGCTCAGGCGCAGTGCTTCGTTGGGGGTGTCGTGCTCGCTGCTCATAAGTGCTGGTCCCTTGGTCACTGATGGATGGGGTCGTGGAAAACCCGGTGCATGGCGCGCTAGGGCGGTCTTGAGTTTTCCGTGGCCGAGTCGGCCCTCTTCGAGGGGCTCTGTTTTACCTTCAGAAGCCGGTTCTGGCCATCAGAACTTGGTGGAGCGGGGATCGGGCGGCGGCTTTCAAGGGGGTAATGCCGCCGCGCAGTCAGCGCGGCGGCGGGTGTTTCAGCTGGGTTGCGGGGCTTGTGCCGGTTCGGCCGCGGCAAGCGGCGCGGACGGCGCTGCGGGAATGGCAGCGGTTTCCAGGCAGCGATGGGCAAATCGGGCGATGCTGCGCAGGGCGTTCCTGGCAGAGCGCAGATAGAAGGCCTGCAGCTGGAAGACATGCCAGCGGCCATCATGAATCTCCAGCTGGCAGGGCACGCCGCAGGCCCGTGCGCGTTTCGCCAGGCGGAGGGAGTCGGACAGCAGTAGCTCCTGGTCGCCGACCTGAATCAGCATCGGCGGCAGGCCGTGCAGGTCCGCTTCCAGAGGGCGATGTGAAGGCGTCTGCGCAGGGATGGCGTAGGCCTTGAGGGCCTGTTCCAGCCAGTCGCGGCGGATCATCGGGTCGACGGCGGCTCGGGATTGAATGCTGTCTGCGCCCAGGTCGGGATCGGTGACCGGCGAGAGCAGTATCAGCCCGGCCGCGAACGGCTCGCCGCGTTGCTTCAAGGCCAGTGCCAGTGCCAGCACCAGGGCGCCACCGGCAGAGTCGCCGGCAATCAGCAGCTGTTGCGCCGGGCAGCCCTGGGCACGGATGGCGTCATAACAGGCCAGGCAGTCGTCCAGCGCGGCCGGGTAGGGATGCTCTGGTGCCAGTCGGTAGTCGGGTGCCCAGACGCGGCAGCCACTTTCCCTGGCCAGGCGGCTGGTGACGCTGTAGTGGGTGTCCGGGTTGCCCAGGCAGAAGGCGCCGCCGTGCAGGTAGAGGATGACCGCGTTCGAGGTCCGGGCCTTGGGTTCGACTGTCTGCACCCTCAACTGACCCAGGTCCGTGCGCTGTCGGGTTACGCCGAGGCCGCCGGGCATCAGCCAGGAGAGAGCGTTGACGAGCTGGCGCTGGCTCACCAGTTCCCGCGGCGGGCCGATCAGGGTCCTGAAACTGGCTCTCAGGAAAAGCCGCAAGAAAGCCGCATTACCCCGTTCCAGCCAATCCCCGGGTGGGGCCACTCGCTGTCCATCGCTGGGCGAAAACGGCGCGTCCAAGGGGCTGGCAAACCGGTAGGCGGACAGCCCGGCATAGCGGGTCAGCCATCTGTAGCTCCAGGTGAAGCCGGGCCAGTTGGTGCTGTTGTGCCCCCGTGCGTCGACATACCAGCTCTGGCAGCCGCTCCACACCGAGGTGGCCAGGCGGCGCTGGATGCGCAACTGAAAACGCTGGTGGGGCGCCTCGTCCACCTCCAGGGTTTTCGCCGTGCTTTTGAGCAGCGCCCGGCGGGCCTTGATCACATGGGAGATCTGGCTTTCCAGCATGTGGATGATGGAGTTGTGGCCCAGGTTGGTGTTGGGCCCGTAGAGCATGAAGAAGTTGGGAAAACCGGGCACGCTGAGCCCCAGGTAGGCTGCCGCGCCATGTTGCCAGGCCTGGTTCAGGTCGACCCCGCCGCGGCCGCTGATGCGCATCGGCGAGAGGAATTCGGTGGCGGCGAAACCGGTGCCATAGATGATCACATCCACCGGGTGCTGCTGGCCGTCGAGGGTTTCGATGCCGTGCTCGGTAATGCGTTCGATGCCCTGGGTCAGCAGCTCGACATGGGGTCTGGCGAAGGTTTTCAGGTAGTCGTTGGACAGCAGGATGCGCTTGCAGCCGATGGGGTAGTCCGGGGTCATGCGCTGGCGCAGTTCGGGATCGGGCACCGAGGCGTTCAGCAGCTTGTGAAAAGGAATGCCGACCACCCATTTGGTCAGGTCCTTGAGGCGGGTAAAGCCCAGGGCCCGGGATTCGAAATGCAGGTAGTGAGCGGCGCGCACCAGCTTGGTCCATAGCGGATGGCGGGCGAATCGCTGTTTTTCCTCCGGGCGGTAGGCGCGGTCGGCCTTGGGCATGATGTAGGCCGGGGAGCGCTGGAAGACCTTGAGCGCGGCCACCTGATCGGCAATCTGCGGAACGAACTGGATGGCCGAGGCTCCTGTGCCGATCACCGCCACCCGCTTGTTGGCCAGGGGATAGTGATGGTCCCAGGCTGCGGAATGGAATACATGGCCCTGGAAACTGTCCAGACCCGGCAGATTGGGCAGGGCGGGGCGGCTCAGTTGGCCAGTGGCGCTGATCAGCAGGCGGGTGAAGTGTTCCTGGCCATCACTGCAGATGACCTGCCAGTAACTGCCGGCTTCATCGAACCGGGCGTGGCGCACTTCGCTGCCAAAGTGGATGTGGCGCAGCAGGTCGTAGCGTTGGGCGCAATGCTGCAGATAACCGTGGATCTCTGCCTGAGGGGCGAACACCCGGGACCAGTTCGGGTTGGGCTCGAAGGAAAACGAGTACAGGTGCGAAGGCACGTCGCAGGCGGCGCCAGGGTAAGTGTTGTCGCGCCAGACGCCACCGACGTCCTGGCCTTTCTCGAGAAGGATGAACTGACTGACCCCGGCCTTGCGCAGGGCGATGGCCATGCCCAGGCCGCCGAAGCCGCTACCGATGATCAGGGCCTCAAGGGGCGCGGTTGGGCTGGAGGGTGGGTTGCAGGCAGGTGCTGATTGGGGCATGACGACCTCGTTGTTATTGTTGTGCGGCACTGGGTTGATCCACCCGAGGCCACGTCCTTGTTTCTGTGGTGCAGCCCCGATCAGTGAAGCATGCAGGGAATAAAACGCAGGCCCCATGCTGTAACGGGACAAGTGCTTTAGTATTTGGGCCAAATCAGCGGTTCATGAGCCCGGCCCATGAGTTTCCAGACCTATACCCGAGGACCTTCCAGCGCCTTGCTGCTGGTGAACTTCGGCCGTGAAAAGGGCTTGCCAGCGGTGAGTTTGCTGGCCGGCTCGGGGTTGTCCCTGGAGCAGCTGCGGGACCCCAACAGCCTGTTGACGGCGGCTCAGGAACTGCAGCTGGTGAGCAATCTGCTGGGTTTGCTGGGCAATCCCCGGGGCTTGGGTTACGCCGTGGGCGCGCGCTATCACTTTTCCAGCTACGGCCTGTTTGGCTATGGCCTGATCAGCAGTGCGACTGCGGCGGATGCCTTGAACCTGGCCTTGCGCTTTTTACCCCTGACTTATGCCTTTGCCACGATCGGCTATCGATTGGAGCAGGAGCTGGGAGTGCTGACGTTTGCTGAGCCTGCGGTGGCGGACCCGGCGGTACGGGAGTTTCTGCTGCAGCGGGACATGGCCGCTGCGGCGGTATTGATGAAGGAGATTGTGGGCCCGGACTTTCGCCTGGCGCGGTTTACCCGGTGCAATGGCCGTCCTGTGGCGCGCAGCACGGGGGAGGTGGAGCAGATCCTTGGCCTGAGTCCCGCCTATCGGGCCCAGCAGCATGACCTGGCCTTCGACCGGCGCTTCCTGACCCGGTCCTTGCCCCAGGCCAATCCACTGACGGTGTCGATGTGCGAGCAGATGTGTGCACAGTTGCTGGAGCGTCGCTCGGCGCCTCAGGGGGCTGCGGCCCTGGTGCGCCAGCATCTTGAGGCCGCCCCCGTCGGCAGCGTACCGGACCTGCCGAGCATGGCGCGGTTGAGCCGGACCAGCGTGCGCACCCTCAAGCGTCGTTTGCAGGAGGAGGGCACGTCGTACCGGCAATTGCTGAGCCAGCAGCGCAGCGCCCGGGCCCTGGAGCTCTTGGGCAACCCGGCCTTGAGCCTGACGCAGATCGCCGAACGGCTGGGCTTCAGCGACCTGTCGAGTTTTTCCCAGAGCTTCAAGCGCTGGTTTGGCGTCGCGCCCAGCGCTTATCGCCAAGGGCCTCCGGGATAAAGGCCCCGGGGCCGGCCGCTGTGGCTATAATCCCTGCTCGTTGTATTTCCGCCATCCATGTCGAGACTGTCATGACTATTTCCCTGTACGCCGCTTCCGTTCCTGTCTTCAAGCAAATGCTCAACGCCTTGAGCGATGTGCTGCACAAGGCCGAAGCTCACGCCACGGCGAAGAATATCGAACCCAATGCCTTGCTCCAGGCGCGCCTGTACCCGGACATGTTCCCGCTGGTGCGTCAGGTGCAGATCGCCGTGGACTTCGCCAAGGGCGTATCGGCCCGCCTGGCCGAGGTCGAGCTGCCCAAGTACGACGACACTGAAGTCACCTTCGCTGACCTGCAGGCCCTGATCGCCAAGGTCCTGGCCTTTATCGAGGGCATCCAGCCTTCGCAGATCGATGGCAAGGAAGGCATCGAGATCGTCACCCGTCCGGGCACTCCGAAAGAGAAGCGCTTCAGTGGCCAGTCCTACCTGCTGACCTACGGCCTGCCGCAGTTCTTCTTCCACATCACCACCACCTACGCGATCCTGCGTCACAACGGTGTGGAAGTGGGCAAGCGCGACTACATGGGCGCGTTCTAAGCTGTCCCGCTGAAGAGCGGCACGACCCTTTCAGCGCACATGAAAAAGCCCGGCCAGGTTGACCCTGGCCGGGCTTTTTAGTGGCCGTGAATCAGGCTGAGGCTTGCGCCTTGTCTTCCTGGGCCATGCACGCCGCGGCGGTGAAGAGCACGTCGGTGGAGGAGTTCAGCGCGGTTTCCGCCGAGTCTTGCAGCACGCCGATGATGAAGCCTACGGCCACTACTTGCATGGCGATTTCGCTGGGGATGCCGAACAGGCTGCAGGCCAGCGGAATCAGCAGCAGCGAGCCACCGGCGACACCGGAAGCGCCGCAGGCGCAGATCGCTGCCACCACACTGAGGAGCACGGCGGTCGGCAGGTCGACGGCGATGCCCAGGGTGTGCACGGCGGCCAGGGTCAGCACGGTGATGGTGATCGCCGCGCCGGCCATGTTGATGGTGGCGCCCAGGGGGATGGACACCGAATAGGTGTCTTCATGCAGGCCCAGGCGCTTGCTCAGTTCCAGGTTCACCGGAATGTTGGCCGCCGAACTGCGGGTGAAGAACGCGGTGATGCCGCTCTCGCGCAGGCAGGTCAGTACCAGTGGGAAGGGATTGCGGCGGATCTTCCAGAACACGATCAGCGGGTTCATCACCAGGGCCACGAACAGCATGCAGCCGATCAGTACCGCCAGCAGGTGCAGGTAGCCCAGCAGCGCATCGAAGCCGGAAGTGGCCAGGGTCGAGGCCACCAGGCCGAAGATCCCCAGGGGCGCGAAGCGGATCACCACGCGCACGATCAGGGTGACGCCATTGGACAGGTCATCGAGCACGGTGCGGGTGGTCTCGCCGGCATGACGGATGGCCACGCCCATGCCGATGGCCCAGGCCAGGATGCCGATGAAGTTGGCGTTCATCAGGGCGCTGACCGGGTTGTCCACCACGCTCAGCAGCAGGCTTTGCAGCACTTCGGTGATGCCGCCGGGAGCGGTGATGGCGACGTCGTGGGTCGACAGCACCAGGGCGGAAGGGAACAGGCTGCTGGCGATCACGGCTACCACCGCGGCAGCGAAGGTGCCCAGCAGGTAGAGCACGAGGATCGGCCGGATATGGGTTTCCTGGCCGTGCTTGTGGTTGGCGATGGAGGCCATCACCAACACGAACACCAGGATCGGTGCCACGGCCTTGAGCGCCGAGACGAAGACCTTGCCGATGAAGGTGGTGGACTTCGCCACTTCAGGTGCCAACAGGGCCAGGGCGATCCCGGCAAGCAGGCCGATGACGATCTGTGTCACCAGGCTGAGGCGTTTGAGGGTGTGCAGAAGGGAAGGAGGGGAAGCGCTCATAGCGGTATCTCTATTTTTTTAATGTGCAGTGCATGCCGGGTACCCTGGGCCGGAAGTGGTCCGGGCTGGAGCGGCACCCATGGCTGCGGTGGTCAATGGCAACCGGCGATCGGGCCGCTTGAGTGGCAGCGCGCGATCAGGCCTGTTTCTGGCAGGGGGCGGACTTTATCACAGCAACCAGGGCTTCCCGCGTCGATGTGACGATCTGCCACTTGCCGCTGCAAGAAAAGCGACGACGTGGCGGTTGCCCTGACCCGTACTCACTCTGTTAATATTCGCCATCCCCTTTTCCTATCCAGTCAGCGGGCCCTTCGGGCTGTCGCTGCTGTCGCCGTTTCTGGAGTTCTTGATGTTGTTGCCCATCCTGCTGTTGTCGGCCGCGGGTTTTACCGTGCTGACCACGGAATTCATCATCGTCGGCCTGTTGCCGTCGATTGCCCGGGACTTGCAAGTCAGTGTGTCCCAGGCCGGCTTGCTGGTGACCCTGTTCGCGTTCACCGTCGCCGCTTTCGGGCCCTTCCTGACCGCCTATTTCGCGCGTTTTCCGCGCAAGCAGCTGTTTATCAGCGTGCTGCTGATGTTTGGCCTGGCCAATACCCTGGCCGCCCTGGCGCCGAACATCTGGGTGATGTCCCTGGCGCGACTGGTGCCGGCCCTGGGGTTGCCGGTGTTCTGGGCCCTGGCCAGCGAAACGGCAGTGGACATCGTCGGCCCGGACTATGCCGGGCGCGCCATTGCCAAGATCGGCTTCGGCATTGTCTGCGCCACGGTGTTCGGGATTCCCGTGGGCACTCTGATTGCTGACGCCTTTGGCTGGCGCAGTGCTTTCGGCCTCCTGGCTCTGGTGGCCTTCGGCAAGGCCCTGCTGCTGTGGGTCTATCTGCCGACTACCAAGCCACATAACGAACAGGCGAGCCTGCGTTCGCAGTTCCGCATCCTGCGCAGCCCGCTGATGCTGGGGCATGTGCTGCTGTCGATCCTGGTGTTCAGTGGCATGTTCACTGCCTACACCTACCTGGCGGATATTCTCGAGCGCCTCGCGGGCTTTAATGGCACGTTGGTGGGTTGGTGCCTGATGGGCTTCGGCGCGGTGGGGTTGATTGGCAACTCTCTGGGGGGGCGAGCTGTGGACCGGCATCCGCTGATCGCGTCCATGATGTTCTGTGGGTTGATGATCGGCGGCATGGTGGCCCTGGTGCCGAGCATTCATTCGACCCTGGGGTTGGCGGCAGCCATGGGCGTTTGGGGTGTGACCCAGGCAGCGTTGTTCCTGGTCAGCCATGTGCGGCTGATCAAGGCGGCACCGCAAGCACCGGCGTTCGCCGCGTCGCTGAACATCGCCGGGGCCAACCTGGGAATCGGCCTGGGGGCCATGGTCGGCGGCCGGGTGATCGATACCCTGGGGCTGGGCAGCCTGGGGTTCGCGGCGTCCGGCTTCATTTTGCTGTCCATCGTCCTGGCGTTGCTGCTGATGAACCTCAAGGCACCGGACGCCTGTCCTTCCTGATCAGTGGTTCAGGGGTGTGAACAGTTCCCGGCGCGCCCCTTCGGTGATGGCGACAATGCCGGGGTGTTTGACCTTGCGCTCCACGGAGATGGCATAGAACGATTCGGTCACGGCATCGGTCTGGCCAATCAGTTGCACGCCGTACTGTTGCCGGACCTCATCGGCAATCACGCTGGGAGCGATAAAGATCCCGCTGCCGGACTGGCCGAAGGCCTGCATCAAAGCGCTGTCATCGAATTCGCCGATGATCCGCGGTTGCAACTGCTGTTCGGCGAACCAGCGCAATAGGCGGCTGCGAACCACGGTTTCCTGGCCCGGGATCAGCAGCGGGGCGCCGTGCAGGCCTCGGGGAAAGTCCGCACCGTGCAATCGCGCCAACTCCTCGGTGGCGAAGAAGCTGACGCCGCATTCTCCGAGTTTCTGGCTGTAACCCTTGATGTCCAGGTGCGAGGGCATGGGGCTGTCGGAGATCACCAGGTCCAGGCGCTGAATGGCCAGGTCCGCCAGCAGCCGTTCCAGCTTGTCTTCGCGACAGGTCAGGCGAATCGGGTCGCTGAGCTCCATGGTCGGCGCGATAAGGCGATAGACAATGGACTTGGGCACCACGTCTGCCACGCCGACACGGAACTGGATCTGTTGCTCGTCGGGTCGGGCCCGGAGCATGGCTTCCAGTTCGCCGCCGAGCTGGAACATCTGTTCGGCGTAGGGCAGGGCCTGGCGCCCGGCTTCGCTCAGCTCCAGCTGGCGTCCGACCCGGCGAAACAGTTCGATGCCATAGGTCTGCTCCAGCAGGCTGATCTGGCCGCTGATGGTTTGTGGGGTCAGATTGAGCTGCTCGCAGGCGCGGACGATGCTGCCGGTCTTGGCTACAACCCAGAAATAATGCAGTTGGCGGTAGTTGAGCATGGTGACTGTCAGTTCGTTAAAACCGAAGTATAACTGCTAAAAATACGAATTTTCCTGAAGTATTACTCTCCTTAGAATGCCTCGCTATCGACGGGGCCCCACTTGGCCCCGTCCGTTCTATCGAGGAATACGGCATGTCATTCAAAACCCTGGGCGCAGCGTCGCTGCTGGCCCTGTCTATGCTGACCCTGGCGGGTTGTGATCAGGCGGAAAAAAGCGCTCAACAGGTGCTGGACAAGGCGGCCGAGACTGCCAAGCAAGCCATCGACGATACCCACAAGGCCGCAGAGCAAGCGTTGAGTGACGCCACGCAAAGTGTGACCGGTAAGGAAAAACCACAGGAAGACGCGGCCAAGAAGCCGGAGTCTTCCCAGGAAATCTGATCTTTCATACAACCGATTCAGGATTGACCCATGGATTACCTTTTACAACTCGCTGCCAGCCCCACTGCTTGGGTCGCCCTGGCCACCCTGGTGGTGATGGAAATCGTGCTCGGCATCGATAACCTGATCTTTATTTCCATCCTCACCAACAAGTTGCCGGAAAAGCATCGGGCCAAGGCGCGGCGCATCGGTATTGGCATGGCGTTGTTCCTGCGTCTGGCGCTGCTCAGCACCATCGCCTTCATTGTCCAGCTCACCGAGCCGGTGATCGACGTGATGGGGCAGAGCTTCTCCTGGAAAGACATGATCCTGATTGCCGGTGGCTTGTTCCTGGTGTGGAAAGCCACCACCGAGATCCACCACAGCATGGTTCCGGAGCCTGAGGCGGACAAACCCCAGACACCGGGCGTGGCCATCGGCTTTGCCGCTGCGATCGGTCAGATCCTGTTGCTGGACATGGTGTTTTCCATCGACAGCATCATTACTGCCGTGGGCATGACCGAGCACTTGCCGATCATGATCATTGCCGTGGTGGTGTCGGTACTGGTGATGCTGCTGGCTGCCGAGCCGCTCGCCAAGTTCATCAATGACAACCCGACCGTGGTGATGCTGGCCCTGGGTTTCCTGATCATGATCGGCATGACCCTGATCGCCGAAGGCTTCGGCGCTCATGTGCCCAAAGGGTATGTGTATGCGGCGATGGCGTTCTCGGCGGCCATTGAAAGCCTGAACATGCTGGCTCGTCGGGCTCGGCAGAAGCGTCAGGCGGCGCAGGCCGAGGGCTGATTCGCAATCATGGCAAACGGCCGTCTGTACTCCTTGGAGTCAGGCGGCCGTGTTGTTTTCGGGAGAGCGCAAATGCTGATCAGTGAGCAGGGGCGGGGCGCCGGGCGGCTTTTGCGGTCTTGATGTCGGGGGTGGACTGCTGGGGCTGATGATGGTGGCGGCGGGTGATGCGCAGCACGCCCCAGAGCATTGCAGCGGCTACGGCCAGCCAGCCCAGGATCAGCATCACTATCGTCGTTGTCAGGCTCATAAGTGCCTCCTTGATGCCCTGTCCAGGGCACACACTCTTACCAATGGACAGTCTAGTAGCCTCTGTGTTTCAGGCTATTGACCAATAGTCGAGAGTCTTCGAACACTTCGCTCTATGGTTTGCAATTAACTGCCGCCTAACGCTATACCCTTGCCCGTGAGCACCCTATGATCAAGTCCCCAGCCGGGACCGGGTCGTCCGGCGTTTGAATATAGAGAGCGATGATGGTGCGGGTATTTCCTCGATTTCGAGCGGCGTTGCTGGTCAGCGCCTGTGTCTTGAGCCTGGCCGGTTGTGCTGGCAGCGTGCAACCCGAGATCCAGCGCCTGCCGGAGCGGGTGGAGCTCAACAGCGTGCCGTTTTTCCGTGGAGAGATGTATCAAAGTGGCCCCGGAGCCTTGGCTGGCATGCTGTCGCAACAGGGCATCGTGATTACTCCGGGGCTGTTGGACAAACCCTTGCACCTGCCTGGCGCCGAGGCGCAATTGCAGCAGAACATGCAGAGCCTGGCGCGTGAGTACGGGATGGTGGTCTATCCCCTGGATGAGCATTTAGCAGCCCTGCTGACCCAGGTGGCGGCGGGTTATCCGGTACTGGTGCGCTTTACCGAAGGTTCGACGTTCTGGGCTGAACCGCGTTATGCGGTATTGGCCGGCTATAACCGGGACAAGCAAACAGTGCTGCTGCGCGGAGCGAAAAGCCGTCGGCAACTGATGAGTTTCAGTGAGTTCGAGTCTTCCTGGAAGAACGCCGGGAGCTTTGCGGTACTGATTCAGGCGCCCGATCAGTTGCCGGCCAAGGTCGATCGCCAACGCTGGTTGAAAGCCGCCAATGAACTGGGGCAGGCCGGTCAGGAACAGGCGGCGGCCAGGGCCAGCAAAGCGCTCGACAGCCACTGAAGCCTGCAGACAACAACGGCGCCATGGGGCGCCGTTGTTGTGCTTGAGTATCAGTGCGAGGCTTGAGGGGCCGCGGTCTGACGGTTCTTGAGGTTTTTGTCGGCCTTGTAGCGCAAGGCTACGTCCGGTACCGAGCCACTCTTGCCGGTTTCTACCCAGTTGCGGATGCGGCTGGCGTCGGCGAAGTGGGTGTACTTGCCGAAGGCATCGAGAATCACCAGGGCTACCGGGCGATTGCTCATGCTGGTGACCAGCACCAGGCAGTGACCTGCCTGATTGGTAAAGCCGGTCTTGGTGATCTTGATGTCCCATTTTTCCTTGTTGACCAAGTGGTCGGTGTTGCGAAAGCCCAGGGTGTAGTTGGGCTTGCGGAACGCCACGGTCTTTTCCTTGGTGGTGCTCAGTTCACTCAGCAGCGGGTATTTGCGGGCGGCCACCAGCAATTTGCTCAGGTCGCGAGCCGTGGACACGTTATGGATCGACAGACCGGTGGGTTCCACATAGCGGGTGTGGGTCATTCCCAGGGACTTGGCCTTGGCGTTCATGGCTGCGATGAAGGCCGGGTAGCCTCCCGGGTAGTGATGGGCCAGGCTGGCGGCGGCACGGTTTTCCGAGGACATCAGGGCGATCAGCAGGGTATCCCGACGGCTTAGTTCACTGTTGAGCTTGACCCGGGAGAACACGCCTTTCATTTCCGGGGTGTCGCTGATGTTCATGGAGATGTATTCGTCCAGGGGCAGCTTGGCGTCCAGAACCACCATAGCGGTCATCAGTTTGGTCACCGAAGCGATGGGCACTACGACGTCGGGATTGCTGGAATAGATGACTTTGTTGGTTTGCAGGTCCAGCAGCAGGGCGCTGCCGGATGCAATATGCAATTGTGAAGTGTCTCTTGGCGCCGCGGTGGTTTCGCTGGCGTCGACGCTGTGCGCGATCAAGGTGCCGGACACAGCAAACAACAAGCTGAGGATGGAGAGACGAATTTTCACGCGGGCGGACTCAATAAAGATGGATATGCCGTTTGGCAACGGGCTTTTTCGGGAAAACGTTACATTTTATGAATATAGCTGAGGTACTGTCGATTGTTCTTCAGCGGTCAGTCGAAAACCCTTAAAAACCAAGAAAAAACACCGTTTTTTCCTGAGCGGTACTGCGGTTTCAGAATAGGCCGGGGGCGATCCTGAGCGCTAAGATTCAGGTGCGATAAAGAGCTCCGGGGCGGTGTAGCGTTGGCGCATAAAAAAACCCGCCATTGGCGGGTTTTTTATACGCTGTCGAAAACTTAGCTGTGCAGCGACTCGGCGGCGTACAGGGTGTTTTCCAGCAGGCAGGCGCGGGTCATGGGGCCTACGCCACCCGGTACTGGAGTGATCCAGCCTGCGCGGGGCAGGGCGGTTTCATAAACCACGTCGCCCACCAGCTTGCCGTCTTCCTGGCGATTGATGCCGACGTCGATGACGATAGCGCCTTCCTTGATCCACTCGCCCTTGACCAGGCCTGGCTTGCCTGCTGCAACGACTACCAGGTCGGCACGGCCAACGTGGCCGGCCAAATCCTTGGTGAAACGGTGGGTGACGGTCACGGTGCAACCAGCCAACAGCAACTCCATGGCCATCGGGCGCCCGACGATATTGGATGCGCCGACTACTACTGCATCCATGCCATACAGATCGGCACCGGTGCTTTCCAGCAGGGTCATGATGCCTTTCGGAGTGCAGGGTCGCAGCAGGGGAATGCGTTGGGCCAAACGCCCGACGTTATAAGGATGGAAGCCATCCACGTCTTTGTCCGGACGAATGCGTTCTAGTAGTAGAGAGGCATCCAGGTGCTCAGGGAGTGGCAGCTGTAGCAGGACACCGTCGATGTTCGGGTCATCGTTGAGGCGATCGATCAAGCCAGCCAGGGCTTCTTGAGTGGTGTCGGCGGGCAAGTCATAGGCTTGTGAGAGGAAGCCGACCTCTTCGCAGTCTTTACGCTTGTGCGAGACATAAACCTGAGAGGCCGGGTCGCTGCCGACCAGAATCACCGCAAGGCCCGGAGTACGCAGGCCTTGCTGGCGACGCTCGGCGACACGTTTGGCGATCTGCTGGCGCAGGCTAGCGGCGATCGCTTTGCCGTCGATTAGTTGTGCAGTCATGACGCGTGATTAACCATCGAGAGGGAGAGAAAAAGAGAACGCATTCTCGCATGTCGGAACGTGAGGGCAAAGGCGCTTGGTCTGCAAATTCCCCTAACTCCTTTAATTAAATGAATTTTTTTCAAAAAAGAGTTGACGACCTAAAGGCTCGTCTATAACATTCGTCGCACTTGTCGGGCACAGCCTAGCACTGGTTAAGAAGGTCGGGCAGAGTTGATGTTTAGCTCGTAACGACTGAAAGCAATTAGTTTGTAATCGTTAAAGAATACAGATTAATAAGGCGCCCGTAGCTCAGCTGGATAGAGCATCCGCCTTCTAAGCGGATGGTCGCAGGTTCGAGTCCTGCCGGGTGCGCCATTAGGCAGCTTTGGCACAAGTAACGCAATATGGTGGGCGTAGCTCAGTTGGTAGAGCACAGGATTGTGACTCCTGTTGTCGTGGGTTCGATCCCCATCGTCCACCCCATATTCGAAGAAGGCGCCAGATTAATAGTCTGGCGCCTTTGCTTTAAAAGCTTGTTAAGCGGACGTGGTGGAATTGGTAGACACACTGGATTTAGGTTCCAGCGCCGCAAGGTGTAAGAGTTCGAGTCTCTTCGTCCGCACCAAATCAAGTTTCGCCGAGTTTCAATAACTTCCGCGAAGCCCAGTAAAGAAGCCGCCTAGAGCGGCTTTTTTATTGCGTGTAGTTCCGCCATCTTTCGCCGTCTTCCGCATTTATCTAGTACATTCGCAAGTACACCCGTGAATTCGACTGTACTGGATGTACTGATGCCCCTCACAGACACCGCCGTCCGGCAATCAAAGCCCCAAGAGAAAGACTACAGCCTCAATGATACCGACGGCCTGTCGCTGTTCGTTGCTGCCAAGGGCACCAAGTCCTGGCACTTCCGCTTCACCTTGCACGGCAAGCAGTCGCGCTACTCCCTCGGCACCTATCCGGCGCTGTCCCTGCGGGATGCACGGACGATGCGCGACGAGGCCCGCAGCCTGGTGGCCAAGGGCATCGACCCCAGGGCGGAACGCCGGCAGGAGCGACACGCCGCAGCGGTCAGCGCTGAAAACACCTTCGAGGCAGTGGCCAGTCGTTGGCACAACTTCAAGGCCCTGCGCCTGACTAACGCAAAGAAGGGAAGTGCGGAGCAGTCTCGCCGCTACCTGGACAAGGACTTGATCCCGTCCCTGGGCCCTATCCCGATTGACCAGGTACGCCGGGCCGACGTGCTCAAGGCCGTCCGCAAGATTGAGGCCCGGGGTGCGCTGCATGTCGCAGAGAAGTGCCGAGGGTGGCTTAACGAGATCTTCCGCTACGCGATAGCAGAGGACCTTATTGAGATGAACCCTGCGTCCGATATCGACGTGGTGGCCGCCATCCAGCCGCCGGTGGAGCACAACCCGATATTGCGCCGGCATGAGCTTGCCGATTTCCTGGTGAAGTTACGCGCCAGCGGCATGGGCATGCTCACGAAGTCGGCAATTCGCCTGATGCTGTTAACGATGGTGCGCACTATCGAAGCGCGCAGGGCATCGCCGAAGCACTTCGACCTGGAGGCCAAGCTCTGGAGCATTCCGCCTGACGACGTCAAGCAGCTACAGAGCAGGGTTAGAACTGAGAGTGGGGAGATTCCGCCGTATCTGGTGCCACTGTCGCGGCAGGCGGTGGTGGTGGTGCGGGAGGTGATGCAGGTCACGGGGCGTTGCAAGCTTCTATTTACCGGCCGGAACGACCCGAGCAAGGTAATGAGCGAGAACACCGTGAACCAGGCAATCAAAGGGATGGGGTTCAGGAATCGACTCACGGGCCACGGAATCCGTGGCACCGCGTCGACGATCCTGAATGAGCTGGACTACAACAAGGATTGGATCGAGGCGCAGCTCTCGCATGCTGACGACAACAAGGTGCGGGGGTCGTACAACCATGCGGAGTATGTGGAGCAGCGCCGGCGGATGATGCAGGACTGGGCCGATTATCTCGACCACCTGGAGGCAGGGGGGGATTGTGACGTCTGGCCGAACCCCGCCTACAGCTTCAAGCCTGCTGAGCACGGGACGCCTGGGCCTGGGCTAGGTTCCATTGCAGAACCTCGGACTTGATCCAGGCGACCGAGCGGCTGCCAAGCTTGACCTGACGTGGGAACTCGCCGGCCTTGGCCTTCATGTAGATAAAGGTAGTGCCCATGCCGGTGAGGTTTTTCACCTCTGGCAGCTTGATGTATTCGATGTGTTCGATGTGTTGCTCTTGAGTTTGCATAGGGATTCCTCGCCCGCCATCACCGGCAGGCTCCGATTGTTGAGTGGGGTGTTTCAGATGGTGCTGATTGGCCGCCGGCGTTGCGCCGTGGCACTGTGCGGGTGTTCGCCCGGTCTATGTCTTGCCTACTGCCGGCTGACTGCTCCCGGGCCGGGCGGACTCTTCAGTTCTTGTAGCCGCTACTGATGCGGTCGGCGATCCCCTCCAGGCTCTCAGCCATTCCCCACATGTCGTTGTTGTCGCGGCGGGATACGACCTTGCAACGGGCAACGTTGCGGCCGATCAAGATCCATGCAGCCAACCTGATTAACCAGGCCTCGGCCTTTCTGCGAAAAAACCTGTTCATGGCCTTGGCCCCCTGTAGATCAGATAGAGCATGTAGGCGAGGGGAGCTATCACTATTCAGCCTCCAAAGGCCCGCTTGTAGCGGGCTTGAGTTAACGAAATGGTTTACATCAGGGCCGCGATGCAGGCGTCAGCGATACGACGTCGTAGCACCTGCCTTTCCTCGACATTGATAAAACCCTTCTTCCGCAAACGTTCGGCCCATAGATCGCAACCTCTAAGAAATTGATTTCTAGCCTTGCGGGATTTGACCGGTGCAAGCGCAACCATTGACTCTGCAAACTGCCTCATGAGGATCTTCTCGCTGGTTATGGAAGGCACATGGTCAAGCGGTTGGGGTGTCGGTTTCCCGACTATTTGCGTCGTGCCCACCAGCAGACGGGGCCATCGTCGGTGTCGTGGATGGCCAGACAGAACCAGCCTTCACCATCTGGACGCTCAGGTTCCCAGTAGCTGAAGTCTGGGGCCCCGGATTCGAAGTAGCGATCCGCAACTGATTCGTCAGCGCACTCAAGGCGAACTTGCTTCACCGCAAGCCCTTGTTCGGCCACCCAAGCCTTGCACTTCTCGCCGTCGCCTTCGTCGAAGTCGGGCATATCAGGGTGCTGGAACGAGCCCATTTCGTCGCGAACGACCGGTGCTGCTTGGATCAGTTTGATTTCTTCAGGCATGACTTCATCCTTGGCCGCTATAGCGGCTGACTTGAATGTGGGGGAGGGGTGAGGTTTTCGTGGGCGGAGTACAAATGTACTCCTGTCAGAATTTGGCTGGTTCAGCCTTCACGGCCAGGCCCTCTACTGCCTTGCTGTAGATGAGCTTGATCTGGTCCCACGGGATGGTGTGTTTCTGCCCGTACTCGCCTTCACCGTCGCAGATTTCGCAGCCTTCCGACGGTTCTTCAAGCTCCCGGCATTCCGGGCATTCGTGCGTGGATTGCAACTTGAATTCGCCGAGTAGCAGGGCCTTTGCGCCATTCTCGGCTGTAAGGTGGCGGGGCATGATGCAGTAGCCATCCGGTGCTGCCGGCGCGACCTGTTGGGCCAGCTTTGCGCGCAGCCCTTCGTTCTCCTTCTCCAGCCGCTTGGCCTCGTCGAACCAGCTGCGCCGCGACAGCTCGCGATCGTTGTCGCTGAACTCCAAGTCGTCTATGCGCTGATCTCTTTCGTTCAGATCTGACTGAAGGGCAGCAACTCGCTGTTCCAGGTGTTGGGTTTCTGTGGGCATGGGGAGTCCTATCCGGGGCTTGCCCGGGTGATAGAGATCTGCTGGGGATCAACTACAGTTCAGCTGTCAGTAACACGGAGGTGAGCATGGCTTGCTATATCTGCGAGGGGCCGGCGGTAGAGGTGCCATCTGGAGGGCACTTTTTTGAGCTGGTATGCACGAAGTGTGGGAGCTACGGACTTCCAAAGCTTCTGGTTAAGGAGATGCGAGATCGTCAGCAACGTTTCCACGTCGGCCGAACGAGGGAGTACCTCAAAATGCGAGTCGAGAACAAAGAGCCACCGTGGATAACGCCCGTTGATATCAACAACTATCAGTTGTTTGGTGGAGGCACGGGAGATGGCGGAGGTTAGGTAGCCAGCTGTTTTAGTATCCTCCGACCGATCCAGCGAACGACTGGCACGGCCTTGCTGTTACCGATGGCTTTGTAGCGAGGTCCATCCGGACATTCCTCCGCGGGCTTGCCGCGATAGGAGATGCGTGTGTAATCGTCAGGGAAGCCCTGGAGGCGCTCACACTCAGTTGGAGTCAAGCGCCGGACGTCTGACGCCCCCGATGTGATTGGCTGGCCTCGCCCTGCCCCGTCTTCGCAGCCATCGAAGTCATCGGCTTTCAGGGTGTGGGTGATGTCGCCGGTTATGCAGACGGCGACCTGGCCACCGGCGTTGGCGTGACTGCCTGAGTGACTCATTACACGCAGGGTAGGGGCGATCTCCCCGAAGTCTGACCCCTGATCCTTGCAGGAGAATGCAAGAACAGCATTCTCCTGGCCATTGTTCCGGCCCAGCGTGTGCGCCTGGCCTATGCTTATGCACGGATCCTGCGTTCCGTGCACTACGAAGGCTTCGCTTTCGAAATCCATTCTTCCGCTGGCGCTGGCGCATGCGTTGCGTGCTGGAGCGATATCTATTGGGCCGCTGGTGTTATTCCCCCCATACACTGACACGGGGATGAATACTTCCGAGTCGGCTCGATGACTGCTTTGCGACTGAGCTCGGAGTGCTGGAGCGGCTAGCGGAATATCATCGGTGCTGTATCCGCCGTTCTTTCGAGCGCCGCCTGTAATTGTTCCGGCAGCGTCTTCCCCCTCGCCTCGGCGCGGCGCACTATCCCGGCGCACGCCTTCGCGCTCAAAAAGTACCTCGGTGGGATCGAACCCGTTTCGAGCACTTGCGACAACGAACACACGACGGCGTCGTTGGGCCAGGCCGAAATATTGGGCGTCCAGGATCCTCCACGCGATTGTTCTCTTGGGTCCATACACACAACCAGCGTCCTGCCATTTCTTCCCTGAAGGCTGCAGCTCGCAGTCTTCCCCAGCAAGCGCGCCAAGAAAGCATCCGAAGGCGTTCCCTTTGTCGCTGAGGACGCCGGGGACGTTCTCCCAGACGATAACGCTGGCGGGCTTTCGCTGACCGGCGCGAACATAGTCAACTGCATCTGCAAGCTCCACGTATTTGATGGTGAGGGCACCGCGCGGGTCGGTTAGGCCTTCGCGCATACCGGCAACCGAGAAGGCCTGGCACGGGGTACCACCGACCAACACGTCCGGCGCCGGGATCTTGCCGGCCAGCACTAGGGCGGCCAGCTTTGTCATATCGCCGTGGTTCGGCACGTCGGGGTAGTGGTGGGCCAGGACCGCCGAGGGGAACGGCTCAATCTCGGCGAACCAGGCGGCGCGCATGCCCAGCGGGTGCCAGGCCTGTGTCGCGGCTTCGATACCGCTGCACACGCTTCCATAGGTAATGGGCATGGGGATTCCTCGCCTGTATATTGCGGGACCAGTTAATTAAGGAGTTAAAAAGGGATGGATCTTTCAGAGAGGATTAAGTCGCTTATCCCTGAGGTTCTACAGTATTTTTTGGAGCTCAGACGATGCGAGAGAGCGCAAAATAAACTGGATCTAAAAGAACCGCCAAATACCGAAGACGAATACTGGAGTGGAGCTCGAATGAATTACATTCGAGATAGCGACGCTCTTTATGAGTGGCGCCAATTGATTCAGACGCGCCACCTTCGGCAAGTCGCGCAAAAACTGTCTATTTCAATGCCAGACCATGAAGATAAGAATTTATATGGCAGAGTTGATTACGATAACGATGAGGCAATGCCCCAATATCTATTGCCAGAGGGGGTACGCCAGCTCCGCACGGCTATTCGAGAGGAGCGAAAGCATCGGCGCGAAGCGGTAGGTTATTGGTTTGGTATAGCTGTCGGGTTGATCGGTGCCTTGACGGGGCTTGTTTCGGCCTTTAAGGACTGACGATTAATCACCACAGAAACAGGCAATGGCCTCGTCGTGGCCGGCGAACATGCCGAATTGGTTTCGGAGTAGTCGAATATCTGCTGGTAGCTAGTTCATCCGCTGCAATAGCCTGAGTCACAATCAGCTGGGAACATTTCCATCTGGTCACGTGGCCTGGGCGCTGCTGCCCACTGCACAACGGCGCGAATGCCAACGGCACCTTTGCGGCGCCCAGTGCGAAACATCACTCGGGGCTTTCCTTTTCTGGTGAAGCCCAGGTCTTTCTCGGTAATGTCGATCAGTTGTATCCGGTCCTCGGAAAGCAACCGAATGTCATCGATATTTGCATTGATGCACGGGTAGCACTCGAGCGACCGGTGAGGTAGCACGTCGAAGCCCGCGCGATGGAGCAGGGCGTCACGCATGGCATCGTCGTGCCGGACAAGGGGCTGCCACAGCTCCCTCCGGCCATGCCGCTCTGATTCCATAACGTGCTCCTCGGCGTCCGAACGGTGCCTGCTTTCGCTGCGCCGCACGCCTGTCATGGCTGTTGCCTCTTTGTCTGGGTCGTTGGAGTCGAGCCATTCCAATGCTGGAATCACTTTTAACTCCGCGGTGCAGAATTGACCCTGTCCGCCAGCGCCCGGCCAGCCGCGTTTACGCTTGACCAGTTCGAGCATCCCCTCCGATTTGGTGCGGGCGGTGGTGAATCCGTAGCCCTGGGCCAGCGCCTCTCCCTTGGCTACACGGTTGGCCCACCAGCTTGCGGACCAGCCGGTGTCAGAGTAGAGGCACACGACATCCTTCAGGCCGAGCTCATGCGCCCACTGGATCAGGGCGATGGAGTCATTTCCGTAACTGCAGAACAAGACGTGCATAGGTGATCCTCGCCGGCTGGCGTGATTCGTAGAAGTGGGGTATTTATGCTCGGCCCGGTATGGAGCCGGATCAAGGAGATCGAAATGCTATTACTGAGCAGTGAATTGAGCAGTGCCGACTTGACAAATGTTGAACAGGTTTTTGTTCATGTCGGCCCCATGAAGGATCCAGGCGTGACGATCCTGCGCGCATTGAATATCAAAGATCAGCGTCTTTCTAATGATCGTGCCCCGTACGAAAGATCTGCGTTCTCTTCGGTAGATCGAACGGATGATGAAGCGCTTGAGAGTATTCGGGGAAAATTGCTCAGCAATCCGACTCTTATCCGAGACAAAGCGACCATTAGTAGTGCTAAGTGGCTAACCCACAAGATTGAAATCACAGCTGGCTGATCGAAGCGCGAGCTCAACCTGAGTCTCCGGCTGCCAGATTGGTGAACTATTGTGAGCCTCGATCCGGTCGGCGATCACATTTGCGCGCTGACCAGCAGTGGGCGGCGCGTACATCCCGAATCGGCTGATGCTTCCGCCATTTACCGCGGCGTTCGTGGAGTCTGCAGAGGCGAAGGGTAGGTGCTGGAATATCGCGGGGTCGAGCATTCGCAACCCGTGCAGCCTACACATCGGCCGGCCCTGGTCGTCACAGACAGCGTCCATCGCGGCGCCAATCCGCTTCCACCATGACCAAGTGCCCGGTGTAGACCATTGCCCAGAACTGCCAAGGGCAACGGTTCGCCAAAACCTCGCCAGTCGCTGCAGTCGCTCAGTCGATTCGTGCAAGTGCCAAACTGGCACTCCACGTAGTTCCTCTGGCCACTGCCGAACAAGGTCATCGTTGGCCTCTTCATCGCCGTCAATGACATCCGGAATGAGTGCCCAAGTGAATCCAGGGTGTCGATGCCAGTCTTCGACCCAGCGCGTGTAGCCTTCTACGTCTACCTGGCCACCCTTTTTCCAAACCGTGAACGCGCCGTTATCGAAAACAAACGATTTGCACACATCGGCGACAATCCCAAGATCGTCCTTGCGCGGGAACGGCACAAGTGCGTGCCGGCCTGCCAGGAACTTTGCCGCATCTTCTCGCTTACCGCTGACAGGCGTGCCGTGGTAATGGATCATCCGCTGAGCCTCACTGTTTCGATCTCGACACTCTGGTGCGTGGCGATGATAGTTTGATCGCCACCCAACGATTCGGACAGGCGATCGGCGATCTGTTCATGCCAGCCTTTTTTAATCAGCGCGGTGGCTGCTCGGATATGCTCGACATGGATCATCGACAAGGATTTGAGTTCAAGGCGATAAACAATGGTCTCTCCGTCGGACGGACAGACTGCGGCGAACGTGTGTCGATACGTGTTCATATGTGATCCTCGTCAGCTGGCGTGATTCGTATAAGTGGGGTATTTGTTTATGCAGGCGACAGCAACGTGCTGACGCATAGAGCAAGGGGCTTGGCTTGAGTAAGGATTCGGTTGTTTGGATTGGTTGCATATTGCTGGTATTTTTAGGGATTCTCATTGGACAAGCGCCCCTTGGTACTGAATTTTTCAAGGCTCCCAATATTCATGACTTCTTCGATATTGTTGGTGTGATCGCTACATGTGCAGCTGTCATAGTCGCGGCATCAGGGCTAAATACTTGGAAAAGCCAGGTAAAGAGTACTGCTGATCATGAGCTTGCAAGAAGAATGGCGATATCATTAGAAAAGTACAAAACAGAAGTTATTAATGTTTGGGCCGACGCCAGGATAGCCGCGAGTCTTGTATTGGATGATGAACGGGTTGAGGGTAAATTGGCTGAAATGATTGTCGAGAGATTCTCGAGCAGTTTGAATAAATTAAATAGTTCACGCGGTGAGCTAAAGGCGGTTGCTCTAGAGTGTAAGGCGATGTGGGATGGGTTGTTGGAGAAGGATCTTAATGCATTATTCATCTTTTCATCGATTTGCGAAGGGTGTGTAAGCTCCTGTATTAGGTTCGTATCACCGACTAGTAACGCGCTTTCAATTGCATCAGCTAAAGGCACTTTTGATATGAATTGGAAGAAAATTGATTTTGGCCCTGAGGCGAACTCCGATCAAGCAACTCTCAGGATCGAAAATATGTTTTCTCCCTTATCTTCGCTTTTAAGCGTAAAGCTTCTTAGGTAGCTCATTCTGTTTCAAGCATCGAGATCCGTGAACGGATGCAACGTCGTGATGGTTATTCGTCGTGACAAATGCGAAGAGCTTCGCGGTCATAGGCGAACTTCAATTTCCGCGACACGTTTTCGGGCATTACGTATTCGTGTCGCGGCGGAGTGATGAGCGGTAGGGCGCCGCCCGGGCCAAGGGCGTGTAGGTGGTGAATCATCAGCGTGATCGCCTCGCCCTGTTCCTCGATGCCGCTCCAGGCCATCAGCTCAGCAAGGGCTTGGCGAGTGCCGGGCAGGCAGTGCAGCCTGATTTCCTCTTCGCCGCGCTCCTTCCTCTTCGCCGAGGCTTTCGCTGAGCGATCCGCATTGCTCTTGGCCATGGCCTACCTCCTCGATGCCGCTGGCCGGTATTGTCGACCAGGTTTGACGTTTGCGCTGTTGCGGGCGGTTGCTGAAGCGCCTCAAGCTTGCTTCTCCCAGCGTTTGGGGAAGTTGAAGTCGTAGTCGAGCACAAGGCGGTTCAGCAGGGTGTCAGAGATCCCGACCTTCCTGCATGCAGCAATGCGTGACACTCCAGCGTCCCGCAGAGCAGCCAGGCGCTCGATGAGCTTCAAATCCCGCTCCCTATCCACGATCTTGCTCTTGAACGTGAAGCCGCCTTCATGGGAGGCCCGACGCATGGCTGATTCCGACTTCCCGGTGGCGACCATGGCCTGGTCGATGGTCATGGTCTTGGCGAGCTCTCGGATCGTGTCGACGTAGGCCTTGCGCTGGACGAAGTGGTCTTCGTAGGTGCGCTTGGGCTGCGGGCGGGCGGCACTCTTGCCCTGCAGGCTATCAAGGTCCTTGCGCGGCCGGCGGGGCTCGAATTTAGATTCCAGCACCTCAACTTTCTTGCCTGACATGAAGAAGGCAGCCTTAGCTGCCTCCAGTTCTGCCTGGCGATCGGATCGGACCAGGATGTAGTTGTTGGTCATGCTGCTATCCCCAGCACCTTGTTCATACGCTCATCAAGGATTTCGTAGAAGGTCTTCACTCGTTCGGCAAGCTTGCGAATCATGGCTTCGTCGCGGTACACGCGCTTGACGAAGAGCGGCATTCCCGGCCAGTAGCTGATGAAGTCCAGCCACTCGCGTTCGGAAACCCACAGGCCGCCCTGGCACTGGGCGACGTGCTCTTTTGGGACTTCGCCGGCCAGGATCACGCTCACCTGAAATTTGGGTAGCTTGGTCTTGATCTCGGTGAGGCCCTTGTCGCCGACCAGTGCGTCAGGCGAATAACCGATGCCGTGGTTCAAGATGATCCCGACTGAACGAGTCTTGAGGCTCTCGCGGTCCTCATAAAGCCCTCGCGCGACACCTTCCAGCTCATGGCCGCGGATAGTTGCTTTGGTCTGAAAAGGGATCTCTGCGGCCTCTTCGGTGATGCGCTCGCCGATGAGTTGGTCCATGTAGGTGAAGGCGGCCACGCCAAAACCTGCTTCACCCTTGCCGCTGACCAGCAAGCAGTCCAGCTCCGAGCAGGTGATGATGCCCAGGCGTAGGGACAGCCACTCAGGGGTGCCTTGCTCGATGTCAGTGATGATCTGCATTTTGGCTCTCCTTGCTCGCGGCTTCATGCTGTTTCACGGATTTGGTCAGCATTCCAAGCACCTGGTCGAATGCGGCCTTTTCAACTGCGGATGGGGTGCCGTGGATGCTGGCGAATGCGGCCTTGGCCTTGTCGCTGCAGCGATCCAGCAGCATGGCCAGTTGGGTGGCCTGTACCGAGGTGACTCGCGGTGTCACCACAGCGCCGTTGCCGTCGTCGTCCTCGCCGGTGGTGGTGAAGTTGAGCAGGGCGCCGGCGGTGTAGCGTTTGCCGTAGCTGACACTAGAGGCCACGGCCTGGACGCCGTTCTTGCTGCCGGTGGTATCGGCGGGAAGCACCAGAGAGGTGGTTTCGCGGTGACCGGCCCGGTGGCTCAGCACGCCTTCGACTTCAATGCCACGCTCGTTGCGCGGGGTGCGGAATGAGAGCGCGAAACCGTGCCGGGCGAGCACCGGCTTGATCATCTCGTTGATGTCCTCCCAGAGCGCGTAGGTGCTCTGGATTCGGCCATTTTTGTCCTTGATACCGCCGCGTTCGCCGATCACCGGCAGTTCTTCCTGCATCAAGGACAAGGCCTCGTCGAACTGCTGCTTGGCCTGTAGCGCCTGGATGTTCTGATGCATGACCATCAAGCGCTCCATCTTGTCGATGTCTGCGTTTGGGGACATGGCCACCTGCTGGATGATCTGCAAGATGGTCACCGTCTCCGCGGCGATGGCAGGCGTCTGGGATTGGGTTTCGACCCTGGCGATTTGGCTCATGGCGACCTCAGTAGGAAATGGCGATGTTCGGAATCTTGCGCTGAGCGATCAGGGTGATCGCCTGCTTGGCGCATTCCTCGGGCATGCCTTCGGCGATAAAGGCGTCCAGGGCGGCACGGTTGATGCTCCGACGGTGTGCTTCGTTGCGCTCGCGCACTTCTTGCTGGCGTACGGTCTCGGCTGCTGCAGCATCCGCCCGGTGGCGCTCTTCCAGGCGTGCCTGCTCGACGGCTTCCTCGGCCCGGCGCGCAGCGTCTTTTGCGGGTGCTGATATCGGGGGTGAAGCCGTCGATCTCGGCGCGAATCTGTTGCAACCAAGGCTCAAGGCCATTCGGCGCACTGTAAACAGCAAGGGCTGTTTCTTGTGGCGGCACCGCGGCCAGTTCAGTTTGTGCGGACACGGGAGCTCCTTGCCGCGAATCTCGCAGCGCTTTATCAGAAGGGTTACTGGGTGAGGTGATCGGCGAGGGTGCCGATCAGCATTGCGGCGGTGCAGAGCGCGAGGGCAGGGAAGGAGCTACGCCAGTAGAGAAGGGCGATCACGACTCGACCAGCGAGAGAAGCCGCTCGCCCAGGATGATCTTGGCGTTGGCCTGCTCTTTCTTGATGCCGGTGGCCTGGGCGACTTCGGAAAGGGACAGGCCTTCGCGACGGAGTTTTGCGCAGCGGATCGCCAGATGTTGGCCGCGTTTGTGCGCGCCGGTGCCGCTCATGCTGCGTCTGCCTTTCGTTGCTCCGCCTGATCAGCAGCAGTGTCTGCAGCAATTTCGGCGGCGCGTGCTCGTCCGTACTCGTTGGCCCAGGGCCTGATCAGCGAATCGGCGATGCCATGAAGGACCGTTGGGTGCTCATCCTTTGGGTTTCCAATCGCCTCAATGGCCAGATCGTAGGCTTTCCGATGGATCCGACGCCCGTCGGCGATCACCTCGCAGATCATCCGCTCAATCGGGTACTCGCGATTGTCGGTAAGCAGCGGAGCGATATGTTCCTGGGCGCCCAGGTGCTCCGCCAGCGCCTCATAGAGCGACTGCGGGGTGACCAGGGCAACAGACTTGCCGTGCGCCCGTGGCGCCGTCACGTTCTGGCCACAGATCAGGGTGTTAATCGCATCATGGAGCCAGTCCGGCCCCTCGGGTGTTTCCAGAAAGTCGATCATGGCCGATTCTCCGCTTCAAGGCGCCGAGCAACGGCGCAGGCTTCGTTGTGATCACGGCGAAAGCCCTGGGCTTTGCCTGTGCTGCTGTCAATTACGTGGAAGAACGCCACGCCGGCGGGCTTCACGATGAACCGCGGTTTCTCCACTGGAGACGGGCGCCCGATCAGTTCGTAGAGGTCTTTCGTGGCAATACGCGAGCGGGTGCGCAGGGCTGCGCGGACTTGCTTTCCGAGTTCGATACTTGGGTGCATAGCCGTCTCCAGGCGGTGGGTTTCAGGCGCGGCGCGCTTCGGCCATGCAGGCATCGCGGGTGTCGGCTGCCAGGTCGGCGGCCCAGAAACGGCGAGCGCGAACGTGGGCAATGACGTCCCGGTTAGCGGAACGGGCTTTCTGCACGAGTACTTGCTTGTTCATGGCTTTGCTCCGGTTGGTTCAAATTCAGCTGGATGCACTCAGGCACCGCTGGTTGCCGGTGGGCGCGGCGTGAGTGCATTCGGATGGATTC
Source organism: Pseudomonas sp. 910_21 (assembly GCF_052850735.1). Taxonomy (NCBI): domain Bacteria; kingdom Pseudomonadati; phylum Pseudomonadota; class Gammaproteobacteria; order Pseudomonadales; family Pseudomonadaceae; genus Pseudomonas; species Pseudomonas sp. 910_21. The sequence continues at coordinate 524,345 of NZ_VXCY01000005.1, read as the reverse complement.
GGGGGAGGGGATAGGTAGCCGGTGCGTGATCCACAATCGAATCAGTCGGTATTTCACCGCTCGGCACCGGCTAGAAGGGGGAATCAGGTTCTGCGCGATTCGGCCAAAATCGTCATGCTGCGAACAGGTCCTGTTGCTCTGGCTCAAGCGTGCAGCGCGCCAGGCCCGCAGCAACTGCCTGTTCAAGCTCGACCGCGTCGCGCTCAAGGTCTTGCCAGCACAACCAGACGGCTGGGAACTGGCTCAGCGCCTCCCGTATTTCGCATGCCCGGCGTTGAACCTCTGGGATCACGATCGACAGCATGTTTCCAATGTTCCTGCGGTCGGTGCTGCATTCGTGGCAGAGCCGGATGTAGTCATTCAGGTAGTAGGTCACTTGGTGGTTCTCCGGTTGTTTTCCCAATGCACCCGGGTAACCAGGTGCATCAGTGAAAACTCCTTGCTGGCCGGCGATCAGCTACTGGCTACGTTCTCGCCGGCCTCCTTCGTGTTGTTCCTCCAGCCGCGGGCCTTTCGGCTTGTTCTCCCGCTGGATAACTGCTTCTGGCGCTTTACGCTGCACGCCCGGGTCAGTTGCCAACCCTCTGAACCGTTGAGGCCGGTTCATCGCTGCCTTGTTGCCGCCGGTGGTGATCCGGCAAAGGTGATGCGGTGGAGCTAAAGAGCGGTTTGTAAATCTGCGCAATGCGCAGAAAGTGATTTGCATTATGCGCAGAATTATTTCTGCGTCAAGCGCAGATTTTTTAAAATGGAGACGAAAAAAAGCCCGCGCAGGGCGGGCTGTTTTCGAAAGTGAGGGAGTTATTTGCGAGTTATGCGGCCGTAAAAGAACTCGGTCATGGGGCCGATTGTGAACACAGCGAAGAAGCATGCCGCATAAAGAACGAACTCAAGCACATCTCGCCAGTTCTTGTTATGGACATGCTCCGCTAGTGTTGTCAGCCAGTAGAGAATGCCGCCGAGCACAAAGAATGAAATTAGCGCGAGGGTCTGTGCATGCTTTCGGTGTGCTGCTTGGGCTTCGCGATTCATGGGGAAGCCTCAAAGTCCGGTCATCTTCGTGTCGACGACACGCCCGATAAAGTGGCAATTACCGTTGATTTCAATGGTTCTGTAGTTGGGGTTCAGGGGTTTTAGGTACCTGTGTCCTGCGTCCTCAACGTATTGCTTGAATGTCTGTTCGCCACTGTCTAGCAGCTTAGCGACGTAATACTTACCGCTGATCAAATCAGACTCCGGCTTGACCAGGATTTTAGAGCCCTCTGGAAAAGAGGGGTTGCCGATGCAGGTCATAGAGTCGCCGCGCACGGTCAACCAGAAGCCTTTATCTCCAGCGTTTTCAGTAGATGGCAACCACGCCTCTGCATCTCCAGGTTGATATAGATCCGGGGACTCTGCCCAGCTCCCAGCAACTACCCAACTGATCAGTGGGTAGGACTTTTCGGCGCGCACTGGTTGCAGCGCCATGGATACGTTGGCCAGTGCCGGGTCCTGGGGCAGCTCAAAGGAAATGCCCAGGATCTTTACGATCTTGTTAAGCATTTCATGGCTTGCACCCTGCAGACCGCGCTCCAGGCGCGACAAGTTGCCAGTGTCGGACCCGACCTGGTGTGCAAGTTCTTCCAGCGTCCAGCCTTTGGCCTTCCGCGCTTTTCTGATGCTCTGTCCAATTTCCATGAGCGCAATTCTCATTACTTACTGCGTGGCACGCAAAGCGCCATGCGCAGATTTTGTTTGCTTTAAATCTGCGCTATGCGCAGAATATTTTTTGACATTCACTCAGGGCCAACGCCATGACTCCCTTAAAACTTGCTCGTACACAGCGCCGCTGGACGCTCAAGGACGTGTCTGCACGCCTTGCACAGCTCGGCGGCCAGGTCGATACCGGCAACCTTTCTCGGATTGAGCGAGGAGAGCAGCGCGCCTCTGTTTCGCTCGCCGAGAGCCTTTGCCGGGTGTTCAACACCGAACTTGCCGACGACCAGAAGGAATTGACCGAAATCCACATCCTCTACCCGGAGCGCTTCAAAGGCTCCGCTGAAGTGGCGGCCTGATCATGAGCGCGAACAAATTAAGCCCCGAGCAGGACGCAAGGGCCCGCAAGAACTACTCAGTTCTCATGCAGCGCCTTGCGTCTGTGGGGAATGCCCCTGTGGCGCATGCGGTCGGTTGCGATGAAGCAACGATTAGCCGGATGAAGCCCGAAAGGTTTGAGCAGTTCACGCAGATCCTGGCGGTTCTCGACCTCAAGGTGGTGCCGACTGATGCCCGTTGCTTCCGTGAGCGCGATATCGCCGCCTATCTGCACATGGCCAAGCTGCACATGGAGCAGATCGAAGGCGTTCACCAGTTGGAGTGGGACTGATCATGGCCGCCTTGCCGTACATGCAGCTCTACGTTGCCGACTACCTGGCCGACACCATGCACCTCACCACCGAGGAACACGGTGCCTACCTGCTGCTGATTTTCAACTACTGGCAGACGGGGCGGGCGATTCCGAAAGCCCGACTGGCCCGGATTGCGCGGCTTTCCAACGAGCGTTGGACGGACGTTGAACAGTCGTTGAACGAGTTTTTCAACGACAACGGGGAAGCGTGGGTGCATGAGCGCATCGAGCGTGACCTTGAGGCTGTTCATGCCACCCAGAACCAGCGCAGTGCAGCGGGTAAGGCCTCGGCAGAGGCCAGAAAGAACAAAAACGCAGCGAAACAGCAACAAAAAGGCAACGCCCGTTCAACGCCCGTTGAAAAACCGTTGAACGAGAACTCAACGAATAAAGATACAGATACAGATAAAGAAACACCACCACCACCGCGCGAGGACTTTCCGGATTCGCGCTGCAAGTTCGCCATGCACGAACACTGGGAGCCCGACGCGAAGTCATTCGCCGCGGTGCTGACCCGCAACGGCCTTTCGGGCCAGGTCTTCGATCAAGACCAATTCCTCGAATTCAAATCCTTCTGGATCGCTTCCCCAGACGATCACCGAACCCAGGCCAAGTGGGAGCACGCGCTCGCCCAGCACCTGAGGCGCGGTATGCGCAGCGACCAAGCAAGCGGGAGAAACGGAAATGCTACCCAGCAACCCCCATCGCGAAATGCCCAAGACCATCAAGGCCAGGGTGCCCAAGGTGGCCACCAACGACCTGCTAAGCCGGGCCCCCTCTCTGCTCCAGACCGTGTCCGCGCCGCAATCGAAGCCCGAGAGAATGCCGCAAGCGCTGATGGACAAGCTCTGGATCAAGATGGCTGAGTTCTACGGGCACCGCTGGACGTCGAGCTTTGGCGTGATCGCTGATCCGGACCACACCTGGTCCAAGGTCCTGCAGGGGATCACCGGTGCGCAGCTCGCCAACGGCTTGAACACCCTGGCAGAGAAGGGGGCAGAGTTCGATTGGCCGCCGCCTGCGAACGTCTTCCGGGAAATGTGCCAGCAGGTCAAGGGCTTGCCGAGTACGGCCCAGGCTTGGGACGAAGCACTGCGCGGAACGTACAGCCACAAAGCCGTCGACGTCGCCGCCGAGGCCACCAGCAAGTTTGACCTGAGTACCGCGGATCACGGCGACAAAGCCCTGTTCCAGCGCTTCGAACGCAATTACGCCATCGTCATGCGCCGCGTACAGACAGGCCAGCCCCTGGAAGGGCGAATTGCCAAGGGCATCACCCACGACAGCATGCGGCCACGCGAACAGGTCCAGCTGGAGCAATCCCAGGCCGAGGCTGACCGCATCGTCGAGATCCTGGAGATCCCCAAGGACCCCAAGGCCTGCCGCGCCATGCTGCTGGCCAAGCTTGGTATCAGGAGGGGCACCCATGTCTGATCACAAACCCGTTTCGTTCGTCGTGCCTGGGGAAGCTGTGGGGAAGGGCAGGCCCAGGGTTTCCACCATCGGCGGCCATGCCCGTATGTTCACGCCGAAGAAGACCGCCAATTACGAATCGCTTATTGCCGTAGCTGCGCAGCAGGCCATGCAGGGCCGCGAGCTGATCACCGGCCCAGTGCTGGTGGAACTGAAAATCGCCGTGGGCATTGCCGTGTCCTGGTCGAAGAAGAAAACCGCTCAGGCCCTGGCCGGTGAAGTCATGCCGACGAAAAAGCCCGACGCCGACAACGTGCTGAAAGCGATCTGCGACGGGATCAACGGCATCGTTTTCAAGGACGACGTGCAGGTGGTCAACGTCTCCATGAGCAAGCGCTTTGCCGAAAAGCCCGGCGTCCTGGTACGTGTGGTGCCGCTGGAGGGCCTGCCATCGTGAACTACGCAAAACTACGCGGTAAGGGGTGGCCATGAGACTGACCAGCGCACGGATGGCCTGGCACGATTGCTACTACACGCCATGGGACAGCGTCATGCACCACGGCCTGGAGGGGGCGAAGCTGGGGAAGCGCGGCTACGTGGCGAACGAAACGCGGCCTGATCGCTGGGAGAACCTGGGCAAATGCGCCCACATGGCCATCGCCGGTCGGGTGCAGAACGCGATTGCCAGCCTGCCGCTGGAGCACCAGGCCTTTGGCCACCACCTGTACGCCCCGGTTATCACCACCGAACAGTCGAATGCATGGGAAGAGGCCGCCCACGGACTGCTGGCCGGCGGTGTTGATCTGGCGCTACGTGAGCGCGGCGAGAAGCGGCGGTGCCTGGACTACAGCCGGGAATACTACGTCGCCCGGGGTGTCCTGGTGCGCTACCGCCACATGGTCCAGGGGGGCATGGGCGCTAACCCCGACCCGATGGCAAACCCGTGGGTGTTCCGCGGCTGGTTGGCCGACCACCACGGCGTCGAGCTGGACAGCCGCAATTGGACCCGCAACTGGGGCTGGCTGGTGCAGCTGATGTTCGATACGCTCGGCAAGATCGATCGGCTTGTGCTTGCTCCAGTCGGGCGCGTTCTGATCGAGGAGAGGGAGGCCGCTTGATTGTTTGGTTACCAGTCCTTAGCCAAGCGGTAATTCAATTTCTAGGAGAGAAACGTGAAAGATCCATTCTTGGCGACATTGGTAAAAAGTGTTCATGAGAATAGTTTGTCGTTCGGTATAACCCTTATCACTCAAGGTGGTGTGATATCTGGCCAGATGATCTCGACGAAGGAGTACTTCGAAGATTTCGCCAACTCAATTGCCGATGCTTGGCCTGGCGGTCCCAGTGAGGACGTGCGTTCAGGCTTCGCCGCATGGAGTGAGTTCCGGAAGAAGGACGACGACGAGCATGACGAGTTCATCCACCTGAAAAACGCTCGATATGTCTACGGCAATCAGCTGACGCCGAACGGAAAGATTGGCATTTTGTGGCGCGGGAAGTTGTCCGAGGTTACTGGATTCTCGCTGGGCGCATGCGAAGTGAGTTGACACCGATGTGCGGGTTTCGGCATGATTTATCCACGGTGTGAAGTCGCACCCGAAACCCAGAAACCCGCCTAGAGCGGGTTTTTTGTTGCCCAAATTTCAATCCTGAGCCCTGCCATCGTGCGGGGCTTTTTCGTTTCTGGAGGCCCCATGACAGCCCCAGCCAGGAGTTCACAAATGCCCAACCCTGCACCAGAGGGACTTTTTGAGGTGGTGGGTGCGTCCGTCGCGAACAAGGGCATGATCGCCGGCGGCGCTGCCGGTTTCATCGGTTGGATATCCCAAGTCAACTGGATCGGGATTTCTGGCGTGGCGGTTGCCGTGCTGGGCCTGCTGATCAATCTCTACTTCCAAGTGCGCAAGGATCGGCGCGAATCCGCAGAGCGCGAGGCAAGAGAGCTTCGGGAGTCTGCCGAAAGTGCCGCCCGCATCGAAATGTACCGCTCTCGGTGCGATGTATGAGCCCGCAACTGCGCCAGCGCATTGCCGTGGGCCTGCTGAGCATGAGCGCCGCCGGCTTCGGAGCCTGGAAGGCCAGCGAGGGGTTCACCGATCACGCCGTGATCCCCACGAAAGGCGACGTGCCTACCCTGGGCTACGGCTCCACGCGCTGGGAGGACGGCACCCCGGTCCGCATGGGCGACACCATCACCCGGCCCCGGGCCGAGATCCTGGCCCGGAACCTGAACAGCCAGGCGGAAAAGGAGTTCGCCGCCAGCCTGCCGGGAGTCCGCCTGCATCAGGAAGAGTTCGACATTTATCTCGACTTCGTCGGCCAGTACGGCGGTGGCACCTGGCGCAAGGGTTCCCCGCGCCGCTACCTGCTGGAAGGCAACTACGTCGGCGCATGCGAGGCGCTGCTGCTGTACCGATTCGCCGCCGGCTACGACTGCAGCACCAAGATCAACGGCAAGCCCAACAACCGCTGCTGGGGCGTCTGGCAGCGGCAGCTTGAGCGCAACGCCAAGTGCAAGGCCGCCCAGTAACCAATCCCCAACCCCGGAGCACTACCCATGAACGACCAAGCAATCGAACAGGAAATCCAGGCCAAGGGCCTGACCGCGCCACGCATCAGTCTTGGCGAACTACGCGCCAACGTTGCTGCTGAGTGGTATTTCACGGCCAGGGAGGGATTGGAAGGTGCCATTGCGCACAGCAAGCTTTCCAACGTCGGCGGCGAGTCGATGACTTCCACGTTCGGCAAAGACCACCTGAATACGCTGACCTTCTGCGTCCTGGTGCTGCGCAACGGCTTCACCGTCACCGGCGAGTCGGCTTGTGCCAGCCCCGAGAACTTCGACGCCGAGATTGGTCGCAAGATTGCCCGGGAGAACGCCGAGCAGAAGGTGTGGCCGCTGATGGGCTACGCGCTCAAGCAGCAACTGCACGAAGCTACGCAGGAGCGCCAGCAATGACCCAGAGCTACGTTGGCACCAAACAAGTCACCGCGTGGCCGCAAGCGCACGCCGATGGCCGCGAAGGCTATGCAGTGCAGTACCAGGATGGTTACACCAGCTGGAGCCCGAAAGACGTGTTCGAAGCTGCCTATGTGCCCATGGGGCATGTCGGTCACCTGGCGCCGCACCAGCAGCGTGTGATTGCCGAGCAGGAGCAGCTGGCGGATCGGCTCAAGAAGCTGGAAGCATTCCTGCACACCCCGCTGTTTGCTGGCCTGCCTGAGGACGAGCAGCAACTGCTGAAGATGCAGGCCGATGCAATGGTGCTTTACCTGGGCATCATCAACACGCGCTCCGCCAAGTTCGCCTAACTGGTGGCCACCATGATCCGCTACCTGATCGCCGCCCTGGTGGCCTGCCTGTTCCTGATCTATGGCGGCTGGCAGCGCATCCAGGCCCAGTCCGTTGCGCTCGATGCTGCAACAGAGCGCAACACGCAGCTTGAAGCCGCCGCCGCATCCCGCCGCAACACCCAGCGCCTGCTGGCCCAGCTCGACACCGACCACACCCAGGAGCGCGAACGTGCGAACCAGACCAATTCCGGCATTCGTGCTGCTGTCGCTGCTGGCGAGCGCCGGCTGTCAGTCCCAGCCCGTTGCCCCTCTGTGCGAACCGCCGCCGGCGCCACCGGCCTGGATGCTGCAGAAGCGCGAGCCGAACTTAACCCAGCGGCTGCTGAACGAATTGTCCGAATCGCCAACGACGGCGACGACGCAGTAAGGGCGCTGGCCGGCCTGCAGGACTACGTCAACACCGTTTGCCTCAAGAGGAAATGAACATGGGAAAGATCAATTTCAAAGTCCGGACTTTCGAGGACACCCTCGACGTTACTGCCGACCGCGTGGAGTTTCTCGATGTCGGGGCGCGCTTCTACTCGGGCGACCGCATCACCTCGGCGTTCTCCCGCTACCTCTGGATTCAGGAACAGGCCCCAGCACCTGAGCCAGTTGCTCCGACCGAACCAGTCGCGCCAGAACCTGTGCCAGAGCCGAGCGCTGATCTGGTCGACGCAACCTAAGGAAGACCACCACCTATGGCCCTGACAGCAAAGCAGCAGCGTTTTGTCGCCGAATACCTGGTGGACCTCAACGCAACGCAGGCAGCAGTCCGGGCCGGTTACAGCGCCAAGGGGGCCAAGGACCAGGCCTGGCAGAACATGCAGAACCCCGAGATCACTGCAGCCATCAAGGCGGCAATGGAGGCTCGGAACAAGCGCACGCAGGTAGACGCAGACTACGTGCTGCACCGGCTTACTGAGATCGACCAGATGGACGTCCTGGACATTCTCGACGACGACATGTCGGTCAAGCCGCTTTCGCAGTGGCCCAAGGTCTGGCGCCAGTACCTGGCGGGCTTCGATCTTGCCGAGATGTTCGAAGGGCAGGGCAAAGACCGGTCAATGGTCGGCATCCTGAAAAAGCTGAAATGGCCTGACAAGGTCAGGAACCTGGAACTGCTGGGCAAGCACGTCAATGTGAATGCCTTCCGCGACCAGGTGGCGGTCGACGTCAGCCTCACCCTTTCGGAACGGATGGCAAAGGCCAGTGAACGCGCCAGCAAAAATCGATCTTGAGCAGCAGCTGGTCGAGGACATTCTTAGATTCGCCGACGACCCCCTGGGGTATGTCTGGTACGCCTTCCCCTGGGGGGAGCCGGGCACCGAGTTGGCGAACAAGGCCGGCCCGAGGCAGTGGCAGATCAAGGTTCTCGATTCCATCGGCAAAAAGATCCGGGCCGGCGCCAGGGACCTGGGCGAGATCATCCATGAAGCGGTGGCCAGCGGTCATGGCATCGGCAAGTCGGCACTCGTGTCCTGGATCATCAAGTGGTCACTCGATACAGCCGTTGACACCCGCGGCGTGGTCACTGCCAACACCGAGACGCAGCTGCGCACCAAGACCTGGCCCGAGGTCGCGAAGTGGAACCGGCTATCGATCACCAGCCACTGGTTCCGGCTCACCGCTACGGCGCTGATCAGCACTGACCCCGAGCACGAAAAGAACTGGCGGGTGGACGCGGTGCCCTGGTCGGAAACCAACACCGAGGCATTCGCCGGCCTTCACAACGAGGGCAAACGAATCCTGCTGGTGTTCGACGAGGCGTCAGCCATCGCCGATCTGGTATGGGAGGTTGCCGAGGGGGCCCTGACGGACGAGGGCACAGAAATCATCTGGACGGCCTTCGGCAACCCGACAAAGACAACCGGACGTTTCCGGGAGTGCTTCACCAAGTACGGCCACCGCTGGACGCACCGCCAGGTCGACAGCCGCACGGTCGACGGCACCAACAAAACGCAGATCGCCAAGTGGTTGGAAGACTACGGCGAAGACAGCGACTTTTTCCGCATCCGTGTGCGCGGCATGTTCCCGAGGGCTTCCGACTTGCAACTGATTCCGACCGACTGGGTCGCCGAGGCGATGCGGCGCGATCCCGTCTATGGCATGGACGACGCCCTGGTCTGCGGCATCGATATCGCCCGGGGCGGCGCTGACAACAACGTGATCAGGTTCCGCCGCGGCCTCGACTCCAAGTCGATCCCAACGATCAAGATTCCCGGCAGCGAAACCCGGAACACAACGCTGTTCATCGCCAAGGTCTGCACAGTGGTGCAGGAGCGCCGGCCGGATGCGGTGTTTGTTGACTCAACGGGGGTAGGTGGTCCAGTGGCCGACCAACTGCGCCGGCTGATGCCGGGCGTGGTGATCATCGATATCAACTTCGCCAGCGCAGCCCCAGACCGGCACTACGCGAACATGCGGACTTACATGTGGTGGCAGATGCGCGAAGGCATCCGCGCCGGCCTGGCGCTGGATGTGTCAACAGAACTTGAGGCTGAGCTGACGTCGCCGGAGTACACCCATAACGCCAGTGACCAGATCCAGCTGGAGAAGAAGGCCGATATCAAAAAACGCCTCGGGATCTCACCGGATGACGCCGACGCGCTGGCCCTTACCTACGCAATGCCGGTGATGAAAAACCAATTCACCAGCACCGGAGGCGGCCGCGGCAGCGAGCTGGAATCCGACTATGACCCATACGCCCAGGAGGCATAAACATGTGCGGTAGCTCCCTCAAGAAGATCATTAAACCGATCCACAAAATCAGTGACCCGCTGGACCTGTTCAAGAAGGCCGGCCTGCCGACCTCGTTGGATTTGATCCAGGACGAGCCCAAGGCCGCCGCGGCAATCGCAGAGACTACGGGAAGCACAGCTGCAGCCCCTACCACCTCTAGCGACTCTGTGCAGGCGGCGGTCGAGGCTGAGCGCCGCCGGCGGCTTGCCCAGTCCGGCCAGAACTCCACAATTCTGACGGGGTCCGCCGGCCTGCTGGGCAATGCCAGCACCAGCCAGAAAACCCTGCTGGGGGTGTAAGTTGGCCGACTCCCTCCGCGAGCGTCTGGAGAAGACGAACGCCCGACTACGGAACGAGCGGGACAGCAATTGGCTCCAGGAGTGGCGCGACCTGGGCGACTTCATGAGCCCGCGCTCTGGCCGCTGGTCCAGCACCGACACCAACAACGGCAGGCGGCGTGATCAGAAGATCATCAACCCGCAGGCCACGTTCGCCGCAAGGACGCTCGGCGCCGGCATGCATACGGGTATGACTAACCCCGCATCCCCCTGGGTGAAGTTCGGGCCGCCGGACCCTGGCATGGCCGAGTTCGCCCCGGTCAAAGCCTGGTTGTACTCGGTCGAGAAGGCCATGCGCGAAGTCATGGCCAGGTCGAACCTGTACAGCGTGTTGCCAAACCGCTACTCGGAAGAGGGCGTGTTTGGTACTGCGCCCATGGTGGTGCTGCCAGATGAGCAGGATCTGATCCGCGCCTACCCCCTGGCGGTAGGTAGCTACATGCTGGCGAACAACAGCCGCAACCAGGTGGACACGCTGCACCGCGACTATCGGATGACGGCCCGCCAGATGGCGCAGCAGTTCGGCGAAGCTGCGTTGAGTCCAACGGCCCGCAACGTCCTGAGCAACAACCCAGAGGCCTGGATTGACATTGTCCATGCGGTTGAGCCAAACGACATGCGCGAGCCCGGCCGCCAGGACAACACCAACATGGCCTTCCGCTCCGTGTACTGGGAGAAGGGCAGCGATAAAGACTCGGTGCTGCGGCAGTCAGGGTTCAAAACCTTCCCATGCATGGCCCCGCGTTGGGACGTGCTGGGTGAGGACGTCTATGGCTCTGGCCCAGGGTCGATTTGCATCGGCTCCACCAAGGCTGTGCAGCTGATGGAGCGGCGCAAGGCCGAAATGATAGAGAAGGGGGTGCGCCCGCCAATGGGTGCCCCTGTGAGCCTCAAGGGGCAGCGAGCATCAATTCTGCCAGGTGGTATCACCTACCTGAATGACCAGCAGCTCGGGGCCAAGTTTGAGCCGCTTTACATGGTCAACCCGGCCTGGATCACCCAGTTGCGGGGCGAGATCCAGGCGGACAGCAGCATCATCGATACCGCGTTTTTCGTCGATCTGTTCCTGATGATCAGCCAAATGGACAGCGTCCGGACGGCGTACGAGATCGCGACACGCAAGGAAGAGAAGTTGCTGATGCTGGGCCCGGTGCTGGAGCGCCAGACCGATGACCTGCTGGACCCGCTTGTCGATATGGTTTTCAACAAGATGCTGGAACAGTCCATTCCGCGCTGGATGGGGCTGCTGCCCGGGGCGCCGCTGATCCCGCCGCCGCCCAAGGAACTGCAAACCCTTGAGCTGCGTGTCGAGTTCACCAGCATCCTGGCCCAGGCCCAGAAGGCCATCGGGGTGTCGAGCATTGAGCGTGCGATTGGCTTTGCCGGCACGGTGGCCACCACGACCCAGAGCACCCAACCCCTGGACCTGCTCGACGCTGATGAGGCCATGCGCCAGTACTTCGACCTTATCGGTACACCGCCAACGATGGTCCGTGCTGACGACATGGTTGCTGAGATCCGCCGGCAACGCGCTGAGGCAGAACAGCAGGCGGCAATTCAGCAGCAGCTCGGTAGCGCCATCGAAGGCGCGCAGCTGTTGAGCCAGACCGACACCGGCGGCAACAACGCGCTGACCCAGCTCGCGGGGGCGCTGTGATGGATCAGCAGGACGAGCAGCAGCAACGCGAGCAGACCCTGGCCGAGCAGATCGCCCGGGCGCAGGAGGTCGCCGACTTTCGCTGGCTGATGAACGATCCCCGCGGCCGCCGCTTCATGTGGCGATCGATGGGACGCTGTCGAGTGTTTCAGCCCTCAATCGGCCCGACCGATGCCGCAACGAACTTCAACGAAGGCCAACGCAATGTTGGCCTTTTTCTTTTGGGCGAGATCAACGAGCTCTGTCCGGCGCTGTTCTCCGTGATGGCTGCGGAAAACGCCCAGCAACCAGTAGAGGAACCACCAATGAACTACGCACAGGAGGCTGATCAATGAATCGCCTGATGATGAAACTGATGGGCTTTGTGGTGATGAGCGAGGCCGGGGCCGATGGTGCACCAGCTGGTGGCGCGGTCCCGGCTGCTGCTCCCCAGGCAGCCCCAGCCCCAGCGGCAGCCGCGCCGGCGGCGGATACAACGCTGCTGGGCCAGGCTGCACCAGCCGCTGACCCTGCCGCCCAGGCCGCTCAGCAGACCCCTGAACAGAAAGCAGAAGCCGAGGCAGCAGCCCAGAAGCTGGCAGACGAGAAGGCGGCCAACAGCGCGCCGGAGGCCTACGCCGACTTCACGTTGCCAGAAGGCTACGAGATGGATGCCGGCACCCTTGATGCGTTCAAGGGCTTGGCCAAGGAACTGAACATTCCCCAGGCATCCGCGCAGAAGCTGATCGATCTGCAAACCGCGCTTTCTACCAAGCAGGCAGAGGCCTACCAGGCGGCGGTCGTTGCCCAGGGTCAGCAGTGGGCAGCCGAGATCAAGAACGACCCCCAGCTGGGCGGCGAGAACTACGACAAGAGCGTCGCCAGCGCTGTGAAGGTCATTCAGGCCTTCGGTGACGAATCCCTTTCCCACCTTTTGAACGAGTCCGGCCTGGGCAACCACCCGGCGCTGTTCAAGTTCTGTCATCGCATCAGCGCGGCTATCTCGGAAGACAAGTTCGTCATGCCGGGCACCCAAGCGGACGCACCCCAAGAAATGACGATTGTCGACGCCTTTCGTTAAGGCACTTATAAACCGCAGGAGAAAAACCGATGGGCATCCTTACTTCCACCATGCCGACCCTGATCGACAAGTTCAGTCGGGAGGACAGCAGCAAGAAAATCATGAAGATCGTCGAGCTGATGGCTAAGCGTAACGACATCCTCATGGACGCTGAGTACCAGGAGTGCAATGACGGCTCCAAGCATAAGACCACCATGCGTTCCGGCATCCCCGAACCAACCTGGCGGATGTTCAACCAGGGCATTCAGCCAAGTAAATCCCAAACTGTGCCGGTACTTGATACCACCGGCATGATGGAGGATTACGGCCTGGTCGATAAAGCGCTGGCTGACCTGAGCGGTAACGCAGACGCTTTCCGCACCTCGGAAAACATGGCCAAGTTGCAGGGCTTCAACAACAAAGCTGCCCGCTACATGATCTACGGCAATACCCAGGCAGAGCCGCAGGCTTTCCTGGGCCTGGCGCCGCGTTACAACGACAAATCGGCTGAGTCTGGTGCCAACATCGTCGACGCCGGCGGCACGGGCTCCACCAACACCTCCATCTGGTTCGTCACCTGGGGCGAGATGACCACGCACCTGCTCTATCCGAAGGGCAGCGTGGCGGGCTTCCAGCACAAGTTCCTCGGCCAGCAAACCGCCCGTGCGGAGAACGGCGGCGACTTCGAGGCGTACCGCGACCACTTCAAGTGGGATATCGGCATGTCCGTCCGCGACTGGCGCGCAAACGCCCGTATCGCGAACATCGATGTCACTGCACTGACCCGCGACGGTGCGACCGGTGCCAACATCATCGACCTGATGATTGACGCGCTGTATCGCATCGACAACCCCGAGCAGGGCGAAGGTCGCACCATCATCTACGCCAACCGCACGATCCAGTCGTGGCTGCACAAGCAGGCGATGAACTCCAAAAACGTCAACCTCACCATCGGCGAGTACGGCGGCAAGAAGATCCCAGAGTTCTTGGGCATCCCGATCAAGCGCAACGACGCGATTCTCAACACCGAAGCCCGCGTAGTCTGACGACTGCGCGGTTTCCTCTTCTCGGAGACACCACCATGCTTTTTGATGCAAAGCTGCTCATGTCGAATGCCCAGGCAATTACTGCCTCGGCGGCATCGACCGACGTCATTGACCGCGGCGACAACAAGGACGTCGGCCGTGCTGGTGACATTCCTCTGGTTATCCAGGTCGTTGAAGCATTCAACACCTTGACCAGCCTCACCGTAGAACTGCAGACCGACGACAATTCGGCATTCAGTTCCCCCCGCTCGCTCTACTCCGTGGTTATCCCGCTTGCGGATTTGAAGCTGGGTTACCAGGCCCCGGTAATCACCCTGCCGCAGAAGACCGAGCGTTTTCTGCGGCTCAACTACACCGTGACCGGCACGGCCCCGACCCAGGGCAAGATCACCGCCGGCGTGGTTGCAGGAGTGCAGACCAATGGCTAAGCGCTACGAGGTGCTGGAGCGATCGTTTATCAATGGTCGGCTCTACGAGGCTGGCGAGTCCGTGGTGCTGGAGATTGACAGCCCAGGCTCCAATCTAAAGTTGATTACGGCTAGCGGGGGCTCTGGTAAGGCTCCCGCTTCGCAGGGTAGCGGCTTCGCCGCCGCGCGTACCGGTGGCGGAAAGTTCCTGGTCAAGGACGACCAGGGCCGAGTGGCGGGGGACTTCACCGGCTCCAAGGCAGAAGCCGAAGCAGAAGCGGCTCGCCTCAATGCCGGCGGCGAGCTCAACCCACCACCAGCCTCTGACGCGCCACCACCTGGTGACGGTGACCAGGACGACGACAACGGGCCAGACGCCTGACCCATAGCAACAACCCTCTAGGGCCCTTCGGGGCCCTTTTTCTTTTCTGAGGTTTCCTCATGCCAAGCGACGTTGAGATCTGCAACATGGCACTGGCGAGGGTCGCCCAAACCCAACCCATTGCTTCGCTGACAGAGCGCAGCAAGTTTGCTGAGCTGTGCCGTACTTTTTACGCGCCGTTGCGGGAGCAGGTGCTGCAGGACTTCCCCTGGCCCTTTGCAGGGGCTCATGTGGCGCTGGCTGATGTTGGGAGCCCGGCGCCGGGCTGGCGCTTTCGGTATCGCTACCCAGCCAACTGCCTGTTGGTTCGGGGGATCGTCAGCCCGTCCTGGCGCAACGCTCCAACCAGTGATGCAGAGATCCCTTTTCAAATCGGCTATGACGCTGGTGGGCGAGTAATCCATACCGACCAGGCCGACGCATCGGTGCGATACACCTTCAAGGTCGAGGACCCTACGCAATTCGATCCGCTGTTTGTCGATGCTCTGACGTGGCGCCTGGCAATGGATCTTGCACTGCCGGCCAGTTCGAAGCCTGAGTACCGGGCCTTCTGTGAGCAGGAGTATCAGAAGGCGCTGACGTTGGCCGAGGGGGCAGCATTCCGCGAGTCGCAGGACGGCCCCGAGCCTGAGTCGGAGTTTGTGGCGGTGCGCTCATGACTTCTGTTCTGCAGCCAACCTTTGCCGCCGGCGAGCTTTCACCGTCGGCCAGCGCGCGAACCGACATAGCCCGTTATTTCACCGGCCTGAAGTTGTGCAGGAATTTCATGGTGATGCCATACGGTGGCGTCCGAAACCGCCCTGGCACGCGCTTTGTTTGCGAGGTGAAGGACTCGACGAAGAAGTGCCGAATCATCCCGTTCCAGTTCAACGATGTGCAAACGTACATTCTGGAGTTCGGCGACCTGAACATGCGGGTGATCAAGGACGGCGGGCAGGTGCTGTACAGCTCCGGCCCGAATGCTGGGCAACCGTTTGAGCTGGCTGTGCCTTATACCCAGGCCGACCTGGGCCCGCTGAACTTCACGCAGTCGGCCGACGTGATGACGTTCGCGCACCCTGGCTATAAGCCGCGTGAGCTCAGTCGCCTTGCCCACGACAACTGGACCACTGCCGAGCTTAGCCTGGCGCCGCGGATCGTGGCGCCGGCATCCGCGACCGCTACCAGCCTGGGCGGCTCCGGGGTCCAACAGTCCTGGCGATACCAGATCACGGCGGTTCTCGACGATGGCAACACCATCGATGAGTCGTTGCCAGTGACCTCCAACGCGATCAACGTTTTCGCGGACACGATGGCCGCGACGGTCGTCTGGCCAGCGGTGGCGGGGGCCAGCTATTACATCGTGTACAAGGACAACGCCGGCGCCGGTATCTATGGCTTCATCGGCCGGGCAACGGCGCTGACCTTCACAGACCGAAATGTCACTGCCATCAAGACCGACACCCCTCCGAATGGCAATGACCCCTTCGTCGGTACCGGTAACTACCCTGGGGCCGTTGGCTACTACCAGCAGCGCCTGGTGTTCGCCGGCAGCGACAACAAGCCACAAACCGTCTGGATGAGTAAAACCGGGCTGTTCAAGAACTTCGGTTTCTCCACGCCGAACAAGGATGACGACGCGATCACTTTCACCATTGCCAGCAAGGAGGTGAACCGCATGCGGCACCTGCTGGGTCTGAAACGGCTGCTGGGCCTGACGTCTGGCGGGGAGTGGAATTTTACCGGGGCGGATTCAGGCCTGAGTGCGAAAACCATCCGTGCCGACCAGGAAGGCTACGACGGTTCCGCGCTTGTCCCCCCCGTGGTGGTGGGGAACAGCGCGGTGTACCTGCAGGCCCGCGGCAATCGCGTTTCCTCGTTTGGCTACTCGCTCGACGCCGATGGGTTCAAGGCAACAGACCTGACCATTTTCAGCGCTCACCTGTTCAGGGGGCGCAAGCTCACGAACGTGGCATATCAGAAAATCCCCGACTCCATCGTCTGGTATGTCCGGGATGACGGGAAGCTGCTGGGCTTGACGTATCTCCCCGAGCAGCAGCTGGTGGGCTGGCATTGGCACGACACTGACGGGTTCGTCGAGTCCATTGCTTGCATCCCGGAAGGGCAGGAGGACGCCCTTTACATGGTGGTCCGCCGAACTATTAACGGGGTACAGCGGCGGTACATTGAGCGCATGGCTAGCCGCCAGGTCGAGGCCGTCGAAGAGGCATTCTTTGTCGATTCAGGCCTGACTTACGACGGGCGCAACAAGGACAGCACCAAGTCCCTGACATTGACGGGCGGGGTTTCCTGGAAGTCTCCCGAGGCGGTGACACTCACGGCCGCGGGGCATGCTCCTTTTTCCACCAGCAGCGTGGGCAATCGCTATTCGCTCACCAGGGTGATCGAGGAATACGACAGCGACCCCGTCACCAGCATTGTGCGTGTTGAGGTTGTGGCATACGTCAGCCCTACGGTGGTGACCGCCAAGCTGCTGATTGTCTGCCCCGAGGAACTGCGGGGGTTCTCCACCAGCACCTGGGCCCGGCAGGTCAAAGTTCTTTCCGGACTGGACCACCTGGAAGGCAAGAAAGTGTCTGTCCTGGCAGACGGCAACGTCCAGCCCCAGGCAGTCGTCAGCGGCGGGAGCATCACGCTCCAGTCAGCGGCCGGCATCGTGCATGCGGGCCTGCCGTACCTGTCGGACATGGAAACGCTCGATATCGAAAGTCGGGACGCCCGGGAAACCTTGCTTGATAAGAAAATCGCCGTCACCTCGTTGACGATCTTGGTCGAGGCCTCGCGGGGCATTTTCGCGGGAGCTGATAAAAAACACCTCTACGAGTACAAGCCAAGCCGCGATAACTACGAACTGCCCATCGAGCTGCTAACCGGCCAGGCGGCGGTGACGATCGGAAACGATTGGAGCGGCAAGGGCCGGATCTTCATCCGGCAGGCTGACCCGCTGCCGCTTACGGTCCTGGCGGTGATTCCAGAGGTGACCTATGGCGGAAGCTGAAGTGTTGCCGGTGTTCGTGGACGATATCGCCGAGATCCTGCCCTTCGTCCGCCAGGCCGATATCGACGAGATCAGCGAGGCCCTGGGGGTGCCCATGGAACGGGCGCTCTATGACGCCATCACCGGCAGCCTGAACGCCCGGAAGATTGTCGCCGGTGGCAAGGTCGTGGCGGTCTTCGGGGACGCGGTCTACAGCCTCCTGGGCTCGGTCGGCGTTCCCTGGCTGATTAGCACCGTGCATGTTGAGCAGCACGCCCGGGCCTTCCTCAAGGTCTGCAAGCCCGAGGTGCAGGGAATGCTGACCCGCCATCGCCACCTTCTGAACTACGTCGACGCCCGCAATACAGCCGCCATCCGGTGGCTGCAGTGGCTCGGCTTCCACTTTTCACCAGCCGCCCCATACGGCGCGCGGCGGTTCAAGTTCCATAAATTCACATTGAGTCGTGGGGAATAACTATGTGCTGGATGGCAGCAATTCCAATCGGCATGGCCCTGGTTGGCGGCCTGATGCAAGCGAAGGGGGCCCAGGAAAGTGGCGCCTATCAGTCCGACTTGCTCGGGCAGAACGCCGCATTCAAACGGCGGGCAGCCGATGAAACCATTTTCGCCGGCGATACCAGCGCCGACTGGCAGCGTGTCCGGACAGGGCAGGCCGTGGGCACCCAGCGAACTGCTCAGGCAGGCAACGGCATCGACGTGAACAGCGGCAGTGCAGCCCAGCTGCAGGATGACACCGCGATGATCGGCGAGCTGGATGCCCTGACCATCCAGAACAACGCAGCCCGCGAGGCATACGGCTATCGCGTCCAGGCAGAGCAGGATCTGCAGAACGCCAAGCAGATCAAGAAAAACGCCAAGTCGGCAGCCATGGGCTCAATCCTGGGCGGGCTCGGCAGTGCGTTTGGGTCGTTTGCCGGCGGCGGTGGTGGTTTCGGAGGTGCCGGCGGCGCCGGTGCGGGAACGAGGGTTGCACAAGCTGGCGGCACTGGCCGCTTGAACTACAACCAGGCGCTGGTTTAAGGGGGAGATATGCCACGGGTTCCAACTTATGACACAGCCCAGGTCGAGCAGCAGCCGGGCCGGGCAATTCACCTGCAGGGTGTTGCGCCTGATACCTACTCGCCGATTGCTCAAGGTGTGCAGAGCTTTCAGCGCGGCGCGCAGATCATGGTCAACAGGGAGCGGGAGCGTGTCGACACCGCGGCGGTGATGGACGCCGACAACCAGCTGACCAAGTGGCAGCAGCAGGCCATGTTCGGAGAGCAGGGCGTCTATACCCGCAAGGGACAGAACGCCCTGAACATCACCAACCAGACGTTGGAGCAGTTCGAACAGGCCCAGCAGGAGGTCGCCAAGAGCCTGACCACTGACCAGCAGCGTGCGCGGTATGCGCAGATCGTGGCCAGCCGGCGTAACTCCATTTCCAACGACCTGAACCGGTACGAGTACAACGAGCGCCAGAGCTATTTCGGACAGGTCGAGCAGGGGCAGCTGGATACTTCGATGCAGGGGGCGGCCCTGGACTACCAGGACCCGGCGAAGGTTGCGGGATACCGGGCAAAGACTGACGCGGTGCTGGCCAGCAGGGCCGAGCGTCTCGGGTTGTCGCCGGAGGCCGCACAGGCCGAGCGTTTGAAGGTGAACAGCGGCATGTCCACTGCGGTGATTCAGCGAATGCTGATCGACTCGCCGCAGAAGGCAAAGGGGTTGTTTGAAGCCTACAAGGACACCATGACCGCCGAGGACCAGATCCGTGCCAGCAACGGCATCGATCAGGGGTTTCGCCGGCTTGAGGCCGAGGCCCGTCAACGGCAGATCGAGGCAAGGCAGTTGCAGGCCATCGCCCGGGTTGAGCTGTCGTCGCGGGTACAGGACGCCACGGCCGCCTATTCCCAGGGGCTGGACTTTTCAGACCCGCCGTCTAGGGCTGACTTCAATGCCGCCTATGGAAAGGAGCACGGTGCAAAAGAGTATGAGTCGTTTGCGAAGGTTCAGGCCGTGGCCCCCGCTATCCGGGAGTTCGCGACCGCGACCCCGGAAGAGCGTCAATCTATTCTCGACCGCTTCAACCCAGTCAAACGCAGCTCGGGCCCGCACTTCGGCGACCAGGCCGCCGGCATGCTTGAGCAGGGCAACATTGATCTGAACGCTCGACCCACTGTGAAAAGCGCCGACGGTTCTATCAGCACCGTGCGATCGATCTCCGCCAACTTCGACGGCCAGGAGGTCCTGATACCGACGGTCAGCGATGACGGCAAGATTCTGAGCGATGAAGACGCGATCAAAACCTACCAGCGCACCGGCAAGCACCTGGGCAAGTTCGATAGCCCAGAGGATGCAACCGCCTACGCCGAGTCGCTGCACGAACAGCAGGCCAAGCAGTACGGCGCGGCTACGGTGGGGAAAGGGTTCAAGCAGGACAACCAGCTCTACCAACACCTGACCAGCGTGGCGGTGGGGCTGATGAAGCAACAGCAAACCGACCCGGCTGCCTACGTCGCCAAGTACAGCCCGGCTGTGCAGCGGTCCTTCCAGGCCGCCCAGGAGCAGGGCACACCTGAGGCCTACAAAGCCTATGTCCAGGCTACGGTGGCCGAGCAGCAGAGGCTTGGCGTGGCCCAGCCGAAGCTGTTGCCAGACGCTGCTGCGGATCAACTGGCCGCCAATTTCGCCAACCAGGTGAACGGCGGTGAAAACGCTGCGGTCCTGATCGAGCAGCAGCAAGCGCTCTGGGGTAAAGACTTCGGGACTGTGCTGCAGCAGGTCGGGAAGAAGCTGCCGGCAGAGGCCCAGGTAATTGCTACCCAACTGCCGAAGGACCTCGCGGAACGGATGGCATCGGTGGCCAGGCTCAAGGACAGCGAGCTGGATGCAGGCTTGCAGAAAGGCCAGAAAGACGAGATCAGCCAATCGGTGCAGGACGAAATGCAACCCTTTGCAGCTTCCTTGCATGGCCAGGCCGGTGGGATCAATACCTTTAGCACCATGTACAAGGCAGCGGTACGGACCGCCACCTCCTACGTGCTGCAGGGAGATAAGCCCAAGGATGCCGCGCAGAAGGTCGTCAACGGCATGGTCAATGATAAGTATGACTTTTTCGGCACCTACCGGGTGCCTAAGACCCTCGACACTCAGGCGGTGAGCCGGGGGGCAACCAAGGCACTCGGGACGATCAAGCCCGACGACCTGATGATGCTACCGGGAATATCTGGCGTTACTGACAAGGACAATGCTGCGCAGCTGCATTCAGCTCTGCAAAGTTCCGGCGAGTGGGTTCCTACCAATGACGAAAGTGGTCTGGCACTGACCCTGAACGGGTATCGAGTACGCGACAAGGACGGCAAACCAATCGTCAGGACCTGGGCCGAGCTCCAGCAGCAAGGGCTGCAAGAGCCTGATAAGTACCGCGTCGCACCGATGGGGCTGATGCCATGACTATTTATGCAGGGGACGCGCCGGTACTCGACCGGCGCACGATGCTGGATATCCCCGCGGGTGCCGGGGAAGTGTTCGATGCCGCGTTTGGCGGGAACCTGTCAACCAACCCCACTACCTCGCTTTACCGAAGCGAAGAGTTGACCCAGCAGGTGGAAGGGCGGGCCATGGTCATGGGGCCAGAGTCCTACTTTGCCCCCGATGCCGGCCGGCTTGAGCCTGATTCCCCGCTGGTCGATGCAGACCAAGCAAGAGCTCGGGTCACCTCGGCGGGGCTTGATATCAAGATTCCTGATCAGGGCATTCGGCAGGGGGCCCTGGATATCCTGATAGACCGCCACCGTGAGCAGGCGGCCCGTCAGCAGGTCTTGGCCCGGGCGGGTGGTGGATCATTCGGGACGCAGCTTGCCGCCGGGCTGGCCGCATCCATTCTCGATCCGCTCAACATCGCGTCGGCGTTTGTGCCAGTGGTCGGCGAAGCACGCTATGCGGCAATGCTTGGGCGGGCTGCAACGCCGCTTGCCCGGGCAGGCGTGCGGGCGGGTGTTGGTGCGGTTGAGGGGGCTGTGGGGGCTGCAATCATTGAGCCTCTGCCCCTGATGGCCGCCAGCCTGGACCAAACGGAGTATGGCCTTTCCGACTCCCTGGCCAACATCGCGCTGGGTGGGATTCTCGGCGGCGGCCTGCATACCGTTGGCGGTGCTGTCTCCGATGCTCTGCGTCGGCGCATCGCCAGCGAACCCCCGGCCGTTGAGACAGTGCTGAATGCGGGAGAGCGCCAGGTGGGCCAGGGCCTGCCATCGGGCCAGTCGCTGCGGGCTGCTGACTTTCAAAGGCTATTCGACCAGGACCCGGAGACGGCGCTACGCAGCTCGATGGCCAGGCAGTTGGAGGCGGACCAGACAACGCTCGCCCGCGCAGCTCAGCGGCAGGCTATCGACGAGATCCGTCCGACGCTGGCAGGCGAGCGCGTGGGCAATGTCGCTGATTTGAGGCTTGAGGGCCTGGGCCTGACCCAGCGGGACATGGCCTTAAACGCCACCTTTCGGGACCGGGCAAAGGAATTTCAGGGCCCGCGGGTGAGCCGCAAGCAGGCCGAACGCCAGGCGCGTGACTCGATTGCCCTGGAGCGTGAGCAGATCCGCGCCCGCCAGGCCGAGATCAATACAGCGCTGGAGCGCAACCGTGCCGGCGAATTCGACCGGCGGGACCTCGGGCTGCTGGACCGCGGCGAGATACCCGACCGGCTGCGGCCGCAGATTGAAGCCCGGGCCAAGCAAATCATGGCGGGGTATCAGCAGCGGCCGCTTGGTGCAGCTGTCCGTACCGCTCGGGAAACGGCAGAGGATGCCGATTGGACGGTGCGCGACAGCGCACTGCGCACTGCGGTGGCCCAGGCTGTGAGTGGCCGGGATATCGACGTGCAGGCCCTGTTCGATCTGGAGGTGCCAAGCAAGGCGGCCTCGGCTCTGGAGTACGTGAAGCGCCCGGCACCCAGGCGCCTGGACCCGGAGGGCCGGGCCGAAAGCATGCGCGTCGACCAGCAGGGCAAGACCACTGGCCAGGACGACCTGGATTCAGCCCGCCTGGCGTTTGAAGAGGACGACGCGCTGGTGCGGGAAATGCTGGAGCAACTGCCCGAGCAGGATCGCGCCGCGGTGATCGCAGCGAGTCGCGAGGAAACCGCCGCTGCCCAGGCCCAGGCCGAACGCGCAGAACAATACTCCCATGCATACCGCGCTGCTGCTGTGTGCGACATAAGGAACGGACAATGAACCCTTGTATAGATGCGGTGCGCGCTGCCGCTGGAAAACTTGAGGACCAGGAAATTGCTGAAATCTTTGAGGTTCTGCGAGGGCGGGCCAAGGAGATCATGGCCCGGGAGGGCGCCCTGGGTATGGAGCAGGCCACGCTTCGCGCCGCTGACGAGCTGGGAAAGCAAGCCCGCCAGGCAGCTCTGATTGAGCGGCGCAATGCGCTGATCAACCTTCGGCGCCGTGGCGAGATCGTTTCTTTTGTGCGGAACAACTTTGCCGACCGGCCAGACCTGGGTATTGAGTCGCTGCTGGTGGGTACCAACCTGGCCCGTCAGGGATCCCGGCTGTCGGTCGCAGCTGAGCAGAAGTCGCTGGGGGATGCCTATATTGGTGGGCTGATCCACGACTTGGAGCGGGCGGACCTGACCGCCGTGCTGGCAAAGGGTAGCGCTGACGTCGATATCGCCGACGCACTCTGGCGCATTGGCAATGATCTGGACACATCAAAGCTCAATGACCAGGTCGTCGATATCGCACGGATCATCCAGCGCTACCAGGAGGCGGCGCGCATCGATGCGAACCGGGCCGGGGCGAGCATTGGCAAGATGCCGGGTTACATCGCTCGGCAGAGCCATGACAGCGAGAAGATCGGCGCGGCGGGCTTCGGTAAATGGGTGGAAGAGATCCGGCCGCGCCTCGATCCGCGCACCTTCGACGGTGTCAGCGACGAGGGCAAGTTCTTGCGCGGGGTGTTTGATGGCCTGGTTTCCGGGGATCACCTGAAATTCAATCCCGACGCCAAGCCCAACGGGTTCAAGGGGCCGGCCAACATTGCCAAGAAAATGAGCCAGGAGCGGGTGCTGCACTTTAAGGACGGGGTGGCGTGGCATGAGTACAACCAGCTCTATGGCACCGGCAACTTGCGCGAGGCAGTCCTGCGGGGCCTGGACCTGTCCGGGCAGAACACCGCGCTGATGCGCCGCCTGGGCACCAACCCTGAGGCCAACTTGAACATGGCCATGGACATTCTCAAGGAGGATTTGCGCAAGTCGGGTGATACCTCGGCACTGCAGAACTTCAATACCGCACGTAACACCATGATCGACAATCGGTTCAAGGAGGTCAGCGGCCAGACCCGAATCCCAGGGAACGCGACGCAAGCCCGCATCGCCGCCAACGTGCGGGCCTGGCAGTCAATGTCAAAGCTCGGCGGTGCGCTTCTGTCCAGTTTCAGCGACTTGCCGGTGGCGGCCAGTGAAATGCGCTACCAGGGCAAGAGCTTCCTCGGGTCGTTGGCTGAAATGGTCGGCGGTCTGGCCAAGGGGCGCGGCAGCCTGGAACAGCGCGAAATCCTATCGAGCTTCGGTGTTTATGCTGACTCGATGCGGGGGGAGATCATGCGGCGCTTCTCGGCCGATGACTCAATGGGGGGAAGGATGAGCCGCGGCATGGGCTTGTTCTTCAAGTTCAACGGGCTTTCCTGGTGGACTGACGCGAACAAGGCCAGCGCGGGTCTGATGATGGCCCACCACCTGGCGCAGAACAAAGGCCGGGCTTGGGGATCTATGGACGAGAGCCTGCGCCGAACGCTGAGCCTCTACGACATAGATGCAGGAAAGTGGGATTTGCTGCGGGGGATGGATAGCCGCATGGCCGACGGGCAGAACTACCTGACCGCCGACGGCATCGGCGACATTCCCGCGGAGCGAATCGGCGAATACCTGACCGCCCAGGGGCGCAAGGTTTCGGATTCAGCTATCCGTGAAACCCGCGAAGGCCTGGACCGAAGCCTGCGGGCATATGTGAACGACCGGGTCAGCTATGCCGTGCTGGAGCCCGACGCAAGAACGCGCTCGATTATGAACCAGGGCACCCAGCCGGGGACCATGATGGGCGACCTCAATCGGTTCCTGCTGCAGTTCAAGAGCTTTCCCGCAGCCTTCATGCAGAAGACCCTCGGCCGGGAGCTCTATGGTCGGGGGTATGCCCCGACCCCACTGGGGCAGAGCTTTCGCGGCGGCAGAGATCTTGCTGGGGTAGCGCTCAAGGGGTTGCTCGGCAAGGGTAACGGCGAAATGGCCGGCATCGCGCAGCTGCTGCTCTGGTCCACAGCATTCGGCTATCTGTCGATGGCGTCGAAAGACGTGTTCAAAGGACGGGAGCCGCGGCCGGCGGACGACCCTAAAACCTGGATCGCTGCAATGGTCCAGGGTGGGGGCTTCGGTATCTACGGGGATTTCATGTTCGGTGCGGCAAACCGGTTTGGAAACTCCGCTGCAGAAACGGCGGCTGGCCCGTCGTTCGGCACAGCGTTTGAGCTGATCAACCTATGGAACAGGGTACGCGAAGGCGACGACGCCGCATCCTCTGCGCTGCGCCTGGCCCAGAACAACACGCCATTCCTGAACCTTTTCTACAGCCGCATTGCCATGGACCACCTGTTCCTCTACTCGGTCCAGGAAGCCCTGAACCCTGGGTCATTGCGCAGGACCGAACAGCGAATCCAGAAAGAGAACGGCCAAGAGTTCTTGGTGCGGCCATCGCAGAGCTATGTCGATCCGCTTGGCATTGCGCGGTAACCTACCATCCATCTGACACGAAAGGATCTTAGGAGGGGCACAGTGAAAAGGATATGGATAGGCTTGTTGGTGGCGCTGGTGCTGACCGGGTGCGGGCACAAGCAGCTCGACTACACGCCAAAACCAGCACCAGGGATGGATCGGCAGCAGGCGGTCAGCATCGTGGAGCAGGTTTTCTATGAGGACTTCAGCAAGACCCGGCCGCAATCCGTGGTAGTTACTGATCAGTTTATTGCTCTGTCCGAAGGGCTTATTTCTAGGGGCGCTAGCTTTGGCAGTGCCGCCCCAGTTGGCACTGGAGCTATTGCTGTTGGCTCTTCCAGCGTATCAACCCGAGAGGTTGGCCAGCGCCTGTATTTCAACTCAATGGCCGTGATCAACGTTTATCAACGCCGAATGAAGTCGGGGCAGTATGCCGTAGTGATTCGCGGCTCTGATGGTGGTGAGTTGCGGATTATCAAAACCCGAAGCCTGGAAAAGGCCGAACGTTTTGCCGATGCGCTGGAGTACCTCAGGACGCGCAGATCCTGAGGCAATAAACCTAGAACCCGCTCAGGCGGGTTTTTTTTCGCCTGGATTTCAGGGCCCCGCCATGTGCGGGGCTTTTTATTGATAGCAGAAGGTGACCCACTATGACGGTTTCAACCACTGGCAGCAGCGCCCAGTTCTTCCCCAATGGCGCTACCACCCACTTTCCTTTCCGTTTCCGCTTCTTCCAGAACTCCGATTTAAAGGTCTTCTGGCAGGATCTGATGGGGAACATTGAGCTGTTGAAGCTGAACAGCGACTACGCGGTGCAGGGGGCAGGGGCCGAGGATGGCGGCGCCATCGACACAACTGGCGCGCCTCTGCCGAACGGCACCCTGGTGGTGGCCCGCGTGATGATCGCCACACAGCTGACCTCGTTCAGGAACCAGGGCGAGTTTTTTGCTGAGATCCACGAGGATGCATTCGATCGCCTGATCATGCTTGTTCAGCAGACGATCGATAACCAGGGCCGGGGGCTGACCATCTCGCCTACCGATCCGCTCGATATCAATCTGCAGCTGCCCAGCTCGGTAGCCCGGGCTGACAAGATCCTGGCTTTCGATGAACGGGGTCAGCCAATTGCCTCTAACTTGAGCCTGGAAACTCTGGAACAGCAGCCGGCCCTGGCATTGGAGTCAGCGGCCGCCGCGAGGGCCTCGGCGGATGCTGCTGCGGCGTCGAGCAACAGCGCCAGCGGATCGGCTTCAAGCGCGAATGCTTCGAAGATTGCAGCAGCAGGATCTGCAAGCGCAGCGGCTGGGTCGGCCCAGGCAGCCGCAGACGCGGGGCTTCAGTTGGGTATGTCGACCTGGGGCTACCGTGCCCAACCGTTCAAGGGCTTCGCTTTGGATGACGGCCAGGAGCTTGAGCGTGCACTGTATCCAGATTTTGCCGCTGCTCTGGATGCTGGCCTGCTCCCGGTCGTGTCCGAAGCTGTATGGCAATCAACCCCTTCTAAGCGGGCCTGCTTCGTTGCGCTATCGTCGGCCGGCAAGTTCCGGATGCGCGATCTTAATGGCGGGTCTGTCGGTACTTTTGGTGCAGCGTTCCAGCTCGGATCAAAGCCGCCGTATGGCCAGGAGCTGACGCGTGTAATGGCGCTCGACTATACAGGTGGGATACCTGCTGCTCTCGGCGCCTGGATGACGCGGCTATATGGCTTGATTACTCCACTGGGCTCTGCTGAGGCCTCATCCCTTGCAACCGCATATGCCTCGCTTGCGTCCCGCCTCAGTATTGTCGAAGGGAACCAGGCAGTTACCAGGCGATGGACAAGTGCTCCCATGTCACTTGCTGCGAGCTCGGAAACGGACATCACCCACAACATGGGTAAGAAGGCCATTAGCTTCCATTGGGAGTGGACTCTAAATGCGTCTGTCGGTGGCTGGCCGGTGGGAACGGTGCTTGTGATGGAAAACATCACGGAGACCAACTATTCCCGTGGCATCCAAGTGCTCAACAACGCGGTGAACTCATTCCGAATCAAGATCAACAGTTCAGGCGTTGCCGGTGTAATCCTCAACACTGCGGGAGCAAACGTCGTTCTCAACACATCACAGGCCTCTGCGACTGTAACAGTCATCGGGTGATCACTTGAGCCGGGGCGAATCGGCAGGATGCAGAAAAAGATAGGTCATTGATCGAGAAGGCAAAAAATGCGGGCGTCAGATTCGAAGCAGTGTAGAATCGCCGCCCGTTTGAAGCTATCGGTACTGGTCCAGCGTCACAGGATTAGTACAGCTATTAGTACGCTGGGTGGGATCACTATCGATCAGCCCTTGTGTGGCGGGAGTTTCCGGATCAGATTCGGTTCTCTTCGTCCGCACCAATAAAGTAGCTAGTTAATAGCAGATTACGGCGCAGCACCTGAAAAGGGCTGCGCCGTTTTCGTTTCTGGGTCCGGTATGTCCAGTGGTTCCGCAAATAATGGGGTGGCTGGGCTGGGCAATGGTTGGCCTTTGGTCGCCGGGTGCTCGGATCTTGGCTATTGGTTGGTGTTTGTCAGGGGTGCTCTGAGCGACTCCTTCTATATATAGAAGGGTTGGTGTAGAGGCTCTGGTTGGATTCGTAGTATTTGCTCTCATGGCGAGGCTCAACCCTTTGTCCTCGCCTTCACATTGTCGGCTGTTTTTTACCCGTTTTCAGTAGGGTGACTTCTTGAGTTTGACCCACTAGAATGCATGCCCTTGATTCTGGGGTCGGAAAACGGCCGGCTAACGTCTGTGCAACGAGGAATATCCATGCAAGTTTCTGTTGAAAATACTTCTGCTCTTGAGCGCCGCATGAGCATCACCGTGCCGGCTGAGCGCATCGAGAGCCAGGTCAACAAGCGTCTGCAGCAGACTGCCCAAAAGGCCAAAATTGCGGGCTTCCGTCCTGGCAAGGTTCCAATGAGCGTGATTCGTCAGCGTTATGAGGCTGATGCGCGTCAAGAAGCAGTAGGTGATGTGATCCAGGCTTCCTTCTATGAGGCCGTTGTTGAGCAGAAGCTGAACCCGGCTGGCGCTCCTTCGGTCGAGCCTAAGGTGCTGGAGAAGGGCAAGGATCTGGAATACGTTGCCACTTTCGAAGTTTTCCCAGAGTTCACGGTTGCCGGTTTCGAAAACATCGCTGTTGAGCGTCTGAGCGCTGACGTGGCTGATGCTGATCTGGACAACATGCTGGAAATCCTGCGTAAGCAGAATGTTCGCTTCGAAGTTGCTGATCGCGCTGCGCAGAACGATGATCAACTGAACATCGACTTTGTAGGTAAGGTTGACGGTGAAGCTTTCGCAGGCGGTTCGGCTAAAGGTACCCAGTTGGTACTGGGTTCCGGTCGCATGATCCCTGGCTTCGAAGACGGTCTGGTCGGCGCCAAGGCCGGTGAAGAGCGTGTTCTGAGCCTGACCTTCCCTGAGAACTATCAGAACCTGGATCTGGCCAACAAGGCTGCCGAGTTCACCGTGACTGTTAACAGCGTTTCCGAGCCTAAGCTGCCAGAGCTGACTGAAGAGTTCTTCGCTCAATTCGGTATCAAGGAAGCCGGTTTGGAAGGTTTCCGTGCCGAAGTTCGCAAGAACATGGAGCGCGAACTGCGCCAGGCCATCAAGTCCAAGGTGAAGAATCAGGTTATGGACGGTCTGCTGGCCTCCAACCCGATCGAAGTGCCGAAGGCACTGCTGGAAAACGAAGTTAACCGTCTGCGCGTTCAGGCTGTCCAGCAATTCGGTGGCAACATCAAGCCGGACCAACTGCCTGCCGAGCTGTTCGAAGAGCAAGCCAAGCGCCGCGTAGTGCTGGGCCTGATCGTTGCTGAAGTTGTTAAGCAATTCGATCTGAAGCCTGATGAAGACCGTGTTCGCGAGCTGATCCAGGAAATGGCTTCGGCTTACCAAGAGCCTGAGCAGGTCGTGTCCTGGTACTACAAGAACGAGCAGCAATTGAACGAAGTCCGTTCGGTTGTGCTGGAAGAACAAGTTGTGGATACTGTTCTGCAGAAAGCTAGCGTGACCGACAAATCGGTCTCTTACGAAGAAGCGGTCAAGCCGGTAGAAGCACCTCAAGCCGACTGATTTTCTTCTCGTTCGAAGCACACACCATAAGCCAGCCTTCGCGCTGGCTTATGCGTATTCAAGACGTGACTATTTGGGAGTGACTGCAGAGCATGTTCCGTAATTCGTATATTCAGCAGAACTCTGATATCCAGGCCGCAGGCGGTCTGGTCCCGATGGTTGTCGAGCAGTCTGCTCGTGGCGAGCGCGCCTACGACATCTACTCGCGCCTCCTCAAGGAGCGAGTGATCTTCCTGGTAGGTCCCGTAGAAGACTACATGGCCAACCTGATCTGTGCGCAACTGCTATTCCTTGAAGCGGAAAACCCGGACAAGGACATCCATCTCTATATCAACTCCCCGGGCGGCTCGGTGACGGCTGGCATGTCGATCTACGACACCATGCAGTTCATCAAGCCTAACGTTTCAACCACCTGTATTGGTCAGGCATGCAGCATGGGCGCGTTCTTGCTGACGGCCGGTGCCCCTGGCAAGCGTTTCTGCCTGCCAAACTCCCGAGTGATGATTCACCAGCCACTGGGCGGTTTCCAAGGCCAAGCGTCGGATATCGAAATCCATGCCAAGGAAATCCTCTTCATCCGTGAGCGTCTTAACACGCTGATGGCCAAGCATAGCGGGCGTACTCTGGAAGAAATTGAGCGCGATACCAATCGCGATAACTTCATGAGCGCCGAAGCAGCGCGTGAGTACGGGTTGATCGATGAAGTAATCAACCAGCGCCCCGCTTAAAATAAGCAGCTCAAAATAGGCTTGGTCAGTTGTTCTGATCAGTGGCGGGCTTGAAAAAGCCCGCAATAGCCTTCATCTTGTGTTGCAAGCCTATCGGATTTGGATCGAACGAATGACTGACACCCGCAACGGCGAGGACAACGGCAAACTGCTTTATTGCTCCTTCTGTGGCAAAAGCCAGCATGAAGTACGCAAATTGATTGCCGGCCCCTCGGTCTTTATCTGCGACGAGTGCGTCGACTTGTGCAATGACATCATCCGTGAGGAGGTGCAGGAAGCACAGGCCGAGAGCAGCGCGCATAAATTGCCTTCGCCTAAAGAAATCAGCGGCATCCTTGATCAATACGTGATTGGTCAGGAGCGTGCAAAAAAGGTTCTGGCGGTAGCGGTGTACAACCACTACAAGCGTCTGAACCAGCGTGACAAGAAGAGTGACGACGTCGAACTTGGCAAGAGCAACATCTTGCTGATCGGCCCTACAGGTTCGGGTAAGACGCTGTTGGCGGAAACCCTGGCTCGTCTGTTGAATGTACCGTTCACTATCGCCGACGCAACCACCCTGACCGAAGCCGGTTATGTGGGGGAGGACGTCGAGAACATCATTCAGAAGTTGCTGCAGAAGTGCGACTACGACGTAGAGAAAGCCCAGATGGGCATTGTCTATATCGATGAGATTGACAAGATCTCCCGCAAGTCTGACAACCCTTCGATCACCCGGGACGTTTCCGGGGAAGGTGTTCAGCAAGCCCTGTTGAAGCTAATTGAAGGCACGGTTGCCTCCGTTCCGCCGCAAGGTGGTCGCAAGCACCCGCAGCAGGAATTTCTGCAAGTCGATACTCGCAACATCCTGTTCATCTGTGGTGGCGCGTTCTCCGGGCTGGAAAAGGTTATTCAAAACCGCTCCACCCGTGGCGGCATTGGTTTCAATGCCGAGGTGCGCAGCAAGGAAGAGGGCAAGAAAGTTGGTGAGTCCCTGCGTGAAGTCGAACCTGATGACTTGGTCAAGTTTGGTCTGATCCCGGAATTCGTCGGCCGTCTGCCGGTTCTTGCAACCCTTGATGAGTTGGACGAAGCAGCGTTGATTCAGATCCTCACTGAACCGAAGAATGCCTTGACCAAGCAGTACGCCAAGTTGTTCGAGATGGAAGGTGTCGACCTGGAGTTCCGTACCGACGCCCTGAAGTCGGTCGCCAAACGCGCACTTGAACGCAAGACAGGCGCTCGTGGCCTGCGTTCGATTCTCGAAGGTGTTCTGCTCGACACTATGTATGAGATCCCCTCGCAATCCGAGGTGAGTAAAGTAGTGATCGACGAAAGCGTTATTGAAGGTAAGTCCCAGCCACTGTACATCTATGAAAACAGTGAGCCGACGGCCAAGGCGGCGCCAGACGCGTAAGCGTTGCGCTGTTGGATTGAAAGAAGGGGCCTTCGGGCCCCTTTGCTTTTAGCGTCTTAAAGTGCTGTCTTTAAGCTTGTTTTTTTTACAGGCAGCCCCCATCTTGGTTTCAAGCTTACTTCCATCTGTTTACGGCCGTACGGCCGCCGTAGAGGCGAAATCATGAAGACAACCATCGAATTGCCTCTCCTGCCATTGCGTGATGTTGTGGTTTATCCGCACATGGTTATCCCGCTGTTTGTGGGGCGCGAGAAGTCTATCGAAGCCCTTGAGGCAGCGATGACGGGCGACAAGCAGATTCTCTTGCTGGCACAGAGAAACCCTGCTGATGACGATCCCGGTGAAGATGCACTCTATCGCGTAGGTACCATTGCGACTGTCTTGCAGTTGCTCAAGCTGCCTGACGGCACCGTCAAGGTGTTGGTTGAAGGTGAACAGCGCGGTGCTGTAGAGCGCTTCAGCGAAGTTGATGGCCATTGCCGCGCAGAAGTCTCCCTGATTGATGAAGTGGATGCTCCTGATCGTGAGTCGGAAGTGTTCGTTCGTAGCTTGCTGTCCCAGTTCGAACAATATGTGCAACTGGGCAAGAAAGTTCCTGCCGAGGTGTTGTCCTCCCTCAACAGCATCGACGAGCCAAGCCGCCTGGTGGATACCATGGCCGCGCATATGGCGTTGAAGATCGAGCAGAAGCAGGAAATCCTCGAGATCATCGATTTGTCTGCTCGGGTCGAGCATGTCCTGGCATTGCTGGATGCCGAGATCGATCTGCTGCAGGTGGAAAAACGCATTCGTGGCCGCGTCAAAAAGCAAATGGAACGCAGCCAGCGCGAGTACTACCTGAATGAGCAGATGAAGGCCATTCAGAAAGAGCTGGGCGATGGTGACGAAGGTCACAATGAAATCGAAGAGCTGAAGAAGCGCATCGATGCCGCCGGCTTGCCAAAAGACGCCATGACCAAGGCTCAGGCCGAGCTCAACAAGCTCAAGCAGATGTCGCCGATGTCTGCCGAGGCGACTGTGGTTCGCTCCTATATCGATTGGCTGGTTCAGGTGCCTTGGAAGGCCCAGAGCAAGGTGCGTCTCGACCTGGCCCGCGCCGAAGATATTCTCGATGCCGACCACTATGGTCTGGAAGAGGTCAAAGAGCGGATTCTCGAATACCTCGCCGTACAAAAGCGCGTTAAGAAGATTCGTGGTCCGGTGTTGTGCCTCGTTGGTCCTCCTGGGGTGGGTAAGACCTCCCTTGCAGAGTCGATCGCCAACGCGACCAACCGTAAGTTTGTGCGTATGGCTCTGGGTGGCGTACGTGATGAAGCGGAAATCCGTGGGCATCGTCGGACTTACATCGGTTCGATGCCAGGAAGATTGATTCAAAAGATGACAAAGGTTGGCGTTCGCAACCCACTGTTCCTGCTCGATGAAATCGACAAGATGGGCAGTGATATGCGCGGTGATCCGGCGTCGGCGTTGCTGGAGGTCCTGGACCCTGAGCAGAACCACAACTTCAACGATCACTATCTGGAAGTCGATTACGACCTCTCTGATGTGATGTTCCTTTGCACCTCCAACTCGATGAATATTCCTCCAGCGTTGCTGGACCGGATGGAGGTGATTCGTCTGCCGGGCTACACCGAGGACGAGAAGATCAACATCGCGGTCAAGTACCTGTCGCCCAAGCAGATTCAGGCCAACGGGCTGAAGAAAGGCGAGCTGGAATTCGACCCTGATGCGATTCGCGACATCATCCGCTACTACACCCGCGAAGCCGGTGTACGGGGCCTGGAGCGTCAGATTGCAAAGGTTTGCCGCAAGGCGGTGAAAGAGCATGCGATGGAAAAGCGCTTCTCGGTGAAGGTCACTTCCGACCTGCTGGAGCACTTCCTGGGTGTGCGTAAATTCCGCTACGGTCTGGCTGAGCAGCAGGATCAGATCGGTCAGGTGACCGGTCTGGCCTGGACTCAGGTAGGTGGTGAGTTGCTGACGATCGAAGCCGCTGTGGTTCCAGGCAAGGGCCAGTTGATCAAGACCGGTTCCCTCGGAGATGTCATGGTCGAGTCGATCACTGCGGCGCTGACCGTGGTCCGCAGTCGTGCCAAGAGCTTGGGCATCCCCCTGGACTTCCACGAGAAGCGCGACACCCACATCCACATGCCTGAAGGGGCCACCCCTAAAGACGGTCCTAGCGCGGGCATAGGCATGTGCACGGCGTTGGTTTCAGCGCTGACCGGCATTCCGGTGCGGGCTGATGTGGCGATGACGGGGGAAATCACCTTGCGTGGTCAGGTATTGGCCATCGGCGGGCTGAAAGAGAAATTACTCGCAGCTCATCGGGGTGGAATCAAGACGGTGATCATTCCTGAAGAGAATGTTCGCGATTTGAAAGAAATTCCTGACAATATCAAGCAGGATCTGCAGATTAAACCAGTTAAATGGATTGACGAAGTCCTGCAAATTGCGCTGCAATACGCGCCGGAGCCCTTGCCGGATGTGGCTCCCGAGATAGTTGCAAAGGACGAAAAACGCGAGTCTGACTCTAAGGAAAGAATTAGCACGCATTAGTACGCATTAGCCTGGGGGGCTTCCTTGACAGCTTTTTAGAGCCCTTGTTATAAAGCGGCTCTTAAGTGTCTGTAGGCCATTCAGCACTCGTTTTTGCTTTCACCAAAAAACTTAGAATCATACTCATAGATATATAAGGGGACTTAGAGTGAACAAGTCGGAACTGATTGATGCTATCGCTGCATCTGCTGATCTCCCGAAAGCTGCTGCTGGCCGTGCGCTGGACGCAGTAATCGAATCCGTTACTGGCGCTCTGAAGGCCGGTGACTCTGTTGTTCTGGTTGGTTTCGGTACTTTCTCCGTAACTGATCGTCCAGCTCGTATCGGTCGTAACCCACAGACCGGTAAGACTCTGGAAATCGCTGCCGCTAAAAAGCCAGGTTTCAAAGCCGGTAAAGCACTGAAAGAAGCCGTAAACTAAGTTTCTTCAGGGTCTTTGCCCATCCGGGTCGGGGTCATGCCTGATCTGGCAGCGGGGCGCCAGTAGGCCGGTGCATCACCGGCCAACGCCGAGGGTCGCAGGTTCAGCTCTCGTCCGCTCCGCCAGTTACGAGAAGGCGCATCCTCGGATGCGCCTTTCTTCTATCCGGACTCTACCCACGCTCCACGGTTGCTTAAATTGAAGTACAGCCGTTTCTGGGGGACGCATGCTGCAGAATATCAGGGACAATTCACAAGGCTGGATTGCCAAAACCATCATCGGGGTCATCGTCGCACTGCTGGCGTTGACCGGTTTCGATGCCATTTTCAAGGCCACTACCCATAACCAGGACGCGGCCAAGGTCAACGGCGAGGAAATCACTCAGAACGAGTTGAGCCAGGCCGTCGACATGCAACGTCGTCAACTGATGCAACAGTTGGGCAAAGACTTCGATGCCTCCCTGCTGGATGAGAAGATGCTGCGCGAAGCCGCTCTGAAAGGGCTGATCGACCGCAAGCTGTTGCTGCAAGGTGCACAGGATTCCAAGTTTGCCTTCTCCGAAGGCGCGCTGGACCAGGTGATCCTGCAGACGCCGGAGTTCCAGGTTGAAGGCAAATTCAGCCCTGAGCGTTTCGATCAAGTGATTCGTCAGCTGGGCTACACCCGTCTGCAATTCCGTCAGATGCTGGCTCAGGAAATGCTGATCGGCCAAGTGCGTGCCGGTCTGGCGGGCAGTGGTTTCGTCACCGACGCTCAGGTACTGGCGTTCGCTCGTCTGGAAAAACAGACCCGTGATTTCGCTTCGCTGAGCATCAAGGCCGATCCGGCAGCGGTCAAACTGACCGATGACGAGGTCAAGGCCTACTACGATCAGCACGCCAAGGAGTTCATGACTCCCGACCAAGTGGTGATTGATTACATCGAGCTGAAGAAGGCCGCCTTCTTTGATCAGGTCAGTGTCAAGGACGAGGACCTGCAAGCGCTGTATCAGAAAGAAATTGCCAACCTGTCCGAGCAGCGTCGTGCCGCGCACATCCTGATCGAAGTCAACGATAAGGTGAACGAGGCTCAGGCCAAGGCCAAGATCGAAGAGATCCAGGCCCGTCTGGCCAAGGGCGAAAGCTTCGAGGCACTGGCCAAGGAGTTCTCCCAGGATCCAGGCTCGGCCAATAACGGTGGTGACTTGGGCTATGCCGGTCCAGGTGTTTATGACCCAACCTTCGAGAAGGCGCTGTATGCGCTGAACAAGGATCAGGTCTCGGCACCGGTGCGTACTGACTTCGGATACCACCTGATCAAACTGTTGGGTATCGAAGCTCCGGAAGTACCGAGCTTTGCCAGTCTCAAGGACAAGCTGACCCGCGACCTGAAAACTCAGCAGGTCGAGCAGCGTTTTGTCGAGGCGACCAAGCAGTTGGAGGACTCGTCGTTCGAGGCCTCCGATCTGGCACAACCGGCTCAGGACCTGAAGCTGACTGTTCACACCTCCGCGCCATTTGGTCGTGAGGGTGGCGACGGCATCGCCGCCAACCGTGCAGTGGTGCAAGCCGCGTTCAGCACTGAAGTCCTCGACGAGGGTGCCAACAGCACCGCCATTGAACTGGACCCGGAAACTGTCGTGGTGCTGCGTGCCAAAGAGCACCGCAAGCCTGAGCAGCTGCCGCTGGAAAGCGTCGCCAGCGCCATTCGCACGCAATTGGCCAAGGAGCACGCCAGTGCTGCAGCCAAGACCAAGGCTGAAGAGTTGATTGCCAGCCTGCGTGATGGCAAGACCGCGCTGAACAAGCCGGTTGATGGCCAGAACTGGAAAGTCGCACAAGCTGTGACCCGTGGTCAGGACGGTATCGACCCGGCTGTTCTGCAGGCGTTGTTCCGCATGAACAAGCCGGAGTCCAAGGACAAGCCGACCTTCACCAGCGTGACCCTGCCTAACGGCAATCTGCTGGTGCTGCAGCTCAATGGCGTCAATGAAGCCGCTGCGCCGACCGAGGAAGAGAAGGCTCAATACCGTCGCTTCCTGGCCTCGCGTGTAGGGCAGCAAGACTTTGCCGCCTACCGCAAGCAGTTGGAGAACCAGGCGGACATCAAGCGTTACTAATGCCTGAACCGCAGTGTTGAAAAGACCCCGGCCGAAACGCCGGGGTCTTTTTTTGCATTGCTGGTTGCATCGGCCCCTGGCCAGGGGGCGTCGGCAGCCTGGTGCGCAGGGCCTCAGTAGCTGGAAGGGAAACCCTGGCGCCTGGCACAGGACGCCACCAGCAAGGTCATCAGCAACAAGACCCCAACGACCCAGGGGAAGGTGGCCACGCCCGGTCCCTGCAGTAGCAGGGCGCCGGCCAGGCCACCTCCGGCGATGGCCAGGTTCCACAGAGTGACCAGCATCGATTGCGCCGTGTCGGCATGATCGCCGGCAGTCTTGGCCAGCGCGGTCTGTAGCAGGGTGGCCATGCCACCGAAAGACAATCCCCAGATCGCTGTCGCGGCATAGGTTGCCATCGGCCACTGGCTGAGGAACCCCAACAGCAGCGCTGCCGCCATGAACAGCAGGCAGCTGAGCAGCACCAGTCGACGCAACCAGCGGTCAATCAGCAGACCGACGATCCAGATACTCAGCAGCGCCGCTAGGCCGAACACCAGCAAGATTTGTTCGATCTGTCCGGCAAGTCCCAGGGGCTGGAGAAAGGGGGCGATGTAGGTGTAGAGAATGTTGTGCCCCAGCACATAGGCAAAGGTCACGAACAGCACTGGCTTGATCCCTGGCAGGGCCAGGACTCGACGTGGCGACAAGCGTTTCTGCGCACGCAGACCGGGGAAGTCGGGCACCTGCGCAAGCACCCAGCCTATCAGGCCCAGGGTCAGCAGCGTCATGACTGCAAAGCTCATGCGCCAGCCCACCAGATTGCCCAGCCAGGTTCCGGCGGGCATTCCCACTGACAGAGCCACCGGCGCGCCGAGCATGGCCAGCGTGATTGCCCGGCCCTGCAAGTGGGGCGCCACCATGCGGCTGGCATATCCGGCCAGCAAGGCCCAGAGCAGGCCGGCAAAGACCCCGGCGAAGAAGCGTGCCACCAGGATCAGGTTGTAGTCACTGGAGAGGGCAGTAACGCTATTGACCACGGCAAAGCCGGCAATGGCGAGCAACAGTAAGGGGCGCCGCCGCCAACCCTGGGTGAGGATGATCAGCGGAATGGCGGCCAGTAGCGATCCCAGGGCATAGAAGGTCACTAGCTGGCCAATCAGTGCGGGGGAGACGCCAAGGTTGGCACTCATTTGTGGGAGTAGGCCGGCCGGCAGAGTCTCGGTCATCAGGGTAATGAAACCGGCACTGGCGAGAGCCAGCAGGCCGCCGACAGGCAGGCGTTCGCGGGTCTCGACGGGCGCTTGTAACAGTTCGCAGGTATTGGCGGAGTTGCTCATGGTCGGGCACCGTTGCGCAGGGGCAGAAATGAAGCTCACAGGGTAGGGCTCTGCGCATGGCGGAAAAATAGGCTAAGGTTCCGAACTTATCGGACATAGAAGTCCTTAATTGCAGGAGGACAGAATGGACTGGCTGGGCAGTATTCCGGTGTTCATGCAGGTGGCCGAGACGCGTAGCTTTACCGAAGCAGGGCGTCTATTGGGAGTGTCTTCCTCAGCCGTGGGCAAGAGCATCGCGCGGCTGGAGGAGCGTCTGGAGACACGCCTGTTCCACCGCACCACCCGCAGTATCAGCCTGACCGCGGAGGGGGCCGGGCTCCTCGAACGCTGCCGCCGGATAGCCACCGAAGCG
The DNA here is from genome assembly GCF_052850735.1 of Pseudomonas sp. 910_21. Lineage (NCBI taxonomy): Bacteria > Pseudomonadati > Pseudomonadota > Gammaproteobacteria > Pseudomonadales > Pseudomonadaceae > Pseudomonas > Pseudomonas sp. 910_21. The sequence goes on along the minus strand of NZ_VXCY01000005.1, from coordinate 485,881 downwards.
GAGGCCGCAGAGTTTCAGCTGTGCGATTCCTCCAGTGCGCCCGTAGGCAAGTTGCGAATCAGTGCTCCCCAAGTTCACGGACTGTTGATGCCGGTGCTGGCGGAGTTCATGCAGCGTTATCCGCAGATCGAGCTGGACGTCGACCTTTCCGATCGCATGGTGGATGTGGTGGAGGAGGGGTTTGATCTGGTGGTGCGCACGGGCAATCCCAAGGACTCCCGGCTTCTGGCCCGACAATTGGGGCGCTTTCGCATGGTGCTGGTGGGCAGTCCCGAATATTTCCAGCAGCGGGGCTTGCCGCAGTCTCCCCAGGAACTGCGCGAGCACGCCTGCCTGCGGCACACCTTTCACCACACCGGAAAACTTGAGCCGTGGCCGTTCAGGCCCCAGGCCCACGTGCCTGAACCGCTGCTGCCGACCCGTTTGACCAGCAGCTCCATCGAGGCCGTGGAACACGCCGCCCGCAGCGGCCTGGGTATCGCCTGTCTGCCGGATTTCATGGTGCAGGCGGCGGTCCGCCGGGGAGCGTTGCAGACCGTGCTCGACGAGTACCTGGAACACAACGGCACGTTCTGGGTGCTGTGGCCATCGAGCCGGCACGCGGCGGCGAAGCTGCGGGTGTTGATCGAGCACTTGAGCGAGCGACTTTTTCCGGCAAACAGCGGTCAGTAAACTTGTGTGAAATTTAAGACACCAATTACCTGCGCGGTGCGGCGTTGATCTGTTGCACAATATGCGCCGGAGCGTTTTCCTCAGGATTTTCGATGTTTAGATCATTTCATCTGCGTGCCGCAGCCGCGGCGTTGCTGTTGTCTGCTGTTGCCGGCTGTTCGTCGCACAAGACCGCCATCTACGAGCATGAAAGCTTCGATGATTCCGGCACTTTTTCGCGCAATTACCCGGTAAGTGATGCCGCTTCCTGTGAGGCCGCACGGCGGGCTCTGCTGAGCCAGGGCTACATCATCACCAGCAACGACCCGAAGCTGGTCAGTGGCCACAAGAGCTTCCAGCAGACCGGTGAGACCCATCTGGAGATCAGCTTCAATGTGGTCTGTGCCCAGGACGGCAGCGGCGACCAGCGTTCGACGGTGTTTGCCAACGCCTTGCAGGACCGTTATGCACTGAAGAAGGTGAACAACTCGGCCAGCCTTGGCGTGGGTGTGCTGGGTTCGGTGTCGATGCCGATCGGTTCCACCGACGATTCCATGGTCAAGGTGGCCAGTGAGACGGTGTCGTCCGCCAAGTTCTATGAACGCTACTTCGCCCTGGTCGAGCTGTTTTTGCCCCAGGAAGTGAAGAAGGCCGCACATATAGAAGAGAAGCCCAAGGCTGATCTGGGCGTTCCCGAAAACAAGCCCGAGGCGCAACCCACTCCCGAATCCAAGCCACAGAGCGCTGTGATCGAGCCGAGTGCGGCGGCCGCGCCGCTGGTGCCCGCCAGCGAGCCTGAGCCGACGCTCTCCCAGCCATTGGCTCCACCGGCGGAGGCCGCGCCGATTGTGCCGGCTGCCAGCAGTGAGCTGGCGCCTGCCAATCAAGCCGTCACTCCACCCCCCGCCAGCAGTCTGCCGCCGCCGACCGAGCCGATTCCCGCTCTGCCGGGCAGCGGGCACTGATCGGTTCGAGGGCGCTCGGGTCGACTCTTTAAAGTCGGCCCGACATTTACGTCGCGCTGGCCTCGACTGCAATCGTTGCCGTTGTATGGGTATCCACCGTTTAAATTTCTCACGGGCTGTTACGTTTTAACGACATAAATCTTGACCGGGGGGGTAGTATTTTTTCTGTCATCCCGGCACTTTATGCTGGTCCCGATAGTCATTAGGCACAGGGTTATTCAATCAACGGAAAAGGAGTCCGCCATGGACGAATACCAAGAGGAACTGCTGGAGTATCAAGCTTTTGAGCTCGATCCCCTGGAACCAGCAGAAGACGCCACCGAGCTGTAACGCCGGTGGCGTTTTTTTTAGCCGAATTGTCGGTGGCTACGCCGGAATTCCCCCGGGGTCTGCCCGTTCCAACGCTTGAAAGCCCGCTGAAATGCCTCGGCTGAGGCAAAGCCCAACAGATAGGCAATCTCGCCGAATGCCAGTTCGGTATCGCGGATATAGGTCATGGCCAGGTCGCGGCGAGTGTCGTTGAGAATCGCCCGAAACTGCGTCCCTTCTTCCGCCAGCTTGCGCCGCAGGGTCCAGGTCGGCAGCTTCAGGCGCATCGCCACTTCTTCCAGGTCCGGCTCTCGGCCACCGTTGAGCAGGGGGCCCAGCAACTGAATGATGCGTTCGCGCAGGCTGCGGGTCCGGGTCAGTTGTTCCAGTTCTCTTTCACATAACTGCAGCAGATGCCGCCAGGTGCTTGGGCAATGCTCCGGGTTGCGTAGGGCCAGGTTGGCCTGGCTCAAGCGCAGCTGGTTCTGTTCAGCGCCGAACTGTATGGGCGTTGGGCCGAGCAGGGCATAGGCGTCGTGATAGTCCGGGCGCTCGAACTCGATGTCGATCTGCTCGGCATGAATGGCCTGGCCGCAAAGGCTCGACAGCTGTTGAAGCCAGCCAGACATGATCGAGTCCACTACGAAGCGGTTGTAGGCGTTGTAGGGACTGATGGAATAAAAGCGCAACCAGGCACCGTTGGCGTCCTCGTGAAAGCTCGACTGGCCGCGATAGTTGGAGCCGTACAAGGCCTCGAAACGGGTCAGGCAGCGAGCTGCTTCGCGCACGGTGGGGGCTTGCGCGGCAGTCACCCCGGCGAGGCCCGCCTGGCTCAGGCGACTCAGACGGCCCATGCGCAGGCCCAGTGCCGGATCACCGGTCAGCTGGATCGCCCCGTGGCCCAGGCGCATGTAGCGGGGGATCGACAATCGTGCCCCGGCTTCCCCCAGTCGGGCGGCATCCAGTGCGTATTGTTCCAGCAACGGTGCCGGATCCAGCCCATAGCTGCGCACTGCGTCCGCCAGGCTGTGGACGAACCCCACCGACAGGTCTCCCAGGCGCATCGTCGACGTCTTCATCGACTACAACCAGATGTTCAGCAAGCGAGCACCCCGGGTGCCCTCGTCGGCAAAGGTCTGGCCATTGCTGTTGATGAAGCTCTGGCCGCTGCTGCGTTGATCCCAGAACTGACCCCGCAGGAACACGCTGACCCCGGCACTGGCCTGGCTGCTGGGGGGGCGGGCCGTGAGGGTCAGGCGATGCCAGGCCTCGCCTTCGCTGGCTTCCTCGGGCTTGAGGCTGACTTCACTGGGTGTGGCGATGCTCTTGTAGCCGCGCCAGGGTTTGTCCCAGCCGTCGCGGCCCATGACAAAGGCCGGAACGGCCACCAATTGAGTGCTCTGCTCATTGAGCTTGCGATAGTTCTCCGGGTACCAGCTGTCGCTGCCAATCAGTACGCCGAGCCGTCCGGCGGGGGTATCGATCACCTGTAGCGCTTTATCGGTATCGCCCTTTAGGTAGCCGCTTTCGGCATAGGTCGGGTAGATCTGCCGCTGGGGCTGGCCCATGGGCAGGCCATCGCTGCCGAACACCAGGCTGCTGTTGTACAGGGCGCCGCTACCGATCTGCAGGTTGCCCTGGCTGACACTGGGCTCCGGCAGAATGATGGTGCCGGCCACCAGGGTCACCTGGAACTCCTTGGCCAGGCCGCCGAACAGCCACTGATAGTCCCTGGCCATTTTCTTCGCCTTCATGCGCAAGTAGGCATCGTCCAGGCGGCTTTCGCCCCTGGCGCTGATCAACGCCTTGAGAAACAGCAGGGGGTTGCTCACGGCCAGCCAGTTCATCGCTTCTTTCAAGGAAGTGGCCTGGTACAGCTCGTTCTTTTCACCACTGACCATCAGCCAGGTGCCGATATGTTCCGGCAACACGACGATGGTCTTGGCGTTGACCAGGCCTTTGTCAGTGGCTTGCTGCAAGTAGGCCGCCAGTTTGCGATGCAGGCGTTCGATGTTCTGGTAGTCGGTAGGAAACAGTTCGGGCTGGATCGCCAACAGGTTGCCATGATCGGCTGGGACGCCTTGATCCACCGCAAGCTGGATGCGCAGGTCCGACAGGTAGTGCGCCCCTGGACGGTCGCGGGTCCAGATTGCGTAGCGGGTGGTGGCTGCAAGCAGGGCCAGGGCGAGGGTGATGTAGAGAAGTTTGCGCATGGGAAAACAGTCAGGGGCCGTGTGCAGGATTCGTCGACTAGGGTAGGGCCCGGGCCGACGCTTGCCAAGGGGCGCTGTGCGTTTGGATCAATAAGTTGTCAGTTACGGTCATTGAGCGCCGGGTACTGTGCTCTTAGTCTGTGGAGCACTACCGATGGAAGACGCAGAGCTTCCACATTTTCCGTGATTGCCCGATCTGGAGTGACACCATGGCTGCCGCACCTTACCCGCACTTGCTGGCCCCCCTCGACCTGGGGTTCACCACCCTGCGCAACCGCACCCTGATGGGGTCTATGCACACCGGTCTGGAAGAGAAGCCCGGCGGTTTCGAGCGCATGGCGGCGTATTTTGCCGAGCGTGCCCGTGGCGGTGTGGGCTTGATGGTCACCGGCGGCATTGGCCCCAACGATGAGGGCGGGGTGTATTCCGGCGCCGCCAAGCTGACCACCGAGGATGAGGCCCTCAAGCACCAGATCGTCACCCGTGCGGTGCACGAGGCGGGCGGCAAGATCTGCATGCAGATTCTCCACGCAGGGCGTTATGCCTATAGCCCCAAGCAGGTCGCCCCCAGCGCTATCCAGGCACCGATCAACCCGTTCAAGCCCAAGGAGCTGGACGAGGAGGGCATCGAGAAGCAGATCCGCGACTTTGTCACCTGCTCGACCCTGGCTCAGAAAGCCGAGTACGACGGCGTCGAAATCATGGGCTCGGAAGGTTATTTCATTAACCAGTTCCTGGCGGCCCACACCAACCACCGCACCGACCGCTGGGGCGGCAGCTACGAAAACCGCATGCGCCTGCCAGTGGAAATCGTTCGCCGGGTGCGTGAGGCGGTAGGTCCGAACTTCATCATCATCTTCCGCCTGTCGATGCTTGACCTGGTGGAAGGCGGCAGCACCTGGGAAGAAATCGTGCAACTGGCCCAGGCCATCGAACAGGCCGGCGCCACTATCATCAATACCGGCATCGGCTGGCACGAAGCGCGGATTCCCACCATCGCCACCAAGGTGCCTCGCGCCGCATTCAGCAAAGTCACGGCCAAGCTGCGGGGTTCGGTGAGCATTCCGCTGATCACGACCAACCGCATCAACACCCCGGAAATCGCCGAGCAGATTCTTGCCGAGGGTGATGCCGACATGGTTTCCATGGCTCGGCCGTTCCTCGCCGATCCGGACTTCGTCAATAAAGCCGCTGCCGGCCGCGCCGACGAGATCAACACCTGCATCGGCTGTAACCAGGCGTGCCTGGACCACACCTTTGGCGGCAAACTCACCAGCTGCCTGGTCAACCCCCGTGCCTGCCACGAGACCGAGCTCAACTACCTGCCGGTCACGCAGATCAAGAAGATTGCCGTAGTGGGAGCCGGCCCGGCGGGCCTGTCCGCTGCCACCGTGGCCGCCGAACGTGGCCATCAGGTGACCCTGTTCGACTCCGCCAGCGAGATCGGCGGCCAGTTCAACATCGCCAAGCGGGTGCCGGGCAAGGAAGAGTTCTTCGAGACCCTGCGTTACTTCAAGCGCAAGCTGCAGACCAGCCATGTCGAGCTGTGCCTGAACACTCGGGTGGATGTGCAGCAACTGGTGGCCGGCGGTTTTGACGAAATCATCCTGGCCACCGGTATCGCCCCGCGCTTGCCGGCGATTCCCGGGGTGGAGAATTCCAAGGTCCTGAGTTACCTGGACGTGCTGCTGGAGCGCAAGCCGGTGGGCAAGAGCGTGGCGGTGATCGGCGCTGGCGGCATTGGCTTCGACGTCTCCGAGTTCCTGGTGCACCAGGGCGTGGCTACCAGCCAGGACCGTGAAGCGTTCTGGAAGGAGTGGGGCATCGACACCCAGCTCGAAGCCCGTGGCGGCGTGGCGGGAATCAAAGCTGAACCCCATGCACCGGCCCGTCAGGTGTTCCTGTTGCAACGCAAGAAAACCAAGGTCGGCGACGGTCTGGGCAAGACCACCGGCTGGATTCACCGCACTGGGTTGAAGAACAAGCAGGTTCAGATGCTCAACAGCGTCGAATACCTGAAGATCGACGACGCCGGCCTGCACATCCGCATCGGCGAGGCAGGGGAACCCCAGGTGCTGCCGGTGGACAATATCGTCATCTGCGCCGGTCAGGACCCGCTGCGTGAGCTGCAGGACGGCCTGCTGGCGGCGGGACAGAATGTGCACTTGATCGGCGGTGCCGACGTGGCCGCAGAGCTCGACGCCAAGCGTGCCATCAACCAGGGCTCGCGCCTGGCGGCACAGCTGTAACGGCGTCAGCGGCACACGGCGAGCAAAGAGGCGCACTGGTAGACTGCGCCTCTTTGCATTGTGAACCTGACGCCGATGTCCTTTCCCGATTCCTTTGATTGGCTGCCCCAGGCCCCGCTGCAACGGCTGGACCTGGACTGGCTGTCCCGAGCCGGGGTCGAGGTGGCGGTGCTGCGCCTGGACCTGATCGATCCGCTGATCAGCGGCAACAAGTGGTTCAAGCTGACCGAACACCTGGCAACCGCACGCCAGCGCGGCGCCGCGGGCATCATCAGCCTTGGCGGTGCCCATTCCAATCATCTGCATGCCCTGGCCGCTGCCGGTCGGCGTTTTGCCTTCCCCACGGTCGGGCTGTTGCGCGGCCATCCACAAGACACCCCGACCGTGCTCGACCTGCAGCGTTTCGGTATGCAGGTGCACTGGCTGGGTTACGCCGGTTACCGGGAGCGCCATGCCCCCGGCTTCTGGGCGCCTTGGCAAGCGCAGTACCCCGAGCTGTATCCGGTGCCCGAGGGGGGCGGTGGCCTGGCGGGGGCGTCAGGCTGCCGGCCGTTGCTACAGCAGGTGCTGCAACAATTGCCGGCCTTGGGCTGGAGCGACTATCACGCTTGGTGGCTGGCCGCCGGTACCGGCACCACCTTGGCCGGACTGGTGCTGGCGGAGGCTGGCGCGCACCCGGTGTATGGCGCACTGGCGGTGCCCACGGATCACGGGGTGGCGCAGCAGGTCGCGGATATTTTGCAGGAAGCCGGGCTGAACAGTGGCCGTTATGAGCTGCTGGACAGCAGTCGTGGCGGTTTTGCCAAGGTCGATGCAGGACTGCGGGAGTTCATCCAACTGAGCGAGCGACACAGCGGCTTGCCATTGGAGCCCCTGTACACCGGCAAGGCCCTGCTGGCGTTGCAGGCGCAGGTCCTGGCCGGGCGTTTTGCCGCGGGTACACGGTTGATCTTCGTGCATACCGGCGGCTTGCAGGGCCGCCGTGGATTCGCCGATCAGGCCTGACCCGGTTTGCGCCACATGCGTTGCAGGGTGTTATCGCGCATCACGTAGTGGTGATAGAGCCCGGCCAGGGCATGCAGACCGATCAGCCAGTAGCCGAAGGTACCCAGCAGTTCGTGCCAGCCCTGGAGTTGCTTGGCCAGGCTTTTGTCCTCTGCCACCAACAGCGGCAGGTCGAAACCGTAGAACATCACTTGATGGCCCTTGGCGCTGGTGGTCAGCCAACCGAGGAGCGGCATGGCGATCATGAACAGGTAGAGCGCCCAGTGCATGAGCGTCGCCAGCAGCCTTTGCCACTGAGGCGGGTTGGGCACGATCTTCGGTGCTACGCCCTGGGTGCGCGCGAACAGGCGCAGCCAGACCAGCACGAACACTGTCAGGCCGAGCATGAAGTGGGCTTCGACAATCAGGGTGCGACCGCCGCTGCCCTTGGGAAAGATGCCGCGAAATTCGATACAGGCGTAAACCACCGCCAGCAGCACCAGCGTTAACCAGTGCAGGGTGATTGTCATGGTGCTGTAGCGAGACTCAGTGTTTTTCCAGGGCATACGGGCCATCCTCGGTCATCAGGTCTGAAGCCTCCGTTCTTGAATGACGGAGTGCTGTAACTGTAATCCGCTTTCCTCGGGTTTGCCTGAGCCGCCAGGGGCTTTTATCGCCCGTGCCAGGGCCCTGGTGGGCCAATGCTCGATAAAAAAACGGCGGAGCCAGTGGCACCGCCGTTTTTCTTCGGCCAGGGGCCTGATCAATGGCTCTGGGGCATGTCTCCCCGGGCCAGGCGCTGGTTGATGTCGGCGATCACCTGGGGCAGATCGGCAATGGTGTCGATCATGTAGTGCGGGCGCGAAGCCTCGAACAGTGTGTGGATGCGCTTGCGCTCGCTGGCCAGGGTGTCGCTGGCCAGAGCACGGAAACCGTCATAGGTCAGGCCCAGGGCGTTGCCCGAGCAGATCAGGGCCACGGTCCACATGCCGGCGCGCCGACCTTCGAGAATCCCCGGCACGGTGTCGTCGATCTTCACGCAGGCGGCGACATCGTCGATGCCCAGGGCGATCACATTGGCCAGGGCCTGGGCCGGCCAGGGGCGACCGTTGGGCACCTCGTCGGTGGCCACCACATGATCGGCGACGTAGCCGTTGGTGGCGGCCAAGGCCACGACCTTGTCCATCACTTGCTTGGGGTAACCGGAGCAGGAGCCGATCTTGATGCCCTGCCCGCGCAGCTTGGCAATCACTTCCAGGGCACCGGGAATCAGTGCCGAGTGTTCGGCGATTTTCTCGATCTGCAACGGCATGAAGCGCTCGTAGATGGCTGTGACGTCGGCGTCGGTGGGCGTACGGCCGAAGACTTTGCGGTAGCGCTCGGCCACCTCCGGCAGGTTGCACAGGGTGCGGATGTGGTCCCACTTGCCCATGCCCATTGGGCCGCGGGCTTCTTCGATGGACACCTGGACATCGAACTCGGCAAAGGCTTCGACAAAGATCTGCGTCGGAGCGAAGGAGCCGAAGTCCACCACGGTGCCGGCCCAGTCGAGGATCGCCGCTTGCAGCTGCGTAGGGTTGTTGTAGTTCATGGTTTCAATGCCTGTGTAAGAGCGAGCTTGCTCGCAAAAAAGGGTTCGGGGGTCGTGTCGCCTGTTTCGCGAGCAAGCTCGCTCCTACAGGCAGGGTGGGGCGTCAGAGGTTCAGGACTTCCATTTCCTGCAGCACTTCGGCGATGGCGGCGACAGCGGCCTGCATGCCGCGGCGGTCGACGTGGCCGATGCAGCCCACGCGGAAGGTTTCAACTTGGGTCAGCTTGCCGGGGTAGAGGATGAAGCCCCTGGCCTTGACCCGCTCGTAGAAGTCCTTGAACTGGTAACGCGGGTCCTGCGGGGCATGAAAGGTGACGATAATCGGCGCCTGGATCGCTTCCGGCAGGAAGCTGCGCAGGCCCAATTCCCCCATGCCTTCCAGCAGTGTCCGGCAGTTGTCGGCGTAGCGCGCATGGCGTGCCGGCAGGCCGCCTTCTTCGTTGTATTGCAGCAGGGCTTCATGCAGCGCGGCGACCACGTGGGTCGGTGGGGTGAAGCGCCACTGGCCGGTCTTGGCCATGTAGCTGTGCTGATCGTGCAAGTCCATGGCCAGGGAATGGGCGTTGCCCGCAGCCTGGGCCAGGGATTGCTTGCGGGCGAAGACAAAACCCATGCCGGGCACGCCCTCCAGGCATTTGCCGGAGGCGGCGATCAGCGCCTCGAAGGGGATTTCCCGGGCATCGATGGGCAGGGCGCCGAAGGAGCTCATGGCGTCGATGATCAGGCGCTTGCCGTGACGGGCGATGACCTGGGCGATGTCCTGCAGCGGGTTGAGGATGCCGGTGCTGGTCTCGCAGTGAATCAGGGCCACGTGACTGATGCGGTGGTCGGCCTGGAGCAGGCGCTCGACATCGGCAGCGGTGGTGGGTTGGTCCTCGGCGGTTTCAAAGGTGCTGAAGTCGCGGCCGAGCACTTCGCAGATTTTCGCCAGGCGCTTGCCGTAGGCACCGTTGATCAGTACCAGGACCTTGCCGTTGCGGGGCACCAGGGTGCCGATGGCGGCTTCCACGGCGAAGGTGCCGCTGCCTTGCAGGGGGACGCAGTGGTGGCTGTCGGCGCCGTTGACGATGGCCAGCAGTTGCCGGCACAGGCTGGCCGTCAGTTGGTTGAAGCGCTCATCCCATGAACCCCAGTCCACCAGCATCGCCTGGCGGGTGCGGGCGGACGTGGTCAGGGGCCCGGGGGTAAGCAGGATTGGCTCGGCGATGCTCATGCTGTGTCCTCGAAAATGATGGGATGAAGCTACGGGGACTAAATTGCAGTTTGCCTTGTCATCAATCAAATTGTTTGTTGTTATGCCAGTCATCAGTGAGGCCGATAGCTATGAACCTGTTCCAACTCCGCGCATTCGACGCCGTGGCCCGTGAAGGCAGCTTCACCCGGGCCGCCGGGCGGCTGTTTATCAGCCAGCCGGCGGTGACCGGGCATATCAAGGCCCTGGAAGAGCATTACCAGATCACCCTGCTGCGGCGCACCGCACGCCGGGTGGAGCTGACCGAGGAAGGCATCAAGCTGGCGGCCATCACCCGGGCCATGTTCGGCCTGGCGGAAGAGGCCCAGGCCATGCTCGAGGCCAACCGGCAATTGCTGACCGGGCGTCTGGAAGTGGCGGCGGACGGCCCGCATATGGTGATGCCGATGCTGGCCCGCCTGCGGGCGAAGTATCCGGGGGTGACGGTCAATCTGCGCCTGGGCAATGCCCAGGAAACCCTGGCGGCGCTGCTGTCGGAACACGCCGACGTGGCGGTGCTGACCGAAGTCGAGCCGCGCAAGGGCCTGCACCTGCAAAGCCTGGGGGAGTCGCGGATGTGTGCCCTGGTGCCCCAGGGGCATCCCTGGCTGGAGCTGCCTGAAGGCATTGCCATCGAACAACTGGATCAGGTGATCATGGTGCTGCGCGAACCCAGTTCCATCACCCGGCGCACCTTCGATGAGGCTTGCGTGCTCGCCAGGGTCCAGCCCCGGGTGCTGCTGGAGCTGGACAGCCGCGAGGCGGTGACCGAAGCGGTGGCGGCGCAGTTGGGCGTCGGGATCGTCAGTTCGGTGGAGGTGGGGCACGACCCGCGGGTGTGCACCGTGCCGATTCGTGGCGCTGGTCTGATCAACCGGCACATGATCGGTTGCATGGAACGGCGCCGTGACCTGCGCTTGATCCAGGCGTTTTTCGCCCTGGCTCCTTGACCACCTCGTAGGAGCAGGCTTGCCAGCGAAGAGGCCCGAGAGATTGCCTTCGCCGGTAAGTCGGCTCCTACGGTAGTGGTGCCTGGAGGTTGCTTTCGCCGGCAGGCCGGCTCCTACGGGGCGGTGGGGGAGGCCAGGCTTTCGCGTACCAGCTCAAGGAAGGTCGCGACGATCCGCCGTGAACTCTGTTCGCGCAGGCACACCAGGGTTTCGGTCAGACGCCGCTGGCAGTCGACGATCGGCAGGGCGCAGACCCTGGAGTCGGCGCCGAACTCCGCCGCCGAGACCACCCCCACACCAATCCCCACCACTACCGCCTCGCGCGCCGCTTCCCGGCCCTCCACCTGAATGGTCGGGCGAATCCGCAGGCCTGCCCGATTCATTTCCTCTTCCAGGGTCTGGCGGGTCACCGAGCCGACTTCCCGCAGCACCAGAGGCGTGTCATCCAGTTCGGCCAGGCGGATGGACTGGCGATCGGCCCAGGGATGATTGCGCGAGACAAAGGCCACCATCGGGTCGTTGCGCAGGGTCAAGGACAGCAGGCGCTCGTCGTCGACCTCGCGTCCCAGCAGGGCCAGGTCGGCCTGGTAGTTGAACAGACGTAGCAGGGATTCATCGGTGTTGCCGGTCTCGATCTTCACGTTGATCCCGGGGTACAGCTCGCAGAACCGGGCGATCTGCGGCAGCACATGCACCGGGGCATCCACCGCCAGTACCAGGCTGCCGGTCTGCAAGGCCTGGGAATCCTGCAGCAGTTCCTTGGCTTCGGCCTCCACCACGAACAGGCGCTGGGTGATGGCCAGCAGGCGCTCTCCCAGATCCGTGAGGCGTACCGAGCGCTTGTTGCGGTGGAACAGGATGACGCCGAAGCGCTCTTCGAGCTTGCGCACCTGATCGGAGATCGCCGGCTGGGTGAGGAACAGGCGTTCGGCGGCCTTGGTGAAGTTGCCGTGCACGGCCACCGCATGAAAGGCCTTCAACTGTGCGTGGGAAACCGACATGGGCAGATCCTCTTACAAGCTGAACTTATATTTGAAATACGATAAATCGATTTCATTTATTAGTTGGTAATTGCTTCCATCTTTCAAGGCCGGGTGACCCGTCAGTCGACCCGGCCCTGATGCCTGTGCGTGCACCTGCAAATCCCGAAACAGGGAAAGCAACAGGACTCATCTGACCAGCAGTGCCTGCCTCAAGGGCTCTGCTGCAGTGCTCAACAATAAAAAACACAGGCGTTTGCTCCTCATTCTGCCGGCACACTCACCCTGAGGTCAGAACCACAATGAACAAGCACAACGGCACCATCAAACGTTGGCGCGTGCAGATTTTCGCCATCACCTGGATCGCCTACGCGGCGTTCTACTTCACCCGCAAAGCCTTTTCCGTGGCCAAACTGGGGATCGCCGACGATCCCGATTTCACCCTCGACAAGATGGCCATGGCCAACCTCGACGCCATCTATCTGGCGGCCTATGCCGTGGGCCAGTTCACTTGGGGGATCTTCGCCGACCGTTTCGGCCCGCGAGTGGGAGTGCTGGGCGGCCTGCTGATCTCCGCGGCCGCGGCCCTGGTCATGGGCAGCTTCGCCACCTTGCCGGTGTTCGCCACCTGCATGCTGATCCAGGGGCTGGCGCAGTCCACCGGCTGGTCCGGGCTGTGCAAGAACATGGGCAGTTTCTTTCCGGCCCGCGAGCGTGGCCGGGTCCTGGGGCTATGGAGTTCCTGCTACGCTTTTGGCGGGCTGGTGGCGTCGCCCTTTGCCGGCTGGTGGGCCTATACCCTGATCGGCACCTGGCATGCGGCGTTCATCTCCAGCGCCGTGGTGGTGGGGCTGACGGCGGTGCTGTTCTTTGTCTTCCAGCGCAACACCCCGCAGGACGTGGGTTTGCCGGCGGTGGAGGCATTGGCGCAACAGAGTGCCGAAGAGGAGGCCGCCGAGCGCCGCCTGAGTGTCTGGGAGCCGCTGCGGGAGATCCTGCGCAATCGCACGGTGCTGGTCCTCGGCCTGTCGTACTTCCTGCTCAAACCGGCGCGCTACGCGATTCTGCTGTGGGGACCGGTGATCGTTTATGAGCAGATGCCGTCGGTGGGCAAGGTGGGGGCGGCGATCGTGCCCACCACCTTCGAGCTGGCCGGGCTGCTGGGGCCGATCATGATCGGCCTGGCCTCGGACAAACTGTTCGGTGCCCGGCGCATGCCGGCCTGTGTCCTCAGCCTCTTGGCGCTGACAGTGTCCCTGGCGCTGTTCATGGGGGCGCTGCACACCGGCAGCGTGCTGCTGGTGATGCTGCTGCTGTTTTTCATGGGCCTGACCTTGTACGGGCCTGACTCGATGATCAGCGGCGCGGCGGCCATTGATTTCGGTTCGGCCAAGGCCGGGGCCACGGCGGCAGGGTTCGTCAATGGCTGCGGCTCGGTGGGAGCGGTACTGGGGGGCTTGTTGCCGGGCTATTTCGACACGGTGACGGTGTTCATCGTGTTTGCCGGCTGCGTCCTGGTCTCGGCGCTGTTGCTGATGCCGTTCTGGAACAGCCGGCCCCATGGGGTCGAGCCGGTGCGCGGGCTCGTTCCCAATGGACCTTTGTTGATCAAGCCATTGCGTTCCTGACTGTCCGGCCTCTTCGCCGGCCAGCCGGCTCCTACGCAGTGTTGTAGGCGCTGGTTGGCTGGCAAACCCACTCGCCGTTTTTTCCCTGGAGACTCACCCATGCGACCTTTCTGGCTGGAACAGGCCCTGCAACAGGAAACCCCGGATCCTTGTCCGCCACTGCAAGGCGATACCACCTGCGAGGTGGCCATTGTCGGCGGCGGCTACACCGGTTTGTGGACGGCCATCATGCTCAAGGAACAGAACCCCGGGCTGGATGTGCTGCTGATCGAGGCGGATATCTGCGGCGCCGGTGCCAGTGGGCGCAATGGCGGCTGTGCGCTGTCCTGGTCGGCCAAGTACTTCACCCTGGAGCGTCTGTTTGGCATCGAGGAGGCGGTGCGCCTGGTCAAGGAGTCGGAGCGCAGCATCCATGCCATCGGCGCCTTCTGCGAGCGTTATGGCGTGGATGCCCAGTACCGCCTCGACGGCACTTTGTACACCGCCACCAACCAGGCCCAGGTCGGTTCCACCGATGGAGTGATCGCGGCCCTGGAACGCCGGGGCATCAATTCCTTCGAGAAGCGCCCCTTGGCCGATGTGCAGCGCATGGCCGGTTCCAGCCAGCACCTGGAAGGCTGGTATTCGCCAGCCGCCGCCAGTGTACAGCCGGGGTTGCTGGTGCGAGGTTTGCGCCGGGTGGCCTTGCAATTGGGGGTCAGAGTCCATGAGCACAGCGCCATGACCGGACTGGAAGAGGGGCGCCCGGCGTTGTTGCGCACACCTTTGGGACAGATTCGTGCCCAGCGCGTGGTGTTGGCGATGAACGCCTGGATGGCCCGGGCCTTCCCGCAGTTCGAACGCAGTGTGGCGATTGTGTCCAGTGACATGCTGATCACCGAGCCGCGTCCGCAGTTGCTGCAGCAGATCGGCTTGACCAGCGGGGTGACGGTGCTGGATTCGCGGATCTTCGTGCACTACTACCACAACACTCCGGACGGCCGGATCATGCTCGGCAAGGGCGGCAACACCTTTGCCTACGGCGGGCGCATGTTGCCGGTGTTCGACCAACCGTCGCCCTATGCCGGGTTGCTGCACAAGAGCCTGGGGCAGTTCTTCCCGGCCTTTGCCGAGGTGCCGGTGGCCGCGACCTGGAACGGTCCGTCGGATCGCTCGGTCACCGGGTTGCCGTTCTTCGGCCAGATGAGCCGCGCCGGCAACCTCTTCTATGGGTTCGGCTATTCCGGCAGCGGTGTGGGCCCCTGTCACATGGGAGGGCAGATCCTCGCCTCCCTGGTCCAGGGCCTGGACAACCCCTGGACCCGCTCGCCCCTGGTCAACGGTCCCTTGGGTTACTTCCCGCCGGAACCGATCCGCTACCTGGGTTCGTTGATGGTGCGCAACGCCATTCGCCGCAAGGAGCGGGCCGAGGATCATGGGCGTCGGCCGCGGCATCTGGATGTGCGTCTGGCGCGGTTCGCCGCGGCCGCTGGCAAGGCCGACAAGGGCTGAAGCCTGGCGGGGTAGGACTGTCGCTGACTTTTTGGTCGATCAGGGCCCTGAGGACGTATAAACTTGCCCATCGCGTCGGCCAAATCCAACTCGACGCCATAGATCAAGAGAGTGAGTAATGGGCGCACAGTGGAAGGTTAAACACAAAGAAGCGGCAGCCAACGCCAAGGGCAAGATTTTCGGCAAGCTGGTGAAAGAGATCACCATTGCCGCACGTAACGGCGCTGACACCGCCACCAACGCCCACCTGCGGCTGGTGGTGGAGCAGGCGAAAAAGGCTTCGATGCCTCGCGAGACCCTTGAGCGTGCCATCAAGAAAGGCTCGGGTCAGCTGGGCGAGACCGTGCAGTACCACCGCGTGACCTACGAAGGTTTTGCCCCGCACCAGGTACCGCTGATCGTTGAATGCGTGACCGACAACATCAACCGCACCGTGGCGGAAATCCGCGTGGCGTTCCGCAAGGGCCAACTGGGCGCTTCGGGTTCGGTGTCCTGGGATTTCAACCACGTGGGCATGATCGAAGCTTCGCCGGACAGCCCGGACGCCGACCCGGAACTGGCGGCCATCGAGGCCGGTGCCCAGGATTTCGAGCCGGGCGAAGAGGGCGCGACCCTGTTCCTGACCGAGCCTGCGGACCTGGATGCCGTACAAAAGGCATTGCCCGAGCAAGGTTTCACTGTGTTGTCGGCCAAGCTGGGCTATCAGCCGAAGAACCCGGTGAGCGGCCTGAGCGATGAGCAGATGGCTGAAGTCGAGGCCTTCCTCGAAGGCCTGGACAACCATGACGACGTGCAGGACATGTTCGTCGGCCTGGCGGGCTAAGCGCGATTCGCCGGCCAGCCGGCTCCTGCATACCTCTGTAGGAGCCGGCTGGTGGGCGAAGCTGTTTTAAAGCCCCGCCAATTCCTCGCAGACCTGAACAAAATCCGGTCGCGCCAGCACCTCCGGCTGGCAGCAGCGCTGCACCAGCGCCGCCAGTTTTTGCCGCTGCCCCGGGCTCAGCGAGCCATTCCCACGCTCCAGCAATTCTTCCAATAAGACACCGAAAGCACGTACTTCCAGGCGTTGCAGCGCCCGGCTCTGTAGGGTGTCGTCCTTGGCATGGAAGGACGCCGCGCCAAAATCCCCCAACAGGCAGTCGCCTTGTTCATTCCACAGGGTGTTGTGGCCGTAGAGGTCGCCGTGGGTAATGCCCTGGGCATGCAGGTGGGCGCCTACCGCAGCGATGCCGCGGGCGATCCGCAGCGTCACGTTGGCGCTGTAGTGCGCATTGTCCGGGTAGATATCCCGGGAGCAGGAGTCCAGGCTCGGCAGCGCCGCGAGGTTGCGGTAGCTGGGGTCGATCAGTTGCATCACCAGTCCGTTCTGGCCCTGGGGGTGATCGACAATGCGACCCTCGACCCGGATCAGGTTCGGGTGCAGCCCAGCACTGATACAGGCGTTCATTTCATGCAGCGGCGAGCCGTCGCTGGTCATCTCGCCCTTGTACAGCTTGACCGCCACCGCGCGGGCGGGTTCTCCCGTCGGCTGCCACCACGCTTGGTGAATCACCCCGGAGGCGCCTTCGCCCAGGCGTTGCTCCAGGCGCAGTTCGTGCCAGGGGATGGTGCGGGTGGACTCCAGGGCCTGGGCGTCGGCCTCGGATTCCAGTGGATTGCCGGCATAGGCCAGCCAGGTCAGGCGTGGCAGGGCCAGGAGAAACGGCGGCAGTTCGCGCAGCCGGTTGGCGGCGACCCGCAGCAGCTCCAGGCGCTGGCACTGGCCCAGGCTCTGGGGCAGGGCGGTCAGGCGGTTGCCGGCCAGCATGAGCTTTTGCAGGAGCGGGCGCTTGCCCAGCTCTTCGGGCAGTTCACTGATGCGGTTGTCGGTGAGGATCAGCCAGCGCAACTGCGGCGGCAGGGCGGCGGCCGGGACCCGTTCGATGCGGTTGGCCTTGAAGCCGATCATGCTCAGTTGCGCGCAATGGCCGAGGCAGGCCGGTAGTTCACTGAACTGGTTGTCCGAGCAGAACAGGATGCGCAGGTGGGTGAGCCGGTGCAGGTCGTCGGGCAGGCTGCTCAGTGCATTGCCGCTGAGGTTGAGGATTTCCAGCGAGTCGGCCAGATCGAAGATCTCCCGGGGGAACTCGGTCAGCCCGCAGGACAGGTCCAGGCGCTTGATGCCGGCCAATTGGCCGGCCCGCAGTTGGGCAAGGGTATCCATGAACAGCGTCAGTACTCGAAAGAAGAAAAAGGCGGGCAGAATAAAGCAGTTCGGTGGTTTTGGCTGCCTGAGCGGCCATGGGATGAGTGCTATTGGGTTTCCAGCAACCTGAAGGTCAACGCGCCCGCTCCCTGTACGTAGTCGGCAATCAGGGTAAGGTCGGTCTTGCGGCCTTTGGACCACAGCTGGCAGGCCACTCTCATGACGGATGGCTCGGTGTCCAGCGGGTAAAGGTCCAGGGCGACCCGGCCGCTGCGGTCCGGCTGGAATGCCCGATCATAGGGCGCAAGGGCCAGGTCCACGGCCTGTTCTCCCGAGCTGTCCAGCTCTTCGAGGATTTCTGCATAAATGGCCGGGCTTACGCCAAATGCCGCCAATACCGTTGGCTGGGCATTTTCAATAGCGCGCAAGAGCGCCGCTGCCAGTCGATAAATCTCTTTGCGGTCAAATTCTTGCATCTTGCAGTGCTTCAGCTAACCGGCGAAATGCCGCGGGGTGCCTGGGGTTCCTGGCTTCAGCCAGCATCGACTCCAGGCTGTGGTGCTCCAAGGTGTATTTTACCGATCCGGTGGCGGCTCTGCCCAGCGGGTTTTCCAGGTCGAAGTCGCTCTCCAGGGTTGCAAGCAAGTAGGCGCCCTGGCGGCTCCATTGGTTGAAACGCATGACGTGGCGGTCATCCAGAATCACCGCGCCTTCCTGCTTGTCATCCGAGAAATGGAAAGCCAACTGCGAAGGGGGCAGGTTTTGCTGGGCCGCAAGGCGTTTCCTGTACTTGAGCACGGACGTCAGGCGGGCCCCAGGGGCCAGGCTGAAGCCACTGCCGACCCGTTGCCGGTCAAGGAAGTAGCACTTGAACAGCACCTCCAGGGTTCGCTGGTGGTAGCGCGTCGTGCAGCTTTTTTCATACTGGTGAAAGTCCTGGGGCTCGCCGACCCGCTCATAGCCTTTGGCCGCCAGTTCGGCTGCCGAGAAACTCTCCAGGCCAAATAGCCGGGAGTGCTTGAGGGTTGAATCTTGCAGGTGCAGGCACACCAGCTCGCAAAAGCTGATCGAACTCATGTGGCTACTCGCTCAAGCGGGTGCTCGGGGCCGATTTCCTGTAACTGCCCGAGGCGGCTGCGGGTGCGGGCCAGGTCGATGGCGTGGCCGCCGAGGCACTCGTGCAGCGGGCGCTGGCCGATCAGCAGCAGGCGCTTGTCCTGATCGTAGAGCACGTCGATCAGGTTGATGAAGCGTTGTTGGGCGGCAATCGAGCACTCTCCCAGCTCCGGCAGTTCGTCGATGATCCAGGTGTCGAAGCGGCGACTCAGTTCCAGGTAGTCCATGACCGCCGTGGGCTGTTCGCACACATCGCTGAATTCGAAACGAATGCTGCGCTGCTGAATCTGCCGCACGGTCAACTGTCGGGCGCCCACTGTCAGTTGCGCCGCCGCGGCATGGCGCTCGGGTAGTTCCAGGGCGTGGCGCTGGGCCTGGGTACCGGGCCACACATAGTGACCCTGGGTGAAGAGCTGCTGATCGTGGGTGCGGGCCTGGCTCCGGTAGTCGTGGGGGCCTCCCACCTCCATCACCTGCATGCGCCCGTTGATCAGTTCGATCACCGGCTTGAAGCGGGCGTGGTACAGCGGGTTGGGCAGCAGGCCCTCGGGGGCGTAGTTGGAGGTCAACAACAGCGTGATGCCGCGTTTGAACAGGGCCTTGAACAGTCGGGTGATCAGCATCGCATCGCCAATGTCATGGACATGGAACTCATCGAAGCACAGCACCCGGCACTGGTTGAGCAGTTCATCCAGGGTGGCTTCCAGGGCGTCGGCTTGCTGCTGATGGCGGAACATGCCCTGGTGCAACTGGGCGAAGAAGTCGTGGAAGTGCAGGCGCTGTTTTTCGGCGATGGGCAAGGCGCGGAAGAAACCGTCCAGCAACCAGCTCTTGCCCCGGCCGACGGCGCCGTGCAGGTACAGGCTCTGGGCCTTGCCGGGGGATTGCGTCAGGTCATCGGCCTGCCGGGCCATGCAGTCGATCACCCGCAATTGGCTGTGGCTGAGGGTGTATCCCAGCTCCAGGGCCTTGTGGCGAAAGTAGTCATGGATCACGCCGGCGCCGCTGTTCGGGCGGCGCAAGGCTCGGGCGAACAGGCGTCGCCAGGATGATCGAGTCTGTGCAGGTGTTGGCGGTAAAGCGGCCAATGGTGGTTACCCCGATGATTCCAGGCCGCCTACCTTAAAAGCGGCGCGACAATTTAACCAATAGAAAACCCAACGACCAGTGATCTCGAAAAAGCATGGCGGCGGCGATGGACGGTCATTCACAACGGGCAGGCCGATTAATACGCTAACTGGCGGTTTCGCCCGCGGTTGCTAACCTGATTTCAGCGAATGCTCCTCATAAGGATTGAGGCCTTGAATGGATATAAGGGTTTGGCAGTCATGAGCGCGTTGCTCAGTGCGACGGCAGGGGCTGCGGATTTGCAGGTGCAGGTCCGGGTCGATGTGCAGCGCGGCTGCCAGTTGGTGGGTCAGCAGCGGGAGGCAGGTATCGAGCAACTCGGTACTTTGGACTTCGGCAGTACCGCGCGCCTGAATGATCCGGCCGGGCCTTTGGCTGCGGCACTGGTCAGTGGTCGTCAGCCACGCCTGGAGTGCAATCCCGATACCCCTTATCAGATGCGCATCGATGGCGGCCTGCACGGCGGTGTCGGCGAAGTGCGCTATCTGGCCAGCAACAACTCGTTGGGCAAGCCTATTCCCTATCGCCTCTACCAGGACCCGGCCCGGCGCATTGCGCTGCCAGTGAATGTTCCGGTCAGTGGCCGGGTGCCGAACTCCGGCACCGTGGATCTGCCCTTGTACGGACGTATTGAACCCCTGGCCGAGATTCCCCGGGCCGGGGGCTATTCCGATGTATTGAAGGTGACCCTGACCTGGTGAGGTCGGGGCCATGACAGCTGCCACGGGGGACCCGGGCAGAGCAGGGACAGCCGCTCATGGTGAACGGCTCACGTAGGAGTCCTGATGGAACCGGGATGGGTGCAATGAAAGGCAGGACCTGGACGATCGTCGCTCTGGGCTCGCTGTGTCTGCTGGCGGAGGATGCCCAGGCAGCGATTAGCGGGCAGATCCAGGCGCGTCTGGTGATCACTGCCAGCTGTCAGGTGAGCAGTGGCGGCAGCGCGCCCTCCACCAGCCCGATCAGCGACCTGGGCATGCTCGACTTCGGGCAACAGGGCCCGACCTGGGTCAACCCGATCAAGGCCAGCCTCACCGACAGCGCCGAAGGCCAGCTGCAGGTGGCCTGCAATCCCTCGGTCACCGGCTTCACCGTGACCATCAATGGCGGCCTCAACGGCGACGGTACGACCCGACGCTTGAGCAACGGACGCCAGACCATTCCCTATCGATTGTTTGTCGATGCATCGGGTAGCGACAGCTACAGCATCGGCCAGCAGCGCAATTTCGCAGTGAGCAGCGCCAGGCGGATTCCCATTCCGGTGTTCGGCTCTGTGGTCGCGAATACCCGCGCGGTTCCGGCAGGGGTCTACACCGACACCCTGACCATCACGCTGGATTGGTAAATCACGAGAGGACGCACATCATGCACGCGCTTGTATCCAGGATTGGCTGGCCCTTGTTGGGACTGGTCATGGTTTCCACGGCCAACGCTGCCACTACGGTCACCGGTCAGATCAGCTCGACCCTGATTCTCACCAGCAGTTGTCAGGTCAACGGGGTGGGCGGCAGCACCGGCCTGAACTTCGGCGCCTTGAACTTCGGCACCACCAACAGCCTGTTCACCACCGCCACTGGCCAGGTGCTGGGGGGCGGAGGCGGCGCGCTGTCGATCCTCTGCTCCTCGGGCACCACGCCCTCGCTGACCATTCAGGGCGGCGCCAATGACGGCAAGTCCACCGGCGGCACTCGGGCACTGTTCGACGGGGTGGCCAACTATGTGCCCTACGACTTGTACACCGACTCCGGCCACTCGCAAATTGTGGCGATCAACGGGGTGATCAACCTGGCGCCGAGCACCGGCGTTGCACAGACGGTGAACCTCTATGGCCAGGCGGTGGGCAAGGCAGGGCTACCGGCCGGTACCTACACCGATACGGTGTCGGTGCAGCTGACCTTCTGATGTCATGGCCAGCCAAGGTTTTGCGCTGTTCGCCCTGATCTGCGCCAGTGCCTGGCCGGCGTGGATCGCGGCGGCCACCAGCCAGAGCTTCCAGGTCAGCGCCACCATCACCGCCGGGTGCCTGGTGGTGGGCGGTGTCAGCAACTACGGCAGCCTGGCGTTCGGCAGCCAGTCGGCGCTGTCCACCAGCACCGTGAAAGTGGCGTTGACCGGGGGCGTGCAATTGCAGTGCACGCCGGGGGTGGCCCTGAACATGACCGTGGACGGAGGCCAGTACAACAGCAGCGGGCGACATATGCAGCTCAATAGCGGCAGTGCCCGGGTGGCCTATCAGTTGTTTCGCGATGCGGCATACAGCCAGAGCTTGGGCATAGGCCAGAGCGTGGCCGTGGCTTACAGCGATGCCAATAACATCAGCCTGCCGATCTACGGGCAGGTGCAGTTGCCGGGCAATCAGCCTGGGGGGACGTACAGCGATGTGCTGCAAGTGCAGCTGTCGTGGTGATGGGGCGAGTCGACAACCAGTCGGCAGGCGGACAAGGAGTAGCAGTATGCATTTACCTTTGCGAGGCATGCGGGGGATTGGATATCTGATGGTGCTGGGGCTGTTGTCGGTTGCACCCAGGGTCCAGGCCGCCAGTTCGGTGCTGATCTGGCCAATCGACCCGGTTCTGGAGGCGGATCAGCAAGCCAGCGCACTGTGGTTGGAAAACCGCGGCACGGAAACCGCCAACCTGCAGATCCGGGTGTTCGCCTGGAGCCAGAGCGGTTTTGCCGACCAGTACCAGAACCAGCGCGACGTTATCGGCAGCCCGCCAGTGGCGAAGATCGAACCCGGTCAGAAGCAACTGGTGCGTCTGACCCGAACCCGTGAGGTGCCGCCGGGGCAGGAGCTGGCGTACCGGATCATCATCGACGAGATTCCTTCGGCCAAGCCCATCACCCCGGAAGAGGGGGCCAAGAGCGCGGCGGCGATTCGCTTCCAGATGCGTTACTCGGTGCCGTTGTTCGCCTATGGCGCCGGGCTCTGGAGCAAGGAAGACACTTCCCGCCCTCGCGATCCCAAGGGCGCCGGGGTGCCGGACCTCAGCTGGCGCAAAGTGGCGGTGGACGGCAAGACGTTTTTCGAGCTGCGTAACCAGGGGGCGGTGCATGCGCGCCTGACCGATGTGGCGTTCAAGCAGGGCGGGCAGACTCGGCCGCTGGCGCCGGGCTTGCTCGGTTACGTGCTGCCCGGGGCGGTCATGCGCTGGCCGGTGACGGACCCCCTGACGATGGATTCGACCCTGCAACTGCGGGTCAATGGGGCGCCGCAGGTGCAGAGTCTGGCGCCTGCGCACTGATCCAGAGGCGTCAGGCAGGCGCCTGCCAGGTGGCGGTCGGGAAGAGGTACGGACGGATGTGAGCGCGGTGGCGCATCCGCCTTGGGATGGAGATGTCCATAGATGGACTTGAACCCGCCATGAGCCAGGACGCGGCTCGTCGTTTGTGCTGCTGGAAAGGGCTGATGGCCGGCCTGTGCGGTTTGCTGTTGGCCCCTCTCTCCCAGGCTGGCGAGCTGCCGCCACCGCCCAGCAGCCTGGAGTCGCTGGCCGATGCACAGTTGTTTCTGGAGCTGGTGATCAATCAGATGAACACAGGGAAGGTGGTGGCGGTGGATCAGCGTGCCGGACGATTGTTCATGCCGGTGCAGGCGCTGCGGGAAACCGGCATCAAGTTGCCGGAGGGGCTGGGCAGCGAAGTCGATCTGGACAGCCTGCCGGGCCTGCACAGCGATTACGACAGTCAGGGCCAGCGCCTGCTGATTGATGTGCCGCCGGACTGGCTGCCGGAGCAGTTCATCGGCAGTCGCCAGGCCTATCCGCGGACGCCGGCCCTGAGCAGTTTTGGCGCGCTGCTCAACTACGATCTGTACCTCAATGACACCGACGACGGCGGCACCTACCTGGCGGCCTGGAATGAAGTGCGGCTGTTTGACACCTGGGGCACTTTGTCCAATACCGGGCAGTACCGGCGGACCTTGTCCGGCGTTGCCAGCGGCTCGTTGAACAATGGGTATCGGCGCTATGACACCACTTGGCGTTTTTCCGATGAAGAACGCCTGCTGACCTATGAGGCGGGTGACGTGGTGAGCAGCGCCTTGCCCTGGAGCAGTTCGGTGCGTCTGGGTGGGGTCCAGCTGTCTCGGGATTTTGCCGTGCGTCCGGATCTGGTGACCTATCCCTTGCCGCAGTTTGCCGGTGAAGCGGCGGTGCCCTCGTCCCTGGACCTGTTCATCAATGGCTACAAGTCCAGCAGCAGCGAGTTGCAGCCGGGGCCTTATACCCTGACCAACATTCCCTTTATCAACGGGGCCGGGGAGGCGGTGGTGGTGACCACGGACGCCCTGGGGCGACAAGTGTCGACCACGGTGCCGTTCTACGTCACCAGCAGCCTGCTGCAGAAGGGCCTGACGGACTTCTCGGTGGCCGCGGGAAACCTGCGCCGGGACTACACCCTGCGTGATTTTGGCTATGGCCCGGGTGTCACCTCCGGTAGCCTGCGCCATGGCCTGAGCGACAGCCTGACCCTGGAAGCGCATGCCGAAGCCTCGGACTCCCTGACACTGGGCGGGGTGGGCGGCAATATGCGCCTGGGCAACTTTGGCGTGCTCAACACGGCGCTCAGCCAGAGCCGTTTCGACGGCAGCGGCGGCCAGCAGTTCAGCTTTGGCTACCAGTACAACAACCAGCGCTTCAGCCTGGCGTACCAACGGATGCAACGTCGTGACCAGTATGCCGACCTGACGGTGGTCGACAGCCCATACATCAGCCTCAGCCAGCGCAGCGAGCAACTGACCCTGAGCCTCAACCTGGACCGCTACGGTAGCCTGGGGGCCGGCTATTTCGATGTGCGTGCCGCCGACTCGAGCCGCACCCGGTTGTTGAACCTGACCTGGAGCAAGCCGTTGTGGCACAACAGCAGCTTCTACCTGTCGGCCAACCGGGAGATCGGCGACAGCCAGTGGGCGATGCAGGCGCAGCTGGTGATTCCCTTCGACTTGCACGGCAGCCTGAGCCTGAGCAACGAACGCAGCAAGACGGGGGAAAACCGCCAGCGGCTCAATTTCAGTCGCTCGGTGCCCCTGGAGGGCGGGGTTGGCTACAACCTGGGTTATGCCACGGGCAGCGGCGCCGACTATCGTCAGGCGGATGTCACCTGGCGCCTGCAGTCGGTGCGCCTGCAGGCCGGGGTCTATGGCTCCCGCGATGCCGAGACCCGCTGGGCCGATGCCAGTGGCTCGCTGGTGTGGATGGACCGTCAGGTGTTCGCCGCCAACCAGATTGACGATGCCTTCGTGGTGGTCAGCACCGATGGCTATCAGGACATTCCGGTGCGCTATGAAAACCAGTTGGTGGGGCAGACCGACAAGAACGGACACTTGCTGGTGCCGTGGAGCAGTGCCTATTACCGGGGCAAGTACGAGATCGATCCGTTGAACCTGCCGGCCAACGTCCAGACCCCGAATGTGGAGCAGCGAGTGGCGGTGCGTCGCGGCAGTGGCTATTTGCTGGAGTTCCCACTGACCCGGATCGTCGCCGCCAGCGTGGTGCTGGTGGACGCCCAGCAACGGGAACTGCCCCTGGGCAGCACCGTGACCCATCAGCAGAGTGGGGCTCGGGCGGTGGTCGGCTGGGATGGGCTGGTGTATCTGGAGAACCTTTCGCAACACAACAGCCTGCACGTCAGCCTGGCCGATGGCCAGAGCTGCCGTGCGCAGTTCGACATGGATCTGCAACAGCAGCAGGTGCCGTTGATCGGCCCGCTGGTCTGCCAGTAGTCGTGGCGTCACGAGGCAAGGGAGTGCTGAGGGTGGACAGCTTCAAGGGATGGCGACAGGCAATAGTGGGGTTGCTGGCGAGTCTGCTGGCGCTGCAGGCTCAGGCGCTGTGCAACGCCGTCAGCACCGCACCGGCGGGGTTCGGCACCGTCAGCTCGATCCTGGTGCGTACCACTTCGCAGCCGGCTTCCACCACCAATGCGGGCCTGAGTTGCACCGGCTCGCTGTTGAGCCTGCTGGCCAGCAACGACCACTTCTACGCCACCATCACTTCCAGCACCAGCGGCATGGTTGGCCCCACGGGCGATGTCATCGGCTACACCCTGTACGCCAACAACAGCACCAGCTATCCGATCACTCGGGGGGTGCAGTTCGACTTCGCCCGCAACTCGATCATCGATGTCCTGGGATTGCTGGGCAGTTCCACCGTGGCCAAGACCGTGCCTATCTACATGGGGACCATCACCGGCAGCAACGTAGCGGCAGGGGTCTACACCGAGAACCTGAGCATCTTCTGGAGCTGGAATTATTGCGCCGGGATCGGCGCCCTGGGGATCTGCCTGGGACGGGACATCGGCAGCGGCACTCAGGCCCTCACGGTGAACATGATGGTGTCCAACGATTGCGTGATCACCGCGCCGAACATCAGTTTCGGCAGCGCGCCGGTGGTCAGCGCATTCGCCACGGTCACCGGGCAGACCATCAACCTGTCCTGCACCAAGGGCAGCGCCTATACCGTGGGCTTGAGCGACGGCCAGCACCCCGTGAGCGCAGGAGGGCGACGGCAGATGATATCCGGCAGCAACTACCTGGCCTACGACATCTTCAAAAGTGCCGGCAACACCCGTTGGGGCAGCGTCGGCAGTGCCCGGCGCTCCAGCACCGATGCCGAAGTGAACCCGGGCAATGGCCTGGGTACCGGCAGCCAGATCTTCAACTACAACGCCAGGATCTACACCGACCAGAACACGCCGCCAGCGGGCACCTACATCGACAACGTGGTGCTGGACGTGGGGTTCTGAAGACCTACAGGGGAATTTCCGCCGGGCCGACCATGGCGTAGTTGTAGTTCCCGCCGGACCAGTACTGTGTCTGCAATGAGCCGTCACGGCGGCTGCCACGAGGCAGCAGGGTGTTCTGCGGTCCTGGCGGGCGGATGTAGAAGCTGACTTTGCGCCCCTCGCGATCCTGGTACAGGACCATTGCCGCAGGCCCTTGCTCGGTACTCAACAGGCGCCCGCTGACCGCTTTGAAGCCAGCGTCGTGCAGGTCCGGCAGTGGGCTGGCCTGGGTGAAGTAGCGATCCAGCCAGGCTTGCATGGCGTCGTTGTCCTGGACCTTGAAGTCCGCGGGCAGGATGCCTTGCTCGGCGAACAGGCGATACGCCTGGAGGGCATCGGTCATCGGCAGCACGGTGTTGCCGGCCAGGGTCAGTTCCCGGGCCTGCCAGCCGCTCAGACCGCCAACCCCGACCGCCACGAGCAGCGCCGCGGCACTGGCCAGGCGCCGCAAGCCCCGCTGCTTGTGGCGCGCACGGATCAGGGTCGGCTCCAGCGCCGGGTTGGTCGCTTGCAGCAGGGCTCCACCCAGGGCGGCCCGCAGGTGCTGGGCATCCTGCTGCCAGGCCTGGACCTGGGCCGCCGTTTGCGGATGGTTGGCCAGGTAGCTGTCCAGCACCCGGCGGTCCGCTTCGCTGAGTTGGTGATCGACGTAGGCGTGCAGGTCGCTGTCGCTGGGGGGCAGGCTGATCATTTGAGTATCCGTAGAGAGGGGCTGTTGATTTCGCCGTCGCTGAGTTGGCGCAGCGCCTGGCGGGCCCTGGACAGGCGAGACATCACGGTGCCGACGGGGACCTGGAGGATCTCTGCCACTTCCTTGTAGCTCAAGCCCTCCACCGAGACCCAGAGCAGCAGGGCGCGTTGCTCGGCGTTCAGGCGGTCGAAGGCTGCCAGGGTCGACTGGGCGACTACGGTGCGCTCCACCGAAGGCTGGGCGTCGTCACGTCCGGTAAAGAATTCGAGCATGCGTGCGTAGCGCCGGGAGCGTCGGTGGGCATCGAGAAACTGCCGATAGAGGATGGCAAACAGCCAGGCTCGCAGATCGCCCCCGGGGCGTTTATGGGCCCGACTCGACAAGGCGCGCTCCAGGCAGGACTGCACCAGATCGTCGGCGCTGCTGGGCTGGCGTGTCAGGGACAGGGCAAAGCGCCTGAGGCGGGGGAGCAGCAGGCGTAGCTGTTCGTCGAAATCGTTCATGAAGTCCTGCAGGTGCTGGGCCAGTCACTAGGCTTGGGACTAGGAAGACGCGCCGTGCTGCAGGTTATTCCAGTCGCGGAAAAATAAATATCGGGGTCTGGAATAACCGGTACCGGGCTACGTCTGACTGATCCTGGTCCTTGTGGCCCCGCGTACTGGAGATGTCCATGGTTGCCCCATCCTCGCCACCCGATCGTCCGCCCTTGAGTGCTGTCAGCCTGACCTTGCGCCTGGGGGCCATTGCCTGGGTAGTGGCCGCCGCTGCTGCGGCGCTGGCCTACGTGCACGGCAATTTCGACCCGCAACGCCTGACTCCCAAGGCCCTGGTGGATGTGCTGGAGACCAATAACGGCGTGCATCCGGGCTTTCGCCGTAACCACGCCAAGGGCGTGTGTGTCATCGGTTACTTCCAGAGCAGTGGCGAGGCCCGGGCCTACTCCACGGCGCAGGTGTTCAGCGAGGCGCAAACGCCGGTGGTGGGGCGTTTTGCCCTGCCCAGCGGCAACCCCTATGCGCCGGACAGCAGCGTGCCGATCCGCAGCCTGGCGTTGCGTTTCCTCCAGGCCAACGGCCAGCAGTGGCGCACGGGAATGAACAGCATGCCGGTGTTTCCGGTGGGCACTCCCGAAGCGTTCTATCAACTGCAGCAGGCCAGTTCCCCCGATCCGTCCACGGGCAAGCCGGACCCGACCAAGGTGCCGGCGTTCTTTGCCGCCCACCCCGAGGCCGGGCCCTTCCTGCAATGGGTCAAGAGCGCCAAGCCTTCAACCAGCTACGCCAGTGAAAGCTACAACGGGATCAACGCGTTCTACCTGGTCAACGCCAGTGGCCAGCGCCAGGCGGTGCGTTGGGGGGTGGTGCCGCTAGTACAGGATGCCCAGGCCGTCGGCAGCGCCGCAGCGGGTGCCGACTACCTGGAGCAGGATCTGCTCCGGCGGCTGGCCGAAGGGCCTTTGCGCTGGCGCTTGCAGATCACCCTGGCGGCACCGGGAGATCCCACCAATGACGCCAGCAAGGCCTGGCCCGCAGAGCGTCCGGTGATCAATGCCGGGACCCTGGTGCTGCAAGGCACCCAGCCGCAGAGCAGTGGCCAGTGCCGGGACATCAATTACGACCCGCTGATCCTGCCCAATGGCATCCAGGCCTCCGATGATCCCTTGCTGGCCGCACGCTCTGCCGCCTACGCCAGTTCCTACCTGCGTCGCACCAGTGAAGTCAGTCAATTGCCCTCCGCCCAGGAACCGCGTCCATGAATAGCCAACCTCAACACTTCGCCCCGCTGGCGCGTCTGCTGCACTGGCTGATGGCGCTGATGATCATTGCCATGCTGTTTATCGGTGCCGGCATGGTGACCTCGGTGTCCGCCCGCCATGAGTGGCTGATCCACCTGCACAAGCCGCTGGGCATCGCCATTCTGCTGTTGGCGGCGGTGCGCCTGTTTGTGCGTTTTTCCACTCGGCAACCGCCGCTGCCGGCAGACTTGCCGGGCTGGCAGGTGCTGGCGGCCAAAGCCTCCCATGTGCTGCTCTATGCCCTGATGCTGGGCTTGCCGGTACTGGGCTGGGCAATGATTTCGGCGGCCGGGGACCCGGTGATGCTGAGCGGTTCGTTGCAGTTGCCGGCGATCCTGCCGGCCAATGCCCAGGTGTTCGCTCTCTTGCGCAAGGCCCATGGCTACCTGGCTTATCTGCTGTTCCTGACGGTGTTGCTGCATCTGGCGGCGGCACTGTTCCATGGCTGGGTCCGCCGAGACGGGGTATTGCAGAGCATGCTGCGGGGGCGTGGTTGAGTCCCCCTTAAGCGAGCCTGCTGTGTCGCTCAAGTGACACAGCGAGCCTCGGCCCGGGTTTTTACGGGGTTCAGGCTCCACAGCCAATAGACCAGTGCCAGGCTGTTGATAGCGGCTCCCAGCAGGCAGACCCCGCTCCAGCCGGCCCAGGCGTAGGTGGCGGTGGCGGCAATCGAGCCGCCGGCGCTGCCCAGGGAGTAGAACAGCATGTAACCGGCAGCCAAGCGGCTCTGGGCTTGCGGGCGCACGCTGTAGATCAGGCTCTGGCTGGTGACGTGAACGGCCTGCAGGCCCAGGTCGAAGGTGATCACCCCCAGTAACAGGGCCCACAAGGACGATTGGGTAAAGGCGATGGGCAGCCAGGACAGCAACATCAACGCCAGGGCCAGGCCGCTGGTCCACTGCGCCAGGCCGCGATCCGCCCAGTGCCCGGCTCGTGCTGCGCCCAGGGCGCCCGCGGCCCCGGCCAGGCCAAACAGACCGATTTCGGTGTGAGACAGCGACAGCGGCGGGGCGCTCAGAGGTAGCACCAATGGGGTCCACAAGACGGTGCCCGCGGCGAAGATCAACATGGCCAGCACTGCACGGTCGCGCAGCACTTTTTCTTCCCTGAACAGTTGCAGCAGCGAGCCGAGCAATTGCCCGTAGCGTTGCACTGCGGGTGGCTGTTCAACCCTCGGCAGCACTTTCCACAGGCTCAGGGCCACCAGCAGAGTCAAGCCGGCCGACAACAGATAGACCGAGCGCCAACCTGCCAGATCGGCCATGGTCCCGGCCACGGTGCGGGCCAACAGAATGCCCACCACGATGCCGCTGGTGACCATGCCTACCACCCGTCCACGCTGGGCTGTGGGCGTCAGATTCGCGGCATAGGCCACCAGAATCTGGGTCACCACTGCCAGCAGGCCGGTGCTGGCCATGCCCAACAGCAGCCAGGCGCTGCTGGGGGCCAGGGCCACCATTAGCAAGGCAAGCACTGAAAGCAGGGTCTGGGTGACGATCAGTCGCCGGCGGTTGAGCAGGTCGCCCAAGGGCACCAGCAACAGCAGCCCCAGGCCGTAGCCCACCTGGGTCAGGGTGATGACGATGCCCACCGTGGCCGGCGGCAGGTCGAAGGTCCGGGCCATGGCGTCCAGCAGCGGCTGGGCGTAGTAGACGTTGCCCACCGCCAGGCCACAGGCGATGGCGAACAGCAGCACCACCCGTGGTGAAAGAGTCGATGTGGCAGGAGGGGAAGGATCGTGTGACATGTCGGGCTCCGATTATGGTTTCGTTATGAAACCAGTTGTACGGTAAGGATCATGGTTTTATATTGCAACCACTTTCCTGTGACCCGAACGGAGAATGCCCAGCATGGTTAAACGCACCAGCCTGCAAGATGCCGAGTGCCCGGTGGCCCGTTCACTGGACGCTATAGGCGATTGGTGGTCGCTGCTGATTGTGCGGGATGCCTTCGACGGTATCCGTCGCTTTGGCGAGTTCCAGCGCAACCTCGGCATGGCCAAGAACATTCTTGCCACACGTTTGCGGACCTTGGTGGAGCATGGGGTATTTGAAGTGGTGCCGGCCTCTGATGGCAGTGCCTATCAGGAGTACGTGCTGACGCCAAAGGGCAAGGGGCTGTTTCCCCTGATCATCGGCTTGCGCCAATGGGGCGAGGCGTTTTTCTACGAAGAGGGTGAGGCGCATTCGCGCATGCTGGACCGGGAAACCGGGCAGCCGCTGCCTGCGTTGGAACTGCGTACGGCGGACGGGCGTTTGTTGGGCCCGGAGGATTGCCTGCGGGTACCGGCTTCGTGAGCAGGGGGACGACTGCGGGATCGGCTCCCGCAGTCGTTGCCTGGGCTCAGCGCAGGCTGTCCACCAGGTCGGCGAGGGTGCTCAGCACATCCTTGCCCAGTTGCATGGAGCGTTTTCCGGACCAGCCGGTTAGCGGATTGGGCGCGTCGTCGTGGTCCTTGAAGGGCATCTCCAGGGTCAATGCCAGGCAGTCGTACTTTTCCCCGACGGCGTTGCAGGCCAGGGTCATGTTGGCTTCTCCGGGGTTGTCCCGGGCGTAGCCATGGGTGGTCTGGAAGTCCCGGGTCTGGCGCTTTAAGTGGCTGCGGAAATGTTCTTCGAGTCCCGCCAGGCGTGGTGTGTAGCCCGGGTTGCCCTCGCAGCCGGCGGTGAACACGTGGGGAATCTCTTCATCGCCGTGCACATCAAGAAACAGGTCGACGCCGTACTTTTCCATCTGCTGCTGGACGAACAGCACTTCCGGGCTGAGCTCCTGGCTGGCGTTCTGCCAGGCGCGATTCAGGTCCTGGCCCTTGGCGTTGGTGCGCAGGTGGCCGTGGAACGCGCCGTCCGGGTTCATGTTGGGCACCAGGTACAGATCGGCCTTGGCCAGCAGCGAGTTGAGCTCTGGGTCATCGCGGTGCTGCAGGCGTTCGATCACGCCCTCCATGAACCATTCGGCCATGTGCTCGCCGGGATGCTGTTGGGCAATGATCCAGATCTTGCGCTGGCCTTCCTTGCCGTTGCCCTTGCGCAGGAGCTGGATGTCTCGGCCTTCGACGCTTTTGCCCACCGCCAGCAGTTCGGTGTCGGCCTTGCTCAGGGCCTGATCGATCAGCCAGTCGTGGCGCCCGCGGCTGTAGGGCTCGAAGTAGGCGAACCAGGCGTGAGTCTGGGTGGCTTCCAGATTGAAGCGCAGGGCGTCGCCTTCGAAGATCGTCGGCACGCGGAACCAGTTCACATGGTCATAGGAGGCGACGGCCTGGTAACCGGTCCAGGCTTTGTTGTAGGAGGACTGGCTGGCGTTGGTCAGGCGGAACCAATGTTCCTGGCCGACATGCAGGCCGCTGACCTTGAAGTGAAACCATTGGAAATGCGGACTCTGGGTATCCGGGCGGATGGCCAGCAGTGCCTGCAGCGGATTGCTGATGTCCAGTACGTTGATATTGCCGCTGTCGAAGTCGGCAGTAATTTGAAACGAAGTGTGATTGCCCACGGTCATGGTCGGTCCCTGTATAGGATTGTTATGACCGCTACTCTACACACTGAGGGGGGTAATAGAAGGGGGGGCGTCGTCCTTGACGCAGACGAAGCTTAGTGGCTATGCGATTGATTCTCAAGCGCTACTTTGTCTTTCCTGGCCTTTTACCACGGGTGTTCCCTTGCAAAAGGACATTCTTTTGCTATCATCGCCGCCATTATTTTTAGCAGCACCCACGTCTTCATTAGCCTGAAGCCAAGCCAGAAAACTGGCAAAAAAAAAGACCCGGCAAAAAGCCGGGTCAAAAACCGTGATTAGCCTGATGAGGAGATAATCCAAAGGTCCGACCTAAGGTCCTTTGGGCTATCGACTGATCTCGCGACCAGTTGCTTGCAATAATAATCATTATCATTTGCAAGTCAAATGTTTTTCCCCGCCCTTTGGAAAATATTTTTCCATTTCTCCTGTTTCCGCTGTTTATTCCTTGCCAGCGTCTCAGCTGGACTCAAAGCGCTGACTTTCCAGTGACTTGTCCACCAGGGCTTTGGCCAGGTCGATCATGTGCACCACGGAAAAAGCCAGGTCGCGATTGGCCCCCCGCAGATTGTCGGCCGCGTCATAGGCGGTGGCTGCTGCACAGCGCAGCAGATCGGATGCATGGATCATGGCTTCCTCGCTGCTGAGGTTGCGCCTGACCTCGAAGAACTTCTCTTCCTTGTCCGATGCGGTCAGCGCGGGCTTCAAGTAATAGTCCATCGCCCGTCGTGCTGCGTGGCTGCCCTTGAGTGAATTCAATGTGGTCTCTGTATCGAGCTCCGGCACGTCCTTGCTGCTTGCGTTCATAAAGTGTTCCGTCCTGTTTGAGAAAAGGAAAGAGGGGTATGAACTAGGTTAATACGTATTGTAATTGTGACGAGATTTCAAATACTACAAGTTGTGTGTTGAGGCGGGAAATACACAACGTATTGTTCAGTCCATGGACAAATGGATCGAGTTGGTCAAAGCCAACATGAAAGGCCGCAAGGTCACACAGGAAAAACTCGCCGAGCGTCTGGGCATGTCTCAGGGTGGTATCGGTCATTGGTTGAGCAAACGCCGTCAGCCAAAGATCGAAGACATGAACCGGGTGCTTGAAGAGATCGGCATGGGCTTTCTGGAAGTCGCCCTGGTGGTTCGCGAAAAGCCCATGCTGGGTGACGATGGCGAACCCCTGGTGAACGAGCCTTCACTGTTGCACAAGTACAATCCGTATTTCCGTTACCCGGTGAGCGATTGGCGGGTTGCAGGGGAAGTGCGTGAAGATGGCCAGTCAGCCTATGTGCCGGAGCGCTATGAGCTTTCCGATTATCAGGCTCAAGGCGCGGCGTTCTGGCTGGTGGTAGTGGGTGACGCAATGATCGCGCCCAGCGGCTTGAGCATCAGTCAGGACATGCTGATTCTGGTGGATCCGGCTATTACCGCCGAACCTGGAAAGTTGGTGGTCGTACAGTGTCCCGGTAATGCCGAGGCGATCTTTCGCAAGTGGGTGAAAGAGGGTAGTCAGCATTATCTGGTTCCCCTCAATCCCACCTATCCGAAGATGCTCTACAGCGATGAGTGCCGGGTTATTGGTGTAGTCGTACAAGCTACTGCGAAGTTTTAACTTCCTTGAAAAGCCCCTTCCTACAGTTAGGAAGGGGCTTTCTTATTGGTGGACTTATTCCAACTCCACCAATGCACTGCCTTCGCTGACCATTTCGCCTTCCTGGCAATACAGCGCCTTGATGACGCCTGCCTGGGGCGCGCGGATGCTGTGTTCCATCTTCATCGCCTCCAGCACCACCAGTTGCGCACCGGCTTCGACGCTTTGCCCGGCGCTGACTAGCACCCGCACGATGCTGCCGTTCATGGGCGCAGTAAGCCCGCCCTGTTGGCTGTGACTGGCATCGGCTGCGGCAATCGGGTCGTAAGCCGTGACGCTGTGCATCTCGCCCTGCCAGTGCAGGTAGAGGGTGTCGCCACGGCGGATGGCGCGATGTTCACGGCGCAGCCCCTGTTGCTCTACCCACAGGCGTTCACCTTGCAACTGGAAGGCCGGCGAGCGAGCGCCCAGGCTGATGGCCTGATCCTGTCCGGCACAGCTCAGGTGCAGGCTGGTCTGGGCCGGCAACGCGCTGCGCCAGCCATTGACTGCCGACCAGGGGGACTGCAGGTCGTCGCTGCGCACCCGCTCTGGCTGGCTTTGTGTGAATGCCTGTGCAGCTGCCTGCCAGAAGTCCGCGCCGAGTTCGCTGGGCGCTGGCAGTAATTGCTCCTGATAGCGTGGGATAAATCCGGTATCCAGTTGCGCCTCGGCGAACGCCGGATGGGCAACGATGCGCCGCAGGAACGCCAGGTTGGTTTTCAGGCCACCGATGGCGAACTCGTCGAGCATGTTCAACAGGCGCAGACGAGCCTGCTCGCGGTTCTCGCCCCAGGCGATCAGCTTGCCCAGCATAGGATCGTAGAAGGGCGACACGCTATCACCTTCCTCGACCCCGCTGTCCACCCGACGGCCCGGGCCGGCGGCGGATTCGCGATACAACTCCAGGCGCCCGGTCGCGGGAAGGAAGTCGTTGCCCGGATCTTCGGCATACAAGCGCACTTCAATGGCGTGCCCCAGCAGCGGGACCTGTTCCTGTCTGATGGGCAGGGCTTCACCCTGGGCCACGCGTATTTGCCAGGCCACCAGATCGAGCCCGGTGATGGCTTCGGTAACCGGGTGTTCCACCTGCAGCCTTGTATTCATTTCCATGAAGAAGAATTCACCGCGAGCATCGAGGAGAAATTCCACGGTGCCGGCGCCGACGTAGCCGATGGCCTGGGCCGCGCGCACAGCGGCTTCGCCCATGGCCTTGCGCAACTCGGGGCTGAGGCCGGGAGCGGGGGCTTCCTCGACCACCTTCTGGTGACGCCGCTGGATCGAGCAGTCGCGCTCGTTGAGGTACAGGCAGTTGCCGTGCTGGTCGGCGAACACCTGGATCTCCACGTGACGGGGCTTGAGCAGGTATTTTTCCACCAGCATCCGTGAATCGCCAAAGGACGATTGGGCTTCACGCTGGGCCGAAGCCAGGGCTTCGGCCAACTGGCTGACCTCCTCGACCACTTTCATGCCCTTGCCGCCGCCACCAGCGGTGGCTTTGAGCAGCACCGGGTAGCCGATGCGCTCGGCGGCACTGCGGAAGGTTTCCAGGTCCTGGGCTTCGCCGTGATAACCCGGCACCAGAGGAACGCCGGCGGTTTCCATCAGTGCCTTGGCCGCCGACTTGCTGCCCATGGCGTCAATGGCTGAGGCGGGCGGACCGAGAAAGATCAGGCCCGCCGCTTCGATGGCTCGGGCAAAACCGGCGTTTTCCGAGAGAAAGCCGTAACCGGGGTGGATGGCCTGGGCGCCGCTGGCCTTGGCCGCAGCGATCAGCTTGTCGATCTGCAAGTAGCTGTCGGCGGCCTTGCTACCCCCCAGGTCGACGCGGATATCTGCCTCGCGGCTGTGCCGGGCATTGCGGTCAGTGGCGCTGTGCACGGCCACGGTGGTCAGGCCCAAGGCCTTGGCGGTGCGCATCACGCGGCAAGCGATCTCGCCACGGTTGGCCACCAGCAAAGTGTCTAGAACAGGGGCGTTCATCAGCGGGACTCCTTGGTCGCGGTCTCGGACTGCCAACTGGGCGGGCGTTTTTCCAGGAAGGCCCGCAGGCCTTCCTGGCCTTCGGCGCTGACCCGAATCCGCGCGATAGCATTTTCGCAGTAGCGGCGCAGGGCCGTGGTGAGGGCGCCGTTGCCCACTTCTCGCAGCAGGTCCTTGCTGGCACGCATGGCCTGCGGGCTGTTGAGCAGCAGCTTGTCGATCCATTGGGTCACTTGCTGTTCCAGCTCGGCAGCCGGGTAACTCTCCGCCAGCAAGCCGATTTCCCGTGCCCGTTGGCCACCAAAGCGTTCCGCGGTGAGGGCATAACGTCGGGCGGCGCGCTCGCCAATGGCCTGGACCACAAAGGGACTGATGACCGCCGGCGCCAGGCCGATGCGTACTTCCGACAAGCAGAACTGGGCGTCGTCGGTACCGATTGCCATGTCGCAGCAACTGATCAGGCCCAGGGCGCCACCGAATGCTGCACCTTGCACCACGGCCAGGGTCGGGATCTTCAGCTTGGCCAGGTTGTACATCAACTCCGCCAGTTCCCGGGCATCGTCGAGGTTGGTCTGGTAGTCGAGTTCGGCGGACTGCTGCATCCAGGCCAGGTCGGCGCCGGCGCTGAAATGCTTGCCGCGTCCGCGCAGCAGCAGGAAACGCAGGCTCGGGTCGCCCTGCACCTGATCCAGGGCCAGGATCAGCTCGCGGATCATCTCGGCGTTGAAGGCGTTGTTCTTGGTTTCACGGCTGAGCCACAGGGTGGCGAAGCCACGAGGGTCATGCAGCAGTTCCAGGGTATTGAAGTCGCTCATGTTCTTCTCGCGCAGGATTACATGCGGAACACGCCGAAGCGGCTCTGTTCGATGGGGGCATTGAGGGCCGCGGACAGGGCCAGGGCCAGGACGTCACGGGTCTGTGCCGGGTCGATGACGCCGTCGTCCCACAGCCGCGCACTGGAGTAGTAAGGGTGCCCCTGGTGCTCGTACTGATCGAGGATCGGCTGTTTGATCTCGGCTTCCTGGGTGGCGTCGAAAGGGTGTCCGCCGCGTTCCGCCTGCTCGCGCTTGACCTGTACCAGCACCCCGGCCGCCTGTTCGGCACCCATCACGCCAATCCGCGCGTTGGGCCACATCCACAGAAAGCGTGGATCGTAGGCGCGGCCGCACATGCCGTAGTTACCGGCGCCGAAGCTGCCGCCGATGATCACGGTAAATTTCGGCACCTTGGCGCAGGCCACCGCAGTGACCAGCTTGGCGCCGTGCTTGGCGATGCCGCCTGCCTCGTATTTCTGGCCCACCATGAAGCCGGTGATGTTCTGCAGGAACAGCAGGGGAATCCCGCGCTGGCAGGCCAGTTCGATGAAGTGCGCGCCTTTTTGCGCGGCTTCGGCGAAGAGGATGCCGTTGTTGGCGAGGATGGCCACTGGGTAGCCATGCAGGTGGGCGAAGCCGCAGACCAAGGTGGTGCCGAACAGGGCCTTGAACTCATCGAACAACGAGCCGTCCACCAACCGGGCAATGACTTCGCGTACATCGAAGGGTTGCTTGGGATCGGCCGGCACCACGCCGTAAAGCTCTTCACGGGCATACAGCGGGGCGATCGGGGGGCGTTGCTGCAACTGGCCCTGTTTGTGCCAGTTGAGGTTGGCCACGCTGCGTCGGGCCAGGGCCAACGCATGTTCGTCGCTGTCGGCGTAGTGGTCGGCAACGCCGGAAATCTTGCAGTGCACGTCGGCACCGCCCAGCTCTTCGGCACTCACCACCTCGCCGGTAGCGGCTTTCACCAAGGGTGGGCCGGCGAGGAAGATGGTGGCCTGTTCACGGACCATGATGGCTTCGTCGGCCATGGCCGGCACGTAGGCGCCGCCGGCGGTGCAGGAACCCATGACCACGGCGATCTGCGGGATACCCTGAGCGCTCATGTTGGCCTGGTTGAAGAAGATCCGGCCGAAGTGCTCGCGGTCCGGGAATACTTCGTCCTGGCGGGGCAGGTTGGCGCCGCCGGAATCCACCAGGTAGATGCAGGGCAGGCGGTTCTGTTGGGCGATGGTCTGGGCCCGCAGGTGTTTTTTTACCGTCAGCGGGTAGTAGGAGCCGCCTTTCACCGTGGCGTCGTTGGCCACAATCATGCATTCGATGCCTTCTACCCGGCCGATGCCGGCAATCACGCCGGCGGCGGGCACGTCTTCGCCATAGACCTCGTAGGCGGCCAGGGGGCTGACTTCGAGAAATGGCGAGCCAGGGTCGAGCAGGCGGTTGATGCGTTCTCGAGGCAGCAGTTTGCCCCGGGACGTGTGGCGTTCCTGGGCCTTGGCGCCGCCGCCTTGCTGGATCTGGGCGAGCAGGGTGTGCAAGGCGTCGACCTGGGCCAGCATGCTGGCAGCGTTCTGCGCGAATTCGGGTGATTTAGGGTTGAGCTGAGACTTCAGAATCATCGGTGCTCCCAGCGCAGCTCGAAGCCATAAGCTTCAAGCTGCAAGAGTAAGTCGGTGTTACGGCAGTTGTGGCTTGCCGCTTGTAGCTCGCAACTTGCGGCTGTTCTTACTTGGTTTCGTTGAACAGTTCGCGACCGATCAGCATGCGGCGGATCTCGCTGGTGCCGGCGCCGATTTCGTAGAGTTTGGCGTCACGCAGCAGGCGGCCCGCGGGGAATTCGTTGATGTAGCCGTTGCCTCCCAGAATCTGGATCGCATCCAGGGCCATCTGGGTCGCGCGCTCGGCGCTGTAGAGAATCACCCCGGCGGCGTCCTTGCGGGTGGTTTCGCCACGCTCACAGGCCTGGGCCACGGCATACAGGTAGGCGCGACTGGCGTTGAGCTGGGTGTACATGTCGGCGATCTTGCCCTGGATCAGCTGGAACTCGCCGATGCTTTGGCCGAACTGCTTGCGGTCGTGGATGTAGGGCACGACCAGGTCCATGCAGGCCTGCATGATCCCGGTCGGGCCGCCGGAGAGCACCACGCGCTCGTAGTCCAGGCCGCTCATCAGCACTCTGACTCCGCCGTTGAGCACGCCAAGGATGTTTTCTTCCGGGACTTCGACGTCATCAAAGAACAGCTCACAGGTGTTGGAGCCGCGCATGCCCAGCTTGTCGAACTTGTTGCTGCGGCTGAAGCCTTTCCAGTCACGCTCGACGATGAATGCGGTAATGCCGTGGGGGCCCTTTTCCAGGTCGGTCTTGGCGTAGATCACATAGGTGTTGGCGTCGGGGCCGTTGGTGATCCAGGTCTTGCTGCCGTTGAGTACGAAGTGGTCACCGCGCTTGTCGGCGCGCAGCTTCATCGACACCACATCGGAACCGGCATTGGGTTCGCTCATGGCCAGGGCGCCAATGTGTTCACCGCTGATCAGCTTGGGCAGGTATTTGCTCTTCTGTTCATGGTTGCCGTTGCGGTTGATCTGGTTCACGCAGAGGTTGGAATGGGCACCATAGGACAGGGCCACCGAGGCCGATCCGCGGCTGATCTCTTCCATGGCCACTACGTGGGCCAGGTAACCCAGCCCGGCGCCGCCGTATTCTTCCGCTACGGTAATGCCCAGGAGGCCCATGTCGCCGAACTTGCGCCACATGTCGGCGGGGAACAGGTTGTCGACATCGATCTGTGCCGCCCGAGGTGCCAGCTCCGCCCTGACGAAGGCCTGGACCTGTTGGCGCAGCATGTCGATGGTTTCACCGAGGGCGAAGTTCAGGGTCGGGTAACTCATGGCGGGGCACCTTCAAACTTGTTTTTATTGAGGGAATAGGCGGAAGAGAACGGGCTGTCGGGCTCTCACCTTTACGTTAACGTAAACCTGCGACCGATGGCTGTCAATCGCCCTTTACGTAAACGTCAACTTGCGCCAGAGTAGCAGGGCTTTCGATTGGAGCCAGGCTCTTTCGCACCATCGGCCAGGCTCCTGAACACCCACTAATAAAGACAATAGGGGTCGTCATGGAACACTCGGGTTTCCAGCCGGATCGCAGTTACACCCGTGGTATGCAAGACAAGCCATTGCTGGCGCTGACCATCGGCCAGGCCTTCGACAACACCGTCGCTGCCTATCCCCAGGGTGAAGCCCTGGTGGTGCGTCATCAGCAGTTGCGCTACAGCTGGCAGCAACTGCGTGAGGCCGTCGACTTGCATGCCAGGGCGCTGCTGGCCCTGGGTCTCAAGACGGGTGATCGTCTGGGGATCTGGGCCCCCAACTGCGCCCAGTGGTGCATCGCCCAATTCGCCAGTGCCAAGATCGGCGCGATTCTGGTGAACATCAATCCGGCCTATCGCAGTTCCGAGCTGGAATATGTGCTCAAGCAATCCGGCTGTCAGTGGCTGATCTGTGCCGGGGCGTTCAAGACTTCCGACTATCACGGCATGCTGCAGGGGCTGATCCCCGAATTGGCGGAGCAATCCATCGGTCAACTGCATTGCGAGCGCCTGCCCGAGTTGCGTGGGGTGATCAGTCTGGATGCTCAGCCCCCATCCGGTTTTCTGCCCTGGTCGCAACTGACGGCCCTTGCCGCTGGAGCTACCGCCGAGCAATTGCAGGTGCGCCAGGACAGCCTGGATTTCGATCAGCCGGTGAATATCCAGTACACCTCCGGCACCACCGGTTTCCCCAAGGGCGCGACCCTGAGTCACTACAACATCCTCAATAACGGTTACATGGTGGGGGAGAGCCTGGGCCTCACCGCGGCAGATCGGCTGGTGATCCCGGTGCCGCTGTATCACTGCTTCGGCATGGTCATGGGCAACCTGGGCTGCATCACCCACGGCACCACCATGATCTACCCCAACGATGCCTTCGACCCGTTGCTGACGCTGAGCGCCGTGGCCGAGGAGCGGGCTAGCGGCTTGTATGGTGTACCCACCATGTTCATCGCCATGCTCGACCAGCCAAGGCGCGGCGAGTTTGATCTGTCGAGCCTGCGCACCGGGATCATGGCTGGTGCCACGTGTCCGATCGAGGTGATGCGCCGGGTCATCAGCGAGATGCACATGAGCGAGGTGCAGATCGCCTACGGGATGACGGAGACCAGTCCGGTATCGTTGCAGACCGGTCCTGCCGACGATCTGGAGTTGCGCGTCACCACAGTGGGTCGGACCCAGCCGCATCTGGAGAGCAAGATCATCGACGAGGCCGGCAATCTGGTGCCCCGGGGCACCATCGGTGAACTCTGCACCCGGGGTTACAGCGTCATGCTCGGTTACTGGAACAACCCCCAGGGCACCAGCGAATCTATCGATCAGGCCGGCTGGATGCACACCGGTGACCTGGCCACCATGAACGAGCAGGGGTACGTGTGCATCGCCGGGCGCAACAAGGACATGATCATCCGCGGTGGCGAGAATATTTACCCGCGGGAGCTGGAAGAGTTCTTCTTCACTCATCCAGCGGTGGCCGATGTGCAGGTGATCGGCATTCCCTGTGCCAGGTACGGCGAGGAGATTGTCGCCTGGATCAAGTTCCACCCTGGGCAATGCGCCAATGAGCTGGAACTGCAAGCCTGGTGCAAGGAGCGCATCGCCCACTTCAAGACGCCGCGCTACTTCAAGTTCGTCGAGGAGTTTCCGATGACGGTGACCGGCAAGATCCAGAAATTCCGCATGCGCGAAATCAGCATTGAGGAGCTGCGCGAGCAGGTGGGCAGAGTGTGAGCATTGCTGGAGCGTGCATCGGGACGGGGGCACGCTTTATGGGCGAGAAGGGCAGGCCAAAGCCGAATCGCAGAAAGCACAAAGGGGAGCCGAAGCTCCCCTTTAATTTGTCGTTGCGTGCTCTTTTTTTATTATTGAGGGGCGGTCTATTGTTGTTTTTGGCAACCGTGGCCCTTTACTGCTGTTTTTGGCGATCCCCATCCGGGATCAAGAGCAAACGTATTTTTTTGAGCGCTGATCTAACGTGTCGCCAGGGCGATCCAACCAGTTCGGGAGCTACCTCAGGGTAGTTTTATTGTTCTCTGACCGGTTGCGGGTGGCTCTTGCAAGCCCTCCTGCACATTACATCCTCTCCAAAAAAATCTGTTAGCTGCGTCTCTGCCGTGTTGTTTTTGTTATGTCAGAGTCGTTACGTCTTATTCTTATTAGGTTTGCTGCTTTTTATTCTTGTTATGCCATAGAGATAGCAGAAGCCGTGCCAACTTTTTAAAATCCTTTAAATTCAACGACTTGATGTTTTTGTAGGACAATCTGTATCGCAAGAAAATCGACAAACTGTTTCCGTGTTACTCGTTCCCGCCGCCGTTTAGAGCGGCCGGTAACACCCGGCCGCACATTGGCTCACCCGGCGTTACGTGCCTTGGCCACACGAGAACCGCTGGGGCGTCCCAGTACCGTGCAGATCTGCCGGCCAGCGTCGATCAGGCGATCCATGTCGATACCGGTGTGAATGCCCAGGCCGTTGAGCAGGTACAGCACATCCTCAGTGGCGACGTTACCGCTGGCGCCCTTGGCATAGGGGCAGCCGCCGAGGCCGGCGATCGAACTGTCGAACACCGCGATGCCCTCCAGCAGGCTGGCGTAGACGTTGGCCAAGGCTTGGCCATAGGTGTCGTGGAAGTGGCCGGCGAGCTTCTCCCGTGGCACCTGGGCGCCCACCACTTCGAACATTCTGCGGGTGGCGCCGGCGGTGCCAGTGCCGATGGTGTCGCCCAGGGACACTTCGTAGCAGCCCATGGCGTACAGCTCACGGGCCACCAGGGCCACTTGCTCCGGGGCTACCTCACCTTCGTAAGGGCAGCCCAGCACACAGGACACATACCCGCGCACGCTGACGCCGTTCTGTTTGGCGGCTTCCATGATCGGCACGAAGCGCTGCAGGCTTTCGCTGATGGAACAGTTGATGTTGCGTTGGGAGAAGGACTCCGACGCGGCGGCGAACACTGCGACTTCCTTGACCCCCGCCGCCAGCGCGTCCTCGAAGCCCCGCAGGTTCGGCGCCAGCGCGCCATAGACCACCCCCGGCTTGCACTGAATGCGGGCGAAGACCTCGGCCGAGCCGGCCATCTGCGGCACCCACTTGGGCGAGACGAAACTGCCGACTTCTATATAGCCCAGGCCTGCCGCCGTCAGGGCATCGACCAACTGCACCTTGTCTTCGACGCTGATGGGCTGGGCTTCGTTCTGCAGACCGTCGCGGGGGCCGACTTCGATCAGGCGTACATGGCTGGGGAGTGACATTCAGGTTCACCTTCTATGAGGGATGGCGGATGCCGGCGCGAGCGGCGCAGGTGTCCCAAGGATTATTGTGCGGTGCTTTTCTGGTTCTGGATGGTTTGTTCCAGTGCCTGGGTGCAGCGCTCTTCGGCGGTGTCCAGTTCCAGCTTCATCTGTTCAATGTCGAGCAACTGCTGTTCGAGCTGCTCACGCCGCTCGCCGATTTTCGCCAGCATGCTGTGCAACTGCTTCAGGTTGCCGCTGCTGGGGTCGTAGAGCTCGATGAGTTCACGGCATTCGGCCAGGGAAAAGCCGATGCGCTTGCCCCGCAGGATCAGCTTCAGGCTGACCTTGTCCCGGGGAGAGTAGATGCGTTCCTGACCGCGACGCTCAGGGGCCAGCAGGCCCTGTTCTTCATAGAAGCGTATGGCCCGGGTGGTGATGTCGAGCTCGCGGGCGAGGTCGGAGATGCTGTAGGTCTGGCTGCTCATGGAGGCGCTCAAGGTGGGACTTGGCGCTAAGCTAAAGGCAGGTTTACGTATACGTCAAGCAATCCGAGTCGATCCCGTTCGCCGGCAAACCGGCTCCTACAGAGAGGGCTTGCCGGCGAAGGGGTCAGGCTGTTTGCTGGTCGAGCTTCTTTTCGTAGGCGGTAACCTGTTGGCACAGCTCGATCATCTGCTCGCGCATCCAACGGTTGGCCGGGTCCTGGTCGGTGCTTTCGTGCCAATAGAGGTGGGTTTCCACCGGTGGCACATCATTGACCGGCAGATTGAAGGCATGCAGTTCATGGCGTCGGGCAAAACGTTCCGGCACCGTCATGACCATGTCGGTCTGTTGCAGGACTTGCGAGGCCATCAGGTAGTGCTGGGAGCGCAGGGCAATCTTGCGCTGGATGCCCATCTTGCCCAGCGCCAGGTCGACATGGCCCAGGCCGCTGCGGCGGCTGGAAATATGGATGTGGGTCAGGGACAGGTAGTCGTCCAGGGTAAACTTTTCCTTGCCCGCCAGGGGATGGCCCTTGCGCATGGCACACACGTAACGGTCTTCCATGAGCTTGACGTGGCGCACCTGAGGGTCGGTGTTGAGGGGGGCATCCACGGCAAAGTCCAGACGTCCGGCCGCCAGTTCCTTGGTGGTCTCCCGGC
Organism: Pseudomonas sp. 910_21; assembly: GCF_052850735.1. Taxonomy (NCBI): domain Bacteria; kingdom Pseudomonadati; phylum Pseudomonadota; class Gammaproteobacteria; order Pseudomonadales; family Pseudomonadaceae; genus Pseudomonas; species Pseudomonas sp. 910_21. The sequence continues at coordinate 441,538 of NZ_VXCY01000005.1, read as the reverse complement.
GCTTGGAGAGGAAACTCTCGATGATCACCGCTGGCGCCAGGCGGCGCAGGCGCTGGAACAGTGGCGGCAGGATTACCGCCTCGGTCAGGTCGGTCATGCTGATGCGATAGGTCTTGACCGCTTGCAGGGGGTTGAAGATGCGGCTTTCCTGCACCGAAACCCGTAGCAGCGACAGCGCGTTGCGCACCGGGCCGATGATGTTTTGCGCCATGGGCGTGGGCACCATGCCCTGGGCGGTCCTGACGAACAGCGGATCGTTGAAGGTCTCGCGCAGACGCGCCAGCGCGTTGGACACGGCCGGTTGGGTGATGCCGACGATCTGCCCGGCGCGGGTCAGGTTGGCTTCGGTGTAGATCGCGTCGAAAACGATGAAGAGGTTGAGGTCGACCTTGCTCAGATTCATGGCGCTGCACTCTTATTGTTAGGGCCTGTGAGGGAGGCTCGGAAGCCTTTCGGATCAGCCGATCATATATCGGTGATGAATGTTAATACACGCCGAGAATAGGCTAGGTAAATTTTCGTAGCTGATCTAGCATCGATTTCAGTCCCCAAACACCCGTTCTTCACAAAGGTAGAACTGCCCATGGAATTCGCCTATTCCCCCAAGGTTCAGGAACTGCGTGAGCGCGTCACCGCGTTCATGGATGCCTATGTTTATCCGGCTGAAGCGGTCTTCGAGCGTCAGGTTGCCGAAGGCGATCGCTGGCAGCCGACCGCCATCATGGAAGAGCTGAAACTCAAGGCCAAGGCTGAAGGGCTGTGGAATTTGTTTCTGCCTGAGTCGGAACTGGGTGCCGGCCTGACCAACCTTGAATATGCTCCATTGGCGGAGATCATGGGCCGTTCGCTGCTGGGCCCCGAGCCGTTCAACTGCTCGGCGCCGGATACCGGCAACATGGAAGTGCTGGTGCGTTATGCCAGCGAAGAACAGAAGCAGCGCTGGCTGGAGCCGCTGCTGCGGGGCGAGATCCGCTCCGCATTCGCCATGACCGAGCCGGATGTGGCTTCGTCCGACGCCACCAATATGGCGGCCCGCGCGGTACGCGATGGCGACCAGTGGGTCATCAACGGCAAGAAGTGGTGGACCTCGGGCGCCTGTGACCCGCGTTGCAAGATCCTGATCTTCATGGGCCTGAGCAACCCGGATGCGCCGCGTCACCAGCAGCACTCGATGATCCTGGTGCCGGTGGATACCCCTGGGGTGAAAATCGTTCGTCCACTGCCGGTGTTCGGCTACGACGATGCGCCTCATGGTCACGCCGAAGTGCTGTTCGACAACGTTCGAGTGCCTTATGAGAACGTGCTGCTGGGAGAGGGACGTGGTTTCGAGATTGCCCAGGGCCGTCTTGGCCCGGGCCGCATTCACCACTGCATGCGCTCCATTGGCATGGCCGAGCGAGCCCTGGAGTTGATGTGCAAGCGCGCGGTGAATCGCACCGCGTTCGGCAAGCCGCTGGCTCGCCTGGGTGGCAACATCGACAAGATCGCCGACTCGCGGATGGAGATCGACATGGCTCGGCTGCTGACCCTCAAGGCGGCCTACATGATGGACACCGTGGGTAACAAGGTGGCCAAGAGCGAGATTGCCCAGATCAAGGTGGTGGCGCCGAACGTGGCCCTGCGGGTGATCGATCGGGCGATCCAGATTCACGGTGGGGCCGGGGTATCCAATGACTTCCCTCTGGCCTACATGTACGCCATGCAGCGCACCTTGCGCCTGGCGGACGGCCCGGATGAAGTGCACCGCGCGGCCATCGGCAAGTACGAAATCGGCAAGTATGTGCCGAAGGAAATGCTGCGCAGCGGCCATTGATGGTCATGCAGCCGGCCTGCCGGGCGACGCCTGTGGCAGGCCGATTGCTGTGTATTCAGTACACCCAGACTTCCACGCGCCGGTTTTTGATCCGGCCCTCGTCGGCGTTGTTGGCTGCCACTGGCAGTTCAGCACCGAAACCGCGGATCTCGCGAAACACTACCCCGCTTTTTACCAGTTCCCTGCGCACGGTCATGGCCCGCAGCTTGGACAGTAGCGCAGCGCGTGCCGGGTCGCTCTTGGCATCACCGAATCCGGCCAGAGTGACTTGCCGGTTCATCTTGCCGTGTTGGCGCAGGTAATCCAGGACGCGATTCAGGTCCTGGCGTGCCTTGTTGTCCAGATTGGCGCTGCCTTCTTCAAAGCGAAAATTCACCGTCAGACGTTGGGCCTCTCGGCTCAACGCCTGATAGGCCTTGGGCATCTGCGCACTGGGTGCCACTTTCATGGCCTGTACGGTCTGGGCGATAAAACCGTTGGCGGCGACGATGGCCTGGCCCTTGGCGCTCTGAGCAAAACTGACCAGAGCGTCGGCCCAGGGGTTCTGCCCATTGGGCGGCAGGTACAGGTACAGGCGCCGCGACAGTGGGTAGTCTTCGGTGGCGATCAGGCTGTTGAGGGGCGGCATGGGTTGGGAGTCGCCGTCGATAATCGCCACGGCCTTGGCCTGGCGTACGTAGGGCAGGCCGATGAAGCCGATGCCTTGAGGGTCTCGGCTCACCGCGTCGGACAGCTGCTCGCTGGACTCGAAACGCTTGGCGGCGGGGTTCAGTGTCTTGCCGCGACGGCTGAGTACCAGCTCCTTGAAGGTGTCGTAGGTGCCGGACTGGTCATCCCGGGCATACAGGTGGATCGGTCCGCCCGTGCTCCCCAGTTCTTCCCAGGTCTTGATCTCGCCGCTGAACAGGCGGGCCAGTTGTTCGGTGCTTAGCTGGCTCAGCGGGTTGTGTGGATGAAGGATGATTGCCAGTCCGTCGATGGCGATGACCTGTTCAGCGCCGGGACTTTTCAGGTCTCCCAGGTTTTCCAGCTCCACCAGTTCGCTGTCCCTGATCGGTCGGGAGGCGGCTGCAATATCGGCCTGGGCGTTTTTCAGCGCGGCAAAGCCGGTGCTCGAACCGTGGGCGGCGACATCGACTCTGACTGTCCGACCTTGGGCGCTCTGTCCCAGAACGCGTTTCTCATTGTCCTTGTCGCCGGCCTCGATCCTGACGTCGCGCAGACCCTGCTGTTCGAGCAAACCCTTGACCAGCGCCGGGCCAAGTTGGGCACCGATGGTGTTGGAGCCCTGGATGTGCAACACAGCGGTATTTTCAGGTGCCAGGGGCAAGGCGGCGAACACCGACCAAGGCAGGGCATAGCAAACGAAGCCGATCAGAAACAGGCTGATGGTCCGGCACCAGATATCTCGTTCGCTGACGGTGGAAGCGCGGGGCATGGCGGCACTGGCCTTCTATTGAGAAAGAGGAGAGTGCTGGTGAGATTAAGTCAGGGAGGTGACAGGGATGTGACGGGTGGCACTTTCTGACCACAAATGGCGAAAGTCCTACATCGTAAATAGCTGTTTTCTCTAGATTTTTTGAGACTTGTCCTAGAGACCAGTCTTCGAAGGCTGCGTAGAGTGGGCAACTTTGTCTGGCGGGGATTGGGGCGACTGCCAACGCGTCATCCCCCCGCGGATGCCTCGGCAGTGTTGTGCTGCTATTTCGTAGTAAGCAAAGGAGTTACAAATGAGTGCCTGGTTCGAGCTGAAGCAGTATGGCAGTGGTGCATGCAGATTCTTGCTGAAGACAAAGGAGGCGCAGACCATGCTTCAAAGCGACCGATTCCCTTGCCGGGACAGTGCCGAGGCAGCTCTCGGCCTGTTCCGCGCACACTGCTCTTCTCCCGAGCGTTACGTCAAGAAAATTTCATCGGGCGGTAAACCTTTTTTCAAGCTCAAGTCTGGCAAGGAAGTGATTCTGGTCAGTCACTTGTACGATTCGGAAGCCACCCTTGAAAGCGCGATCAGCGCCATTGCAGCAGCCGGCACCACTGAGCGGGTTGAAGTGGTCCATCTGTAAGCAGTAGAAAAAAGCCCATCTAGTGATGGGCTTTTTTGTGCCTGTCGATCAGCTCAACTCGAGCCAGATTGGCGCATGGTCAGAAGGCTTTTCCATGCCCCGCAGCTCATAGTCGACACCAGCGTCCTTGACCCGGGGCAGCAGCCCTTGGGATGCCATGATCAGATCAATGCGCAGGCCGCGCTTGGGTTCGTCCTCGAAGCCGCGGCTGCGGTAGTCGAACCAGCTGAAGCGATCGTTCACCTCGGGGTTCAGGTGACGGAAGCTGTCCACCAGGCCCCAGTTCTTCAGGCGTGCCATCCACTCGCGCTCTTCCGGCAGGAAGCTGCACTTGCCGGTCTTGAGCCAGCGCTTGGCATTTTCGGCGCCGATGCCGATGTCGCAGTCTTGCGGGGAAATATTCACATCGCCCATGACCACCAGGGGCTGGTCGTTGCTGAAGCGGCTTTCCAGCAGGTGTTGCAGGTCGTTGTAGAAGCGTTCCTTGGCCGGGAACTTGGTGGGATGGTCGCGGCTTTCACCCTGGGGGAAGTAGCCGTTCATGATGGTCACCGGCGTGCCGTTGGCATCGGCGAAGGTGCCCCAGATAAAACGCCGCTGGGCGTCCTCGTCATCGCCTTCAAAGCCTTTATGCAGGGCCAGTGGCGCCTGGCGCGAGAGCAGGGCGACACCGTAATGGCCCTTCTGGCCGTGGTAATGCACGTGGTAGCCCAGGGCCTGGATGTCGGCGAGGGGAAACTGCTCGTCGGCGACCTTGGTTTCCTGCAGGCCGATCACGTCCGGCTGGTGTTTGTCGATCAGCGCCGCCAACTGATGGGGGCGGGCGCGCAGCCCGTTGATATTGAACGAGACGATCTTCATGGTCGGCGGTCCTGGCAAAACAGCGATGCTAGCTGACTACGCCCGGGTCGACCAGCATGGCAGCCCCGCGAATGCGCTGCTAATGTCCTTGAGCGTGGGAACGATCAGCGCCGCGCCAGGTTCGTAATAACAAGAGCGCGGCCATTCGAGCCGGGTCCAGGGGAGAGTGACCGACATGCCTGATACCTCCAACGCCATCGCCGATATCCATATGCTCGACAGCGGCTATTCCCGCGAAGCGCGGTCGCTGCTGTACCAGGCCTATCGCCATGAACCGACGTTCGGTTTCATTTTCGAATCCGAGCGCGCCGGTTATGAACAGCGGGTGCGGGCGACGGTGCGCGAGCTGGTAAAGCAACATTTTCTGCAAGACCTGCCGGCCATCGGCCTGCTCGTCAATGACCGCTTGATTGGCATTGCCCTGATCGCCCCGCCGCAACGCCGCCTGGGCATTACCGAAAGCTGGGCCTGGCGGCTGCGCATGGTCCTGAGCACGGGGTTCCGGTGTACGCGGCGGTATCTGGAGTACCACGAAGCGGTGCAGGCTTGCCTACCCGGCGATGCGGTTCATGTGCTGCCGCTGCTGGGGGTGCACCCGCAATTTCAGGGGCAGCATTTCGGCGAACAGTTACTGCAGGCGGTTCACAATTGGTGTGCAGTGGATGAACATTCCCAGGGCGTGGTCCTGGATACGGGCAATCCGCGCTATCTGGAGTTCTATAAACGTCAGGGTTATGAGGAGATCGGGGAGATCGCGGTAGGGCCGGTCCGTGAGCACGTTTTCTTTCATGCGAACCCGCAGCTCTTACAAAGAGCAACAGCCTGATATAGAACTTTCCTAGCACTTGAGCGCTCTATCGCCCCCCCAAGCTCGTGATAGCATCCGCGCCTATGAAGTTTCCAGGAAGATTTACCAGCGGCTTTTTGCTGTTGTTCACAAGCTGTGCGGCGCTGGCGCAGAGCGAATTGGATGTCAGGGTAAAGCCCGCCAACGACGAGCTGAAGGCCAATGTGGAGGGTTACATTGGCGGTGTCGGTGATCGCGATGAAGAAGCCCTGCTGCGGTTCAGCCGGGGCGCCGAGGAGCAGGCGAAGAAAGCCGCCCAGGCGTTGGGCTACTACCAGCCCCATATCGAAAGCGAAGTACGTGGCGGCGAGAAACCCCGCCTGTTGTTGCGTATCGACCCCGGCGAGCCGGTGCATCTGCGCAATGTGACGATCCGGGTCGAAGGCCCGGCGGCTTCCCTCAAGTCCTTCCGCACCCCCGACAGTGACCAGCTCAAGCCTGGCGCTGTGCTCAATCATGGCCGTTATGAAGATGCCAAGCGCCTGATCCAGAATCAGGCCTCGCGCTATGGTTTTTTCAGCGGGCGTTTTACCCGCCAGCAATTGTCGGTAGATCCCCTGGCCGGGGTGGCGGACATCGAACTGGTTTATGAAAGCGGTCCGCGTTACGCACTGGGCAAGGTCAGTTTCACCGGGGACTCGTTGTTTGACGAAGACCTGTTGCGGCGCATGGTGCCCTTCAAGAACGGCGCCCCCTACGACTCCGAGTTGATTGCCGAACTCAATCAGGCGCTGCAGTCCAGTGGCTATTTCGAGGGTGTTCGGGTAGATGCGGCGCCCACTGCTGCCGAGCATGAGGTGATTCCGGTAGCGGTCCTGCTGGAAACCCGCAAGCCCCGGACCATGGGACTTGGCCTGGGTTACTCCACCGACGTCGGCCCCCGGGTCAAGGCCAACTGGACCCGGCACTGGGTCAATCCCCAGGGCCACAGTTATGGCTGGGAGGCGGAAGTCTCGGCGCCGCGGCAGAACGTCGGTCTGTGGTACGACATTCCTCTGGACCCGCCCCTGACCGACAAGCTGCGCTTTGCCGGTGGTTATCAGAACGAAGAAATCTCCGGCACCGATACCCTGAGTAAGTTGCTCACAGTGGGCCCCGAGTGGCACAGCAAGCTGCCCAGCGGCTGGCAGCGCGTGGTCTCGCTGAAGTATCAGCGTGAGGAGTATCGCCTTGGGGACGACTCGGGCCTGAGTAATCTGCTGATGCCTGGCCTGACCTATTCCTACCTGCGCAGCGACAATCGCATCGATCCGCATAACGGTTATCGCATTCAATTCGATACCAAGCTGGCCAAGGAAGGCGTGGGTTCCGACACCAACCTGTTGTACGGAACGGTCCTGCTCAAAGGCCTGACCACAGCCTGGGACAATCATCGCTTTCTCGGTCGTGTGCAGTTTGGAGGCAGCGCCACCAACGGTTACAAATCCATTCCGCCGTCCTTGCGCTTCTTCGCCGGTGGCGACCAGAGCGTGCGTGGCTACGACTACCAGACCCTGTCCCCGAAGAACTCCGACGGCGATCGTATCGGGGGGCGTTACATGGTGGCGGGCAGTGTCGAGTATCAGTATTCCATCGCCGAGAAATGGCGGATCGCGACCTTTGTCGATCAGGGCAACTCGTTCAACAAACTGGAACTGCCGAACCTCAAGACCGGGGTCGGTGTAGGGCTGCGCTGGGTTTCGCCGGTAGGACCGATCCGGGTCGACCTGGCCCACGCAATGAATGATGACGGTGGTATTCGCTTGCACTTTTCCATGGGGCCAGAGCTTTGAAGCGCGCTTTGAAGATAACGCTGCTGGCGATTCTTGCGCTGGTGATCCTCACCCTCCTGGCCCTGACCACGGTTCTGGGGACCCAGGCCGGCAGCCGCTGGGCCCTGGGCCTGGTGCCGGGACTGACCCTGGACAATTTCCAGGGGCATCTGGGCGGCCAGTGGAGCACAGACCATCTGCTCTGGCAGCAGGACGGCAGCCGGGTTGAGCTCGAATCGGTGAAATTTGCCTGGTCTCCTGCCTGCCTGTTGCGCATGACCCTGTGCATCGAGCAGTTGGAGGCCGATCAGGTCAGCCTTCAGTTCGCTCCCGGCAACGATGCCGAAGAAAGCACGGGGCCCATCAGCCTGCCGGAACTGCGTCTGCCCGTGGCCATCGAGCTTGGACAGGTACGGGTTGGCCGTCTGTTGTTCAACGGCAGTGAAGAACTCAAGGGGCTGCAACTGGCGGCGCACTGGACCGCTCAGGGCTTGCAGATCGACTCGGTGCACCTGCAGCGCGATGACCTGAGCCTCGACCTGTCCGGCCTGTTGCAACCCAGTGGCGACTGGCCTCTGACGGCTCAGGGTACCCTCGGTTTGCCCGCTCCTGGCGGTGGCCCCTGGGCCCTGGCTATGAAGATCGAAGGCGATCTGCTCAAGACCTTGAAACTCAAGGCCGACAGCAGTGGTTATCTGCAAGGGCAGTTGAGCGGTGAGCTGCAACCCCTGGTGGAGAACCTGCCGGCGCAGGTGCGAATCATTGCCGATGGCTTCAAGGCCAGCGCCGACTTGCCGGATACCCTGCAACTGGACCAGTTGGAATTGACCGGCAAGGGGGACTTGAAAAACGGCTACCAGCTCAACGGCAAGGCCAGTCTGCCGGCGGAGCAAGGGCCGGTGGCTCTGCGGTTGCAAGGCAAGGTCGACGCCAAGGGCGCGCAGATCGCCACGCTGGACCTGCGGGCCAACGACAAGCAAAGCCTCAATCTCAGCGGTCAGCTTGATTGGAGCCAAGGCTTTTCGGCCGAGGCGAAGCTTGCCTGGCTGGATTTCCCCTGGCATCGCCTTTACCCATTGATCGAAGAACCGGCCGTGGCGTTGCGCAGCTTCAATGCAGAAGTGGCGTATCGGGATGGCAATTACCTGGGCAACTTCAAGGGTGATCTGGATGGCCCGGCAGGCGCCTTCAGCCTGAGCAGTCCATTCAGCGGCGACTTGAGCAAGATCTTCCTGCCGCAGTTTCAGCTCACGGCCGGACAAGGCAAGGCCCAGGGGCACCTGAACCTGCAATTTGCCGACGGTGTGGCCTGGGATACGGCCCTGGAGTTGTCGGCCATCAACCCGGCCTATTGGCTGGCCGAGTTGCCCGGCACCTTGGCCGGCCCTTTGCGCAGCCAGGGTGAAATGAAGAATGAACAGCTCAAGGTCACGGCCGACCTCGACCTCAAGGGGCGCCTGCGGGGGCAGCCAACCGTGCTGCTGGCCAAGGCCGACGGGGCAGGGGAGCAGTGGAACCTGAGTGCCCTGGATATCCGCCTGGGGGACAACCGCATCAACGGCTCCGGCAGCCTGCAGCAGAAAATCGCCGGCCAACTGGACATCAAGCTGCCGCGCCTGGGCCAGCTCTGGCCGCAGTTGCGCGGGCAACTCAATGGCCGGGTAGACCTGGCAGGCACGCTCAAGGCGCCACAGGGCAAGGTGGACCTCTCGGGGCAGCAACTGGCCTTTGCCGACAACCGTCTGCAAAGCCTCAAGCTGGAAGCCACTCTCGACAGCGCACAACAGGCTCAGGTGGAACTCAAGGGCAGTGAGATTCAGGCGGGAGACACCCAGCTTGGCACCCTGACCCTGGCCGGCCAGGGCGATATCAAGAAACAGAAACTGCAATTGGACCTGCAAGGCCCGCTGTTGAAACTGGCCCTGGGGCTGGACGGCGCGCTGGATCAGGGCAATTGGCGGGGACGCCTGGCCAGTGGCGATGTACAGACCGGCGGCCAGGACTGGAAACTGCAGAGCCCGGCGAAGCTGGAGCGGCTGGCCAATGGCACCCTCAACTTTGGCGCCCATTGCTGGACCAGCGGTGATGCCAGTCTGTGCGGCGAAGACCAGCGATTGATGCCTGATCCGAAGCTGCGTTATCACCTCAAGCGTTTCCCCATCGACAGCCTGGCTCAATGGCTGCCCAAGGACTTCGCCTGGAAGGGCATTCTCAATGCCGAGGTGCAGTTGGACCTGCCGGCCAGTGGTCCCAAAGGCCAGATCCTGCTGGATGCCAGTGGTGGCACCTTGCGGGTCAAGGACAAGGGGCAGTGGCTGGACTTCCCCTATCAGGCGTTGAAGCTCGACACCCGCCTCAACCCGCGACGCATCGATACTCAGCTGCAGTTCGACGGCGGCAAGCTGGGAGAACTGATGGTTCAGGCACAGATCAATCCGTTGCCCAAGAGCAAACCGTTGTCCGGGGAGTTCCGCCTCAGTGGTCTTGATCTGTCCGTGGCGCGGCCGTTTGTGCCCATGGTGGAGAAACTCAGCGGCAATCTGAACGGCAGTGGTCGCTTGTCTGGTGGGCTGCTAGCGCCCCAGGTCAACGGCAATCTGCAACTCAGTGGCGGTCAGGTCTCCGGTTCCGAGCTGCCCATCAGCCTTGAAGACTTGCAGTTGAGCGCGCAGATCATGGGCGAGAGCGTGCAACTCAACGGCGGCTGGAAAAGCGGCAAGGCCGGGCAGGGCAGCCTCAACGGCAATATCGCCTGGGGGCGCGCCCTGGCGGTGGACCTGAGCCTCAAGGGCACGCAGTTACCCGTCACTGTCGAGCCCTATGCGGCGCTGGAAATGGCTCCGGACCTGAAGATCTCACTGCAGGACGACAAACTGGCAATCGACGGCAAAGTGCTGATCCCCAAGGGGCAGATCACCGTACGTGAACTGCCGCCGTCGACGGTCAAGGTTTCCGATGACACGGTCATCGTCGGCCAGCAGACCGACGAGGGTAAGAAGCCCATGGCCATGGCGATGAACATCGATGTGGAAGTGGGCCAGGACAAGCTCAGCTTTGCCGGGTTCGGCCTCACCGCCAACCTGCAGGGGCATGTGCACATTGGCGACAACATGGATACCCGTGGCGAGCTGTGGCTCAACGACGGTCGTTACCGAGCCTATGGCCAGCGCCTGACGGTGCGTCGCGCACGGTTGCTGTTTGCCGGCCCCATCGACCAGCCGTACCTGGATATCGAAGCGGTGCGCCAGACCGACGACGTGATTGCCGGCATCCGCTTGAGTGGCAGCGCCGAGCAACCGGCGACGCAGATCTTCTCCGAGCCGGCCATGAGCCAGGAACAGGCCTTGTCCTATCTGGTGCTGGGGCGGCCGCTGAGCTCCACCGGTGAAGACAACAACATGCTGGCCCAGGCCGCCCTGGGCCTGGGGTTGATGGGCAGTTCCGAGCTTACCGGCGGCATTGCCAAGAACCTGGGCATCCAGGACTTCCAGCTCGATACCCAAGGCAGCGGCAACAGCACCAGCGTGGTGGCCAGCGGCAATATCTCCGAGAAGCTCAGCCTGCGTTATGGCGTCGGGGTCTTCGAACCTGCCAGCACCATTGCCTTGCGCTACAAACTGAGCAAGAAGGTCTACCTGGAAGCGGCCAGCGGTTTTGCCAGCTCCCTGGACATCTTCTACAAGCGCGACTTCTAAGGCTCGCCGTCAGAGGGGGGGATGACCCCCTTCTTGTCCACACTACCTTTCTCCCACAGAACAAGACGCCCGCCGGTTTCAAACCGGCGGCGCTGCACCGTTTATCAAGCAAATAAAGAGCAAGCTAATTATTGCGTTGACATTGGCTGCCTAGGCAGTAACATCTCGACACACACTCTCTGCCTAGGCAGCTAATTGGTGGTCAGATGAAGCATTTCGAACCCGACGACTTTCACAATTGCCATCTCGGCCTGCTGCTGGGGCGTGCCGCCTTGCTCAAGGACCGGATCATTGACACCCATATGGAACCCCACGGCATCACCGCCGCGCAGTTCAAGGTGCTGATCATCATGGCCCAGTTCGGTGTCGATACGCCGGCCGAGTTGTGTCGCCACCTGTCCCTGGACAGCGGTTCCATGACCCGCATGCTCGATCGCCTGGAGCAGAAGGATTTTCTCGCTCGCAAGCGTTCGGAAGGTGATCGCCGCCAAGTGCAGCTGGTGCTGACCGAAGAGGGGCAGAAGCTCGCCGATCGGCTGCCCTACATCGGCGCCAATGCGATGAACGAGCTTGCCGGTGCCATCTCTCCCGAGGAGTTGCGCACCCTGGAACAGATTCTCAAGAAAATTTTGCTGGCAGCCGGTGACCCGATCACCGTCCTGCGCATTGGTGATAAATGAGCAGTAAATCCTTGCGTACTCGCCTCAGCCTGGTGCTGTTGGCCATGAGTCTGGCCGGTTGTGCCAATTACAGCGGCCTGGATACCTCCGGCGTAAGCCTTGAGGCAAAAAGCCTCGCAACTGGCCAGTCTCTCAACGGCGTGACCTTGTCGCCGGCCGCCTGGCCGCAAAGCGACTGGTGGAAAAGCCTGGGCGATACCCAGCTTGACGGTCTGATCCAGGAAGCCCTGCGGGACAGCCCGGACATGCAGATCGCCAGTGCCCGTGCCCATCAGGCCAGTGCTGCGGCCTATGCCGCGGATGCCGAGCGGATGCCAACCCTGGATGCCAGCGCAGGTATCAGCCGTTCGCGCCTGGCCCGTGACCAGGACCCGCTGGGGCAGGGCGGGGCCTATTCCACGGTGCGCAATGTTGGCGCCAGCTTCAATTACAACTTCGATCTCTGGGGCGGCCAGCGCGCGGCCTGGGAAGCGGCGCTGGGGCAGGCCCGAGCCGCTGAAGTCGATCGCCAGGCAGCAAGCCTGACCCTGGCCGCCGATGTGGCGCGTGCCTACAGCGACCTGGGGCGTGCGCATATCGTTTACGACCTGGCTAACGAGGACCTCAAGCGTACCCGGCAGATGCTCGACCTGAGCCGCCGTCGCCTGGACTCCGGGATCGACAGTCAGTACCAGTACCAGCAGACCGAAAGTCTGGAGGCCAGCTCCCAGGCCAGCCTGATCGACGCCGAGAAGCAATTGCAGAGCGCGAAGATCGCCCTGGCCGTGTTGCTGGGCAAAGTTCCGGATCGGGCCGATGACATCTCCCGGCCCAAGGTCCTGCAAGCCAGCGCCGTAGCCCTGCCTTCGACGCTGCCTGCTGAACTGCTGGGACGCCGGCCGGATCTGGTGGCGGCTCGCTGGCGAGTGGAAGCGGCGAGCAAGAACATCTATGCCAGCAAGACCCGTTTCTATCCCAACCTCAACCTCAGTGCGCGAGCGGGCACCGAGGCGTTGCTGGGCGATGCGCTGTTCGGTTCCGCCAGTCGCTTCTTCAGTATTGCGCCGACCGTTTCGCTGCCGATTTTCGACGGTGGGCGACTGCGGGCCGACTTGGACGCTCGGGATGCCGACTACGACCTGGCAGTCGCGCAATACAACAAGACCCTGGTGTCCGCCCTGGGGGATGTCAGCGACAGCATCTCTCAACTGCGGGATATCGGACGGCAGATCGTCGCCCAGCAGCACGCCACCGACATCGCTCAGGATTCCTACAACACCGTGGTCCAGCGTTTCGGTTCCGGGATCGGCAACTACCTGGACGTGCTGAGCATCGAGCAGCAATTGCTGCAGGCCCAGCGCCAGCTGGCCACGCTGAATGCTCAGCAGATCGACCTGTCGATTCAATTGATGCAGGCGTTGGGGGGCGGCTTCGGCGCCCAGAACCTGGCTTCGGCCAACCCAGCCCCAGCCCCTCAGACCAAATAATTCGAGGTATTTGTCATGGCCACTGCCGACACTCAAACAACCGAAAACACCCCGGACGCCAGCAACTCCCGCAAGCGCAAAGTCATGCTCCTGGGGCTGACGGCCATCGTCATCCTCGGCGGCCTGGGCGTGTTCGCCTGGCACGAACTCTATGGACGCTGGAATGAAAGCACCGACGATGCCTATGTCAACGGCAACGTCGTGGAGATCACCCCGCTGGTCACCGGCACCGTGGTCAGCATCGGCGCTGATGATGGCGACCTGGTGCATGAAGGCCAGGTGCTGATCAACTTCGACCCCAACGATGCCCAGGTCGGCCTGCAGAGTGCCGAGGCCAATCTGGCCCGCACCGTGCGCCAGGTACGCGGCTTGTACAGCAACGTCGATGGCATGCGGGCCCAGGTGGCGGCGCAGAAGGCCGAAGTGCAGAAAGCCCAGGACAACTTCAATCGCCGCAAGAACCTCGCGGCCAGCGGTGCGATCTCCCAGGAAGAACTGTCCCACGCTCGCGATGACCTGACCTCGGCGCAAAATGCCTTGGCCAATGCCCAGCAGCAGCTCAATACCACCAATGCTCTGGTAGACGACACCGTAGTCTCCAATCACCCGGATGTGCAGGCTTCCGCTGCGCAGTTGCGCCAGGCCTACCTGACCAACGCCCGTAGCACGCTGATCGCGCCGGTGACCGGTTATGTGGCCAAGCGCACCGTGCAACTGGGCCAGCGGGTCCAGCCGGGTACTGCACTGATGGCGGTGATTCCCCTGGACCAGCTGTGGATCGACGCCAACTTTAAGGAAACCCAGCTGCGGGACATGCGCATTGGCCAGCCGGTGGATATCGAGGCCGACATCTATGGCAGCGATGTGAAATACAGTGGCACCATTGATAGCCTCGGCGCCGGTACCGGTAGCGCCTTTGCCCTGTTGCCGGCGCAGAACGCTACCGGCAACTGGATCAAGATCGTGCAGCGCGTACCGGTGCGTATCCACGTCAACGCCGATGAGCTGGCCAAGCACCCACTGCGGGTCGGCCTGTCGACCCTGGTGAACGTCAACCTGCGAGATCAGAGCGGTCCGGTACTGGCCCAGCAACCACCGCAAAAGGCTTCTTTGAGCACCAACGTCTATGACCGTCAGTTGGGTGAGGCCGACGCCCTGATCGCCCGCCTGATCCACGACAACAGCGCGACCATCGGCAAGACTGCCCAGCGCTGATTCGCCAATCCGTCAACCCTGGTTTCGTCTAGAGGCCAGGGTGCCAGCCCAGTTCCAAAGGATTCGCGATGAGCAATAATGCGTCTTTCACGCCTCCCAGCCTGCTGCTGAGTACCATCGGCCTGTCCCTGGCGACCTTCATGCAGGTGCTCGATACCACCATCGCCAACGTGGCGTTGCCGACCATCTCCGGCAACCTCGGGGTGAGTTCGGAACAGGGCACCTGGGTCATTACCTCGTTCGCCGTGAGCAACGCCATTGCCTTGCCGCTGACCGGCTGGCTGAGCCGGCGTTTCGGTGAAGTGAAGCTGTTTATCTGGGCCACGCTGCTGTTCGTGGTGGCCTCGTTTCTCTGCGGCATTTCCACCTCCATGCCGGAATTGGTGGGCTTTCGGGTGCTGCAAGGGGTGGTAGCAGGTCCCCTGTATCCCATGACCCAAACCCTGCTGATTGCCGTCTACCCGCCCGCGAAGAGGGGCATGGCCCTGGCGCTGCTGGCCATGGTCACGGTGGTGGCGCCGATTGCCGGGCCGATACTCGGTGGCTGGATCACCGACAGCTACAGCTGGCCGTGGATCTTCTTTATCAACGTGCCGATCGGCCTGTTTGCCGCCTGGGTGGTGCAGCAGCAAATGAAAGCGCGGCCGGTGGTGACCAGTCGTCAGCCGATGGACTATATCGGCCTGCTGAGCCTGATTGTCGGGGTTGGTGCCTTGCAGATCGTCCTCGACAAGGGCAACGACCTGGACTGGTTCGAGTCCAACTTCATCATCGTCGGCACGCTGATCTCGGTGATTGCCCTGGCGGTGTTCGTGATCTGGGAAATGACCGATCGTCATCCGGTGGTCAACCTGCGGCTGTTCGCCCATCGCAACTTCCGCATCGGCACCATTGTGCTGGTGGGCGGCTACGCCGGGTTCTTCGGGATCAACCTGATCCTGCCGCAATGGTTGCAGACCCAGATGGGCTATACCGCCACCTGGGCCGGTCTGGCCGTGGCACCGATTGGCATCCTGCCGGTGCTGATGTCGCCCTTTGTCGGCAAGTACGCCCACAAGTTCGACCTGCGCCTACTGGCTGGCCTGGCATTCCTGGCCATTGGCCTGAGCTGCTTCATGCGTGCCGGTTTCACCAATGAGGTGGACTTCCAGCACATCGCCCTGGTGCAGTTGTTCATGGGGATTGGCGTGGCGCTGTTCTTCATGCCGACCCTGAGCATCCTGATGTCCGATCTGCCGCCGCACCAGATCGCCGACGGCGCTGGCCTGGCGACCTTTCTGCGGACCCTGGGAGGCAGCTTTGCCGCGTCGCTGACAACCTGGATCTGGATACGTCGGGCGGATCAGCACCATGCCTACATGAGCGAAAGCATGAGCACCTTCGATCCGGTCACCCGGGATGCACTGAACAACCTCGGCGGTGCCAGCACCAAGGCCTACGCGCAGTTGGATCAAGTGCTCACCAGCCAGGCGTACATGCTCTCGACGGTGGACTATTTCACCTTGCTGGGCTGGGTGTTCATGGGCCTGATTCTGCTGGTCTGGCTGGCCAAGCCGCCGTTCGCCGCCAAGGCCGGCCCGGCGTCGGCGGGGCATTGATGCCCAGCTCCCTTGTAGGGGCTGGCTTGCCAGCGAAGGCGTCCTCAAGGCTAATGCAAGGCCCAGGGCCCTCTTCGTCGGCAAGCCGACTCCTACGGTTGAGGAATCGTTGTAGGAGCTGGCTTGCCAGCGAAAGACGCGAAATTCAAGACGAACCGGGCAGCGCCAACTGAGCCGGTACGAAATCGAATGCCGCCAACTGAAAGCCTTGCTCATCGACCTGCAACGCCCAACCTTGACGGTCCCAATCCCCCAGCACGATGCGTTTGGCGGCTTGCTCGCCAATCTGCAACTTGTGAATCGCCGGGCGGTGGGTATGGCCGTGTACCAGGGTGTGCACGCCATGTTCCTGCATCACCCGCGGCACTTCGTCCGGGGTCACATCGACGATGTCGTTGGCTTTCATGCGGGTCTGGGCACGGCTTTCATTGCGCAGCTTGCGTGCCAGTTTGCGCCGGGTGCGCAAGGGCAGGTGCCGCAGAATCCACAGGCTCAACGGGTTGCGCAGGTAACGGCGCATGCGCATGTAGGCTTCGTCGCGGGTGCACAGGCTGTCGCCGTGCATCAGCAATACCGGTTCACCGTAGAAGTCGACGACGCTGGGGTCCTTGAGCAGGGTGGCGCCCGCCGCCTTGCAGAAGGCCTGGCCGAGCATGAAGTCGCGATTGCCGTGCATCAGGAAGATCTGCGTGCCGCTGTCGCTGAGCTCGCGCAGTGCCTGGCAAATGGAAAGCTGGTAGGGGGTCATGGCATCGTCGCCGATCCATACCTCGAAGAAGTCCCCGAGTATGTACAGCGCCTCGGCGGCGCGAGCGCGCCCACCGAGTAAATCCAGAAACGCCCGGGTAATGTCCGGGCGTTCCTCTTCCAGATGCAAATCTGAAATCAGCAGTATCACTCAACGATCTCGGCTTTCTCGATGATCACGTCTTCTGCGGGTACATCCTGGTGGCCGGATTTCATGGTGGTGGCCACGCCCTTGATCTTGTCGACCACTTCAGTGCCGGCGATCACTTTACCGAATACGGCATAGCCCCAGCCTTGAACGGTCTTGCCGCTGTGGTTGAGGAAGCTGTTGTCAGCGACGTTGATGAAGAACTGCGCGGAGGCCGAATGCGGCTCCATGGTACGGGCCATGGCGACGGTGTACTTGTCGTTGGAAAGGCCGTTGTCCGCTTCGTTCTGGATGCTTGGACGCTTGTCTTTCTTTTCTTTCATGCCAGGTTCGAAGCCGCCGCCCTGGATCATGAAGTTACCGATGACGCGGTGAAATACGGTGTTCTCGTAGTGACCGGCTTTCACGTATTCGACGAAGTTGGCCACGGTCAACGGGGCTTTCTCGGCGTTCAGTTCCAGCACGATCTCGCCGTGGTTGGTGGTCAGTTTGACTTGGGTCATGGTCGGTACTCTGTATAAGGAGAAGCGTTTTCAAGAAAATCCTGGGTGGCGGGGCACGCATGGGGTCCGCACCGATTTGGCCATCCTGCAGCCAAGGAGCGCAGTTTAGCGTGACCGCCACGAATTTCGAGGCTGTTTTTTCACTTGGGTGCCATTAATAGCCGCAGTTTTAAAGCTGCGCTCTGTCAGGCACTTGACAGCATCGGCTATGATATCCGTTTTGATTTATCAGGCCGCACCTGGCCGCGCACTTGTACGTTCAAGGATCCTATGAGCAAGCCCACTGTCGACCCTACCTCGAATTCCAAGACTGGACCGGCCGTACCGGTCAACTTCCTGCGCCCGATCATCCAGGCGGACCTGGACTCGGGTAAGCACACACAGATCGTGACCCGCTTCCCTCCGGAGCCCAACGGTTACCTGCACATCGGTCACGCCAAGTCGATCTGCGTGAACTTCGGTCTGGCCCAGGAGTTCGGGGGTGTCACCCACCTGCGCTTCGACGACACCAACCCGGCCAAGGAAGACCAGGAGTACATCGACGCCATCGAAAGCGACGTCAAGTGGCTGGGTTTCGAATGGTCCGGTGAAGTGCGCTATGCCTCGCAATATTTCGACCAGTTGCACGACTGGGCCGTGGAACTGATCAAGGCAGGCAAAGCCTACGTCTGCGACCTGACCCCCGAGCAGGCCAAGGAATACCGCGGCAGCCTCACCGAGCCGGGCAAGAACAGCCCGTTCCGCGAGCGTTCGGTAGAAGAGAACCTGGACTGGTTCGCCCGCATGCGTGCCGGCGAATTCCCGGACGGTGCACGGGTACTGCGGGCCAAGATCGACATGGCCTCGCCGAACATGAACCTGCGCGACCCGATCATGTACCGCATCCGCCACGCCCATCACCACCAGACCGGTGACAAGTGGTGCATCTACCCCAACTACGACTTCACCCACGGTCAGTCGGATGCCATCGAAGGCATCACCCACTCGATCTGCACCCTGGAGTTCGAAAGCCACCGTCCGCTGTACGAGTGGTTCCTCGAGCACCTGCCAGTGCCGGCCAACCCGCGCCAGTACGAGTTCAGCCGCCTGAACCTGAACTACACCATCACCAGCAAGCGCAAGCTCAAGCAACTGGTGGATGAGAAGCACGTGAATGGTTGGGACGACCCGCGCATGTCGACCCTGTCGGGCTTCCGCCGCCGCGGCTACACCCCGGCATCGATCCGCAATTTCTGCGAGATGGTTGGCACCAACCGCTCCGACGGCGTGGTCGACTACGGCATGCTGGAATTCAGCATCCGCCAGGACCTCGACGCGAATGCCCCGCGCGCCATGTGCGTGCTGCGTCCGTTGAAAGTCGTGATCACCAACTATCCGGAAGACCAGGTCGAGAACCTCGAACTGCCGCGTCATCCGCAGAAAGAAGAACTTGGCGTGCGCAAGCTGCCATTCGCCCGTGAAATCTACATCGACCGTGACGACTTCATGGAAGAGCCGCCAAAAGGCTACAAGCGCCTGGAGCCGAACGGCGAAGTGCGCCTGCGCGGCAGCTACGTGATCCGTGCCGACGAAGCGATCAAGGATGCTGAGGGCAATATCGTCGAGCTGCGTTGCTCCTACGATCCGGACACCCTGGGCAAGAACCCTGAAGGCCGCAAGGTCAAGGGCGTGGTCCACTGGGTGCCGGCTGCGGCTAGCGTCGAGTGCGAAGTGCGTCTGTACGATCGTCTGTTCCGCTCTCCGAACCCGGAGAAGGCCGAAGACAGCGCGAGTTTCCTGGACAACATCAACCCTGACTCCCTGCAAGTGCTCACTGGTTGTCGTGCTGAACCCTCGCTGGGCAACGCACAGCCGGAAGACCGTTTCCAGTTCGAGCGCGAAGGCTACTTCTGCGCGGATATCAAGGACTCGAAACCAGGTGCTCCGGTATTCAACCGTACCGTGACCCTGCGCGACTCCTGGGGTCAGTGATTCAGTCAAGGAACTAACGTGCTAACGATCTACAACACGCTCACCAAGAGCAAAGAAGTCTTCAAGCCTCTGGATGGCAACAAGGTGCGCATGTACGTGTGCGGCATGACCGTGTACGACTACTGCCACCTGGGCCATGGCCGCAGCATGGTGGCCTTCGACCTGATTACCCGCTGGCTGCGTTTCAGCGGGTATGACCTGACGTATGTGCGCAACATCACCGACATCGAAGACAAGATCATCAACCGGGCCAAGGAGAACGGTGAGCCGTTCAATGTCCTGACCGAACGTATGATCACGGCGATGCACGAGGATGAAGCACGCCTCAACATCCTCAAGCCGGACATGGAGCCGCGTGCCACGGATCATATTCCGGGCATGCTGAAGATGATCCAGACCCTGATCGACAAGGGTTACGCTTATGCCCCGGGCAATGGCGACGTGTACTACCGCGTCGGCAAATTCATGGGCTACGGCAAGCTGTCGCGCAAGAAGATCGAAGACCTGCGCATCGGCGCGCGGATCGAAGTCGACGAGTCGAAGCAGGACCCACTGGACTTCGTTCTGTGGAAAGGCACCAAGCCGGGCGAGCCAAGCTGGCCATCGCCTTGGGGTGACGGTCGTCCGGGCTGGCACATCGAATGCTCGGTGATGTCCACCTGCTGCCTGGGCGAGACCTTCGACATTCATGGCGGCGGCAGCGACCTGGAGTTCCCGCACCACGAGAACGAGATTGCCCAGAGCGAGGCCGCCACCGGCAAGCCCTACGCCAACGCCTGGATGCACTGCGGCATGATCCGCATCAATGGCGAGAAGATGTCCAAGTCCTTGAACAACTTCTTCACCATTCGCGATGTGCTCGACAAGTACCATCCGGAAGTGGTGCGTTACCTGCTGGTGGCCAGCCACTACCGCAGCGCCATCAACTACTCGGAAGACAACCTCAAGGACGCCAAGGGCGCCCTGGAGCGTTTCTATCACGCACTCAAGGGCCTGCCGAAAGTGGCGCCGGCCGGTGGCGAGGCTTTTGTCGAACGTTTCACCCAGGTGATGAACGACGACTTCGGTACTCCGGAAGCCTGTGCCGTGTTGTTCGAGATGGTGCGCGAGATCAACCGCCTGCGTGAGAGCGATATCGATGCGGCGGCCGGTCTGGCGGCGCGCCTGAAAGAGCTGGCCAGCGTACTGGGTGTGCTGCAACTGGAAGCCGACGACTTCCTGCAAGCCGGTGCCGAAGGCCGGGTCGATGCGGCCGAAGTCGAGGCGCTGATCCAGGCTCGCCTGGCGGCCCGTGCCAACAAGGACTGGGCCGAGTCCGACCGGATCCGTGACCAGATCACCGCCATGGGCGTGATTCTGGAAGACGGCAAGGGCGGCACTACCTGGCGTCTGGCTGACTAGGCCTAGGTTCGCAGCAACAAGAAACCCGCCTGGTGCGGGTTTTTTGTTGCCCATTGCAAAGCTCAGGCTCGCTCAGGCCAGCGAGGCCAGGCGCTCTACGGTATCCGGGTAGCGTTCCACTAGGCGTATCAGGGTTGTGGCCTGGGCATTGGGGGTGGCGCGGCCCTGTTCCCAGTTTTCCAGGGTGCGGGTGTTGGTGCGCAGGTACATGGCGAATACCGAGCGCGAGAGGTTGAGTTGCTGGCGGATGTTCATCACCTCGGCGGCGGTGATGGGCGGCAGCTTGTCGAGCTTCACTTTATGGCTACGCAGGGTGATCTTGCCCTGACGTTCCTGGGTGAGGGCATCGACGCCTTCTAGCAGTTCGGAAAAGATGTCACGTTTGGTCATGTCTTCTGGCCTCGATTTCACGTTCCAGCAGTTGTTTGAGCTGTTGTCGCTGCTGCGGTAGCAGGTCGTCCATCTGCTCCTTGTCGAACAAGGTAAAGAGCCAGAACTGCGCTCCCCCGGACCACCAGTAATAAATCACCCTCAGCCCGCCACGCTTGCCGTTGTTGCGTCGCTCATCGACGAAACGCATCTTGCGCAAGCCGCCAGTGCCCTGAATCAGAACACCCGCGTGCGGGTGGCGCAGCAACTCGATCTGCAGTTCGCAGAACAACTCGTCGTCAAGGAAGTCCTTTCGGTATCGTGCAAATGCCGGTAGTTCAACAAACAGAGCATTCATTTCATACGCTTCCTGCGTATAGACTGGATGACGCTGCAGCTTTGGTCAAGGCCCGTTGAGCGCCGCGTTTGATCTGGCAACAGTCTATGCCCGCGGCAGTGGGCTGAATGTCGGACCGGGCCGACGTGACAGGAAGGGCGATTCCGAGTTTCGCTGGGAAGAGGGGAGGGCAGGGGCCTGAAATGCAAAACGGCACCCGAAGGTGCCGTTCTGTTTGTTGCGTTGAAACCTAAGTGATCAACCCGCCAGGCCGGAGTGCTGGACCAGGGTCAGCAGCGGCTGTGGGTATACGCCGAGGAAGAACGCCAGGACCGCGATGGCCAGCAGCATGACGCCACCGGCTTTTTGTTCCCAGTGCAGTTGGGCATCGACGCGACGCAGGTTCGGCTCGATCAGGTACAGGGTGACCATCACTCGCAGGTAGTAGAAGACGCCGATGGCGCTGCCCATTACCAGGGAACCGACCAGCCACCATTGGTGCGCTTCGACACCGGTAGCGATGATGTAGAACTTGCCGATGAAGCCCGCGGTCAGCGGAATACCGGCCAGCGACAGCATCATCACGGTGAGCACGGCGGTCAGGTACGGACGGCGCCAGAACAGGCCGCGGTACTCGTACAGGGCGTCGGCATCACGGCCTTTGTACGGCGAGGACATCAGGGTGATCACGCCGAAGGCGCCGAGGCTGGTGATCACGTAGGTGACCAGGTACACGCCGATGGCTTCCATGGCCAGACCCTTGCTTGCCACCAGGGCGATCAGCAGGTAACCGAAGTGGGCGATGGACGAGTAACCCAGCAGACGCTTGAGGTTGCTCTGGGTCAGCGCCAACAGGTTGCCCACCAGGATCGAGGCGATGGCGATCACGGTCAGCACGTTGCTCAGGACACCGCTGCTGGCCACTGGAGACAGCTGGAACAGACGCACCAGTACGGCGAACACTGCCACCTTGCTGGCGGTGGCCAGGAAGGCGGCGACCGGCGCCGGGGCGCCTTCGTAGACGTCCGGAGTCCACAGGTGGAATGGTACCAGCGACAGTTTGAAGGCCAGGCCGATCAGCATCATGCCCAGGCCCAGTTGCGCCAGCGGGCTTGGCAGCCCAGTGGCGGCCAGGGCCTGACCGATGCCGCTGAAGCTCAGGCTACCGGCTTCTGCGTAGAGCAAGGCCATGCCGAACAACAGGAAGCCCGAACCGGCGGCCGACAGCACCATGTACTTGATGCCGGCTTCCAGGGAGCGCTTGTTGAAGAAGGCATAGGCCACCAGGCCGTAGACCGGTACCGAAAGCAGCTCCAGTCCGATGAACAGGCCAGCCAGGTTCTGCGCGCTGACCAGTACCAGACCACCGGCGGCGGCCAGCAGGATCAGCAGGTACAGCTCTTCTCGGTTACCCGGGTAACCGCTGCTGCCGTCGCCCAGGTAGGCGTGGGCCAGGGTGACGCAGGCCAGGGTGGCCACCAGGATCAGGGCCATGTAGAGGCAGGCGAACTGGTCGATCTGCAACAGCGGGGTGACCGCCAGGGGTGCCACTTTCAGCACCGGGAAGATCGACAGCAATGCCAGGTTCAGACCGGCCACCGACAGCAGGAAGGTCTGGGCGTGGTTGCGCCGCCAGGCGATCGCCAACATCACCACCACAAGGGTGGCGCTGGTGATCAGCAGCGGCGCCAGGGCTATAAAGTGTTGAATCGTAAAGTCCATAGCGCTCTTACCGGGCCGAAGCGAGTTGAGTGAAGGCGGTGCTGAGCCATTGCTGCACACCATGCATGGTGGCGGCAGAGGTATCGAGGAACGGTTGCGGGTACACGCCGATGTAGATCAGCAGGACCGCCAGTCCCAGCACCATGATCAGTTCGCGAGCATCCATACCGTGCAGTACCGCGTCCGACTTGGACGGGCCGAAGTAGGCACGGTGGATCATGATCAGCGAGTAGACCGAGCCGAACACCAGGCCGGAAGTCGCGATCGCGGTGATCCATGGCGCACTGACGAAGGTGCCGATCAGGATCAGGAACTCGCCGACGAAGTTACCGGTGCCCGGCAGGCCTAGAGAAGCTGCTGCAAAGAACAGGCTGATGGCCGGCAGGTAGGCGATACGCGACCACAGGCCGCCCATTTCACGCATGTCGCGGGTATGGGTGCGCTCGTACAACTGGCCGCTGAGGATAAACAGCGCGGCTGCCGAAACACCGTGGGCCAGCATCTGGATCACCGCGCCCTGCAGGGCCTGCTGGCTGCCGGAGTAGATACCGATCAGCACGAAGCCCATGTGGGAAACGCTGGAGAAGGCGATCAGGCGCTTGATGTCGGTCTGGGCGAACGCCAGGAAGGCACCGTAGAAAATCCCGATCAGGCCCAGGGTCATGGCGATCGGTGCGAACTCGGCCGAGGCGTTGGGGAACAACGGCAGGGCAAAGCGCAGCAGGCCATAGGCCGCGGTCTTCAGCAGGATGCCCGCCAGGTCCACGGAACCGGCGGTCGGTGCCTGGGCGTGAGCGTCAGGCAGCCAGGAGTGGAACGGCACCACCGGCAGCTTCACCGCAAAGGCGATGAAGAAGCCGAGCATCAGGATGTACTCGGTGGCGGTGGACATCTTGGTCTTGAGCAACTGGGCGTAATCGAAAGTGATGACCCCGGTGTTGTTGAAGTTGACCAGCACCAGACCCAGGATCGCCACCAGCATGATCAGGCCGGAAGCCTGAGTGAAGATGAAGAACTTGGTCGCCGCGTAAATCCGGGTTTTCTTGCCGTCTGCCGAGCTGTGACCCCAGAGCGCGATGAGGAAGTACATCGGCACCAGCATCATTTCCCAGAAGAAGAAGAACATGAACAGGTCCAGCGCCAGGAACACGCCGACCACACCGCCCAGGATCCACATCAGGTTCAGGTGGAAGAAGCCCACGTGACGCTGGATCTCTTTCCAGGAGCAGAGTACCGAGAGGATACCCAGCAGGCCGGTCAGCAGGATCATCAACAGCGACAGGCCGTCCAGCGCCAGGTGCACGTTGATGCCGAAGCGCTCGATCCAGACATGCTTGAACTCGATGGCCCAAGTTGGATCGGCGCCAGGCGCCGGAGCAAATGAATAGTTACCGTGGGCCCACAGCCAGAGGCCGAGAGCGAGTTCCAGGGTCATGGTCAACAGCGCAATCCAGCGGGGGAGGGTGGCGCCGAAGCGCTCACCCAGCCAGCACAGCAGGCCGCCGATGAAGGGGATCAGGATTAGCCAAGGCAGAATCATGACGGGCTCAATTCCTTTCGCAAGTTCGCAAGGTTCATATCAGACCGCTACCAGCACAATGGCGCCGATGACCAGCACGGCACCGGCTGCCATCGAGGCGGCGTACCAACGCAGTTGACCGGTCTCGGTACGGCTCAGGGAGTTGTGACCCCCTTTGGCCATACGCGGGATCAAACCGATGGTCTGATCGAGCGGGTCCTTGCGCAGTACATGGCTGATGGCCAGGTATGGCTTGACGAACAGTTTGTCGTAGATCCAGTCGAAGCCCCAGGCGGCGAACCACCAGGCCGAGAGCAGACGCCCGATGCCGCTGTTGGCGATGGCGGTCACAACGCGACGCTTGCCAAGGAACAACAGGGCGGCCAGCAGGATACCGGCCAGGGCGATGGCGCCCGAGGCGATTTCCAGGCTGTGCTTGGCTTCGCCACCGGCATGACCGGCGCTCAGCGGCAGTACACCATGCAGGGGCGGAGTGATCATCGCGCCGATCCCGGTGGACAGCACGATCAGCACCACCAGCGGCAGCCAGTGGGAGATCCCGTGGCCGGCGTGGGCTTCGGTCTTGGCTTCACCGTGGAAGGTGATGAAGATCAGGCGGAAGGTGTACAGCGAGGTCATGAACGCACCCACCAGGCCGGCGTACAGCAGGCCGTGGTTGCCGCTGGCGAAGGCTTCCCAGAGGATCTCGTCCTTGGAGTAGAAGCCCGCGGTTACCAGAGGCAGGGCTGCCAGGGCTGCGCCACCAACGATGAAGCTGGCGTAGGCCAGAGGCAGTTTCTTCCACAGGCCGCCCATCTTGAAGATGTTCTGCTCGTGGTGGCAGGCAACGATCACCGCACCGGAAGCAAGGAACAGCAGGGCCTTGAAGAAGGCGTGGGTCATCAGGTGGAAGATCGCGCCGTCCCAGGCGCCAACGCCCAGGGCCAGGAACATGTAGCCGATCTGGCTCATGGTCGAGTAGGCGAGGATCCGCTTGATGTCGGTTTGCACCAGCGCGGCGAAGCCGGCCAGAACCAGAGTCACGCCGCCGACCAGGCCTACCAGGTGCAGGACTTCCGGCGCCAGGGTGAACAGGCCGTGGGTACGGGCGATCAGGTAGACACCAGCGGTCACCATGGTCGCGGCGTGGATCAGTGCCGAAACCGGGGTCGGACCGGCCATCGCGTCCGCCAGCCAGGTCTGCAGCGGCAGTTGCGCGGATTTACCCACGGCGCCGCCCAGCAGCATCAGGGTCGCCAGGGTGATCCAGAAGTCGCCGGCCTGGAACTTCTGCGGTGCCAGCACCAGCAGTTCCTGGACGTTCAGCGTGCCCACCTGTTGGAACAGGATGAACAGGCCGATGGCCATGAATACGTCGCCGATACGGGTGACGATAAAGGCCTTGAGTGCGGCGTTACCGTTGTTGCGGTTGCTGTAGTAGAAACCGATCAACAGATAGCTGCACAGGCCCACGCCTTCCCAACCGAAGTACAGGAACAACAGGTTATCGCCCAGCACCAGGAACAGCATGCTGGCGATAAACAGGTTGGTGTAGGCGAAGAAGCGCGAGTAGCCGGCTTCACCACGCATGTACCAGGACGCGAACAAGTGGATCAGGAAGCCCACGCCCACTACTACACCGAGCATGGTCACGGACAGACCATCCAGGTACAGGGCGAAGTTCGGTGCGAAACCGTCCACCGACATCCACTGCCACAGCACCTGGGTGTAGTGACCACCCGCGGGCGGCGCGACGTTGAATTGCCAGATCACGTAGGCGGCCACGATGGCCGACAGGCCAATGGAGCCGACGCCGATCAGGGCCGAGAGGTTTTCCGAGAGGCGTCCCCGGGAGAACGACAGCAACAGGAAACCGATCAGGGGGAATACGAAAGTCAGAAAGAGAAGGTTCATCCGCGCATCTCGCTGGCTGCATCGATATCGAGAGTGTGGAAGCGGCGGTACAGCTGCAGCAGGATCGCCAGGCCAATACTGGCCTCGGCGGCTGCCAGGCTGATCACCAGGATGAACATCACTTGTCCATCCGGTTGCGCCCAGCGGGCGCCCGCAACGATGAAGGCCAGTGCAGAGGCGTTCATCATCACTTCCAGGCTCATCAATACGAAGAGGATGTTACGGCGGACCATCAGGCCGACCAGACCGAGGCAGAACAGGATGCCGGCAACCGCCAGACCGTGCTCGAGAGGGATAACAGGCATGGTATTACTCCTTCGCCTCGTTGCGGCCCAAGTGGAACGCCGTGACGGCTGCGGCAAGCAGCAGCATCGAGGCGAGTTCGACCACCAGCAGGTAAGGACCGAACAGGCTGATGCCCACGGCCTTGGCGCTGACGGTGGTTTGACCGATACCGGCACCGCTCTGGTGGCTGAACAATACGTACAGCAGTTCAGCCAGCAGCAGCGCGGCGAGAATCACCGGGCCGATCCAGATGCCGGGCGTGAGCCAGATACGCTCTTGCTGAGCCGCGGCCGGGCCGAGGTTGAGCATCATCACCACGAACACGAACAGCACCATGATGGCGCCAGCATAGGCGATCACTTCCAGGGCGCCGGCGAACGGCGCGCCGAGGCTGAAGAAGGTCATGGCCACGGCGATCAACGAAATGATCAGGTAGAGCAGGGCGTGCACAGGGTTGGTGTTGGTGACCACGCGTAGCGTGGAAACAACGGCAACACCTGATGCGAAATAGAAAGCGAATTCCATCGTTCTTCCTTAAGGCAGCAAGCTCTTCACGTTGATCGGCTCGGCTTCATTCTGCGCGGAGCCTTTTGGCTTACCGGCAATGGCCATACCTGCAACACGATAGAAGTTGTAGTCAGGGTTCTTTCCGGGACCGGAGATCAGCAGATCCTCTTTCTCGTAAACCAGGTCCTGACGTTTGAACTCGGCCATCTCGAAATCCGGTGTCAGCTGGATTGCGGTGGTCGGGCAGGCTTCCTCGCAAAGACCGCAGAAAATGCAGCGCGAGAAGTTGATACGGAAGAAGTCCGGGTACCAGCGACCGTCTTCGGTTTCAGCTTTCTGCAGCGAGATGCAACCCACAGGGCAGGCCACGGCGCACAGGTTGCAGGCAACGCAACGTTCTTCGCCGTCGGGGTCGCGAGTCAGGACAATACGGCCACGGTAGCGTGGCGGCAGGTACACCGGCTCTTCGGGGTATTGCAGGGTGTCGCGTTTGCGGAAGCCGTGACCGAACACCATCACCAGGCTGCGCAACTGGGTACCAGTACCCTTAACGATGTCGCCAATATATTTGAACATGGGTCAAATCCTCACTGAACCGCGCCCGCTGGCGTGTTCAACAACACAAGCGCTGCGGTCACCAGCAAATTGATCAGGGTCAGCGGCAGGCAGAATTTCCAGCTGAAGTCCATCACCTGGTCATAACGCGGGCGCGGGATAGAGGCGCGCAGCAGGATGAACAGCATGATGAAGAACGCGGTCTTCAGGGCGAACCAGACGAAGGACAGTTGCGGCAGGATGCCGAACGGACCGTGCCAGCCACCGAAGAACAGGGTGACCAGCAGTGCCGAGATCAGGATGATGCCGATGTACTCGCCAACGAAGAACATGCCCCATTTCATACCGGCGTATTCAATGTGGTAACCGTCGGCCAGTTCCTGTTCCGCTTCCGGCTGGTCGAAGGGGTGACGGTGAGTCACGGCCACGCCAGCGATGAAGAACGTACAGAAGCCGAAGAACTGCGGAATGATGAACCACAGGTTCTGCGCCTGGTACTCGACGATGTCGCGCATGTTGAACGAACCGACCTGAGCCACGATGCCCATCAGCGCCAGGCCCATGAACACTTCGTAGGACACGGTCTGGGCCGAGGCACGCAAGCTGCCCAGCAGGGCGAACTTGTTGTTACTCGACCAGCCGGCGAACAGCACCGCGTAGACCGAAAGACCGGCCATGGCGAAGAAGAACAGCAGGCCGATGTTCAGGTCCGCGACGCCCCAGGTCGGGGTGATCGGGATGATCGCAAAGGCGATCAGCAAGGCGCTCATGGCGACCACCGGTGCCAGGGTGAAGATCACCTTGTCGGCAAACGGTGGAGTCCAGTCTTCCTTGAAGAACATCTTCAGCATGTCGGCGGCGATCTGGAACATACCGAACGGGCCAACGCGGTTCGGACCGTAACGGTCCTGCCACCAGCCCAGCAGGCGACGTTCGACGAAGCTCAACAGCGCACCGGCGACCACCACGGCCAGCAGGATCACGATGGCTTTGACGACCGTCAGGATCACGTCGATCACTTCAGGGGTAAACCAACTCATTGCGCCGCCTCCTGCAGACCGTCAACGGATTTGCCAAAGAACGCCGGAGGAATCCCCGCCAGGCCGGCAGGCAGGCCCACCAGGCCAGCACCCAGCTCTTCGTTGATGCGCAGTGGCAGACGCAGGGTCTGGCCGGCTACGTTCACTGTGAGCAAGGCACCGTCGTTGACACCCAGGCGATCGGCTTCGGACTTGGCCAGGGCCACGTAGGCCGCCGGAATGCGTTCCTGCACTGGAGCGGCTTTTGAAGAGTTCTCTTCGCTGCCGAACAGATGGTAGAACGGCACCGCTTGCCAAGTACCCTGAGCCGGGGAGAAGGCCCGCGGCACGCTGGCGAACCAGTTGAGGCGGTCGCCCTGGCTTTCGATCAGGCGGGTACCCGGGTCGCCGGCACGCAGGTGGCCGCCGACTTCGTCCTGGAACTTGTTCCAGGCTTGCGGCGAGTTCCAGCCCGGCGACCAGGCGAACGGCACTTGCGAGCGCGGTTCGGCGGAGCCCGAGTAACCTTCCATGGAGTAGGCGAAGGCAGTATCCGGGTCTTGCGAAGTACGCGGTTCGTGCACGCTCTGGTTGGCGCGCATGGCGGTACGGCCACTGTAGCGCAGCGGTTCGCGAGCCAGTTTCAGGCCCTTGATGCGGAACGCGGCGGATGGCGCGGCGTCAACGATGCCGGCCAGTTGCGGGGTGCTCGCGGCGCAGGCAGCGGTCACGTGGTCCAGCTGGGTCCAGTCCACCGGCTGGTTCAGCAAGGTACTGCGCAGGGCATGCAGCCAGCGCCAGCCTTCGTGAACCATGATGCTGGCGTCCAGGTAGGTCGGATCGAAGACCTGGAAGAAGCGCTGGGCGCGGCCTTCCTGGCTGATCAGGGTGCCGTCGCCTTCGGCGAAGCTGGCCGCCGACAGCACCAGGTGTGCATGCTCGAGGGTTGCAGTCTGTTGATGATCGGCAACGATCACCACCTTCGCTGCATTAAGCGCGGCATCCACCTTGGCTGCGTCGGTGCGGGTGTACAGGTCGTTTTCCAGCACCACGATGGCGTCGGCCTTACCGTCGATCACCGCCTGCAGGGCCGCGTCCACGGATTCGCCACCGAGCATGGCCAGGCCGAGGCTGTTGGCCTCTGGCACGATCAGGCTGATGGAGCCGGCTTTCTCGCGCAGCTTCAAGGCTTTGGCAATGTTCGCCGCTGCTTCGATCAGTGCCTTGGAACCCAGGGAGGTACCGGCAATGATCAGTGGCCGCTTGGCCGCCAGCAGAGCATCGGCGATGCGTTTGGCCAGTTCCAGGGCTTCGCTGTCCAGGCCTTCTACGGCCGGGGCACTGGCGTCGATGGCGTGGGCCACGGCGAAACCGATGCGCGCCAGGTCGTCCGGAGCGGCGTGTACACACTCCTCGGCCACGTCGTCGAGCTTGGTTTCAGCGAGGCTGGCAATGAACAGCGGGTTCAGCGCGTGCTGGCCGATGTTCTTCACCGCAGCGTCGAGCCAAGGCTGGACGCGCATGGCATCGGCCATTTCCTCGGCCTTGCCCTTGACCGACTGGCGCAGGGCCAGGGCCATGCGTGCGGCGGTCTGGGTCAGGTCTTCGCCGAGGACAAAGATGGCATCGTGGTCTTCGATGTCGCGCAGGTTCGGAACCGGCAGCGGGCTGTCGTTCAGAACCTGCAGAACCAGGCGGATGCGCTCCAGTTCAGAAGCTTCGATACCGCTGTAGAAGTGCTCGGCACCTACCAGCTCACGCAGGGCGTAGTTGCTTTCCAGGCTGGCGCGAGGCGAGCCGATACCGACGATGTTGCGACCGCGCAGCAGGTCGGCGGCCTGGTCCAGAGCCTGGTCCAGGGTCAGCTTGGTGCCGTCGGCCAGGCGTGGCTGGCGTGGACGGTCCTTGCGGTTGACGTAGCCATAACCGAAACGGCCACGGTCGCACAGGAAGTACTGGTTCACCGAACCGTTGTAGCGGTTCTCGATGCGCCGCAGCTCGCCGTAGCGCTCGCCCGGGGAGATGTTGCAACCGCTGGAGCAGCCATGGCAGATGCTCGGCGAGAACTGCATGTCCCACTTGCGGTTGTAGCGCTCGGAGTGAGTCTTGTCGGTGAACACACCGGTCGGGCAGACCTCGGTGAGGTTGCCGGAGAACTCGCTTTCCAGGGTGCCGTCTTCAACGCGACCGAAGTACACGTTGTCGTGGGCGCCGTAGACGCCCAGGTCGGTACCGCCGGCGTAGTCCTTGTAGAAGCGTACGCAGCGGTAGCAGGCGATGCAGCGGTTCATCTCGTGGGAAATGAACGGGCCGAGGTCCTGATTCTGGTGGGTGCGCTTGGTGAAGCGGTAACGGCGCTCGTTGTGGCCGGTCATCACCGTCATGTCTTGCAGGTGGCAGTGACCGCCTTCCTCACAGACCGGGCAGTCGTGGGGGTGGTTGGTCATCAGCCACTCGACAACACTGGCGCGGAAGGCCTTGGATTCTTCATCGTCGATGGAGATCCAGGTGTTGTCGGTGGCTGGGGTCATGCAGGACATGACGATACGACCACGGGTGTCGTTCTCGTCGGTGTACTGCTTGACCGCGCACTGGCGACAGGCACCGACGCTACCGAGAGCGGGGTGCCAGCAGAAATAAGGGATGTCGAGGCCTAGTGACAGACAAGCCTGTAACAGGTTGTCCGCCCCATCGACTTCGAGCGCTTTGCCGTCTACGTGGATAGTGGCCATGGTTCAAAGTTCTTCGTTGGCCCGGTGTCAGCGGGCGTGGCTAATGGAATCTTGTTATGCGTGCGAATCAACACAGCCGTTCACGGCGTCATCGCACGTCGAGCGCAGGGCACGGACCCTGCACCCTCATCTAAGCGTTACGCGCCGACTACGATCGGTCGGGCCAGAGGCGGGACGGCGGCGCTGGTAGGCGCGATGCCGGCTTCGAACTCTGGACGGAAATACTTGATGGCACTGCCCAAAGGCTCCACGGCACCCGGTGCGTGAGCACAGAAGGTCTTGCCTGGGCCGAGGAAACCCACCAGACCCAGCAGGGTCTCGATGTCGCCTTGCTGGCCTTGGCCATTCTCCAGGGCCATCAGCAGCTTGACGCTCCATGGCAGGCCATCGCGGCAAGGGGTGCAGAAGCCGCAGGATTCACGGGCGAAGAACTGCTCCATGTTGCGCAGCAGCGACACCATGTTGATGCTGTCGTCCACCGCCATGGCCAGGCCGGTACCCATACGGGTGCCCACTTTGGCGATGCCGCCGGCATACATTTGCGCATCCAGATGTTCTGGCAACAGGAAGCCGGTACCGGCGCCGCCTGGCTGCCAGCACTTGAGCTTGAAGCCGTCGCGCATGCCGCCGGCGTAGTCTTCGAACAGCTCGCGTGCGGTCACGCCGAAGGGCAGCTCCCACAGGCCAGGGTTCTTCACTTTGCCGGAGAAGCCCATCAGCTTGGTGCCGTGGTCTTCGCTGCCTTCGCGGGCCAGAGATTTGTACCACTCCACGCCGTCGCCGATGATCGCCGGCACGTTGCACAGGGTCTCGACGTTGTTCACGCACGTCGGCTTGCCCCATACGCCCACGGCGGCAGGGAAGGGCGGCTTGGAGCGTGGGTTGGCGCGACGGCCTTCCAGGGAGTTGATCAGTGCGGTTTCTTCACCGCAGATGTAACGCCCGGCGCCGGTGTGGACGAACAGCTCGAAATCGAAGCCGCTGCCCAGGATGTTCTTGCCCAGCAGGCCCGCGGCCTTGGCTTCTTCCACGGCACGCCGCAGGTGCTTGGCGGCGGTGGTGTACTCGCCGCGCAGGAAGATGTAGCCGCGGTAGGTTTTCAGTGCGCGGGCACTGATCAGCATGCCTTCGATCAGCAGATGGGGCAGTTGCTCCATCAGCATGCGGTCTTTCCAGGTGTTGGGTTCCATTTCGTCCGCGTTGCACAGCAAGTAGCGGATGTTCATGGATTCGTCTTTGGGCATCAGGCCCCACTTCACGCCGGTGGGGAAGCCCGCACCGCCGCGACCCTTGAGGCCGGCATCCTTGACGGTCTGGACGATGTCGTCCTGGGACAGGTCGGCGAAGGCCTTGCGGGCCGCCGCGTAGCCGTTCTTGGCCTGGTACTCGTCGAGCCATACGGGCTCGCCGTCGTCACGCAGGCGCCAGGTCAGGGGGTGGGTTTCTGCGGTGCGCGCAATGCGGTTCGCAGGGCCGAAAGAGGTCAGGGTCATACGTAGCCCTCCAACAGTTTGGCCACGCCAGCAGGCTGCACGTCGCCGAAAGTGTCGTCGTCGATCATCAGCGCCGGGGCCTTGTCGCAGTTGCCCAGGCAGCACACTGGCAGCAGGGTGAAGCGGCCGTCGGCGGTGGTCTGGCCGAGGCCAATGCCCAGCTCGCTCTGGATCTGGCTGACCACGGACTCGTGGCCGCCGATGTAGCAGACCATGCTGTCGCAGACGCGAATGATGTGGCGGCCCACTGGCTGACGGAAGATCTGGCTGTAGAACGTCGCCACACCTTCAACGTCGCTGGCGGGGATGCCAAGGATCTCGCCGATGGCGTAGACCGCGCCGTCCGGCACCCAGCCACGTTCCTTCTGGACGATCTTCAGGGCTTCGATCGACGCCGCGCGCGGGTCTTCGTAGTGATGCATCTCGTGCTCGATGGCCGAGCGCTCGGTTTCGCTCAGGGCGAAACGGTCTGTCTGGATAAGCGTGCTGTTCATGCTTAGCGGTCCACGTCGGCCATAACGAAGTCGATACTACCCAGGTACGCGATCAAGTCCGCGACCATGCTGCCGCGGATCACCGAAGGGATCTGCTGCAGGTGCGGGAAGCTTGGGGTGCGAATCCGGGTGCGGTAGCTCATGGTGCCGCCATCGCTCGTCAGGTAATAACTGTTGATGCCCTTGGTCGCTTCGATCATCTGGAAGGATTCGTTGGCCGGCATCACCGGGCCCCACGAAACCTGCAGGAAGTGCGTGATCAAGGTTTCGATGTGCTGCAGGGTGCGCTCTTTCGGCGGCGGCGTGGTCAGCGGGTGATCCGCCTTGTACGGGCCTTCCGGCATGTTGCGCAGGCACTGGTCGATGATCTTGATGCTCTGGCGCATCTCTTCGACGCGAACCATGCAGCGGTCATAGGCGTCGCCGTTGGCAGCCAGCGGCACTTCGAACTCGAAGTTCTCGTAGCCGGAGTACGGACGAGCCTTGCGCAGGTCGAAATCGCAACCGGTGGAACGCAGGCCGGCACCGGTGACGCCCCACTCCAGGGCTTCCTTGGTGTTGTAGGCGGCAACGCCGATGGTCCGACCCTTGAGGATGCTGTTCTGCAGGGCAGCCTTGGTGTACTCGTCGAGGCGCTTGGGCAGCCATTCGACGAAGTCCTTGACCAGTTTTTCCCAGCCGCGGGGCAGGTCGTGGGCGACGCCGCCGATGCGGTACCAGGCCGGGTGCAGACGGAAGCCGGTGATGGCTTCGATCACGGTGTAGGCACGCTGACGGTCGGTGAAGGTGAAGAACACCGGGGTCATGGCACCGACGTCCTGGATGTAGGTACCCAGGAACAGCAGGTGGCTGGTGATGCGGAAGAACTCGGCCATCATGATGCGGATGACGTCGACCTTCTCCGGTACCTTGATGCCGGCCAGCTTCTCGACCGACAGCACGTACGGCAGGTTGTTCATCACCCCGCCGAGGTAATCGATACGGTCGGTGTAAGGGATGAAGCTGTGCCAGGACTGACGCTCGGCCATTTTCTCGGCACCACGGTGGTGGTAGCCGATGTCCGGTACACAGTCGACGATCTCTTCACCGTCCAGCTGCAGGATGATGCGGAAGGCACCGTGGGCCGAAGGGTGGTTCGGGCCCAGGTTGAGGAACATATAGTCCTCATTGGCACCGGAACGCTTCATGCCCCAGTCTTCCGGACGGAAGCGCGCGGCTTCCTCTTCCAGCTGCTGCTTGGCCAGGGTCAGGCTGAACGGGTCGAACTCGGTGGCGCGGGCCGGGAAGTCCTTGCGCAGCGGGTGACCTTCCCAGGTCGGCGGCATCATGATCCGCGAAAGGTGAGGGTGGCCGGCAAAGTCGATGCCGAACATGTCCCAGACTTCACGTTCGTACCAGTTGGCGTTGGGCCAGATACCGGTCACGGTCGGCAGGCTGAGGTCGCCTTCGGACAGGGCCACCTTGATCATCACGTCGCTGTTACGTTCGATCGACAGCAAGTGGTAGAACACGCTGAAATCGGCACCCGGCAGGCCTTGGCGCTTGGTGCGCAGGCGCTCGTCTACGCCATGCAGGTCATAGAGCATGACGTACGGCTTGGGCAGGTTGCGCAGGAAGGTCAGGACTTCAACGAGTTTGGAGCGAGTAACCCACAGCACCGGCATGCCGGTGCGGGTGGCCTGGGCGGTGAACGCCTCAGGGCCAAAACGGTTATTGAGTTCGACGACCACATCCTGGTCGTCAGCCTTATAAGGCGGGATGTACAGAGCACTGCCTGTAGTCATGGTTTTTTATCGCTTTCGGTCAACGTAAAGAGTGAAACCAGTGTCGTTTCTTCGTGAGAACAGATCTGGATCAGACTTCGTCAGGGCTGCGCAGGTTGGTGACCTGAATACGCTGTTCGCGGCGCTGCTCCTTTTGCGACGGCATTTCGGCGCGGTACACGCCTTGATCACCGACGACCCAGGAAAGTGGGCGACGCTCCTGGCCAATGGACTCTTGCAAGAGCATCAAGCCTTGCAGGAATGCCTCAGGGCGGGGCGGGCAGCCAGGTACGTAGACGTCCACGGGCAGGAACTTGTCCACCCCCTGAACTACGGAGTAGATGTCGTACATGCCGCCGGAGTTGGCGCACGAACCCATGGAGATAACCCATTTTGGCTCGAGCATTTGCTCATAGAGACGCTGGATGATCGGCGCCATCTTGATGAAGCAGGTGCCGGCAATAACCATGAAATCTGCCTGACGCGGCGATGCCCGGATAACCTCGGCGCCAAAGCGCGCGATGTCGTGGGGCGCCGTGAAGGCAGTGGTCATTTCCACGTAGCAGCAGGACAGACCGAAGTTGTACGGCCACAGGGAGTTCTTACGCCCCCAGTTGACCGCGCCGCTCAGCACGTCTTCCAGCTTGCCCATGAAGATGTTTTTGTGGACCTGATCCTCTAACGGATCGGAAACGGTTTCCCGTTCGCCGATCGGGTACTGATCGTTAGGAGCATCGGGGTCGATCCTGGTGAGATTGTATTGCATCGCCAAAGCCTCATTGTTTTAGCTTCGCCTGCCGCTTACGACGACCTTCCGGAGCCCAGTCAAGAGCCCCCACTCGCCAAAGGTAGACAAGACCTGCCAACAGAATTGCTATGAAAACGAGAGCTTCGACGAATCCGGTCCAGCCGCTTTCGCGGACGGACACAGACCAGGCAAAGAGAAATAGGGCTTCGATATCGAAGATCACGAAGAGCATCGCGACCAGATAGAATTTGGCTGAGAGCCGCAAGCGGGCGCCACCGGTAGGTAGCATGCCGGACTCGAACGGTTCGTTTTTGCTGCGGCCCCAGGCTTTTGACCCGAGGAGGCTGGAGACGCCGAGCATGAAGGCGCAAAGGCCGACAACACCCAGAAGGAAAATGGCAAAGCCCCAGTTGTGGGCCATGAGTCCTGTCGCTTCGGGCATGCTGGTAATCCTTAACAGAGAGCAAGAGTCTCTGAGCTTGATAAAGAAATAAAGCAGTGACGATATGTCGCAGCGCAATCAATCGCGCTGATTTTATGGCTAAACACCGGGCAAGTAAAATTTCTAAAGCGAAATTGTTTATCGTAATAAGGACATAGCTCACCCCTGTAGCCCCGTAAGCCGCGGCCTGTGGGCATTAGGGGAGGTTTTGTTAATTATGTTTTGTTGCTGCTGCAACGAAAGTTACAGCGTCTAAATGATAATCAATATTGTTTGGAGGTTGTTTTAATCTGCTTTCCTTCGGGGAGTGGGAAAGTTGCTTGTTATATCCCTGTTACTGCAAGTAGCAGGGGCGCACCTTTTAACCTGTTTCGCTACGGGTAACACCGCTCTGGATCAATTTTTTGTCGGCTTTTGCGCAGCAGTCGGCTTGACGCTGAATTTTCCGGCCAGTGGGAGGGTGGGTGTTGCGGGGAGCCCGCTTCGCCGGCAAGCCGGCTCCTACGGGTGGGGGTGCAAAAAAAACGCCCCGAACCAGGTCGGGGCGTCAGCTTTACAGCAATGCAGTTGTTTTTAGCGGGTCTGC
This sequence comes from Pseudomonas sp. 910_21, assembly GCF_052850735.1. Taxonomy (NCBI): domain Bacteria; kingdom Pseudomonadati; phylum Pseudomonadota; class Gammaproteobacteria; order Pseudomonadales; family Pseudomonadaceae; genus Pseudomonas; species Pseudomonas sp. 910_21. The sequence continues at coordinate 404,294 of NZ_VXCY01000005.1, read as the reverse complement.
ATTGGCCGCTCGATCAAGGCACGAGGCCTGGAATCAGTGGAACTGCTCTTCTTCGGTGGAGCCGGTCAGAGCGGTTACCGAGGACGAACCACCCTGGATCACGGTGGTCATGTCGTCGAAGTAGCCGGTGCCCACTTCCTGCTGGTGAGCCACGAAGGTGTAGCCTTTGGCGGCGTCAGCGAATTCCTGCTCTTGCAGTTTCACGTAGGCGGTCATGTCGTTGCGGGCGTAGTCGTGCGCCAGGTTGAACATGCTGTGCCACATGTTGTGGATGCCGGCCAGGGTGATGAACTGGTGCTTGTAACCCATGGCGGACAGTTCGCGCTGGAACTTGGCGATGGTTGCGTCGTCCAGGTTCTTCTTCCAGTTGAAGGAAGGCGAGCAGTTGTACGACAGGATCTGGTCCGGGTATTCCTTCTTGATCGCTTCGGCGAAACGACGGGCTTCGTCCAGGTCCGGCTTGGCGGTTTCGCACCAGATCAGGTCGGCGTACGGAGCGTAAGCCAGGCCGCGGGCGATCGCTTGATCCAGGCCGGCTTTTACTTTGTAGAAGCCTTCCTGAGTGCGGGTGCCAGTCACGAACGGCTGGTCGTACGGGTCGCAGTCCGAAGTCAGCAGGTCAGCAGCGTTGGCGTCGGTACGGGCCAGGATGATGGTCGGTACGCCGGCAACGTCGGCCGCCAGACGGGCAGCGGTCAGCTTCTGTACGGCTTCCTGAGTCGGAACCAGTACCTTGCCGCCCATGTGGCCGCACTTCTTCACGGAAGCCAGCTGGTCTTCGAAGTGAACGCCAGCGGCGCCTGCTTCGATCATGCTCTTCATCAGCTCGTAAGCGTTCAGCACGCCGCCGAAACCGGCTTCAGCGTCAGCCACGATCGGTGCGAAGTAGTCGATGTAGCCGTCGTCGCCCGGGTTCTTGCCGGCTTTCCACTGGATCTGGTCGGCACGACGGAACGAGTTGTTGATGCGCTTGACCACGGTCGGAACCGAGTCCACCGGGTACAGCGACTGGTCGGGGTACATGGATTCGGCGGAGTTGTTGTCCGCAGCCACTTGCCAGCCGGACAGGTAGATCGCCTGGATCCCCGCTTTGACTTGTTGTACAGCCTGGCCGCCGGTCAGGGCGCCCATGCAGTTGACGAAATCTTTCTCAGGACGGAAGGACGGCTTGGCGCCTTGGGTGACCAGGTTCCAGAGCTTCTCGGCGCCCATGCGTGCCAGGGTGTGCTCGGGTTGGACCGAGCCACGCAGACGGACCACGTCGGCAGCGGAGTAAGTGCGAGTCACGCCTTTCCAGCGCGGGTTTTCAGCCCAGTCTTTTTCAAGGGCTGCAATTTGCTGTTCGCGTGTCAGTGCCATGGAGATAAACCTCGTCGCGTCTTGTGTAAAAAGTCGTTCTTGGTTGGAGAATTCCGGCTCCGCCGATCACGCAGCATAACGTTGCGTGGAAGGCTGCTCGCTGACCAGGAAGCTTAGGTGGTCAAGTCGGGTCTGGCGGGGATGGCGACGGGTGAACGATGGGCTCGAGGGGAAAGTGAGCAGGTGAAGGCGAGCTGCGGTGCGCATGCGGGCGTCGTGGGCCTTGGTGCGTTCCATCAGTGTGTTGCCGATCGACCTAATTACGCTTCCGTCCCTCGGGACAACTTCGTTCCAGTCGCAATCTCGTCAAACACACCTTGTGGGCAGTACAGACACGAATCGGCTCAGGTGGGTAGGTTAGAGCGGCGATCCGAAGGCCCTTGCCAGGGCCCCTGATTAGCGGGAGCGAGGCCATCATGCCCGCGGTTTTTGGGCTCGTCAAATGTTTTGTAGTGCTTTTTTTGTGGCACTACATCTTTGGTCTAATACGACTAATCAGTCAGTTTTTGGTGCTTTAGTCCAAGGCGTCGACCTTGACTCGCAAGGTCATGTCATCCCGCCCTTGAGTCGAGTAGCTGCGGCCCGGGGCCTGTTTGTCGGCCTGGGTCTGGCGATTGACCCCGGCCAGGGTGATCCACTCGCCGAGGCGCCCGCTGACAGTTGTGTCGGTACTTTGCACGTTCACTACATCGGGACGTTCCTGGCTCATGCGGTCACGGTTGGTGCTGATGCTCAGGTGCACGGTCTCGCCGGTCACGCTGGCCGTCACGTAAAAGCCCTGGGTGACGTTGCGGTATTGAGTCTGGTTTTGCAGGCGACCGTAGGGATCGGTCTGGGTGGTGGTCAGGGGGACGCTCTGGCCTACCTGGATCAGCGCCGGCACGCCTTCGCTGGCCTGGACCTGTTGGATGCCGCCATCGCGGCTCTCGGTGCTGCGATTGATGATTCGGGTCTGAGGCGCGCCGTTGACCGAATAGCCCTGATTGTCCTGGAAGTTGTTTTCATTGGTGTCGACGGTGATCAGCAGGCGCTTGGCCGCCGTATCCAATTGCGCAATGAAAGCCCGCAGTTCGGCGATCTTGCCCGGTTCGGCATTGACGATCAGTTGGTTGCCATAGGCGCTGACCTTGCCGTCCTTGCCAAGAAAGTTCTGCGCCACCGGCAGCAGGTCGGCGCTGGTGCGGTTGTTGAGGGGCACGATCTCGGTGGCGGCCATGACCGAGCAGCTGAAGGTCAGCAGCAGCGTCGTGAGCAAGGTGCGTAGGGACATATCCGTTATCTCCGGGAGTAGCTGGCGTAAAGCCTTGAGTTTGACACTTTGTCGGCTTTGGGTGGGGCAAGTTGAATCCTAGACGGCAAAACGCCCCGGCATCCTGGTCTTGCGCCGGGTGGGTGCAAGGGGATGGCGGGGCGTTCGTTCTGGCGATTGCCGCTAGGGCTGGTCGGTCAGGCGCCGCGAACCATGTCGACGTGGGGGATTCCCGCTTCGAGGAATTCCTCGCTGACAATCGAGAAGCCCAGGCGCTCGTAGAACGGCGTGGCCTGGACCTGGGCGCTGAGCATCTGTTGCTTCAGGCCGCGTTTCTCGGCTTCGTCGATCACTGCGCGCATCAGCGCATCGCCGACCTTGAGGCCGCGCCAGTCCTTGAGCACCGAGACCCGGCCGACATGGCCGTCCGGCAGCAAGCGTGCGGTTCCGATAGGGAAATCACCCTCGAAGGCCAGGAAGTGCACGGCGCTGTCGTCGTCGGCGTCCCACTCCAGCTCGGGTGGAACGGATTGTTCGGCAATGAACACTGCTTCACGAATGCGCCGGATCTCGGCGTTATCCTTTTGCCAGTCTGCGACACGTACGTGAATCTTATTCATCGGCAAACCCCAGGCTCCCTTGCTTGACCAGTTCACACAGCAGGCCGCGCCCATCTTCATCCGCCAGCCAGGGGCCGAGGTTGTCGATATGCAGGGCGTCAGCGGCGCAAATCATTTTCAGCAGCTCGCGCAGTTTACCGGGAAGCAGGCGACTTTGGCCGCTGGCGAACAGCAGCAGGTCTTCATCCACTTCCGACCAGGCCAGGCGCGCGCTTGGATTGCGGATCAGGATAGCGCCCTGTTCCAGGCTGCCCAGCAGGTCGTCCTCTTCCAGTTCCGGGCCGACCACCAGTTCCGGGTAGCGTGGCTCGGTCATGAATTGGCCGAACCAGGTCAGCAGCAGGCGCTCGTCGCTCATGTGCTCGGCCAGCAGGCCCTTGAGGCGATCGAGGGCGTCCTGCTGGATCTGGTGCGGGTCGCTGGCCGGCTGCACGTCGGCATCGGTGTAGCGATCTTCGTCCGGCAGGAACTGGCCGAGGAAGTCGGTGAAGTGGGTCAGCACTTCGGCGGCGCTTGGAGCGCGGAAGCCCACCGAGTAGGTCATGCAGTCATTCACCGCGACGCCGTAGTGAGCCAGGCGCGGTGGCAGGTAGAGCATGTCACCCGGCTCCAGGACCCAGCTTTCGGTCTCTTCGAATTCGGCGAGGATGCGCAGGTCCGCGTGCTGCAGCAGCGGGCTTTCGGAGTCGCACATCTGGCCGATCTTCCAGTTGCGCTTACCGTGGCCCTGCAGCAGGAACACGTCGTAGTTGTCGAAGTGCGGACCGACATTACCGCCAGGTGCGGCGAAGCTGATCATCACATCGTCGATGCGCCAGCTCGGCAGGAAGCGGAAGTGTTCCAGCAACTCGGCGACTTCCGGTACGAACTGGTCCACGGCCTGGACCAGCAGGGTCCAGTCGCGTTCCGGCAGCTTGCTGAACTCGTCTTCGGCGAAGGGGCCGCGACGCAGCTCCCAGGGGCGCTCGCCGTTCTCGATCACCAGGCGCGATTCGACTTCTTCTTCCAGGGCCAGGCCGGCCAGTTCGTCGGGTTCGATCGGGCTTTCGAAGTCAGGCAGGGCCTGACGGATCAGCAGGGGCTTCTTCTGCCAGTAGTCACGCAGAAATTCCCGTGCAGTGATGCCGCCCAGAAGTTGAAGTGGAATATCAGGATTCATGTGTAACCTATTGAAAAAGTGCACTTTTCTAGCATGAATAAAAACGCCCGGCGCGGCCGGGCGTCAAAAGGTCGAGCAATCGGTCAGATACGCTTGGCCTGGGCCACGGCATTGCCGATGTAGCTGGCCGGGGTGAGCTTCTTCAGCTCGGCCTTGGCCGCGGCAGGCATGTCCAGCCCGTCGATGAAAGTCTGCAGCGCTTCAGGGCTGATGCCCTTGCCGCGGGTCAGTTCCTTGAGTTTTTCGTAAGGGTTTTCGATGTTGTAGCGACGCATCACGGTCTGGATCGGCTCGGCCAGGACTTCCCAGCAAGCGTCCAGGTCTTCAGCGATCTTCTGGGCGTTGAGCTCCAGTTTGCTGATGCCCTTGAGGCTGGCTTCGTAGGCAATCACGCTGTGAGCAAAGCCCACGCCCAGGTTGCGCAGTACGGTGGAGTCGGTCAGGTCGCGCTGCCAGCGGGAGATCGGCAGCTTGCTCGCCAGATGCTGGAACAGGGCGTTGGCGATCCCCAGGTTGCCTTCGGAGTTTTCGAAGTCGATCGGGTTGACCTTGTGCGGCATGGTCGAGGAACCGATTTCGCCGGCAATGGTGCGCTGCTTGAAGTAGCCCAGGGAGATGTAGCCCCAGATATCGCGATCGAAGTCGATCAGGATGGTGTTGAAGCGGGCGATGGCGTCGAACAGCTCGGCGATGTAGTCGTGCGGCTCGATCTGCGTGGTGTAGGGGTTGAAGGCCAGGCCCAGTTCGTCTTCGATGAAGGCGCGGGCGTTGGCTTCCCAGTCGATGTCCGGGTAGGCCGACAGGTGGGCGTTGTAGTTGCCCACGGCGCCGTTGATCTTGCCCAGCAGCGGCACGGCAGCGACCTGAGCGATCTGACGCTCCAGGCGGTACACGACGTTGGCCAGTTCTTTGCCCAGGGTGGTCGGGGAGGCCGGCTGACCGTGAGTACGCGAGAGCATCGGCACTTCGGCGAAACGGATCGCCAGTTCACGGATGGCGTTGGCGGTCTGGCGCATCAGCGGCAGCATTACTTCATCACGGCCTTCGCGCAGCATCAGGGCGTGGGACAGGTTGTTGATGTCCTCGCTGGTGCAGGCGAAGTGGATGAATTCACTGACGTTGGCCAGCTCAGGCAGCTTGGCGGCTTGTTCCTTGAGCAGGTACTCGATGGCCTTGACGTCGTGGTTGGTGGTGCGCTCGATCTCTTTGACGCGCTCGGCGTGCTCCAGGGAGAAGTTCTCTGCCAGGGCATTGAGGACAGCGTTGGCTTCGGCGGAGAACGCCGGCACTTCGCTGATGGCGCTATGGGCGGCCAGGCGTTGGAGCCAGCGCACTTCAACGAGGACGCGAGCACGGATCAGGCCGTATTCGCTGAAAATGGGGCGCAGGGCCTGGGTTTTGCCGGCGTAGCGGCCGTCAACAGGGGAAACCGCAGTGAGCGAAGAGAGCTGCATGGGGTGTTCTCGGACAGTCGGGCAACGAAATGGGGCGCGTATCATACATGAAAATATCCGCAGGTCCGTTGCCAACTGACCAGCGTCTTACGCGCAGCTCTTGAAAAATCAGGCGCAGCTCAGCTGCTGCGCATCAACGGATACAGCTCTTTAAGCAATTTGCGCCGGCTGATCACCAGTTGCCAGCGATGGCCGCCCAACTGGCGCCATAGGCGCGCCGAACGAATGCCGGCCAGCAGCAGGGCGCGGATCTTCGAGGCGTTGCTCGGTTGCTGCAGGTTGCGCATGTCGCCGTGGACTTGGATACGCTGGCGCAGGGTGCTCAGGGTGTCCTGATACAGCCCGCCGCACGCGGCAATGACGTTTTCGTGGGCCGGGCCGAAGTGTTCGACCTGGGACTGGATCTGCGGCAGGCGCTTGCCAATGGTTTCCAGCAGGTCGTCGCGCTTGGCCAGCTGACGCTCCAGGCCGAGCATCGAGAGCGCGTAGCGCAAGGGCTCGCGTTGCAGGGTGCTGGGGTCGCGCTCCAGGGCGCCGATCAGGGCGCGGTAGCCCTCGCGCAGGTTGATGTCGTCGCCGCCGTAGACTTCCAGGGTGTCTTTCGGGTCGCGAATCAGCAGGCTACCGAGCATGCAGCTCAAGGCAGCTTCACTGACCTGGCCGGTCTTGGCGATGCGGTCCACCAGCACCGCTGCGAGGAATACACCACCCAGCGCCGTCAATTGCTCCTGAATCGGGCTCATGGACGGACGTCCTTGCTGCTCCAGGGTTCGGCCACTTCGATGACGCCGCCACCAAGGCAGATTTCACCGTCGTAGAACACCACGGACTGGCCGGGTGTCACGGCGCGCTGTGGATCGTCGAAGGTGGCGCGGTAGCCGTTGGCGGTCTTTTCCAGGGTGCAGGCCTGGTCGCTCTGGCGGTAGCGCACCTTGGCGGTCAGGCGTCGTGGCTGGTTCAGGTCGATGGGGCTGACCCAATAGATGTCGGAGGCCAGCAGGGCGCGGGAGAACAACCAGGGATGATCGTTGCCCTGGCCAACGATCAGTTCGTTGTGCTCCAGGTCCTTGATCAGCACGTACCACGGCTCTTCGCCGGCATCTTTCAGGCCGCCGATGCCCAGGCCCTGGCGCTGGCCGATGGTGTGGTACATCAGGCCGTGATGGCGGCCGATGACTTCACCTTCGGTAGTCTTGATCTCGCCGGGCTGGGCTGGCAGGTATTGTTTGAGGAAGTCGCTGAAGCGCCGCTCACCGATAAAGCAGATGCCGGTGGAGTCTTTCTTCTTGGCGGTAGCCAGGTCGTGTTTCTCGGCGATGGCGCGCACTTCGGGTTTTTCCAGCTCGCCCACCGGGAACAGGGTCTTGGCGATCTGCTCGCCGCCAACGGCATGGAGGAAGTAGCTCTGGTCCTTGTTTGGGTCCAGGCCCTTGAGCAGTTCGGTGCGGCCGTCGATGTCGCGACGACGCACATAGTGCCCGGTGGCAATCAAGTCGGCGCCGAGCATCATGGCGTAGTCGAGGAACGCCTTGAACTTGATTTCGCGGTTGCAGAGGATGTCCGGGTTCGGCGTGCGGCCGGCCTTGTATTCGGCCAGGAAGTGCTCGAACACGTTGTCCCAGTACTCGGCGGCAAAGTTGGCGGTGTGCAGCTTGATGCCAAGCTTGTCGCACACGGCCTGGGCGTCCGCCAGGTCGTCCATGGCGGTGCAGTACTCGGTTCCGTCGTCTTCCTCCCAGTTCTTCATGAACAGGCCTTCCACCTGGTATCCCTGCTCCATCAGCAGGAGGGCGGAAACGGAAGAATCCACGCCGCCGGACATGCCGACAATGACGCGCTTCTTTTGGGTGTCAGAAGGGGCTGGATCACGCATAGGAATTCAATGGGTGTCTTGAAAAAGGACGCGATTCTAACAGGCTGAGGCCTGCAAGGCTAAAACTGCGGTTAAAGCATTGGTCGGATCAGCGCCAGGCTGTGCAGTTGGCCGTCCAGGTAATCGTCCAGGCACTGCAGGATCAGCTCGCTGCGCCAGTTGGCCCGTTGTTCCAGCAGTTGCTCGCGGGTCAGCCAGCGGGGGCCGATGATGCCGTCGTCCAGTTGATAGTCCGGATGATGGCGCAGCGGCTTGGCGGCAAAGCACACGCGCTGGTAGGTCACGCCGTTGCTGGGGGCGGTATAGAGGTAGATGCCGACCACGCCGGTTAGCTCCACGCCCCAGCCGGTTTCTTCCAGGGTTTCGCGGATGGCCGCCTGGAGCAGGCTTTCATTGGCATCCAGGTGCCCGGCAGGCTGATTGAGCACGGCCTGTTCGCCCGAGTACTCCTCGACGAACAGGAAGCGCCCCTGATCTTCGACGATGGTGGCGACGGTGATGTGAGGTTGCCATTCCATAAAGCCTCTCCTTTTATAAGGGGTAAGCATTGTAGGAGCCGGCTTGCCGGCGAAGCGAGCACCGCCTGTTTGGCGTGGGTGCATTTCGCCGGCCAGCCGGCTCCTGCGCAATCCATAAGCACAAACCCCGGCACATGGCCGGGGTTTGTGTAGGACGGTCCTGCTTACACCAGCGCAGCGATGGCTGCGTTGAGGGTGGCGCTCGGGCGCATGGCCTTGCTCACCAGCTCAGGGTTGGCGCTGTAGTAGCCGCCGATGTCCACGGGCTTGCCCTGTACCGCGTTGAGCTCGGCGACGATGGTCGCTTCGTTCTCTGTCAGGGTCTTGGCCAGGGTGCTGAACTGCGCTTGCAGGGCGGCGTCCTCGGTCTGGGCGGCCAGGGCTTGGGCCCAGTACAGCGCCAGGTAGAAGTGGCTACCGCGGTTGTCGATGTTGCCGACTTTGCGCGATGGCGACTTGTTGTTGTCGAGGAACTGGCCGGTAGCCTGGTCCAGGGTCTTGGCCAGTACCAGGGCTTTCGGATTGTTGTAGGTGTTGCCCAGGTGCTCCAGGGAGGCGGCCAGGGCCAGGAACTCACCCAGGGAATCCCAGCGCAGGAAGTTCTCTTCCAGCAGTTGCTGCACGTGTTTCGGGGCCGAACCGCCGGCGCCGGTTTCGAACAGGCCGCCACCGTTCATCAGCGGCACGATCGACAGCATCTTGGCGCTGGTGCCCAGCTCCATGATCGGGAACAGGTCGGTCAGGTAGTCGCGCAGTACGTTGCCGGTCACCGAGATGGTGTCCTTGCCGTCGCGGGTGCGGGCCAGGGTGAACTTCATGGCGTCGACCGGAGACATGATGCGGATGTCCAGGTCGCTGGTGTCGTGATCCTTCAGGTAGGCCTGAACTTTCTCGATCATCACGCCGTCGTGGGCGCGCATCGGGTCCAGCCAGAAGATGGCCGGGGTGCTGCTGGCGCGGGCACGGTTGACCGCCAGCTTGACCCAGTCCTGGATCGGCGCGTCTTTGGTCTGGCACATGCGGAAGATGTCGCCGGCTTCGACTTTCTGCTCCAGCAACAGGCTGCCTTTGCCGTCAGTGACGCGAACCACGCCGTCAGCCTTGATTTCGAAAGTCTTGTCGTGGGAGCCGTACTCTTCGGCTTTTTTCGCCATCAGGCCAACGTTCGGCACGCTGCCCATGGTGGTCGGATCGAATGCGCCATTGGCTTTGCAGTCTTCGATCACCGCCTGGTAGATGGTGGCGTAGCAACGGTCCGGGATCACTGCCTTGGTGTCGTGCAGCTGGCCGTCGGTGCCCCACATCTTGCCGGAGTCACGGATCATGGCCGGCATCGAAGCGTCGACGATCACGTCGCTCGGCACGTGCAGGTTGGTGATGCCTTTGTCGGAGTTGACCATGGCCAGGGCAGGGCGGGCTGCGTAGACGGCCTGGATGTCGGCTTCGATCGCAGCTTGCTGGTCGGCTGGCAGGGCCTTGATGCGGGCGTACAGGTCGCCGATGCCGTTATTCAGGTTGAAGCCGATTTCTTGCAGCACGGCGGCGTGCTTGCTCAGGGCGTCCTGATAGAACTCGGCAACGATCTGGCCGAACATGATCGGGTCGGAGACTTTCATCATGGTGGCTTTGAGGTGCACCGACAGCAGTACGCCTTGCTTCTTGGCGTCTTCGATTTCGGCGGCGATGAAGGCACGCAGGGCCTTTTTGCTCATGACTGCGCAATCGAGGATCTCACCGGCTTGCACGGTGGTCTTTTCCTTCAGGACGGTGGCAGTGCCGTCTTGAGCGATCAGCTCGATTTTAACGCTGTCTGCGCCTTCGATCAGGGCAGCTTTTTCGCTGCCGTAGAAGTCGCCGTTGCTCATGTGGGCAACGTGGGACTTGGAGTCCTTGGCCCAGGCGCCCATCTTGTGCGGGTGCTTGCGCGCGTAGTTCTTCACCGACAGCGGGGCGCGGCGGTCGGAGTTGCCTTCACGCAGGACCGGGTTCACGGCGCTGCCCTTGATCTTGTCGTAACGGGCCTTGGCGTCTTTGTCGGCGTCGCTGGTGACGGTCTCGGGATAGTCCGGCAGGGCATAGCCCAGGGCCTGGAGCTCTTTGATCGCGGCTTGCAGTTGCGGTACCGAGGCGCTGATGTTCGGCAGCTTGATGATGTTGGCTTCCGGGGTGACCGCCAGTTCGCCCAGTTCGGCGAGGTGGTCCGGTACCGCTTTGGCACCCAACTGCTCAGGGAAGCTGGCGAGGATGCGGCCGGCCAGGGAGATGTCGCGGGTTTCCACGGCGATATCAGCCGAAGCGGTGAAGGCTTCTACGATAGGCAGCAGGGAATAGGTGGCGAGGGCCGGGGCTTCGTCGGTGAAGGTGTAGATGATCTTCGAGCGGGTGGGCATATTCGGATTAACTCTCTTCTTTGCTAAAGCGTGCGCAGAAACTCGAGGTGCGCCGGGTAAGCGCTTTCGTTCAAAGGTCATCCATGAGCCGAATGTCGAGGTTTCTTCGCGGTGATGTTGGGTGCATCAGTCGAGCGTCAAGCGGGTGGGCTGCGGTAACAACCCGGCTTTGGGCGGCCATTCTCGGCTTGTTTTATTCGGTAGCAGAGCGTTCGGCCGTCGTGACTCTGTGGTCAGCGGCGGCATTATACATAGGTAGCTAGCAAAACGCCGATGCTTCATAGGTGCCCGTTCTCGTCCATTGGTCTAAAGGTCGCAGGCGGGGTGCAGGCGTAGAGTCGTTCGAGGTGCTCGATTTTGGCACTTTTCCCTTTGCTTTCAGGCTTGTAGGCCGCGAACTGTGCAGCTTTCACGGCATATGGGTGGAACATGAGGTTCCCGTCCAGATTCAACTGGGTTACGCTCGAACGCAGCCAGATGTTCAATCCACACAACGGAGTTCAGCATGGGATACAAGAAGATTCAGGTTCCAGCAGTCGGCGACAAAATCACCGTCAACGCAGACCATTCTCTCAATGTTCCTAACAACCCGATTATTCCTTTCATCGAAGGCGACGGTATTGGTGTTGATATCAGCCCGGTCATGATCAAGGTTGTCGATGCTGCGGTTAAGAAGGCTTACGGCGGCGAACGCAAGATTTCCTGGATGGAAGTGTATGCCGGGGAAAAAGCGACTCAAGTGTACGACCAGGATACCTGGCTGCCTCAGGAAACCCTGGACGCGGTGAAGGACTACGTGGTTTCCATCAAGGGCCCGCTGACCACACCGGTCGGTGGTGGCATCCGTTCCCTGAACGTGGCCCTGCGTCAACAGCTGGACCTGTATGTATGCCTGCGCCCGGTGCGTTGGTTCGAAGGCGTGCCCAGCCCGGTGAAAAAGCCTGGCGATGTGGACATGACCATCTTCCGTGAAAACTCCGAAGACATTTACGCCGGTATCGAGTGGAAGGCCGGTACGGCAGAGGCCACCAAGGTCATCAAGTTCCTTAAAGAAGAAATGGGCGTCACCAAGATCCGTTTCGACGAAAACTGCGGCATCGGCGTCAAGCCGGTTTCCCTGCAGGGCACCAAGCGTCTGGCGCGCAAGGCGCTGCAATATGTAGTGGATAACGACCGCGACTCGCTGACCATCGTCCACAAAGGCAACATCATGAAGTTCACCGAGGGTGCCTTCAAAGAGTGGGCCTACGAAGTGGCGGCTGAAGAGTTCGGCGCAACCTTGCTGGACGGCGGCCCTTGGATGCAGTTCAAGAACCCGAAAACCGGCAAGAACGTCATCGTCAAGGATGCTATCGCTGACGCCATGCTCCAGCAGATCCTGCTGCGCCCGGCCGAGTACGATGTGATCGCGACCCTCAACCTCAATGGTGACTATCTGTCCGACGCCCTGGCGGCGGAAGTCGGTGGTATCGGTATCGCTCCGGGGGCCAACCTGTCCGACACCGTGGCCATGTTCGAAGCGACCCACGGTACCGCGCCCAAGTACGCCGGCAAGGACCAGGTCAACCCAGGCTCGCTGATTCTCTCTGCGGAGATGATGCTGCGCCACATGGGCTGGACCGAAGCGGCCGACCTGATCATCAAGGGCACCAATGGCGCCATCTCGGCCAAGACCGTGACCTATGACTTCGAGCGTCTGATGGAAGGGGCGACCCTGCTGTCTTCGTCGGCATTCGGTGATGCGCTGATCTCGCACATGTAAGCGAATCCGGGCTGAAAGCAAACCGGCCGACTCAATCCCTTGAGTCGGCCGGTTTTTTTATGACTGGATGTTGTATCAATCAGCTCAGGGCGCTTTCAGTCTGGACCTCGGCGGTGACGATTTCGCCGGGCACCTTCAAGGCGCTGATTTTGATCGCATGCAGCCCCTTGGGGCCTTGGATGATCTCGAAGCTCACAGCCTGTCCGGCTTTCAAGGTCTTGTAGCCATCCATATCGATGGCCGAGTAATGGGCAAAGAGATCGTCAGTCTTGCCCTCCTCATTAATAAAGCCATAACCCTTGGCATTGTTGAACCACTTGACCTTACCGCTAGCCATACTCATATCCCTCTGCAACAGACTCCATCACTGGAGTATCATCCAGTTCATCCGCCGCCAAACTTGGTAAAAAGGTTGACGCCGCGGACGTTTATTACCCAATGTGGGCCCTATTGGTTGTAACACCGTTTTGCCGATAGTCAAGGTGACCCGGCGGTCGGAGTTGAATTCCATCCAGGGCGCCCCCACCACTGTATTTGCACAACTGACGAACCTTTCTTTCCATGCATGCAATCAGCCAGATTCGACTAACATTCAATCAGGATCGCCCGGACTTGCACGACGACGATTCCGCTGGCTTGGCTGTACAGGAAGCTAAGCCTGCGTTACAGGCGCCGCCGATGTACAAGGTGGTTTTGTTCAACGATGACTACACCCCGATGGATTTCGTCGTCGAAGTGCTCGAGATGTTTTTTAACCTGAATCGCGAGCTGGCGACCAAGGTCATGCTGGCCGTCCATACCGAAGGACGGGCAGTGTGTGGATTGTTTACCCGCGACATCGCCGAGACCAAGGCCATGCAGGTCAACCAGTACGCCCGGGAAAGCCAGCATCCGCTACTCTGTGAAATCGAGAAGGACGGTTAACGCCGACCACTTGGGTATGAGGTGAAGCTATGTTAAACCGCGAGCTCGAAGTCACCCTCAATCTCGCCTTCAAGGAGGCCCGTTCGAAGCGTCATGAATTCATGACCGTCGAGCACCTTCTGTTGGCTCTTTTGGATAATGAGGCCGCCGCCACCGTTTTACGTGCCTGCGGAGCAAACCTCGACAAACTCAAGCACGACCTGCAGGAGTTCATCGACTCCACCACGCCGCTGATTCCTGTGCATGACGAGGATCGCGAGACTCAGCCAACCCTGGGTTTCCAGCGTGTGCTGCAACGTGCTGTCTTTCACGTACAGAGCTCGGGCAAGCGTGAAGTCACCGGCGCCAATGTGCTGGTGGCAATCTTCAGTGAGCAAGAGAGTCAGGCAGTATTCCTGCTGAAACAGCAGAGCGTTGCCCGTATCGATGTGGTCAATTACATCGCCCATGGCATTTCCAAGGTGCCTGGGCATGGTGATCATTCTGAAGGTGAACAGGATATGCAGGACGAAGAGGGTGGTGAGTCGTCTTCTTCGGGCAATCCTCTGGATGCCTATGCCAGCAACCTCAATGAACTGGCCCGTCAAGGGCGGATTGATCCGTTGGTGGGCCGCGAGCAGGAGGTAGAGCGCGTTGCGCAGATCCTCGCTCGTCGTCGCAAGAACAATCCGTTATTGGTAGGTGAGGCGGGTGTGGGCAAGACCGCCATTGCCGAAGGCTTGGCCAAACGTATTGTCGACAATCAGGTTCCAGATCTGTTGGCCAATAGCGTTGTCTACTCCCTGGATCTCGGGGCGTTGCTGGCGGGTACCAAATACCGTGGCGACTTCGAGAAGCGCTTCAAGGCGTTGCTGGGAGAGTTGAAGAAGCGTCCTCAGGCAATTCTGTTCATCGACGAGATTCATACCATCATCGGTGCCGGTGCGGCTTCCGGTGGGGTAATGGATGCCTCGAACCTGCTCAAGCCGCTCCTGTCCTCGGGTGATATCCGTTGTATCGGTTCGACCACCTTCCAGGAATTTCGTGGCATCTTCGAGAAAGACCGGGCCCTGGCTCGGCGCTTCCAGAAGGTCGATGTGTCCGAACCCTCGGTCGAGGACACCATTGGTATCCTGCGCGGTCTCAAAGGTCGTTTCGAGCAGCATCACAGCATCGAATACAGCGATGAAGCCCTGCGCGCCGCAGCGGAACTGGCCTCGCGCTACATCAATGACCGGCATATGCCGGACAAGGCCATCGACGTCATCGACGAGGCGGGTGCCTACCAGCGTCTGCAGCCGGCCGAGAAGCGCGTGAAGCGCATCGAAGTGGCTCAGGTTGAGGACATCGTGGCGAAAATTGCCCGTATTCCGCCTAAGCATGTCACCAGCTCCGACAAAGAGCTGCTGCGCAACCTTGAGCGCGATCTCAAGTTGACGGTGTTTGGCCAGGATGCGGCGATTGATTCGCTGTCTACCGCCATCAAGTTGTCCCGTGCGGGCCTGAAGTCTCCGGACAAGCCTGTGGGTTCGTTCCTGTTCGCCGGTCCTACCGGTGTCGGCAAGACCGAAGCGGCACGGCAGTTGGCCAAGGCCATGGGGATCGAGTTGGTGCGCTTCGACATGTCTGAGTACATGGAGCGGCACACCGTATCGCGCTTGATTGGTGCGCCTCCCGGCTATGTCGGTTTCGACCAGGGTGGCTTGCTGACCGAGGCGATCACCAAACAGCCGCATTGCGTATTGCTGCTTGATGAAATCGAGAAGGCGCATCCGGAAGTCTTCAACCTGCTGCTGCAGGTGATGGATCACGGCACTCTGACCGACAACAACGGGCGCAAGGCGGACTTCCGCAATGTAATCGTCATCATGACCACCAATGCCGGTGCTGAAACCGCGGCGCGAGCCTCTATCGGTTTCACTCATCAGGATCACTCTTCCGATGCCATGGAAGTGATCAAGAAGAGCTTCACGCCGGAGTTCCGCAACCGTCTGGACACCATTATCCAGTTCGGTCGTCTGAGTCATGAAGTGATCAAGAGCGTGGTGGACAAGTTTCTTACCGAGCTTCAAGCGCAGTTGGAAGACAAGCGCGTGCAGCTGGAAGTGACCGATGCCGCTCGCAGCTGGCTGGCTGCCGGTGGTTACGACGTGACAATGGGTGCACGCCCAATGGCGCGTTTGATCCAGGACAAGATCAAGCGTCCCCTGGCTGAGGAGATCCTGTTTGGCGAATTGTCCGACCATGGCGGTGTGGTACACATCGACATCAAGGATGGCGAGTTGACCTTTGATTTCGAGACCACGGCGGAAATGGCTTGATGGCCGCGTAACGCAGTAGTACCGCCAAAGGCACCGGAGGGTGCCTTTGTGCTATCTGGGGTTTGAACAGTTTTTTGCAGACGAACAAAAACGCCCGGCATAACCGGGCGTCTTGTATTGACTTGCTTAGCGAGCGCGGTAAGTGATGCGCCCTTTGCTCAAGTCATAGGGCGTCAGCTCGACGCGCACTTTGTCACCGGTAAGAATACGAATGTAGTTCTTGCGCATCTTGCCGGAAATATGCGCGGTTACGACGTGCCCATTTTCCAACTCCACACGAAACATGGTGTTGGGCAGGGTGTCGACGACAGTGCCTTCCATTTCGAAGCTGTCTTCTTTCGACATGCAGTAAAGCCCTCGGTGTCCAATGAATGGCCCGGTGCAACTGCGCCAGGCAAAAGCGGCGTGCATTGTGCCCGAAAAGTGGGGTTTAAGCCAAGACCTTCTAGTTGAGGATCACCCATCTCTGGTTAACCAGCAGCTCTATGGGGCGATATTGGGTCTTGTAGCTCATTTTTTTGCAGTTCTTGATCCAGTAGCCGAGGTACACCGCGTCCAGCCCCAGGCGCAGGGTTTCGCCGATTTGCCAGAGGATCGCGTAGCGCCCCAGGCTGCGACGCTCTTCATCGGGTTCATAGAAGGTGTAGACCGCTGAGAGCCCGTTGGGCAACAGGTCGGTAACGGCTACCGCCAGCAGGCGCCCCTCCAGGCGGAACTCATAGAAGCGGGAAAACGGCAGGTCGCGCACCAGGAAGGTCGAGAACTGGTCGCGGCTGGGGGGGAACATGTCGCCGTCGGCGTGGCGTTGCTCGATGTAGCGTTGGTAGAGGTCGAAGTACTCTTCGCTAAAGCCAGGTTTGGCCGCTTGTACGCTCAGGTCGCTGTTGCGTTTGAGAATGCGTTTTTGCTGACGATTGGGCAGGAACTGCGCCACTGGAATGCGCGCCGGGACGCAAGCGTTGCAGTTTTGGCAGTGGGGCCGATACAGGTGATCGCCGCTGCGACGAAATCCCATTTCCGACAGATCTGCGTAGACATGCACGTCCATGGGCTGGCTGGGATCGAGGAACAAGGTAGTGGCCTGTTCGTCGGGCAGGTAGCTGCAAGAATGGGGTTGAGTGGCATAAAACTTCAGGCGCGCCAACTCGGTCATGAGTCAACCCTCGGAATAAGCTTTGAAATTAAGTGTAAGCCACTGCCGTCAAACCCGCCTAGGAAACCCATATGGCGCGGCTCGGCTGATCCAGGTGACGCGTGAGGTAGCCGGCAAACTCTGGTCGGGAAATGGAGCGCGCACCCAGGCTGTGCAGATGCTCGGTAGGCATCTGGCAGTCGATCAATACAAATCCCCATTCCTTCAGATGCTGTACCAGGGTGGCGAATCCGAATTTCGAGGCGTTGTCGGCGCGGCTGAACATCGACTCGCCAAAAAACAGTTGGCCCATGGCCAGGCCGTACAGCCCTCCCACCAGCGTGCCTTGATCCCAGACTTCCACCGAGTGGGCATAGCCGCGCTGATGCAATTGCAAATAGGCCTGTTGCATCGCCTCGCTGATCCAGGTGCCGTCGGCATAAGTCCGAGGTGCTGCGCAAGCGCTGATGACCGCAGCGAAGTCCTGGTCGAACGTCACTTGATAGCGCTGTTTGCGCAACAGCTTGCCCAGGCTGCGGGAGACATGCAGTTCGTCCGGCAGCAGCACGGTGCGTGGATCGGGAGACCACCAGAGGATCGGTTGCCCCTCGGAAAACCACGGGAAGCAGCCGTGGCGATAAGCCTGAATCAAGCGATCGGCGGACAGATCACCGCCCGCAGCCAGCAGCCCGTTGGGCTCGCGCATGGCCTTTTCCAATGGGGGGAAATCAAGTTTGTTGCGTTGTAACCAGGTCAGCATGGCATCCAGACTTACGGCAGGGGAGGGCGGTGGCAGGCCAATGATGGCCCGCCACAAGCGTAGGGCGAGGGCTTAGTTGTCGTCGAGGAATTTTTCCGCATCCAGGGCTGCCATGCAGCCGGCGCCGGCGGACGTAATGGCCTGGCGGTAGACATGATCGGCCACATCGCCAGCAGCGAATACTCCCGCAATGCCGGTGGCGGTGGCATTGCCTTCGCTGCCACCCTTGATCAGCAGGTAGCCGTCGCGCATCTCCAGTTGCCCCTGGAACAGGTCTGTATTGGGTTTGTGGCCGATGGCGATAAACACCCCAGCCAGTGCCAGATCCCTGGTTTCTCCGCTGTGGCTGTCCTTGAGGCGGGCGCCGGTCACGCCGCTGGCATCCCCCAGTACTTCGTCCAGATGCTGGTTCCAGTGCAGGCGGATATTGCCGTTGGCGGCCTTGTCGAACAGTTTGTCCTGGAGGATTTTCTCTGCGCGGAGCTTGTCGCGGCGGTGCACCAGGTGCACTTCCTTGGCGATGTTCGACAGGTACAGTGCCTCCTCCACGGCTGTGTTGCCGCCGCCCACCACGGCTACCACCTGATTGCGATAGAAGAAACCGTCGCAGGTGGCGCAGGCTGAAACGCCTTTGCCGGCAAATGCCTCCTCCGATGGCAGACCCAGGTATTGGGCCGATGCGCCGGTGGCAATGATCAGCGCGTCGCAACTGTAGGTGCCGCTGTCGCCGATAAGGATAAACGGCCGTTGCTGCAACTGAGCGGTGTGGATGTGGTCATAGACGATCTGGGTGTCGAAACGCTCGGCGTGTTTTTGCATGCGCTCCATCAGTGCCGGGCCGGTCAGGCCTTCGACGTCACCGGGCCAGTTGTCGACTTCGGTGGTGGTGGTCAGTTGGCCGCCAGCTTGCAGGCCGGTGATCACGGTCGGTTTGAGGTTGGCGCGAGCGGCATAAACGGCGGCGCTGTAACCGGCAGGGCCGGAGCCCAGAATGATCAGGCGTGAATGCTTCGCTTGGTTCATAAAAACACCTCATAAGCCTTTGTCACAAAAGAGAATGCATGCTCCAATTGAACAGTGCGTATTACGCAATTGGCTATGCTTAACAGACTGTTCTGACGTGGCATGGTGTGAACAAACCCGTACAATACGACGATGTACCAGGCTTATTCAGAATTGCACCGTTTCAGAAGCAAGGGGCAGAGTGTTAAAAGTAGCCCCAGTTACGCCGGTCAACTTTATTTACCTGCTCGGATTGAGCAGTATCTTGTAGTCAATCACCCGTTGGACGCGCTTATGGCGCAGGAAAAGACGCGTTTTGAAGAAATCCACCGCAGCACCTAAACCTGTTGTTCCGCTCTGGCGTCAGCAATTGCACTACCGGCTCAAGGAAGGTGCATTGATCGCCATTGGAGCCCTGTGCCTGTTCTTGATGATGGCACTTCTGACCTACGGTAAAGATGATCCGGGTTGGAGCCATAACAGCAAGATCGAAGATGTGCAGAACTTCGGCGGTCCTGCTGGCTCTTACAGCGCCGATATCCTGTTTATGGTGTTGGGTTACTTCGCTTATATCTTCCCGTTGCTGTTGGCGATCAAGACCTACCAGATCTTCCGTCAGCGGCATGAACCCTGGCAGTGGAGCGGCTGGCTGTTTTCCTGGCGGCTGATCGGTCTGGTGTTCCTGGTGTTGTCCGGCGCGGCGCTGGCGCATATCCATTTCCATGCCGCCACGGGCCTGCCGGCCGGTGCCGGTGGCGCTTTGGGCGAGAGCCTGGGCGACCTGGCCAAGAATGCGCTGAACGTCCAGGGCAGCACCCTGATGTTCATTGCCCTGTTCCTGTTCGGCCTGACGGTGTTCACCGACCTGTCGTGGTTCAAGGTGATGGACGTCACTGGCAAGATCACGCTCGACCTGTTCGAACTGTTCCAGGGCGCTGCCAATCGTTGGTGGGACGCTCGCGTCGAGCGTAAACAGCTGGTGGCGCAACTGCGCGAAGTGGATGCCCGGGTCGATGAGGTGGTGTCCCCGAGCATCGCCGACAAGCGCGAGCAGGCCAAGGTCAAGGAGCGTCTTATCGAGCGCGAGCAGGCCTTGAGCAAGCATATGTCCGAGCGCGAGAAGCAGGTGCCGCCGGTGATCACTCCAGTGGTCACCAAGGCGCCTGAGCCGAGCAAGCGCGTGCAGAAAGAGAAGCAAGTACCGCTGTTCGTCGACAGTGCGGTGGAAGGCACCTTGCCGCCGATCTCGATCCTCGATCCCGCGGAAAAGAAACAGCTCAATTACTCCCCCGAATCCCTGGCGGCTGTCGGCCACCTGCTGGAGATCAAGCTCAAGGAGTTCGGCGTCGAAGTGGCGGTGGATTCCATCCATCCCGGCCCGGTGATTACCCGTTACGAAATCCAGCCGGCGGCCGGGGTGAAAGTCAGCCGTATCGCCAACCTGGCCAAGGACCTGGCGCGTTCCCTGGCGGTGACCAGTGTGCGCGTGGTGGAAGTGATTCCCGGCAAGACCACCGTGGGCATCGAAATTCCCAATGAAGACCGGCAGATCGTGCGCTTCTCCGAAGTGCTCTCGACCCCGGAATACGACAACTTCAAATCCCCGGTCACCCTGGCCCTGGGCCACGATATCGGCGGCAAACCGATCATCACCGACCTGGCGAAAATGCCTCACCTGCTGGTGGCCGGTACCACCGGTTCCGGTAAGTCGGTGGGGGTCAACGCAATGATCCTGTCGATCCTGTTCAAGTCCGGCCCGGAAGACGCCAAGCTGATCATGATCGACCCGAAGATGCTCGAACTGTCGATCTACGAAGGCATTCCGCATCTGCTGTGCCCAGTGGTCACCGACATGAAGGACGCGGCCAACGCTCTGCGCTGGAGCGTGGCGGAGATGGAGCGGCGCTACAAGCTCATGGCCAAGATGGGCGTGCGCAACCTCTCGGGCTTCAACGCCAAGGTCAAGGAAGCCATTGAAGCCGGTACGCCGCTGGCGGACCCGCTGTACAACCGCGAAAGCATCCACGACGAAGCGCCGCTGCTGACCAAGCTGCCGACCATCGTGGTGGTAGTGGACGAATTTGCCGACATGATGATGATCGTCGGCAAGAAGGTTGAAGAACTGATCGCCCGTATCGCCCAGAAGGCCCGTGCTGCCGGTATCCACCTGATCCTCGCGACCCAGCGGCCGTCGGTGGACGTGATCACCGGCCTGATCAAGGCCAACATTCCGACTCGCATGGCGTTCCAGGTGTCGAGCAAGATCGACTCGCGGACCATCATCGATCAGGGCGGCGCCGAACAGCTGCTGGGCCACGGTGACATGCTCTACATGCCACCGGGCACCAGCCTGCCGATTCGTGTCCACGGTGCCTTCGTCTCCGACGATGAAGTGCACCGCGTGGTGGAGGCCTGGAAGCTGCGGGGCGCGCCGGAATACAACGACGACATCCTCAACGGTGTCGAAGAGGCGGGCAGTGGTTTCGAAGGTAGCAGCGGCGGTGGCGACGGCGATGACCCGGAAGCCGACGCGCTCTACGACGAAGCCGTGCAGTTCGTCCTGGAAAGCCGCCGGGCCTCGATCTCGGCGGTACAGCGCAAGCTGAAGATTGGCTACAACCGCGCCGCCCGGATGATCGAGGCCATGGAAATGGCCGGCGTGGTGACGGCGATGAACACCAACGGCTCCCGCGAAGTGCTGGCGCCGGGCCCGATGCGCGACTGATCCCTGTTTCGCTTTCAGCGGCGTGAGGTCACGCCGCTCGCATACCCATCCAATTTATGAGGAATTCCATGCGCCTGATTCGCATGTTGCTGCTGCCGGTATTGGCTGTGACCACCCTGTCGGCCCACGCCGACCCGAAAGACGTGGCACGCCTGACCCAGTTGCTGGAAAAGTCCCAGACCCTGACGGCGCGTTTCTCCCAGCTGACCCTCGACGGCAGCGGCACTCAGTTGCAGGAAACCGCCGGCGAGATGTCCTTGCAGCGTCCTGGCCTGTTCTACTGGCACACCGACGCGCCGCAAGAACAACTGATGGTGTCCGATGGCCAGAAAGTCTCCCTGTGGGACCCGGACCTGGAGCAGGTGACCATCAAGAAGCTCGACCAGCGTCTGACCCAGACTCCGGCCCTGTTGCTGTCCGGTGACGTGTCGAAGATCAGCGAAAGCTTCGACATCACCTCCAAGGAAGCCGGCGGCGTGATGGACTTCACCCTCAAGCCGAAAACCCGCGACACCCTGTTCGACAGCCTGCGCCTGTCGTTCCGCAACGGCATGATCAACGACATGCAATTGATTGACAGCGTTGGTCAGCGCACCAATATCCTGTTCACCGGGGTCAAGGCCAACGAATCGATCCCGGCGTCCAAGTTCAAGTTCGACATCCCCAAGGGTGCCGATGTGATCCAAGAGTAAGCAGCCGCAGCCGCAAGGTTTCGAAGGTAGTCCATGGACCTGTTTCGTAGTGCCCCGATCGCCCAGCCACTGGCTGCACGCTTGCGTGCGACCAACCTGGACGAGTACGTCGGTCAGCAGCACCTGCTGGCTCGGGGCAAGCCGCTGCGCGAGGCACTGGAGCAGGGCGCCCTGCATTCGATGATCTTCTGGGGCCCGCCTGGGGTCGGCAAGACCACCCTGGCGCGGCTGCTGGCGGAAGTCTCGGACGCCCACTTCGAAACCGTCTCGGCGGTGCTGGCCGGGGTCAAGGAGATCCGCCAGGCGGTGGAAATCGCCAAGCAGCAGGCCGGACAATACGGGCGGCGGACCATTCTGTTCGTCGACGAAGTGCACCGCTTCAACAAATCGCAGCAGGATGCCTTCCTGCCCTACGTGGAAGACGGCACGCTGATCTTTATCGGTGCCACCACGGAAAACCCGTCCTTTGAACTCAACAACGCCTTGCTCTCCCGGGCCCGGGTCTATGTGCTCAAGAGCCTGGATGAAGCGGCCCTGGGCACTCTGGTACAGCGTGCCCTGACGGAAGAGCGGGGGCTGGGCAAGCGTCAGCTGAGCCTCAGCGAGGAAGGCTTCCAGATGCTGCTGTCGGCGGCCGATGGCGATGGCCGGCGCATGCTCAACCTGCTGGAAAACGCCTCGGACCTGGCGGAAGACGGTGGCGAGATCAGCGTCGATCTTCTGCAAAGCCTGTTAGGGGATACTCGCCGGCGTTTCGACAAGGGCGGCGAAGCCTTCTACGACCAGATTTCCGCGTTGCACAAGTCCGTGCGCGGCTCCAACCCTGACGGCGCCCTGTACTGGTTTGCACGCATGCTCGACGGTGGTTGCGACCCGCTGTACCTGGCCCGACGCGTAGTGCGCATGGCCAGCGAGGACATCGGCAACGCCGACCCGCGGGCCTTGAGCCTGTGCCTGGCGGCCTGGGATGTGCAGGAGCGCCTGGGCAGTCCCGAAGGCGAGCTGGCGGTGGCCCAGGCCATCACCTACCTGGCCTGTGCGCCGAAGAGCAACGCCGTGTACATGGGCTTCAAGGCCGCCATGCGCGCCGCTGCCGAGCACGGTTCCCTGGAAGTGCCGATCCATCTGCGCAACGCTCCGACCAAGCTGATGAAGCAGTTGGGGTACGGCGACGAATACCGCTACGCCCATGACGAGCCGGATGCCTACGCTGCCGGCGAAGACTATTTCCCCGAAGAGCTCGAGCCTTTGCCGCTCTACCAGCCGGTGCCCCGTGGCCTGGAGCTGAAGATCGGCGAGAAGCTCAAGCATCTGGCTGCCCTGGACCGGGCCAGCCCCCTGCAGCGGAGAAAACCTTGATCCCCCTGATCCTCGCAGTCTCCGCCGGCGGCGTGGCCGGCACCCTGTTGCGTTTCACCACGGGCAACTGGATCAACGCCAATTGGCCGCGGCACTTCTATACCGCGACGCTGGCCGTTAATATCGTGGGCTGCCTGCTGATCGGCGTGTTGTACGGACTGTTCCTGATCCGTCCGGAAGTGCCGATCGAAGTGCGTGCCGGATTGATAGTGGGCTTCCTCGGTGGCCTGACGACTTTTTCATCCTTTTCACTGGATACCGTGCGTCTGCTGGAAAGCGGACAAGTGGCGCTGGCCCTGGGTTATGCGGCACTGAGTGTATTCGGCGGGCTGCTTGCTACCTGGGCCGGCCTGTCCTTGACCAAACTTTGATAAACGAGAGAACGACATGCTCGATTCCAAACTGTTACGTAGCAACCTCCAGGACGTAGCGGATCGTCTGGCATCCCGCGGCTTTGCCCTGGATGTGGCACGCATCGAAGCGCTGGAAGAACAGCGCAAGACCGTGCAGACCCGCACCGAGCAACTGCAGGCTGAACGTAACGCGCGCTCCAAGTCCATCGGCCAGGCCAAGCAACGTGGCGAAGACATCGCCCCGCTGATGGCCGACGTTGAGCGCATGGGGAACGAGCTGAGCTCCGGCAAGGTGGAACTGGAAAACATCCAGAACGAACTGGATTCGATCCTGTTCGGCATTCCCAACCTGCCTCACGAATCGGTGCCGGTGGGCGAAGACGAAGACGGCAACGTCGAAGTGCGCCGTTGGGGCACCCCGACTACTTTCGACTTCCCGATCAAGGACCACGTGGCCCTGGGCGAAACCCACGGCTGGCTGGACTTTGAAACCGCGGCCAAGCTGTCCGGTGCGCGTTTCGCCCTGCTGCGCGGTCCTATCGCCCGTCTGCACCGCGCCCTGGCGCAGTTCATGATCAACCTGCACACCGGCGAGCACGGCTACGAAGAGGCCTACACCCCGTATCTGGTGCAGGCTCCGGCCTTGGTCGGCACCAGCCAGCTGCCGAAGTTCGAGGAAGACCTGTTCAAGATCACTCGCGAAGGCGAAGCCGATCTGTACCTGATCCCGACCGCCGAAGTGTCCCTGACCAACATCGTCGCGGGTGAGATCCTCGATCCGAAGCAACTGCCGCTGAAGTTCGTCGCCCACACGCCGTGCTTTCGCAGTGAAGCCGGTGCCTCGGGTCGCGACACCCGCGGCATGATCCGCCAGCACCAGTTCGACAAGGTCGAGATGGTCCAGGTGGTCGAGCCGTCGACTTCCATGGAGGCCCTGGAAGGCCTGACCGCCAATGCCGAGAAAGTCCTGCAACTGCTGCAACTGCCGTACCGCGTACTGGCCCTGTGCACCGGCGACATGGGCTTCAGCGCGGTCAAGACCTACGACCTCGAAGTCTGGGTGCCGAGCCAGGACAAATACCGCGAGATCTCCTCGTGCTCCAACTGCGGCGACTTCCAGGCCCGTCGCATGCAGGCGCGCTTCCGCAACCCGGAAACCGGCAAGCCGGAGTTGGTGCACACCCTCAACGGTTCCGGCCTGGCCGTGGGCCGTACCCTGGTGGCGGTGCTGGAAAACTACCAGCAGGCCGACGGTTCGATCCGTGTGCCGGACGTGCTGAAGCCGTACATGGGTGGCCTTGAGGTCATCGGCTAAATGGAATATCTGCCGCTGTTTCACAACCTTCGCGGCAGTCGTGTGTTGGTGGTCGGCGGAGGGGAGATTGCCTTGCGCAAGTCCCGTCTGCTGGCCGATGCCGGTGCGCAGCTGCGAGTGGTTGCACCTGAAATAGAAGCGCAATTGCAGGAGCTGATCGTCGCCAGCGGCGGTGAGTCCCTGTTGCGCGGGTATGTCGAGGCCGACCTCGACGGCTGCACCCTGATCATTGCCGCCACCGACGATGAATCCCTCAATGCCCAAGTCTCCGCCGATGCCCATCGGCGTTGCGTCCCGGTCAATGTGGTGGACGCGCCGGCCCTGTGCAGCGTGATCTTCCCGGCTATCGTCGACCGTTCGCCACTGGTCATCGCAGTTTCCAGTGGCGGCGATGCGCCGGTGCTGGCGCGGCTGATCCGGGCCAAGCTGGAAACCTGGATTCCTTCCACCTACGGCCAACTGGCCGGGTTGGCGGCGCGTTTCCGCGCCCAGGTCAAAGGCCTGTTTCCGGATGTGCAGCAGCGCCGGGCGTTCTGGGAGGATGTATTCCAGGGCCCCATCGCCGATCGCCAACTGGCGGGGCAGGGAGCGGAAGCCGAACGTCTGTTGCAGGCCAAGATTGCCGGCAAGGCGCCCCATGCGCCGGGCGAGGTGTATCTGGTGGGGGCCGGCCCGGGTGATCCGGACCTGCTGACCTTTCGCGCCTTGCGCTTGATGCAACAGGCCGACGTAGTGCTCTACGACCGCCTGGTGGCGCCGGCAATTCTCGAGCTGTGCCGCCGTGACGCCGAACGCATCTATGTCGGCAAGCGTCGCGCCGATCACGCCGTGCCCCAGGAACAGATCAACCAGCAATTGGTGACCCTGGCCCAGCAAGGCAAACGTGTAGTGCGTCTCAAGGGCGGCGATCCGTTCATCTTCGGCCGGGGCGGCGAAGAGATCGAAGAGCTGGCAGCCCACGGTATTCCATTCCAGGTGGTGCCGGGGATTACCGCAGCCAGTGGTTGCTCGGCCTATGCCGGGATTCCCCTGACTCACCGCGACTACGCGCAGTCGGTGCGCTTTGTCACCGGCCACCTCAAGGACGGCACCAGCAACCTGCCCTGGAGCGACTTGGTGGCGCCAGCGCAGACCCTGGTGTTCTACATGGGCCTGGTGGGCTTGCCGACGATCTGCGAGCAGTTGATCAAGCACGGGCGCGGCGCTGATACCCCGGCCGCCTTGATCCAGCAGGGCACCACCAGCAACCAGCGAGTCTTCACCGGCACCCTGGCCAACCTGCCGTCCCTGGTAGCGGAACACGAAGTGCATGCCCCGACCCTGGTGATCGTTGGCGAAGTGGTCCAGCTACGCGAGAAGCTGGCCTGGTTCGAAGGCGCTCAGTCCGAGGTCTGAAAAGTTTCGCCGGCAAGCCGGCTCCTACAGGATCGATGTAGGAGCTGGCTTGCCAGCGAAAGCGTCCTCAACCCCTGCACCAAACCCCTTGCCCACTCAACCGCTGCCGATCATGGCCGCGGCTGAAGTCCTGCAACGGCCCCTTCGGCACAATCCCCGTTGGATTGATGGTGCTATGGCTGGCGTAGTAGTGCCCCTTGATATGGGCAAAATCCACGGTCTCGGCAATCCCCGGCCACTGATACAGCTCTCGTAGCCAGTTCGACAGGTTCGGGTAATCGGCAATCCGCCGCAGGTTGCACTTGAAGTGGCTGTAGTACACCGCATCGAAACGGATCAACGTGGTGAACAGCCGTACATCGGCTTCAGTCAGATACTCGCCAACCAAGTAGCGCTGTTTACCCAGCAACGCTTCCAAAGCGTCCAGCTCGGCAAAGACATCATCGAACGCCGCCTCATAGGCCTGTTGTGACGTGGCAAACCCGGCGCGATACACACCATTGTTCAGCGCTGGATAGATGCGTGCGTTGAGTTCGTTGATGCGTGCGCGCAAAGGCTGCGGATAAAAATCCAGCTCATTGCCGGTCAAGTGATCAAAAGCGCCGTTGAACATGCGGATGATTTCTGCCGACTCATTGCTGACGATGCGCTGTTGCTGTTTGTCCCAGAGCACCGGCACGGTGACCCGACCGGTGTAGTCGGCGCTTTCGGCGGTGTAGCGCTGGTGCATGAAGTCGAAGGGGTCCAGGGCATCGCCACTGGAGCCGAAGGCGCTGTCGAAGGTCCAGCCGTTCTCGCGCATCAGCCAGCTGACCACCGAGACGTCGATCAGCTGTTCCAGGCCCTTGAGCTTGCGCAAGATCAGCGTGCGGTGGGCCCAGGGGCAGGCCAACGATACATAAAGGTGGTAGCGCCCGGCCTCGGCGGTAAAGCCGCCTTCGCCGCTGGGCCCCGGACTGCCGTCGGCGGTGACCCAGTGGCGACGTTGCGCCTGTTCCCGTTGGAAGGTGCCGTCCTTGCCGCTTTCGTACCACTGGTCATGCCAGCGCCCTTCGATCAGCAGACCCATGAAATGCTCCTCAGCCATTTTGCGTTGGAGTGCAGTCTATTGCGCTGGGTTCGAACAAAAAGCGCAAAACTTGGGCAGTCAGGATCGATTAAATCGATCTGTCCCGGGCGTCCCAGTAGTGTTGGGCGCGCTCGAAGGCCTGCTCCCGAGGCATGCCCAGGCCACGCAAGGCCAGAGCCATAGTGGCCAACAGGGCCAACTGCGGGTAGCTGTCCTCCACCTCGCCACGCCACAGCGCCTTGAGGTGCTCGGGTTCCAGGCTGGCCGGTTTCACATGGCGTTGCGCCGACAGTGCCGGCCATTCCTCGTCCCAACTGACGCCGCCCGTACTGCCGTACAGATGGCTGGTGGTGTCCGGGTTGATCTCGATCTCGCCGCCATCGCCCTTGATCACGATGACGTTGTCCCCCAGCAGGCCGCTGGCATCGCGGTGCACCGCCTGATAGCCAGGGTGGAAGATGCTCTGCAGGCCGCAACGGGCGCCCAGGGGGTTGAGAATGCGCGCCAGGGAGTGAATCGGTGAGCGCAGGCCGAGGATGTTGCGCAGGTCGATCATCCGTTGCAGCTGTGGCGCCCAGTCGCCTAGCGGCATGAAGGCCAGGTTGCCCTGATCCAGTGCCTTGGCGACCGATGGCCAGTCACGGCACAGGGGAATCCCCAGGGGGTCCAACAACTGCTCGGTGTACAGGCGTCCGGCCGTATGGGCGCCACCGCCGTGCAGCAGGATGCGCACGCCGTTCTGTGCCAGGCACTTGGCCGCCAGCAGGTACCAGGGCAGGTGGCGCTTCTTGCCGGCGTAGGTCGGCCAGTCGAGGTCCAGCTGGATCGCCGGGGCATTCAGGCGCTCGCGCAAGGCTTCGGTGAAGCCCGCCAGTTCTTCCGGGCTTTCTTCCTTGTGCCGCAGCAGCATGAGGAAGGCGCCGAGCTGGGTGTCCTCGACCTTGCCGTCCAACAGCATGCCCATGGCTTCCCGGGCTTCTTCCCGGGTCAGGTTGCGGGCGCCGCGCTTGCCCTTGCCGAGGATGCGCACGAACTGGGCAAACGGGTGCTCTTGCGGGGTCTGGGTGAGCAGGGGGGCGAAATCGTTCATAGGCAATTGGTCGGCTTCGGCAGGCCCGCCAGCTTGGCGGCAAGTTTGGCGGGAGTGCCTTTGAACAGTCGGTTCAGGTGCAGGCTGTTGCCCTTGTCCGGGCCCAGCTTGAGGGCGGTGTACTTGATCAGCGGGCGGGTGGCCGGGGACAGCTGGAACTCTCTATAGAAGCCCTGCAGCAGTTCGAGGATTTCCCAATGCTCCGGGCTCAGTTCAAGTTCTTCATTGGCGGCCAGGGCCTGCGCCACGTCGGCGGACCAGTCGTCGAGGTTGACCAGGTAACCGTCCTTGTCCAGTTCGATGGCGCGAGCGCCCACAGTCAAGGTACTCATAGCCAGGTGTTGACCTTGTCATGCTCGATCGACAGCTCGACGAAGCCCGGGTAATCCACTGCGCGGGCCCAGGCCGGCAGGGTCAGGCCCCGGGCTTGCAAGTCCTCTTCCAGCACATACAGATTCAGGCCGCTACGGGCGCCCAGTTCGCCGTAAAGCGTCGTACCCGGCTGCAAGGCATAGGCGGCGTCGCCGCACAGCAGCAGGCCATCGGCGCTGCCCAGCAGACGCAGGCAACTGCTCAGGCGGGTGTCGGTGAAGGGCGAGTGGGACAACACATGCAAGGTCGACATCAGAGGGTAATCACCTGGTCAAAACGGTCGATGATCCCGGCCAGCTCCGGGGCGTCCAGCAGCTGTACAGCGTCAAGGCTCAAAGCCGCCGGGTCGAGGCCGCGAGCAGCGATGCTGGCACTGCAGGCAAACAGCTCGTCGACGCCGAACAGCGACAACGCCTGCAGGTTGGCGCTCAAGTCCTTCTGCCGCAGCAATGAAGCCTGTTGCCCGGGCGCCAGTTGCAGCACGCCATCGTCGAGAAACAGCAGGCCGATGGGCAGGTCGAAGGCGCCGCCGGCCAGGACGATATCCAGGGCCTCCCGGGCACCGGGGCCGGACCAGGGCGCCTGACGGCTGATCAGCAACAGGGATTTGGCCATCTCACGCCCCTCCAAAACAGATCAGGCGGTCGGCGGCCTGTACCGCGTCATGCAATTGCCCGAGCCCCGACAGCTCCCAGGGGGCTTCGACGCTCACCGCCGTGCGCTGATAGCGCTGGGCTTCGTCGGCATTCAACACACCCCGACGCAGGGCCGCGGCGATGCACACCACAGCATCCAACTGATGCTGGCCGACAAAGTCGCGCCATTCCTGGGGCAGGTTCTGCTCATCCTGGGGCGTGACGATGCTGTTGGCAGCGTTGTAGACGCCGTCCTGGTAAAAAAACAGCCGGACAATCTCATGCCCGCCCGCCAGCGCCGCCTGGGCGAACAGCAGGGCGCGGCGCGAGGAAGGCGCGTGAGCGGCGGAGAACAGGGCGATGGCGAACTTCATGACGGACTCGATGGATAAAACTGCGGCCATGATAAAGCTTTCTCCGTGGATCGGCTAAACCCCTTTCGCCCCGAAGGCTCTGGCTCCGGGAGCTCAGGACATATCGGGTAAAGCTTTGCCAGGCCCCAAACCCCGGGGCGGGGGATAGACTCGCGCCTTCATTCAACCTGGGACAAGGAGCAAGGGATGATGGATTTGAATTCGGCGGTGGTGGTGATCACCGGTGCCGGTCGTGGTCTGGGAGCGGCGCTGGCCATCAGTCTGGCGGACCAGGGCTGCAAGTTGATTCTCTGTGGGCGCAACCCCGAGGCCCTGGCGCAAGTCAGTGCGGCCATCGAAGCGCGCACCGGCAGCCCCGCCGATCACGTAGTGGTGGACCTGGCCAACAGCGACAGCGTCAAGGCTGCCCTGGCGGAGATCCATGTGCGCCATCCCCAGGTGGATATCCTGATCAACAACGGCGCCATGTGGCTGGAGGCCAGCGAGCAGCCCCACAGCGCTGCCGAGGTCACGGGCGTGATCGATGCGGCCCTGACGGGTACCTTCCTCCTGACCCAGGGCCTGCTGCCGGCGCTCAAGGCCTCCAAGCGTCCGGACATCGTCACCATCGGTTCCATCAGCGGCTTGCCCAATGCACCACTGCACAGCGTGTCGCTGCCGTTCTACGCGGCCAAGCACGGGCAACTGGCCCTGGCCGACGGCCTGCGGCAAATGCTCAAAGGCACGCCGGTGCGTTCGTTGTGCGTGCATCCACCGTACCTGGAAGATATCTCGCCGCTGGACGACGCCTGGCAACAGATCCCGGCGCGGCAGAAGGGTGAGCAGGGCACCAACCGGGATGTCGTGGAAGCGGTGGTCTTTGCCCTGACCCGACCGCGGCATATCAGCTTGTCATCCATCGTCATCGATACCGACAGCGGCGGTCTGTTCAGCTGATCGCCGGGCCTGATGTCAGCGGTTCTTGTAGCCCAGTTGCCAGCGTCGCGGGATCTTCAATGACGCGATGCCCAGCAGGGCTGCAAACAACCCGCTGACATACAGCGCCTTGAGCCCCAGGTGCTGTTCCAGAATCGCCCCCAGTACCGCCCCGGCGAACATCCCGCCCCAGGGCACCAGTTGCACCCGCCAGCCGTTGCGCCGATCACCGAGCATCCAGCGCCCCAGCCCACGGCCAAAGCGCGACAGAGCACCGGTGACGTAGGTCAGGCCGATGGGCAGGCCGTTCACTTCCTCCACTGCCGCATTGAGCATGCCCATGGCAATAATGGCCGCCAGCAGGGCCGGCAGTTGCTGCTCGAAAGGCCAGGCGGCGGACGCGCAGAGCAATGCGCCAATGCTCAGCAGCAAGGGCAGGGCGCGGTGCCCGGCCAGGCGGCTGACCACCACGCCCAGGGCGTTACCGACGATAAAGGTCGCCACCAATAGCAGCAGGCGCAGCACCAGACCCAGCTCACCATCGCTGATGGCCACTGCCATGCGGGTGGTGTTGCCACTCATGAAGGACACGAAATCCCCGGTGGCCATGAAGCCGATGGCGTCGGTCATGCCAGCCAGCACCGAAAGGCAGGCCACCAGCCCGAGGCCGACCCGCCCGCGCCATTTCTGCGTGTGCTGCAGGGCGGCGCTGGCCGATTGCGTGGAAGTCGAAGGCAACATCGTCGGTTCTCCTGAACAGGGACTGCGGGGGACGCGTGCGGATCAAGGCTATGGATCGAGAGGATGCAGGGCGCAATATTCATCCCAGGGCAAGCCGGCCATTTGCGCCACTTCCCTGTGCACTTCAAGGCGCTGGGCGTGGAATTCTTCGGGGCTGGCGGCGGTCAGTTGCAGGCTCAGTTCCCAGGCGAACAGCCCCAGGCGCTCGGCTTCGGCTTCAAAGGCTTCATGCAGGCGTTCGTTGCGGTACTGCTCGGGCGTCTCGCCCTTGACCTGGGCCTCCAGCGGATTGAGCTTGTCCAGGGCTTCGCGCAGTTCGGGGCGGGCGGCGAGAAATCTTTCCAGGGCTATTTCGTGGTGCAGGGCATTGGCGGGCATCGGGGCTCCTTGAGGGGAACGGGCAGTCTTCAGGCATCAAGCCTGGGACAGGGGATGTTCTGGCATTTCACTGCGTATCTGCTGCAGATCCTTGTGCGGGATCACGTAGGTGCGGGCGAGCATATCGCCTATTCGCTGGCAGCGGCTTGATTCCGCGCAGGCCATCAGCGGGACAAAGGCGAAAGCGGCCTCCAGATAGCGGGTGGCGCTTCTGATCAGTACCTGGATCAGCGTCGGCGGCGTCCCGGCGGCGTTGATCACCACCAGGCCCAGGGCGCACTTGCCGGGCGTGCGGCCCTTGAAAAAATACTCCCAGGCCACGAAGTACAAGGGCCAGATCAGCATGAACAGCATTGAATGGAGGTAGGGCTCCAGCCCCGTCTGTTGCTCGAGGTCGAGCAAGCGTCTGACTGGCTGCAACGCCAGCACCCCGTGCAGGCTCAGCGACAGGAGCAAATACACCGCCAGCGCCAGCACCTGGTCGAGCATGAAGGCGGCGGCACGGCGCAGGATCAGTTGGGTTCTTGAGACTTCCATGGTCGATTCCAAAGTTTTTTCCATCACATCGGGCGCAGTGTAATCCCCGCAGGGCGGGGTGTAGCAGTGGTTTTGGCCGGGGCCTACCACACCCGCGCCGAGTCAGCTGACCACGGGCTGTTCGCGACCGATCTCGGCCCGTAGCTGGGCGATCAGGTGCAGGCAGTGGGTGAGCCCCGGTGAGGGCTCGCCGACCCGGCGGCTGAGGATGATCGGCGAGGTGGCCTCGGGTTCCTGTAGCGGACAAAAACCGATGTCGTCGCGATGCAGCACCTGCACCGAGGCCGGCACCAGGGTGATGCCGATCCCGGCGCCCACCAGGCCGATGGCGGTCTGCAGTTCATTGGTCCATTGGGCGATCTTCAGGTTCAGGCCGCGGGCGCTGAACAGTGCGATCACGTGATCGGCGTAACTCGGGCGCGGGTTGGCCGGATAGAGCACGAAGGGCTCGCTGGCCAGTTGCTCAAGGCTCACCTCTTGTCCCAGCAAGGGGTGGCCGGCGGGCAGGGCGACCACCAGGCGGTCCTCGGTCAGGACCTTCTGCACGATGGCCGGGTCGTCGATGTGGATACGCCCGAAGCCGATGTCGATGCGCCCGGCCTTCAAGGCTTCCACCTGTTGCAGGGTGGTCATTTCCGACAGGCCCAGCTCCAGCTCCAGGGTCTCGTTGCTGCGCAGGCGGCGGATCAGTTGCGGCAGCACGCCGTACAGGGTCGAAGGGGCAAAGCCGATGCCCAACCAGGTCTTGTGCCCCAGGCCAATGCGCCGGGTGTTGTCGCAGACCTTGCCCAACTGCTCCAGTACCCGATTGGAGTGCTCGTAGAAAAACCGCCCGGCGGCGGTCAGGCGCAGCGGTCGGCCACGTTCCAGCAACAGCACTCCCAGCTCGTCCTCCAACTGCTGGATCTGCCGGCTCAAGGGCGGCTGGGCGATGTGCAGGCGCTCGGCGGCGCGGGTGAAATTGAGGGTTTCCCCCAGCACCTGGAAGTAGCGCAGATGACGCAGCTCCATGACAGCTCCCCTGTGATGATGTGCATACCTTATAGGTATCAAGCCAGACCAATTCTATATTGGAACCCCGGAAAAAGCCGGGACAGAATCGAGCGCAGAACTTCAAGAACCTGACGGGTATGGACATGCACGCTTCTGCCATTGAATCGATCGAAACGATCATCGTCGATCTGCCGACCATTCGCCCCCACAAACTGGCCATGCACACCATGCAGAACCAGACCCTGGTACTGATCCGCCTGCGCTGCGCCGACGGCATCGAAGGCCTGGGGGAATCCACCACCATCGGTGGCCTGGCCTATGGCAATGAAAGCCCGGACAGCATCAAGACCAACATCGACCGCTTCTTCAGCCCGCTGCTGATCGGCCAGGACGCCAGCAACATCAATGCCGCCATGCTGCGCCTGGAGCAGAGCATCCGCGGCAACACCTTCGCCAAGTCCGGGATCGAAAGCGCCTTGCTCGACGCCCAGGGCAAGCGCCTCGGGCTGCCGGTCAGCGAACTGCTGGGCGGCCGGGTGCGCGATGCCCTGCCCGTGGCCTGGACCCTGGCCAGCGGCGACACCGCCAAGGACATTGCCGAAGCCGAGAAGATGCTCGACCTGCGCCGCCACCGCATCTTCAAGCTGAAGATTGGCGCCGGTGAAGTGGACCGCGACCTGGCCCACGTGATCGCCATCAAGAAGGCCCTGGGGGAGCGTGCCAGCGTGCGGGTCGACGTCAACCAGGCCTGGGACGAAGCCGTAGCCCTGCGCGCCTGCCGCATTCTCGGCAGCAACGGCATCGACCTGATCGAGCAGCCCATCTCCCGCAACAACCGCGCCGGCATGGTGCGCCTGAACGCCATCAGCCCGGCGCCGATCATGGCCGACGAATCCATCGAATGCGTGGAAGACGCCTTCAACCTGGCCCGGGAGGGGGCGGCGTCGGTGTTCGCCCTGAAGATCGCCAAGAACGGCGGCCCCCGCGCCACCTTGCGCACCGCGGCGATTGCCGAGGCGGCAGGCATCGGCCTGTATGGCGGTACCATGCTCGAAGGCGGCATCGGCACCCTGGCCTCGGCCCACGCCTTCCTGACCTTGAACAAACTGAGCTGGGACACCGAGCTGTTCGGCCCGCTGCTGCTGACCGAGGACATCCTCGCCGAGGCGCCGGTGTACCGGGATTTCCACCTGCATGTCTCACGGGCGCCGGGCCTCGGCCTGAGCCTGGACGAAGAGCGCCTGGCGTTCTTCCGTCGCGACAAAACCACCCCCGTGCTGCATCACACCTGAGGAGGGCTGCATGCTATTCCACGTGAAAATGACCGTGAACCTGCCGGTCGACATGAACCCCGAGCGCGCCGCGCAACTTAAAGCCGATGAAAAGGCCCTGGCCCAGCGCCTGCAGGCCGAAGGCAAGTGGCGCCACCTGTGGCGCATCGCCGGGCTGTACGCCAATTACAGCGTGTTCGACGTCGACAGCGTGCAGGAACTGCACGACACCCTGATGCAATTGCCGCTGTACCCGTACATGGCCATCGAAGTTGATGCGATGTGCAGGCATCCTTCTTCCATTCATGAGGATGACCGCTGAGCCCGTGCCAGCCCGTTCACCACTCTAATAAATACAAGATGAGGATTAATCATGAAC
The DNA here is from genome assembly GCF_052850735.1 of Pseudomonas sp. 910_21. Lineage (NCBI taxonomy): Bacteria > Pseudomonadati > Pseudomonadota > Gammaproteobacteria > Pseudomonadales > Pseudomonadaceae > Pseudomonas > Pseudomonas sp. 910_21. Next base: position 369,199 of record NZ_VXCY01000005.1, on the reverse strand, counting down.
GTCAGAATTTCCCACACTGCCAGTGCCCAACAGTTTCTTGAAGAAGCCAGCGGTCAGTTCACCGAGGGCGGCAACCCCCGGGCCAAGGCCATCATCTACCGCATCCTGCGGGACTCGGTGAACATCATCGAAGACCTGGACGTGACCCCGGAAGAGTTCTGGAAGGCCGTCAACTACCTCAACGTCCTCGGTGCCCGCCAGGAAGCCGGGCTGCTGGCCGCGGGCCTGGGCCTGGAGCACTACCTGGACCTGCTGATGGACGCCGCCGACGAACAGGCCGGCAAGACCGGCGGCACCCCGCGCACCATCGAAGGCCCGCTGTACGTGGCCGGCGCGCCCCTGAGCCAGGGTGAAGCGCGCCTGGACGACGGCGTCGATCCGGGCGTGGTGCTGTTCATGCAGGGCCGGGTGACCAACACCGCCGGCGAACCCCTGGCCGGCGCCATCGTCGATGTCTGGCACGCCAACACCGGCGGCACCTATTCCTACTTCGACGGCAGCCAGTCGGAGTTCAACCTGCGCCGGCGCATCGTCACCGACGCCGAGGGTCGCTACCGCTTTCGCAGCATCGTGCCGTCCGGCTATGGCTGCCCACCGGATGGCCCGACCCAGCAGCTGCTGGACCAACTGGGACGCCACGGCCAGCGCCCGGCGCACATCCACTTCTTCATCTCGGCCGATGACCATCGCCACCTGACCACCCAGATCAACCTGGATGGTGATCAGTACCTGCACGACGACTTCGCCTACGCCACCCGCGACGAGCTGATCGCCCAGATCACCTTCAGCGAAGACCAGGCCCGGGCCAAGGCCCTGGGCGTCAGCGGGCGCTTTGCCGAGATCGAGTTCGACTTCACTTTGCAGTCGTCGGCCCAGCCGCAAGAACAGCAGCGCCACGAACGGGTTCGCGCCCTGGAGGACTGAAGCGCCGACCAGGCTTGACCCGGCCACGGAGCACCGACCCAGGTGCCCCGTGGCTTTTGCCGTTATGCCTGGCCTGACGAGACTGCGTTGCGTGCCTGAAACGCAGACCTGTTAAGAACCATCAGAGTGACCCGATCATGCAAATGCATCTGTTGAGTGAGCGCAGCCGCGTGTTTGTTCAAGCCGATCCCTATGCCGTGTCCGGTTACGTCAATCAGCACGTGGGCAGCCACTGCATCCGTCTGCCCCGGGCGGGCCAACCCCAGGCCAGCCTCAACCACCGAGCCCTGGCCAGCCTGGACTTGTGCAGCCTCAGCTACGGCGGCAGCGTGCGCGTCACCTCGCCGGCCCTGGAAAGCATCTACCACCTGCAAGTGCTGCTGCGCGGCCACTGCCGGTGGCGCGGCGCGGGCCAGGAACACGCCTTCGCCCCGGGGGAGCTGCTGCTGATCAACCCGGACGATCCGGTGGACCTGACCTATTCCGACGACTGCGAAAAATTCATCATCAAGATTCCCACCCGCTTGTTGGAAAATGCCTGCCAGGAACAGCGCTGGCAGTACCCAGGGCAGGGCGTGCGCTTTCTGCGCCAGCGCTACCAATTGCAGGAACTGGAAGGCTTCGTGCCCTTGCTCAGCCTGTTGTGCCAGGAAGCCGAAGCCCTGGAGACCATGCCCAAGGTCCAGGAGCACTACGCACAGATCCTGGTGGGTAAACTGCTGGGCTTGATGCAGACCAACGTCCAGCGCGGCACCCTGGGCGCCTCGGCGGCGACCTTCGAACGGATTGCCGACTACATCGACCGCAACCTCAGGCACGACATCGGCTGCGAAGAACTGGCGCAACAGGCGCGCATGAGCCTGCGTTCGCTGTACGGCCTGTTTGAACGCAACGCCCGCACCACGCCGAAGCACTACATCCGCCAGAAGAAACTGCAACGGGTGCACGCCTGCCTCAGCGACCCGCAAAGCCCGGTGCGCAACGTCACCGAACTGGCCCTGGATTATGGCTTCTTGCACCTGGGCCGTTTCGCCCAAAGCTACCGCCAGCAATACGGCGAACTGCCCTCCGACACCCTCAAGCGTCGGCACTGATCCTCAGGCATCGGCCTCTTGTAGGAGTTGGCTTGCCAGCGAAAGGGCCGGCAGGCCCAGCGCCCCGTCCAAGGGACTCTTCGCCGGCAAGCCGGCTCCCACACAACTCGCCGTCGGCGCTTTTGCAGAATACGGATACAGGTCTGCACGCATCGGCTATTGCCCCGCCAACCCCCGTCCTAGCATGGCCCTGCCTGAATAAAAACAATGGAGGCGGCGGCCATGTCCCTGCGACCCGAATACCTGCATTCCCTGCTTGAAGAAGACCCCGACCAGGGCGTCTACCGCTGCAAGCGGGAGATGTTCACCGACCCCCGGCTGTTCGACCTGGAGATGCAGCACATCTTCGAAGGCAACTGGCTGTACCTGGCCCACGAAAGCCAGATCCCCAACCCCAACGACTACTACAGCACCACCATGGGCCGGCAATCGATCTTCATTGCCCGCCACAAGAACGGCGAACTCAACGCCTTCATCAACGCCTGCAGCCATCGCGGCGCCATGCTCTGCCGGCACAAGACCGGCAACAAGGCGTCCTTCACCTGCCCGTTCCACGGCTGGACCTTCAACAACGCCGGCAAGCTGCTCAAGGTCAAGGACCCGGCCGCCGCCGGCTACCCGGCCAGCTTCAACTGCGAAGGCTCCCACGACCTGACCCGCGTCGCGCGCTTCGAGTCCTACCGCGGCTTTCTGTTCGGTAGCCTCAACCCCGACGTGCTGCCTCTGACCGAGCACCTGGGGGAGTCGGCGAAGATCATCGACATGATCGTCGACCAGTCCGCCGACGGCCTGGAAGTGCTGCGCGGCTCGTCGAGCTACATCTACGAAGGCAACTGGAAGCTCACCGCCGAGAACGGCGCCGACGGCTACCACGTCAGCTCGGTGCACTGGAACTACGCCGCCACCCAGAACCAGCGCAAGCAGCGCGAGGCCGGGGCAGACATCCGCACCATGAGCGCCGGCACCTGGGCCAAGCAGGGCGGTGGTTTCTACTCCTTCGACAAGGGCCACATGCTGCTCTGGACCCGCTGGTCCAACCCCGAGGACCGCCCGCTGTACGAGCGTCGCGATGAGCTGTCCCAGGACTTCGGCCAGGCCCGCGCCGACTGGATGATCGAAAACTCACGCAACCTGTGCCTGTACCCCAACGTCTACCTGATGGACCAGTTCAGCTCGCAGATCCGCATTGCCCGGCCGATCTCCGTGGACCGCACCGAAATCACCATCTACTGCATTGCGCCCAAGGGCGAGAGCGACGAAGCCCGGGCCCGGCGCATCCGCCAGTACGAAGACTTCTTCAACGTCAGCGGCATGGCCACCCCGGACGACCTGGAGGAGTTCCGTTCCTGCCAGCTCGGCTATCAGGGCAGCACCACGGCCTGGAACGACATGTCCCGCGGCGCCGAACACTGGGTCCAGGGGGCGGACGCCGCAGCGAAAGAAATCGACCTGCAGCCGCTCCTCAGCGGCGTGCGCACCGAGGACGAAGGCCTGTTCGTGATGCAGCACAAGTATTGGCAGCAAACCCTGCTCGCGGCCCTGGAGCGTGAAGCCTCACGCCAGATCGCAGTGGAGGCCGTGCAATGAACATTTCCTACGATGCCGTGCGGGATTTTCTGTACCGCGAAGCCCGCTACCTGGACGACAAGGAGTGGGACAGCTGGCTGGAACTCTATGCCCCGGACGCGACCTTCTGGATGCCCTCCTGGGACGACAGCGACCAGTTGACCGAAGACCCGCAGCGGGAAATCTCGCTGATCTGGTACGGCAACCGCAGCGGCCTGGAAGACCGGGTGTTCCGCATCAAGACCGAGCGCTCCAGCGCCAGCATTCCCGACACCCGCACCTCCCACAACCTGAGCAACATCGAGCTGCTGGAGCACGGCGACGGCTTCTGCAAGCTGCGCTTCAACTGGCACACCCTGAGCTTTCGCTACAAGACCGTGGACAGCTACTTCGGCTGCAGCTTCTACACCCTCGACCTGCGGGGCGAAAACCCGCGGATTCTGGCCAAGAAAGTCATCCTGAAGAACGACTACGTTCGCCAGGTCGTTGATATCTACCACCTCTGAGGCGACTGCCATGAGCCATCAAATCGCACTCAATTTCGAAGACGGCGTGACCCGTTTCGTCAACGCCAACCCGGGCGAAACCGTGGCCGACGCGGCCTACCGCCAGGGCATCAACATCCCCCTGGACTGCCGGGACGGCGCCTGCGGCACCTGCAAGTGCTTTGCCGACGCGGGGCGCTACGAGCTGGGGGAGGACTACATCGAAGACGCCCTGAGCGCTGCTGAGGTCGAGCAGGGTTTTGTCCTCACCTGCCAGATGCGCGCCCTCGGCGATTGCGTGGTGCGGGTACCGGCCTCGTCCCAGGTCTGTCGCGCCGGGCAGGGTACTTTCCAGGCCAGTATCAGCGCCGTGCGCCAGCTGTCCGCCAGCACCATCGCCCTGTCGATCAAAGGCGAAGCCCTGAGCCAGCTGGCGTTCCTGCCGGGGCAATACGTCAACCTCGGCGTACCCGGCAGTGAGCAGACCCGGGCCTATTCCTTCAGCTCCTTGCAGCGTGATGGCGAGGTCAGTTTCCTGATTCGCAACGTGCCCGGTGGCCTGATGAGCAGCTTCCTCACCCGTCTCGCCAAAGCCGGCGACAGCATGAGCCTGGCCGGGCCCCTGGGCAGCTTTTACTTGCGGGATATTCGCCGGCCCTTACTGTTGCTGGCTGGCGGCACCGGGCTGGCGCCGTTCACCGCGATGCTGGAGAAGATCGCCGAGCAGGGCAGCGAACATCCGCTGCATTTGATCTATGGCGTGACCAACGATTTCGACCTGGTGGAACTGGAGCGCCTGGAAGACTTTGCCGCGCGCATCCCCCAGTTCAGCTTCAGCGCCTGCGTGGCCAACCCCGAGAGCCAGTACCCGCGCAAGGGCTACGTGACCCAGCACATCGAACCGGCGCACCTCAACCAGGGCGATGTGGACGTCTACCTGTGCGGACCGCCGCCGATGGTCGAGGCAGTGAGCCAGTTCATCCGTGAACAGGGCATCGCCCCGGCGAATTTTTATTACGAGAAGTTCGCCGCCAGCGCTGCCTGAAGAGCGCCTCACCGCTGTAGGAGCTGGCTTGCCAGCGAAGGCGTCCACAAGGGCGCTGCTAGGCTCAAGGGCCCTTTCGCCGGCAAGCCGGCTCCTACGGAACCCAGCACGGCAAGCCATAGCGCTGTAGGAGCTGGCTTGCCAGCGAAGGCGTCCCCAAGAACGCTGCAAGGCTCAAAGGCCTCTTCGCCGGCAAGCTGGCTCCTACGGAGTCACGCACGGCAAGGTCCTCTCCATATTTTTGCACTCATGAGGTTTCCATGAACCGTTTCCCCAACCAAGTCGCCCTGGTCACCGGTGCCGCCCAAGGCATTGGCCGTCGCGTTGCCGAACGCCTGGCCGCAGAGGGCGCCCGGGTGGTGCTGGTGGACCGCTCCGAACTGATCTTCGAGCTGGCCGCCGAACTCAGCCCCCGGTTCCCGGTCCTGGCCCTCACCGCCGACCTGGAGCAGTACAGCGAATGCAGCCGGATCATGGCGGCGGCCATCGCCCACTTCGGCCGCCTCGACATCCTCATCAACAACGTCGGCGGCACCATTTGGGCCAAGCCTTTTGAGCACTACGAACCTGCACAAATCGAAGCCGAAGTCCGCCGCTCATTGTTCCCCACCCTGTGGTGCTGCCACGCCGCCTTGCCGCAGATGCTGGAGCAGGGCAGCGGCGCCATCGTCAACGTCTCGTCCATCGCCACCCGCAGCCTCAATCGCGTGCCTTACGGCGCGGCCAAGGGCGGCATCAACGCACTCACTGCGTGCCTGGCCTTTGAAACCGCCGGTCGTGGCGTGCGGGTCAACGCCACCGCCCCCGGCGGCACCGAAGCCCCGCCGCGGCGCATTCCGCGCAACAGCGCTGAACAAAGCCCCGAGGAGCAAGTCTGGTACCAGCAGATCGTCGATCAGACCCTCGACAGCAGCCTGATGAAGCGCTACGGCAGCGTCGACGAACAGGCCTCAGCCATCCTGTTTCTGGCCTCCGCCGAAGCTTCCTACATCACCGGCACGGTGCTGCCGGTGGGTGGTGGCGACCAGGGCTGAGGGGCAACCTCCTGCTGAATGACCGACCTGTAGGAACCGGCTTACCGGCGAATGCGTCCGCGAGATCGCCTTCGCCGGCAAGCCGGCTCCTACGGTAAAAACGTATTGGATTGGCTTTCGCACGAGGGGTAGGTTGGGGGTCGTGCGTTCTGTAAATTAATCCTGTGGATTTATTATTAATCCAAAGGTTGAATTTTTGTCGGCAGAGGGTTTTTAATACATCGCACAGGCAACGGCTATTCATGGGAATCCCCGGCCGGCCGTGAATGCTCAAGGACGCGAGGCACACATGAACCCAACCCTTCCTTTGTTTCACCAGCAACCCTACCTGCAAACCGTGCAATGCCAGATCCACCGGCTTGAACGGGACGATTCGGGTGCGCCCTTCGCTCTATTGAGCGAGACGGTGTTCTATCCCCAGGGCGGCGGCCAACTGGGAGATCGGGGGCAGCTGACCCTCAGCGAACCCGGGGCCGGTGATGTGCCGCAGGTGATCGAGATCACCACCACCAAAAGGAAGGACGACGAGATCAGGCATTACCTGAAGCTGGAGGACGCCGGGTTCGGCCAGCTGCAATCACTTGTGCCGGGGCAGGGGGTGACGGCGACCCTGGATTGGTCCCTGCGCTATCAGCAGATGCGCATTCATTCGGCCATGCACCTGATGCACTGCCTGCTGGAGCAGACGCTGGGGCGCTCGATTCCACACCCGGTCCGCTCGCCGTTGAATGACCAGGGCGGGGAAAACCACTATGAGTTCATGGGCGAGTTCGATGAACAGAGCCTGGAGCGCGCCACGCAAGAACTGAATCGCTTCTGCGCGGCCGGTCATGCCGTCAGAACCCAGGCCGATACCGGCAAAGGACCAGGCTATCGCTGGTGGCAATGCGGCGAATGGTCGATCCCCTGTGGCGGCGTGCATGTCGGCAATACGCGAGAGATAGGGGCCGTCACAGCCAGCATGAAAATCAGGAAAAACACCACCCGGGTCGCTGTCACGCTTGCTGCAGGGGCTGAATAAATGTCGGAGAACCAGCAGGCCTTTGGCGCGTTTCTCACCCAGTTGCGCCTCGAAAGCGGCCACCTGAAGATTTCAACCTTCCTGGACAGCGTGAACATTCCGTTTTCCGCCAACCACTACCGAGACGTCGAGGCAGGGCGCAAGCACCTGAGTCTCGACTCGGCCGTCGAGCTGCATGACAACCTGGGCATCGCCCCCTCCAGCAAGTCGAGTTTCGATTACTACTGGCATTACTTTCGTGATTTGTTGCCGGCCCCCGTGCATGAAATGCTGTTTGGCAAAGGGGTGGAGGTCAAGGATCTTTCCGCCATGCTTGAGGTGCGCGAGCACGACTCCAAGCTACTGCGTCGCGCCTTGAGCCTGAGCCGCTACGAACGTGAGTTCATCGTCACCGAAGAGATCATTGCAGCCTTCAAGGAACACTTCGAACTGCTGCCGTTGATGACCTATCTGTACATGGTGGACAGCGCCTCGGTGGCCGAAATCCAGGCGGTGTGCCAGCAGCTCGGCCTGGCCTACGACGCGCGCACCGAAGCCTTCCTGAGCCTTGTGGCCAAAGAGCGCAGCACCCCGCAGTCACCCTTCGTGCGCCATGCCCCCACCTTGAGAATGCCAAGAACCGCAGAGGCCCTGGCGCTCAAGGACCGGTTCCTGCGCCACGAGATCGACCGATCATTGACCAAGCCCGAGCAGAGCGAATATTTCAACGTATCCGGATCATTCAAATACAGCGCGATGGTCACGCTCAAAGCGGCGGAAATCGAAGAGATCCAGGACCGTCTTGTCGATCTTTTTTCAGTGATAGAAGTGCACAACAAATCCGCCGGACAGCTGGAAGACCCAGGGGCTGATCCCTACTTCTTCGGGCTGGTGGTGTCGGGCCGCCCGGAGTACGACGGGCGCGCGGGGCGATCGAAGAAAAAGAGCCGGGGATGAAGCAGACTGAGGCCGCTGCAGCCAATGGCCACAGCCGAACAGTGGGTGGAGACGGCCTCGGCGGCGCTATGACCTGTTCTGGGGAATGGCATAGGGCAGGGTGATGGGCGGCGCGTCCCGCAAAGGCTGCGAAGACCTCGCCATCAGATAACCAATGACCTGCGCCGAGCTCAGCTCGATATGCAACAGGTCTTCATCGCCAAACCACGCGTTGGGCCAGAAGATCAGGTCCGAGGCATTGGCCTCGGGGAAGTTGGTTTCCAGCAGGCCCAGAGCGTAGTCCGTATCAGACTCCGTGCCCTCGCACTGGCAGATGAAGTCCGCCACGGCGCACGCCTCGTCGAAGCTCAGGTCGTCAACGTAGCGCTCTTGATGAAAGGCCGTGCGCAGAAAGTTCGCCGCGCTGGTATGGCTGTGCATATCGCGAAATTCGTGGAATTCGAAAGGTCGGCCGGCGTGGCTGTTCCACTGCTGGATCAGCGCACTGATCTCGGGGCTTTCCCGTTCCTGATTGTCCCAGATCCGGTCGAGGATCTGCTTGAGCAAGTCCTTCATCAACGCCTGTATTTTCGGCGTCGCGGGTGTTGGTTTCAGCCGTTCCGGCATGGCCATGGGTGTCTCCCTGATTGTCATTTCATGTCTAGGAGCCGGCTTGCCGGCGAAGGCGTCCGCGAGATCGCCACCAAAGCTTCCAACCAGCCACTCTGATTTGCGCTTAACGATTTTCTTGTCTCTTTCCCGTACCCGATGCACCCGGGTCAGCACTTTGCCTTCCTCTGCTTCGCAAAAAAACCGGGTCATCCGCCGCACTTAAATCGATAGGGTATCCGCCTGCCGGTGTCCTCTAGCCCGCTCTGAAAACTATGGTGTCCGTCCTTTGGGCGAGTCGGTGAAACAGAGTGACTCGCCTACTCACCTGCTACACCGCAGCACGCTAAACCTAGGTCAGATTCAACCCGCCGTCTGAGAGGAGTATCTCGCCGGTCAAGTAGTCCGACTCGACCAGCATCACAACAGCTTTTGCGATGTCGTCTGGGCTAGCGGCCCTGCGCATAGGGGCGCGAGTTCGCCATAGCTCTTGGGCCCCCGTCCACTCTGCGGTCATAGGCGTGTCGACCAAGCCAGGCGCCACAGCGTTTACGCGAATATCTGGCCCCAGGGATAACGCGAGCAAGCGGGTCATGTGATTAAGCGCGGCTTTACTGACCGCATAGGGAATCGATGCGCCCTTAGGACGGATACCGGCATGGGAACTGATATTCACGACGCAACCTGCTCGACGGTAACGGGCGGCATCGCGCAATGCCGACTCGGCCAAAGTGACGAGGTGGAACGGCGCCACGACATTCACCTCGTTAAGTTCGTGCCACACCGTCGAGTTGGCCGAGGCAAGGTCGCCGTGGGGAATCACTTTGCTAATACCGGCGTTATTGACCAATACGTCGAGCTGCCCCCACGCGGCGATCGCCTCGTTAATAAGCCTGACCCTGTCAGCTTCGACAGCAAGATCAGCTTGCACGTAAATAGCCTGCTTCATTTCGGCAGCCATAGCGCGTCCCGTATCCGCAGAATTTCGCGAATGGATCACCACCGCATAGCCTGCCTGGCTTAGTACACGTGCAATGGCTGCGCCGATACCGGAAGTGGATCCTGTAACCAAGGCGACGCGTAATACGTTATCGATTGTCGGATTGGGGGTCATATGGATTTCTCTAATGGGTTGCTGGAAAGCCAGCACCGGAGCACCAAGCGAGCAACGTCGGCGTCAGGCAGTCACGATGGGCAGGTATCCATCTTCAAATCAGGTTGGCGCTTACCGGGTAAACCGTTGCGGTGAAGTAGGCACAGGTTCAGGGCCAGAACGAGTTCGTCGCGGCTGCAAGCAGGGTTGGATTGATTGCGGGTAGGTGCAGGGGGCATGCGGGAGCTATCCGTAGGTTTCCCGATTCGCTGTACGACGCAGCGTAAGAGGCCGTAAGGATATTCTTTTCCCAACAGGTTTGGGAGTTCAGCAGTGAGTAGGAAAGGGGGCGAGTAGGGGAGAGAGGGGATGCTCTCACTACGCGGCCATGGGAGTGGCAGATCATCGAGAGTGCTTAAGCAATATCGAGTACCACAAGCTCTACCTGATCGGCGGCAACGCCGGCTGGGCGGCCACAACACCCGTATCAGCCAGATCCCCCACATGGCCCCCGCGTTTGAACAGCTAGGGCTGGAAAGCAACAACGTACCGCTGCTGATTCATTCCCCGGGGATGTTGCAGCCCAAGGTGATCGAAGAAGCCGTCGGCCTCGCCTACCTGCTACCCACCGTGGCCGGTATGGCCGAGATGCCCTTCATCAATGGCGCCATGGGGCGGGACATTCAGCAGCCCGCACCGGAAGGGGAGCGGGTGGTGCCGCTGGTATTGAGGGAAGGGACCTTTCCGGTGATTGGCGGCGTGACCAAGGATTTTTTGTTGCAGATGCAGCACGACGGCAGTGGCGCGACCTTGCATGATTTGGCGTCGAGCACCCCGCGTGAGGATGTGGCGCAGGAGCATCCGCAGGAGTTTGAACGGTTGCTGGAGTTGACCCGGGGGATGCATGAGGGGGCGCGGTTGATGTTGTATCGCAACGTTCGCTGACACCGCGTAGTCAGCGGTTGACGCCAGCCCGTGTAGGAGCTGGCTTGCCAGCGAAGGCGGCTGCCTAAGCTCTATCGATCTCAAAAAAGAACGTCCAAAGCAGCCATGACATTAGTAGCGGTCCCTACAAGGGGGGCCGTCACTGACCGAATATGGACAGGAAAATCCTTACAAGCTACCGTCACACTTCCTACAGCTATACACGCGATTTTCCTCTCATGGACGTCTTGAAATCTCTGCAGACGGAACTAGCCACCTTCGCTGCTGAACGTGACTGGGACCAATTCCACACCCCCAAGAACCTGGCCATGGCCTTGTCCGGTGAAGCCGGAGAACTCCTTGAGCGTTTCCAGTGGCTGACTCCCGAGCAAAGCGAGTTCAACGCCCTATCGAGCGAAGCTTTGCAGGCTATCGAAGAAGAAATGGCCGATGTGCTGTTGTATCTGGTACGGCTCGCTGATCGACTCAATGTCGATCTTGGAGCCATTGCGCAGGCGAAGTTGCAGCTCAATGCAGAGAAGTACCCAGTAGCAGAGGCCAAGGGGAACGCCGTCAAATATTCGAGGAGGGGCGAATGACGGCTCGAGTGATTTACCAGCCCTGCTCGGATGATGTCGCACGCAAGAACCTGCAGACCACGATCCTTAACCCTGTGCTGTTCAGCGAAATTGCGGATTTACTTGAGCCTGAACTGCAGGCTGAACTCCTCGCAGCCTTCCCGGATGGCAAATTGTTTATCTGGGGACTTGCTTCGCCTCGAACCAGAAATACCTGGCTCGCCGCAGAGCCAGGAGACACGGTGATCTTCAATACCAAGACGGTCATTACTGTTAGTGCCTGCTTTACCCATCGAACTCACAACCGCGATCTGGCGTTGAAGCTCTGGGGCTGGGCGGATAAAGAAAATGAAAGCACCTGGGAGAATATCTACTTCGTCACCGACGTACGCCACCAGGCTATCCGTTTCAAAGCTATTCAGGCGCATATCAACAGTCGACATGACAGGTCTTTCTATCGTTACGATGCCGCTCAAAGCGCCGCGATCCTGGAGCGCTTTCCCAGTCTCGATCACGACTACGCCGATAACGAAGTGAGCCTTGAAGAGGCGCGAAAGGATATCGAGGATCAATCAACAGACGGAATGGCCAACAGACCTACGCGTCTTGAGCACAAATACATCGTTCGCCACTTATTCCAGGGCAAACTCACTGGCCGTTGCTGTATTTGCCTTAATGAGTATCCCCGCCATCTACTAGTTGCCGCGCACATTAAAAAACGCTCGGTCTGCAGTCAGAAGGAAAAGCTCGATATCAAGAACATCGCTGTTCCTATGTGCCGACTCGGTTGCGATCCTTTATTCGAGCATGGTTATCTCTCCGTCAAGGACGGCAAGGTGATCAAACACCCTTCTCGGGAGATGACTGCTGCAACGGCGAGTTATGTGGAAAGTGTGGTTGGAAGAGAGGTAAGGGAGTGGGCGACGAAGAGCCAGAAATATTTCGAGTGGCATCTGAGTGCTCATGGGTTTGAGCCTGGGGCACTGGCAGGAATAGGTTGACAGCAGTTTATTCTTTTTTTAGTACAACCTTTTTCCACTTTACTTCATCTCTTTTTAGAGAGTCTTTCGTTTCGCGGCTTGAATAAACCAAAGTCAAGCCAGCTTTTTTTGATTGAGTTAAAAGGTCATTTGTGAATATGGGATACATCATTCTAAGAGGGTCTGGTGCACCAATTCTTAGAGTGATGGCAAGGTGCCCGTCTCTGTTTAGTAGCTCGCTCATTCGTTTTATTGATGCCTCTCTTTCTTTCGGTGCTATATGCATCCATACAGCGCTCAGTAAAATAAAGTCATAGGTGTTCTCATGTAGAACTGAAAGATGTGGAAGGCTGTCATTCAACCAGCGTATATTTTTGTGATTGTTTTTTGCTTTTGCAAGCTCAAGCATCTTAGTACTGGGTTCAACTGCTGTTAGCTGATATCCACGGCGAGCAAGGGATAATGCATCACGGCCGGAGCCACATCCAATGTCTAGAATTTTTGCGTTGGCACTTTTCGGCAGAAATTTTATGAACTGCCTGTGGACGTTGGAGAAGTATAGTTTGCTATAGTTTTCGAAGTACTTGGCGCTCTCGAAGTCATAGCTTGCCCATGTTGTGCTGTTTTTAGAAGTCATTTGCTTAATGCCTCTATTTTCTGAGGATAGAGATAGTTGTTTGTGATTTGGGGTTCGTTTTTTTTATTTTCATTGCTGAGCTTTTCAGTGTTGCTTGCGGCGGCAATGCTCAGCCCTGCGGCTGTCAGCAAGAGTAGGATCCAGCACGTGATGACAGTATAACTACCTTTGCTGTCTTTTAGCATATTAAAGGTGAGTTGAAGGGTTATATGCTTTTTTATTAGCTGCCTAAGGCGAATAACTATAGGGATTGTTAGAAGGTTTACGATTGCTGCAAAAGAGAGTGCCAATACCTTTGGCAAATCACCGCTTATGGACGCAGCGCCATACCAAATGCCACCAGTAATCGCGATGACCATACTGGGCACCTGCCATAATTGTTGATTAAGCGATCTCAAATGCTGTCCTGCCTCAAGGTAGCTGAGTTCATCCTTTTTGAACTGCCATTTTATGTGTTCAAGCTCTTTGGCATTTTTGTGTTTTAGCGCTTCGAGATCTTCGTCGTTCATCAACGTTCCAGTCTACCTGGGAATGAATTTTGCCAGTCTTACTGGAGTCCGTGCTGGACCAGCAATGGCGATTGAATGGGGTGTGGCCGGTGGGGAACACCATCGGGCTACAGACGGAGAGGCGCAGCGCCTGACCTTTGGTCGAGTTTAGGCTAATCGATTGAAATATTGAAAAAAATAAGCTCTGGGAGAGGGGGAGAGAGCCTGCGTCGAAGCTCTCAATAAAGTATTCTACGAGTATTGATGGAGCCTGCCACGAGGCTTGGAGTACGTAGGATGAAGGTTTTGTTTGACACCCGCAGGATCCAAAAGCTGGGTCGGGTTTCTCTTAGCGAGCAGTTGCTGAGGAATGCCGGCTTGCACGAAGGCGATCAGGTAGATCTCTACTTCGACGCCGCTACGAAACGCATCATTATTGAGCCTGCAGCTCAGAGCAATGAACAGGCTGCCTCGGAAAAATCGGCTTCAGGGAGGAGGGGGTAATGTCGACCATGCAACGACGAGACGAGCGATTCTCGGGTCATGAGTCCTTTGTTTGTCGCTACGGATGGCTGCCAAAGCTACATCAGGCGATTGTCAACAATCCGCTTGCCCTAAAAGATGAGGCTCAGGCAACCATTACGTTGGGCATTGGCCGAAATATGGTCAAGTCGATTCAGTTTTGGGGTGAAGCTTTCGGGATAGTCAGCGGGCGTGATTCTGCGGGCCTCCAATCTGGCCCTATTGGACAACTGCTGCTTTCAGAAGAGGGTTGGGATCCCTATCTGGAGCAGCCTGAGTCGCTTTGGTTGCTCCACTGGTGGATGTCGTCCCACGCGGAGGTAGCTGTTTGGAACCTGGTATTCGGAAGCTCAGCATATTCACGCTTTGATCGAAAGACACTCATCGCAGGTCTTGAAGACCTCGCTTCTGGCAACAACAAGAAGCTAGCGATATCGACGCTGGAGCAACATGCGAGCATCTTCTTGCATTCGTATAAGCGTGAAGAGTCAGCTGGGGACGATACCTCATGGTGCCCATTACAAGATTTGGGGCTTTTCGAAGAAGTCACAGCTGACGACGGCAAAACCGTTTACCTAGTGGGTAGAAATGCGCCTTTAGGTTTGTCTACCCGTGTATTTCTTTTCTCCTTGATTGATTATTTCAAACGCCAGAATACTGCCTCTCTAAGCCTTAGTCAGATTGTGCATGGTGAGTTTAGTCCCGGTAGTGTGTTTAGGTTGGATAATTTCCAAGTCAGTGGTTTTATTGAAAGTATAGAAAAAGAGTTTGGTGGCGTTGTGCGATTTATTGATACGGCTGATACCCAGCAAATCATCTTAGATAAAACCCTATCGCCCGATTGGGCTACTTGCTTGCTGGGTGCGGGAGAAGAATTGAATGTCTGACCGACTAATAGATCATCTTGAGCTGGATTCGAAATTCTTGCGTTCTATTTCTCTGGCTAGAGATTTGCGGTCACAAGACTCGCTCGACAGTTATCTGATCACTCCTGCTGTTTTGGCAGTGCTCCGCCAGATTGGCAGTGCGTTGAAGTCGGGCAGCGCACAGCGCGCTTGGAAGCTCATTGGGCCCTATGGTAGTGGTAAGTCAGCACTAGGATTGCTGCTCGCCCGGTTGTTAGAGGGGCAAAAAAGCTCTCATGCAATTTACAAACAGCTCGTTGATACCTCCACTGACGTTGTTGAGCTTTTCCCCCAAGGACAGAATCGATTCGCACTGGCAATAAGCGGTTCACGCGTATCGTTGGGTGACGCGTTGGCGCAATCTATCCTTGAAGCACTTGAGCACTTGCCGAAAAGTCGCCTGGCTACTGAATTGAAGCGCCAGTTGGATACGAAAGCTCGAACTTATCGTGATATACCCCTTAACGCTGCGACGGGTAAGTTGCTAAGTGACTTTGTTTTAGTCACTCAAGGTGCAGGGTGTTGCGGTGTCCTGCTGCTGATTGACGAGCTCGGCAAGTTCATTGAACACGCAGCTCTAAATCCGGAAGCTGGTGATTTGATGTCTTTGCAGCAAATCGCTGAGGTCGCATCGCACCCCACGGATGATGGTCTCCTCGTCGTATCAATGCTGCACCAGCACTTTGATGCTTATGCTAAAGGTGTCGGTCGCACCCTTTCCGATGAGTGGCACAAGGTCTCTGCACGCTTCGACGAAGTACCATTTGATGAGCCAGTTGAGCGGTATGCCCATTTCGCTCTTCATGCTTTAGGTGCGGACGTAACCATTACGGATTCTCCTACCCTGAAAAAAGATGCTCGACGCATCTACAAGCAGGCAATTGATTTTAGTTTTTTTCGTGGAGTTGCTGAGAGTGAGCCGTTTTCTCAAGCCGAGCGCTTGTACCCATTGCATCCGGCCGCACTGGCTTGCTTAGCTGTCATCTCCAAGCGATTCGGTCAGAGTGAGCGTTCATTCCACGCATTCATGCGCGGATATGAGTCCGGGGCACTTCGAGACTTCGCAGAGCGCAATATTGCTGATCCTTCCTCTTGGTATGGGATGACGGAGCTTTTTGACTACCTCTCGACTGGAGTAGGGCTTCGTTTTCGTGATCTTGAGGCAGAGCGACGCTGGGACTTTGCCCGCTCTGTAATAGAGCGTAATGACGCGGAAATGACGGCGTTACAGCTTGACCTACTTAAGTCGATTGCTGTCATTGAGCTGGTTGCTCAAGTCCTGCATATTAACTTGTCAGTCGAACTCCTCAGGTTTGTTACGGGGGGGGATGCTAAAGCTATCTCCGAAGCGTTGAGCAAGCTCACTAGCAAGGCAATCTTGATACATCGTCATACGAGCGATGACTATGGTTATGCCATCAGTCATGCAGTAAACGTTGAGGCTTTGTATGAACAAACGATGCAGCGCTCGGCTGATGAACTCATGTTCAATGGTGTTTCCCAAGCGCTCTCTGAAAGAAGCGTAATTGCAAGTCGCCACTATCAACAAACGGGAACTCTCCGTTCTGTCAAAGTGATTGCAGGGACGTCAGATAAAATTAAGCAGTCAATCGGTACTCATGGTCGACACGATGGCAGTGTTGGGCTGATATTCGTGGATGCTGAGTCTTCCGCCCTGGTAGATGCTGCTGAAGAGGTGACTCGTTCTACTAAAGACGTTTTATCACTCACTGCAATTGTTAAAGTCGGCCCGGATGAGCGTGAGGCTCTAATTGAATACTCTCGTTGGCTGATGGTTCATGAAGAGGTTAAAAGTCGCCATTTAGATCCTTGGACTGAGCGTTATGTCGAGTCGAGATTCAGTGCAGCACGTGAGTGTGTGAGTCGACTAGTCCTGGCGTTGCTCAATCGGCAGGCCAAGGGAGCTTCCAGCATGGAATATTGGCATGCCGGGAGGGTGATTGCGGGCAGCGGTGCCATGAACCTTAGTCAGGCTGCGTCTTGGTTGTTCGACAAGGTATACAAGAATGCGCCGATCATTCATAACGAACTAATCAATAAAGACAAACCGTCATCTGCGATTAACGCGGCTCGTCAGCGTTTGTTCGATCTGCTCGAAAAAGCTGTTGGTTCAGAGCTACTGGGTATTGTCGATTTCCCACCTGAGCGATTGCTTTACAGCTCTCTGCTTCAATCCACAGGACTGCACCGTAAGGGAGCCGGCGATCGCTGGTTTTTAAGTGCGCCGGATAGTAGCTCCCCAGTGAACATTCGCAGAGTGTGGGCTGAACTTGATAATCAGTTAATGATTGATGGTCAGGTTACTTTTGCTGAGGTCATTTCCAGCTTGGCATTACCACCATTGGGTGTCCGGAGCGGGCCGGCCAGTGTTTGGTTCATGGTTTATCTCCTGGTTAACAAGGAGTCGTGCGCTATTTTCGAGCGAGGCAGTCTGATCCTTGAATTGACCTCTGATCATCAGCAACGGATGTTCAGAAGCCCTCACACCTTTAGCTTCCGCCGTTTCGACATCACTTCTGAGCGCAAAGAGCTAATCAAGGATTATGCCAAGGCACTTGGAACTGTAGGTATCCAGTTAGGCCTGAACGCATCGTATCTAGATGCGGCGCGCGAGCTGATCCGTTGGTATGGGCGGCTTCCGCAGTATTCGCAAGAGACTCTGCGGCTCACGAGCCAAACCAAAGCGCTTCGTGATGTGATTAAAAGGGCAACTGACCCGGTTTCGCTGCTTGCATTTGATGTTCCACGGGTGGTGACTGCGGCGAAAGCTAAGGAGGGTATCCCGTTCCCGGATCTTTTGGCTGAGAGTCTGACAGAGTTGGGTATGGCATTTCGTCGTTTGCAGGACGAAGTCAGCCTTTCGATGGCTCAGGCATTTGAAATAACTGGCCCCCTTAAAGCTCTGCGATCAAAGCTTCAGGAAGAGTGCGCAGACACTGCTCAGTCCCTTGCAGATGTTGAGCTTAAAGCGTTCATCATGCGTTGTTCAGACATCACTCTGACTGACGATCGGTGGATGGACTCCATTGCAAGCGTAGTCGTCCATAGACCATTGGATATCTGGAAAGATGGTGATGCACCCAAGTTCGCGGAGTCGGTCCTGGAGTTATGCGGTCGCTACAAGCGTTGGTTAAGAGTGGCTATGCGAAAGGGGGACTTTGAGCGTCAAACACAACGCTTCATGGGAGTGACCTTGACGCTCCCGAGTGGGGAGGAGGCGGCAATGCTGTTGACCTCTGACCAGGAGACAAAGATGATGGCAGATAGCCTTCTGCAGAACCTTACGAAGCAAGTAGGCGGCAACCGAAACTTAGCCGCGTCTGCCCTTGCTCAAGCTTTGCTGCAATTGCAGCAGGGCTCCACAGAATCTCCTGAGAAAGAGCTGAGCGATGAGCAACGAACCGCGGGTTAGACACATCCTTAGCCTCTCTGGGGGCAAAGACAGCGCTGCGCTAGCAATTTACATGCGTGATCGTGTGCCGGAGATGGAGTACATCTTTAGCGATACTGGTAAAGAGCTGCCAGAAACCTACGACTATTTGCAGCGCCTTGAAAATTACCTTGGGAAGCCATTGCATAGGCTGAACGCTGACCTGGGATTTGATCACTGGTATGACATGTATGGAGGGATGATTCCCTCCAATCATCGTCGTTGGTGTACGAAGATGCTCAAGCTCAAGCCTTTTGAGGATTTTTGTGGAGATCAGCCAATAATCAATTATGTAGGGCTTCGAGCGGATGAAAACCGCTCGGGCTACATCAGTCATAAGACCAATATTAAGGCTGTCTATCCTTTTCAGGAGGATGGTCTAATTCTTCGTGATATCGAGGAGATTCTTCGAGTATCTGGTGTGGGGATGCCTCCTTACACTAAATGGGGAAGAACTCGTTCAGGATGTTATTTTTGCTTCTATCAGCAAAAGATTGAATGGGTGAAGTTGAAAGAAACGCATCCCGACTTATACGAGAAAGCAAAAGAGTATGAAGTGCCGTTTGAAAAAACGGGGAACTTCTTTACTTGGAGTCAGGGGGAAAGCCTGGCCGAGCTCGAGCAGCCTGAGCGGATGGCTCAGATTAAACGAGATCATGCGTTGCGTGTTGAGCGAATGGCGCAGCGAAAAGATAACTCAACTCTGATAGCAGTATTTTCAGAGCTTGATTCTACTGAAACTCCAGACGACGAAGATGATCAAGGGTGCTTGGTCTGCCAACTTTGAAATAACGAAAAGGAAGTTCAATGGCGTTCAAAGTTAAAGCTAGGGTGCTGCTTGAATTAGGTGCAGAGCTGATAAGCTCGGATGGTATTGCGCTTTACGAACTTATTAAAAATGCAATTGATGCGAAGAGTCCAAAAGTAGCTGTGAGATTTAATGTTGCTCTTAGTGCCTCTGGCTATCAAGCCTTGATCGCTGATATCCAGGGCTGCGGGGCAAAACTAGATGAACGAATTTTGCAGGAGTCAGCCAGATATTTTGAACCAAGTACAAAGCAAGAGCTTAGAGATGATTTGGTTAAGATATTGTCTGGCTTACCTAAGGAACAGGCGCTGCTACGCCTGCGGGAGTATTATTGTGAAACTTCCTTTATCGAGGTCGAGGACTGGGGGCAAGGTATGTCTCTGGCTGATCTTGATGAGAATTTTTTGACGATAGGCACCCCGCACCGAGCGACTGAGCGAAAGCTGACTGAGTTTGATAAAGATAATCCAATACTCGGTGAAAAGGGGATTGGCCGGCTCTCCACAATGCGACTTGGTGAGCGCCTGCAGCTTTTAACAGTGACTGCTGGTGAAGACTATGTTTCGACGTTGGATGTGGACTGGAAGTCTCTTGGTGAGAATTTAGATTTAGATTTGGATAAGTTTAAAGTCGGTGCAGTTAGAGGAGGGCGTAAGAAAGAAAAAAATAAAGGGACGTTAATTAGAATTAGTGATTTGCGCAATGATTGGTCTCTCCAGCGTGTGTCTCAGGTATCAAAAACTCAGCTTTCTAAACTTCAAGACCCCTTTGATCCTGACGGTGTTGTTCTAGATCTACGTATGAGCTTCAACGATAAAGCCGTCGAGGTATTAGAAGAATTTAATACCGAATGGCTTGATGATGAGTGGCATGGATATTTTAAAATTCGCTTCCATTACGAAAAAAATCACGGTAAGGCGCAGCCGGTGATTAGTGGTGTTGTGAAGTTCAGGCCTCCGGGGCAAGAGTCTTTATCCGCTGAAGAGGCAGATATAGATGAGGCAAATGTATATAGCGCGGGTGATGATCTTTATAGTGTTCTCGCTGACGCTGATCAGCCACTGTATAAAGATGGAGAAAATGCTCCTGTTCGTTATGCGGGTATTCAGACTTTAGGTGAGTTTACTGCTGAAGGATATTGGTTCAATAGGCAGCGAAAGCGGCGTGAGCTACCCAAAGAAAAGTATGAAGAGTTCAACGATTGGTTAAGTCTGTGGGCTGGTGGCCTACTCATGTATCGAGATGGTTTTAGGGTCTATCCCTACGCGGATCCCGATGATGATTGGCTTGAGTTAGATCAGCGAGCGTTGAAGCAGCGCTCGTTCAAGCTCAATAGGGGGCAGTTTGTAGGGTATGTCCGTATTAGCTCTCGGGATAATCCTAATCTCAAAGATCAGACCAACAGACAGGGGCTTTGTGATTCGCCTGAACAGAAGAAACTTGTTCAGTGCCTTCAATATGTAATCTGGAAGGAGCTCGGCGCACTTGTCAAGAAGTATGAAGTTAAAAGTGCATCTAGGTCCATTAGCACAATTAAAGAAATTGATGTTAAGGTCAAGAAGAACTCCAAGGATGCTAGAGCTCAGTTGCGGGAGATTGCGAAGCAACTTCCAGGAGAGGAAAAAACAATTCATGCTTTGAAGGGGTATGTCGAGGAACTCGAAGCGGCTTGGTCGAAGGCTAAGTCGACTATCAGGAAGCAACAAGATCAATCGGATATTTATTTGCACCTAGCCGGTGCAGGAATGCTAATGGAGTTTGTTGTCCATGAACTAAATAGGATGACAAGAGCTACCTTGGCTGACCTTAATAAGGTAAATGTTAAAAGTCTTCCAGCTCCACTGCGCTCCCTTAATGCACAGCTCAAGACACTTGAGAAACGTCTAAGGATTTTAGATCCTGTCAGTACCCCAGGCCGACAGAGAAAAGCAACTACGGATATGACTCAGGTGATAAAAAATCTGATTGATGCACACGAGTCTCAGTTTGAGCAAAATTCGATCAGTGTGAGCTTTGATGATACAGAACCTTTCTTTGCAAAGGTTGTTGAAGGACAAATGTATCAGATATTTGAGAATCTTATTTCGAACTCTGTGTATTGGCTTTCTCATCATAATAGTATGCTTCATGAGGCGAGTGGAGGATCGACGGACTTTATACCCAGCATTGAAATAGTTGTTGATGGCCAGGCTAGAGAGATTGTGTTTCGAGATAATGGGCCTGGTATTAGGGTGGAGGATGGAAAGAAGGCTTTTGACCCGTTTTTTAGTAAAAAACCGTCTGGTCGTGGTATTGGGCTCTATATAGTAAAAAATCTTTGTTCAGATAATAAGATTGATGTCTCTTTAATTGAGGCAAGTAATCGCAATTCCCATGCTGGGTTTGTCTTCCAATTTGCGAGTGAATGAAATGGTTACAGGGATGTCCGTGAAGAAAGCATTATTTATTGATGATGCCTTTTCTCAACCAACAATTGCACAGTTTCAACCCTATCTGCGAGCATTGCGCAGTTTTCTAACCGAAAATGAAGAAACCAAGCAATGGTTGGATGAGAATTTTGGACTTTCGGGTAGTCATAATGCACGTGCATATTTTAATCCATTAATAAGTAGCGCTGAAGAGGTGTTAAGGTTCTGGGCCCTTCGTAAAACCTCTCCAGCGGGAATAGATTTAGAAGAGATTTTCGCAGATTTATCGGAGGAGCTCAGTCAACATCACTCTCCATTGGAGACTATTAGTCGAATCCTGGATGATCACGGTTGGAGTGTGACCCGTAGCGCGGTTTTGCCTGATACAGCCTCGGTGGGTGTAGATGTTTCACTGATAGTTATAGACTATCAGCTGAGTCAATCAGCGGATGATTTAGAAGAAAGAGTCCAGGAGAGTGTGAACTTTCTTCGCTCAGTCGTAGATGCGGCTAAGAGTGTATCAAATGCAATTCATCCATTTATTATTTTGATTTCGAGCCTTCCTAACATAGCAGGTAGAGACTCGGTTGACTTCAGGGTGGGGAGCTCTACCCCAGGAGGAATGTTTCGATTTGTTCGAAAGCTCAACGCGAGCTCCGAGTTTCTTGATGCTGTAGAGTCGTTTTATGTGAAAAGTGAGGAACTTCAAAAGTTTCGTTGCCTTCATATCGAGCTCGAAAAAGCGGTGGTGGCAGCAGGTCAGCAGCTAAGCAAACAAGTTTCTGAGCTAGAGCTAGAGGACCTAGCAACTCTCTATACTGCACAGTTGGTTACGGAAAAAGAACCGCTTTCTGATTATTTTGGTTGGATGGCTGGGCAGTTAGTAATGTCTTCGATCCAAAAGAATCCGGCTCTTGCAGAGAGGGCAATGGACTTGCCAGATGAAAGTTATCAAATACTGCTGGGGCACTGTCAACCTACGCAACATTTATCTGGGATCTTTTCGGAGTTTTCATCGGTGCAGTCGGCTGCTGGTGAGCTTATTAAATTAGAGAAAAAAAATAGGGATGTTCGTTTTGGTGATATCTATCTGAGAAAACCTCGAGCACGTGCAGGGACCGCGGTTTCAACTGAGCAACCATACTACTTGGTGATATCGCAGACGTGTGATCTGTTGCAAGGAAAGATCACTAATGGCCAAGTTTTATGTGTTCAAGGTCGGGGGCGAGAGGTTAAGCCAACTGAGATTGATCTGCTACAGACGACTATCCGTCAGATGGGGGCGAGTGGTAATTTTCTTATAAAGAGTCGAGATAGGTATTTTCAGATTGCTTGGGCCGAGAAGGATTTGCTCACAATCGAGCAGAAGAAATTATCTAGAGATTCCGGTTATGACTACATTGGTAGGCTGAACGAGATTTATGCGTTGGAGGTTCAGCATAGTGCATTGCATACTTTGGGGCGTATCGGTGTGCCTATTGTTCCAGGTTATCGAGTCTTTTTCGGTGTTGCCGATTTAAAGGTCTTTGATAAAAAAGGCGAGGAGATTCTTGCACTTCGCCGAACTCTCAATAATAGCTCTGTTTTGTGCGTTCTACGCAATGAAAAGATTAGCTCGGTCAAGTTGCGTTTGTTGTTCTCTGGTGAGTTGCAACGCTGGCTCAACTCCGAGATGCAACAGTTATTGACGTCAGAATTTTTTCCTGCAGGGAGTGTTAAGGGAGTTAACGAGTTTCTGGTCGCGCTGAGGCAAGCTGAGGCGTCATATAGTCTGATCGGAAAGGCAAAGGAGGAGGAAATAGAAGGTTTTCGAATTTCATCTTCTGTCATTCTGGTGATGAATGGTCTTCCACAAATAGTAAACGGAGGCGCTCAGGCAAGAGTTCAGCTTGAGCTTACCCCGTCTATCCATTTTGCTGGGGATAGTTTGGCTAGAGAGCCTAGCTCTACGCCTGGATCCTAGAGGTTGGGTGAAAGGTAAATATTTGGTACTTAAGGTCGTGATATTCTGGTGTTTTTACTTTTCATATATGACGATTCTGAATAGTTTTTTTTCATAATAAATAAGGCCGCATATGCGGCCTTATTTATCTGTTGACGAGGTCTCCGTATTATAAAAAACTCTAATGAAGAAGAGTTGGCGAGGATTTTAATTTCGGTGTGCTTGATGACTGAGCGAAGCAAATCACCATCTCCATAGGTGTTGGGGTTTGTCAAGTTTTCGACTTGTGGATTCAGCCTATCCATTTTATCTCTCCTGTCGCCTCCTTTTGTTCCCCTCCTCCTCGACCCATTGAAATACCTGCCTCTTGAATAGCCAAGCTACCAGGTAGACTCTTGGGTGAAATAGATTATTTCGAACGATAAAAAGTTATCTTGTTATCCCCTGATTTGCATTTTTAGATCAGGCGCTAAGAGCGCGAATCTCAATTACCGCCAACACGTCCCGCACATCCTGTAGTAACAATCTGGCTGTGTTAGCTACTGTATCGATATCTCTGTCGCTGGAGTCTCGTAAGGTAGTGCAGATCATCAAATTCAGATAGTTGAGTGTGGTGAGTAAACGCTCGCTAGCGCATGCATGCAGATCCACCAATGGTGCTTGGCTGTCAATAAACAGCACTGGGGTGTCGCTGGCAATTGGGGTCAGGGGAATAAAACGTTCGGATGGGGTTTGGGTGTTCATCGCTGTTCCTTGTCGAAGAAATATATTGATTGAATGTCCTCTCGATAAGGCTGCGAACCCCTGTCGCTGACTGGAATCAGCAGACGTGAAAACTATAGGTGTGGGGTGGATTAGGGACAACGGCAGGGCTGTAGGAAAGGTCTCGATTGTGGGTAGGGCGAGGCTGAGTTGTTGGTCCTTGTCGCAAGCGAGATGGTTACCAAGAACTCCGTAGCGGTTACCGCAGGTATAGGCCGTGGGGGAGCGTCCGCCATTCAGCCGCTGAGGTGTATCTGAACAATCGTGGTGTGCCGATTTAGGGTCGCTGCGCGCCCCATCGCAGCCTCGCGGGCTCGGCAGCGGCTACAGGGCCGCAGCAACACCCTCTAATCCCCCAACCAACTTTGCTATCCTGCGCGCCTTTTATCCATAGCAAGGAGCGCAGGCATGACCCAGTCCGTTGGTGGCGGGAGGCGAGTCGGGGCAGGGACGCGGGGTAGTGTGTCTCGCTTGCGGCATTTTCTATCCTGGTTGGCGCCGGCGCTGTTTGTGGGTATGGCGCTGAGTGTGCCGACGGCTAGTGCCAACCCCACCACCACCTACCGCGGCACCCTCGGCGACACCCCGGTTGAACTGGCCCTAACCTACGACTCCCAATACGGCGGTGGCATGTCCGGCTATTGGTTTTCCGAGTCCGAGCGCCTGCCCATGGCGTTGGAATCCACGCCTTTCCATCCCGGCTCCGCGCTCTTGATCAACATCATGGACAACCCGACCCTGCCGGCGACGGCGGTGTCGTTGCAGCCGTTCGCCGAGGGGGCAGAGGCGCTGCAGGGCAGTCTGGTGGATTTGCGCACGGGCACGCAGCAGCCGTTGCAGTTGCAGCGGGTGACGCGTTTTGGTGGCAGTCAGCGGGAGGCGTTTGAGGGGGAGTTGTTGCAGCCGGTGTTCGATCGGGATTTCTATTTCAGTGTGCATGCCGCGCGCAAGGCCGGGGAGGAGGTGGCGCAGGTGGACAGTATCCGGGTGATCAGCCGGGCCACCGGTAAGCGGGTGCAGGAGATTGGCGGGCAGTGGTGTCTGTCGTCCGTGGGCACCAGGACGCTGACCTTCGGGCATTTTCATGCCGAGGCGCGGATGGATTTTCAGGTCCAGGGCTATCGCGTGGGGGAAGCGGATGGCCGGGTGTGGTGCTCGCCCACGCAGTATTACCTGTACAGCCGGGATCTGCGGACCTATCGGCGTCATCCGCAGTTGGAGCAGTTCGCGGTGGACGGTGATCTGCGTTTTTCCCCCAGTGGGCAGATGGAGTTCAGCAAGCAGGACTTTATCAATTACGACCAGCGCACTCGGCGTTGGGATTATTACCGGGTGATCACCCCTGAGCGTTTGGAATATCTGTCGTCGGGCGAGGAGCGTTTCTGATGCGCGGGTTTGATTTTGCTCGGGGGTTGGCGGTGTTGGTGTTGGCGCTGTGGCTGTTGCCGGCGCAGGCGTCACACGGGGTGTATGAGGGGACCTTGGGCAAGCAGGCGATTGTCTTGACCCTGGGTAGCCAGAATGCGGTCTACCAGGGCACCTATGCCTATCAGCGCTATCGCACGCCGATTCGCCTCAAGCCGACCTTCAGCTACAGCAACAAGGTGCTGGCCATGGATGAGCTGGACGAGCAGGGCTTGCCGGTGGCGCGTTTGCAGTTCAATGACTTGATGAACTCCCGCCAGCAGGAGCTTGTGCGCGGCACCTGGACCAGTTATCGCACGGGCAAGACCTTGCCCATTGCGCTGAAGCTGGTGGGCTTGGTGGATTCGGATCGCTCGTGGCCGCAGCCGGTCACCACGCTGTTGCAGAGTGCTTCCACCAAACGCTGGTATTTCCAGGTGCCGATGCCGGGCAGTGATCGGCGGATCACGACGGTGGAGGTGATGGACAAGGCCACCGGCAAGTTGCTGGTGAGCCTGGCGATCGCGGCACCGGGCTGTCCGAATCAGGGGGTGGATACCTTGCAGTTGCGGGGTGAGGGGGAGCAACTGCGGATTGCTTTCAAGGACTGCACGTTTCCGGGGTTTCGCTGGAATGAGGGCGGTGGGAGCTTTGCGCCGTTGCCTTGAGGCCCGTTCGTTTGCGCCCTTTGCGACCTGGCGGCTAGTGGATTGGATGAGTCTGGTGTTGAACCTGGAAGTTGTGGAGCCCCGTATGGATGACAAGCAACCCCCTGTGCTGATTCAGGTGTACATGGCCGATGACGGCGGCGCCGTTCGCGAGGAGCTGCTGGCGCGGCAGATCGATGAGGATATTTACGAGTTACTGTCCTCACCGGGCCTGGCGCAAAACCTGGCGCGGGGCGATATCGTTTCAATCCGCAATCCCGATGCTCCGGCGCAAGTGCTGAAACGAGGTGGGAATTTCTGCATTCAGATCTATGCCGATTACATTGATCCTACGGTGATCAGTGCGCTTGAAAACGAGGTCGCTGGTGAACTGAGCGGAACCCTGGATGGGCTGTTCGAAGGGAACCTGTCATTCGCTGTTCCTGCGAGGAATGGCATGGACCGTATCAATGCGGTGTTCGATCGCTTCCGCGAGAGAACCGGGATTGAGTGGTACTACGCCAATGTCTATAAAAACCTCGACGACGATGAGGACGAGACGCTGTTGAACTGGTGGTTGGACGTGTGATCCTCCCCGGGACCTGGGTATGCCACTAAACAAACCGACCAAGTAGCGACCAAGTAAGCGACCAAGTCAGCACCCGGTAGTGCTACAGCGGCCGTTCTGTGGGGCGGGTCTGCATTTGGGTGTGCTTTCTACTGGCGAGGGCGGTCTTGAGGACGCCTTCGCCGGCAAGCCGGCTCCTACGGGAGAGGTAGGAAGGGGCCGTCTGCATCAGAAATTCACCGAAGCACTCAACCGCGCCGTCAACGGCGCGCCCTGGAACAGGTAGTCGTCGCCCATGTATTCCCCTGCATCGCGCCAGTAGCGTTTGTCGAACAGGTTGTCCACGGTCAGGCGGAACACGGTGTCGTAGCCATCAATGCGGGTGCTGTAGCGGCTGCCGATGTTGAAGATGGCGTAGGCGCCGGTGGCGACGTTGCCCTGGCGGTCGGCGTATTTGCTGCCGCTGTATTGCATGCCG
The DNA here is from genome assembly GCF_052850735.1 of Pseudomonas sp. 910_21. Lineage (NCBI taxonomy): Bacteria > Pseudomonadati > Pseudomonadota > Gammaproteobacteria > Pseudomonadales > Pseudomonadaceae > Pseudomonas > Pseudomonas sp. 910_21. The sequence goes on along the minus strand of NZ_VXCY01000005.1, from coordinate 341,911 downwards.
CCCAGCAATGCCAGGCCGTCGAGCCAGGGCAGGGCGTAGTCGCCTTGGAGGCTGGCTCGCAGGCGTGGGACGTTGAGGGTTTGATGGCCTTCGTAGGCCGGGGTGCCGGTGTCCTCGACCCGGGAGCGAATCGCCGCGACGCTGGCGGCAATCTGCAGGCGCTGGGTGGCCCAGCCGTTGGCGGAGAGCTCCAGGCCGGTGTTCTTTTGCTGGCCCTGTTGGATGTAGGTGAAACCGCCAGCGGCGTTGGGGCGCGAGTACTGGTAGGCCTGGCGCATCTGGAACAGCGCGGCGGTAAAACTCATGCGTTGCCAGTCGTATTTGATCCCGGTTTCGATTTGGCGCGAGACGGTGGGGGCCAGGGTGGCTCCACTGTTGGTGGCGAACCAGGGGGCCTGGCCACCCAAGGACAAGCCCTTGCCGTATTGGGTGTACAACGAAATGTCGTTGATCGGTTTGTAGATCAACGCCGCCTGAGGCAGGAAGACATAGCGCTGGGTGTGGCGATCGCGCACGCCGTCCTTGTCGAAGCTCTCTTCGTCGAGGCGCACTTCGCGCCCGCCGAGGACGGTCTGCCACTGTTCGTTGAAGCTGATGCGGTCACTGAGGAACAGGCCGTATTGGCGGCTGTCGAGGCGTTTATGGGGGTCGTTGAGGGCGCCGTCGTAGCGCTTGAAGTTCTCCGGCTCGCTCTGGATATTGCCCGTGCCAATCCATTGATTGATGGACTCGCGCCGGTCCACCACACGGCGAAATGCACTGGTCCCCACACTCAGTTCATGGCCCAGGCCCGCTGCGTCGAAGCGACCATTGAGCAGCGCCTGGGCTTCATCATTGCGCCGGGTGTCGTCGGGGCTGCGGAAGTCGTAGATGTCGTAGTTGCCTTCAGGGCTGAAGTAGTTGCCGTTGGCGTTGATGCAGCCAGTGGTGCAGCCGCCCCAGGCAAACGAGCTGTAGTCATCGATCACCACCCGGCTGCGGGACGCGCTGAGGTTGCCCTTCCAGTCGTCGTTGAAGCGGTATTCGAAGTTGCCGCTGATGTTCAGCGACTCATTGGTCACCGGCTTGGAGCCGCTCTGGTGTCCCAGGAGCTTTTTCGGCGAGGCGTGGTGGGGCAGGCTGGCGCCGCCCAGCAGTTGATAGCCCGGTGCCGAGCGCTGCTGCTTGTTCTGGTATTCGATGTCCAGTTGCAGCAGGGCATCGGGGCTGATGTTCCAGTCGAAGGCCAGGGAGGCGAAGTCGCGCTGGCCATTGGTGTGTTCGACATAGGAGTGCAGGTCTTCATGGGCCAGGTTGGCGCGCAGGCCGAACTGCTGTTCGCTGCCGAACCAGCCGCCCACGTCGGTGGCCAGGTAACCGCTGCCGCGATCGTCGGTGGAGACGGTGACCGAGCGGATATCCGTGGGCCGCTTGGTCACGTAGTTGATCAAGCCACCCGGTTCGCTGACTCCGCTTTGCAGGCCGGAAAGGCCCTTGAGCAATTCCACCCGCTGCTTGTTTTCCAGGGCGACGCTTTGTTCGCCAGTGACGGTGCGGTTGTTGATCTTGTAGCTGCTGGCGGCGTTCAGGGAAAAGCCGCGCACCTCGAAGTTTTCGTAGTAGCCCACCGGCGCGTAGCTCTGGCCCACCGAGGCGTCGTTCTTCAGCACCTCGCTGAGCAGCCGCGCCTGTTGGTCCTTGATCAGCTCTTCGTTGAGCACGCTGATGGAGGCCGGGGTGTCCAGCAGCGGTGTTTCGCTGAAGCCGCCCACCGAGGCGCTGTCGGCGCGATAGCCGTATTGCTCTTCGCCACTGACCGTCTGGGTCGGCAACTGGGTGCCGCTGGCGTTGGTCACGGCGTGGCTGCCGGCCAGCAGCAGGCCCAGGGTCAGGCGATTGAAAGGCAATCCTTTGGAGCAGGCGCGTGTGGGGGGCGTCGGGTGAATCCGGCTCATGAACAATCCTAGAAGGCGACGCTGTCCCATGGCAGAAGCCGGGGGAGGTTCCTGAGAAGGCTACGATCGTCGACCTGCGTGTGTAGTGAAGAACAGCGGGGGAGCCCTGCAGGCATCAGGCAAGGGCCTGGCGGTTGCCGCTGGGTGCTGTCGGGCAGGCGCCATCATACAAGGTGCGGCGTGGGGGTAAAGGCAGGAGAGGAATCAGCTCAGGTTGCCGAGGGGGCGGCTCTGATAGGTGAACAGGAATGGCGTTACTGGTCAGGCTCAGGGGTGTTCATTTGCAGGGATTCAATCTGCTGTTCCAGGGACTCAATCTTGTTCAGCAGGATAGTGATGAGTTTTTCGTCCAGGGGGCGGGCGTCGGTGACAGTCAGGGACTTTTCCAGGCGGTTGACGATTTCGTGGTTCATGCTGCGGTTTTCCTGCTTGGCGATGCGCTTGACTTGCAGGTGAAGCTCACCAGGCAGGCGAACGATGAACTTTTGAACGGGGGCGCACATGCCGGACCTCAGGTGATATCAAAAAGAAACATCATAGAAAGATCGGGGTAGGGGGGCTTCAAGAAAATTCTGAAAAAACAGCAGGATCAGGCTTAGTTTTGCTGAGCAGGATGGGCGGCTCGCTGAGCCGAATCTGGGCTTTGCGCCCATAAAGCCATGCCATGAAATCAACAGGTGGGGGAGAGGGCGCCTGCCCTCTCGCCACAGGTGAAGGTTCGTTTGCATCAGGGGCTGGCCGATGGCTGAAGCCCCGTGCCCGACCTCAACGTCGATCCAGCCACACCGTCTGCGCATTGCAGAACTCGCGCACGCCGAAGTGCGACAGCTCGCGGCCGAAGCCGCTTTTCTTCACCCCGCCGAAGGTCACCCGGGGGTCGCTGGCGCTGTAGCCGTTGATGAACACGCCGCCGGTTTCCAGCTCGTCGGTCATCTGCCGGGCCCGTTCCAGATCCTGGGTGAAGATCGTTGCGGTGAGGCCGAATTCGCTGTCGTTGGCCAGTTCCAGGGCGTGTTGGGCATCGCGGGCGCTGATGATGGCGGCCACCGGGCCGAACAGTTCCTGCTTGAAGGCGGTCATCTGCTCGGTGACGTCCGCCAGCACTGTCGGTTGGTAATAGTTGCCGGTGCCTTCGACCTTGCCGCCGCCCAGTAGCAGAGTGGCGCCTTCGCCCAGGGTTGCCTGGACTTGCTGGTCCAGCTCATCGCGCAGGTCGAAGCGGGCCATGGGGCCGATGTAGGTGTCGCTCGCCAGTGGGTCGCCCAGCACCAGGGCGCGAGTGGCTTCGACGAATTTGCGGGTGAACTCCGCGACCACCCCTTGTTCGATGATCAGGCGCTTGGCGGCGGCGCAGACCTGGCCGGTGTTCTGGTAGCGGCCGATCACCGCGGCCTTCACCGCTTCGTCCAGATCAGCGTCGTTGAGCACGATAAAGGGATCGGAACCGCCCAGTTCCAGTACGCATTTCTTCAGCGCGGCGCCCGCCTGGGCGCCGATGGCGATGCCGGCGCGCACGCTGCCGGTGAGGGTCACGGCGGCGATGCGGCGGTCGGCGATGGCGCGGGACACGCCGTCCGGGGTGACGTTGAGCACCTCGAACACGCCTTCAGGGAAGCCGGCGCGCTGCAGCGCTTGCAGCAGCAGGTAAGCGCTGCCCATGACGTTCGGTGCGTGCTTGAGCACATAGGTGTTGCCCGCCAGCAGTGCCGGCACTGCGCCACGCAGCACTTGCCAGATCGGGAAGTTCCACGGCATCACCGCAAGGAGCGGGCCCAGGGGGCGGTACTCGATGCGCGCCTTGTCGTTTTCCACCAGGGTCGCTTCCGGGGCAAGCATGGCCGGGCCGTGCTCGGCGTACCACAGGCACAGCTGGGCGCACTTCTCGATTTCACCGCAGGCCTGGGGCAGGGGCTTGCCCATTTCCAGGCTGATCATGCGCGCCATGGCCTCGCTGTTGTCCCGCAGGGCCTGGGCCAGGGCGTTCAGGTGAGTAGCGCGGGCGGCGACGCTCTGGCGTTTCCACTGAGCAAAACCTTCGGCAGCGCGGCTCAGCGCAGCGTCCAGCTCGGCCTCGGACTGGTAGGGGTAGGCGCCGATCTGCTCGCCAGTGGCGGGGTTGATCGACAAGGCGTGGGTCTGGCTGGAAACAAGGCTCATGGCACCGTCCTGCTGGGTGGGAATGACAGCAGGTTACGGTGCTGGATCTTTGCTGAAAACTGAATAATATTAAGCGAGTCGTTCACGTTTGGAGAATGAAGTGGATCTGGTCCAGCTGGAGATTTTCAAGGCAGTTGCCGAACAGGGCAGTATCAGCGCCGCGGCGCAACTGATCCACCGGGTGCCGTCGAACCTGACCACAAGGATCAAACAACTGGAGCAGGACCTGGGGGTGGAGCTGTTTATCCGCGAGAAGAGCCGTCTGCGCCTATCGCCTGCCGGGTGGAACTTCCTCGACTACGCCCGGCGCATTCTCGATCTGGTGGCCGAAGCGCGCCTGACCGTGGCCGGCGAGGAACCCCAGGGCCCGTTTGCCCTGGGTTCCCTGGAAAGCACGGCGGCGGTGCGCATCCCGGCGCTGCTGGCGGCCTACAACCAGCAATACGCCAAGGTCGAGCTGGACCTGTCCACCGGCCCCTCGGGGACCATGATCGAAGGCGTGCTCTCCGGCCGTCTGGTGGCGGCCTTCGTCGACGGCCCGGTGCGCCACCCGGCCCTGGAAGGGCTGCCGGTGTTCGAGGAAGAAATGGTGCTGATCGCGCCCCTGGGGCATGCGCCCATCACCCGGGCGCGGGAGGTCAATGGCGAAAGCATCTACGCCTTTCGCGCCAACTGCTCCTACCGCCATCACTTCGAAAGCTGGTTCACCCAGGACGCCGCGGTGCCGGGCAAGATCCACGAAATGGAGTCCTACCACGGCATGCTGGCCTGCGTCAGCGCCGGTGCCGGGCTGGCGCTGATGCCCCGCAGCATGCTGGAAAGCATGCCCGGCTGCGCCACGGTCAGCGTCTGGCCGCTGTCCCCGCGCTTTCGCTTCCTGCGCACCTGGCTGGTCTGGCGGCGCGGTACCGTGTCCCAGAGTTTGAGCAGTTTTGTGAAGCTGCTGGAGGAGCGGGGGGCGGTGCTCGCCGAGGGGTGAATGGCGGGGCCCCAGCCACGCCAGGTACGCGGCGCCGCAGTTCTTCAACAGGTTGAAGGCCAGCTCCGACACCGCAATCAAGGCCCCCTGGCCGAAGGCCAGGAGACTCTCAGTGATCGACATGGGGCAGGCTTCAAGGTGAGGGTGCAGGCACGTTAACAGGCCACGCGCTCGACCCGTTGCGCTTGTTCAATAGTTTTTGGGCAGTGGCCGAGCCTGCTGGGCGAACCCGTGTGTTCGCCCTGATTGAACCGCCGATCAGCCGTAGAGACCTGCCAGTTTGAATGCCCAATCGGTGCTCAACCCGATGATTTCCAACAGCAGGTGCAGCAGCATGGGGACCAATAGTCCTCCACTGACAATTCGCGTGACAGCGAACACACAGCCACTCAAAAAGATCAGGGCAACTGACGTCCAGTTGCCGTACTGGAGGTGGAGCCCGGCGAAAATGGCCGAGGTCACGATGATGGCAATCCATTTCCAGACCTGGCTGTTCTCATATGGAAATAGCCGCAGCAGGTAGTGGCGGAAAAACAGTTCCTCGGCAATCGGCGGCAGCACCAGCAGTGAGGCGATTTTGATCAAGGTTTGCCAAGGGCTAAGCCCGGCCAGCAAGTCGTTCATGAAGGCTTCTTGAGGCAGATGCAAAACTGCGATGACGATGCCAAACAGTGCATAGAGTGCGATGAGGGCCAGCGCGCCAACTTTTAATGGCTGGCTGAATGTTCGCCCGCGCCATACAGCGGCCGGGTCAGAGCGGTACTGGATGACGAACAGGATGGACAGGACGAGTGCGGCGGAACCACTGCTGATGACGATCATCAGGTGGTTCTGCATCTCTGCCGGCACCAGCAGGATGCCGGGTATTCCAGCCAGGAAGAACAGCAGGGCAGCCAGAATGAATAGTCCGAGCCTAGGAAAGAACCGGTAGGTAGAACGCTCGGGGGCGCAGGCCCCAGGCGGGGAAAACAGATGAGTCACAGTCACTCCATGAATGTGCGATAAGCGGGGCGGCATAGTGCCACCATTGGCGACCACCAGGAACTGCTTTCAGGTGGCCCTTGCAAAGAGCCTTCAGCCTTTGCACCTGACCAGTGCCAGATACACCCCGGCTTCTTTCCCCGGTTCGATGTAATGGGCGCCTTCCAGATCGGCAACCTTGGTCGGTTCCATCACCAGTTCCAGTTCGGGTGCGCCCTTGTAGCGCTCCTCTCCACTGCTCAGACCGTACTTGAAGGCATGGTGAAAGGCCTCACAACTTTCGAAGTTGCCGTAGGTGTAGCCGCCTTTCTGGTCCCCGTAGAACTGTGAGTAAGTCAGCAGCACGATGCCCCAGCGTTCGATATGGTCGTCAGGCGTGGTGTGGGGGATCTGCTTGACCAGATCCTTGCGGATCTCCCGGATCTTGGAGTGGGCGTTCTTGTTGTTGTGCACCACCTTGAATTCGATGGCGGTTGAGGCCTCTTCGCTGTAGCTGTCCTCGATCCAGATATCCACCTTGCGTCGCTCGGCGGCGATCAGCCAGCGGGGGACGTTGCAGCGAGGAGCGCTGATGTGGCTGGGGCGGTAGTCTTCGCGTTCATCGAACTGGCCGCCGAGGCCGAAGTGCTCGCGATTGATGTCCAGCAATGCCGCCGATTCCAGGCTCAGCCACAGTTCCGGAGCGACGCTGACAACAATCGATTTGAGAATGCGCTGGCGTTCTTCCTGTTGCAGGTGCGTCAGCAGCAGTTCGGTAAAGCGGGGAACAAAGGACATGGGATCTCCTTATCAGGTCCGAAAAGGTGGAGCGGTCAGATTAATGCCCAACGGGCCGTGGGATGCCCAGTTGCAGTTGTCGGGCTTCGAGCTGTTTGTCCAGGGTGTGTTTGCCACTGAGTAGCTTGAGGTGCTGCACGCTGGGCGGCAGTTGGCTGTCGATCAGTGTCAGTGCATCCAGCTGAGGAGCCTTGATGATGCGCAGGTCAGCGATGTTCGAGGTTTTCAGGCCGCTGATTTCCCCCAGGGTCTTGAGGTTGATCAGGCTCAGCTTGCGCAACTGCGGTGCCCCGCCAAGGTCCAGCCGGCTCAATTGCGCCTGGTCCTCGATCTTCAGCACGTCAAGCTGTGGAAAGCCGTCCAGGTCCAGGCGGTTGAGGCCACGCACCCGCATGATCTCCAGCTCCCTGACGTAGGGGCTGTGCAGCTCGGGCATCTGCTCACGGCTGCTGAACGCCACCGACAGACTGCGCAGGCCGCTCATGCCGGCGACCATCCCCAGGGGGGTGTTGGCCGGCAGGCGATGCAGGCTCAGGGTATTGATGCTCGGACACTGGCTCAGAATCTCCAGGTCATGGCTCTGCGGGCTGATGTGCAGGCTCTGCAACTCGGGCATGCGGGCAATCGGCGCCAGATCGATGGTTGGGCCCTGGTCCAGGGAGAGCCGCAGGTTGTGCAGGTGTTCGAGGTTGGGCAGGGCCAGAAGCCCGGGCAGATCGGCACGGAAGACTTCCAGGGTAAAATCCCTGAGCGGGTGCAGGCTGCCAATGGCCTGGAAATGTTCTAGGGTTTCGAGGCCGTCCAGGCTCAGCGAGTGGACGTTGGGCAGGGCGAGCAAGGTCCGGCCATCAAAACTTCTGCTCGAATAGTGGTTGTAGAAACGCACGGTGAGGCGCTCGCCATAACGCGCGCAGAGGGCATCGGTCTGTTTCAGCAGTGGGTAATCGTATTGCTCGACGCTGTGCCACTGAACGATGACTCGGGCCCGCGGATCGGCCTCCAGCCGGGCACCGACCTGCAGGCGCAGGTCGGCCTGGGTCGGTGCTTTGATTCGATGGGGAAACATCAGCGGTCCTTGATGATTGTCGCGCGGCATCATGCCATCACTCTGGGCTTGGCGTAACGCCGATAGCCAACGGGCCGCCGGGGCTGACGTGCTTGCGATGGTGGCAAGCACTGCGCAGGCTCGCGGTGAGTGCGGATTATCGTTGAGGTGCTTCGCGAGCAAGCTCGCTCCTACGAGAGGGCGGCGGTCAGAACGGGCCGCGGGGTTCAGGAATGCCCAGTTGCTGTTGCCGGGCTTCGAGCTGTTTGTCCACGGCGCGTTTGCCACTGATGAGCTTGAGGTGCTGCACGCTGGGCGGTAACTGGCTGTCGATCAGTGTCAGCAGATCCATCTGTGGGGCCTTGATGATGCGCAGATCAGCGATGTTCGAGGTTTTCAGGCCGCTGAGTTCCCCCAGGCTCTTGAGGTTGATCAGGCTCAGCTGGTGCAGCCGCGCCAGCCCGGCGAGATCCAGCCGGCGCAGTTGCGCCTGGTCCTCGATCTTCAGCACCTCAAGCTGAGGAAAGCCATCCAGTTGCAGTTGGTGGAGGCCGCGCACCCGCAGGATCTCCAGGTCCGTGACCTGGGGGTTGCGCAACTCCGGCATGCTCTCGCGGCTGCCGAAACTCAGCGCCAGGCTGCGCAGCCCGGCCATGCCGGCCACCATGCCCAGGGTGGTCTTGGCCGGCAGGCGATGCAGGCTCAGGTGCCTGATGCTCGGGCACTGGCTCAGCACATCCAGCTGATGGCTCTGCACGCTGATGCTCAGGCTGTGCAACTCGGGCATCCAGCCAATCGGCGCCAGTTCAAGCGCCGGGCCTTTGTCCATGGACAGCCGCAGGCTGTGCAGTTGCTCCAGGTTGGGCATGCTGAGCAGTTCAGGCAGGTCGGCGCTGATCACCTGCAGGGCAAACTCCCGAAGCAGGGGCAGGCGGCCGATGGCCTCGTAGTGATCCAGGGTGTCGAGGCAGTCCAGGCTCAGAGACTGCACATGGGGCAGGGCCAGCAACACCCGGGCATCGAACGCGCTGCCCGGATAATGGCTATAGAAACGTACCTTGAGGCGTTCACCGAAACGGGCGCAGAGCGTGTCGAGCTGACTCAGCAGTTCGCCGTCGTACTGTTCGGCCTTGGCGAACTGGACGATGACCTGGGCCTGGTCATCGGCCTCCAGGCGGGCGCTAACCTGCAGTTCCAGGTCGGCCTGGCTGGGGGCTTGAATTCGATGGGGAAACATCAGCGGTCCTTGATGATTTTCGCCGCGGCATCATGCCATTGCGCACGCTTCATCGCCATCTGCGCGCAGGCCCGGCCAGATGCCGGGCCGCCTTGCCGGAAGCGTTACGGGTCGACCTGGCCCATCAGCTCGGCCACCGATTCCGGGCGCTTGGCGTAGCGCTGGGCCAGCACCGCGCAAACCATCAGCTGGATCTGGTGGAACAGCATCAAGGGCAGAATCAGCACGCCCATGGTGCTGCCGGCGAACAGTACCTGGGCCATGGGCACGCCGGTGGCCAGGCTCTTTTTCGAGCCGCAGAAGAGGATGGTGATGCGGTCTTCCTGGTCGAAGCCGAACAGCTTGCCGAGAAAGCTCGACGCCAGCAGCACCAGGGCCAGGAGGATGCAGCAGGCCACCAGCAGCCCGCCCAGTTCCCACAGCGGGATCTGCTGCCAGATGCCTTCATTCACCGCCTCGCTGAAGGCGCCGTAGACCACCAGCAGGATCGAGCCCTGGTCGACGAAGCGCAGCCAGTGCTTGTTGCGCCCGACCCAGGCGCCGATCCAGCGCCGGGCGATCTGTCCGGCGATGAATGGCAGCAGCAATTGCACGCTGATCTTGAGGATCGCGTCCAGGGTCGAGCCGCCGTCGCCGTGCACGTTCAGCAGCAGGGTCACCAAGAGCGGGGTGAGGAAGATCCCGAACAGGCTCGACGCCGCAGCGCTGCAGATGGCCGCCGGGATATTGCCCCGGGCCAGGGAGGTGAAGGCGATGGCCGATTGCACCGTGGCCGGCAGAGCGCACAGATACAGCATGCCCATGTACAGCTCATTGCCCACCAGCGGCGACAACAGCGGTTTGAGCGCCAGGCCCAGCAGCGGGAAGAGCACGAAGGTCAGGCTGAACACCAACAGGTGCAGGCGCCAGTGGCCGGCCCCGGCGATGATCGCATCGCGCGACAGCTTGGCGCCGTGGAGGAAGAACAACAGGCCGATGGCGATATTGGTCAGCCAGCCGAAACCCACCGCCACCTGGCCACTGGCTGGCAGGAAGCTGGCCAGCAGGACCACGCCGATCAGGGTCAGGGTGAAGTTGTCGGGTAAAAGACGCGAGCGAGTCATAGCGGGATCATCCGGGGGTTGCCAAGAGCGATGGGGCGACTCTAACGTGGCTGGAATTTACCGACTAACGCCAAGGAGCCAGTTAATGCCGCCTAAAGGACATGAAAAGATCGTCCGGCGCAGTATTCCCGGGCTGCCGAGCTTGCCCCGGCCGGTGTACGGGCGCACCGAATCCTTGCCCAATCGGGCCCTGACCCGGCGCCACAGCCATCCCTGGGTGCAATTGTCCTATGCGATCCAGGGGGTGCTGGAAATTCACACCAGCGGCGGGCGCTTTATCGCGCCGCCGCAACGGGCGGTATGGATTCCCGCCGGGGTGCCGCACCGGGTGTTCAGCTCGCCGCGTACCGAGATGCGCAGCCTGTACCTGGACTGCAGCGTCACCGCCTGGGCGGCCACCGACAATTGCCAGGTGCTGGCGGTCAGCAGCCTGCTGCGGGAGTTGATCCGCGCCTTCAGCGAGTTGCCGGTGGAATATGTCGAGGACAGCGCCGACGGGCGCCTGGCCCAGGTGCTGCTGGATCAGCTGGCGGCCGCGCCGCAACTGGACCTGATGCTGCCGCTGCCTCACGACGTGCGCTTGCGCGCGATCTACCGCAGCCTGCAGGCGCACCCGGAACAGCAGACCACCCTGGGCCAGTGGAGCCAGAAACTGGGGGTGACGGAGAAGACCCTCAGCCGGTTGTTTCTCAAGGACACTGGCTTGACCTTTCGTGCCTGGCGCCAGCGTCTGCGTCTGCTCGGCGCCCTGACCCCGCTGGAACAGGGCGAGCGGGTCACGGATGTGGCCCTGGCTTGTGGCTATGACTCGACCTCGGCCTTTATCGCCGCGTTTCGCCAGCAGTTCGATGCCACGCCGGGGGAATTCTTCCGCGATCTATGACGTCTCGCCGCCGACGCCTGTTGCCACTGCCGCAGGGGGCCGCGGGCTTCAGGTTCTTGACGGGCGCAGCAGTTCGATCTGCTCCGGCGGCACCAGGGTCCGCAGGGTCTTGTACAAGGCTCGGGTTTCCAGCAGGTTCCAGATCCGCAACAGGGTCTCCAGAGCGTCCAGGGGCTTGCTGATAAAGTCCCGTGCGCCCAGGGCCAGGGCCCGCAAGCGGGTGTCGCGAGTGGCATCGGCGGTCAGTACCAGGATCGGCAGGTAGTCGTTGGCCGGAATCCGTCGGTTGAGTTGCTCCAACACCGCAAAGCCATCGAACTCGGGCATGTGCAGGTCGAGAATCACCAGGTCCGGCTCGAAGCTGTTGAACAGCTCCAGGGTGCGCAGCGGCTGGGTGCTGCTCAGAACGTTGTGCAACCCTTCCCGGGCCAGCAGTTGTTCCATCAGGTCGAGGTTGGGACGTTGGTCGTCGACAATCAGGATGCGCATATCGGCAGTCATACGGGCTCCGCTAGGCAGGCTTGGAGGTGGGCGAGGAACGCCGGTATATGGATCGGTTTGGTGAGGATCGCCGTCGCCCCGGCTTCGCGCAGGGTGCGCTGGGTCAGCTCGCTGGCGTCGGCGGTAATCATCAGGATCGGTGTGGTGGCGGTGATGGCGGAGGCTCGCAGGCGTTGCAGCACTTCCAGGCCCTGCAGGTCCGGCAGGTTGACGTCCAGCAGGATCATCTGCGGTGCGTGCTGGCGGGCCAGGTCCAGGCCCATCTGCCCCTGCATGCTCGACAGCAACTGAATCCCCGGACGGCGCTGCAGCAGGGTTTCGATCAGCGCCAGGCTTTGCAGGTTGTCTTCGATGCACAGCACTTTGCCCTGGTAACGGCTCGCGGGTTGTGGCGCCGGCACGTTCAGCACCGGGGCGCTGAAGGAAGTCCCGTCGGCCGCATCGGCCAGGCGCACGAAGGGCAGTTCCAGGGTGAAGCAACTGCCGGCGCCCGGGGTGCTGTGCACGTCCAGGGCGCCGTCCATCATTTCCAGCAGGCTCTTGCTCAGGGCCAGGCCCAGGCCGGTGCCTTCGACCTTGGGGTCGGCATCCAGGCGTTCGAACGGCTTGAACAGGCGCTCCAGGTGATCGGCAGCAATGCCGCCGCCGGTGTCGATGACGCTGATACGCAGGCGCGGCTCGTCGGTCGCCACCTCGATGTTCACCTGGCCGGCGCTGCGGTTGTACTTGATGGCATTGGACAGCAGGTTGAGCAGCACCTGGATCAGCCGTTGGCGATCGGCGATCACCCCGCTGTCCGCCGGCAGTTCCGGCAGCGGGGCCAGGTGAATACCGGCGTCGGCGGCCATCGGCGAAACCAGGGTCAGGGCTTCATGCAGCACCGCCTTCAGGGCGATCGGCTCGACGTTCAGCGGCAGGCGTCCGGCCTCGATACGGGCGATGTCCAGGACCTCGTTGATCAGCCCCAGCAGGTGCTGCCCGGCCCGCAGGATGTGCCCCACCTGGGGCCGCTGGCCGGCGGTGGAATCCATGTCCAGCAACTGGGCGAAGCCGAGAATGGCGTTCAGCGGGGTACGCAGTTCGTGGCTCATGCGCGAGAGAAACTCGCTCTTGGCGCGGCTGGCGCTTTCCGCTTCCTCGCGGGCGGTGCCCAGGGCGATTTCCGCGGCGCGGCGGTCGGTGATGTCCCGGGTGATCTTTGAGAAACCGCGCAAGGCGCCGCTGGCGTCGTACTGGGCGGTGATCACCACGCTGGCCCAGAAGCGGCTGCCGTCCTTGCGGCAGCGCCAGGCTTCTTCCATGTAGTGGCCGTGGGCGGTGGCTTCGCGCAGGGCCATGTCCGGGTGCTGCGGGCATTCTTCCGGCAGGTAGAACAGGGAGAAGTGGCGGCCGATGATTTCCTGTTCGCGGTAGCCCTTGATCCGTTCCGCGCCGACGTTCCAGGTGGTGACTCGGCCCTGGGTATCCAGGGCGAAGATCCCGTAGTCCTTGACCCCGTCGATGATCAGTCGCAGGCGTTCCTCGTTGTCCCGCAGGGCCCGCTCGCGCTCGGCCAGCAGTTGCCCGGCCTCTACCAGGCGGGTGCCCAGCTGGCCGATTTCATCCTGCTCCGGGGCTTGCGGCAGCAGCGGCTGTCCCAGGGCCAGGCGCTGGGCATTGCCCTGCACCTGCTGCACCCGGGTGACGATGCCCCGGGATAGCAACAGCACGGCGATGATGGCGCCGAACAGCCCGCAACCGGCGGCCAGCAGGGTGGCGAACAGTAGGCGCATGCGGGTCGCCACGGCGGCTTCGGTGCGCTCGGCCAGCAACGCGTCTTCGCGCACGCGCATGGCGCTGATCTTCTCCCGCAGCACGTCCAGCACCTGTTTGTTGTCGATCAGGATCGCGGTCACGGTGTCGGCGTCGTCGCGGCTGCCATTGCGCAGGGCCACCAGGCCATCGAGCTTGGTATGGATCAGCGGGGTGATGGCTTGCAGGTACTCGCGCATGCGCGCATCCCGCACATTCTGGTCCAGGCGCTGCAGGGCGGCCTCGATCTGCGGCCGGGCTTGAAGGTAGGCGGGGAGGAAGTCTTCGCGCCGGGTCAGCAGGTAGCCGCGCACGCTGGCGGCGGCTTCCGCCAGCAGGGTGTGCACGGTCTGGATGTCGCCCTGCACCAGCAGCACCCGGCGCACGTCCTCTTCGGCCCGGGCAGTCTGGCGCTCGGTGCTGTAGATCAGCACCAGGGACAGCAGCAGGATCACCAGCGGCAGCGAGATCACCACCAGCGCCTTGCCCCGCAGCGGCAGATCGGCCCAGCGCCGGGCGCTCAACAGGTTCATGGCCACTGCCCGCCGGGTTGGGCCACCAGCCCCAGGGCAATGCCGCGCACGGCGGCCTGGGTGCGGTCGGCGGCGCCCAGCTTGCCGATCACCCGTTCCACATGGGCCTTGGCGGTGCCGGTGGTGATGCCGAGTTTTTCACCGATCTCGCGGTTGCTGAAACCGCCGGCCACCAGGCCCAGCACCTGGCGCTCCCGGGCGGTGAGGGGCTGGGCCTGGGGCGTCGTGCCGTTGCCACGCTCGGTCATGCGGCGCAACAGGCGGGCGCTGACCGCACTGTTGAGGGCTTCCTCGCCCTGGGCTACCCGCTGCAGGGCGCTGATCACTTCATCGCGGCTGGCGTCCTTCAACAGGTAGCCCACGGCGCCGGCTGCCATGGCCGCTTCCAGGTGATCGGGGCTGTCGTCCATGGTGAAGATCACCACCTTGACCTCGGGTTGGCGCTGTTGCAGCAGGCGCGCCGCCCCCAGGCCATTGAGCTGCGGCATGCGGATATCGAGGATGGCGATGTCCGGGCGCAAGCGTTCGCAAAGCACCAGGGCTTCTTCGCCGTCCTTGGCCTGACCCACCACGGCAAACTCCGGGTTGCCCGCCAGCAGCGCGACGAAACCGGTGCGGGTCACTTCATGGTCGTCCGCCAGGACCAGGCGTATTACCTCGCTCATACAGGTTGCTCCACAGGTTGAACCGGCACTCGGGCCTGAATCCGGGTGCCTTGGCCGGGTTGGCTATGGCAGGTGAAATGACCGCCCAGCAAGTGCGCGCGCTCGTGCATGGCCACCTGTCCCAGTTGTTCAACGCCCTGGGTCGCCAGGCTGAGAAAGCCGCAGCCGTCGTCACTGACGCGCAGCAGGGCGTGGCGGTCTTCCATGGCCAGGCTCAGGCGCACCTCGTCAGCCCGGGCATGCTTGAGAATGTTGTTGATGGCTTCCTGGGCGATGCGGAACAGGGCGATTTCCACGGCCCCCGGCAGGCGCTCCGGGCAACGCTGCTCCCAGTGCACGCTCAGGCCCGCCTCCCGCAGGCGGTCGGCCTCGCGGTCGATGGCCCGCAGCAGGCCGAAGTCGTCGAGCACGTGGGGCCGCAGGCCGCCGATCAGTTGTCGGCCCTCGCCGACGCAGCCCTGGGCCAGTTGCAAGATGGTCTGCAGTTCGTCGTTCAACTCGCTGGGCAGTGACGGGCAGCGCCCGGCGAAACCTTGCAGGCGCTGATGCAACCCGGCCAGGGTTTGGGCCAGCCCGTCGTGCAGGTCATAGGCGACGCGCTTGCGCTCATCTTCCTGGGCGCTGAACAGGCGCAGCACCAGTTCCGACATGCTGCGTTCCCGGGCTTGCAGGTCCTGCAACAGACGCTGGTTTTCCAGGTGCGCCGCCAGCAGCGTGGCCAGCAGTTGCAGGGATTCCAGGTCTTCGCTGTCCGGCGCGCTGATGGGCACGCTGTTGGCCAGCAGCAGGGCGCCAAAGGCCTGGCCATCGGCACGGTGCAACAACACCCGCAGTACCGAAGCCGGCTCCGTGACCGGGCGTGCCAGCCACTGGGGTTGCTCGGCCAGGGCGCGCAGGGCCTTCAGGCGCTCGCCGTGGCCATGCTCGGCAGTGGTGCGGACCACGCCGTCAGCGTTCCACTCCAGCAGTACGCCGTGATCCATGGCGACAAAGGCACAGGCGCGCTGCACGACGCGTAGGCGCATCTGCTCGGGAGGCAGTTGCAGCAGTTCCTGGCCGGTGTCCACCAGCAGGCGCAGGCGCGCGGCGCGGCTTTGCGATTGCCGGTACTGGCTGCGCAGGGCCAGGGCGCTGCCGGGATCGAGGGGCGGGGTGGACATGACAGGACTCCAGCGGGGCGTCGGTGTGATTGAGCGGGCCGGGGCATTAGACCCTGTGACCTGGGCTGCGCCTATCTGCCGAATGGCATAGGCCGATGGCTCCAGTTGGCCGATGGCGCGGGCGGCGGCCCTTGGCACAGTGTGGCTCATTGAAACCCACTGGAGTCTGCCAATGAAACTGAAAACCACCGCCCTGGCCCTGTTCTTCGTTCTGGGCGCCCCTCTGGCCCAGGCCCTGGAAGCCACCCCTTACGTGTACCGCACCGTGGCCGAGCAGCCGCAGAATGTGCAAGACCGGGAAATCGCCGGCTTGTTCGATCGCTGGAACAGCGCCCTGCAGACCGGCAATCCGCAAGCCGTGGTCGGCCTCTATGCGCCCAACGCGGTGCTGCAACCGACCGTCTCCAACCAGGTGCGCAGCACCCACGCGCAGATCCAGGACTACTTCGAGCATTTCCTGGCGTCCAAGCCGGTCGGTCAGATCAACTACCGCGAGATCCGTCACCTGAGCCCGGACGCGGCGATGGACAGCGGCGTCTACACCTTTACGCTGACCGCCGCTGACGGCAAGCAGCAGCAGGTCCAGGCTCGCTATACCTTCCTCTATGAGCGCCTCGACGGGCAGTGGAAGATCCTCAACCACCACTCTTCGGCCATGCCGCAAGTGCAGCCGCAGTTGCAGGCCAGCCACTGATTCATCCGCGTCACCTCTTGCGCCGAGCCTGTGCTCGGCGTTTGCCTTACTGCTCGCGGTAACGCCCGGGCGTCATGCCGAACCAGCGCATGCAGGCCTTGTGAAAACTGCTCTGGTCGCGAAAGCCCAGTAACGCCCCGATGTATTTGACGCTGCGCATGGAGTTGCGCAGGAAGCTGTGGGCCAGCATCAACCGGGCTTCATCCTGCAGGGCCGAAAAGTGCACGTCTTCATGGCCCAGGCGCCGTTGCAGGCTGCGGGTGCTGACGCCGACCCGCTCGGCGATGTGCGGCAGGTCGCTGGGGGCGCCCCGGGCCAGGCATTCCGAGAGGGCCCGGCGCACCCGGGCGGTCATCGAGCCGCTGAGCAGCACGTTGAGCCGGCTGCGGGCGTATTCCATGTGCAGCACATCCAGGGCCGGGTCGGCGGTGGGCAGGGCGATGGCGCAGTCCTGGTGGCTGAAGGTCAGGCTGTTGTGGGGGGCGGCGAATTGCAGGTTGTCCCCCAGCAGGCGCCGCAGGGCCCGGGTATCCGCAGGCTCGGGGTAGGTGAAGGCCGCAGCCAGTGGGCGGGGCTTGTGCTGGGGCAGCAGCCAGTGCAGCAGGCCCAGGGTCTGGGCCGTGCCGGCGTCGATCACGGCCCGGGGCATCAGCGAGGGCGCGGCGGTGACATCGAAACCTATCAGTTTCAGCGCCTGGGGATTGCGCTCCAGGCACATGCAGAAGCCATTGCTGATCAGCGCGTGATAGTCCACCAGGCGTTGCAGGGCCGCCCCCAGGGTTGCGCAGGACATCACTGCATACCCCAGCGCCTTGAGGTTGGCCGGATGGGCCTTGCTGTAGGCCAGCAGTCCGAGATCCGGATTGCCCGTGCGCCGGGTCGCCTCGCCCATGACTTGATAGACCAGTTCCAGCCTGACGCCCTTGGGGTTTTCATCAACGTCCTGGATGCTGCTGCCGAACTGTTTGAGCAGGGCATCGACATTGGCGCCGCCCTCTCTCATGACATCGGCAAGCACCCGAAAGCTGGCGCTGGTCATTCTGTGCATAGGTCTTCCTGAACTAATGGCTAAATGATATCGATGAGGCCTTTTGCATGATTGCAATAAACAAAAGGCCGCAGACGATTAAGCCGAGGCCAGGGTTTCCGAGGACAAGCGAAAGGTATCCGGGAACACTTCCTCAAGGGGCGAGGGAGGGTCGATCATGGTCGGGCAGGGACCCTTGAGTGACCACGACGGCCGGTTCGTCGGGTGCTGCTTGTCGGGGTGTGCCTTTGTCTTGCCTATGGATCTGTCATGCAAAGCAGCAAAGACTTTTATCGCGAACTGGCCGCAGGCCGTTTGATGCTGGCGTTCCAGCCGGTGGTATGGCTGCCGGACAGCAGCCGGGTGCTTTACCACGAAGGGCTGTTGCGCCAGGTCGATGCCCAGGGCGGGGATGCCTATCCCCTGGCGCTGCTGGAGAAACACCCGGTGATGCGCGAGCTGGACCGCAGCGTGGTGCTCTGTGTGATCGAGGGTCTGCAGCGTGACGAACGCCTGCGCCTGGGCTGCAACATCTCGGCCCGCAGCGCGATCATCGACAACTACTGGTCCACCATCATCGAGCTGTTGCAGGAGGCTCCTTCCGTGGCCGCGCGGCTGGTGATCGAGATCACCGAAAGCGCCACGCCGCCGAGCATCGAGGCCGCCAGCGAATTCGTCCTGTGCCTGCGGGCGTTGGGCTGCCGGGTGGCCATCGATGATTTCGGGGCGGGCCTGGGCACCCTGGAATTCATCCGCCAGACCCGGCCGGATATCGTCAAGATCGACAAGGGTTACATCCAGCGCGCCCGTGGCGAACTCAACAGCGCCCAGACCCTCAGCCACCTGGTGCAGCTGTGCAAGACTCTGGCGCCTTGCGTGATCATCGAAGGGGTCGAAACTGCTGCCGACCAGAGCCTGGCCACGGCCTGTGGTGGCGAGTGGGGGCAGGGCTATCTGTTCGGTCGCCCGCAGGTGGATCGCCTCGGCCGGCGCTGCTGTCTGGAGCAGCGGGTGGCGGAGCTTTGCGCGCCGGATCAGGCGTAGCGGTGCTTGGGCCAGGGGCCGGGGATGGCCGGCGGCTCAGTCGGGATGGGGGGTAATGGGTGGGGTGTTGGCCGTTGGATCCTGCACCTGCGCACCGAGGGGCAAGGCAGGCAGGTCTTCTTCGGGCACCGGCCGGCTCCTGACGTGCATGTCGCGCTTGGGCCGCTCCGGCTGGAACGCATCGTAGGGCAGCAGCACGGTGTCGAGCGTTGCGTCCAGGGGCAGGCTGACGATCATCAGGATCGGGCACACCACCGTCACCCAGCAGCCGCCGGTGAGTATGCGTCCATAGCCCATGTCGTAGCCGGTGAGCAGCTGCGCGTTGGTCCTGGTGCTGCGGTAATAGCGATCGTCGCGCCAGTCCATGCTGCCGCCGCGGGCCATGTAGGTGCCGCAGCCAGTCAGCAGCAGGGTGTTGAGCAACAACAGGTAGTTGATGATTCGGATGATCGGGATTCCATTCAGGTAGCGGTTGGGGCGGGGCTCAGGGCTTGCTCGCGTCGTAGGGCAGCAGCACGGTGTCGACGGCGGCGTCCAGGGGCAGGCTGGCGACCATCAGGATCGGACACACCACACTCACCCAGCAGATGCCGGTGAGCATGCCCGCGTAGCCCATGTCATAGCCGGTGAGTATCTGCGCGTTCATCGTCGTGCCGCGGTAATAGCGATCGTCACGCCAATCATGGCCGCTGCGCGCCATGTAGGTGCCGCAACCGTTCAGCAGCAGGGTGTTGAGCAGCAACAGGCAAGGGATGATTCGGATGATCAGGCTTCCACGCAGGGTTGAGACAGGGGGCGGCGCGGATCAGTGATTCATCGCGTCATAGGGCAGCAGCGCGGTGTCGGCCACGGCATCCACCGGCAGGCTGACAATGGCCACCACCGGGCAGACGATGCTGACCCAGCAGAAGACCGTGGCGTAGCCGTCGTAGCCACTGGAACCACGCATGGTCAGCAGCTCGATATTGGCCTGGGTGCCTTTGTAGTAGTCGTAGCCGGTATGGGCGTTGGGCGTGCGGGCGATCAGGGTGCCGCAGCCCGTCAGGGACAGCAGGGACAGCAGAAGTACAGCGTTGAGGGCTTTGATGATGCCATTCCTTAGCGAGCAGATTTTTGCCGCGCGCATCGTCGCAGAAGCCTGGGACGCACGCTAGATAGGCTCGAATAAATAATCGGCACCCGCTCAGATCGCTGATGGAATCAACAGCAGCAGATCGGTATCGCCGATGTCCACGCCGGCTTGGGTCAACAGGGTGCTGGCCTGGCCTCGGTGATGGGTCTGATGATTGAAAAAATGCACCAGCAGGGCATGGAAGTTGCGCTCGGCGACCACGCCCCGGGTGTTGGCGTAATGCAGGCTGCTGTCCAGGTCGGTCTCGCTCAGGGACTGGCTGAAATCGAGGATCAACTGGTCCAGCCATTGGCGCTGCTGCCAGAGCCCGCGCAGGTCACTGAACAGCAGGGTCTTGAGGTCCTGTGGCTGGGCCACCTGCTGCAGAGGGGCCAGTGCCGGATGCTGCGCAGGGTGCTGGGCAAAACGCTTGAGCCAGATCGTGTCACCGGCCAGCAGGTGATTGAGGGTGCCGAGGATCGAGCCGAAAAATGCCTGGCGGTCGAGCACGATCTGCCCCTCGGGCAGGCTCATGGCGGCGTTGTACAGCTTGGCGTTCATCCATTGGTTGTAGCGGGCCATCAGGTTCAGGTGTTCGGTGCGGTTCATGGCCGTTCCTTGTGGTGGTGTAGGGCGCTCGATCAGGCGGGCATCAGCTTCGCAAGGAGGATGGCCGGCGCGCAAGGGCGGTTTGAAAATGCCCGTGCGATGGGCGTTTTCCAGGCCTTCGAGGCATTAAAAAAAACGCCCCTTTGGCCCCGATAACATCGTTTCTCGGGGCTTGGGCTTTTCTCTATATTGGCCACCAGATCCAGCGCGGCAACAAGCCGCGCACCCTTTATGGTGAGCCGTTGCAATGAATAAAAAACCTGAACGCACAGGGCTGGAAAATCCCGGAACCGCCACCCGGGTGGTCTGGGGCGGAGAGCAGATCCGTCATCCCTACAACGCCACGCAAACGCCGATTATCGCCAGCGCCGCCTATGGCTATGACGACATCGACCAGTGGTACGACGTGGCCCTGGGCAAGGCTCCGGGCTTCATCTACAGCCGCATGAGCAACCCCACGGTGGAGACCCTGGAAGCCAAGCTGCGGGACCTGGAAAACGCCGAATCGGCGGTGGCCTTCAGCAGCGGCATGGCGGCCATCAGCGGCGTGCTCTACAGCTTTCTGCGCCACGGTCAGCGAGTGGTATCCACCAAGGACAGCTACGGTGGCACCAACAAGATCTTCGAAGAGTTCCTGCCGCGCATGGGCGTGGCCGTGACCCTCTGCGAAACCTTCGACCAGCAGCAGATCGAAGCCGAGATCGCCAAGGGCTGCGACCTGCTGTACCTGGAGACCCCGACCAACCCGACACTGAAGATCGTCGATATCCAGCGTCTGGTGAGCGCGGCGAAAAAGGTCGGCGCCCTGGTGGTGGCCGATAACACCTTTGCCACGCCGCTGAACCAGAACCCCCTGGCGCTGGGCGTGGATGTGGTGATTCACAGCGCCACCAAGTTCCTCAGCGGCCACGGCGATGTGCTCGGTGGCGTGGCCTGCGGCAGCGAAGCGCTGATGAGCCAGGTGCGTCACTACCGGGAAATTAATGGTGCCAGCCTCGATCCGTTTTCAGCCTACCTGATCATCCGCGGGATCAAGACCCTGGCCCTGCGCATGCGTCAGCAACAGCACAGCGCGGCGCAACTGGCGCAGTTCCTGCTCAACGAGCCGCTGGTGGAAGCGGTGAATTACCCAGGGTTGCCCAGCCACCCGAACCACGCCGTGGCCTGTGCGCAGATGCGCGGCTTTGGCGCCATCGTCAGCTTTGTCCTGGCGGGCGGCATGGACAGCGTCAAGCTGCTGTTGCCGCGCCTGCGCTATGCCCACTGCGCCGGCAACCTGGGGGCGGTGGAAACCATCTACGGCCCGGCCCGCACCACCAGCCATGTGGAGAACACCCTGGAAGAGCGCCAGGCCCTGGGCATCTCCGAAGGCCTGGTGCGGATCTCGGTGGGCATCGAAGACACCGATGACCTGCTGGCAGACCTGCAACAGGCCTTTGCCTGGCTGCGCCAATCCCTCAAGCAGAATGCGGCGCCCGGCGCCGTCCCTTCCCTGAATGCCCGGGCCGAGGTCGCCCACTGAAAGAGCGCGCAACACCCCCACAGCAAGGCAGCCCGTGGGGGCTTCATGAAGAGGAATAACAATAAAAACCTGGTGGCATCCGATTTGTTTTCTGCCCATTTCCACAGTCGCAGAAATTGAGACTTGCCCTGACAACTTTCATGAGAACCATCATGTCCCTACAAGAACAACAGACCGACTTGCGCGGCGGCTTCAAGCAAGAAATGCAGACCCGGCACATTGTCATGCTCGCCCTCGGCGGGGTGATCGGCACCGGGCTGTTCCTCACATCCGGCTACACGGTGAACCAGGCCGGCCCCCTGGGCGCGGTGATCGCCTATATCATCGGCGCGCTGATGGTGTACATGGTGATGATGTGCCTCGGCGAACTGGCGGTGCAGATGCCCGAGACCGGCTCCTTCAGCACCTACGCCACGCGCTTTCTCGGCCCCGGCACCGGCTACACCGTGGCCTGGCTGTACTGGCTGACCTGGACCGTGGCCATCGGCTCGGAATTCACCGCCGCCGGCATCCTCATGGCCCGCTGGTTCCCCGACACCCCGGTGTGGATTTGGAGCGCGCTGTTCGCCATGGTGGTGTTTTTGTCCAACGTGGTCTCGGTGCGGCTGTTCGCCGAGACCGAGTTCTGGCTGTCGCTGGTCAAGGTGATCACCGTGCTGGTGTTCCTGGCGGTGGGTGGCGGGGCGATCCTGGGCCTGTTGAACATCGATCAGGCCCACAGCATCGGCTTGAGCAACTTCACTCGTGAGGGGCTGTTCCCCACCGGTTTCATGCCGATTGCCATGACCCTGCTGGCGGTGTCCTTCGCCTTCTCCGGCACTGAACTGATCGGCATTGCCGCCGGCGAAACCCGCGACCCGCAACGCAACGTGCCACGGGCGATCCGCACCACGGTGCTGCGCCTGGCGATCTTCTTTGTCGGCACCATCTTCGTCCTCGCCACCCTGTTGCCCCGGGAGCAGGCCGGCCTGGTGGAAAGCCCGTTCGTCACGGTGTTCACCTACATCGGTATTCCGTACTCGGCGGACATCATGAACTTCGTGATCATCAGCGCGCTGCTGTCCGCCGCCAACTCCGGGTTGTACGCCGCCTCGCGGATGCTCTGGACCCTGAGTGACCAGGGCCATCTGCCCAAGCAGTTCTCGGCCCTGACCCGCATGGGCACGCCGCTCAACGCGATCATCGTGAGCATGGCCGGCGGTGCGGCCTCTCTGCTCAGCAGTGTGTTCGCCCCGGACACCATCTACCTGGCCCTGGTGTCGATTTCCGGGCTGGCGGTGGTGGTGGTGTGGATGAGCATCGCCGCCAGCCAGATCGCCTTTCGCCGTCACTATGTGGCCAACGGCGGCGATGTTCGCGAGCTCAAGTTCCGTGTCCGCGGCTATCCCTGGGTGCCGCTGGGGGCGTTGTTCTGCTGCGCCCTGGCTTGTGTCGGCATCGGTTTTGATCCCGAGCAGCGGGTGGCCCTGTACTTCGGTCTGCCCTTCATCGCCTGGTGCTACTTCGTGTATTACATTACCCGCAGTAGCCGCCAGCGGCGCCTGGCCCTGGCACCTCTGGCACGCTCGTCCGATGCCTTGCAAGGCTGAAGGACGGGAGCGGTATCCAGGGTGTCCATGAGAGCCAGGCCATGAAGCAGAAAAGCTTGCCCCCGCTGAACTGGTTGCGCGCCTTCGAAGTGTCCGCCCGTTGCCTGAACTTCACCCACGCCGCCGAGGAACTGTTCCTCACCCAGGGCGCGGTGAGCCAGCAGATCCGCCAACTGGAAAGCCACCTCGGGGTGGCGCTGTTCAAGCGCCTGCCCCGGGGCCTGGACCTGACCGAGGAGGGGCGCTCCTACCTGCCGGTGGTGCAGGACGCCATCACCCGGCTGGCGGTGGGCACCAACGAAATCTTCGGCCAGCACCAGCACCGGCCGATCAAGGTCCGCGGCAGCCTGGCGTTCTTCGTCCACTGGCTGGCCCCCAAGCTGGTGACCTTCCAGCAGGCCCAGCCCCAGGTGGACCTTCGCTACATCAGCAATATCTGGGTCAAGGAACTGGACGGCGAGGACGACATGGAGATCCGCTGGGGCCGCGGGCACTGGCCGGGGCTGGTGGCCCAGCGCCTGACCTGGGACAGCCTGTTCCCGGTCTGCGCCCCGGCCTTGCTGGCGCGTTTGCCACTGCAGGTGCCGGACGATCTGGCCCGGCATCAACTGCTGCATGTACTGGGCTATGAGGAGGGCTGGGGCTACTGGCTCAAGCGCGCCGGCGCCAGTGGCGTGGACTCGTCCCGGGGCATGCAGTTCGACACCCTGATCTCGACCTTGCGCATGGCCGAGCTGGGCCAGGGCGTGGCCCTGGCCCGTTCCTCGATGGTCGCTGAAATGCTTGCTGACGGGCGTCTGGTGGAACCCTTCGAGCAACGCATCGAGGCCAGCGAGTCCTTTTATCTGGTGCGCGGCGCCGACGCCGAGCAACACCCCGATGCGCTGAAGTTTTCCACCTGGCTGGTGGAGCAGGCCCATCGCTACAAATGACTGGCCGGAGCCAAGCATGCGTTATGTGAGTACCCGCAGTGCCACCGAACAGGTGGATTTCGCAACCGTGGTCCTGTCCGGCGTGGCGGCCGACGGCGGGCTTTATGTGCCGCAGCAGTTGCCCAGTTTCAGCCCCCAGGAAATCGCCAACTGGTCGACCCTGGATTACCCCGAACTGGCCTTTCGCGTGCTCAGCCCCTTTGTTGGCGACAGCCTGCCCGAGGCGGACTTCAAGGGGCTGCTTCGGCAGGCCTACAGCGGTTTTGGCCATCGTGCGGTGGCGCCGCTGCGCCAGATCGATCGCAATGAGTGGCTGCTGGAGCTGTTTCATGGCCCCAGTGGTTCGGCCAAGGACTTTGCCGCACGCCTGCAGGCCCAACTGGTGAGCTACTTTCTCCAGCGCCGGCAGCGGCGTGGGGTGCTGGTGGGGGCCACCAATGGTGACACCGGGCTGGCGGCCATCGAGGCCTTCAAGGACTGCCCGCAGACGCGACTGCTGGTGTTCTATCCGCAGCACGGGGTGCCCGAGCAGCAAGGGCGGCAGTTGCAGGCGGCGCACCAGCCGGGCCTGTGGCGCTTCGCCGTGGAGGGCAGCTTCGATGACTGCCAGACCCTGGTCAGCCGCTTGCTGCGTCAGTGGCCGTTGGCCGCGCACGAGGTGATCGGCTTCAACTCCAGCAATTGGGTCGGGGTCATGGCCCAGTTGGTGCTGTATTTCCACGCCGTGCTGCAACTGGGCGGAGGCCAGCGGCCCATCGGCTTCAGTGTTCCGGCGGCCAGTTTCGCCGAGGTCTATGCTGGCTACATCGTGCAGAAAATGGGCCTGCCCATCACTCAGATGATCGTGGCCACCAACCGCAATGACGCCCTGCACCAACTGTTCCTGAAGAACCAGTATTCCCGGGGGCAGGCCAGCCAGAGCCTGTCGCCGGCCATGGACCTGTCGCTGTTCGCCAACCTGGAGCGCCTGGTCTGGGAGCTGTATGGCCAGAACCCGGACGCGGTGGCGGTGCTGATGCAGGGCTTCGAGGACAGCGGCGAGATGACCCTGGATAACGAGGCCTGGCTGCAGGCGCGGATGATCATCGACTCCTATTCGGTCAGCGACGAAGAGACCGGCAAGGAGATCGTCAGCCTGTATCGGGACACCGGCTACGTCATTGACCCCCATGCCGCCACCGGGGTTCTGGCGGCACGCCTGTACCGCCGCAGCCTGGTGGCGCCGATGGTCACCCTGGGGGAGATTGCACCGGCCAAGTCGGCGCGCCTGCTGAGCTCGCTGGGCCTCCCCGGGTTGCCGCAAGAGCCGGTGGCACAGCCTTCGACGCTGCAGTGGCAGACGCTGGCCGCGGATGACTTTGGCGCGCTGCTGCACTGCCTGGAGTCCTGGTGATGGGCCGGTGCAAGGTGAGCCCATGAAGCGGATTCTTGATCCTCTGGACGAGCGCATCCTGGCCGAACTGACCCTCAACGCCCGGGCCGCCCACGCCGAGCTGGCGGCCAAGGTCAACCTGTCGCGCAATGCCGTGCGCCAGCGTATCGAGCGCCTGGAACGGGACGGGGCGATCCAGGGCTACACCATTCGCGTGGGGGAGGGGCGGGGCGCGGACACCCGGATCAATGCGCTGATCTTCGTCTACCGCTACGACCGCATGCGCGGCGCCGAAGTGCTGCAGGCCTTGCGTGCCATGCCGGAGATCGTCCAGTGCGAAGTGCTCAGCGGCGAGTTCGATGTACTGGTGCGGGTCAGCGCCGCCACGGCGGAGCGGGTGCATCGGGTGTGGAATGACATCGCCGCCTTGCCCGGGGTGGAAAACACCGTCACGTCCTTTGTCCTGTCCTCGGTGAGTTAGGGGCTGTCTGCCTGCTTGAAAAAGCCAACCAGTGTTGGCTTTTTTGCTTTTTTGGCGCCGCGGAATGTGCCCGTTCATGCCTCATGAACAGGTGTTGGGCGGTACGCCTTGAAATGGTTTCGGTGGAAATCTGCGCGGGTAGCCGATGGCTCGAAGAAACGCCTCTGGCGGATCAACAGTCCGCTACCAAGAAACCTTTCCTGAAAATTCAGAAGTGTCTGATGTGTCGGTTATTGGGGTTAATCCAGTATCGGCACCCACTGCAAGGCCCGTATTCCGGGGGTATACGCCGTTTGCTGGGGTGCTCGGCGCTTGTTTGACGCCAGGATAGTGGCACATTAATATCGCCGCCCTGTATTGACCCTTGCTGCCCTTTCGAAGGACCGAATATGCCTATCTCCGCCCTCGGGATGAGGTTGTGCTGTGCCTTGTCTTGCCTGCTGCTGGCCGGCCCCGTGCACATGGCGATTGCCGCTCCCTTGCCCGCACCGACCTTCAACCCCGGCGACCAGGATCTGATCCTCTAATTCCGCTTTTTGCCTGAGATATTCGACATGGACGTTCGTCAGTTTGCCTTTCTGGCCCGCCAGCCTTCGGCTGCCCTGCAATCCCGTGAGTCCTTTTTGGGCCTGCCGAAACGCGGACTGGCGTTCATCCTGGCCAACGTGATGTTCTGGCAGCCGCTGGTGGTGATGGCCGACGGCATCGTGGTCAACGGCAGCGGCACCAGTCTCGGTCAGGCCGGCAATGGCGTGCCCATCGTCAACATCGCCGCCCCCAATGGCGGTGGCTTGTCCCATAACCAGTTCAGCGACTACAACGTCGGCCAGCAGGGCGTGATCCTCAACAACGCCATCAACCGTACCCAGGAAACCCAACTCGGCGGGATCATCCTCGGCAACCCCAACCTGGGTGGCCGCGCGGCCAATGTGATCCTCAACGAAGTCAACGGCGGCAGCCCCAGCCAGCTCAAGGGCTACACCGAAGTGGCCGGGCAATCGGCCCATGTCATCGTTGCCAACCCCTATGGCGTGAGCTGCAACGGCTGCGGCTTTATCAACACCCCGAAAGCCACCCTGACCACCGGCAAGCCGGTGATCGAGAACGGTCAGATCCAGCGTTATCAGGTGGACCAGGGCAGCGTGTCCATCGAGGGCGCGGGCCTCAACGCTGGCAATATCGACCAGTTCGAAATCATCACCCGTAGCGCGAAAATCAACGCCGAGATCCAGGCCAAGCACCTGGCGGTGATCGCCGGGGCCAATGACGTCGACGCCAAGACCTTGAACGCCACGGCCCGCGCCGCCAACCCAGCGGATGCGCCGCAACTGGCCATCGACTCTTCGGCTCTGGGCGGCATGTACGCCGGGGCCATCAAGCTGGTGGGCACTGAAGCTGGGGTCGGGGTGAAGCTGGCAGGTGATATGGCCACCAGCGGTGGTGACCTGCAAATCGATGCCAACGGCAAGCTGACCCTGACTCGTGCTCAAGCCCAGGGCGACGTGCAACTCAAGGCGCAAGCGGTGCAACTGACCGAGTCGGTGTATGCGGACCGGAACGCCAAAGTGGTTGCCGCTGAAAAACTGACAGTGGACAAAAACCTGACCGCGGGCGGCAACCTGCACCTCGAAGGCCAGCAGGTGGTCAGTCGCGGTCAGCTCAATGCGGGGCTTCAGCGGCAAGAGGGTATCGAGACCATCAACCCCACCAGCCATCTGCAGCTTCAGGGTGGCAGTCTGACCAACACGGGCAGTATCAACGCCCGGGGCAGTCTCACGACTGATCTTGAGCGCCTGGATAACCAGGGCGCGGAACTGGTGGCAGCGGGCGAGCTGAGCCTCAAGGCCGGTCGTGTCGATAACCGTGGCGGTCAGTTGATTGGCCAGCAAGCCCTGAAGGTTGAGGGTGACAGTCTGGATAATCGTGGCGGGACCCTGGCCGCCGAGCAGTCACTCAAGGTGGCGTTCGACAGCCTGGACAACCGCGATCAGGGGCTGATTCTCAGCAAAAGCGCAGACTTGACCCTGAATGCCGGCAGCCTGGATAACCGCCAGGGCACCCTGCAAGCCAACCAGGGCGAGCTCAAGGCCAGGGTCAAGCAGGTCCTCGACAACGGCGGCGGCAAGATCCTCACGGGTGCCGGCAAACTGAGCCTGGAAGCCGATGAACTGCGCAACCAGCAAGGACGACTGAACGCCCAGACTGGCAAGCTTGAAGTCAAGAGCGCGACCTTCGACAACTCTCAGGGGCAGGCCCGCGGGGCGGCAGTCGAGATCAGCAGCAGCTCCCGTCTGATCAATGATCAGGGGCATGTACTGTCCACCGCAGGCGATTTGCAACTCAAGGGCGGCGAGGTGCACAACAACGAGGGCGAGATCGCCAGCCAGAAGCACCTGCAACTCTCCGTCGACAGTCTGCAGAACCAGAAGGGCAGCCTCAGCGCCGAAACCATCGGGCTGGCACTTTCCGGCAAGCTGGACAACGACGCAGGGCTGATCGAGTCCCGGGAAAGCCTCGCGGTGGAAGCCGGTTCGGTGAGCAATGCCAAGGGCCGTTTGCGGGCCTTGGGCGAGCAGGGCGAGAGCCGCTTCAGCATCGGTGGCCGTTTCGATAACGACCAGGGCCTGGTGGAGATCGGCAACCAGCGGTTGCTGCTGAGCAGCGGGGGCCTGAGCAACCAGCAAGGGTTGGTGCGCCACCTGGGGCAACAAGGCTTCGCGTTGTCCCTGGCGGACACCGGCAATGCCGGCGGCAGTTTCATCACCAACAGCCGGCTGGATCTGGACCTGGCGGACTGGAGCAATACCAGTCAGATCCAGGCACAAAAGCTCGGCTTGAAGGTCGGGACCTTCACCCAGACCCGCACTGGCAAGCTGATTTCAGTGGAGGGCGTCGAAGCCAGTGGTAACCACTGGATCAACGACGGCGGCCTGGAAACCGACGGCGACCTGAAGCTGATGCTCAGTGGCTCCTACCAAGGCAACGGCATTCTCAAGAGCCAGGGTCGCATGACCTTTGCCGCCGCCCGCGCCGACCTTGGCCAGAAGGCCGAGGTGCGCAGTGGCGGTGTGGCCGATTTCACCTTGGGCAGTCACCTGCAGAACCTCGGCACGCTCACGGCTGCCGGAGACCTGCAACTCAAGGTCGACAGCCTGACCAACCTGGGCACTCTGGGGGCGGGGAATGCCCTGCATATTGAAACCCCGACCCTGGTCAACCAGGGCGGGCTGATCTTCAGCGGCGCCGACATGCAGTTGGAAACCAGCAGCCTGACCAACGATAAGGGCGACATCTATAGCCTCGGCCGCCTGGACGTCAATGCACCCGGGCAGCAGCCTGCCAGCCTGATCGAAAACATTTCCGGCACCCTCGAAAGCGCTCATGGCATGCAGTTGCTGGCCAACCGTCTTATCAACCGCAAGGAAAAGTTCGCCTTTCTTCCGGCCCTGACCTCCGGGCGTATCAACCTGGGCTTCACCGACAACTGCAAGGGCAAGCACTGCGAGGCTTACTACTCGGTGACCGAGGTCTATGGCACGAAGATCACCGAAGACTCATCGCGC
This sequence comes from Pseudomonas sp. 910_21, assembly GCF_052850735.1. Lineage (NCBI taxonomy): Bacteria > Pseudomonadati > Pseudomonadota > Gammaproteobacteria > Pseudomonadales > Pseudomonadaceae > Pseudomonas > Pseudomonas sp. 910_21. The sequence continues at coordinate 312,221 of NZ_VXCY01000005.1, read as the reverse complement.
GGCAACCTGATTTCCGGTGCCGAACTGACCTTCAAGGGCGACAGCTTCGAGAACCAGTTCAGCACCGTCTCCGCCGCCGGCGATATCAGTTTGCAAAGCAACAGCCTGAAGAACATCGGTGCCGGTGGGGGCGAGATCCGCAATTACGCTTACTCGATCTACACCAAGGACGAAGGCGCCTACTACACCTTCGTCAACAACATTGGGCGCTACAACGCCTACAACGACCCCAACTCTGCCAGTTACAACCCTACGGCGATGCCGCTGGGAGCGATTGCGCTCGGTAGCCTGAGCGGCTTCAGCAAGGTCGAGACCACCGGCAGTGGCGAAGTCGCCGCGGCAGTCATCCAGGGCGCCGGCAAGGTGCACATCACCGGCACCCAACTGCTGGAAAACAGCGTGATTCGTCCGGGTGAAGCCGTGGCCGCCAGTGCCAGCCGGGTCGGCATGACAGCTGTGGAGAGCAGCACCCAGGCCCTGCCGCAGTTGAACCTGCAAGCCGCTCCGGACCTGCAGCAACAAGCGGTCAACCCTCTGGCCTTGCCCAGTTTCAGCTTGCCGCAAGGTGACAGCGGCCTGTTCAGAGTCAGCCGCAACCCGCAACACAAATACCTGATCGAAACCAACCCGGCGTTCGCCAACCTCAAGCAGTTCATCAGTTCTGACTACCTGCTCAACCGCATTGGCTTCAACAGCGACCAGGCCCAGCGCCGCCTGGGCGACGGGCTCTATGAGCAACGGCTGATCCGCGAAGCGGTGATTGCCCGCACCGGCCAGCGTTTTATTGCCGGGCTGGACAGCGACGAAGCGATGTTCCGCTACCTGATGGACAACGCGATCGCCAGCAAGACCGCCCTTGATCTGTCACCCGGTATAGCCCTGACCTCAGCCCAGGTCGCGGCCCTGACCCACGACATCGTCTGGATGCAGGAACAGGAGGTCAACGGCGAGAAGGTCCTGGTACCGGTGCTGTACATGGCCCAGGCCAACAACCGCCTGGCGCCCAACGGAGCACTGATTCAGGGGCGCGACGTGAACCTGATCTCCGGCGGCGCCCTGGCCAACCAGGGCACCCTTCGCGCCAGTGCACAACTGCAAGCCAGCGCCCAGAACATCGACAACAGCGGCCTGATGGACGCCAACGAACGCCTGTCGCTGCTGGCCACCCAAAGCATCCGCAATGCCCGGGGCGGGATTCTCAAAGGCCAGGACGTCAGCCTGGTAGCGACCCAGGGCGACGTCATCAACGAACGCTCGAAAGTCAGCCAGGACACCCGTTATGGCGGCGGGGCCCAGCACAACGACTACCTCAACAACGCGGCTCGGGTCGAGGCGGACAACAGCCTGAATATCGACGCCGGACGGGATATCCGTAACAGCGGCAGCGTGCTCCAGGCCGGGGGGGATGCGCGTCTCAAGGCGGGGCGTGATCTGGCGCTGGTGGCCACCGAGCAAGTGAACAGCAGCAGCGGACGCCACAAGAAGACCAACTGGAGCCAGAGCCAGACCACCCAGTACGGCAGTGAAGTGCAGGTCGGTGGCAATCTTTCCGCCACGGCCGGCCAGGATCTGCAGATGGTGGCCAGCAAGGTCGCTGCCCAGGGCAACCTGGCATTGGCAGCGGCGCGTGACGTATCCATCGAAGCTGCGGCCAATGAGAGCCACCGCGCGTCGAAGAGCAAGAAGGTCACCAGCAGTAACGATCAGGTACGTCAGCAGGCGTCTTCGGTGACCGCTGGCGGCGATCTGTCGATCAAGGCGGGTCAGGACCTGACCTTGGTGGCCAGCCAGGTGAAGGGCGAGCAAAACGTCGCGTTGGATGCCACTCGCGACCTTAGCCTGCTGTCCGCCAAGGACGAGAGCGCCTCTTTCTACTCGAAGAAGAGCAAAGGCTCCTTCGGGCGTAGCAGCAGTAAGCAACAGGAGAGCTACCACAGCACCAACATCGCCTCTGTGGTCGAGGCCGGGAAAGACCTGACCCTCAACACCAGCAAGAAAGCCGATGGCGGCATGAGCATCAACGGTGGCCGCGACGTCACGCTGATCGGCAGCCAGCTCAAGGCTGGCGCAGACCTGATGGTGGGCGCTACCGGCGATGTGGCGATCCTCTCCGGTGTCGAGGAGCACGGCTCCTACAGCAAGAAGACCAAGTCCGGCTTCCTCGGCCTGTCGAAGAGCGGCAAGAGCCAGTTGCAAACCACCGCGACCCAGGTCGGCAGCGAGCTGAGCGCTGGCAACGATGTGGTGCTGGCCGCAGGCAACGATATCCGCCTGCGGGCCAGTGAAGCCGTGGCCGGCAACGATGTGGAACTGCGTGCCGGGCTGGTCAAGGACAGCGGTGACATCAATCTGGTTTCGGCCAATGACACGGCCTACAGCCGCAGCGAGCAGTACAAGAAAAAGGTCGGGCTTTCCTCCTCCGGGGCCAGCGTCTCCTTTGCTTCGGCCAAGGAGTCCGGGCGCCAGGCGCAAAGCAGCACCAGCGTGGGCAGCCAGGTGCTGGCCGACCGCGATGCGAGCCTGAAGGCCGAGCGTGACATCAATGTGGTGGGCAGCGGCATCAGCGCCGGGCGCAATGTCAGCCTCGACGCCGGACGCGATGTGAATGTGCTGGCGGCACAGAACAGCTCGGCGGAGCAGGACTGGAAGAAGAGCAAGCAAGTCGGCGTGGGCGTCAGCAGCGACGACAACGGTGTCAGCCTCTTCGCTGGTGCCGAGCGCAACAAGGAGAAGAATCGCGTCGAAACCCAGACCGCCGCCGCCAGCCAAATCAGCGCTGGTGCAGACCTGTCGGTCAACGCCAAGCGCGACATCAATCAGGTGGGTTCCGACCTTCGGGCCGATCACGACATCAATCTGGTGGCCGGCCGCGACATCAAGATCGACGCCACCCGGGAAGTGCGGGTGACCGAGCAGCAGCGTGAAAGCGAGCGCAATGGCCTGGGTGTCACCCTTAACCACAACTATGGCAAGACCAAGGACGCGGTCAATGGTGCCGGCGACGGTGAAAACAACACCAGCAAAGCCTCCAGCACCCTCAAGGCCATCGACTCGGTCAGCCAGTTCCTCGCCGGGCCGACCGCTGACGTCAAGCTTGGCAACAGCAAGCAAAGCAGCAGCCAGGAGATCATCGAGCAGAGCAATCGCTCCTCAACCCTGCACGCCGGCAACGACCTGAATCTCACGGCCAACAACGACGTGACCGTCAAGGGCAGCCAGCTGGGTGCCGGGCGCGACATCAACATCAAAGGGCGCGACGTCACCCTGGATGTGGCCAAAGGCAGCATCAGCGAGGAAACCCGCAACACCGAGATGTGGGGCGGCATCCATGGCGGCACCAGTGGCGGCTTCAAGATCGGCGTCGGCGGCAGCTTCGGCACCGCCAGCACCGAGAGCAGCCAAGGTTCCTCCACCGCCACCCAACTGGATGCCGGGCGCGACATCAACCTCAAGGCCAGCAACGACCTGAACCTGATCGGGACCCAGGCCCAGGCCGGACGCAACATCGACCTGGATGCCGGCAACGACCTGAACATCCGCGCCGCGCAGAACGACCACAGCAGCGAGAACAACCGCAACAGTGGTGGTGGGGAGATGGGCTTCACCTTTGGTTCAGAAGGCGTGGGCGTCTACGCCAGCGTCAGCATGGGCAAAGGCAATCTGGAGCGTGAAGGCGAGCGCCAGCAAGAGGCTTATCTCTATGCCGGGGACCGTCTGGGCTTCACCAGTGGCAAGGACACCAACATTTCTGGTGCCAACCTGCGTGGTGATGAAGTGATCGGGCGTGTCGGGGGAGACCTGAACGTTGCTTCGGTCGCCGACACCGGCAAGGTCAAGGGCAAGGAATTCGACATCAGCGTCACCGCCACCTTTGGTCCTGCTCCGGGGCTCAGTGGCTCGGTCGGTTATGGCCAGACCACCGGCAAGGCCGACTGGGTTGAAGAGCAAACCCGCATCACTGGCAAGAACAAGGTCGATATCCGCACCGAAAACCACACCCAAATCGACGGTGCGCTGATCGCTGCTGACAACGGCAACCTCAAGCTGGACACCGGCACCCTGGGCTTCAGCGATATCGCCGGCAAGGACAAGGAACACGGCTATTACCTGAACGTGGGCGGCACCTACAGCTCCGGTAGTGGCACCACACAAGACAGCAGCCAGGTGGGTAAAGGCAAGGAAGGTGAAACCGGCTGGAGCGTCAGCGGCTGGGACTACCAGAAGGACCGCGAGCAGATCGTCCGCGCCACCGTCGGGGCGGGCGAGATCGTGGTGCGCAAGGATGCTGAAACCGGGGCCGATTCAACGGCCGGGCTGAACCGGGATGTGAGCAAGGCGTATGAGATCACCAAGGATGAGGAGACGCGTACGGATTTGTATGCGAGCAGTTCTTCCCTTGGCGCTGTGGCGAGTCCGAAGAAGACGTATGAGCAGTGGAAGAAGAATGTTGAGTTGTATGGGGAGAACAGTCGAGACGCGATCTTAAAGCTCGACGAGCTTATGGCCAGTATGGTCGTGCTGCTGACAGCGGGAAGTGATATCGAGTTTGCATCCAGGCATGTGAATAACGTGCTGGTGATCCGTGAAAACGCTCGAAAACTCGTCAGCAAGGATGAGAACAAACGTGCGGAGGGTATGGATTATCTGATCCGGGCGAAAGTCGGCGAAGCGAATGGAGAGCGCGCGCAACTTCTTATCGCTCGAATGAAGGATATCGCCCGCGAGAGCCCGGAAAAGTCACTTGAGCTGGCAGAAATGTTGGCCAGTTTGAAGAACCCTTCAAATGGATCGCTAAATCTCGCTGCTGCTCCTGCCGCAGGAATGATGGGGGCCTTAGCGTTTGCGCTGGCCTACTCAGTAGCGACGCCTCAGGTTCAAGAAAATATGCGTGACGCAGTCGGCTCGGTAGCGTCGCCCGAGACTCAAGAAAATATGCGTAACACAGCCAACTCGGTTGTTGAGAGCGCTAAAAAAGCAGGTGGTGCTGCAAAGGAAGAGGTGCAGAAGCAGCTAAAAATTTCAATCGGCCTTTGGGAGTTTATAACCCTCACTGCGTTTCCAATTCACCTGCTTGATGATGAAAACCGAAAGCTGGTCAATCCGATTGTTGATACGTCAGGAGGGAATCCCGCCAGCGGGGGCTACGCTGAAGGGGGTGGAGTTATCACTACGCCTCATACTGGCGGTACTCAGCTGGATGGAGTGCAGAAGGATGGTGCCTATGTAACTCCGGAGCACAAGCTGAATCCGGGAGTGATGTATAGTGAGGACGGAACGGCCCAAGATGCAGCGAATCTTGCTGCTGCAAGATTTAGAACTGATGATATTGTTGGAGTGCCCGTTACTAAGTCATCAAACCCTCTAAGTCCTGTTTTGGAGTTTGATGCAAAAGGTAATGAAATAATGTATCGAGTAATGTCTGAGGCGGATTTCGCAAAGATGCAACGTACAGGGCTTATACCTGGCACAGGTGAAACATCTATTTCGCCAAACAAGGACTATGTTGGAAAATATAATGGAGTGTTGGTAAGGATTACTACAAAACCAGGCACGTCTGCGAAGCTTCAAGAAATTGGGGTTTCCGCAAACTCTCCAACGACAAACCAGTTTCCAAGTATGTCGACCCAAACGGGGAAGTGGAACCAAACAAATGCTCGCTTTAAAGTGGAGGCGACTGGAGAGGCTCATGTAAGCGGCGGTGCCGGAGTATTGAATACTCAGCTGGGAAAGGGGGTTGCATTAGATATTTTTAATAAAAATATTCTTCGTGTTGAAACATTGCGTTAGGTGGGGGTGGGGATGTTTTTATCTTTGGCTGAGAGTCGTGTGCCCATGAGATTAGTTTATCAATTGGCTGAGGAGCTTAGGCGTGATCCAGAGCAGGTTTTTTTAGTGCAGTCGTTGACTTTGGATAAAAATAGACCTTTGTTAGGGCTTAAGGGCAGTTTTGGACTTTTTGGTTCTAAGGAATGGTGGGGTAGTATTAGTTGTGGCGTTATGCCTGCAAAGAAAATTTCTGGTGTTATAGTTAGGACCTATTATTCTGGTCAGGATGGTGATATGCCTGATAATACAATGGATGTGATGCTGGATGAAGGTGTTTTGTGTACTGAGGGTATTTATGTTCATGATGAAGAGGATGTCAGTTTTTATCAGGTTGGCTCACGTGTTGAAGTTTTTTATGTGCTTGATCCACTGAAGGATGAAAGTTTATCTCGTGATCAGTCTGGCGCTTCTAAAATAGTAATAGAGGTTGCGGTTTCGGTTGGGAAGGCGAACGTTTAATTAGTTGAAATCACAGGCGGATATTGATTTCGGCAGTGGAGCGATTTTTCTAGTTTGTAGGAAATTATAAAGCTACGTGTAATAGGGAAGATTTACATGATTAAGATTGTCTGCAAGATCGCCTCTGTTGTCTCTATAGTCCTGCTTTATGGCTGTGCCTCAGCCCCATCTATGGAAAAAATGCAAGCCGAGGTCGCGCAGTACTCACTACCTAAACCTGCAGTTGCCGATAAAGGCCTGGTATACGTCGTTCGTCCTAGCAATGTGGGAATGATGGTACGTTTCAATGTCTTCCTGGATGACAAGGAAGCCGACTCGGAAATGGGCTACAACCGTGGTAACCAATACATTTATTTCTACGTCACCCCTGGTCAGCACGTTATTAGCTCCAAGGCTGAAAACTGGGCAGACATGCCTGTGACGGTGAAAGCAGGCGAGGTTATCTACCTCAAGCAAGAAGTGGAAGTTGGTGTGATGATGGCTCGCAACAGCTTAAAGGTGTTAAGCGATGTGGAAGGCCGTTATCTGGTCAAAGATGCAAGCCTGGGCACTATTGCCAAAGAGAGCAAGTAAGCCTTTGATCGATCGCTATCCGATCTACAGCGAGAGAAAAAGGGCGACTTTCAAGTCGCCCTTTTTGGCTTACTGAAACACCTGCTCCTGCATCCGCCTTGTCGTCACATCCATCAAATCACACCCATCTCGCAGCAAAATGCTGCACACCAGCGACAGTTCCTGCAGTACCACTGCACCTTTGGGCGCTTCATCAGAAACCGCGAAACTCTCCAGCAATTGAATCACAGCGCGAATGCGATACGCGGCTGCATCGTGGAGGACGTCAATGGGGGCTTGGGTATCGATCAGCAGCGAGGGAATGTTGCAGTCATGGCCGGTAATCGGCATGTATCGATTCAGAGTCGTCATGGGGCTTCCTCCTGTATCAATCAGAGCCATCACCCTCTGCCGCCAAGCAGAGAAGGGTGACGGATTGCACAAGGTTGGCGGACCAGGGATACAGGACCAGGCACTCCTGAAGGCGTCCCTGCGCAACCCGCCATGTTTCTATGCCCGCGCACCTGGCTCCAGGCGTGGGCAAAATGCTCAGCAAATACAGCAAAACGGCATATTTCACTGCCCGGGCCAGCCCCCTAACCTTGTGTCCATCAGCTTCTCAACCCGGATGGAACACAACAAAAATGATTGAATACAACATCGCCCTGGTGGGCTTCGGCGGGGTCAATCGGGCCCTGGCGCAATTGATTGCCGAGCGCAATCAGGCATGGAAAAAACAACTGGGTTTCAGTTTGAAAATCGTCGGCATCAGCGATCTGTTCCTCGGTTCCATCGTTGCTCCCCAGGGGCTGGACGCCGGCCTGCTGAGCAAGCTGCCGGCAACCAAAGGCGCTTTGGCGCAACTGCCCGGTGGTCAGGTAGAGGCGCTCAACGAGCAGGTGATCAAGGACTCTGGCGCCGACATCATTGCCGAGGCCACCTTCACCAACCCGGTGGACGGCGAGCCGGCCACGACTTTCTGCCGCTGGGCCCTGGAGCAGGGCAAGCATGTGGTGACCACCAACAAGGGCCCGATTGCCCTGCACGGCGCTGAGCTCAAGGCTTTGGCCCAGCGTAATCAGGCGGCCTTCGAATACGAAGGCGCGGTGATGAGCGGCACTCCGGTGATCCGCCTGGCCCAGCAGTCCCTGGCCGGCAGCGAGCTGCTGGGTTTCGAGGGCATTCTCAACGGCACCTCGAATTTTGTCCTGACCCGCATGGAAGGCGGCCTGGGCTTTGCCGAGGCGGTGGCCGAGGCTCAGACCCTGGGGTATGCAGAGGCTGATCCGACGGCGGATGTCGAAGGCTTCGATGTGCGCTTGAAGGTGGTGATCCTGGCCAATGAACTGCTCGGTGCACAGCTGAGCGTCAGCGACGTCAGTTGCCGGGGCATCTCCGGTCTGACGGCTGCGGACCTGGAGCAGGCCCGGGTCGAGGGTGCGCGCTGGAAGCTGATCGGTTCGGCCCAACGTCAAGCCGATGGTTCGCTGCAGGCCAGTGTCGAGCCGCGGCTGTTGCCGCTGGCCCATCCGCTGGCGGGTATTTCCGGGGCGATCAACGCGGTGTCGTTCAACACCGGGCTGCTGGGCGCGGTGACGGTGTCCGGGCCGGGCGCCGGGCGTATCGAGACCGCCTTTGCCTTGCTCTCGGACATCATCCACATCCACCAGTCGCGCTCGAGCCGCTAGGAGCCTGCCCATGAACCTGTCACGCCTGGCGCCGGTCGCCGATTCGATTGAAGTCTGCAGCCCCTTCGATGGCCGCGTCATTGGCACGGTGCCACGCCTTGAGGCCGGTGCCGTGCCGTACCTGTTGCAGCAGGCCCGCCAGGGCGTAAAGGACTGCGCTGCGCTGCCGCGTTATCAGCGGGCACAGATTCTGGAACGGGCGGCCTTGAACATTGAGCGCGACGCCGAGCATTTTGCTCGACTGATCGTCGACGAAGCGGGCAAGACCTTGAAGCAGGCGCAGAAGGAGGTCAAACGCTGCATCAACACCCTCAAGCTGTCGGCGGAAGAAGCCAAGCGCAATGCGGGCGAGGTGCTGCCGTTCGATGCCTATGAAGGCTCGGAAAACCGCCAGGGCTGGTTCTCCCGCGAACCTCTGGGGCTGATCCTGGCCATCACGCCCTACAACGATCCGCTGAATCTGGTGGCGCACAAGCTGGGCCCGGCCATCGCCGGGGGCAACGGGGTGATTCTCAAACCGTCGGAGCTGGCGCCGTTGTCGGCCATCAAGCTGGTGGAATACCTGCGTGATGCCGGGCTGCCGACGTCGGTGGTGACCCTGGCCACCGGTGGCGCGGAGTTGGGCAAGGCCCTGGTGGCGGCGCGTGAGGTGCGGATGATCTCCTTCACCGGCGGCTTTGTCACCGGTGAGCAGATCGCCCGCAGCGCCGGACTGAAGAAGCTGGCCATGGACCTGGGAGGCAACGCGCCGGTGATCGTGATGGCCGATTGTGATCTGCAGGCCACGGTACAGAGTTGCGTGTCGGGGGCGTTCTGGGCGGCGGGGCAGAACTGCATCGGCACCCAGCGCCTGCTGGTCCAGGCCTCGATCTATGCGGCCTTTCGCGAGGCCTTTGTGTGCCTGGCCCGGGCTCAGGTCAGTGGTGATCCGCTGGCCGACAGCACGGATATCGGGCCGATGATCAGTCTGCAGGCGGCGCAGAATGCGCAGACAGTTGTGGATGAAGCCTTGCAGCAGGGCGCGCGCCTGCTCTGTGGGCATCGGCGCCAGGGTTCCTGCTACGCCGCCACGGTGCTGGAGAATGTCGACCACGGCAGTCGCCTGTGGCAGGACGAAGTGTTCGCGCCAGTGGTGGTGCTGCAGCCGTTCGACGATCTGGATCAGGCCATCGCCCTGGCCAACCAGCCTGAATACAGCCTGCACGCGGGGATCTTCACCAACGATCTGCGCACCGCCATGGACGCTGCGCGGCGGATCGAGGCGGGTGGGGTGATGATCAACGATTCGTCCGATTACCGTTTCGATGCCATGCCGTTTGGCGGCTTCAAATACGGCAGCCTGGGCCGTGAGGGAGTGCGGTTCGCCTATGAGGAAATGACCCAGCCCAAAGTGGTGTGTCTCAACCGCCTGGGCTGAGGCTGGTTGCAGCAACACGACAGGTCGTCGGGCACCGGGCAGGTTTGGTCACCTGCCCGGTGTTTTTTTGCCTGGGGGCCGTGCTGTCGAATCGACCCGCACAAAGGCAGTGGTAAAGTTCGCCCACTCAGGAAGAACGATGGGGCAAGCGCTCGGATGATCAAGGTGTTGTGGCAACAAGGGCGCGGCCTGTGGCTGGCGCTGTTTCTCGGTCTGCTGTTACCGACACTGGTGGTGGCCGAGCCGGCCCCGCCCGGGCTGCTGAAGATCTCCCTGGATCGCCGGGTCATCGATCTGAGCAACACGCTGGACGCTGCCGATCAGCAGCGTATGGAGAACAAACTGGCGGCACTGGAGCAGCGCCGTGGCGCGCAGATCGCGGTGATGCTGGTGCCCAACCTTGGCCAGCAAAGCATCGAAGCCTTGAGCAACCAGCTGTTTCGCTCGTGGAAACTGGGGCGCAAGGGGGTCGATGACGGCCTCCTGCTGCTGGTGGCGAAAAACGACCGCAAAGTGCGCATCGAGGTGGGCTACGGCCTGGAACCGGTGGTCACCGACTTGCTGGCCGGGCAGATCATCGCCCGGGACCTGACCCCGGCCTTTCGCCAGGGAGACTTTGCCGGTGGGATCGATCGTGCGCTGGACGATCTGATCATCCTGGTGGACGGCGGTGAGCTGCCGGAACCGGCGCCCTTGAGCGTACCGCTGGAAGCCTATGCCTTGCTGCTGGCGTTCATCAGCGGTTCGGTGGCGGGGGTGATGCTGGCCGCAGGCTGGAAGTGGCGTCGGGTCCTGGCCGCTCTGGTACTGCTGGTGGCGTTGCTGGTAGGGGCGGTGGGCGGTCGCGAGTGGCTGGTGCAGTTGTTCCTGGTGCCACTGTGCATGCTGGTGGGCGGCGCGACCTTCGCCGGTTTGTGGCAGGCGCGTCGGGTGTTTTACGGAGTGCTGGGGCTGTTGCTGTATATCGCGCTGTTGAGCCTGGTCAGCCAGTATCTGGGCAGTGCGACCTTCCTTTACGGGCTGGCCTGGCCGGCCGCTGTGCTGCTGGTACTGGGGGGGCATTGGCTGCTCTACCGCATGATGCGCAACCGGTGGCGCAAGAGCCCCAAGGGCTTTGCGTGGCGACTGGGGGCGCTGCTGGTGCTGATTCTACTAATGGCCTGGGGTGTCGACGCCTGGAGCACGGTCCGGCAGTGGCTGACGGTGTTGCCGTTCGCCTACTTCCTCGGTTTTATGCTGTTTGCCAGTGGCAGCAGCTTTCACTGGTCCAGTGGCGCTGGTAGTAGCGGCAGCGGCGGTCGTTCGAGCTCGGGAGGCGGGTTCTCCGGAGGCGGCGGCTCCAGTGGCGGCGGGGGGGCGTCGGGCAGTTGGTGACGCGCCTGTTTCCCTTCCCATGCCGAACGGACCGGCCCAGGCGCTGCCGTGTCCGTCCGGGTTCTTGGATCAGACGACTTCGTCGATCAACGAGGTTTTTGGCGGCGTGACCGGTGGCTGAGGCTGTTCCTTGGCCTTGTCGCGGAGTTTTTCCAGCGCCTCTTTCTGTTCCGCCGTCAGGGGCGGTGGGGTCAGCACCTTGCCCGAGTCAGGCAGCTTGATGCCGGGCTGGGAGCCGCCGGCGGTCAGTGGTGGGAGGGGACGGTTGCTTATTTCCATGTCACTGCTTCCTTGAGTGGGGGTGAATAAAGGATAACGACCGCTTTGTGGTGATCTTTAGAGCCAATGCTCTAGGCCGCCAGCTGAGCCTTCTTTCGAGAGGAAGGGATTTGATGTTGATAATTATTCTTGTTTACAAATAAGATATGTTATTACGTTTTAAAATCACCCCAAGGAGCCTCTCCCATGAAAGTCCTGTCCTCCCTCAAAGAAGCCAAGAACCGTCACCGCGACTGCCAGATCGTCAAGCGTCGCGGCCGGATCTACGTGATCTGCAAATCCAATCCACGCTTCAAGGCGCGCCAGGGCGGGGCGAAAAACCGCAATAAGGGCTGAACCGCCGCTTGCTCCTGTCCAGGACAGGGCGCCCGATACGCTGCAACTACAGCCGGGTGCCTTGGCGGCTTATCTGCCCAGGCGGGCGATCAGCGGCTCAAGCATCGGGCGTTTGCTCTGCCACTCCGCCTTGGTGATGCCCAGCAGGACGACGTCCATGCGTTGGCCATCCTTGAGGATGTTCTGGCGCCGCAGCCCCTCCTGTTGGAAACCGAATTTCAGGTGCATGTTGATCACCGCCGGGTTGCTGGCCAGCACCTCGCAGTTGAGCTTTTCCAGACCGGCTTCAGTGAAGGCGTAGTCCAGCATCCAGAACTCGATCAGGCTGCCCAGGCCCTTGCCTTGCTGCTTGGCGTCCAGGTAGAACGCCCAGTCGGCGGTTTTCTGTCGGGCATTGATGGCATTCAGTGAAACGATGCCCAGGGCCTGGCCTTCGCCCACGACGACAAACACTGCCTGGGCCGGATTGCCCTGCAAGGAACTCAGCCAGCGCTGGTGTTCCTGTTCACTGATTTCATGGGAGGTGTACATGTACTTGCGCACCTCTTCCTGGTTGCGCAGCGTGCGTACATGGGCCTGAGTGGCGGGATCGGCATCGACCAGGGGGATGAACTGCATCCTGATGTCCTTCTCGGATGGGTGAGCGGTGGTGGCGCATGATGGCATATCCACTGCCGTTGCATGGATTTGTCTCTTGGGACAAGAACCGGTAGAAAGAACCCTCGCATTCAGAAAACAGATACCTGCATGAGCGACATTGAGAAACCCAATAGCCGCCTGTTCGACCTCGACTTGCTGCGCGCCATTGTCACGGTGGCCGATTGCGGCAGCTTCACCACCGCGGCGAGTCGCCTGCATTCCACCCAGTCCACCATCAGCCAGAAGATACGCCGTCTGGAGGACATGGCCGGGCACCGGCTGCTGGAGCGCGGCAACCGCGACGTGCTACCCACCGATGCCGGCGAGACCTTGCTGGGCTATGCCCGGCGGCTGCTGGCGCTGAACGACGAGATGCTTGAGGCGCTGTCCGGGGCCACGGTGGCGCTGACGGTGCGTATCGGCGTGCCGGACGACTTTGCTGCGGGGCGCACCACTGAGCAACTGGCGGCGTTCAACCGGCGCTACCCCCAGGTCAAGCTGGAAGTCACCAGCGGCATGAGCCGCGACCTGAGTGGCAGTTATGACCGTGGCGAACTGGACCTGGTGGTACTCAAGCAATTGCGCAACAGCCGTGAGGCCGTGGCGTGCTGGCCCGAGAAGACTCGCTGGGTGGACAGTGCGAAAAACCCCTGCATCGACCTCGACCCGTTGCCCATCGTCACCTTCCCGCCTCGCGGGGTGTATCGCGATGAAATGATCAGTGCCCTGGAAACCATCGGCCGGCGCTGGCATATCAGTTTCACCAGCTCCAGCCTCAGTGGCTTGCAGTCGGCCATTGCCGACGGCATGGGCATCGGCTTGCTGCCGCTGCGGGCGGTGACCCCGGGGCATGAGGTGCTGCCCAAAAGCATTGGCCTGCCATCGGTGGATGTGTTCGAGGTGGCGCTGCTGCACCGCCTGGCGGCCGATCCCATGGTCAAGGAGCTGGCGCGGGTATTGTCACGGGTGCTGGCCCAGGACACCCGTGGCTGAATCCGCTTGGTATTCGATAAATGAATATGCCGTAGTTCAGTATTTAATTTGTGCATGAAAGCGGCGCTGGATATCGTGGTGGCCAGCAGCGATACCCGGCATTGCCTGGCGCGTCGCTCCGCAGATTTGTTCACCCCGGCGGCGTTGCAGCACGGGGCAGCAAAACAACAATGAGGAGAGTCTCCATGTCCAAAACCACTTATTACGCGCCCCACGGCGGGCACCCGGCGCAGACCGAGCTGCTCACCGACCGCGCCATGTTCACCGAAGCCTACGCGGTGATCCCCAAGGGCGTGATGCGTGACATCGTCACCAGCCACCTGCCGCACTGGGACAACATGCGCATGTGGGTCATTGCCCGTCCGCTGTCGGGTTTCGCCGAAACCTTTTCCCAGTACATCGTTGAAGTGGGCGCCAATGGCGGCAGCGACAAGCCCGAGCAGGACCCCAACGCCGAAGCGGTGCTGTTTGTCGTCGAGGGTGAAGTCAACCTGACGTTGCAAGGCCAGGTGCACGTCCTCAAGCCCGGCGGCTATGCCTTTATCCCTCCGGCCGCCGACTGGAAGCTGCGCAACACCAGCGGCACCGAAGCGCGTTTCCACTGGATCCGCAAGCACTACCAGAAAGTCGACGGCGTGCCTTATCCGGACGCGTTCGTCACCAACGAGCAGGACATCGAGCCGCGGGTGATGCCTGACACCGAAGGTCGCTGGAGCACCACCCGTTTCGTCGACATGAGCGACATGCGCCACGACATGCACGTCAACATCGTCAACTTCGAGCCGGGCGGCGTGATCCCCTTCGCCGAGACCCACGTCATGGAGCACGGCCTGTATGTTCTGGAAGGCAAGGCGGTGTATCGCCTGAACCAGGATTGGGTCGAGGTCGAGGCTGGCGATTTCATGTGGCTGCGCGCGTTCTGCCCGCAGGCCTGCTACTCCGGCGGCCCGGGTCGCTTCCGCTACCTGCTGTACAAGGATGTGAACCGCCAGATGCGCCTGACCCTGAACGCGCCGCATTGATTCGATGGCAGGGCAGGGGCGGTTTGACGCTCTGCACGGCCGAACGGCACGTCATGAAAACCGGCGATCATTCGCCGGTTTTTTGATTGCGCAGCGGGGTAGAGATGAAGGCGCCGGAGGGGGGAGCGATGTTCTTTCGCGCCGACGCTCGCTCCGGGATTGAGGGATATCTCGACGTATCAGGCGGACATCCGCCGAGTTGACTCGGACCAGTAGACGGTTATTGAGCGCTGTTCCAACGTATCAACTTGAAGCCAAGGCGCCCGAGGGCAGCCTTGGCTGTTGCTAGTGCCTTACGCGACCGGGTGAATGGTTTCACCGTGGTCTTTCACCGTACTGTTTTCGATTTCGATCTTGCTTGTGGCCTGCACATAGTAAGGCGCCTGGGTGCCGTTCCTTTTCAGGGACAGCACAAAGCCACGGTCGTCTGATCGGTCCCAGCTTTCCTGCTTGCCGCTATCGATTCCGAAGAATTTGGTGTCGCCGTCGCTACCCCATTTGTTGATCGAGGCTTCAATTTTTTTCGATGATTTGTTGGTAACGGTAATACCCATATCTATATTCCTTTTAGATTGAGGTTTATTTGATCTGGCTATTGACTGCTATCCAATGCTTGCAGTCGTTATGTTGTTCTATACAACTTAACTAGACCTGCCAGTCAATGAGGGTGAAGCGCACTGGAGTCTAGATACTATTTTGCTATCAGCAAGGCAGTGCTCTACAACATTCTTGAGTCTGTCCTTGATTTGGCTACTTGCGTCCCGAGCCTTGAAGAGAGAAATGACACTATTCATCGCTGACTCGCCTTACTCAGATGGTTCGATCTATTCCGCGCTGGGCGGGCGGTGATGATCAAAAAGCCTTCATGCTCGCCCTGGCCTTCATCTGGGGCCGGAAGCTGTCCGATCGGGGCGCAGAGATGGGGGAGCCGTCGCGGTGTCGGATCAGATAGGTCTGTTTCTTCGGGCCGCTGTCGTCCACTTACTCGAACCAGTTGTCGATCGGGCCGATCACCCGGTGTGATCAGATCTGCCGGAAGAAGTCCCGTGGGCTTAGCGCCATGCTCCAGATAGGACCAACCGATATGCTGCCCATAACTGGAAATCTCCAAGCGTGACATAGGCGTTAACTGGATAACCTGGCTGAACGTCTCGAAGGCTAACTCAATCGCCGGCATCACCTGTTGTCGCGTCACAATTTGCAGATTCGCCAAACGTAGCGCGACCTATGACTGAGGACCGAAGACCAGGATCAACTGGTATATTGGCTGCCTATCTGACCCACTTGGATTGCTTTCTAAAACACGGAGCGTGCTATGAAATTCGCAATCAATCTGCCGTTGTTATTAGTTGGGTGCACATTGTTTGGTGTGGGTATGGCGGGTGGAGGTAATTGGTTTTTGTTACCTGCCTGCCTCTTCATAGTGCTGGCTCTGATACTCAGAACAAGGAACTGAATCGCTGTAGCTCGCACCTTCGACTGCCTGGTATGAAAGGCGAGCGCCCTGGGTAGAGCATCGACCAATAAACGCAGTGAAAAAATCCGATGATCCTGGACCTGGCCATCTGGTAGTAGTGGTACCGTCTGCGCTGCAAAACCTGGAGCCTGCTAGATGAATCGTCAAAGCCCACCTCAGCCTGTCGCAACGCCTCTAGCCGCGCCAAGTACTGAAAACCCTGGCGTCCACCCACCTATCTGGCATCGCGGCACGGATTTACTGACCATTGGAAGCACGGGTGCGGCCATTTTGGGTTTCTGCTTTGTGGTGCTTGGGTTGTTGCCGGGCTTAGTGCTGACGATACTGGTCCTTCTCGGGTTCGAAGCGATGTCAGATGAACCAAACAGCGATGGGTCTAGCCTCACAACGTGGTTGTTCATCCAGCTCCTGTGTGGTTCTGTTGTGCTCATGGGGCTGGTCTTCGCGTGGATCTTCTCTGCGCCTAGAGTGCTGGCCTTCACGTTCGACGAAAACCAGCAATTGCTGACCTTCACGGTCACCCGTCGCGGTCGTAAGCCCACCGAAGTGCAGGTGCCATTTAGCGACATTATTTGTATCTGCCCTTACGTGCTCGCCAGTTATGACCGTCATGGCCATTTTAGCGTCGTGTGTCAGGGACCGAGGGACAAGGAGTTTGTATATCGATTGGCTGAGGATACTTCTCTGGAAGAAATGGAGTTTCACGCTGCGTGGTTGCGAGGAATAATTGGCTTACGGATGCAGGAACTACTGAATCTGGACAAATGAAGGAAGCGTGTCCAGGTGTTTCTTCGCCTCGATCCTGTGGTCAGCACCCTCGATTACGTCATAACCCCGGCGGGTACTGCATGGGCCGAATTGCTGCACCATCTGTACGGCTGGCCTGGGCGTGTACCTTTCGATGGATTATCGACAGGCGGGTGATGCAAGCTCCAGCTTTTGCTACAGAACCTAGAAGCTTAATGATTGGTCTCTGCCCCGTTCTTTAGCTGCATAGAGCGCTTTATCGGCTTGAGCCAGTAGCACGTTAGACGGATGCCGCAGACCAAATGTATGAACTGAAAAGCCGATGCTTATGGTTAAGTATCCCGTGCTGGAGGCGGAGTGCGGTATTTTTAGATCCCGAACTCGTTGGCATAGCGTTTGGGCATACAGAGAGGCTTGCTCTTTGGTCATGCCATTGGACAGGATTACAAATTCTTCGCCGCCATACCTGGCTGCAAAGTCGGAGCCACGCTGAAAGGATTTATTCAAACTGTCAGCGACGCGTATGAGCGCTTCATCACCCGCTTGATGCCCATAAATATCATTGAAAGATTTGAAGTGATCAATATCAATCATGGCAAGAGTCAATGAGTCGCCATTGCGGCAGGCAATTTTCCATTGGATTTCGAACTGCGTATCAAAAAAACGGCGATTGTATATCCCCGTGAGTCCGTCTTTTATGGACAGTTGCTCGAAGTGTATTTTCATTTCCTCGAGAGACTGATGTTCGTCGCGAAGTTGCTGCTGTATAAGCATTCTCGATGTTACATCTTTTTGGATGCCGATAAAGTTGCTGACAGCCCCGTTTTCATCATGGATTGGCGATATGCTTAACTCATTCCAGAACATGCTTCCATCCTTGCGGTAGTTGCGCAAGGTTACGAGGCAGTACTCGCCTTTTTTTACCGCGTTGTGAATAAGCTCCAGTTCAGGTTGATCTCTGTCGTTTCTTTGTAGGTATCGACAGTTGATGTTGGTAATTTCTTCGAATGAATAGCCGGTCATCCGTTCAAAAGCAGGGTTTACAAATATCAACGGATTGTCATCAATGCAATTGTCGGAGATGGTGATCCCGTCTCGCGAATCCATAACCGCCTGTTTGAGTATTTCAAGCTTCATACATGATCCGTCAGTAGGAGCGAGGGATAAGGATTGTTTTCAAGTGTTGTAGTGTCGAGGCGTGACAATGGTTTGAGTGTTCTATTTTTTCATTGTAGTCGCTGAAAGACTCAATGCCTGTTTTTCTATGTCTTCTATAGTGATTACGATTGGGGGCAGTAAAAAGAGCTGCTGAAATGCCGACAGCTGCGCTGAGCTGCTTCAGAAGTGAAACAACATTGGGGGCTTGGCGCTATCTTTGCCAGCGACTTAACGCATCGCTTTTTTCTCGTGCGACCGCTTGACGGTCAGCAGGTGTTGACCATTTTTTAAATATTCATATTCGCTTTCCAGGGTAGAAAAGTACTCGCCTGAGATTGATGTCTGTACTTTTTTTCAGAAGGCTAATGCTTGGGAGTTGATCTAAAAGCGTGCAAGTAATGCGTTTCAACCCACCATGCGTATCTAGCCAGGGTGATAAAGACTTGCCGCAAAGCGAGCGGAGGCGAAGCTGGTTATCGACGTGCAGTTATGAAAAAGCGAGCTGTTCGAGTCGCACTCCACATCGGACAATTGAATTGAAAACAGTTCGCCATGGTCGCTAGCGCAATTGCCGTGGTGTTGCGTTCAGCATCTTTTTCATCAGTCGCCGCAGGGAGGTGGCGTCCCTGTATCCGACGTGTTCGGCAATGGTGTCGATTGAATATTTACTGTTTGCCAGCAGTTCTCGGGCTTTATTGGCCTGGACTCGCTGGATCAGCCGTAACGGGCTATAACCGGTTGCCTTGTGGACGTGTCGAGACAAGGTCCGTTCTGACAAACCAAAGCTGGAGGCGAGTGCACTGACACTGATAGTCGCTGGTAGCGAGTCTTCAATATGGGCCGTCAACTGTGCGATCAATTCGTTCCCCTGAGCCATCATTGCCGGAACCATGAAGGGCGATTGTAGTTGCCTGCCATCTATCAGTAGTGCCCTTGCAACGGCATCTGCCAAAGCCGGGGAGAAGCGGCTTCGCAGAAGATGCAACATCAGATCACTATGACCCAGCGCTGCGCCCGCGGTGATCAATGGCGGGTCGATGATGACCATGCGATCGGCATCGACCTGGCACTCAGGTGCCCACTGCCGGAGCAAGGGGGCCAGCCACCAGGAAGTGGTCACACAGTGCCCGGCGAGCAGGTTCGCAGCCTGCAGGACGAATACCCCGGAACAGGATGCGGCTACGTCGCCCCCTGATTGCACGTGGGTGAGTAATGCCGGAATCAACAGGGCAATATCCGTCTGTTTCAATCGGTGTTCGAGTGTAAGGGCATCGGCGACTCCGATGCCGGGGATAATCCAGCAAGAGCGGTCATCGAATCGAGTGGTCAAGGGCTGAACGGCAATTTGCATGCCGTGGCCGAGGGTCACGCAATCCGTGTCCACCCCGCAGATCTGCCAGCGTGGTACGGCAGTGCCTTGTCGCTGAGCGATTACGGCTGCTGTCGAAAGGATGTCCAGAGTCAGGGCGACACTGGAGGCGAAGGCGCCATTGGCGACCAAAATCGTGAAGTCGTTCATTGGCTGATTATGCATGAAAGATGTCAAATCGGTCTCTGGTTGCAGTGTTGCATGACTGGCTTAATGACGCCTCCATTTCATCGAGCGTTAACCGGTATGCCAAATATTTTGATCAAAGTGCCTCAAGGTTCTTTTACTTCCGAGCAACAGGCACGGCTTTGCGAAGAGGTTACGAAAGTGGCCGTGGCAGTCGAACAAATCGGCGATGATCCTCGTCAACAGGGACTGTGTTGGACGCTCATTGATGAAGTGCCTGCAGGCTCCTGGACATGCGGCGCGATGGATATCAGCGCTCGGGCCATTCCCTGCATCGTGCAGGTCAAGGTTCCTGTTGGCGTGTTGAATGAGGCCATGCGAAGCGACTATGTAAAGCGTTTGCATCAGGCAGTCAGCCAGGCGCAAGCAGCCGGCGATCAACGGATCGTCATGACTTCTATCATCCTTGATGAAGTCAAAGATGGTTTATGGGCTGCGAATGGAGAGATTTGGCACTTGGCTGATTTCATTCAAGCGGCTGGATACCGACATCTGCAAGGGCCGGCATAGTAGAAGTGCACTGCATTTGGCCTATCCCGTTGTCGTTCGTGCATGAAGGACGTGTTCAAGGTCGTTGCTTGATCTAACCCAGCAATCTCTCGACGAGGCTGCTCTGAACATCATTTGTGAACAAGTTTGTGGCTGAGATACTGACCCTCCAAGTTGCGCTTTATCACGCGCAGGCGCGCTTGGAGTGTCGTACCGACAATGAGGCTTTGCACGATCTCAGAATAGCCGTCAGGAAGATTAGAAGCCTGTTGAAGCCATTTCGTTTATTGAATGAGGTTGCAGCTTTAAACAGCGCGGCAGCAGAAGTCGGCAGAGAAACGACCCCGGCCCGGGATTTGGAAGTGATGATCCTGGAGCTTCAGGAGAAGGGGGGGCGGGCTGGCGCAAACCAGAGCGTCTCGATTGGATTCAAGCTACGAAAGCATTCTCAATGGGTAGTCCATCAAGAACCTGTTGGTTCGGCTGGATAAATGGCCATCAAGCTTTCGCGTGATTGAGGCCAATGGCGATCTGATTGAAGCCGACCTGCGGCCTCTGAAGCAGGTCTGGACGGCACTGCAAAAGGCTGAGGTCCAATTGGTCAATCAGACAAAGCGGTCCCAAAACAAGCGGGCAAAAAAAAGCTGCCTTAGGTGGCAGCAGGAAAAAAAGCACGCTTTGTATGCGCAGTATTGCAGCTGAATTATTACAAAATGAAGATGTGGTTGATTGGGCAGGAGGAGCTCAGTCCCAAGACAGTGCCTTCAATGCTCTGTTAATGCTCAATGCCTATCGACTCAAGAGCATCGATTGGCGTGAGCTGGTTTTCGTGGGGCTTTTCCAGGATGCCTGGCAGTTGAGGAACTGCTGGCATAGCGGACTGTCTCTGGGATGAATCCAAAGAGGCTTGAGTGAGGCGCGATTCGCACCGACGAACTGTAGCTTGGGGGGATTGTCAGGCGGAACGCCTTGAAGGGGGACGCAGAGGCGAAAAGCAGCGAGAAGATGCGCAAATGCTCTATGCATCACTGCGTCAGGAATGCCAAACCCCAGACACAAAAAAGCCCTGAAAAATCAGGGCTTTCTCGTTGAGATTTGGCGGAGGCGTAGAGATTCGAACTCTAGGACCTGTTACAGTCGGCGGTTTTCAAGACCGCTGCCTTAAACCACTCGGCCACACCTCCAGATCGCATTGCGGGCGCCATAATACCCGAATGAAACACACTGTCAAACTCTCTGCATCGCGAGTTACAGAGCCTCTGTTATGATCTTTGCCACTAAACGTTTCCCCCAACAGGAGTGTCGCCATGCGCGAACAGGATTACGCAGTTAACAACGGCGTGCAGGCCGAGCAGCTAGAGGTTAGCCGCGTCCTGCGCAACACTTACGGCTTGCTGGCTCTGACCCTCGCATTCAGCGGTGTCATGGCCTATGTGGCGCAGCAGATGCGCGTCGGCTACCCGAACATTTTTGTCGTGCTGATCGGCTTCTACGGTCTGTTCTTCCTCACCAACAAACTCCGTGACTCGGCCTGGGGCCTGGTCTCGGCCTTCGCCCTGACTGGCTTCATGGGCTTTTTGCTCGGCCCGATTCTCAACCGCTACCTGGGCATGCAGGGCGGCGCTGAAGTGGTCAGCTCGGCCTTCGCCATGACCGCCCTGGTGTTTGGCGGTCTGTCGGCCTACGTGCTGATCACCCGCAAGGACATGAGCTTCCTCGGTGGTTTCATCACCGCCGGCTTCTTTGTCCTGATGGGCGCGGTGCTGGCCAGCTTCTTCTTCCAGATCAGCGGCCTGCAATTGGCGATCAGCGCCGGTTTTGTGCTGTTCTCCTCGGTCTGCATTCTGTTCCAGACCAGCGCCATCATCCATGGCGGCGAGCGTAACTACATCATGGCCACCATCAGCCTGTATGTATCGATCTACAACCTGTTCGTCAGCCTGCTGCAACTGTTCGGCATCATGGGTCGCGATGATTGATCCCTGGCGTTGAATCAATGAAAAAGCCCGCTTCGGCGGGCTTTTTTGTGTCTTCGGGAAAAGGGCGCCGGGTTCAGCGGGTCTGGACCTGCAGGCGCGCGGTGGCGATGGCTTCCTTGCTGACCTCGATGGAAAACGACTGCACCTCCACCTGCTGCTGTTCCAATTGATCAACCCAGATGATCAGGCTGTTGAGCGGTCCTTCCAGGGCCAGGTTGATCCGGCCTGGGGCGTCATTGTCCATGCGCTCAAGGTTGAGACCGGCCTGGCTGCTGGAGCGAGCCAGCAGCCCGGGCAGGGCTTCGGCGGAAATCGCCATGGCGGTGCTGGACGGCGCGGTGGCGGGCAGTTGTTGAAGCTGATGATGCAAATCGGTTACCTCGATAAAACGTTGCTCTGCAAGCCTCAGCGCCTGCTGCTGTGGCTGCCAGAGCAGTAGATAAAACAGGGTCGCAGCGCTGAACAGGGCCAGCCCTTGAAGGGCCTGCTGCTCACGTTTGGCCAGGCGCTGCCAGTGCCCTTGGGATTGGCGGAGCAGGGTGGACAGGGGCGACTTTTTCCGTACGGCTTGGGTCACGTTCACTCCTTGATCTGCAACCGCGCGCTGACCCCTTGGGCGTCGCGTACGGAAGAGTCGGTGCTGGCGTCCAGGCCCTGGGCAATCAGGCCTTCGCGCAGTTGTTGAAGATCGGCAAAGGCCGGCGCGCTGATGTGCAGGCTCCAGCCTTCGCCGGCCTGGTAGTCGAGACGGTGGACCAGCGCCAGGGCGCCGTGGCTGGCGCTCCATTGGCCGGCCAGTTGCGACAGCTTGTGGGCGCTGCCGATGACCTCTTCGACCTCTTGCTGTTGCTTGGCGCGAATCTGTGCCGTCAGGTCGGTGGCCGGGCCTTCATCGGCAAAACGCTGTTGCCACAGGGCCAGGCTCTGTTCCTCAAGCCGGTCGCTCCGATGGTCCAGGTACCAGCGCTGGCCAGCGCTCTGCAGCAGTTGCGCGCCGCCGGCAATCAGCAGTAGCAGCAGGGCCAGGCGCCAGGGGGCGGCCTGTCGATGGCGCAGTTGGAACTCGCCCTGGCGCAGGTCGATGGCCTGTTGCGAACCCTGGCTCAGGCAGTCCCAGGGACGTTCGTCGGCTTGCCAGCCCTGGGTCTCGACTGGGTCCAGGGCCGGCGGCTGCGGCCCTTGCCAGTGCAGGTCCGCCGGCAGCAGCGGGGCCAGGCTGCCCAGCTCATCCGGTCCCAGGGCCTGGCGCAGCGGCGCACTGCCGCCCAGCAGCCAGCGGCCGTCCCAGGCCAGGGCTCGGGGCCGGTCCTGGGGCAGGCAATCAGCATCGATATGAATGCGCGACGGCTGCAACCCGTGCCTGGCCAGTTGTTCCAGGCAATAGCCCAGGCGCTCGCGATTGAGGGCCAGCACCGGGCAATGGCGTTTGTCCTTGAGCGGTCCGTGGGCCAGGTGCAGGCTGTCCAGCTCATCGATCAGTTGCTCCTCCAGGGCACTGTGCAGCGCCTGACGCAGCCAGCGACCGCTGCGTGCGGGTACGCTGACCTGATGATGGCTGGCCATTTCCATGGGCAGCAGCAAGGTCAACGGCTGTTGGTCCAGGTCCGCTGCGGCCTGTTCCAGGTTGCCCTGATGCAGGGGGCCGTCGGCCTGCCACCAGAAACAGCGCCATGGCGTCGCCCCGGTGGCGTGGGGGGAAAGATAAAGCCACTGGCTCATGTCGGTTTACTCGGTTTTCGATTGATCAGGAGGTGGGCTGGGCAGCAGCGTGCGCTGCTGGACCCGGACGTTCTCGGCATCCATTACTCGCAGGTCGCTGACCAGCCGCAGTCGGCGCAGGCCCTGTTCGACGTCGATGGTGGCGCGAAATTGCCGGCTGCTGACCCCCAGTCCCCGGGGGCTGATATCCCGCCCCTGGAGCATGGGATTGGAGAGAAAGGCCGCCACGTCGGGGTAGCCCTTGGCCGGACGTGAGCTGGCCAGGGTACGGGCGGTGGGCAGGTCGATGCCCTCGATACTGGCCAGCACCTCGGCGCGGGTGGTGTTGACGTTGATTGCACTGTTGCCGAAGGCGCCTACCAGGGGTTCGAGCTGTTGCAGGACCTGGCTGTCCACCTGGGGCAGTTGCCGCAGTTCACTGAGGTCGCTCAAGGGCAGCGGCATGCCGTCGCGATTGTTCTGGCCGATCAGCAGCGCCGGGTCATGGGCCCTGATGCCTTGCTGGGCCAGCAGGCGCTGGTAGCGCGCCCGCAGATTCAGGTCGTTGCCCTGACGCAGGCTGTTGAGGTTGAGCCGGGCACCGAGGTCCTCCAACTGAATGTGGATGCGCCCGCCGTCGATTTCGAACAGCGGCGCCGGTTGTGCCCAGTGCTGGCCCAGGTGGGTCACCAGCAGGCCGCCTTCACTGCGGGCGTCTTCCAGCAGTTGCTGGCGGGCCCAACTTTCACCGCTCAAGGCCAGATTCCACAGCTGTTGCTGTTGCAGCAGATTGCTACTGCTGTGCAGGTTCAGCCGTTGCCGAGCCAGCATGTTGCTCACCACCAGGGTCACCAGGGCGGTGATCAGCAACACGCTGAGCAGGGCCACGCCTCGCTGCCGGGCCGGGCTAGTCATGGCCGGGTTCCTCTTCGCTATCGAGGCCGCCGGGCAACAGGATTACCCGGCGCACCTGGGGATAGCCCGGGGCATCCAGTTCGATCTCCAGTGCCGCCGGCAGGCTCAGGCTCTCGGTGCCCACTGGCCAATGTTCGTGGGCCTGGCCCTGGGCGTCGATAAAGCGCAACCGGGTCAGTTGCACGCCGCTCAGCAGTTGCTGCTGTTGGCGGGTGGGGCCGACGGGGCGCTCCTGGGCTCCGGGCTCGGCAATGGCTTGCGACAGGGCGCGGGTTTCCCGCAGCCAGACGCCGTCCTGCCAGCGGTGGCTGACCTGCAGCAGGTCGCTACGGGCATAGTCCAGCGGGTTGTTCCAACCGCCACGCACCAGGCGGATACCGTCGGGCTGGCTGATCAGTGCCTGGCTGTGGCTGGGATCATCGGTCAGGGGCTGGCGACGGGCCTGGACCAGATCCCGCTCGAACAGACTCATGGCCCGTTGCAGGTCCCGCAGTTGCTGCTCATGCAAGCCGATGCGCTGGTCGCTGCGCAGTACCCGGTCGAGCAACTGATAGGTGGCCAGGCCCAGCAGGCTGAAGATGGCGATGGCCACGACCACCTCCAGCAGGGTGAAACCCCGTTGCTTCATGGGCGTGCCTCAATGTAGCCAAGCAGCCGCGCGCGGCTGTACTGGCGGGCGCGCTGCGGGCTGGATTCGGCGGAAACCCGCAGTTCGATCTTCAGCAAGCGGGTATCCGGCGCGGCCTCGACGTCACTCGACAGCCACCAACTGCGGCCGCCGAATTCGATGCGTTCTTGCGTAGAGCGCATGGACGGTTGCTGCATTGCGGTGCGCAGCTCATTCATGCGGTTGTCGGCGATCCACAAGGCCTGGGTGCGTTCGGCGAGGTTGGCGCTGTTCACGGCGATATGCTGCACCGCACTGAACAGGGCGATGGATAAGGTGGCGAAAATCGCCAGGGCCACCATCACCTCCAGCAGGGTGAAGCCCCGATCAGTCCTGGGTATCAAGTTGCGCATCCTGTATGCCGTCGCTGGAAAGACTCACCAGCGGCTGATTACGGTATTCGACCCACAAGGTGTAGGCGCTGGTTTCATCACTGGAGAGCACCAGCAGTTGCGGCAGGCCATCGCGCTGGTGCCCGCTGCCCAGGGCAGCCCCGGCTTCGGCCACTTCCAGGCGCAGGCGCAACTTGTCGGGCAGGCGGTGGGGGCGCAATTCAGGGTCCGCCACCCAGCGTCCACGGGCGTCCAGGCGCAGCACGCTATAGCCGTCAGATTCGATGCGCAGACCGTAGTCGTTGTAGCTGAGCACCGCTTCCTGGCGCAGCAACTGCAGCAGCGCTTGCAGGCGCTGGGCTTCCTGGCGTGCCTGGCGCGGGCCGGAGTCGGGATTGACCAGGCCCACCAGGCCGGCAGTCAGAGCAATCAACAGGATCACCACCAACAATTCCAGCAGGGTGAAGCCCCGGGCGTGGCGTCGCTGCACCGGTCAACGGTCCCAGTTGCCGATTTCCGCGTTCAGGCCTTCGCCGCCGATCTTGCCGTCGGCACCGAAGGAGAACAGGTCGTAGACGCCGCCCCGAGTGCCCGGAACCCGGTACTGGTAGTGGGTGCCCCAAGGATCGATCGGCAGGCGCTTGAGGTAACCGTCGGGGTTCCAGTTACGGGCCGCTGGCGCGCCGCTGGGCTTGCTCACCAAGGCCTGCAGGCCTTGCTGGCTGCTGGGGTACTGGTGGTTGTCGAGCTTGTAGATGTCCAGGGCCATGGCGATGGCCTTGATATCGCTTTGCGCGGCGGAGGCCTTGGCCTGGTCGGGCCGGCTCATGATCTGCGGCACCACCAGGGCGGCAAGGACGCCGAGGATCACGACCACCACCATGATTTCGATCAGGGTGAAACCACGTTGTTTTTTAGCTGTGTACACGTTGGGGGCTTTCCAGATTCAGGTAATCAATTGGTTCAGGCTGAGGATCGGCATCAGGATCGCCAGCACGATGACCAGCACCGAGGCGCCCATGAACACCAGCATCGCCGGCTCGAACAGGCCCACCAGCAAGGCAATGCGGTTGGCCAGTTGTTGTTCCTGCTGCTGGGAGGCGCGTTCGAGCATGCTGTCCAGCTCGCCGGAGCGTTCACCGCTGGCGATCATGTAGAGCATCATCGGCGGGAAACTGCCGTTGAGCTCCAGCGCTCGGGTCAGGCTGATACCTTCGCGCACGCCTCGGACGATGTCTTTCAGACCGGTACGAATTTTCTGGTTGGCCACCACTTCACTGGCAATCGCCAGGGCGTCCAGCAGCGGTACGCCACTGCGTCCGAGAATCGCCAGGGTGCTGACAAAACGCGTGCAGTTGCTGGCCCTGACCAGGCCGCCGATCACCGGCAGGCGCAGCACCAGGGCGTGCCAGCGTTCACGGTTGCCCGGCTTGCGCAACGCGGCCCGTCCTGCGGTGATCCCGACGCCGATCAGGATCAGCAACAGCAGGCCGTAATCGCGCAGCACGGCGCTGCTGGCGATCAGGCCGCGAGTCAGCAGCGGCAGCTCCTGGCCGCTGTCGATGAACACCTTGATCACGTCCGGCACCACGAAGCCCAGGAGAAAACCGACGATGCTGATGGCCGCCACCATGAGGATGCTGGGGTAGAGCATGGCCAACTGAATCTGCTGGCGCGCCGCCTGGCTGGCCTCGGTGTAGTCGGCGAGGTTCATCAGTACCTGATCCAGGTGTCCGGAGCGTTCGCCGGCGGCCACCGTGGCCCGGTACAGATCGGGAAAGGCCTTGGGGTAGCCGCCCAGGGCCACCGCCAGGCTGTAGCCCTCCAGGACTCGGCCACGTATGGCCAGCAGCATGCTTTTCAGGCGCTGCTTTTCACACTGCGCGGCCACGGCGGCCAGCACTTCTTCCAGGGGCAGCGAGGCCTGTACCAGGGTGGCCAACTGGCGGGTCAGCAGCGCCAGTTCGGCGCTGCTCAAGCCGCCACCGGAGACTTTGGCGCTGCCGGCGCCACTGCTGCGCTTGCCTTGGCTGGCGCTGAGCTTCAGGGCGATCAGTTGCCGTTCGCGCAGCATCTGCCGCGCCTGCCGCGGGCTGTCGGCTTCCAGCACGCCGCTGGTTTTTTTCCCGGCGGCGCACATGGCCAGGTATTCGTAGGCGGCCATCTTCAGTCCTTCTGGGTAACCCGCAGCAACTCTTCCAGGCTGGTCAGCCCTTGCAGCACCATGGCCTGGCCGTCGTCGAACAGGCTGGGGCTGTGCTGGCGGGCGTGATTCAGCAGTTCATATTCACCGGCGCCGGTGTGGATCAACTGGCGCAGGGTGTCGTCGAACAGCACCAGCTCGTAGATCCCCCGGCGACCGCGATAACCCGACTGCTGGCAGCTCGGGCAACCCACCGGGCGGTACAGCAGCGGTGCGCCAGCGGGGTTCAGGCCCAGGCGTTCGCAGGCTGCCGGGTCGGCGTCATGGGGCTCCTTGCATTCGGGGCACAGCAGGCGCACCAGGCGCTGGGCCAGGACGCCGAGCAAGGAGGTGCAGAGCAGGAACGGCTCGATGCCCATGTCCACCAGGCGAGTCACCGCGCCGATGGCACTGTTGGTGTGCAGGGTCGAGAGCACCAGGTGCCCGGTGAGGGAGGCCTGGACGGCGATTTCCGCGGTCTCGCGGTCACGGATCTCGCCCACCATCACCACGTCCGGGTCCTGGCGCAGGATGGCTCGCAGGCCCCGGGCGAAGGTCATGTCGACCTTGGCGTTGACCTGGGTCTGGCCGATGCCGGTGAGGTGGTATTCCACCGGGTCCTCGATGGTGAGGATATTGCGCTCCAGGCTGTTGAGGCTGGCCAACCCGGCGTACAGGGTGGTGGTCTTGCCGGAACCGGTGGGGCCGGTGACCAGGAGGATGCCGTGGGGTTTGTGCAGGGCGTGTTCCAGGCGCTGGCGTACCTGCGGGTTCATCCCCAGGTGGCCCAGGTCCAGGCGCCCGGCCTGCTTGTCCAGCAGGCGCATCACCACCCGTTCGCCGTGGCTGGAGGGCAGGGTCGAGACCCGCACATCCACCTCGTGCCCGGCAATGCGCAGGGCAATGCGCCCGTCCTGGGGGATGCGCTTTTCGGCGATGTCGAGCTTGGCCATGACCTTGATCCGCGACACCAGCAGGGTCGCCAGTTCGCGCCGCGGGCGCAGCACTTCACGCAGCAGGCCGTCGACCCGCAGGCGCACCGACAGATGTTCCTCGAAGGCCTCCAGGTGCACGTCGGAGGCCTTGCTCTTGACCGCCTCGCTGAGGATCGCGTTGATCAGGCGGATGATCGGCGCGTCGTCTTCCTGTTCCATCAGGTCGGTGGTTTTCGGCAACTGGTCGGCCAGGCTGCAGAGATCGAACTCTTCGTCGAACTGCTCCCCCAGGCCATCGGCCACCTGCTTGGCCCCGTCCTGGCCGTCGCGATAGTGGGCCGCCAGGCGCTCGGCGAAGGCCTGTTCGTCGAGCACTTCACTGCGCAGGGGCGCGCCGTTGAAGCGGCGCACCTCGGCGATCACCGACCAGGGCGTATTGACCCGGCAATAGAGCACGGCGCCCTGGGCCTGATGCTCCAGGACCACGCCATGGCGCCGGGCATAGGCAAAGGCCAGGCGCGGACTTTCGATAGGCGTGATCATGGTTGCTGCGCGGCCTCGGTCGCCCGCATGTCGATCAGGCCCTGATCGCCGTCACTGTTGGCATCGAACAGCTGGTGCGGGTTCTGCGGCAACTGGCCCCGGGTCTTGCCGTCCAGGGTGCGCAGCGAGCGCAGGTTGTTGTACTTCTGGGTGCTGAGCTTGTCGGCGTTGCCGCTGCTGCGCAGCAGGGTCGGGCGCAGGAACACCATCAGGTTGGTCTTCTCGTTGACCTCCTTGCTGCTGCTGAACAGCTTGCCGACCCAAGGGATATCACCCAGCAACGGCACCTTGCTCACCTGGACCTTGATGTTGTCCTTGATCAGGCCGCCAAGGACGATGATCTGCCCGTCGTTGGCCAGAATGGTGCTCTTGACCGAGCGCTTGTTGGTGATCACGTCGCTGGTGCTGATGCCCGGCGGCGCGGCGGCCAGCTCGGAGCTTTCCTGTTCGACTTTCAGGCGCAGGAAGTTGCCTTCATTGATGTGCGGGGTGACCTTGAGGGTGATTCCCACATCCTTGCGCTCCACGGTGGTGAAGGGGTTGCTGGCACCGGCGGTGTCGGTGGTGTAGGAGCCGGTCTGGAAGGGGACGTTCTGGCCGACGAGAATTTCCGCCTGCTCGTTGTCCAGGGTCAGCAGGCTCGGGGTGGACAGCAGGTTGTTGTTGGAGTCGCTGGACAGGGCGGTGATCAGCGCGCCGAAGTTGCTGCTGCCGATGCCAATCACGGCGCCGTCCGGCAGGGTCGGGCTCTTGCCGCTCTCCAGGTTGCCCAGCAGGGTGCCGATGGTCATGCCGGCGCTGTTGAAGTTGCTGGCCGCGCCCCATTTGCCCCGGCCTCCGGCCCACTGCACGCCGAGGGCCTGGTTGATGTCGCCACTGACTTCGACGATGGCCGCTTCCACCAGCACCTGGGCGCGGGGCTGGTCGAGTTCGTCGATGATGGTTTCGAAGGTCGCCAGTTGTGCCGGCGAGGCCATCAGCACCAGGGCATTCTGGCTTTCGTCGGCGCTCACCAGTACCGGATTGTCCTGCTTCTGGCCGTCACCGCGGCCGCCGGATTCCAGGCGCTTGCCGATGCCGCTGAGCAGCTCTTCGAGCTTCTTCGCGTCGCTGTGGTTGAGGCGGCGCACTCGGGCGTTTTCGCCGGCGTTGTTCGGCACGTCGAGGCTCTGGGCCAGACGTTGCATTTGCTGGCGAATGGGCGCCGGGCCCACCAGGATCAGGCGGTTGCTGCGGGCATCGCCAATCGCCTTGGCGCTGGTCTGGGCCCCGTTGCTGTCGGTCAGGCTGTCGGTCAGGGTCTTGGCCACATCACCGGCCCAGGCGTGCTTGAGCTGCAGGATGTTGAACTGGCGGCCACCGGCGTTATCCAGTTCTTCCACTACCTGGCGCACCCGCTGCACATTGTTGGCGCTGTCGGAAACGATCAGCGCGTTGGAGGTGGTGGACGGCGCCATGTAGGCATCCACCGCCACCAGCGGGCGCACGGCGGCGGCCACTTCGCTGGCATTGGCGTTGTGCAGTTCGATGACCTGGGTCACGAACTCTTCACTGGCTCCGCTGGCTTCGACATGGGCCTTGGTCTTGGCCTCGGCCACCGGCAGGATCAGCACCCGGTCGCCCTGGTCCATGGCCACATATCCCTGGCTGCGCAGGGCGGTGAGAAACAGCGAATAGATGCCTTTCTGGTCCATGGCGGTGCTGGACTGCACCGTCACCTTGCCGTTCAGGCGTGGGTCGAGAATCATCGTCTTGCCGGTGATCTGCCCGACTTCGTTGACCAGATCGCGCAGTTCCGCGTCTTTCATGTTCAAGGTCCACTGCTGCGCAAGGGGCAGTTTTTCAGTGGCGTGAAGGGGGCCGATCAGCGTGCCGAGGGCCAGCAGGGAACCTGCGATAAATGCTCGTTTCATGGTGTCTTGGGGGGTCACAAGGAAGGTTGGACAGGGCTGTCGGGCTCGCCCCGTGCCGCGGTGCTCGAAGGCACGTCGCGGACAGCGGGCAGCGGGATCAGCAAGGGGGTGGCATGGCCGGCCAGGGACAGGGCCTGGTCCTCGCCATAGCGCTGGACACGAACCTGGGTGGTGCCGATTTCACGCAGGCTGCCGCCCCCGGGAAGGGGCTCGCCGATGCGGTAGAAACGGCTGCCTTCAGGGGACTCGATCAAGGCCCGGGACAGTTCCGGGCGGCTTTCCACCAGGCTCGCCAGCAGCGTCAGGGGCACCCGTGGCTGGTTGCCGCTGGCCTCCTGGGGCTGCACGCCGAACAGTTGGGCAATGGCTGCGGTGTCGGGTGGCTGATGGGCCGGGGCCGGGGCTTCGGCAGGCACTGCGGTGCCGCTCTGCTCCAGATTCTGCAGCCACAGCCAGCTGTCACGGCCAAGCCAGCCCAGCCAGCTCAATAGCAATAGCAGCGCGCCGGCCCGCAGGGCGACGCGTGGGCAAAAGCGCAAGGCGTTCACAGGGACATGCGCTGCAGGAGTTTTTCACCGTGCCAATGATGCACGGCCACCGCCGCCACATGCCCGGCCACCAGCAGCGCCAGGGCCATACAGGCGTACTTGTGCAGCACATTGAAGAAGTCGGTGAGCAGGGGTTCTTGAAGGGGCTGAGCCAGAGACAGCACGCCGAAGAGGTTGATCGGTCGCTCCATCATCAGCACGCCGGTGACCAGGACAAAACCGGTCACGACGTAGAGCGCCAGGTGGCCGCATTTGGCCAGCAGGCGCAGGGTTCGATTGGCGTGCACCGGTTCACGATGATCCAGGGCACAGAGAATTCGCAGGCCGAACAGGGGAATCAGCATGAAGGTCAAGGACACATTGACGAAGCTGATGCCATCGGCGATCACGGTTGGCAGGTCAAGCAAGGCGTTGCCGAAGCCGCTGACAGTCGCCCAGATGATGATGCAGGCGAACGTCCAGTGCAGCAGCACGTGGGGTCTGGAGTAATTGCAAGTAGGCATAGGGGGCATGACTGGCAAAAGAAGCGTGGCGCCGGGGCGCCACGCTCGGGTTGACGAAGGTGTGACTTACTGGCGAGTCCAGGCCGACGGCCAGTTGGCGCCTACACCCGGCTCGAATGCAGTGGCACCGCTGTTCCACTGAATGCAGTAGCCGCTGTAAGGGAACGGGTTGCACTTGTAGGTCTTGCCGTCTTTAGGCTGCAGGACCACGGTGCCGGCTTTGTAGGTGCTCAGGCCCTGTGGGAACACGTGGTCGTACTTGCCACCGCTCTCGCCGCCGCCGCTGCTTTCTTCCTGCTTGAGGGTGAAGCTGGCGGTCTGTTGCAGCAGGTCGCCCTTCTTCGAGGTGGCTACCACGATCAGGTCAAACTTGCCGGCGCTCTGACCGGTGAGCGGGATGGAGAAGTGCGGGGTGTTGCCGGCCGGAGCCTGCTGGAACGCCACGCTTTCATTCTTGGCGTTGTACACGGTGGCTTTCACGGTGTAGTCGCCGCCCTTGGCAATGGCGTTGAAGTGCAGGTCGACCTTGCCGTCCTTCAAGGTGTATTCGGACTGCATGCCGGTGATGGCCAGCTCGCCCGGCTTGGCCGCCTGTTCCTTGTCGATCATCACGTTGACGATGTCGCTGCCTTTCTTGACCAGGAT
Source organism: Pseudomonas sp. 910_21 (assembly GCF_052850735.1). Classification (NCBI taxonomy): domain Bacteria; kingdom Pseudomonadati; phylum Pseudomonadota; class Gammaproteobacteria; order Pseudomonadales; family Pseudomonadaceae; genus Pseudomonas; species Pseudomonas sp. 910_21. Next base: position 279,350 of record NZ_VXCY01000005.1, on the reverse strand, counting down.
GTCGTTCTTGCCGAAGTTGGGCACCACTTCGTCCTTGTCGTTGAGCAGGCCCATCTGGTAGCCCTGCTTGGCGGCGTTGACCTTCTTGGCCAGTTCGCGCGGCCAGACGTCGGCCTTGGCCAGTTCGGCAGAATCGATGTTCAGCACGACTTGCTTGGCGTTCACTTCGCCCTGTGCGTTGAACACGCGGGTCTTGACCTTGTCGCCGATGCTCAGTGCTTCAGGCTGAACTGCGCCCACGGTGGACCAGGAGGATGGAATCACTGCGCCGTTGTCGATGTTCAGGTCGACCACGCTGTAGAAGGTGGCGTCGGTGTCGTGCACTTTCCAGGTGGCCAGCAGCACGTGGTAGCCGCTGCGGTCAGACGGGATGTTCACGGTGTGCTGAGTCTTGCCACCGGCGGGGGCCGGGGTGTTCAGGGCTGGCCATGGCTGATCCAGCAGCGGCTTGAGCTCGAAGGAGTCACGGGTCAGCTTCTGGTTCGGGTTCCAGTCTTTTTTGGTGATGTAGAACTGCCAGTAGCGAGTGGCGTGACCGGCGGTGTACTTCCAGGTGAAGGTTTGCGGACCCGGCTTGACGGTGGTCTTGGTCCAGCGAGTGGCCGATTGCTCGTTGATCTCGGCGAAGCGGTCAAGGCCGCCGGCAGGGATGGTGCCATCGGCTGGGCCGCACTTGGTGAAGTCACCGGTACAGGCTTGGGCGCTGCTTGGGAAGTGCGAGAAACCACCGCCCGGACGACCGATGTACTCGGCGCTTTGCGGTTCGTAGGTGATGGCGCCGCAGTTGGCGTTGAGTTGACCGCCATTGCTGCTGCACATGAAGGAGCGAGCTTTAGGGGATTCAATGTAACCGTGGGCGGACGCTTGTTGAGCGGCAAGACCGGCAGCGCCCATGGCCAGGACCAGAGGCAGTTTGAGGAACGAGCGGGCTCGGGTGGAGTTGATCATCGAGAAAGCCTTGAGCAATTAGAAATGGATACAAAAGGTCCCGGGGGTGCGGATGGGGTCCGACCGATGGGGCGGCTGGCCTCCGTGCCGACGCATCCCCGAGAGCAGAGACAGGCTACGTGGCGGGGCAGAGCGGTCCCATGGGACGAGTACGAGAGTCGTCCGCTAATGCCGAGCCCGAGGGCAAAAAAAAGCGTGGCATTCACATGCCACGCTCAAGGGTCAAACCTTCGCTTTAATGGTTATTGGCGATCCCAGGCCATGCCCCAGTGGCTGCCGGTACCCGGCTCGTACTGAGTGGCGCCGGCTTTCCACTGCACGCAGTAGCCGCTGTAGGGGTGCGGTTTGCACTTGTAGGTCTTGCCGTCCTTGGGCTGCAGCACCAGGGTGCCGGCCTTGTAGGCGCTCAAGCCTTGCGGGAAGACGTGGTCGTACTTGCCGCCTTCAACGGGCTTGTCGCCGCCGTTGCCCGGCTTGTCACCACCGTTGCCTGGTGTTTCGCCGCCACCGACGTTCTCTTCAGCCTTCACGGTGAAGCGTGCGGTTTGCTGCATCAACTCGCCTTTCTTCGAGCTGGAGACCACCACCAGGTCGTATTTGCCGGCCTTGGTGTCTTTCAGCGAGATCGAGAAGTGCGGGGTCAGGTTGCCGATCGGTGCATGTTCATAGGCCAGGGTCTTGCCTGCGGTGTCGAACACCTTGGCGTAGACGGTGTATTCGTCTTTCGGGTCGCTGGCCTTGACGATGGCGTTGAAGTGCAGGTCGACCTGGCCGTTCTTCGCGGTGTATTCAGGCTGCACGCCGGTGACGCTGAGCTCGCTCGGCTGGCTAGCCAGTTCCTTGGCGATGATCACGCTGCTGATGTCGCTGCCCTTGTTGACGAAGATGCTGTTCTTGCCACGGTTGGGCACGATCTGATCCTTGTCGTCCAGCAAGCCCATCTGGTAGCCGAGTTTGGCGGCGTTGACCTTCTTCGCCAGTTCGAACGGCCAGACGTTTTCGTTGGCCAGTGCTGCCGAATCGATATTCAGCACCACTTGCTTGGCCTGTTGTTCGCTGTTGGTGAACACCCGGGTCATGACCTTGTCGCCGACTTTCAGCGGCTCGGGCTGGACCGCGCCGATGTCGCTCCACTGCGATTCAACCGCGTTGGCGTTGTCGATGTTCAGGTCCACCACCGAGTAGAAAGTGTTGGAGTTGTCATGCACTTTCCAGGTCGCCAGCATCACGTGATAACCGCTGCGGTCGGCCGGGATATTGACCACGTGCTTGGTGTTCTGCCCGGCTTTGGCCGGCATGCTGCCGTTCCATTTTTCATCCAGCAACGGGGTCATTTCGAACGAGTCGCGGGTCAGCGGTTGGTTCGGGTTCCAGTCTTTCTTGGTGATGTAGAACTGCCAGTAACGGGTAGCGTGGCCGGCGGTGTACTTCCAGGTGAAAGTCTGCGGGCCCGGCTTGATGGTGTTCTTGGTCCAGCGGCTGCTCGACTGTTCGTTGAGCTTGGCAAAGCCGGTCATGCCACCGGCGGCAATGGTGCCGTCGGCCGGGCCGCAAACGCGGAAGTCGCCGGTGCAGGCCTTGGCGTTGCTCGGGAAGTGCTCGCGGCCGCCACCCGGCGTGCCGAAGTACTCGACGCTTTGCGGTTCATAGGCGACAGAGCCGCAGTTGCCGTTCTGGTTGCCACCACCGGCACTGCACATGAACGAACGGGCTTTCGGGCTTTCGATGTAGCCGTGGGCGCTGGCTTGTTGAGCCGCGAGCGAAGCCATGCCGATGGCCATGGCCAAAGGCAATTTGAGGAATGAACGGGCTCGGTGCAACGTGATCATCGATTGATCCTTAGTTTGAAATTATTGGATTCAACAGGCGATCGTGGGGAAGGATGGACGAGCTCAAGTTGAGTCTGGCATCCCTGTCTGGCGCCCCCCGAAAGCAGGCGCCAGAGTAGGACGGGTGAGTGTCGGTTCACATGGGACGGGTACGAGAGTGCACCAGGGGCGCCCGGGCGATACCCCGGGACCAGGGCCTGAGGGGCTGACGCAGGGCAGCCAGGTCGGCCTTGGCCTGTTCGAAGATGCGTTCCATGGACGCCAGCAGCCTGGCCTGGCAGCGGCGCACGGCGTCAGGCTGCTGGACATTGACCTGCCTCAGCCCATGGCAGGCCGCGGCCATTTCGCTGGCATCGATCAGGCAGGCCACGCCCGTCAGGCGATGACTCAGGTCGCCGATGGTCTGGGGCGCCGCGGTCAGATCGGTTTCGCGCAACTGGGCGATTTCCTGCTGCAGGTTCTTGGTCAGTTCCAGAAGGATGCGTCGGCGCAGGATCGAGCTGTTCTTGCCCACTTCGTCCAGGTGGTCGAGGTTGAACGAGCGCTCGTGCTCCACATCCTCGTCAGCCGGGGCATGGCTGCCGAGCACTTCCCGCAGACGCGCCAGGGTCACCGGCTTGATCATCAAATCGTTCATCCCGGCGTTGGAGCACTGGGTGGCCTCGTTGCTCAGGGCGCTGGCGGTGTAGCCGATGATCAGGCGCGCTGGCGTGCCCCGGCGCCGCTCGTCTTCGCGCACCGCACGGGTCAGGGCATAGCCGTCCATGTCCGGCATGTTGCAGTCGCTGATCAGCACGTCGTAGGGCGATTCGCTCAGGGCCAGCAAGGCCTGCTCGCCGCTGCACACATGCTCGGCCTGATGGCCCAGGCGGGCCAGTTGCAGGGTCAGCACCAGGCCATTGGTGGACACGTCGTCCACCACCAGCACCCGCAGCGATTCGGCGGCTTGCTGTTGTGGCGTCAGCGGCTCGGGTGACGGCGCCAGGGGCAACTGCCAGCTCAGGGGCAGTTCCACATGCACGCAGCAGCCCTGGCCGGGTTCGCTTTCCAGCCAGATGTGGCCGTCCATCAACTGGGCCAGCTGGCTGCAGATGCTCAGGCCCAGGCCCGAGCCACCGTACAGGTGTGCGGTGCGGGCGCTGGCCTGGCGGTAGGGCTCGAAGATCAGGGGCTGCAAGGCCTGGGGAATGCCGATGCCGGTGTCGCAGACGCTCAGGGTCAGCAGGCTCACGCCTTCGCGCAGCGGGATTTCCTTGACCCGGGCCTGAATGCTGCCGTGGTCAGTGAACTTCAGCGCGTTGCTGATCAGGTTGTGGAAGATCTGCTGCAGGCGCAGGGAGTCGATCCAGTGCAGGCGCTGGCGGTCGGCCTGGTAGTCGAAGTGCAGTTGCAGGTTCTTTTCCCGGGCCTGGGCGGCGAACAGGCCGAGGCTGTTGGTCAAAAGCGGTTCCAGTGCCGTGGGGTGCGGGGCCAGTTGCATCAGGCCACTCTCGATCTTGTCCAGGTCGAGGATGTTGCCGATCAGGTCGATCATCGACGTCGCCGATTGTTGGGCCACCCGCAGGTTGTGCGAGGGCGTGTTGCGGCCGCTGGTTTCAAGCTCCAGCAGGCCCACCAGGGCATTGAGCGGGGTGCGCAGTTCGTGGCTCATGGAGGCCAGGAACTCGCTCTTGGCGGCGCTGGCCTTGAGTGCCACCTGCTTGGCTTCACGCAGTTTGATCTCCAGGTGCTTGCGTTCGGAGATATCCAGCCAACCCCCCAGCAGCCCCTGCAACTGGCCCCGGGCGTTGTAGAACGGCACCAGCCACTGATACAGGTAGCGCTGCTCGCCCTTGATCACCAGGCTGGTGTCGAGAAAGCGCGGCCGGTGGTTGTTCAGCAGTTGCCGGTGTTCGTCCTGCAGGATCTGTGCGAAATCTGCCGGCATGTTCGGCTGTTCGGTGGGCAGGCAGTTCTGGACCAGATCCTCGGCGGTGGAGAAAAACTCTTCGTAGGCGCGGTTGCAGGTGCTCAAGCGTCCGTGCAGGTCGCACACGTACAGCGGAGTCGGCAGGCCGTTGAGCAGGGAGAACTGGAACGCCAGTTTGTCCTGCAGCCGGGTCTGGGCGCAGATCCGCTCCTTGACCTGGATCTTCAGTCGCCAGTTCCACACCAGGGACAGGACGAAGATCACCAGCGCCACGATGCCGATGTGCCAGGCCTGTTCGGCCGCCCATTCCCAGAAGTTGTCCCGGGGGCGTTCGGCGATCACCTGGATATCGCTCTGCGGGGTGCGCGACAGTGAGTCCAGCAGCTTGTTGAGGATGCTCAGCAATTCGCCGGAGCCTGCGGCCACGGCGAACTGATGGGGGCTGGGCGTGGCCTTGATCGACAGGCCGTATTGCAGGCCCGCTCCGGGTTGGGTCTGGCTGGCGCTGGGGGTGTCCAGGGTGGCGTCTACCCGGCGCTGCAGCACCAGGTCCAGGGACTGCTGGTAGTTCTCGGTGAGCAGCAGCTGGATCTTGGGGTAGCGCAGGCGCAAATGGTCATACAGCGGGTGATAGCGCGACAGCGAAAGCTTGCGGCCTTCCAGGGCTTCCAGGGAACTGGGAGAGCTGTCGCCGGTGCGGATGATGAAGGTCCAGGTGCGAGTGCCATAGGGCTGGCTGAAACGCACGCCGCGCGCGCCGTCGACCATGCCCAGGGTGCGGCTGGTCAGATCGGCCTGGCCCTGGCTCAACTGTTCCAGATCGTTGGCCCGGGACAGGCTGGGCTGGATGTTCAGTTTCAGGCGAAACGAGCTGGCCAGGGTCTGCAGCAGGTCGATGCTCAGTCCTGCCCACTCGCCGTCGTTGTTGCGATACAGGTACGGCGGTGCTTCCTGGGCCAGCAGGTTGATCTGCTGATGGTCCTTCAGCCACGCCAGTTCCTGGGGGCTGAGCATGAAGGCATCGGTGGGCGAATAGGGGAAGGGACCGTGGCTGGCGTGCTGTTGGACCTTGAGTTTCTGTGTCTCGGGAATGCTGTGCAGCACATGGTTGAGCAGGGCCAGCAGGGTGGGCTCGTCGCGGCGCGCGGCAAAGGCGAAACCGGTGGTGGGCAGGTGTGCGGAAAACTTGTTGTGCAGGGCCAGGTCCGGGCGTGCCTGCAGATACAGGTTGGCGCGGAACTGATCGCCGATAAAGGCATCGGCCTCGCCCTGGGCCACTTGTTCGAAGGCCAGTGCCGTGGTGCGCACGCTGCGTATCAGCGCCTGGGGGTAAGCCTGGCGGACCTGCTCCGGTTGCAGGTAGTTGTCCAGCACCAGCACCTGCTTGTTCTGCAGGTCCAGGGGCAGGCTCTGGTCGTTGGTGCGGCCGACGATGATCGGCTGGTTGCGCAGGTAGGGCAGGCTCAGGCGCAGGTTCGGGTTGGCTTCTTCGAACTCGGTGGCCCGGGCCAGCAAATCGACCCGGTGCTCCAACAGAGCCTCCACGGCGGCCTGGGGCGAGGGTACCTCGACACTCTGAAAGTGCAGGTCCAGTTGTTCGCCGATCAGCTTCAGGTAGTCATCGGAGATCGACTTCAGGACCTGATTGCCGGCGCTCTCCAGAGGCCGGTCGGGCGGCACGATGCGGGCCACTTTGAGGGTTTTGCGCGGCAGGCTGTTGCGCATCGCCAGCAGCTTGTTCAAGGGCAGGTTGCCGTCCGTCGCGGTGTCCGGGTTGTCGGCCCAGGCGGTTGGCAGCGTGCCCAGGAGCGCCAGGGGAATGAGCAGCAGGCAAAAGCGCTGCATCCTCCGGCGCACGAAGGAAAGCGAAATCAGGGGCATAGGGGGGAAGCTCCGGGATTCTGCCGCACGGGGCGGCTCAGGAAAGGCCGTGTTCCTGGATGTAGAGAAACAGGCTGGCCGAGGTGTCCAGGCCGAGCTTGCGCATGGCGCTGCTTTTTTGCGTGCTGATGGTCTGTTTGCTGCGGCACAGGTGCTGGGCGATGGCACCGATGCTCATGCCGGTGCCATACAGGCGCAGCACCTCGATCTCCCGCGCGGACAGTTGCTCCGGTTGCATCAGCGGCTTGCCGTGCAGGGCGGTGCTGGTGTCCAGCAAGTGCTGGATCGAGGCCGAGACAAAGGGCGAGCGCGGGCTGGCGGCGACCGCCTTGGGCAGGTCATTGAGCAGCCCGCGCTTGCTCACCAGCCCCTGGACCCCCAGTTTGAGCACGCTGCTGATCAGCGCCGGGTTGTCGAGCATGGTGATCACCACGATCGCCAGTTTTGGATAGAGCGAACGCAGGCGACGGATCAGACGAATCCCGTCCACTTGGTCGCCACCGGGCATCATCAGGTCGGTCAGCAGCAGGTCGCAGGGCTGGCGCTGCAGGTTCTCCAGCAGGGTTTCCACGCTGTGGGCCTGAGCGACGACCTCCAGGTCGGCACGGCTTTCCAGCAGGGTGTGAATCCCAATCAGAGTCAGGGGATGGTCATCGGCTATCTGGACGCGGATCGGCATCGTGTTTGTTTACTCGGCTTTTCGACAGGCATGAGCCCACAAAAACGCGCGGCTTCCTATCAAGGAGCGGGCATTTTGCTTGTGGGGTCGTCAGAGGATTCGCAGGGTATCACTGAAATTGACGCCAAAAAGACGTCTTTGGCACTTTAAGAATCGTCTTATGTTTGCCAGGAAATTTCCTGAGAAGTTGTAGGGGAATTACTAAAGATCTTGCAAGAAACGCCTCTAGTACAGACGTTTCATCGGTGTTTTCCCTGTCGGATCTACAGCCTTTGGTGCCCGGGGCAACCCCGTCACTCCAGGGGCGGCAAACGCCGTTTGATTGGCGACTTCTTGATGATTGCGGTGTTGGTTTCGGCGAAATGGTTGAGGCGGTCCAGCAGGGTGTCCAGCTGTTCCATGGAGCGCACTTGAAGGCGGGCGATAAAGCAGTCGTCACCGGTGACCTTATCGCATTCGGTGAACTCGGCAATCGCCAGAATCTGCCGTTCCACTTCCTGCAGTTTGCCCGGCAAGGGACGAATGCGGACGATGGCCTGCAACTGGTAGCCCAGAAGTCTTGGATCGATCTCCAAGGTATAAGCGCTGATCACGCCGCGTTCTTCCAGTCTTTTCAAACGTTCGGCGACGCTGGGAGCGGACAGGCCGCTGATCTGCGCCAGGGCCTTTAGGGAGCGGCGGGAGTCCTGCATCAGGGCACTGATCAGTGCCTGGTCGATGGCATCAAGCATGGCGATCTCGTTAGGTTGGATGGCTATTTTGCCTTGATAAAAAAGGCCTTGTGGCAGTCTAGCCTAGGTTTTGAACTGGCGATGGTCAGTTCGCGCTGGGCATAATTTGCCCACTGCCAGAGGAGCTTGATGATGGATGCACTGACTCGTCGCGGATCGTTGGAAATGACCGCCGCCATGCTGATTTCCGGAACCATCGGCTGGTTCGTCCTGGTGTCCGGGCAACCGGTACTGGACGTGGTGTTCTGGCGTTGCCTGTTCGGCGCCGGGGCCTTGCTGCTGATTTGCGGCGCTTTCGGTTTTCTTCGTAAGAACATTCTGACCAAGCGCACGCTGATCCTGGCGGTGCTCAGTGGCGTGGCCATTGTCGGTAACTGGGTGCTGTTGTTCGGCTCCTATTCCCGAGCCTCGATTGCCATTGGCACCGCGGTGTACAACGTCCAGCCTTTTATCCTGGTGGCCCTGGGGGCGTTGTTCCTGGGGGAGAAGATCACCCCGCAGAAGCTGTTCTGGCTGTGCCTGTCCTTTGCCGGGATGCTGGCCATCGTCAGTGCCCACGGCGCCCAGGGCGAAACCGGCAACGACTACCTGCTGGGCATCGCCCTGGCCCTGGGCGCCGCGTTGCTGTATGCCTTTGCCGCGCTGCTGATCAAGCGCCTGAGCGGTACGCCGCCACACCTGATTGCGCTGATCCAGGTCTGCACCGGGGTGCTGTTGCTGGCGCCCTGGGCCAACCTCGGCGCGCCGCCCCAGCAGGCTACGGCCTGGGCCAGCCTGCTGACCCTGGGCATCGTGCATACCGGGGTGATGTACGTGCTGTTGTACGGGGCGATTCAGAAGTTGCCGACGGCGTTGACCGGGGCCTTGTCCTTCATCTATCCGATCGCGGCGATCTTCGTCGACTGGCTGGCTTTCGGTCATCGCCTGGGACTGCTGCAATGGATGGGCGTCGGCGCGATTCTGCTGGCCGCCGCCGGCATGCAGCAGGGCTGGACCCTGAAGCGCCGGCGCAGCGTTTTGCAATGAGCGCAGGGGACGCAGGGCGCAGACCTGCAATGGGTTCCACGCCCGCTGGCCTGGGGGGTAGTGCCGCGCCTGTACCGGTCGGCACCTGACCTTGACAGGCCGGGGTGCAGCGCTAGTTTTTATCCAGTGTCGGCCGATTGGCCACGCACTTTCCCCCGGTGATCCGGGCCCCTGGCAACTCGCCCGGGTACGCCTCGATCATCCGCAACCACCGACTCGCGTCGTGCCGGGTCGGCCCTGGAGCGATCATGAGCACTCGACGCAAGGTTCCCGGAATCCGCAACTACGATGGCCCCGCCGGTGGCTGGGGTGCACTCAAGGCCACCGCCACCGCGGTGCGCGAACAGATGGATACCCTCAAGGCGCCGCTGACCCTGATGCGCACCAACCAGCCCGACGGCTTCGATTGCCCCGGCTGTGCCTGGCCGGACAAGGAGCACAAGTCGACCTTCCAGTTCTGTGAAAACGGCGCCAAGGCAGTGACCTGGGAAGCCACCAACAAACGCGTGACCCCGGCCTTCTTCGCCGAGCATCCGCTGACCTCGCTGTTGCAGCGCTCCGACTACCAGCTCGAAGACTTGGGCCGCCTCACCGAGCCTCTGGTCTATGACCGCGTCAGCGACACTTTCAAGCCGGTAGCGTGGCAGGCGGCGTTCGAGCGTATTGGCCAGATCCTGCGCGGCCTGCAACCCGAGCAGGTGGAGTTCTACACCTCCGGCCGCGCCTCCAACGAAGCAGCCTACCTGTACCAACTGTTCGCCCGGGAATACGGCAGCAACAACTTTCCCGATTGCTCGAACATGTGCCACGAGCCCACCAGTGTCGGTTTGCCGCGCTCCATCGGCATCGGCAAGGGCACGGTGTCCCTGGAGGATTTCGATTTCTGCGAGCTGATCATTTCCATCGGCCACAACCCGGGCACCAACCACCCGCGGATGATGGGCACCCTGCATGAAGCCTCGCGGCGCAAGGTGCCGATCATGGTCTTCAACCCGCTGCGCGAGCGTGCCCTGGAACGCTTCGCCGACCCGCAGAACATGGTGGAGATGGCCACCTACGGCTCGACCCGCATTGCCTCGTCGTACTTCCAGGTCAAGGCCGGCGGCGACGCGGCGGCGATCAAGGGCATCATGAAGGCCCTGCTGGCCCTGGAGGACAGCCTCGGGCAAGTCCTCGACAAGGCGTTCATCGCCGAGCACACCCTGGGCTTCGAGGCCCTGGTGGCGGATCTGCACGCCACCGCCTGGGCGGACATCGAACAGGCCAGCGGCCTGCACCAGGCGGACCTGGAAATGGTCGCCGCGGCCTACGCCAAGTCCAATGCCACCATCGTCACCTACGGCATGGGCATCACCCAGCACAACGAAGGTACCGCCAATGTGCGGTTGATTTGCGACCTGCTGATGCTGCGGGGCAACCTGGGCAAGCCGGGGGCGGGGATCTGCCCGTTGCGCGGGCATTCCAACGTGCAGGGCAACCGCACCGTGGGCATCACCGAGAAGCCTTCGAAAGCGTTCCTCGACAAGCTCGAACAGGCGTTCGGCTTCAAGCCGCCTTCGGCCCACGGCCATGATGCGGTGCAGGCGATGCAAGCGATGATTGCCGGCAGTGCCAAGGCGCTGCTGTGCCTGGGGGGCAACTTCGCCGTGGCCCTGCCGGACCCTGGCCAGTGTTTCCCGGCCATGGCCAAGCTCGACCTGAGCGTTCACGTGGCCACCAAGCTCAACCGCAGCCATTTGCTGGTGGCCAAGGAGACTTTCATCCTGCCCTGCCTGGGCCGCACCGAGCTGGACCTGCAGGACGGTCTGCGCCAGGCCATCACCGTGGAGGACTCGATGTCCATGGTCCACGCCTCGGCGGGCAAGCTGACCCCGGCGTCGCCGTTGCTGCTCTCGGAACCGGCGATTGTCGCCGGCATGGCCAAGGCCACGCTGCCCGGCAGCCGCGTGCCCTGGCTGGAACTGGTGGCCGACTACGACAAGATCCGCGACCTGATCGAACAGACCGTGCCCGGCTTCGACGACTACAATGCCCGCATCCGTGTACCGGGTGGTTTCCGCATGCCCCTGGCGGCGGCCGAACGCCAATGGCTGACGCCCTCGGGCAAGGCCGAGTTCTTCGTCTTCCCCGGGCTGCACGAGGACAAGGAAGTGGACGGCGCCGATGTGCTGCGGCTGATCACCCTGCGCAGCCACGACCAGTACAACACCACCATCTACGCCCTGGACGACCGCTATCGCGGGGTCTTCGGCCGGCGCGACGTGCTGTTCATCAGCCCAGGGGACCTGGCCGCTCGTGGCCTGGCCCACGGCGATCTGGTGGACATCGAGACGGTCATCGGCGGGCGTCGGCTGCGTTACGAAAACATCACCGCCATCGAGTACAAGATCGCCCCGGGCACCGTGGGCGCCTATTACCCCGAAGCCAACCGCCTGGTGCCCCTGGACTACCTGGATGTGGACAGCGGCACGCCGTCCTACAAATCGGTGCCGGTGCGGGTGCTGCGCTCGACCCTGGGCAGCGCCGCCTCCTGAACCGCCGATGTGGCGAGGGAGCTTGCTTGCGCTCGGTCGCGCAGCGGCAGCAAGCGCCCTCGCCACGGCCACAATCTGCTATTTTCCTGTCGGTGATTTTTTCGACCGCAGCCTGTGGAAACCATCAATGACCGACCTTTCATCCATGGCCGAGCGTCTGCCCGAGCCGCAAGCCATCTGCAACCCCATCACCCGTAGCGCCATCTTTATCGTCGCCACCCTGGCCCCCGGCGCCAGCGCGGCGAAAACCGTGCGTGAGTGGTGCGCCGATGTCGCCGCTCTGACCCGTTCGGTGGGCAAGCGCGTGCCGGGGGGCAATCTGTCCTGTGTCTGCGGTTTTGGCTCCAATGCCTGGGGCCGGCTGTTCGGCGGCCCGCGCCCGGCGTCGTTGCACGCTTTCCGTGAAGTGGGCGTAGAAGGCCGCCGTGCGCCCTCCACCCCGGGCGACCTGCTGCTGCATATCCGTGCCGAGCAGATGGACCTGTGCTTCGAGCTGGCCACACAACTGCTCAAGCCCCTGGGGGATGCAGTCAAGGTGGTGGATGAGGTCCAGGGCTTCCGTTATTTCGACATGCGCAGCATGGTTGGCTTCGTCGACGGCACCGAGAACCCGGAAGGCCGCGAGGCCGTGGATTTCACCCTGATCGGGGACGAAGACCCGTCGTTCTGCAATGGCAGCTACGTGCTGGTGCAGAAGTACCTGCACAACATGGCGGCCTGGAACGAGCTGACGGTCGAGGCTCAGGAACGCATCATCGGCCGCACCAAGCTGTCGGATATCGAACTGGATGATTCAGTCAAACCCAGCTGTTCCCACAGCTCCCTGACCACCCTGGAAGAGAACGGCGAGGAGGTGAAGATCCTGCGCGACAACATGCCCTTTGGCCGTCCGGGCGCGGGGGAGTTCGGCACCTACTTCATCGGCTACGCCCGTTCGCCACGGCCGGTGGAGCAGATGCTGGAGAACATGTTCGTCGGTCGCCCGGCGGGCAACTACGATCGCCTGCTGGACTTCAGTACCGCGGTCACCGGCGGGCTGTTCTTCGTGCCATCCGCCGATCTGCTGGAAGACCTGGCCGAGCGCGCCGCGGCCGGCCAGTAAACGACAGAACCCCGGCCCGCTGCTGCGGGCCGAGGTTCCAGGCGTTATGCAGCCATCTTCAGTGACTGTGCATTCCAGCGGCCTGCATCAGCAGCCGCAACAGGCCGGCCACCAGCCCCAGGCCGATGACACTGCTCAGCCAGATGCCGAACATCCACAGCAGGCGCTGCCAACCGGGTGCCGGTTGTGCCGGCCGGGTCGTGATCTTATCCATGAGCCAGCTCCAGCATCAGTGCGCCGCTGCAGGCGAGCATCAGCACCAGGCCAAAGAACAGCAGGCTCAACTGCGCCACTTGCCTGTGCCAGGGCTGGCTGGTCAGGGCCTTTGCTCGATCAGTGGTAGCCATCGCCAATCCTCACTTTGCCGCGGAACACGTAGTAGCTCCAGCAGGTGTACATCAGGATGATCGGCAGGATGAACAGGGTGCCGATCAGGATGAACAACTGGCTGGACAGGGGCGATGCCGCGTCCCACAGGCTGATGGACGGCGGCACGATGTTCGGCCAGATGCTGAACGCCAGGCCGATGTAGCCGAGGAACACCAGCACCAGGGTGAACACGAACGGCCAGTGGGAATGATGCTGGCGCAAGGTCCCCAGCAGCCCGCACAACGCCAGCAGGCCCAGCACCAGCAACGCACCGAAGATCACGATATGGGCATGGCTGAACCAGCGGGTGGCGATTTCCGGGTGCAGCAATGGGGTCCAGACGCACAACACCGCCACCACCGCCATCAGCGCGAACGCCAGGGGCCGGGTGTAGTGGCGCATGCGCGCTTCGAGCATGCCTTCGGTCTTGACCAGCAGCCAGGTGCTGCCCAGCAGCGCATAGGCCACGATCAGCCCCAGGCCGCAGAACAGCGGGAAGGGTGCCAGCCAGTCCAGGGAGCCGCCGGCGAACTGGCGATTGACCACCGCGATGCCGGAAATGTAAGTGCCGATCACAATGCCCTGGCACAGGGTCGCCAGCAGCGAGCCGCCGATAAAGGCCCAGTCCCAGATATGCCGCTGCTGCGGGCTGGCCTTGAAGCGGAACTCGAAGGCCACACCGCGGAAGATCAGCCCCGCCAGCATGAAGATCAGCGGCAGGTACAGGGCTTCGAGAATCACCGAGTAGGCCATGGGGAAGGCCCCGTACAGCGCTGCGCCACCGAGGATCAGCCAGGTCTCGTTACCGTCCCAGACCGGGGCCACGGTGTTCATCATCACGTCCCGTTCCCGGGCATCGGGGATCAGCGGAAAGAGAATCCCCAGCCCCAGGTCGAAGCCGTCCATGATCACGTACATCATCACCCCAAAGGCAATGATCACGCCCCAGATCAACGACAGGTCTATGCCTTGAATCGTCATGTCGATATCCCTTGTTTCAGTGGTGGTGGTCGCTGGACGCGAAGGTCTCGGCGATGGCGGACAGTGGACGGCGCGGTGTTGGCTCCTGGCCGACAGGGTGGGTCGGCGGGTGCTCGTGGTGGGGCTGCGGGCCCTTGCGCACCAGCTTCATCATGTAGCCGATGCCCACCGCGAAGACCGAGAAGTAGATCACCACGAACAGCGCCAGGGAGATGCTCAGTTGGGTCACGCTGTGGTTGGACGCGGCGTCGCTGGTGCGCAGCAGGCCGTACACCACCCAGGGCTGGCGCCCGACTTCGGTGGTGATCCAGCCCGCCAGCATGGCGATCAGGCCGGTGGGGCCCATCCACAGCACCAGGCGCAGGAACAGGCGGTTGCGGTACAGCGCGCCGTTACGCCGCAACAGCAGGCCCAGGACCCCGGTGAGGATCATCAACATGCCCAGCCCGGCCATGATGCGGAAGCTGAAAAACACGATGGCCGAGTTGGGACGGTCTTCCTTGGGGAAGCTCTTGAGCGCAGGGATCTGCTTGTCCAGGCTGTGGGTCAGGATCAGGCTGCCCAGGTAGGGCAGTTCCACGGCGTAGTCGGTTTTTTCGCCGTCCATGTTGGGAATGCCGAACAGCACCAGGGGCGAGGGTTCGCTGCCGTGGTTTTCCCAGTGGCCTTCGATGGCGGCGATTTTTGCCGGCTGATGTTCCAGGGTGTTGAGGCCGTGGGCGTCACCGACCACCGCCTGGATCGGCGCCACGATCAGCGCCATCCACAGCGCCATGGACAGCATCTTGCGCACCGGCGGCGTGTCGTTGCCCCGCAGCAGGTGCCAGGCGGCGCTTGATCCGACGAAGAACGCCGTGGCGACGAACGCGGCAATCGCCATGTGCGCCAGGCGGAAGGGGAACGACGGGTTGAACACGATCGCCAGCCAGTCCATGGGCATGATCCGCCCATCGACGATGGAGAAGCCCTGGGGCGTCTGCATCCAGCTGTTGGAGGCGAGAATCCAGAAGGTCGAGATCAGGGTGCCGATGGCCACCATCACCGTGGCGAAGAAGTGCAGCCCGCGGCCGACCCGGTTCCAGCCGAACAGCATGACCCCGAGAAAGCCTGCTTCAAGGAAGAACGCGGTCAGCACCTCGTAGGTCAGCAGAGGGCCGGTGATGCTCCCGGCAAAGTCCGAGAAGCGGCTCCAGTTGGTGCCGAACTCATAAGCCATGACCAGCCCGGAGACCACGCCCATGCCGAAGTTGACGGCGAAGATCTTCGACCAGAAGTGATACAGGTCCTTGTAGGTGCTGTTGTGGGTCTTGAGCCACAGCCCTTCGAGCACCGCGAGGAAACTGGCCAGGCCGATGGTGATGGCGGGAAAGATGATGTGGAACGAGACCGTGAACGCGAACTGGATGCGTGCAAGGTCGAGCGCCTGTAGATGAAACATGACGATACCCTCGTATTGGCTTGATGCCCGAGCAGGCACTGCGCGGCCGTCGCGAACCCATGGGCTCGCGGCGGGGGCAGGGGCACTGCGCGGGTGAAGGCTGGGGTGGTGGTCGCACCGCCCCAGGCTGGGTCACACGCCGACGGACTGGATCAGGTTGCTGGCCGCAGCCGGCTCCAGGCGGATGGCGATGAACTTGGAGGTCGGCGTGTAGGTCCGGTCGCCATAGCTTTCCAGGGGCACCAGGGGGTTGGTTTCCGGGTAGTAGGCGGCGGATTGGCCGGCGGGAATGTCGTAGGCGATCAGGGTGAAACCACTGACCCGACGCTCCCGGCCGTCATCCCACAGCGAGACGATGTCGACCTTCTGCCCCGGCTCGAAACCCAGCTGGCGAATGTCCTGTTCGTTGGCGAACAGCACCTCGCGCATGCCGTAGACCCCGCGATAACGGTCATCCAGGCCATACAGAGTGGTGTTGTACTGGTCGTGGGAGCGCATGGTCTGCAGGATCAGGTCCGGCTTGACCTTGAGCTTGCGCACCCCGGCACTGATCAGGTGCTCGGGCAGCACGCTGGGGATGAAGCGCGCCTTGCCGGTGGTGGTGTTCCAGCGCCGCTGGGTGGCGTCGTTGCCCAGGTGGAAGCCGCCGGGGTGCAGCAGCTTGAGATTGAAGTCCTCGAACCCGGGGATGGTATCGGCGATCAGGTCGCGGATGCGTCCGTAGTCTTCGATGGTCCACAGCCAGTCGATGGGGTGCTGGCCCAGGGTGGCGTTGGCGATGCCGGCGATGATCGCCGGTTCCGAGCGCAGGTGCGGCGACTTGGGTTTGAGTTGGCCATGGGAGATGTGCACCATGCTGAAGGTGTCTTCCACGGTGATGCCTTGCGGGCCATTGGCCTGGATATCGATATCGGTGCGGCCCAGGCACGGCAGGATCAGCGCCTCGCGACCGGTCACCAGATGGCTGCGGTTGAGCTTGGTGGCAATGTGCACGGTGAGCTCGCAGTTGCGCAGGGCGGCGTGGGTGCGCGGGGTGTCCGGGGTGGCCTGGGCGAAGTTGCCTCCCAGGCCGATGAACACCTTGGCCCGGCCCTGTTCCATGGCCGAGATCGCCATCACCGTGTTGTGCCCGTGCTCCCGTGGCGGCTTGAAGCCAAAGCGCGCTTGCAGGGCATCCAGCAGCTCGGTGGGCGCCAGTTCGTTGATACCCATGGTGCGGTCGCCCTGCACGTTACTGTGGCCGCGCACCGGCGACAGACCGGCGCCGGGGCGGCCGATATTGCCCCGCAGCAACAGCACGTTGATCACTTCCTGGATGGTCGGCACCGAATGGGTGTGCTGGGTCAGGCCCATGGCCCAGCACATGATCGCGCGCTTGGCCTTGCGGTACATGCGCGCCGCCAGCTCGATGTCGGCGAGCGTCAGGCCGGACTGCTCGACGATGTGGTTCCAGGACGTGGCATCGACCTCGGCCAGGTAGCTGTCCAGGCCCGAGGTGTGCTCGGCAATGAAGGCCCGGTCGAACACCGCTTCGCCGTTGTTGGCCAGGGCTTCGCGCTCCCAGCGCAGGAGGAACTTGGCGATGCCGCGAAAGGCCGCCATGTCGCCGCCCAGGGCCGGGCGGAAGTAGGCCGAGGAGGTGGGCTCGGAGCCGTTGGTGAGCATCTCCAGCGGGTGTTGCGGATGTTGGAAGCGTTCCAGGCCACGCTCTTTGAGCGGGTTGAAGCAGATCACCTGGGCACCGCGTTTCACCGCCTCGCGCAGTGGCTCCAGCATCCGTGGGTGGTTGGTGCCGGGGTTCTGGCCGATGACGAAGATCGCGTCGGCTTCTTCCAGGTCATGGAACACCACCGTGCCCTTGCCCACGCCGACGCTTTCGAACATGCCCACGGCACTGGCCTCGTGGCACATGTTCGAACAGTCGGGAAAGTTGTTGGTGCCATAGGCGCGCACGAACAGCTGATACAGGTAGGCCGCTTCGTTGCTGGCCCGGCCCGAGGTGTAGAACTCTGCCTGGTTCGGCGAGTCCAGCCCTTTGAGGTGGCTGGCGATCAGCTCGAAGGCCTCGTCCCAGGTGGTTTCTACATAGCGGTCCTGGGACGCATCGTAGCGCATCGGGTGGGTCAGGCGGCCCTGGTACTCGAGCCAGTAGTCGCTCTGCGCGGCCAGGGCCGAGACTGTGTATTTGTTGAAAAAGGCCGGGTTCACCAGGCGCCCGGTGGCTTCCCAGTTGACTGCCTTGGCGCCGTTCTCGCAGAACTTGACCATGCCGTTTTCCGGCGACTCGCCCCAGGCGCAGCCCGGGCAGTCGAAGCCGCCGTTCTGGTTGGTCTTGAGCATGGCGCGGATGTTCTTGAAGGCGTTTTCACTGCCCAGCCAGTTCTTGGTCACGGCGATCAGTGCCCCCCAACCGGCGGCCGCCCCCTTGTAGGGTTTGTATCGATCAACTTCGCTCATGATATTTCTCCAATACAGCGCACGCAGGCAACCGCCCGACAATGAATCAATGTCAGTGATTGTTTTACTGCACAGGCTAAATGCGGTTTTGTTGTGAAGCCGTTTAAGTTTGGATCTGCTTAGGGCTACGGAGTGATTTGAAGGCCTGTTTCATGGGCCACGAATAAAGCCTATTCGGCGCCTGTGTCGGCTGTCTAATCGCAATTAATGACCGGCTGATCGAAAGCCTCTATCAAGAATTAAAAGTCATTATAAACAATGGCTTGAGTAGACTTTACGGTACTAATTGCTGGCGGTTTTTTCGGTGATAGATTGCATTGATCAATCAGTTGCAAATAGCGATTGGACGCAACTTTTAATCGCTCTTAGTCTTGCCGCCAATAACTCCTTAACGGTCGTTTGTGGCCGCGAATTACAACTAAGACCTATAGGTCGCAACCGTCGATAGAGGCTGTGATGTCAGATCAAGTATTGGTGGATGGCTTTGCTCGACGGGTCGACTATTTACGTATGTCGGTGACCGACCGATGCGATTTCCGCTGCGTGTATTGCATGGCCGAGGACATGCAGTTCCTGCCGCGCCAACGCATCCTGACCCTGGAAGAGCTGTACCAGCTGGCCCAGCGTTTCGTCGCCCTGGGTACGCGCAAGATCCGCCTCACCGGGGGCGAGCCGCTGATCCGTCCCGGGGTGGTGCAACTGTGCGAGCGCATCGGGCAACTGCCGGGGCTGCGGGAGCTGTGCATGACCACCAATGGCTCGCAACTGGGCAAGCTGGCGGCGCCGCTGTTCGAGGCCGGGGTCAAGCGCCTCAACATCAGCCTCGACAGCCTGGACCCGACGCTGTTTCGCCAACTGACCCGCAGCGGTGACCTGTCCCGGGTCATCGCCGGCATCGACGCGGCCAACGCCGCGGGCTTTGAGCGCACCAAGCTCAACTGCGTGGTGATGAAAGGGCGCAACGACCAGGAGATCAACGAGCTGGTGGCGTTCGCCATCGACCGCGGCCTGGACCTCTCGTTTATCGAGGAGATGCCCCTGGGCACCATCAGCGAGCACAGCCGCAGCGATGCGTTCTTTTCCAGCGCCCAGGTCCGCGAGCGGATCGCCGAGCGCTACACCCTGATGGAGTCCGCCGAGTCGACCCAGGGGCCGTCGCGCTACTGGCGCCTGGCTGAGGCGCCGCAGATCCGCCTGGGCTTCATCTCGCCCCACAGTCACAACTTCTGCGGCACCTGCAACCGCGTACGGCTGACGGTGGAAGGGCGCCTGCTGCTGTGCCTGGGCAACGAACACTCGGTGGACCTCAAGGCCGTGTTGCGCGCACATCCCGGCGATGCCGAGCGCCTGCAGCGGGCCATTGTCGAGGCGATGAAACTCAAGCCCTACCGTCATAACTTCGAGCTCAACGACGAGGTCCAGGTGGTGCGTTTCATGAACATGACCGGCGGCTGATCGGCCCGCTGTCGCTCTCTTCTCTGGTTTACAGGTCGTGCCCCGATGATCGTCAGATCCAAACCCAACCTGATCAGCGTGCTGATCTCCCTCAAGGGCTCGATTGCCAAGCGCATCGCCTTGCGCAGCCTGCTGGTGACCCTGCTGGCCTCGGCCATCGTGCTGATCGAAACCCTGCACCCGGCGTACTTTTCCAAGGTCAATGCCACGCCTTTCACCTTGCTCGGGCTGTCGCTGTCGATCTTCATGAGCTTTCGCAACAACGCCTGTTACGACCGCTGGTACGAAGGGCGCAAGGCCCTGGGCGCGGTGCTTACCGAGGTGCGTTCGCTGATCCGCGAAACCCAGGTGCTCGGCGATGCCCAGGCCCGCAGCAGCATCCTGCGGGACCTGTGCGGTTTCGCCCACGCCCTCAAGGCCCGGCTGCGCCAGGAGGACGAGTTGAGCGCGGCAGGCACCTGGCTCAGCCATTGGCCGGCGGCCCGGACGCCGAACCTGCCGGACAGCATCCTGCGCCAGGTGTCGCGCCAGTGCTCGGCGCTGGCGACTTCGGGCGTGATCAGCGAGTGGCGCTACCTGCTGATTGCCAATCTGCTGTCCGGGATCACCGCCGCGCAAACCACCTGCGAGCGGATCAAGGGCACGCCGCTGCCGTTCCCCTACACCTTGCTGCTGCACCGCACCAGCTACATGTTCTGCATCCTCTTGCCCTTTGCCATGGCCGAGCCCCTGGGCTGGCTGACGCCGATCTTCACCGCCATCGTCAGTTACACCTTCTTTGGCCTGGACGCCATTGGCGACGAGCTGGAGGACCCCTTTGGCCACGATGAGAACGACCTGCCGATGGACGCCCTGGTGCGCACCCTCGAACGCGAGATTCTCGACGCCCTGGGGGCCACTGAACTGCCGCCGGCCCTGGTGCCGGTGGACTATGTCCTGAGCTGATCCACTGTCTTTTTCCGAGGTTGCACATGAACGAACTCACTCACCTGGACGCCCAGGGTCGGGCCAGCATGGTGGACGTCAGCGCCAAGCCGGCCACTGACCGCGAAGCCCAGGCCCAGGCCTGGGTGCGCATGCTCCCGGCGACCCTGCAACTGATCCAGGACAACGGCCACCCCAAAGGCGACGTGTTCGCTGTGGCGCGCATCGCCGGGATCATGGCGGCGAAGAAGACCCACGAGCTGATTCCCCTGTGCCATCCGCTGCTGCTCAGCGGCATCCGCGTTGAACTGCAAGCGCTGCCGCCGGACCGGGTACGGATCACCACCTGCTGCCGCCTCAACGGTGCCACCGGGGTCGAGCTGGAAGCCATGACCGCCGCCAGCGTGGCGGCGCTGACGATCTACGACATGTGCAAGGCAGTGGACCGGGGCATGGTCATCGAGGGCCTGCAACTGCTGAAGAAGCAGGGCGGCAAATCAGGGCTATTCATCGCTGGAGACACGCAATGATTCTGGTCAATTACTTTGCCCGCTACCGCGAACAACTGGGCAGCGGCGGCGAGAAGCTGCCGCTGGACCCCGATTTGCGCACCGTCGATGACGTGCGTCGGTTGCTGATGGCTCGGGGTGAAAACTGGGCCGCTGTGCTGGGGGAGAACAGCCTGATGTGCGCGCTGAACCAGGACCTGTGCAAGCTCGATGCGGTGATCGAGGACTTCGATGAAATCGCCTTCTTTCCCCAAGTGACCGGAGGCTGAAGCATGAGCGTTCAGGTGCAGACCCAGGCCTTCAACCTTGATCAACTCAATGCCGGATTGCAGGCCGGCGATAGCCGTGTCGGCGCCGTGGTGACCTTTGTCGGTTATGTGCGTGACCTCAACCTGGGGGAGGCGGTACAGAGCCTGTTCCTGGAACACTACCCGGGCATGACCGAGCGCTCGCTGCAGGGCATCGTGCAACAGGCCCAGGAGCGCTGGCCGCTGAACCGCGTGAGCCTGGTGCATCGGGTGGGCCTGCTGCAGGTGGGCGAGCCCATCGTCTTCGTCGGCGTGGCCAGTGCCCACCGGCAAGCCGCCTTCGAGGCCTGCGCCTTCATCATGGATTACCTCAAGACCCGCGCCCCGTTCTGGAAGCGCGAAGTCACCCCCAGCGGCGAACGCTGGATCGACGGACGCGAGAGCGACCGGCAGGCTGCCGAACGTTGGGTTGCAGAACGTTGAGCAGCAGAACGTTGAGTTTATGCCGGTGAGTGAGGCTTGAGGGAAGGGGGGAACAACGCCGGATGCCTGTCATCCGGCGTTGTGCATTTACACCGGGCTGTAGATCCGCGGGGCGTTGCGGTGGGGCACGTGAATCAGGTTCAGGTGGTGCTTGTTGGCCCATTGCACGGTCAGTGCGGTAGGCGCGGAGAGGCTGACCAGGGTGCCGAGACGGGCGCGCACGGCCTTGTGGATCAGTTCCAGGCTGCAGCGGCTGGTGACCACGGTGAAGCCCCGGCGGCCGTCGATCCCGGCGTTCAGCAGGGCGCCGATCAGCTTGTCCAGGGCGTTGTGGCGGCCGATGTCTTCCTGGCACAGGCGCACGTCACCCTGTTCGTCAAAGTACAGCGCCGCATGCAGGGCACCGCTGCTGCGGGCCATGTGCTGGGCCTGTTCGATGCGCTCGCGCAGGCCTTGCAGGTGTACGGCGGGGGGCAGCGGCGAAGGTTCGAGGATCTGCAGTTGCGGTAGCGCCTGTTCCAGGGCTTCCACGCCGCATAAGCCACAGCCGCTGGTTCCGGCCATTTGCCGGCGATGGTCCTTGAGGGCCCAGAAGGCCCGGCTGGAAATCTGCACATCGGCCTGGCAGGCCTGGGGAAAGTGGCTCAGGCGGATGTCGTAGATTTCGCTGAGGTCACTGACGATGTCGTTGGTGATGCTGAAGCCACGAATGAAGTCTTCCAGGTTGCCGGGAGACACCATCATCACCGCCTGGCTCAGGCCGTTGTAAGTGATGGCCAGGGCAATTTCCGCAGCCAGCGGCGCCTCGGCCACTCCGCCCTCGGGGCTGTATTCGCGATAGGCCACGCGCTGCGGCGCGGGCGCCGGTGCATTGGCCTCGGGCTGTTGTTCCGTTTGTTCGATACGGCAAACCATGACGACACCTCAATACAGTCGATTCACTCCGGGGCACGCTGGCCCCGGGGGCGTTCATTCGGCCTTGATGGCAAAGAGTTTCCTGGCTTCGGCAAAGCACTTTTCGGCAATCGCCGAGCGCGGCTCGGTCTTGCGCATCACCAGGCCCAGGGGCGCCAGCACGCTGGCATCCGGCAGCTGGATAAAGGCCAGGTTGTCGATGGGCGAATCCAGGCCGCTGTCCAGGGGCATGATCGAGCAGCAGAAGCCTTCGTGAATCGCCTGGAACAGCTGGTAGGTGGAATCGCTCTCCAGGATCGGCGTCGGGTTCAGGCCACGGCTGCGAAAGCTCAGGTCGATGGACTTGCGATAGTGCATGCCGGTGCTGAGCATTCCCAGGGGCAGTTCGGCGGCGTCCTCCCAGCTCATCTCGCTGCCTTCGAAATGAAAGTGCCGGGTGTCATAGAGCAGGCCGACCCGGGTCTCGCCGATCTCGAAGAAGTCCAGGTAGTTGGGGTTGACGTGGTCCAGGTAGCAGACCCCCAGGTCCAGCTGGTTGTTGCCGATGTCCTCGATGATCCGGTCGGAGCTGGCGGACGACAGGCTGAACTTGAGTTCGGGAAAGCTCGCCGAGAGCTTCTGCACATAGCTGATGGGGTTGAAGCCGCTCAGCGGCACCAGGCCCAGGCGCAGGTTACCCACCAGTTGCCCGCGACAGGCAGCGGCTTCGGCGAACAGTCCGTCGTGGGCCGCCAGCAGGGTCTTGGCCCAGGCCAGCACCCGCTCGCCGGCCTCGGTGAAGCCTTCGAAGCGCTGGCCTCGGGTCACCAGGATCAGGTCCAGTTCGTCCTCAAGGTTGCGCAGGCGCATGGACAGGGTCGGCTGGGTGATGTGGCAGCGCGCGGCGGCCTGGCCGAAGTGCCGGGTCTGTTCCAGGGCGATGAGAAACTTGAGTTGCTTGATGTCCACAATGGCACCTGTTGTGAGGAAATCGGAGTCAGTATTAACGCAGGTGTCCGGCCTATGGAAAGGCCTTCAATCTTCCCGGGCCGGACCTTCGGGGAACACCTTCGGCGTTCAGGCCAAGGGCCTGGGGTCTGTTTCAGACAGTAGTTCAGGGGTGTTGAAATTGCTCAGTCGCGGGTCGTCCGCGGCGCAGGGCAGGGCGCTCAGTCCATGGGGTGCCAGGGCCCGCAGCAGGCTGCGTTCACCCAGGTTCCAGGCTTGGCGCAAGCTCGCTGCCAGCGCCGTGGGAATCAGGCTGAACATGGGTTGCCAGTACCCGGCCTGTTGCACCATCAGCGGATGAGGGGCGTCCTCTGCGCGAGCATCCAGCAGCGCCTGGATCAGCGCGCTGTCGATCCGTGGCGCGTCGCAGGCCAGCACCAACAGCCAGGGATGCCGGGCCACTGCCAGGCCTGCCAGCACGCCCGCCAGAGGGCCGGGAAAGTCCTGTTGTTCATCCGCCACCAAACGATCGGCATAGGGCCGGTACTGCTCGGCGTTGCGGTTGCAGGAAATGATCAGGTCATCGCTGAAGGGCCGCACCACCGCCTGCACATGGGCAATCAGCGGCTGGCCGTGCCAGGTCACCAGGCCCTTGTCCTGGCCGCCCATGCGCGAGCCGCGGCCACCGGCCAGCAGCAGGATCGAGCAGGGCAGGGAACAGGCGGGTGCAGGCTGGATCGGGGTCATGGCGGGACGCATATCAAGTAGGTGGCGCAAACGATGGCATTGTCCTTCGGGCACGTCCAATCGGAACTGTTGAATGGCCGATTGATCCGGCTTATCAACGCGCCGTTGCCTGGGGCCAGACGATAGAGCGCCTCGATAATCCGGTCAGCCAGAACGATTAGACAGCCGCGCTTTCGGGCCTTTAGCCTGCACCCATGGTTTTTATCTTGCCGGTCGGAGAATGACATGAGCGTGAAGTCGGATGCGTTGTTTGTACCCTTGAACATGGCCGTGCTGACGGTCAGCGATACCCGGGAATACGCCACGGATACCTCCGGGCAACTGCTGGTCAGTCGTCTGCTGGAAGCCGGCCACACTCTGAGCGAACGCAACCTGCTCAAGGACGATCTGTACAAGATCCGCGCCCAGGTGGCGGCCTGGATCGCCGATGAGCGCATCCAGGTGGTGTTGATCACCGGCGGCACCGGCTTCACCGGCCGCGACAGCACCCCTGAAGCGGTGAGCTGCCTGCTGGACAAGCACATCGACGGTTTTGGCGAGCTGTTTCGCGCCATCTCGATCCTCGATATCGGCACCTCCACGGTACAGAGCCGGGCGCTGGCCGGGCTGGCCAACGGCACCCTGGTGTGCTGCCTGCCGGGCTCCACCGGGGCTTGCCGCACCGCCTGGGAAGGCATCCTTGCCGAGCAACTGGATGCCCGCCATCGGCCGTGCAATTTCGTGCCGCACCTCAAACCGGTGCAGGCCTGCGAGTCCCGGGGATGAGCCAGGGCCACTTGATGTCGCTGGAAGAAGCACTGGCCAGTTTGCTGGCCATGGCCGATACCCAGCGCCTGCCAGAGAGCGAAACCCTGGCCGTGGATGAAGCCCGGCAACGGGTGCTGGCCACTGACCTGGTGGCGACCCTGGACTTGCCGCCCTGGCCTAACAGCGCCATGGACGGCTACGCCCTGAACCTGCAGCACTGGGACGGTGAGCCATTGCCGGTCTCGCAGACGGTGTTTGCCGGGCAGCCCGGCGACCCTTTGCAGCCGGGCACCTGTGCGCGGATCTTCACCGGCGCCCCGGTGCCCGCTGGCGCTGACTGCGTGGAGATGCAGGAGAATGTCGAGTGGCTGGAAGATGGCCGGGCACGCTTCACCCAGGCGCTGAAACCGGGACAGAACATCCGTCCCCAAGGCCAGGAGAACCGGGCCGGTGAGGTGCTGTTGCAAGCCGGCAAACGCCTGGGGGCTTTCGAACTGGCGGTGGCTGCCGCTCAGGGCTGCACCGAGCTGCAAGTGGTGCGCCGTCCGCGAGTGGCGTTGCTGTCCACCGGCGATGAGCTGCTGGAGCCGGGCATGCCCATGCGCCCGGGCTGTATCTACAACAGCAATCGCACCTTACTGCGCCACTGGCTCGACACCCTGGGCTGCGAGGTCATCGACGCCGGGATTCTTCCCGACCAGCCACAGCAGACCCGGCTCAGGCTGGAGCAGTTGCAGCACGGCGCGGACCTGATCCTGACCACCGGTGGCGTCTCGGCGGGGGATGCCGACTGCCTGGGCCAGGTGCTGAGGAACAACGGTCGGCCGCTGTTCTGGAAGCTCGCCATCAAACCCGGAAAACCGCTGACGGTGGGCCACTTCGGCCAGGTGCCGGTGATCGGCCTGCCGGGCAATCCGGCCTCGGCCCTGGTGACCTTCGGCCTGCTGGCCCGGGCCTACCTGTTGCGGATTCAGGGAGTGGAGCAGGTCGCGCCCTTGAGTGTGCCGGTCAGCGTGGCCTTCAACTGGCCCAAGGCCGGCAGCCGCCGGGAATACCTGCGGGCACGCCTGGAAAACGGCCGCGCCGTGCTCTATCCGAACCAGAGCTCGGGGGTCCTGCTGGGAGCGTCCTGGGCCGATGGCCTGGTGGAGATCCTTGAAGGCCATACCCTGCAGGTGGGCGACTCGGCGCGTTTCATTCCCTTCAGCGAGTTGTTCTAGATTCCCGGTGCGAGGCGGGCCGTGGCGTGCTGTTTTGATGCGCCAGGCCCACCCTGACCGGCACCTGAGCAGGGCGGTTGTTCAGGCGCTTGAATCTGCGTGCCTTTCAACAGCAACGGGACGCCTGGATACACATTGAATGGCTCATTGGGCGAGCCATCGACGATGGCGTTTTCAACCAGATAGCGGGTGTTGCCGGTGGCAAAAAAACGCGCACCCTCGGCTTCACAGTGCACCTCCAGCCGAGCCGTCTCTTTCAGCGGTAATTGGCGCACCAGTGCACTGAAGGCGAGGTTGATCACTACGCTGCCGGCGATATTCGTTTGCTTGGGGTCCAGCAGGTTCATGACCGGCTTTATGTCCAGGCGGTAAACCTGCTCCTGCTCCACCGACTCAAGGGGTTTCAAGGTGACGGTCTTGCTCTGCCCCGGGGCGAGCTTGAGCTGGAAGGGTGAGGCATAGAGCTGGGGCCGGACCGTTTGGGTGATGGGTTCAAGGCGCTCATCCGCCAGCTCGACTCCCGGGTTGATCAGTCGCGACAGGCTGATCGAGACATATTCAGGACGCTGCCCCTTGTTGGTGATTTCCACCGTCATCGGCGTGTCCCGAACCTCGCTGATCTGGGGTTGGATATCGATGAGTGCCAAGGCCGGCGCAATCATTGCCAACCACGACAACAGCACGTGCGTACACAGGTTAAAGAGTTTCATGAGGTTCCCATGGGAAGGACTAAAGCCAGGCCAGCGACCCTCGCTAGGCACGGCCGCGAGCGGTACGGATCAAGGGTCGGTAATCACCGGCTCGAAGGTCAGCGACAAGACCCCGCTGTAGGCGCCGGTGGTCTCCTTGAAACTGCCATCGGGTGGATAGGCCGAGACCGTCAGGCCGTAATAGCCGGTGGAGTCTTCTCCGGGCGCTGGCCGGGGAGGGTTGTTGAATTCCGTGCCCAGGCCGACCGCCAGGGTCTTGGGCATTTCGCCTTCTGCGCCCAGGTTCACTTTGGGGCGCAGGAACACCTGTGCGGCGTTGCTGGCGTTGCGAATCTGCAACGGTTCATCCAGGCGCACCTGGAATACCCCGGTGGACGAGACAATCCGCAGCCGCGCCTGCACTTCGTAGGGGGTGTTCCAGCCTCCCAGTTGCACCATCTCCAGGCCCTGATCGAACCATCCGCCCTGGTCGTCGGTGACGAACAGGTTGTTGTTCGGTTTCAGGTAGGCGCTGATCTTGCTGCTGGTCTTGCCTTGCAGGATCACATCTGCCGACGCCAGGGCCGGGAGCGTCCCCAGGGCCGCCAGCCAGCAGGCGATTACTGTTTTGTTCATGTGCTACTCCAGATGGGCCGGGGAACGGTGGTTCGCCGCCCGCTGATAAATCACCACGCCATAACCCACACTCACGGCCAGGGGCGCCGGCTGTCCGGCGTCCGTACCGGCCTCCACGATCAGGCGCTCCCGGGGCCTGAAGGTAATGCGCCAGACCTGATTGCTGGTGGGGGTCTTCAGGGCTTTCAAGGTCATCCGGTACTTCTGCCCCGGTGCCAGTACCAGCCGACCGGGGGTGACCAGCAAGCTGGGCCGCTGCACTTCATGAATGGCTAGCAGGTGCTCGGGGGACTGCCCCGGGTTCAGCACCAGCCGCTGATCCACTTCCAGGTACAAGGGGGTATCGCCGGTGTTCTGTGCATAGAGCTCGCCCTGAGGTTCGTCGGGGGTGAAGCGCAACTCTGTGCGAGACAGTTTCAGGACGCCGGCTGCCAGGCCCGCGGGTGACCAGAGCGACAGCAAGAGCAGAAAAACCACGATGGGATAGTTCATCGGCAGAGGTGTTCCTAGGGCTTGGCCACGATGGTGAAGGTCAGTACATCGCTGTACGCCCCACCTTTCACCCACTTCTCGGCCAATGTCCTGAACGTCGGCACAAAGCAGGTGCGGCCGTCGGAACTCAGGGACAACAGGGCATTTTGGGTGTTGGGCAAGGGCACCAGGGTGCTGCCACTGTTCAGCGCTACCGTGTACGGCACGGTTTGCGAGCTGTCCTCTAGGTTCCTGAGCTGGTAGCGGCCGTTGGCCGAGAGGCCGTTTTCGTTGCTCGCGTTGATGATGAACTTTTGATAGGTGATGAACTTCGATCCGTCATAGGTGAAGCACAGCTGATCCTGGCTGGCGTTGAAAGTCTTCAGGGTTTCCTCGCCCCTGAGCAGCTCACCCAGATCCCAGTCCGGCGCCGTCATGGTGATGGTCGTATCCACAGGCGGAGGAGGCAGGTCCGGGTTAGTCAGCACGCGACAGTCGCCGCCCTTGGTGGTTGATGACAGGTAGGCCAGACCGTTGCTTTCGCCCACGTCATTGCTATTTGTGTAGTTGCCTGCGCGTATACCGACGGCAGGCCAGGCTGCGATATTTGAGTTGTCGACCTGTACTTCAACGGAGGCGGTAATGGGGCTCAGGGTTGTCCATGAGCCAGAGCTGCCGCGATAGATGACGTAGTCCTCCCCGGTGTAGGTTCTCGAGTATTTATTTCCGTCGAGCGTCAGATTCTTGGCAACTGTGGAACTGGTTTTAAGCTTGCCATTGGCGTCGTAGGTGTAGATGAGAACTCCCCGTGATTCAAACGTGTTGCCGTTGGTATGACCCGATGCTGTCTTGTAGCTGATGGTCACCTGTAAAGTGCTGGTGCCATTGCCGTTGTCCTTGAAGCTACAGTTGCTATAGCTGTTGCTCAGGTCGCTGTATTTCAGGACCAGAGCGGATGCCTCGCCCGCTCCCAGCGCCAGGTAGGCCAGCAACCCAGAGCAAAGCAATTTCCAGCTCCAGCCCTTGAGGGGCAGGGCGGTGCTTGGAGTGATCCTGACCGGTGACCGCTGCTGTGTATCCATCAGGGGCATTCCAGGGTCTGTGGCTGATCATTGGCCAGCAGGCTCAGGCGCTTGCCGTTGAAGTGCTGGGGCGTTCCAGGGAACAAGGCCACCTTGCGTTTGTGCGAGCCGCGATCCACCTCGACTTCCGACAGCACCAGGCGGACGTTGCCGGTGTTCTCCAGGGTCAGGCCCGTGGCATCGCAGCGATGTGACCAGCCCGATTGCTGTTTGGCCGGCGGCGGCATATGGCGCACCAGCACGCCGTAACCCACGGCCACCGACATCGGCGCGCTGATCTTGTCCTGGGGGGCTTCTTCCACCTGCATGGAGCGCACCGGCACTATGTACAGGCGAAACAGTTCTTCGGCTCCCGGCTCGGCGAGGGACTTGAGGCTGATGGCGCGACTCTGGCCAGGGCCCAGGGTGAGTTTGTCCGGGCTGGCAAGAATGCCCGGGCGATCGAGTTGCTGCAGAGGCACCTTGTGCTCCGGCTCCAGCCCCGGGTTCATCACCTTGAGCAGATTGATCGACAGGTAAAGTGGAGCGTCGCCGACGTTTCGCACGGTTACCGAGTGCTCGTGGTTGTTGTAGACCTTGAGGCTGGCGGGCATGACCAGCAACTCGCCCTCGGCCTGAGCCAGTGCAGTCCAGCTCAGTAGCGCCAGCAGCGTGGTACGCAGTGTCATGGTGGGTTCCTGTTTGGAGGGTTGGGTTACTGGCACGGGTAGTAGCTGCCTTTGACGGTACGTGTGAGGTCACACCGGTATTGGCGCCCCGGCTGTTCCACCGTGATGCTGTGCAGCACCGCCTTGTGGCTGATCGAGAACAGGCCGTTGGGATAGGCGGCATCGCCGGTTTCGAGGATTCTGCCGCCCACGGGCCGGCCGCTGGCGTCCACCAGGAGGCCGCTGTAGACCATGTTGATGTCCACCTTGGCCCGGGCGTTGTACACCTGCCCGGGGTGGGCCCGGACGATGTTCGCCGGCACCTCGATGTTCATGTCCATGTCCTGGCTGGCACTCACGACTCGGGCAAAGGGCACATCGCCGTATTGGCCCAGGGGCACGGCGTAGGTACTGCCTCCCGCCACGGGGTGACCTTCCACGCTGAAGCCGTAGGGGGTGCCCTGGAGATCGGGGGTTTCCAGCAACATGGCGCTGCCACTGCTGCTGTAGCGTCCCAGGGCCATGCCCTGGCTATTGGCCGCGAGCATGCCGCGGTAGTTGAAGTCGAGGTTGTTGGCGTCATCGCTGTGGCCGACGTTCAGCGAGGCGTCGCCCCGGGTACCGGAGCGGCTGCCATAGGCGTTGATGTTGTTCATGCCATTGCTGCGATTGACGGTCAGGCCGCTAGAGGAGGTGCCGTAGCTGTCCTGGAAGGTTTTGCGGTAGTCAGCGGTCACCTGTGTCTGGCCGCCAAACTGCGCGGCGCGCAAGCTCGCCTGGGACCGATCGAGCATCCACGACATGTTGACGTAGAGGGTGTAATCGCTATCACCCGGCAGGGAGCCGCCTTTTTGCACCCCCAGCGAAAACGTCGACCATAGGCCGTTGGGCCGGTAGTTCCAGCGTATTTCAGCCTGTTGGGTCTCGGCGCCACTGAAGGTTCGATAGTTGTAGGCGAACAGCACACCCCCCAGGTTTTTACTGTACGAGAGGCTGGTGCTGGGCGTTCCCCAATAGAAGCGCGATACCTCACGGCTTTGATAACGACTGAGCATGAGGCTACCGAGCACCTCATCGCTCAGGTTCAGGTTGACGTAGCCGCCTGAACCCCGCTCGCCGGACAACATCCCCAGCGTGGGTGACAGGTTCAGGCTGCCTACTGTGGTGGGGCGCGAGAGGTTGATCTCCGAAGCCCAGCTTGCACTGTCACTGGCCACGGCCGCCGCATTCAAATAGAGCTGGCTGAGGTTGCGACTCAGGGCGGCCTCGAACAGTTGTCCGCCTTCCTCCATATCCTTGCCCGCGGTGACGCGCCAGGAGTTTGCCCCTTCACCGGTAAAGTTCAGGTTGTTGACGTCCTGGGTTTCCTGGCTCACCAGACCGCCGTTGCGGTCCACCAGGCGAATTTCGATGGGATAGTAGCCACCCGGAAGATCGAGGAAGCTGATTTCATTGCGGCCTAGCGCAGCAGGTCGTTTGAGAATCAGACGTCCGTTGCGATAAAACTCGTAGTTGCCTTCGGCCGTGGAGAACAGCACCAGGGAACCGGCGTCACGGTTGCTGCGCAGGTTGCCCTGGCTGCCCAAGGTCAAGAACTGGTCGAAACTGGGCGACAGCACCGTGCTGACCGAACCTGAGCCGAAGTCGATACTGTTTTGCTTGCCGGCTCGCACATAGGTGTCGGCAAAGTTCTTTTGCAGGTAATAGGACGATATGCCCTGATCGCTGTTGCTTTGGCCGTTGCTGCTGCGGCTGCGGTTGGCATACCAGTTCATGTAGCCAAAGCTGCGCCCCGGTAACCCGAGCCAGGTATTGCCGTTGAAGTTCAGGGCGCGATAACGGTCGGAAGAACCGCGCAGGTCCAGGGACTGATTGTTGATCAGCCCCCAGGAAGTTGTGGGTGCGAGATAGTCTTCGCGGGTATTGCGAATGATCAGCGTGCGCCGGGTTTTATCGAGGGTTACATAATGATCGGCCACGCGCAGGTCGCAACCGTTAGTGCATTGCTTATAGTTGATTTCGGCGAGAATGCGTTTGATTGTCCGCAGGTCTTCAAGTGCAATGCCATTCTCTCTGTATTGAGCCGAGTCGAACACCAGGCCACTCTGTTCCAGGGAATAACTGATAAAGCCGGGTAAGGTTCGACCATTATAGGTGGCGACATAACGTGCAGTATTTTCCATCTCCACCGCGCTAAAACCTTCAGGAACTCCATAGGTGATCTTTACTTGAGCGAGCGCTTGGGTCGAGACAAGCGAAATGACGCACACAAGAAGTCTGTGTAGTTGATGGGAAAGTTTATACGGGCGCATGCCTGAGTGTTTCCAGTGACAGCAAAGAAGAGCCCTCGGGAGGGCTCATGAGACGGGGCGCTGCGATTTAGCTGCCGGAGGCGGCAACAGGCTCGAAAAGCATGACCAGGTCGCCGCTGTAGCTGCCATCGGTGCTGGGGCCGGTTTCGGTCTTGGTCGGTGCCTTGGCGCTGATCTTCAGATTGTGCACTTCGTCATAACCACCGTTGCCGGCTACTGTCTGGGTCACTTTCAACGGCTTGCCGAAGGTCACTGCACCTTCGCCGCCGGCATGAAAAATACTGACTGTGGTGTTGGTCATCTCATAAGTGCCGTTGGACATTTTCAACGGTTGTGCCAGCGAAACATTGAACTCGCTATTTTTGGTCCAGACCCGGATCGGCAGAGTCTTGGTGAAAGCTTTCTGGGTTTGGTCCAGGGGCTCCAGTTCCTCAGTTTCATACCAGGTCGTGCCATCCGCTTTGGAAACAAACATGGCATCGTTGATTTGTGCGGTGAGTGTAATTTTTTTGGAGACGATGTTCGTCGAACTTGGCGCGGCATGTGCCATGCCAATAAGTGCACCGCTCAAGCCCATGGCGATGAGGATGTTTTTAAGTTTCATGATGGCTTCCGTACTAAAAAGTGAGGCGGAAAAGTAACTTTATTATGTGGGTTACTTTTTGATATGCATGGGTGACTAGTAGTAAGTAACCCGCAATAATGATCGCTATTTTAGTTTTGGAAAGGAACAAGAAGGTTCTTGGAATTCTCCAAGAACCTCCTGAAAGCGGGGGTGATTCAATATGTTGTCAGGGGCGGAAGTGGCGTTGTTAAGTTGTTTTTATAATAAGGTCGGGTCTGTGAAAAGTGTTGTGCGAGCGGGTTGAAAAACTGAGTGACTGTCTGGCTAGTGTCCAGAAGTCACTCTGGACCGACGCTTGAGGGTTGCACTTGATTCAGATCTTCCAGTGCCGGGCGTTCTTGGCCAATCGCTGGCGCATCTCGCCCAGGGTCGCGGCCAACTGCCGGGTGAGCAGCCGGTAACCGTCCAGGGCGCTATACAGCGGCGCCTCCAGGGCGTTATCGGCATGGCCTTCCAGGGGTTTCTCCAGGCGCTGGGTGACACCCGTTTGCAGGGCCCGGGCCATGCCGATCAGCTGCACGCGGATTTGCCGGTGCTCGGTCTTGAGCGCCAGTTGCATCTGCGCCATGGCGTGCGGGTCGCTGGCGTCGGGGCGGGTGTTGCCGAGGATCTCCAGGGTGCTGATGCACATCCGCAGATTGCGCTGGATGGCGTCCAGCTCGGTCATGGAAATCCGCACTTCCTTGGACACCGAAGGCATCAGCGAGCGCAGTTGCAGCATGGCGGCGTTGACCCGGCCCAGGAGCTTGAGGTGTTCGTCGTCGGTCACCGATTGGCCTTGGATGATCCGTCCGTACAACTGCGCGCAGTCGCGCAAGGCGCTGGCCAGGTTGTAGCGCCAGGAGTACACCGCGTACAGCGGAATGGCGAAGGAAAACGCCAGGGCCAGGGCAATGCCGATGAGGATGTCCACCGCGCGCCACAGGCCGTCGCTGATCTGGTTGTCGCCATGGCCGGCGACGATGAACACTGTGATGGCCGCCAGCAGCGCGGTGTAACCGCCCTTGCCGATGGCGTGGTAGGAAAAGTAGCCGCAGACCGCCGACATCCCCAGGTAGGTCAGCCAGGGATGACCGAAGTACGCCTGCTGCACCACCAGCACCAGGCCGACCCCGGCACCCACCAGGGTGCCGATGGCCCGCTCGGCGGCTTTCTTGCCGATATTGCCGTGGTGCTGCAGGCCGCCGATCACCACCAGCATGGTCACCGAGGCCCACTCGCCGTGGGGCAGGTTGAGGCCGGTGGTCAGCAGGATGGTGGCGATCAGGCCGAGGGCGACCCGCACCGCGTGGATCAGACGAGCGTGACGGTAGCGCCGGTACGGGTCCAGCACGGGACGCAGCAGGCGCTGCAGCAAGGGGGGCAGGTGGATGCCCCGCAGGTGTTTGAACGGGCCCAGACCGGTTTCTCCAATAGCTGATGAGTGGCTGATTCAGAGGCAGATTAAGGGAGGGGCTCGCCCCCTGGCGAGCCCGGCAACACTGTCTAGAAAATGTAGTCGGTGGTCAGGAAGCTGGAGTCGCGATTGCGGATGATGTCGCTGATCAGCTGCTTGTTGCGCTCCTGGAACTTGGTGGCCACCAGGGTGCGGATCGAGAAGGTACGCAGGGCGTCATGCACCGACAGCGTGCCCTCGGCGGAGTTCTTGCGACCGTTGAAGGGAAAGGTGTCCGGCCCGCGCTGGCACTGGGCGTTGATGTTGATCCGCCCGACCTGGTTGGCGAAGGTGTCCACCAGCCGGCCGATCACTGCCGGGTCGCTGCCGAACAGGCTCAGCTGCTGGCCGAAGTCCGATTCCAGGACGTAGTCGATCACCGTGTCCAGGTCGCGGTAGGGCACGATGGGCACCACCGGGCCGAACTGCTCCTCGTGGTAGACGCGCATCTGCGGGTTCACCGGGTACAGCACCGCCGGGTAGAAGAACGAAGCCCGGGAAGCGCCGCCGTCAGGGTTCACCACCCGCGCGCCGTGGGCCTGGGCATCGGCCACCAGGGCATGCAGATAGTCGACCTTGGCGTTTTCCGGCAGCGGCGTCAGGGCCACGCCCGGCTCCCAGGGCATGCCCGGCTTGAGGCCTTGCAGCTTGGCGTTGAACTGCTGGATAAAGCGCTCCACCACGCTTTCATGGACGAACAGGATCTTCAGCGCGGTGCAGCGCTGGCCGTTGAACGACAGCGAGCCGGTGAGGGCTTCGCTGACGGCGTTGTCCAGGTCGGCGTCGGGCAGCACGATCCCCGGGTTCTTCGCATCCAGGCCCAGGGCTGCACGCAGGCGGTGGGGCTTGGGGTGGAGTTTCTTCAGGTCGCTGGCGGCCTTGTTGGTGCCGATGAAGGCGAAAATGTCGATCTTGCCACTGGCCATCAGGGCGCTGACGGTCTCGCGACCGCTGCCGTAGATGACGTTGATCACCCCGGCCGGGAAGCTGTCGCGGAAGGCTTCGAGCAGCGGGCGGATCAGCAGCACGCCGAGCTTGGCCGGTTTGAACACCACGGTGTTGCCCATGATCAGCGCCGGGATCAGGGTGGTGAAGGTCTCGTTCAGCGGGTAGTTGTAGGGGCCCATGCACAGGGCCACGCCCAGGGGCACGCGGCGGATCTGGCCGAGGGTGTCCTGCTCCAGTTCGAAGCGGCTGGAGCGCCGGTCCAGTTCCTTGAGCGCGCCGATGGTGTCGACGATGTAGTCGCAGGTACGGTCGAATTCCTTTTCCGAGTCCTTGAGGTTCTTGCCGATTTCCCACATCAGCAGCTTGACCACCGCCGTGCGCTGTTCACGCATGCGCGCCAGGAAGGCTTCCACGTGCTGGATGCGCTCGGCTACGCGCATCGTTGGCCAGGCGCCCTGGCCGCGGTCGTAGGCGCGCACGGCGGCGTCCAGGGCGGTGAGGGCGGTGTCGGCGTCCAGCAGCGGTGTGCTGCCAAGTATCACCTGGGTGTCGCCCTCGGCGCCGCTCAGGTAGATCGGGCTGCGGACCTGGGCCAGGGGGCCGTTCCAGGTGCGCAGTTCACCGTCCACCAGGTAGTCGCGCTGCTCCACCGGCTCGGGCAGGCGATAGGCTTCGGGGATGTCGGCGGCAGCAGGAAACAGGTTGTTGAGGACATTGGCTGTGGTCATGACTCTACCCCGTGTTGGAAATGGCTCCGGCGCGGTGACAGCGGCGGCATCGCTCCATGGTTTATACGCCTGAATGGCCCGGCGCTTTAGCGGTTTGTGCACCGGGCGTGCGAGCGCGACGGCCCGTGGCACAAGCGTGCGGACCAGCGGCGCGTCGGCGGTCGTGGTTCGAGATTAAACGTTTCAGCCGCTGCCCAGCAACTGCCGGATCAGGGTCGGGGTGCTGCCGGTCCAGCGCTTGAACGAACGGCGGAAGTTGGCCGGGTCATTGAAGTTCAGGTACTCGGCCACCGCCTCGTTGCTCCAGCCCTTGATCTGGTACAGGTACAGGGCCACGTGCTTGTGCACCCGGTCCACCTGCTGCTGGTAGCCGCTGTGGTGCTTGCTCAGCTTGCGCTTGAGGGTCGCCGGGCTCATGGCGAAGTCCTGGGCCGCCTGTTCCAGGGTCGGGATGCTGCGCACATGGGCTTTCAGGTAGCGGTACAGGGCATCGAGGAAACTGCTGGAAAACCCCAGCTGGCGCAGGTGCTCGCCGGCCTCCAGGCGCGCCACCTGGCCGGCGGTGGCCGAGGCGCCCGGCCAGGGCCGGGTCAGGTATTGCCGGGGGATGCGCATCAGGTCCAGGGGGCGCTGGAACTGGGTCTGTTCCCCCAGGTGCACCCAGTACTGTTCGACGTAGCGCGGTTCGCTGTGGCTGAAGCTGCATTCCCAGGGCAGGCGCTGTCCGGCCAGCCACTGACTCATGGCCACCAGCGAGGTCATGCTGGCTTCCAGCAGGAACCGCCAGTGCTCGCCGGCGCCGCAGCTGTCCAGCCAGTAGCAGTAGGCGTGTTGTTCATCGATCACCAGGCGCGGGCTGGCCAGGGGACTGAGCAGGGCCTGCTGCTGCACTAGGGCATCCAGGGCCTGATGCAGGTTCTGTGCATGGCGCAGGGCATGGCTGGCGGCGCCGTAATGCCCGGGCAGCAGGCGCTGGCCAAACAGAAAACTGCTGTCGTCGGCATCCAGCAGGCGCCGGCCGTTGCCGATCAGCGCCAGGAACTGCTGCGGGCTGAGGCGGGTCTGGCCGGCCAGGATGTCCTCATGGAACAGCCCGGTGCCGCGCAGCAGGCGGTGGCTGTCGATGTCCCGGGACAGCGCCAGATCGATCAGCGCTGCCGGTTGATAGTGCCCGGGGATAAACCGCGTATCGGCTTCGTACCAACTGGTCTTCACGGTCATGACGGCGCCTCAGGCGGTTTTCGCCAGGGGCTGCTTGGCCCGGGCCAGGGCCAGGTTGAGGCGTTTGAGCAGCCCCTCCGGGGTTTCCTCCAGGGCCATCACCACCGCGGTGCTGGCTGCCAGGTGCAGGCGCTCGCCGTGTTGCCGGGTCTTGTGCGCCAGCCCCTGCACTGCCTGTTGCAGTTCCAGGGCCAGCAGCCGCGCCTGGCTTTCCCCGGTGTTGGGCAGCAGCACCACGAAGCGGTCACCGGCCAGCCGGCACAGCAGGTCCTGGCGCCGCAGGTTGAGCAGCAGCACATGGCTCAGGGCCTGCAGCACCGCATCACCCTCGGCATGGCCGTAGTCCTGGTTGATCGCGGCAAAGTGATCCAGGTCCAGGGCCAGCAGCGACAGTGGCTGCTGCTGTCGGCGGCTGTCGGCCAGGCTACTGGCCAGCTGGTGCTTGAGGTAGTCGGCGCCGGCCAGGGGCGTGAGCTTGTCGAACTGGCGGTGTTCGCGAAACAGCCGCTCCTTCTTTTCCATCTGCGCGCTGATGGCCAGCTGTTCGCGGTGCCAGTGGTAGATGCCAAGGGTCAGCAGGATCATGCCGATGGGCATCGGCCCGGACTCCAGCCAGTGGTCCCAGGTGATGCTGTCGGGCAGGCGGATGAACTCGTCGAGGCTGTCGATCCACCAGGAAAAGAAGATGCAGCTCAGGCCCAGGGCCAGGTAGTTGGTGACCCGCCCGGCGGGGCGGCTCTTGAGCACCAGCCCCAGCCAGACCAGGGCCAGCAGCGCCGAGCCGCCTTCGCCGATGATGTCCAGCCACTGCCATTCGCTGACCGCTTTCAGGCTGCCGCAAGCCAGGTGCAGCAGCAGCCCGGCATTGGCCGCCAGCAACAGCGCGGCGAGTTTCCAGCGGTGGGGTTTGAGCACGCAGAACATGGCCGCGATCCTTTTTGCCAGGAGTGAGAGGGCGTCAGCACAGCAGATGTTTATGACACTGGGGTGACGCCGGAAAAAACCGCCGGGGGTCGAATCAGCTCAGGGTTCAGGCGTTTTTTTTTTGCTGGATGGGGCAGCCTCAAGGGCCTCTTCGCGGGCAAGCCCGCTCCTACGGGGCGGCGGGTGCGCCACGGATGTGTAGGAGCCGGCTTGCCGGCGAAGGGGCCCGCAAGACCTGCGCCCGACGGGTGATGGCTTTTGCGGGCAAGCCCGCTCCCACAGGGGTCAATTCAGCTCATTTGCCGGGGCTAAACCCGGGAAAACGGCTGTTTTGGCGACCTGTCGACCAGGCCTGTCACAGAACCGTCATTCGCCAACCCTAGCGTGCCCTCCCAGTTGCCGGGCCCCTTGCCCGGCGTTAGCGGACTCTTGGGGGAGGACCATCATGTACAAGCGCAGCAGTCCCGGGCTTGTCAGCTTTACCTTGACCGCGCTGGCCATGGCCATCGCCAGTGAACGCTTGAGCGCCGCCGAAACGGCCGCCACCGAGCATGTGCAAGTGGTCGGCCAGGCCGCCAGCGTCGATCAGGCGCTCAAGGAGCAGCGGCGCTCGGACAGCATCGAAAGCGTGGTGCATGCCGACGGCGTGGCTCAGTTGCCGGACCAGAACGTCGCCGAGGCGGTGCAGCGCCTGCCGGGTATCAGCATCGAGCGCGATCAGGGCGAGGGGCGTTTTGTCAGCGTCCGCGGCCTGGGTCCGGACCTCAACAGCGTGACCATCAACGGCACCCTGGTGCCTTCGCCGGAAAGCGCGCGCCGGGCCGTGGCACTGGATGTGCTGCCATCGGAGCTGGTGCAGTCGCTGTCGGTGATCAAGACCCTGACCCCGGACATGGACGCCAATTCCCTGGGCGGCACCGTGGATGTGAAAAGCCTCTCGGCCTTCGACCACAAGGGCCTGTTCTACACCGGCAGCAGCGAGGCCAGCTACGACCAGAACACGCGCCAGACCAGCCCGAAATTCTCCGGTGCGGCGAGCAACCGTTTCAGCCTCGGCGACGGCATCGACAACTTCGGCGTGGCCGCGGCCCTGAGCTGGCAGAAGCGCGATTTCGGCTCCGACAATGTCGAGACCGGCGGCGCCTGGGACTTCGACCAGGGCGCCAAGTTGCAGTCTTTCGAGCAGCGCGACTACGCCATCAGCCGCGAGCGCGCCGGTGGCGGCCTGAACTTCGACTACAAGCCTGACGACAGCAGCAGCTATTACCTGCGCACCCTCTACAGCCGCTACAAGGACAGCGAGACGCGCAACTCCACCAGCATCGAGTTCGCCGACCCCCTGGCCGCCGGTGATCGCGGCGACGCTGAGGCCAAGCGCAAACTCAAGCAGCGCGAGGAAACCCAGGAAATCCAGTCCTACGTGTTCGGCGGCGAGCGCCAACTGGGCTTGTGGACTCTCAGCGGGCAGACCGGCTACAGCCGCTCCAGCGAAGACAGCCCGGCGCATATCGCCGGGGCCACCTTCAAGGGCAACAGCGATTTTTCCGACAGCGGCTTCTACGACAACGGCAAGCCGCGCCCGGTGATCGGCTCAGGCTTCTTTGATGCGGCCAACTTCACCCTGGACAAGGTCGACTGGGAAAAGCAGAACACCACCGACACCGAAAAGAACCTGCGCCTGGACCTGGCCCGGGACTACGACCTCAGTGGCTATGCCGCGCAGTTCAAGTTCGGCGGCAAAATCAGCCGGCGCAACAAGGACAACGATCTGGAGGCCTGGGTCTACAAGGATTTCGACACCCTGGGTTTCACTGATCAGCAGCTCAACCTCGGGCAGTTCCAGAAGGGCAGCGTGGACTATTCCCTGGGCCGCTTCGGCCCGGGCATCAGTGGCGGCGCCATCAAGCAGTTGATCGGCGGCCTGAATCAGGCGGCCTTCTATGACGAGGAAGAATCCCGGGTCAACGACTTCAAGATTCGCGAAGACATCAATGCCGGCTACTTCATGAACACCCTGGACATCGACGACTGGCGCTTTATCGCCGGCCTGCGCTACGAGGGTACCGAGTTCGAGGCCAAGGGTACCGGGGTCACCGACGGTGCCTTCACTGCCACCGACACCAAACGCCGCTACCAGCACTGGCTGCCGGGGCTGCATGCGCGCTACCAGTTGGACAAGAACACCCAGCTGCGCGCGGCCTGGACCAAGAGCGTGGTGCGCCCGACCTTCGGCCAACTGGCCCCGGGCTTTGTCATCGACGGCGACGAGGCGACCTTCGGCAACCCCGATCTCAAGCCCCTGGAGTCGAGCAACCTGGACCTGGGCATCGAGCACTACATGGGCCATGCCGGCACCGTCTCGGCCTTCATGTTCTACAAGGACATCCAGAACTTCGTCTACAACACCGACCTGGCCGGCACCGGCGCCTGGACCGGGTTCTCCGAGGCGCACAGCTTCGCCAACGGCGACAGCGCCAAGCTGTATGGTCTGGAACTGGCCTACTCGCAGAAGTTCGACTGGCTGCCGGCGCCGTGGAACGGCCTGCTGGTGGGCGCCAACAGCACCTTCAGCCGCTCCAGCGCGAGCATCGAGGGCTTCGACCAGAAGGCCGGGGTCAACCGCAAGCGCGACATCGACCTGCCCAACCAGTCGGACACCGTGGGCAACCTGATGCTCGGCTGGGAAGACGACAAGCTCAGCCTGCGCCTGTCGGCCAACTACAAGTCGGCCTACCTGTTCGAACTGGCGTCCATCAACGACAAGGCCCACGACCTGCACGTGGATGCCCAGACCTTCGTCGATTTCAGCGCCAAGTATTCCCTGACCAAGAACCTGCAACTGAGCTTCGAGGCGCAGAACCTCACCGACCAGCCGTACTTCGTCTACACCGGCAAGCGCTCCTACAACGCCCAGTACGAGGAATACGGCCCGACCTACAAGCTCGGCCTGACCTTCACCCATTTCTAAGTACCGGGCCCTTGCCCGACTGCACACCCAAGGATTGTGATGAGCACTGTATCGACCGCAAGAAACGGCCTGCTGGCCCTGTGCATGGCCCTGGCCGGCAGCGCCGCCCTGGCCGCGCCCAGCGTGCCCGGCCTGAACCTCAAGCCCTGGGCCGAGCAGACCCCGGGCGTCACCGGCCTGGGTTTCGTGCCCGCCGGCACAGGCGCCGACCGGCTGCTGGCCAGCGAGCGCGAAGGCCTGTTGCTGCTGGATGAACAGGGCCGGCAACTGGCCCGGCTCAAGGGCTCGTTCAATGGCCTGGACAGCCGCGCCGCCGGCCAGCAAGTATTGGTGGCCAGCCTCGACAACCAGCGCCAGCAGGCGCTGCTGGTGAGCCTCGACCCGGCCAGCCGCAGTTGGGGCCAGCCGCTGTACCTGCCACCCCGCGACTACCCGGTCAACGGCCTGTGCCTGTACCGCGACGAGGCCAGTAACCTGTTCCTGTTCCTGGTGGGCGAGGAGGGCAAGGGCGAGCAGTGGCTGGTGGGCCACGGTGCGCAGTTGAGCGTCGAGCCGCAGCGGGTGCGTGGCCTGCCACTGCCTCCCGAGGCCAAGTTCTGCCAGGTGGACGATGCCGCCCAGCACCTGCTGGTCAATGAGCAGAATGTCGGCTGGTGGGCCTACCCGGCCCATGCCGAGGCCGACACCACGCGCCAGCCGGTGGCCCTGCGCGCGCCCTTCGGCGAGATCAGGAAAAGCGCCGGGGCCATGGCCCTGGTGCCGGGCGGGATGCTCGGCCTGGACCCGAAAGCCGCGCAACTGCACCTCTACCAGCAGCAGGAAAAAGGCTGGGCGGCCCAGGCCACACTGCCCCTGGCCGGCCTCAAGGAGCCGGAAAACCTTGCCCTGCGCGCCAGCGACAAGGGTCTGCAAGTGCTGCTGCGCGACGACGAAGACGGGCGCCTGTACCAGGGCCAATTGAACTGGCAAGCCACCCCAGTGGCGCTGCCGCCGGTCTTGCCCACCGTGCAGGCGGCGGTGCAGAGCGAGCCGGTGGGGCGCCAGGGCGACGCCGCCGATGACCCGGCGATCTGGGTCCACCCGCAGCAGCCGTCCCAGAGTCGGGTGCTGGGCACCAACAAGAAGCAGGGTCTGCTGGCCTACGACCTGCAGGGCAAGCTGTTGCAGGAGCTGGCAGTGGGGCGCCTGAACAATGTCGATGTGCGGCCCAACTTCCAGCTCGGCGAGCGCCGTGTGGACCTGGCCGTGGCCAGCAACCGCGACCGCAACAGCCTCAGCCTGTTTGCCATCGACCGGGCCAGCGGCGAGCTGAGCGAGGCCGGAGAGGTGCCCACGCCGCTCAAGGAAATCTACGGTATCTGCCTGTTCCAGCCGGCCAGCGGCGAGATCTACGCCATTGCCAACGACAAGGACGGCACCTTCGTCCAGTACCGCCTGAGCGCCCCCGGCGGCACCGCCCAGGGCGAACTGGTGCGCCAGTTCAAGGTGGCCAGCCAGCCCGAGGGTTGTGTCGCCGACGACCAGCGCCAGCGCCTGTTCCTCGGTGAAGAGGACGTCGGCGTCTGGGCGGTGGATGCCCGGCCCGAGCAACCGGCGACCCTGCACAGCGTGATCAAGGTCGGCGGCCTGTTGCAGGCCGATGTCGAGGGGCTGGCCCTGTACCAGAGCAGCGCCCGGGACTACCTGGTGATTTCCAGCCAGGGCAACGACAGCTACCTGGTGCTGGATGCCGAACCGCCGTTCGCCTCCCACGGCGCCTTCCGGGTCAGCCTGAATGCCCGGGCGGGGATCGACGGTGCCGCGGAAACCGACGGCCTGGAAGTCACCTCGGCCAACCTCGGCGGGCCCTGGAGCCAGGGCCTGCTGGTGGTCCAGGACGGGCGCAAGCGCATGCCCGAGCAGACCCAGAACTTCAAGTTCGTGCCCTGGGCCGAGGTCACCCAGGCCCTGAAGCTGCCCTGAGGTGGCGGTCATCACCTTGTCATTTGCATTTCATCGAATAGCCCCGCCAGCCCTGGCGGGCACCCGAGAAGGAGTTCCACCATGCAGGCCACACTCGAACACATGAGCATCTGGGGGCTGATCAGCGATGCCAGCCTGTTGGTCAAGGCGGTGATGCTGACCTTGCTCCTGGCATCCTTGCTCAGCTGGTACCTGATCATTCAGCGTGGCGCGGTGCTGCGCGGTCGTGAGCAGCGCTTCAACGATTTCATCCAGCGCTTTCGCGGCGCCCCCGAGCTGTTGCCGCTGTACCGCGAAGTGGCCAAGGGCAGCAACGCCGAAGGCGGCGTGGAGCCGATCTTTGCCGCCGGCTACCAGGAGTTCAGCCACCTGCGGGGCCAGGCAGGCGGTGCCGGCGAAGGGGTGCTGGAAGGCGTGGAGCGGGCCTTGTATGTGGCCATCAGCGAGCAGGAAACCCGTCTGGAAAAGGGCCTGCAGTTTCTCGCCACCGTGGGCTCGGTGAGCCCCTATATCGGCCTGTTCGGCACCGTGTGGGGGATCATGAATTCTTTCCTCGGCCTGTCCCAGGTGCAGCAGGCGACCTTGTCCACCGTGGCTCCGGGCATTGCCGAGGCGCTGATCGCCACCGCCATCGGCCTGTTCGCAGCAATTCCTGCGGTGATCGCCTACAACCGCTTCTCCGCCCGCAGCCAGACCCTGCTGACCCGTTACTACGCCTTCGGCAATGAACTGCAAGTACGCCTGCATCGCACCTTGCAGGGCACCCCGAGTCACCTGGCCGTGGCCGCCTGAGAGAAGGAGCAAACTGATGTTGACCCGGCCGCAACGCAAGCACGGACCCAAGGCGGAAATGAACGTGGTGCCTTACATCGACGTGATGCTGGTGCTACTGGTGATCTTTATGGTCACCGCGCCGATGCTCACCCAGGGGGTGAAGATCGAATTGCCCAAGGTGGCCAGCGAGGCCCTGGCCACCGACAGCCGCCAGCAGATCCTCACCCTGTCGGTGCAGGCCGGCGGCGGCTACTACTGGAACCTGGGCAGCGAACTCGATACCCGCCACCAGACCGATAGCGCCGTGGACCTTGAGCAGATGCGCGCCAAGGTGGCCCAGGTGATTGCCCAGCGCGGCGACACCCAGGTGTATATCCGCGCCGACCAGGACGCCGCTTATTCCAGCGTGGTGGCGGCCATGGCGGCGTTGCAGCAGGGCGGGGTGCACAACCTGGGGCTGGTGACCGAGGCCCCGCAATGACGGCGATGATCATGCACAGCCCGATAGCCCTGCCTATGGGCTCCGCAACTGCCGGCTTCTGGCGCAACAGCCTGGCGGCGACCCTGGCCCTGGCCCTGCACGCCGGGGTGCTGGCGGCGCTGGTACTGGGCTGGTCGGTGGACAAACCGCAGGTCGAGACACCGCCGGTACTGACCACCCAACTGGTGATGCTGGCGCCGCCGGCCGCCCCCGCGGAAGTGTTGCCGGCGGTGGCTGAAGTCGCACCACCACCTCCGGCACCTACGGCGCCGCTGGAGCCCCCCAAGCCCCGGGTGGACCCCCAGGTGCAGGCGCAGAAGCTG
The DNA here is from genome assembly GCF_052850735.1 of Pseudomonas sp. 910_21. Lineage (NCBI taxonomy): Bacteria > Pseudomonadati > Pseudomonadota > Gammaproteobacteria > Pseudomonadales > Pseudomonadaceae > Pseudomonas > Pseudomonas sp. 910_21. The sequence goes on along the minus strand of NZ_VXCY01000005.1, from coordinate 235,065 downwards.
GAACAGGCGGCCCTGGCGCGCAGGCGTGTGGAAGACAAGAAGCGTGAGCAGGCGCAGGAACAGCAACGCCAGCAGCGCGAGCGCCTGGACGCCGAACAGCGTCAGCGTGATACCGAGCGCCTGGCCCAGGAGCAGGCCCAGCGCGCCGAACAGTCGCGGCTGGCTGCCGAGCGCGGGCGTCAGCAGGCGGCCCAGGCGGCGGCCGACAGCCGCCAGTACCAGCCCCTGAGCAAGGAGGCCCCGGACTATCCGCAACGGGCCCTGGACAAGAACCTGGAAGGCGACTGCACCGTGGAGTACAGCGTTAACCCTCAGGGACGGGTGGAGAACCCCAAGGTCATCGACGGTTGCCACCCCCTGTTCATGCGCCCGTCCCTGGCGGCGGTGGCGACTTTCCGTTACCAGCCACGGCTGATCGATGGCCAGGCGGTGACAGTGCCGGCGGTGCGCAACACCTTTCACTATCGGATCAAGTAAGGCGGGGGTAGGCGTGCGCCCGTCGCCGTGCAGACCGCCACCTGGCTGACCGTGCGCGCCCTGGCTGAGCCTGTCCCTTGGCTGGCTGAGCCTGTCCCTTGGCTGGCTCAGCCTGTCCCCTTGGCTGGCCGCCAATGCCCTCAACCCCAAGGGCCGGGTGTCTTAGTGTTGCCCTGTGTGGTCCGCCTCTGTTGTCGGGGCGGGCCCTTTGCCCTGGCCGCACTGAGGACCGCCGATGCCCACTGTTACCCCCGTCTGTTCGCGCCCGTTGCGGCGTCACTTTTGCTCGCTGATTCGCAGCGCCCTGGGCCTGTCTCTGGGCTTGCTGCTGAGCGCTTGCGGTGAGGCTGAACCGCCTGCTGCCGTGCGCCTCGACGCTGTGCGCCAGAGCCCGGCCGACCCGGCCCTGGCCCAGGTCTATGCCAGCAGCTGCCAGCTGTGTCACGCCAACCCGGCCTCCGGCGCGCCCCTGGCCGGGGATGCCAAGGCCTGGGCCCCGCGCCTGGCCCAGGGCGCCGATACCCTGCTGGATCACAGCATCAACGGCTACCAGGGCATGCCGCCCATGGGCCAGTGCATGCAGTGCAGCGAAGAGCAGTTCCTGGCCCTGATCAGCTTCATGTCCGGCCACTCATTCCAATAAAAAGACAAGGTCTTCGTTTATGGTCACGCACCTTTCTCGACGCCGGCTGCTGCAAGGCGCCGGTGCCCTCGGCGCCTTCAGCGCGCTGTGCAGCAACCCGCTGCTGGCCGAGCTGGCCCGCGCCCCGCGGCTGATTCCCTGGCGCAACTGGTCCGGCGCGCAAAGCTGCCTGCCCGAAGCGCGGCTGGCGCCCAAGGACCTGGATGAGCTGCGGCAGGTGATCCGCCAGGCCCCGGGCAAGATCCGCCCAGTGGGCTCCGGCCACTCCTTCAGCGCCCTGGTGCCCACCGACGGCACCTTGCTGTCCCTGGCCTATTTCAATGGCCTGCTGGCCCACGATCCCCAGACCCTGCAAGCCGAGTTCGCCGCCGGCACACCGATGGCGCTGATGGGCCCGGCGCTCAAGGAGGTGGGGCAGGCGTTGTGGAACATGGCGGATATCGACTACCAGACCCTCGCCGGGGCGATTGCCACTTCGACCCACGGCACCGGGATCGGCTTTGGCTCCTATTCGTCCCAGGTCTGCGGGCTGCAACTGGTGACCGCCAGTGGCGAGGTGCTGGACTGCGATCCACAGCGCAACGCCGAGGTGTTCCAGGCTGCCCGGGTGTCCCTCGGGGCGCTGGGGGTGGCGACCCGGGTGCGCCTGCAGAACCGCGCCGCCTATCGCCTGCGGGAAAAACAGTGGATTGCCAGGACCGATGAACTGCTGGAAGACATGGCCAACAATGTTCGCGACAACCAGCACTGGGAAATGCTCGTGGTCACCCATTCCGACTACGCCCTGGCGGTGGCCCTGAACGAAACCGACGACCCGGCGACCCCGCCCAGGGACCCGGCCGAGGAGGGCGGCAACGAGTTCGTCGGCCTGATCGAGAACCTCGACAAGTACCTCAGCGATTTCCCCGGCACTCGCCGCCACCTGCTCAACAGCCTGCGCTGGCTGGCCCGGTTCGATGAGCGGGTGGGGGATTCCTATCAGGTCTACGCCAATGTGCGCAGTGTGCGTTTCAACGAGATGGAGTACTCGGTGCCGGCGCACCTGGGGCCTGAGTGCCTGCGGGAGATCCTGGCGCTGATCCGTGACAAGGACCTGCGTACCTGGTTTCCCATCGAGTACCGCTACGTCAAGGCCGACGACATTCCCTTGAGCATGTTCGAGGGGCGCGACAGTTGTTCGATCTCGGTGCATCAGCACTACAGCATGGATCACCACAACTTCTTCGCTGCGGTGGAGCCAATCTTCTGGAAGTACCAGGGACGCCCACACTGGGGCAAGCACCACAGCCTCAATGCCCGCTCCCTGCAGGGGCTGTACCCGCAATGGTCGGCCTTCGCCAAGGTGCGTCAGGCGCTGGACCCGCAAGGCAAATTCATCAACGCCCACCTGGCCTCGGTGCTGGGTGTGGTTTGAACAGGAGATCAGACCCATGAATCGTCGTCATTTCATGGCCGGCACCCTGGGGGCCGGTGTGTTGCTGGCCGGTGTCGGTGCCTGGCTGCGGCCCGGCGACCGGGGAGCGCCCTACAGCCCCTATTTCGCCGAGCTCAATCGCGAGCTCAAGGCCAACGGGCCGATGCAGCCGGTGATGCTGATCGACCTGGATCGCCTGGACCACAACATCGAGGTGGTCATGCAGTCGGTGCAACGGGGCGGCAAGCACCTGCGGCTGGTGGAAAAATCCCTGCCGTCGCCGGGGCTCCTGGCCTATATCGCCCAGCGCGCCGGCACCCGGCGCCTGATGTCCTTCCACCAGCCGTTTCTCAACCACGACGCCGAGGTGTTTGCCGACGCCGATATCCTCCTTGGCAAACCCCTGCCGGTCCGCGCCGCCGAGCTGTTCTACCAGCAGCTCAAGGGCCCGTTCGACCCGCGCCGGCAACTGCAATGGCTGCTCGATACTCCCGAGCGCCTGCAGCAATACCTGGGGCTGGCCCAGGGCCTGGGCACGCGAATGCGCATCAATATCGAGCTGGATGTGGGGCTGCATCGCGGTGGTGTGGCCGACCACGGCGTGTTGGGGCAGATGCTGGCGCTGATCAGCGCCAACCCCCGGCACCTGGAGTTTGCCGGATTCATGGGCTACGACCCCTTTGTCGACATGGGCGTGCCGGGGATTCTGGGCTCGCCGCAAAGCCTGTTCGATAAGGTCATGCAGCTCTACAACGGCTTTGCCGATTTCACCCGCCAGCAGTACCCGGCGCTGTGGCAGGCCGAGCTGACCCTGAACACCGCCGGCAGCCCCAGCTATCGCCGGCACGAGCAGGAGGCCCTGAGCACCGAGGTGTCGGTGGGCACCGCGCTGCTCAAGCCCAGCCATTACGACCTGGCGTCTCTGGAACAGCATGTGCCGGCCGCCTTTATCGCCACCCCGGTGCTCAAGAGCACCGGCCCGGTGCGGATTCCGGCCCTGGATGACCAGTCGCGGCTGTTCTCCTGGTGGGACCGCAACCAGCGCCAGACCTTCTTCATCTATGGCGGCCACTGGCTGGCGGATTTCGCAGCGCCGGCCGGGTTGCAGAGCAACGAGCTGTTCGGCCGCAGTTCCAACCAGGAGATGGTCAATGGCTCCCGCGCCGTGGGCTTGCAGGTGGACGATCAGGTGTTCCTGCGCCCGCAGCAGAGCGAGGCGGTGCTGCTGCAATTCGGCGATCTGCTGGCGCTGCGTGGCGGGCGTATCGTCGAGCGCTGGCCGGTGTATGGCTGAGGTATGAGCTCGCTCCCTGTAGCCTGTTTTCGGCTACAGGGGCGCAGATTGCTGTCGGTTTCAGAAGGCGAAAGGAATGCTCAGCTTGGCCCAGAGCATGTCGCCCTCGGGGCGGTTTTCCACGTCGAATTCCTTGGCCCAGCGGATCTCGGCGCTGGCGTACTTGAGAAAACGCAGGTGCAGCGCCGGGCCGATGGCGAACACTTGCCCGCGCACCCCGTCACTCACGTCCTCGCCCATGAAGGTCACGGTCTTGCCATATTGCTTGTCGTCGGTGGTCTGCTTCAGGTAGTAGCCGTTGAGCCCCAGGCTCAGGTCGTCGGTCAGGCGGTAGCTGGCCGAATAGTCGAAGTGGAAAATCTGCCCGGAACGGTAGTGGGTGTCGCGGTTTTCCCGGTTGAAGCTGTAGGTGCTCTTGAACGACAGCTCGGTGCGTTCGCTGGGCAGCCAGGTCATGGAAAACAGCGGCTTGTAGGTGGTGAAGTTGTTGCTGGTGTTGGCCAGCCGGTCGGCATCGTACTGGCCGGTGGGCAGGGTCACTTCCACGGCCGCGCCCAGGGTCAGGCTGGGCCCCATGTCCCACAGGATGATCGGCGCGAAGGTGGTATCGCCCATGCTTTCGCGGCGATCGCTCTGGCCGTACAGCGACACTTGCTGGCGCAGGTAGGGCTGGGCCACGTAGCCCCCCAGGCGACCGCCGAAGACCCGCAGCGGGCTCAGGTAATCCAGGCGCGGGATGATCGCGTCGGAAGTGATCTTGACCTCCTGCACCTTGCCGCCAAAGGAGCTGATGTCGAGCTTCTTGGCCTGGTAGTGGTTGTAGTAGAGGTTGAAGGCGAACATGTGCTCCGGCAGCTGGTCGGGGCTCAGGGGCAGCACGTAGAAGCCGTCGGTGCCGGGGCCGATATTGTCCACTCCGGATTCGCTGGCCTGGGCATTCAGGCTGGCGCAGGCGGCCAGGGCCACGCCCAGGTGCAGGGGCAGAGAGCGAGTGAGGCGGGTCGGGTGCATGGTTGGGCTCATTCTTATTGTTAGTGGGGAGCGCGGCGGCAGGCGCGCCGCAGGCCCCATAGAAATAAGCCCTGGGCCGGACGCGGGGCAGGGTATTGGCGGACAGGGAGGGGGACTTTGTCGGACAGGCTGCAATGCTTTGTTACATTCCTCCGTAAAACCCCGTGGGACGGGATATGCTCCAGCGGTCGGTGATGCCTTGGCACCGGCCGTAGCAGACAATAAAAACAGCCGCTCAAGCGGCCCGGAAGCCGATACCCATGCAGATCAAAGCCGTCGATCCCCACGACCAGCTGGCCCTGGTTTCACCCTTTCTGTTGCAGACCCTGGCGGACGTCGCCACTGACAAAGGGATCAGCGCCGAACGCCTGTGCCGGGGCCTGGGCTTCACCCTGGAAGACCTGCAGGACCCGACCCTGCGCATTTCCTACCGCCAGGCGGTGGCGATGATCGAGCGCGCCCTGGCGGCGCTGCCCCAGCAAGGCCTGGGGCTCTGGGTCGGCAGCCGCAATGTGCTGGGCACCCTGGGGTTGCTGGGGCATGCCTTGTCCCTGTGCCGGACCCTGGGGGACGCCTTCGAACTGGGCATCCGTCATCAGCACACCTCGGGCACCATCGTCACCGCCGATGTCGGGCGTCAGGGCGAGGAGTTCTTTGTCGAACTGCAGTGCCGCCTGCCCTATGGCGAGGTGCAGATCTTTGCTGCGGAAGAATTCTTCGCCAGTCTACTGATCTATGGCCGGGCCTTGTTGAGCACGGATTTCCAGGCCTTGCGGGTGGAGTTCATGCACGCCGCGCCGGCTTACGCCGAGCTCTACCCGCAGTTGCTGGGTCCCCATGTCCGCTTCGGCTGCCTGCACGCGCGCATGGTGATCGAGGCGCGCTGGCTGCAGATGCCTTTGCCCAACCATCATCCGGTGGCCCTGCGCCAGGCCCTCAAGCTGCTGGAGCTGGAAAGCGCCCAGGTGCACCAGAAGATGGACCTGATCCAGGCGGTGGAGCGGGCCCTGAGCCGGGACCTGCGGGCCGGCAGCCATATCGAGCAGGTGGCGGGGGACCTGAACATGAGCGGGCGCACCCTGCGCCGACGCCTGACCGAGCACGGCCTGACCTTCGAAGCCCTGCTGGAACGGGTGCGCCAGGCGCGGACCCTGAACCTCTTGGGCAACCCGGAGCTGTCCATCGAACGCATCACCGAGGAGGTGGGTTACAGCGACGTGCGCAGTTTTCGCCGGGCCTTCAAGCGCTGGACCGGGCTGAGCCCCAGCGCCTTTCGCGAAGAGGCGGCGCTGCATTGAAGCCGCAGCGGCCTGGGGCGCGACCACCGCGGCCGGCCATAGGTTCCCGCGGATTGTTCGACAGCGCTGACGCCGGCAGCCCATGGCGGTAAACTCGCGGCCTTTATTCAGGAGTTCCCATGAGTTACTACCAGCCCGGCATCCTCGCTGCACCCGTTCCGTCCCAGGCCCGTCACCTGTTCTTTGCCCTTGAATCCATTGAAGCGCTGCCCCAGGCCCTCGACCAGTTGCTGGCACGGGTGAACGGTGCTTCGGCGGTGGCAGGTTTTGGTGCGTCGCTGGTCAAGGCCCTGGGCGCTCGGGTGCAGGGCCTCAAGGCGTTCCCGGCGCTGACTGGCGTGGGCGTGGACAACCCTTCGACCCAGCACGCGCTGTGGGTCTGGCTGCACGGTGACGAGCGCGGCGAGCTGCTGCACCGCAGCAACGAGCTGGAGGCTGCCCTGGCTCCGGCCTTTCGCCTGGTGCAGATGAACGAGACCTTCCGCCACAAGACCGGCCACGACCTCACCGGTTACGAGGACGGCACCGAAAACCCTCAGGATGAAGCCGCCACAGCCGCCGCACTGGCCGAGGGTGAAGACGGCCTGCGCGGTGGCAGCTTTGCCGCGATCCAGCAGTGGCAGCATGACTTCAAGGGCTTTGCCGCGATGCACCAGCAAGAGCGCGACCACATCATGGGCCGGCGCCTGAGCGACAACGAAGAGCTGGACGACGCACCGGTCTCGGCCCACGTCAAGCGCACCGCCCAGGAAAGCTTCACTCCGGAAGCCTTTATCGTGCGCCGCTCGATGCCGTGGATCGAAGGTGACAAGGGCGGCCTGATGTTCCTTGCCTTTGGCCACACCCTGAACGCCTTCGAAGTCCAACTGCGACGCATGAGCGGCCTGGAAGACGGCATCACCGACGGCCTGTACCGCATGAGCCGGCCGATCACCGGTGGCTACTACTGGTGCCCGCCGCTGCACAACGGCCAGCTCGACCTGCGCGCGCTGCAAGCGCCGAAATGAACACCGAGGCCGCGTCGCTGCGCACCGTGCGCTGGGGCATGATCGGTTGTGGCAGCGTCACCGAGCGCAAGAGCGGCCCGGCCTTCTACAAGGTTGCGGGTTCGGCGCTGGTGGCGGTGATGGGACGCCGGGCCGAGGCGGTGCGCGATTACGCGCAGCGCCACGGCATTGCCCGGTACTACACCGATGCTCAGGCGCTGATCGACGACCCCGAGGTGGACGCGGTGTACATCGCCACGCCCCCCGACAGCCATTACGCCTACAGCCTGCAAGTGGCTGCCGCCGGCAAGCATTGCTGCGTGGAAAAGCCCATGGCTTTGCATGCCGGGCAGAGCCTGGCCATGCAGCAGGTCTTCGAGCAGGCCGGGCTGCACCTGTTCGTTGCCTACTACCGGCGATCCCTGCCGCGCTTTGCGCAGGTGCGGCAATGGCTGGCGGACGGGCGCATCGGTGAGGTCCGGCATCTGCACTGGAGCCTGAGCAAGGCCGCTTCCGAGGCCGACCGCAGCGGCGCGGCCAACTGGCGTACCGATCCACAGATTGCCGGTGGCGGTTATTTCGCCGACCTGGCCAGCCATGGCCTGGACCTGTTCCAGTACCTGCTGGGCGACATCGTCGAGGTGGCCGGCATCAGTACCCGCCAGGCCGGACTCTATGCCGCCGAGGATGCGGTCAGCGCCAGTTGGCGCTTCGCCTGTGGGGCCCTGGGCAGCGGCGCCTGGAATTTTGTGGCGGACCGCCGGGTGGACCGGGTGGACATCATCGGCAGCCAGGGACGCATCGGCTTTTCCGTGTTCGACGAGCATCCGCTGCAACTTGAAGCCGAAGCGCCCCTGAGCCTGGTCATCGACAACCCTGTGCACATCCAGTGGCATCACGTACAGGGCATGAACGCCCATATCCGCGGCGAGTCCCGGCACCCGGCCCTGGCCAGCGAAGCCCTGAAGACCGATTGGGTCATGGACCGGATTCTGCAGCGCGGCTGATCCCGGGGCGCCCGCCAGCCGGCTTCTACGGGGTTTGCGGGGGCATTGCCGGCGGTTTCCAGCGAGCTTTTGTAGGAGCTGGCTTGCCAGCGAAGGCGGCCTTGAGGAGGGTGCCAGTCTTTCGGGCCTCTTCGCCGGCAAGCCGGCTCCTACGGGGGCGGGCGGCTGGTCGCTCAGAAGGTCTTCTTGACGCTGGCCACCCAGGAGGCGCCGCACAGGTCGCTGAAGCCGTAGTTGCTGGTGCACTGGCTGCGGGACAGGTCGGTGTCGATGTAGCTCAGGCCCAGTTCCAGCCCTGCAAGGTCCCGGGTCAGTTTGGCCTCCCACTCGTGGTAGCTGTCCTCGCCCTGGCCCGAGGCGCGGATCAGCCGCGGGTCCTTGAAGTCCATCTGGCCATAGCGCAGTTGCAGCCCCAGCTTCAGGGGCAGTCGGGTCTCGTAGCCAAGGTAGCGGTACAGGGTGCTTTGTTGACTGTCGATGCCGGGGGCATCGCTGGAGTAATACGTCGCCAGCTTGACTCCGTAGACGCTGAGGATGCCGTACACCTCGCTCTGGTTGAACTGGGCTTCCCGGGGGTAGCTGTACTTCAGGTAGCCCAGGTCCAGGCTGATGTCTTCGCTGGCCTGCCACAGCCAGCCGCCGTAGTAGTCGAGCTCCTGGCGGGTCTTCAGGCCGCCGCCGAAGTCGACGTTGGAGCTCCAGGCACCCAGGTACAGGCCGCTGTTGTGCAGCAGGGTCACGGCCGCCTGGGCCGCGGGGTCGTTCTGGGTCTGGGAGATGCCGCGGGTGCGGTAGTCGCTGGCCAGGGTCAGTTGCAGTTCCACGGCCAGTTCGTCGGTCAGGGACAGGGCGTGGCTGGCCGGGGGCAGCAGGCACGCGGCGCCCAGGGTGAGCAGGGTGAGGGTCTTCATGGGTATCCCGTTGTTGTGATTGTTATGGGCGTGGAGCGGGCAAGGTGGTGCCGTGCCCCGGCGTCACCAGGACGCGGGGCAGGCGGTGCAACGGTGGGGCTGGGTCAGAGCGGGCGGGTGTAGATCTCGCGGCCGGCGAACCAGGTCTGCAGTACCTGGGTTTCATGCAGGGCCTTTTCGTCCACGGTAAACACATCGCGGTCGAGAACGATGAAGTCGGCCTGCTTGCCGGCCGTCAGCGAACCGATCTGCTGTTCCAGGCCCAGGGTGCGCGCGGCATTCAGGGTGTAGGCGTAGAACAGGGTTTCGCGGTCCAGGCGTTCGTCGGCGTTGAGCACCCCCAGGGGCCCCTGGCGGGTGATGGCCTGAGCCATGGCGTTCCACGGGTTGGGCGACGACACCGGCCAGTCGCTGGCGCCGGCGATGGTCGCGCCCTGTTTGAGCAGCGAGTGCGCCGGGTACTGGTAGCGGAATGCCAGGGCGCTGACGTAGGGCTTGATCATGTCCAGGGTGTAGTCGTCGGCCGAGGCCCAGAGCAGTTGCATCGAGGCAATCACGTTGAGCGGCTTGAAGCGGGCGAATTCCTTGGGGTTGACCATCTGCAGGTGGGTGATGGAGTGGCTGATGCCGCTCTGGCGATCCTGGCGCGCCTGTTGGATGCCGTTCAGCGATTCACGCACCGCGCGGTCGCCGATGGCGTGGATGTGCACCAGCCAGCCGCGCTGGTCGATGGCGCTGACCAGTTCGCCAAAATGCGCCGGGTCGATCAGCAGCTCGCCGGGTTTGTGCGAGTTGCTGTAGGGCTCGAGCATCGCCGCGCTCTGGGCCGGGTATTCGATCACCCCGTCGGCGAAGATCTTGATGCCCGGCAGGGTCAGGTTGGGGATGCCCTGAAACTGCTGGCGCACCTTGTCCAGGGTGTCGAGGTCGGCCGGTCGGCTGCGGGGGTTGGCCACCAGCAGCGCGGCGACGTGGGCGGTCATCCCGCCGCTCTCGGCTAGGGCCTTGTAGGCCGGCAGGACGCCGACGGTGTGTTCGGTGGGCTTGAGGGCGAACACCGCCTCGCCGGGGGCGGCGTTGGCGGCCGGGTCCATCCAGGCGGTGATCCCCAGGCTGTTGTTGTAGTGCAGGGCCGATTGTGCGGCGCGCAGCATCTGGGCGGGTCCAGGTACTGGCATTTTCGCGGCCACCCGGTCCCAGCCGGCGTCCACCAGGAAACCGTTGGGGCGGCCGTCAGGCAGTTGGCCGATGGTGTTGCGCTCGGCCTCGGGCAGGCTTTTGAGCAGGGCGGCGTCGATCCCGGCGCGCTTGAGCATGACGTCATTGGCCCAGGCGGTATGGTGATCGCTGCCGGTGAATACCACCGCCGCCCCGGCCCATTCACCCTGGTTGAAACGCTGGCCCAGGGCCTCGGCCTGGGCCCAGTAGGCCGAGCTCATGCCGGCGATGTTGAGCACGTCGGCATGCCGGGCGCTGCCGTCGTCACGCCAGGCGCGCAGGCGTTTCTCCAGTTCGTCGAGGCTGACCACCTCGTCCTGCAGGTTGGCGCCGGTCATTTCCAGGCCGCCGAAGATCGCGTGAGAGTGAGTGTCGATCAGGCCCGGCATCAGGGTCTTGCCGCCCAGGTCGACGACCCGGGTGTGGCTGTCGATCAGCGCCTTGATCTGCGGGTCGCTGCCGGTTTGCAGGATCTTGCCATTTTCCACCGCCAGGGCCTGGACCTTGGGCTGGGCGCGGTCGGCGGTGAAGATCTGGCCGTTGAGCAGCACCAGGTCGGCTGCCGCCACGGCTTCCAACGAGGCAAAACTCATGGCGGCCAGTAACAGCGTGGGGGTCAATCTTTTCATTGAACATTTCCTTGTTATTGCGTCTGATCGCCAGATTAGGGGCTGTCCATAGCGGGCAGAACGGCTGCTTCACGAAAAACATTTTTGCCTGGATGGAAAAACCATGGACAAGTTGAATGCCTTGAAGATGTTCGTGGTCACTGCCCAGCTGGGCAGTTTCAGCCGGGCCGCCGAGCAGCTGGGCAAGACCCCGTCGGCCCTGACCAAGGCGGTCAATCACCTGGAGGCCGAATTGGGCTCGCGGTTGTTCGAGCGTAGTACCCGGCGCATCGTGCTGACCGAAATCGGCCGGCTTTATCTGGAAACTGCACGCCAGGTGCTGCAGCGGCTGGAAGAGGTGGGCGAGGAGGTGGAGCAGTTGCAGCATGGCCTGCGCGGCAACCTCAAGGTCACCGCGCCGCTGGCTTACGGCCAGGCGTTTCTGGATCAGGTGTGTGACGGTTTTCTTGAGCAGTACCCGCAGATCAATCTGCAAGTGGACCTGTGCGACGAGTTCGTCAACCTGCTGGAAAGCGGCTACGACCTGGCCCTGCGCGAAGGCCATGACGACCTGCCGGGGCTGATTGCCCGGGTGGTCGGGCGCAACCGTCTGGCCCTGTGCGCCAGCCCGGCCTACCTGGCGCGCAAGGGGCGGCCGGTGACCCCGCAGAGCCTCGAAGAACATGAATGGCTGCTGTATCGCCACCCCTTGCTCAGCCGCGAGTTCTGGTGGGTCGAGCGCGACGGGCAGCGCCTGAGCCTGCCCCAGCCCCAGGCACCACGCCTGCGCAGTGACAATTACGACCTGCTGCTGGCCAATGCCCTGGCCGGGCGCGGCCTGTTGCACACCCCGTTGTGGAGCGCCGCGCCGTACCTGGCAGACGGGCGCCTGGTGCGGGTGATGGCCGACTACGAGATCGACCCGGACAGCTTCGGGCCGCACATCCTCGCGGTCTACCCCAGCCATCGGCGGGCGACCGCCAAGGTGCAGGCGTTCATCGACTATGTCGGCGGCTTTCTGGCCAGCCGTGGCCTGGACTGATTGGCGGTTCTTGTCAGATAAATCCGAGAGGAGTACAAATGTACTCCATGACGACTTTATCTCCCCGCCGCAGTGCCATCCTGACCTTTATCCGCGAGCGCATCGCCGATCACGGTCAGCCCCCAAGCCTCGCTGAAATCAGCGAGGCGTTCGGTTTCGCCTCGCGCAGCGTGGCACGCAAGCATGTGCTGGCGTTGACCGAGGCCGGGTTCATCGAGGTCAACCCGCATCAGGCCCGGGGCATTCGCCTGCTCAACCAGCCACGGCGCCCCGAGCTGCTGGAAATTCCGGTGCTGGGGCGGGTGGCCGCCGGTGCACCTATCGGCGTCGATGCTGAAGTCCACGGCCAGTTGCTGCTGGACCCGGGGATGTTCTCTCGTACTCCGGATTACCTGCTGCGGGTCCAGGGCGATTCGATGATCGATGACGGCATTCTCGACGGCGACCTGGTGGCGGTGCGCCGCAGCAGTGAGGTGCGCAACGGTCAGACCGTGATCGCCCGGCTGGACGGTGAGGTCACCATCAAGCGTTTCGAGCGCAAGGGGCAGGGCATTCGCCTGTTGCCGCGCAATCCGGCCTATCAGCCGATCGAGGTCACGGCCGACCACGAACTGTTTATCGAAGGCGTGTTCTGCGGTCTGGTGAGGCAAGGCTGATGGGCGCCGTGGTCGCACTGGATTCCCTGTTCAATGCCGGACGGGTGTGGAAAGGCCGCCCGGCCGCCGCGCCGGTCAGTCTGCACCCCACGGGGCATGCTGCTCTGGATGCGGTGCTGCCCAGTGGCGGCTGGCCGGAGGCGGCGCTGACGGAAATCCTCATCGCCGCCCAGGGCCTGGGCGAGTTGCAGTTGTTGTGGCCCAGCCTGGCGCGCTTGACCGCAGCAGGGGAGCGCATTGTGCTGGTGGCGCCACCCTTCGTGCCCTATCCCCAGGCCTGGCAGAGCGCCGGGGTGGATGTGCGCCAGCTGTCGCTCATCCAGGCCGGGGAGCGCGATGCCCTGTGGGCCGCCGGGCAGTGCCTGCGTTCCGGCAGTTGCGGCGCGGTGCTGTGCTGGCCGCAGCAGGCCGACGACCGTGCCCTGCGCCGTTTGCAGGTGGCGGCGGAAAGCGGCCAGACCCTGGCCTTTGCCTATCGGCCCCTGGACGCCGCGCACAACCCGTCGCCGGCGGCCCTGCGGATTGCCGTGCAAGGTCGTCCCCCGCAGTTGCGAGTGCTCAAGTGCCGGGGCGGGCTGGCCCATCCGGCGCCGATTGCCCTGTATTCCGGGCACTGAGGTTGGCATGCGCTGGGTCTGTATCCTGTTCCCGCAACTGGCGCTGGACGCGGTGTTGCGTCAGCGCGCCGAACCCGATGCGCCCCTGGCGCTGCTCAGTGGCACCCCGCAACGCCGGGTGATCCAGGCGGTGAATGGCGCCGCCCGGGAGCTGGGCCTGCGCCCCGGGCAATCCCTGACCGCCGCCCAGGCCCTGACCAAGGCCTTTGCCAGCGCCGAATACGACCCGCAGCAGATCGAGCACTGGCAGCAGTTTCTTGCTGCCTGGGCCTACGGTTTCAGCTCCCAGGTCAGCGTGGCCTACCCCCGTACCCTGGTGTTCGAGATCGAGTCCAGCCTGGGCCTGTTCGGCCCCTGGCCGCAGTTGGAAGCGCGCCTGCGCCGGGAGTTGCAGGCTCTGGGTTTTCGTCATCGCATCGTGGCCGCGCCGAACCCGGCGGCGGCCCGGGTCCTGGCCAATGCCTATGACGGCTTGGCGGTGGCCGATCGGCAGGCCCTGGCCCAGGCTCTGGGAGCGATGCCCATCGAGCGCCTGGGCCTGGCCCCGGAGCAGGCCACGGCCCTGTCGCGCATGGGGGTGCGCAGCTTCGAGCAACTGCGGGATCTGCCCCGGCCCAGCCTGGCCCGGCGTTTTGACGGCCGCTTGCTCAAGCACCTGGATACCTTGCTCGGCGAGCGTCCGCTGGGGTTGGCGTTCTATCAGCCGCCGGATCGCTTCGACCTGCGCATCGAGCTGAATTTCGATGTGCTGTCCCATCAGGCGCTGCTGTTCCCCCTGCGCCGGCTGACCGCCGATCTGGCGGCCTTCCTCTGTGGCCGTGACAGCGGGGTGCAGCGTTTCGCCCTGCACCTGGAGCATGCCGACGGCGCCGACACCTTGATTCCGGTGGGGCTGCTCAGTGCCGAGCGCGACCCGGCGATGCTGTTTGAACTGGCCCGCGGGCGCCTGGAGCAGATCCAGGTGCCGGCGCCGGTGCGCAACCTGCGGCTGGTGGCCGAGGACTTGCCGCTGTTCGTGCCCCAGCACAGCGAACTGTTCGACGAGCGCCCGCAGCAGAACCTGCCCTGGGAGCAGTTGCGCGAACGCCTGCGGGCGCGCCTGGGGGATGACGCGGTGCAAGGCCTGGGGCACCGCGCCGATCACCGACCGGAGCGCAGCTGGCAGCCCCAGACCGATCCGCGACCCTGTCCGGCCAGCCCCGGGTTGCGCCGCCCCGGCTGGCTGTTCACCGAACCCCAGGTTCTGGGCGAGGGCTCGGTGCGGGTTCTCATGGGCCCGGAGCGCATCGAGTCCGGCTGGTGGGACGGTGCCGATGTGCGCCGCGACTACTACCTGATCGAAACCCCCGCCGGCCAGCAGGGTTGGGCCTATCGCCAGGTCGGCGAGCCTGGGCCCTTGCTGCTGCAAGGCTGGTTCGCATGAGCGGTTACGCCGAGCTGCACTGCCTGTCCAACTTCAGTTTCCAGCGTGGAGCTTCCAGTGCCCAGGAGCTGTTCCAGCGCGCCAAGTCCCTGGGCTATCAGGCCCTGGCGATCACCGACGAATGCACCCTGGCGGGAATTGTCCGGGCCTGGCAGGCCTCTCGGGAGGCGCAACTCAAACTGATCGTCGGCAGCGAAATGCAGGTCGAGGACGGCCCGCGCCTGGTGCTGCTGGTGGAGGACCTGCCGGGTTACCAGGGCTTGTGCCGACTGATCACCCGGGCCCGGCGCCGGGCCGAGAAGGGCAACTATCGCCTGTTGCGGGAAGACTTTGTCGAACCGCTGCCGGGGCTGCTGGCCCTGTGGCTGGCGGACGATGGCCAGGCGGCGGACCACGGCCCCTGGCTGCGCCAGGTATTTCCCCAGCGCCTGTGGCTGGCGCTGGAGCTGCATTGCGGCCAGGACGATGCCCGGCGCCTGCAGGCGTTGCTGGCCCTGGCCGCTCAATCGGGGCTGCCGGCCGTGGCCTGTGGCGATGTGCATATGCATGTGCGCGGGCGCCGGGCGCTGCAGGACACCATGACCGCGATCCGCCATCACCTGCCGGTGGCCGAGGCCGGGCAGCGGCTGTTCGCCAATGGCGAGCGCCACCTGCGGCCCGTCGAAGTGCTGCAAGGTCTGTACCCCAAAGCCCTGCTCGATGAGTCACTGAAGATTGCCGGGCGTTGTGCTTTCGACCTCGGCCAACTGCGCTATCAATACCCCCGGGAACTGGTGCCCGAGGGGCACGACGCCGGCTCCTGGCTGCGGGTGCTGACCCAGCGCGGCATTCTGCGCCGCTGGCCGGCCGGGGCTCGGGCCGAGGTGCTGAAGCAGATCGACAAGGAGCTGGAGCTGATTGGCGACCTGGGCTACGAGAGTTATTTCCTCACCGTGCACGACATCGTCGACTTCGCCCGGCGCCAGCGCATCCTGTGCCAGGGCCGGGGTTCGGCGGCCAACTCGGTGGTGTGTTTCGTCCTCGGCATCACCGAGATCGACCCGGACCGCTCGACCCTGCTGTTCGAGCGCTTCCTGTCCCGGGAACGCAACGAGCCGCCGGACATCGATGTCGATTTCGAGCACGAGCGCCGGGAAGAGGTGCTGCAGTACGTGTTCCAGCGCTATGGCCGACATCGCGCGGCGCTGACCGCTGTGGTCAGCACCTACCACGGCGCCGGGGCGGTGCGCGATGTGGCCAAGGCCCTGGGCCTGCCGCCGGATCAGGTCAATGCCCTGGCCGACTGCTGCGGCCATTGGAGCGATACGCCGCCCAGTGTCGAGCGCCTGCAGGAGGCCGGGTTCGACCCCGAGAGCCCGGTGCTGCGCCGGGTCCTGAGCCTGACCGGGCAATTGATCGGCTTTCCCCGGCACCTGTCCCAGCATCCCGGCGGCTTCGTGATTTCCGAGCAGCCCCTGGACAGCCTGGTGCCGGTGGAGAACGCGACGATGGCTGAGCGCACGGTGATCCAGTGGGACAAGGACGACCTGGACATGGTCGGCCTGCTCAAGGTGGACATCCTGGCCTTGGGCATGCTCAGCGCCATCCGCCGTTGCTTCGACCTGATCCACGGCTACCGTGGCCAGCGCTACAGCCTTACCAGCATTCCGCCTGAAGACCCCGCCACCTACGCGATGATCAGTCGTGCCGACACCATTGGCGTGTTCCAGATCGAGTCCCGGGCGCAGATGTCGATGCTGCCCCGGCTCAAACCGCAGAACTTCTACGACCTGGTGATCGAGGTGGCCATCGTCCGGCCCGGGCCGATCCAGGGCGGCATGGTGCATCCCTACCTGCGTCGGCGTAACCGTGAAGAGCCGGAGACTTATCCGTCGCCGAAGTTGGAAGCGGTGCTCAAGCGTACTCTGGGAGTGCCGCTGTTTCAGGAGCAGGTGATGCAGATCGCCATTGTCGCCGCCGACTACACCCCGGGGGAGGCCGATCAGTTGCGCCGCTCCATGGCCGCCTGGAAGCGCCACGGCGGCCTGGAACCGCACCGTGAACGGCTGCGCAAAGGCATGCGCAAGAACGGCTACAGCGACGAGTTCGCGGCGCAGATCTTCGAGCAGATCAAGGGCTTTGGCAGCTACGGCTTTCCCGAATCCCATGCCGCCAGTTTTGCCTTGCTGACCTACGCCAGTTGCTGGCTCAAGTGCCACGAACCGGCGGCCTTCGCCTGCGCCCTGATCAACAGCTGGCCCATGGGCTTCTACAGTCCGGACCAGATCCTCCAGGACGCCCGGCGCCATGGTTTGCAGATTCTGGCGGTGGACGTGGGGGCCAGTGATTGGGACTGCAGCCTGGAGCCGATCCCCAGCCACCCCGGACGCGCTGAAAACCTCATGTCCGGGCAGCCGGCTCTGCGCCTGGGGCTGCGCATGATCAAGGGCTTTCGCCAGGAGGATGGCCAACGTATCGAGAGCGCCCGGCAGCAACGGGCCTTTGCCGATGTCGCCGACCTGGGCCAGCGTGCCCGGCTTGATCTGCGTGCCCAGGAGTTGCTGGCGGATGCCGGGGCCTTGCGCGGCCTGGCGGGGGATCGCTATCGGGCGCGTTGGGAAGTAGCGGGGGTGGAGAAGCAGCTAGGGCTGTTCGCCGAGCTGCCACGCCAGGAGGAGATCCCGGTGAACCTGCCCCGGCCCAGCGTCGGTGAGGACCTGCAGGCCGATTACCACAGCCTTGGTACCACTTTGGGGCCGCATCCTTTGGCGCTGTTGCGCCCACAGCTCAAGGCCCAGCGTTGCCGCAGCTCGCGGGAACTGCTGGAGGTGGAGCACGGGCGCTCGGTGAGCGTGGCCGGGCTGGTCACCGGGCGCCAGCGCCCGGGCACTGCCAGCGGGGTGACCTTCGTCACCCTCGAAGACGAGTTCGGCAACGTCAACGTGGTGGTCTGGCGCGACCTGGCCGAACGCCAGCGTCGGGTACTGGTGGGGTCGCAGTTGCTCCGGGTCGACGGCACCCTGGAAGCAGAAGGTGAAGTGCGTCACCTGATTGCCGGGCGCCTGAGTGACCTGAGTCCGTTGCTGGACGGCATCAGCGTGCGCAGTCGGGATTTTCGTTGAGGGATCAGGCACTTGTCTGAAGTGCTTGGGTGCACTGAGGAATCAAGCAGTCAATGAAATGGCGCCAAGGTTTTTTATTCCTTTTCGGCCTGATGGCGCTTTGGCATAATCGCCGCCGATGATGCCCCCCGCATCAAGTTTCAGAACGCCCTGCCGACGATTTCGAGCCCGCACAGACTGGGGTTTGCAGAAGTACGGCAGGGCGAAAGTGCACCTAGACAGTGCCTCTAAATGGATACTCAAAAAGGAACATAGAGTGAGATTGATCTCGAAGTTGATGTTGTCCGGCGCAGCGCTGGCGGTGCTGGCGGGCATGAGCGGTTGTGCCACCGAAAGCTCCCGGGCCTTGCCGGTGGAAAAAGTCCAGAGCGCCAGCCAGGTGTGGACCGGCGCTCGGGTGCCGATGGCGGTGGGCAAGTTCGATAACCGTTCCAGCTACATGCGCGGGATCTTCTCCGATGGCGTCGACCGCCTCGGCGGCCAGGCCAAGACCATCCTCATCACTCACTTGCAGCAGACCAACCGTTTCAACGTGCTGGACCGCGACAACATGGGCGAGATCCAGCAGGAAGCGGCGATCAAGGGCCAGGCGCAGAAGCTCAAGGGCGCGGACTTTGTGGTGACCGGTGACGTCACCGAGTTCGGCCGCAAGGAAACCGGCGACCACCAGCTGTTCGGCATTCTCGGCCGTGGCAAGACCCAGGTGGCCTACGCCAAGGTGGCGTTGAACATCGTCAATATCAGCACTTCCGAAGTGGTGTATTCGACCCAGGGCGCTGGCGAGTATGCCCTGTCCAACCGTGAAGTGATCGGCTTCGGCGGCACCGCTTCCTACGATTCGACCCTCAACGGCAAAGTGCTGGACCTGGCCATGCGCGAGGCGGTCAACCGCATGGTCGAGGCCATCGACGCCGGTGCCTGGAAACCCGGCCACTGATCAACACTGCTGACAGGGAGACGTAAGCATGTTCAAGACAATCACCGCGCGGCCACTGCTGGCCGGCGCCCTGCTGTGCAGCGTTTTGCTGGCCGGTTGCAGTGGGCCCAAGACGCTATACCAGTGGGAAACCTACCAGGCCCAGACCTACGAGTACTTCAAGGGCGAGGAAGCCAGGGAAGCCCAGGTCGAGGCGCTGGAGCGCGACCTGCAGAAGATCAAGTCCACCGGCAAGGCCGTGCCACCGGGCTACCACGCCCACCTGGGCATGCTCTATGCAGACCTGGGCAAGGATGACCAGATGGTGCAGCAGTTCAACACCGAGAAGGCGCTGTTCCCCGAGTCGGCGCGCTACATGGACTTTCTGCTCAAGAGCGCCAAGAAGGGAGCTGCCCAATGAGCCTCAATACCCTGCGCAACCTGCTGGGCCTGCTCAGTGTCAGTTTGCTGGTGGGCTGCGCCGCGCCCAAGACCGTGGACTACTCGGCCTACAAGCAGGCCCGGCCGAAGTCGATCCTGGTGCTGCCGCCGCTCAATGAGTCGCCGGACGTCAAGGCCACCTACAGCATGCTGTCCCAGGTGACCTTTCCCCTGGCCGAAGCCGGTTACTACGTGATGCCGATTGCGCTGGTGGATGAAACCTTCCGTCACAACGGCCTGACCAACCCGGCGGACATCCACGGCCTGTCGCCGGCCAAGCTCAACGAGATCTTCGGCGCCGACGCCGGGCTGTACATCACGGTCAAGGAATACGGCACCAGCTACATGCTGATCAGCAGCGAGACCGTGGTCACTGCCAGTGCCACCCTGGTGGACCTGAAGACCGGCACCACCCTGTGGACCGGCAGCGCCCGTGCTTCCAGCGAGGAAGGCAACAACGGCAACAACGGCGGCCTGGTGGGCATGCTGATCACCGCTGCGGTGAAGCAGATCATCAACACTTCCACCGACGCCGGGCACCCGATCGCCGGCATCACCAGCCAGCGCCTGCTGTCGGCCGGGCAACGCACCGGTCTGCTGTACGGTCCGCGCTCGCCGAAATACGGCACCGACTGAGGTCCTCGCGGGCGGGCAATCCGCCCTTTGCCAGGGAGGCGCTTGCCGGCGTCCTCCTGGACTTGCCGGGATCGCCTATCCTGAGTGTTCAGTGCTGTTGAACCGGGCGTGTCCAGGTTTTCCGGTCCAGGGCTGAAAACCGTGAAACCATCCGCCCGGGCCGTGCTCAAAGGCTCTGGAGGCTGTGCGCAACCTCTTGAAAACCCATGCTGTATCACGTTTTTCGTAGAGTCCGTTCATGCCGTTCTTATCAGATCATCACGGGTGCCAGGGGTGGAAAGGCGAGATGGCCGAGCGCATCCGCGCCTTCGACTGGTCCGTCACCAGCCTGGGCTCATTGCAGCACTGGAGCCATAGCCTGCGCAGCACGGTGCAGCTGATGCTCGGCTCGCCGGTGCCGATGGTGATGCTCTGGGGCCCGCTGGGCTACATGATCTACAACGATGCCTACGCGGTGTTCGCTGGCGGTCGCCACCCTTATCTGCTGGGCTGCGCGGTGGAGCTGGGCTGGCCGGAAGTGGCCGAGTTCAATCGTGGCGTGATGAACACCTGCCTCAGTGGCGGCACCTTGTCCTACCGCAACAAGGAACTGGTGCTGCTGCGCAACGGCGAACCGGAAAACGTCTGGCTGGACCTCTACTACAGCCCGGTGGCCGGTGATGACCAGGCGCCGGCCGGGGTCATTGCCATCGTCGTGGAAACCACCGCCCATGTGATATCCGAGCAGCGCCGGCAGGCCGCCGAGGATGACCTGCGGCAGATGACCCGCAACCTCGAGCAGCGGGTGCTGGAGGAGGTCAATGCGCGCCTGAGCGCCGAGGAGCAGTTGCGTCAATCACAGAAGCTCGAAGCCATTGGCGGCCTCACCGGTGGCGTGGCCCATGACTTCAATAACCTGCTGCAAGTGATTTCCGGCAACCTGCACCTGCTGGCCCGCCATGAGCCGGACAACGCCAATGTGCAGCGCCGTACCGGAGCCGCGCTGGCGGCGGTGGAGCGCGGCGCCAAGCTGTCGACCCAACTGCTGGCCTTTGCCCGGCGCCAGCCGTTGTCGCCGGCGATCTACAATCCGCGCCATCTGTACGAGGGGCTGGGTGAATTGCTGCAGCGAGCCCTGGGCGAAACCATTGCTATCAAGGTGCAATTGCCCGACCAGCCCTGGTGCATCCATGTGGACCGCAATCAGTTGGAAAACGCCGTGCTCAACCTGGCGATCAATGCCCGGGACGCCATGGGCGGCGAGGGCACCATCAGCATCAGCGCCGAGAATCTGCTGCTGGACCGCAGCTTCTGTGCCGGCAAGGACCTCAAGCCCGGCGAGTACCTGCGCCTGACCGTGGCCGACAGCGGCAGCGGTATGTCCCCTGAAGTGCTCAAGCAGGCTTTCGAGCCGTTTTTCACCACCAAGTCCGATGGGCACGGCACCGGCCTGGGCCTGAGCATGGTGTTCGGTTTCGTCAAGCAGAGCGGCGGCCATATCGACATCCTCAGCCGTCCGGGGCAGGGCACCCGGGTGCAGATGTATTTCGCCCGCAGTGCCGCTCAGGAGGCCCAGCCAACATCGGCCTGCCCGGCGCGTGAGCCAGGAGGGCAGGAGCGCATCCTGGTGGTGGAGGACAACGCCGATGTGCGCAGTGCGGCGGTGGAAATGCTCAAGCACGAGGGCTATTGGGTGCGTACCGCGGCCAATGGCGATGCCGCCATGCACTTGCTGATGGCAGGGCTCAAGGTCGACCTGATTTTCACCGACGTGGTGATGCCCGGCCTGATCAAGAGCACCGACCTGGCCATCTGGGCCAGGACCCAGGCACCGCCCATCGCGGTGCTGTTCACCTCGGGGCACACCCGGGACATGATCTCGCGCAATTATCAGCTCAGCCCGGATACTCATCTGTTGAGCAAGCCTTACGGGCCCGAGGACCTGAGCGCCATGGTGCGGTCCTTGCTGGGGGCCTGAAGCACCTTCGCCTACCCGCTGCCGGGCTTGCCCCGGCACCTGCGGGTTGTGTGATGATCGCCGCTCGCGCCGTTTGCATGCGCGACACATCCCGAATTTCA
This sequence comes from Pseudomonas sp. 910_21, assembly GCF_052850735.1. Lineage (NCBI taxonomy): Bacteria > Pseudomonadati > Pseudomonadota > Gammaproteobacteria > Pseudomonadales > Pseudomonadaceae > Pseudomonas > Pseudomonas sp. 910_21. The sequence goes on along the minus strand of NZ_VXCY01000005.1, from coordinate 213,308 downwards.
ACACCAGGCAGGTCCATGACTTCTTCGCGCAACGCCCCCATTGATCCCCTGACGAGCACGCTGCCGACCCTCAGTTCCGGTTTTGTCCGGGTGCGCGGGGCCCGCGAACACAACCTGAAGAATGTCGACGTGGACATTCCCCGGGATGCCCTGGTGGTGTTCAGTGGGGTGTCCGGCTCGGGCAAGTCGTCCCTGGCCTTCTCGACCCTGTATGCCGAGGCCCAGCGCCGCTACTTCGAATCGGTGGCGCCCTATGCCCGACGGCTGATCGATCAGGTGGGGGTGCCGGATGTGGACCGGATCGACGGCCTGCCGCCGGCAGTGGCCCTGCAACAGCAGCGCGGTACGCCGAGCACGCGTTCTTCGGTGGGCAGCGTCACCACCTTGTCCAGCCTGGTGCGCATGCTCTATTCCCGGGCCGGCAGTTACCCGCCGGGGCAGGCGATGCTGTATGCCGAGGACTTCTCGCCGAACACGCCACAGGGGGCCTGCCCCGAGTGTCACGGCCTGGGCCGAGTGTATGAAGTCAACGAAGCGACCATGGTCCCGGACCCTTCGCTGACCATTCGCCAGCGCGCCGTGGCCTCCTGGCCCCTGGCCTGGCAGGGGCAGAACCTGCGGGACATTCTGGTGACCCTGGGCTACGACGTGGACATTCCCTGGCGCGAACTGCCGAAAAAGCAGCGCGACTGGATTCTCTTCACCGAGGAAACCCCCACGGTGCCGGTGTACGCCGGGCTGACGCCGGAGCAGACCCGCGAAGCCCTCAAGCGTAAACAGGAACCCAGCTACATGGGCACCTTCAGTGGTGCCCGGCGCTACGTGTTGCACACCTTTACCCACACCCAGAGCGCGCTGATGAAAAAGCGCGTGTCGCAGTTCATGCGCGGCAGCCCGTGCCCGCTGTGCGAAGGCAAGCGCCTCAAGCGCGAGGCCCTGGCGGTGACCTTTGCCGGGCTGGATATCGGCGAACTGTCGCGCCTGCCGTTGCTGCAGCTGGCCGAGGTGCTCCGGCCTGTGGCGGCGGCAGACTACCTGGAGCAGGCGGCGGCCGGTGACGAGGTGCTGAGCCAGGCGCAGACCCGGGCTGCGCGCCAGCAGCGCCATGCCCAGGGTGCCCCGGAGCACCGTGGCGCGCCGGATGTGCGGCATACCCCCAACCTGTCCGTGGAGAAGCGTCTGGCCGCGCAACGCATCGCCCAGGATCTGCTGGAGCGGGTCAGCACCCTGACCGACCTGGGGCTGGGTTACCTGGCCCTGGAGCGCAGCACCCCGAGCCTGTCGTCCGGCGAGTTGCAACGCCTGCGTCTGGCCACGCAGCTGGGGTCGCAGTTGTTCGGGGTGATCTATGTGCTGGATGAGCCTTCGGCGGGCCTGCACCCGGCGGATGCGCAGGCCCTGTTCGAGGCCTTGCAACGACTCAAGGCTGCGGGCAACTCGCTGTTTGTGGTGGAGCACGATGTGCAGACCATGCGCCGTGCCGACTGGCTGGTGGACGTTGGCCCGGCGGCGGGGGAACGCGGCGGCCAGGTGCTGTACAGCGGGCCGCCGGCGGGGTTGGCGGCCGTCGCAGCGTCCCAGACCCGGGCCTATCTGTTTGCCGAACAGGCCCCGGCCCGGCGTACCCCGCGCCAGCCCCGGGGCTGGCTGCGCCTGGAGGGCATCACCCGCAATAACCTCAAGGACCTGGACGCAGCGTTTCCCCTGGGCTGTTTCACCGCGGTGACCGGAGTTTCCGGCTCCGGTAAATCCAGCCTGGTGAGTCAGGCCCTGCTGGAACTGGTGGGCAGTCACTTGGGCAAGGTGTCGGGCCGCGAAGAGGCGCCGGAGCTGGATCTTGCGGACGAGGCACCGGTCAGTGGCACGGGGCAGATCACGGCGGGCATGGAGGGGATCAAGCGCCTGGTGCAGGTGGACCAGAAACCCATCGGTCGCACGCCGCGTTCCAACCTGGCGACCTACACCGGGCTGTTCGACAACGTGCGCAAGCTGTTCGCCGCTACCGCCGAGGCACAGGCCCTGGGCTTTGATGCCGGGCAGTTTTCCTTCAACGTCGCCAAGGGTCGTTGCCCGGCCTGCGAAGGCGAAGGCTTTGTCAGCGTCGAGCTGCTGTTCATGCCCAGCGTCTTCGCCCCGTGCCCCACCTGCCAGGGCGCGCGCTACAACCCCCAGACCCTGGCGGTGACCTGGCAGGGCCTGAACATCGCCCAGGTGCTGCAACTGAGTGTGGAACAGGCCTTGCCGGTATTTGCCGAGCAGCCGGGGATTCGCCGCGCCCTGGAAGTGCTGCGGGACATCGGCCTGGACTACCTGCGCCTGGGCCAGCCGGCCACCGAGCTTTCCGGCGGCGAGGCCCAGCGCATCAAACTGGCCACCGAGCTGCAGCGCAATGCCCGGGGCGCCACCCTGTACGTACTGGACGAACCCACCACCGGCCTGCACCCACGGGATGTGGACCGTCTGCTGGAGCAGTTGGACAAACTGGTGGAGGCGGGCCACAGCGTGGTGGTGGTCGAGCATGAAATGCGCGTGGTGGCCCAGGCCGACTGGGTCATGGACATTGGCCTGGGCGCGGGGGACCACGGCGGCAGCCTGGTGGCCTGCGGCACGCCGGAGCATGTGGCCACGCAGCGCAACAGCCGCACCGCCGCGTTTCTGGCCCAGGCCCTGGCCGGAAATTGATCCAGAACAGGGGCCCGCGACGAACGGTTACCGCTGGTCTGATTGGCGGTCGACAGACCCGGGGCGCCAAGGCCATTCTGATGACTGGCAGGGGCGTAATGAAGCCCTTGCTGCCATCAACCACGGAGGTGTTCCATGCCGGTGATCCACGACCTTTACCAGGACCTGAGCTGCAGCAAAGAGGACATTCAACAGCGTCGGGCCAGTGATCCCCACCTGAATGCGCTGTTCGACAAGTACACCAGCATCGACAATCAGGTGCTCAAGGCCGAAGCTGCAGCCGCCGCAGACGACGAATTGAAGACACTCAAGGAAAAGCGCCTGCTGATCAAGGACGAAATCTCCGAGAAACTCACCGCCCGCTCCTGACCCTCCCCCTGTGACAAGGGCGCTCGCTGTAGCAGAGGCTTGTTGTGGCGAGGGAGCTTGCTCCCGCTGGGCGGCATAGCCGCCCTGACGCCCGCCGCGCTGTCCCCATTACACGCTACAGCGCAGCCCTCTCATCAGCGCACCCCTCTCATCCCCTCAAGGCGCCAGCGCCTCCTTCAATGGCAGCCGTGCCATATGGCTGGCACTCAAGGACCCCAGGTACAAGTCATCTCCATATTCGCGCACCGTGGTGATCGGCGAGTAGTTGCCGCTGCTGCCATCCTGCAGGTTGGCAATCACCCGGCCCTGGGTATCCAGGCCCAGGACAAAGCCGCGCTTTTCCACCGGCTTGGGCAACACGGTCATGGCCCGCACCAGCATCTTGCGCACGAAGGGATAGGCCGCGGTGCCATCGAGCAGGGCATTGCGCGGCGCATACAGGGCCACCCAGAAGCGCTCCCGGCCATTGAAACTGAGGTTGTCCGGCAGCCCCGGCAAGTTGTCGATGAACAGGTCATGGCTGCCGGCCTTGTCGCCCTTGAGCCAGTAACGACTGATGCGGTAGGCCCCGGTTTCATTGACCAGGACAAACGCCTCGTCCGGCCCCAGGGCAATGCCGTTGGCGAATTCCAGGCGCTCCAGCAGCACCTCGGTGTTGCCGCTCTGGAAGTCGTAACGCAACAGGCGGCCATCGCCGCCATGCTCGATCACCGCCTCGCCGTCGTGGCCATAACCCCAACGGCTGGTGGCGTCGCTGAAATAGGCATAGCGCCCGGCGGCGTCCACGGCCACGTCGTCGGTAAAACCGAACTTCAGGCCATTGGCGGCGGTGCTCAGGGTCTGCAACTGACCTTGCCGGTCCAGGGCCAGCAGGCCCTTGATGGCATCAGCGATGATCAGGCGGCCATCCGGATGCCGGGCCAGGCCCAGAGGACGGCCACCGGTGTTGACCAGCACCTTGAGGACGCTGCCGTCGAGGCTGGTCTGGATCACCCGGCCGTCGTGCAGGCCGGTGATCAGTTGGTCGTTTTCCAGGAGCAGGGCCTCGGGGCCATCGATGTCCCGAGCGCCCACGGGCTGTACCGCCTTGAGCTTGTGGTTCTCGGCATAGGTGCCCTGGCTCAGTGAGGGGGCAGGGGCCGGGGTCCAGGCCACTGGCTGGACCCGGGTCGGTGCCAGCAGCAGGAACGCCAGGATCGCGACCACCAGCAGCAGGAGGATGCGGCCGGGGGAAAAGCGTCGGGGGGCAATCTGATTCATGCAAGGACTCCTGTCGTGGGGCGGCTTCAGGATGGGCTGCGGGCCGGGTCGCTGGTCGGCAGCGGGATGGCCTGTTGGGCCGTCTCACACAATGCCAGCAATGACGCGGCGGATTCTCGCTCTATCCGCCGTTTGAATAACAGCTGATTGCCCAGGCGCATCAGCAGGTTGTCGAAGCGGTATTCCAGGGTCCGCACAAAACGCGTGCGTTCGGCCGCCAGCGGTTGGCATTCATAGGTCACTTGCAGTTCCAGGCCATGATCGCCCCGGGCAGTGGCGCGCCAGCGGTGCCCCGGCAGGTACTCCTGGACCTGCCAGCTCAGGTGGCCGCTGCGTCCGCCGGCATGGATGTCTTCCTCGAAACCCTGTCCGGCGAACAGGGGCCCATCGTCACCGAACACCTTGAGAGAGGATGGATGCCATTGTGGCCAGCAGCGTGGGCTGGCGGCGTAGGCCAGGGTGGTGGCGGCACTGCGGGGGATCTCGATCTGATGCTGCATGCGGGTCATGGGCGTGGACTCGTCAGGAAAGGGAACGGGGGCCGGCACCTCTTCCGGTTGCCAGTACAAGGTGCCAAACAGCCAGTCCATCAGCGGCAGGACGATATTGAAGTTGCGCTCCTGCATCAGCTCCCGGCGGTGATGCAGTTCGTGCAGGCGGCGCATCTGCCGCACCCAGGGCAGGCGCGCCAGGGGATGGCTGGCGGGCAAGTGCTCGCAGGCATGGAAGACCTCATAGGCCAGGTAGCCGATCAAGGTGCCACTGGCGAACAGCGCCGCGACGTTATTGTTCCAGACACTCAGCAACCCCCACAGGGGCAGGGCGAACAGCAGGCTGTGGACCACGATCAGCCAGGCCGGAAACAGAATCACCCGCCAGTCCTTGCGGCCTTCATAGGTCATCAGTCCCGGGGTGAAGAAACTGTGGTGGTCGCCGGTATGCCGGGCATAGAACAGCCGGGCGAAAGGCTGCTTGTGATGCCCCAGCCAGCGATGCACCACGTAGATGCACAGGTTGAAGAACAGCAGCGACACCGGCACCGCCAGCCATTCCAGGGGCAGCACCCGCTCCAGGGTGCTGCACAGCACTGCGATGCACAGCACGCCGTAGCCGAGGACGAAGCCGCCATGCAGCCAGGGGTTGTAGCGCGGACTGACCGCGGCTCGATACTGCTCGCGAAAGTGTTGGGTGGTGGTTCGCACGGCGCTGTTTCCCGTTGTTGTTTTTGTGGGCTGCAGCGTAGCCGTCGACCCTTTATCCAGCCAATGGATAGTGGGAATGAGCATTATTCATCAAGCTGAAAAGACCGTGAAAAGGGCCGGGGGAAAGCGTGTCGAGGCGGCGACGGGGTGAATGAAAGATTGACGCCAGAATAGTGACTATTTAGTATTTTGCCATCAAATTGATATTACTTTTGCTGATGTTCTGTTTCTTTTGACCCGCTTTTCTCTGCTGCGGATCGATGGATTTCCAGTCCGATCTTGCCTCGTGAAATCAATTATCGCTCGCCGTGGGCCTTCGGGATGAAGGCCTTTGGGGTTTTGACTCCTGCATTGTTGAGAGACTGACATGGACGTTCGCCAACTCGCCTTTATGGCCCGCCAGCCTTCGGCTGCCCTGCAATCGCGTGACTCTTTCTGCGGCTTGTCCAAGCGCAGCCTAGCGTTCATTCTCGCCAACATGATGTTCTGGCAGCCGCTGGTGGTGATGGCCGACGGCATTGTGGTCAACGGCAGCGGCACCACACTCGGTCAGGCGGGTAATGGCGTGCCCATCGTCAACATTGCCGCGCCCAATGGCAGCGGCTTGTCCCATAACAAGTTCAGCGACTACAACGTCGGCCAGCAGGGCGTGATCCTCAACAACGCCACCGGCCGCACCCAGTCCACCCAGCTGGGGGGGATCATCCTCGGCAACGCCAATTTGGGCGGCCGTTCGGCTAATGTGATTCTCAACGAAGTCAACGGCGGCAGCCCCAGCCAGCTCAAGGGCTACACCGAAGTGGCCGGGCAATCGGCCCATGTCATCGTCGCCAACCCCTACGGCGTCAGCTGCAACGGCTGCGGCTTCATCAACACCCCCAAGGCCACCCTGACCACCGGCAAACCGGTGATCGAGAACGGCCAGATCCAGCGTTATCAGGTGGACCAGGGCAGCGTGTCCATCGAGGGCGCGGGCCTCAACGCGAGCAATATCGACCAGTTCGAAATCATCACCCGCAGCGCGAAAATCAACGCCGAGATCCAGGCCAAGCACCTGGCGGTGATCGCCGGGGCCAACGATGTCGACGCCAAGACCTTGAACGCCACGGCCCGCGCCGCCAACCCAGCGGATGCGCCGCAACTGGCGATCGACTCTTCAGCCCTGGGCGGCATGTACGCCGGGGCCATCAAGCTGGTGGGCACCGAGGCCGGGGTCGGGGTCAAGCTCGACGGCAAGCTGATCGCCAGTGGCGGCGACATCCAGCTTGATGCCGATGGCCAGCTGCGCATGGCCGACGCTACTGCCGAGAAGGGCGCGGTGGCGATCAAGGCCGGCAGCCTCGATGCCCAGGGCGCGGTCTACGCCGGCAGCGAGCTCAAGGTGCAGACCCGGGACGACCTGAGCAGCCAGAAAACCCTCGCCGCCCGGGACCGCATCACCCTCGACAGCGGTGGCCAGTTGACCAACAAGGGCATCATCGAAGCCGGGATCAATGTCGACAACAGCCGCAACCCCGACGCGGACATCACCCTCACCGCCCAGAGCCTGGACAACCGCGGCAAGAGCATTGTCGCCAGCCGCGATCTGACTATCACTACCGCCCAGACCCTGGACAACCGGGGCGGTACCTTGAGTGGGCAACGTCAGGTGACGCTCAGTGCCGGCACCCTGGACAACCAGAACCAGGGCCGGGTGCTCAGTAGCGATGCGTTGGTGCTACAAGCCGGGCAACTGCTGAACCACAACGCCTTGATCACCAGTGATGGCGAGCTCAAGGCCAATCTCGGCCACCTGGGCAATCGCCACGGTGAGCTGACCAGCCTGACCCAGGTCACCCTGCAAGTGACTTCACTGGACAACGTCGCCGGGCTGGTGATGGCGGGCGACACTCTGGACATCAGCGCCAGCGGGAAGATCAGCAACCAGGGCGGGGCCCTGGGGGCGGAGCAACTGCTGAAGGTGCGCGCAGGGGACCTGGACAACAGCAAGGCCGGTAATCTGCGCAGTGAGGGGCGCCTCAGCGCCGAGGTCGCCGGGCGTCTCGACAATCAGGACAAGGGACTAATCCAGGCCACCGGAGTCGTTGAGGTACAGGCCGGGCATCTGGATAACCGCAAGGGCAAGGTTTCCGCCAGCGACACCTTGCAGGTCAGTGGCGAGATGGCAGACAACCGCGGCGGGGTGATGCGGGCGGACCAGGCCCTGAACCTGCTGAGCAGCGAGCTGGACAACCGTGACCAGGGCCGCCTGGAAAGCCAGGCCGCGGTGACTGTAGAAGGACGCCGGCTGGACAACAGTGGCGGCCTGCTCAGCGCCACCTCCGGCCTGGAGCTCAAGACCCGGGAAGTGCTCAACAACGGCGGGCGTATCGCCAGCAAACGTGACCTGCAGGCCCAGGTCGACAGCCTGCGCCAGCAGGGCGGCGAACTGGTGGCCGAAGGCGATCTGCACCTCACAGGCCAGCACCTGGACAACCGCGACAAAGGCCTGGTGGCGTCCCTCAAGACCCTGACCCTGGACGTCGCTGAAGTGGACAACCGTGGCGGTGCGCTGTCGGGCCGGGGCGAGCTGCAGATCAACGGCCAGGGGCTGAACAACAGCGACGGCGGCAAGATCCTGGCCGACGATCGCCTGCTGCTCAAGGTGGCCCGGGTGATCAACCAGAACCAGGGGCTGCTGTTCAGTAAGCAGGGCCTGAATCTCAGCGGCAGTAGCCTGGACAACAGCGGCGGCCAGTTGGTGAGTCAGAAGCCCTTGCTGCTGACCCTGAGCGCAGCCCTGGACAACCAGCGTGGCCTGATCAGCGGTGAAGACCTGCTGACCCTCAAGGTCGGCAGCCTGGACAACCGCGGCGGCCGCCTGACCGGCGCCCAGGCCCTGAGCATCGACAGCCGCGGGGCGCTGCTCAACCAGGCTGGCGCCATCGTCGCCGAACAAGGCCTGGCCCTGGACAGCGCCAGCCTGAACAACAGTGGCAAGGGCGTGATCAGCGCCAAGGCTGACGCGCGTCTGAACACCGGGGACTTCGACAACAGCCAGGGCGGCAGCCTCACCAGCGCCGGGCAGTTGACCCTGACCGCCGCACAACTGACGAACCACCAGGGCCGGATCGGCAGCGATCAGGCCCTCAACGCCAGTGTCAGCGGTCTGGATCAGCAGGGGGGCGAGCTGTTCAGCAACGCTGATCTGACCCTGGACCTCAACCACGGGCAGTTGAACAACCAGGGCGGCAACCTTCACACCCCCGGGCAACTGCTGTTGCACAACCTCGATCAGGTGGACAACCGCGGTGGCGAGATCTCCGGGGCCAAGGCCTTCAGCCTGAACGCTCGGCAGTTGGACAACAGTGGCGGCAAGGTCCTGAGCAACCAGGCGCTGACCCTGCGCATCGAACAGGCCCTGATCAACGTCAAGGGCCTGATGGCGGCGGCGGCACTGGACAGCCGCAGCACCCGTCTGGACAACCGCGAGGGTGAGCTGCACAGCCGTGGCGACCTGCAGTTGCAGGTCACCGAGGCGGCCGACAACCAGGGCGGAGTGATCCTGGCCGACGCCCAACTGATCCTCAAGGCCGGTACCCTGGATAACCGCCAGGACGGCCTGCTGGGGGCGACCCGGCAGCTTGACCTGAACATCGGGCAACTGGACAACCGTGGCGGCGAGCTGTCCAGCCGGCAGATCGGCCTGGTCGGCGAGCGCCTGGACAACAGTGATGCCGGGCGGGTACTGGCCAGCGGCGACCTGACGCTGACCGTGGCCCGGGTGATCAACCGGAGCCTGGGGCTGATTAGCGCGGACCAGGGCCTGAGCCTCAAAGGCACGAGCCTGGATAACCAGGACGGGCACTTGGTGGGGCTGCAGCGCCTGGACCTGGCGCTCGCCGGCGACCTCGACAACCATCAAGGCCGCATCAGCAGCGAAGGCCGTCTGGGCATCCAGGTGCGCAATCTCGGCAACCGCCAGGGCAGTCTGTCCAGCGCTGGCGCCCTGCAGATCAGCGCCCGGGAGGCCTTGGACAACCGGGGCGGCAAGCTGCTGAGCGACGCCGCGCTGACCCTGTCCAGCGCTCGTCTGGACAACCAGCAGCAGGGCGTTATCAGCAGCAAGGCCAAGCTGGCACTGGAGACGGGCGAACTGGACAACAGCCAGGGCGGCAACCTCAACAGCGGTGATGAACTGAACCTGACCGCGACCCAGGTCAACAACGACCAGGGCAGCATCGGCAGCGCCAAGGCCTTGCAGGCCTCGGTCAGTGGCCTGCAGCAGCAAGGCGGCAAGCTGTTCAGCAAGACTGCCCTGAGCCTGGACCTCAATCACGGCACGCTGAACAACCAGGGCGGCTTCATCAACGCCCCCGGTCCACTGGTGCTGAACAACCTGGGCTCGGTGAACAACCGCCAGGGTGAAATCTCCAGCGAGCAGGCCTTCGAACTGGCGGCGCAAAGCCTGGACAACAGCGCCGGGCAACTGCTCAGCCAGCAGGCGCTGACCCTGCGTATCGACGGCGCGCTGACCGCACTCAAGGGCAAGATTGCCGCTGCCGCCCTGCAGATCGATGCCGGCAGCCTGGACAACAGTGGCTCGCTGCTCAGTGACCACGACCTGGGCTTGAGGGTCGCCGGACCGCTGCAGAACCAGGGTTTGATCCAGTCCGCCGGGGGCTTGCAGCTCAGCGCCAAGGGCCTGGACAACCGGGGCGGCAAGCTGCTGGGCGGCACGGCGCTGAGCATCGATCTGGGACCGCAGACCTCGGACTTGGACAACCGCCAGGGCCTGATCAACACCCAGGGCGTGCTGAGCATCGCCCACCTGCGGGACCTGCAGAACCGCAAAGGTGAAATCTCCAGCGCCCAGGGGTTCAACCTGGCCGGGCGCAATCTGGACAACAGCGCCGGCACACTGATCAGCAACCAGCAGTTAGGGGTCGAGGCAGCGCAGCTGACCAACCAGCAGGGGCTGGTCTCCGGCTGGCAGGGGCTCAACCTCAGCGGTGGCAGCCTGGACAACCGCCAGCAAGGCACCCTGTCGAGCCTGCTGGGGGATCTGCATATCGACCTCAGCGGCGCCTTGCTCAACAGTGCGCAAGGCGGGCTGGCCAGCCAGGGTCAGCTGACCCTCAAGGCTGCCAGCCTGGACAACAGCGACAAGGGCATCGTCACCAGCAAGGGCGAGCAGCAACTGATCCTTGGCAGTGGCGGTTTGAACAACGCCCGGGGCGGGCTGATTGAAAGCAGCGCCAGCCTCGACATCGGCGCCGGCGAACTGGACAACCAGGGCGGCCGCCTCAGCGCCGTGGGCGCCTTGAACTTCACCGGCAATAGTCTGAACAACCAGGGTGGCAACCTGCGCAGTGAAGGCGCGGTGACCCTCGACCTGCTGGGCGCCCTGGTCAATGCCCAGGGCCAGTTGGCCGCCAGTGGTCCGCTGTTGCTCAAGCGTTCGAGCCGGATCGACAACCAGGGCGGGCAACTGATCAGCCAAAACCTGATGACCCTGTTCAGCGCCAGCCTGGACAACAGCAACCGTGGCACCCTGGCCGCCAACGGTGCGCTGCAAATCACCACCACTGGCCAATTGAGCAACCAGGGTGATGGCCTGATCTACAGCCGTGACGCCGGGTTGAGTCTCAATGCCGGCAGCCTGAACAATGCCCAGGGAGCGATCCAGAGCGCCAAGGCCCAGACCCTGACCATGACCGGGGACATCGACAACCAGGGTGGCAAGCTGATCGCCGAAGACGGCGACCTGCGTATCCAGGGCGCCAACCTGGACAGCCGCGGCGGGGTGCTGTCGAGCCTCAAGGGTCTGTTTCAGGCTCGTGTCTGGGGGCAATTGAACAACCATGGCGGCCAGGCCGAGGCCCAGAGCCTGGACCTGCAGGCCCTGGCCGGGATCGATAACGGTGGTGGGCGGATGGCGGCCAAGGGCGGCGACCTGCTGCTCAACAGCGGTGGCGCAGGGGTGGATAACAGCAACGGCGGGCTGTACGCCAGCGGGCGGGTCAAGGCCAGTGGCAACTCGCTGAACAACGGTGTCGGGCAGGTCAACGGCCAGCACATCGACCTGGACTTCAAGGGGCCAGTGAACAACCGTGGCGGCCTGATTGAAAGCCGCGAGAGCCTGGCCCTGCGAGGCGCCAGCCTCGACAACCAGGGCGGCAAGCTGCGGGCCCTGGCGACCGGGGGCAAGACCGAACTGCAGATCGGCGGTCAGTTCGACAACCGCAACGGCCTGCTGGAAACCGCCAACACCGACCTGACCCTGGCGGCGTCGGGTTTGCTCAACCAGGGTGGCAGCCTGCTGCACCTGGGTGAAGGCAACTTCGATATCGCCACCGGCAATGTGATCAATGCCGGCGGCAGCCTGATCACCCGTGGAGGCCTGACCCTCACTGCCGACAGCTGGACCAACAGCAGTGTGATCCAGGCCGGACGCCTGAACCTCAACGTCAACCAATTCGCCCAGACCGCCAGCGGCCAGTTGTTGGCCAGCCAGCACTTGCAGGCCCGGGGCGGCAACTGGAGCAACGACGGGTTGCTGGCCAGCGATGGCAGCCTGGACCTGCAGATCGGCGGCACCTATTCCGGCAATGGCCGGGTGTCCAGCCTGGGCGGCATGACCTTCGGTGCTGCCCAGGTGAACCTGGGCAGTGCCGGCAGCATCGCCGGCGGCGGTGATACCCAGGTCAATATCGGCGGGCAACTGAACAACGCCGGGCGCCTGACTTCCAACGCCAAACTCACCGTGAAGGCCGGCGGCGTGCTCAACACCGGTACCCTGGGCGGCGCCCAGGACCTGAGCCTGACCACCCCGACTCTGGTCAACGACCATGGTTTTGTCTTCAGCGGCCAGAACGCCAGCCTCAACATCAACACCCTGACCAACAGCTATGGCGAGTTCTACAGCCTGGGCGGCCTGACCGTGGCCGGCATGGCGGCCGGCACCTCGGCCCAAAGCCTGAGAAACATCTCCGGCAATATCCAGAGCGGCGGCGATATCAATATCGCTGCACTGGATCTGGTCAACGACCGGGAAAAATACGAGGCCAGCCAGCAGATCACTGATGGCCGCATGACCATCCGCTGCGCCCAGCACTGCGGCGGTGGCGCCAGTTGGGTCCGGGGGCCGGTGTTTATCTACCGGACGGTAGAAGGGGTGGTGACCAGCGACTCACCGCAGTCGACCCTGAACGCGGGGGGCAACCTGACGGTCAACAGCAGCAGTTTCCTCAACCGCTACAGCACCGTATCGGCAGGCAATGACCTGACCATCAGCAGCGGCACCATCACCAACCAGGCCTCTCTGGTGGCGTCCGGGTCTTCCGGCTATGAAGTCGGTGCCGGGGTCAAGATCAAGCGCGGGCTGTTCTTCCAGCTGGCCCGTGACGTGCAGGCCTACGACCGGGCGCACCCCCAGGGCAGTGCCTTCAACCAGCAGGACTTCGCGGCCCTGGTGGCCAAGTTCAACCCGGGGATCTTCTATGGCATCGACCGGCCGGTAGAGACCTCGACCCTGAGTTCTTCCTCGGCGCCGGCCATCATCCAGGCCGGCGGCAAGGCCCGGCTCACGGCGGCCAACGACATCAGCAACATCAGCGTGATCAAGAGCGCCATTGCCGTGGGCGATCGCGCCCGGGACACCGGCGTCGGGGCATCGAGCAAGCCGCTGATGGTGGTGCTCAACTCCCAGCTGCCGCCGGACCTGGCGCAGCAGCAGGTCAATCCCCTGAGCCTGCCGAACTTCAGCCTGCCGTCGGGGCAGAACGGGCTGTTTCGCTTGAGTGGCCAGGGGGGCACTGCGCCGCCCGCAGCGCCGGCGCAAAGCTGGAACATGGGGGGCGCGAGCCTGGAGCTGACCTCGCGTCAGGCCGGGCCGGAGCCGATCCGCCCTCGGGACCTGAGCAGCCAACCGCTGCCGCAGGTGGCCCTGGGCGCCCGCGAGCTGAATCTGCAGGATCACCAGGCCACCGGCATCGATGGCCGCACTGCCGCGGTCCAGGTCAGCGCGACGGCGGCGGACTCGCCGCTGGGCGTGCTGTCGCCAGTGGGCGGCACCGGCAACCAGAGCGTCAGCCGGGTCCAGGGCCTGCCGGACAGCAGTGTGCGCAGCAATCCCCACAAATACCTGATCGAAACCAACCCGCTGCTCACCGACCTCAAGCAGTTCATGAGTTCCGATTATCTGCTCTCGAACCTGGGGTATGACCCGGACCAGAGTGCCAAGCGCCTGGGGGACGGCTTCTATGAGCAGCGGCTGATCCAGCAGGCGGTGACGGCGCGCACCGGTCAGCGGTTCCTCGATGGCCAGAACAGCGACGAGGGCATGTTCAAGTACCTGATGAACAACGCCATCGCCAGCAAGGACTCGCTCAACCTGGCGGTGGGTGTGACCCTGACCTCCCAGCAAGTGGCGGCCCTGACCCACGACATTGTCTGGCTCGAAGAACAGGAAGTGAACGGCGAGAAGGTGCTGGTGCCGGTGCTGTACCTGGCCAACGCCAACAACCGTCTGGCGGCCAACGGTGCCCTGGTCCAGGGCCGGGACGTGACCCTGATCGCCGGCAAGGACCTGGTCAACTCCGGGACTTTGCGTGCCAGTGAGAGCCTCAGTGCGACAGCGGGCACCGACCTGCTCAACAGTGGCCTGATCGAGGCCGGCAATCGCTTGAACCTGCTGGCCGGGGACAACGTGGTCAACCAGGCCGGCGGCATCATTGCCGGGCGTGACGTGACCGTCCGCGCCCTGGCGGGGGATGTGATCAACGAGCGCAGCGTCACCACGTTCCAGAGCAACCCCGGTTCCACCACCCAGCGCCAGGACTACGTCAACAACGCGGCGCGGATCGAGGCCCGCAACGACCTGAACCTGGGCGCCGGGCGCGACATCAACAACGTCGGCGGCGTGTTGAGCAGCGGTGGCGACACCACCCTGATCGCCGCTCGTGACGTCAATCTGGTATCGGCTCAGGAGCACGACAAGCTCACCCGCGACCGTTATCTGAACGAAAGCATCACCCAGCACGGTTCCAGCGTCAGCGTTGGGCGGGATCTGGCGGTCAGCGCCGGACGCGACCTGACGGCGGTCGCCAGCCAGATCGAGGCCAAGCGCAACATCGCCATGGATGCCGTAGGGGACATGACCCTGGCCTCGGCGGCGGACGAGCAGCACAGCTACTCCAAGACCAAGAAGGTCACCCGCCAGGAAGACCATGTCAGCCAGGTCGGCACCTCGCTGACCGCCGGCGCCGATGTGGTCCTCAGTGCGGGCAAGGACCTGAGCCTGATCTCCAGTCGCATCAGCGCCGGCAACGAAGCCTACCTGGTGGCCGGTGACAACCTGGAGTTGCTGGCGGCCCAGGACAGCGACTACTCGCTGTACGACATGAAGAAGAAGGGCAGTTGGGGCCGCAAGAAGACCCGGCGTGACGAGGTGACCCAGGTCACCAACATCGGCAGCGAGATCACGACTGGCGGCGACCTGACCCTCAAGAGCGGCGGCGACCAGAAGTACCAGGTGGCCAAGCTGGAAAGCGCCAAGGACCTGACCCTGGACAGTGGCGGCGCGATCACCTTCGAGGGGGTCAAGGACCTGCACGACGAAAGCCACACCAAGAGCAACAACAATGCCTTCTGGAATTCCTCCAAAGGCCGCGGCAACACCGATGAAACCCTGCGCCAGAGCAGCCTGGTGGCCGGCGGCAGCCTGACCATCAAGGCCGTGGAAGGCTTGAAGATCGACATCAAGCACATCGACCAGAAAAGCGTCAGCCAGGCTATCGACGCCATGGTCCAGGCCGACCCGCAACTGGCCTGGCTGAAACAGGCCGAGGCCCGGGGCGACGTCGACTGGCGCCAGGTCAAGGAGATCCACGAGTCCTTCAAGTACAACAACTCGGGCCTGGGCCCGGCAGCGCAGTTGATCATCGCCATCGCCCTGGCGGCGGTGATGGGGCCGATGATGGCCGGGATGAACACCATGCTCCAGGCAGTGGCGGTGAACGTCGCCACCAAGGCCACGGTCAGCACCATCGACAACCGCGGCAACCTGGGCAAGGTCCTCAAGGACGTGACTTCCAAGGAGAGCATCAAGGGCTACACAGTGGCCGCAGCCACCGCCGGGGTGGCCCAGGGGTTGAACTACAACCCGAGCGCCATGGGCCTGGATGCCAAGAGCCTGCAGACCGTGGCGGTCAAGGTCACGGCCGATGCCTTGATCAAGACCGCAGTCTATGGCGGCAGCTTCAAGGACAACCTGGCAGCTTCGGCAGCCGGAACCGCCGCCAGCATCGGCGGGGCGTATGGCGCCGGCAAGATCGGCGACCTGGGCCTGACCGAGGGCGGCCTGGCGAAAATTGCCCTGCATGCCGGGCTTGGCGGCCTGCTGTCTGAAGCCATGGGCGGTGATTTCCGCACTGGAGCCATCGCCGGTGGTGCCAACGAGTTGTTGGTGGGGGTGCTGGGGGACAAGCTGCTACCGGACAACCTGATCCCCGGTTCGCCGGAGTACATCCAGGCCCAGGCCAACCTGATGGCCCTGTCGCAGATTGTCGGGGTTCTCGGGGCGGCCGCCGCCGGCGGTGACCTGAGCATCGCCTCGACGGTGGCGGCCAATGGCACCCAGAACAACTACCTGACGCACCAGGCCTTCGACGAGTTGGGCAACTGCCTGTCGGGCCGTACCTGCTCCACCGATGAGCAGAAAAAGGCCGCCGTGACCAAGGCCGAGAAACTCAGCGAGTGGCTGGACTCGGAGATGCGCAGCATCTGCGACAAGGCGCCGACCGGCGACGGTTGCCGGGCGGCGGTCAACGCTTCGATCAAGTACGTGGCCATGAAGGATGCCTGGAAAATCATGAACAAGGACGTGGTCCGTTCCTCGAAGAACACCTTCGACTACCTCTACAACACTGAAGGGGCAGCGACGCGCCTGGTGACCTACCTGAACACCATCGACAACCGGGCCAACTTCTTCGGTGCCAGTAATGTCTATGAGCAGAACCTGGGCATTGGCGCCAAGTGGTTTGGCGGGGCGGAAGAAGTGTCCAGGGCCTTTTTGACCGGGTTGGGTGCCGATGGTGATGGGACCTACCTGCCGTCCTACATCACCTTCGCTGCTGGACGAGTAGTGGCGCCGGTCTACGACTGGCGCAAGGCGGCCGGGGATGCGTTGATCACCGGTGGCTTCGATAATTTCAAGAATCTCTACAACAAGGCCACCACCGATCCGGTCGCCTGGGATATCAAGCAGTTGAAAGGCGAACAGACTATATTGCAGCCGGTTCATGAGAAGTACCTGGGGGGCCGTGATCTGTTTCAGACGATATCGGGCAAGGCCACCAATACTTCAGGAATAGCAGGGCACTTTATTGAGGAGAGGCAGGGTGTTCCAGGTGGAATCAATATTCTGGATTACGCCTCCAGGGTCGAGTTTGGTTGCAAGCTGCTGGGTTACTCAAAAAGTCAGGGATGCGCTCCATGACTGAGGTGAAATACCCACGTCTGAAGGTGTTTGCAGTGTTTGTGCTGTGTCCCCTGGTGCCGGGTTTTGTTGCCGGCCTGGTGAACTTCGTGTTGCTGCTTGCTCATCTGACCAGCAATCCGCGCTTGCTGGGCGAAGTCAGGGGAGGGGAGCTGTTGCTGATGCCCGTGTTGGCGCCGCTAATGACGCTGTTGGTGTTCTTCGTGCCTTTCCTCGGGCTGGCCCTGGGGGTGGCGCTGATAAAAGTCAGGAGGAGCGCGTTCAGTTGCAGCGCTGTGTCGCTGATTGGCGGCGGTCTTGCCATGTCATGGGCCTTGCTGTTCATTCGCGAAGTGGTCAATTACGTTGCAACGGCCCGATATTCCGATTACCTGCTTGGCCTGTTGCTGATCTTCCTGGCCGCAGCCATGACCTGCTGGCTGACCGCGCGTTTGTTCCTGCCGCAGCAGGATCCTGGTCCCACCGTGGCCGAATGATCCACGTGCCCCCCGGTTGCCGTTATTGACAGCCGGGGGCGGCGCTGCGAATTATCCAGCCCCCGGATAACCTCAGTGGGCATTATTCATGAAGCTGAATGTGCAACGCCTGGACCTCAACCTGCTGCGGGTGTTCGACGCCCTGATGCAGGAGCAGAACCTGTCCCGGGCCGCCGTGCGCCTGAACCTCAGCCAGCCGGCGGTAAGCAATGCCCTGGCGCGCCTGCGCCGGCACCTGGACGAGCCGCTGTTCCTGCGTACCGCCCGGGGTATGCAGCCCACTTCCAGGGCGCAAAGCCTGCATATCGCTGTGCGCCAGGCCCTGCATCTGTTGCAGCAGGGCCTGGACCCGACCGCCGCGTTCGATCCGGCGGCGGCCGACCCGTTGTTCACCCTGTCGATGAACGATTACGCCCAGGCGCGGCTGCTGCCGGCGCTGTCCCAGCGTTTGCAGCAGGTGGCGCCCAAAGTCCGGCTGGCGGTGCGCAGCGACAGCGCCGATTCGCTGGCGGCCTGGCTCTGCGCCGGAATGCTCGACCTGGCGGTGGACTACCTGTACTTCGACAATCCGGACCTGTGCTACCAGCCATTGCTGGAGGAGCAACTGGTGGTGATCGGGCGCGCCGGCCATCCGGCCTTCACCCCGGAGCTGGACCTGGCCGCCTATCAGGGCAGCCGGCATGTGGCGATTCCCGATCGCGGCGGGCGCGGTTCGCCGCTGGAGATCGTCCTGGGCTCGGCCAAGGTCCAGCGTCAGGTGCAGTTGTGGGTGCCCCATTACCTGAGCATTCCCTTGATCGTGGCCCAGTCCGATCTGCTGGGTACGGTGCCACGGCATCTGGCGGAGCATTTTGCCGCGTTGCTGCCGATCCGCATCGCCCGCCTGCCGCTGCTGGCAGCGCCGGTGCAGGTCAGCCTGATCTGGCACCGCCAGCAACAGCAGGCGCCGGGGTTGCAATGGCTGCGGGGAGAGGTCAGCGCGATTGCCAGTGGGGTTGCGCAGTGAAGGGCGCACCGTCCCGGCGCCTTGAAAGTGCGACTCTCGAGGGGTTCCTAGTGGTTGCAGCGCTCGTGTAGCAAGGCTCGCGGGCATTTGCCGGCCAGAGGTCTTGGTGGGTGTCCGGCTGGCAATCAAGAGCCTTCTTGGTCAAGGCCAAGAGCCGTCCTGTCTCATTCGGAAGTTAACGTTTGTAGGCTTTCCGGGCCTTGGGCATAAGGCCAATGCCACACACGAGTTAGGTAAAAAACCAATGAAGTTAATCCCCAATCGGGAGTCGACCCTGTGCTCTGCGGCCGGCCCCGGCATGCCCTGTATTCTCCCCGGGGTTGAGCGGATATGACTACTTCTCTTCTATTGCGTACTGGCTTGTCTCACCGGAACTGGCTGTTCTGCGCAGCCTTGATAACACTCTGGCCAGACTCCCAGGCATCCGCCGAGATCATGCTCAGCGCGACGCGAATCATCCTCAGTGCTGATGAACACAGCGCGTCGACCGTTGTGTCCAACCTCACCAGCAGCGATTACGCGGTGCAGGCCTGGGTCAACGATGCCAGGGACAGTCAGGATCCGTACACCCCGTTCATTGCCATGCCGGCCCTGTTCAAGGTGCGGGCAGGCGAAGAACAAGTGGTGCGGATCATCAAGACCCCCGGGCAACTGCCGGAGGATCGGGAGTCGCTGTTCTATTTCAATGCCGAGGAAATTCTGCCGTTGGCGCACAAGCAGGACAAACCGTTGAACGTCGCGGCACGCACCCGGGTGAAGCTGTTCTACCGCCCCGGGAAGTTGCCGGGTACGGCCCGGGAAGCCCCCAGCCAGCTGTCATGGAAACTGCTGGACCAACCTTGCGGGACGGTATTGCGCGTCACCAACCCCAGTGCCTATCACGTCACTTTCATGGAGGTCCGGATAATGGACGGCGGCCGGCCCATCGAGTTGAAAAATGTCGGCATGGTGGCGCCCAAGTCCAGCCAGGACTACCGGCTCAAACACAAGCTCAAGTCCGGCACTGCCACCGTCGAGTTTTCGATCATCAACGATTACGGCGGTTACAGCGAGCCCTTGAAGTCCAGTGTCAGGTTCTGAATCGCTGGCCGGGTCAAGCTCTGCTGCAACGTAGCGAGCGCTCGACCTCAATCCGGGCAACGCCCACACGCTCTGGCGTGTGGGCGTTGTCGTGTCTGCGGCGGCACTCAGTCGGGGTTGGCGGAGGCCGTCAGGGTCCTGTTGAGTTTGTCCATCAGCCCACGCACCTCATTGCACAGCTGCGACAAGGTGCTGGTGGCGGCATTGTCCTCAAGGGCTTGCTCCAGGGCTTCGCATAACCGTAGCAGCGACTCGGACTGCATCATCTGCGCCGAGCTTTTCAGTTTGTGGGCCGTGTGGGCCAGGGCCTTGAGATCAACCCGGGCCATGGCGTCCTCCAAGGCCTGGAGATCCTGCTGATTGCATACGATCAGGTTACCCAGCAGGCTGCGCCGCTTGTCCTCCGGGAGGTTGAACAACTGCAGTGCCAAACTCCCGTCCTCCACCGCCTCCCGTGCCGTGCTCTCGGCGAACAATGGCACGTAGCGGGCCAGCATCGACACGCTCAGAGGCTTGAGCAGGCACACATCCATGCCGGCGGCGAGACCGGCCTGCATGTCTTCTGCCCGGGCGCTGGCGGTGGTGCCGATGATGGTGCAGGGACGAATGCGCAGTTGCTGTTCCAGGCGACGAATCTCTTCGGTCAGGGTGATGCCGTCCAACTCCGGCATATTGCAGTCGGTGATGATCAGGTCGACGTCGCTGTCCTCCCAGATGAACAGTGCCTCAAGCCCGTCGTGGGCCAGGATCGGCAGATGGCCGAGCAGCTCGATCTGCTCCTTGAGCAGGGTCAGGCTGGGTAGATGGTCCTCGACGATGAGGATCTTCAGGCGCTGTTGGATCGGGGGGGCGGGCTCGCTCACAGGCAGTGCCAGCGGGGTGTCGCTGGGTGTGGCTTCCTCGGCGCAGGCGGTCAGGGTCATGGTGGTGCCCTTGCCCGGGGCGCTGTCCACCAGCAGGTCGCCGCCTATGATCCGGCTCAATGACTGGCAGATGCACAGGCCGATGCCGGCGCCACTGTTACGGTTGGCGGTGACCCGGGAGAAAGGCGTGAACAGGGTGGCCATGTCGGCAGTGGCGATGCCCGGGCCGGTGTCTTGCACGCTGATGGAAAAGGCGAAACGTCGCTCACCCAATGCAACGCCCTGGACCCGCAGGGTGATATCGCCACTGTCGGTGAACTTGATCGCGTTGCTCATCAGGTTGGAGAGGATCTGCTTGATCTTCAGGCGGTCCAGGCGCAACGGCAGATCGGCACAGGCATCGAACCGGGTCTTGATCGACAGCCCTTTGCGGGTCGCCAGGCTGTCGAAGATTGCCAGGGTGGAAGTGACGATCTGCTTCAGGGTGCAGGTCTCGAGATGCAGGCGGGTCTGCCCGGATTCGATGCTGGAGATGTCGAGGATGCCCCCCAGCAGTTCCAGCAGGCTGACGGCCGCTTCATGGGCGAATTGCAGCGACTCGAGATTCTTGCCCTGGGGCGCCTTGCGGGTCAGTACCAGCTCCAGCATGCCGATGATGGCATTCATGGGGGTGCGAATTTCGTGGCTCATGGTGGCGAGGAAAATCGACTTGGCGCTGTTGGCCTGATCCGCCGTCTCCTTGGCCTGGCGCAGTTCTTCGAGGATGCGCAGGCGATCACCAATGTCCAGCCAGCCGCAGACCACGCCAAAGACCTGCTGCCGGTCGTCCCGCAGCGGTTGGACCCAGTGGTAGATGTCTAGCGTCTGGCCGCCCAGGGGCAAGGTCTGGTCACGGGAGAGGGCGACGCCGCTGGTCGCGACCTGCTCGTAGTCCTGTAGCCATTGTCCGAGCACCGCGCGCCCGAGCATCGCGTCGAGCATCTGGGTGTGGGTATTTGAGGTAGCGCCGGGTATGAAGGTCTGGGCGTAGGGGGTATTGAACAGCAACAGTTCGCCGTCGCGGCCACGTACGTAAATGGGGTGGGGAATGCTGTCGACGATGTTCTGGATCAGGCTCAGGCGTTCCTGCAATTGCTGGCGCACGATGGATTTCTTGAAGATCAGCTTTCTCAGGTAGAGGATCCAGATGCAGGTGGCCAGCAGCAGTACGAAGGACGCGCTGAGCACTTGGTAGACCCTCAGACCCACACCTTCCCAATACATGTTGTCGGTCGCGGCATTGGCGCGCCAACGTCCGGAGATGGCCGCGGTTTCACTGGGTGAAATGCGCAGCAGGGCCTTTTCGATAATGGAAATCAGCACCTTGTTATGCGGCTGGCTGGCGAGACCGATTTGGGCGTTGACGCCTTTGAGCAGACCCGAGACCTTCAGGGCGTCCTCGTATTTGTACGACAGGTAGTACCGGGCCTGGTTGGTGGAGGTCAGGGTGAAGTCGCTGCCACCGTCGCGAACCCGGTTCAGGGAGTCGGCGACGTTGTCCGTGGTGTGGATCTTCAGGTGCGGGTAGTTCTGGCGCATATGCTCCAGCAGGGCATCGGAGCGGGGTAGGGCGATGCTTTGTTCGGGATTGTCCTGGAGCTCGAACTCCTCGGGGCCGGTATTTTTGGTGATCAGGGTGTAGGGCGTGGTGATGACCGGTCGGGTAAACAGGTACTTGCGATCTCGGGAGTCGGTCTCCGACATGATGCCAAGGTCCACTTCGCCCTTGTCCAGCAACTCCATGGCCTTGTGCACCGAGCGGGTGCGGACGATCTCGAAACGCAGCCCGGAGTTCAGGCGTACCAGCTCCAGAATGTCGGACATGGTGCCGCCGAACTGGCCGCTGTTGTCGAACAGGGCGTAGGGCGCCAAGTCTTCGCTGACGGCAATCCTGAAGGGCTTCTTGCTGCCCAGCAGTTGTTTCTCTTCGCTGTTGAGCACGCTGACGAATTCGTCATCGCTGCACTTGAGGGTCACCACCCACCAATTGACCATCCTGATGATCTGGCAGCGACTGCGGGACTGCAGTTGCTGGTCGAGGATGGACGCCAGGTGGCTGTTGTTGTCGGTGTAGGCAAAACCTATGTTCGCCTCCAGGCCGTTGACACTGACGTTGGTCACCAGCTGATTGTTGAAACTCTGGTTCAGCAGGTAGTTGGTGCTGACGGTATCTCCCAGATAAGCCTGGGCATGTCCCTTGAGCACGGCGGCAATGGCTTCATAGGGCGAGTTGTAGTTCTTTATGGTGGCGCTGCGAAAGATCTTGAAGGTGTCCTCATCGATAAAGCCATCATGGGTCGATGAAATCTGCGCAGTGGGATCACGCAGGTCCACATCCAGCAGACTACCGGTGGTGGAGTACAAGGCGATCTGGGTATAGGCGTAAGGGGCGGAAATCTGCACGCCGTATTTCTCCGCCTCTGGCGGGGTGGTGGCGTCCACCAGGTCGATCTCGCCCGCTTTCAGTGCCTTGAAGGCGCTCCAGCGGTCCGGATAACCGATGATGTCGAAACGGATATTCAGGACTTTCTGCAGGGCCAGCAGGTTTTCCGCGAGTATGCCCTCCAGCTCCCTTTTCTCGGAGAAGATGGTCAGGGGCGGGTAGTCGGGGAAGGTTACGCCGATTCTTACGGAGCCCTTTTTATTGAGCCAGGCCTGGTCCTCGGGACTGACCTGGGCGGAAAACTGCAGGTTCTGTCCCCGTGAGGACAGTTGGAAGGTTTCAGCGGCTGAAGCAACGCCGGGCAGTAGCGTCAGGCTCAGTGTCATGAGTAGCGTCAGCAGGATGGTTTTCATCTTGCGCGAGTCAAATCAGGTTCATTTCTTTGGCGATACCGGCCAGTTCTATGGTGGTGCGTACTCCCATTTTGCGCAGGATGTTGATCTTGTGTCCGCTGACGGTCTTGTTGCTCAAGTGCAGCTTCTCCCCGATGGCCACGTTGCTCAGGCCCTGGACCAGTAGTTGCAGGACAATAACTTCCTTGTTGGTGAGTTTATGCGCGCTCAAGTCGCTGTTCTGGCCGTGTTCCATGTAGTGGGCCAGCACTTCCTTGGGGAAATACAGATAACCATCGTTGATGGTGTGAAGCCCCTTGATTAGTTCATCCATGCTTGCACTTTTGTTGATGAACCCCAAGGCCCCGGCTTGCATGCAGCGCGCGGCATAGGTGCTGGCCAGTTGCGAGGTGAAGACCAGGGTCTTGATCTTGAGATTTTCCGAGTTGAGGCGCTGCAGCACCGACAAACCATCCAGGCTATCAAGCCCGATGTCCAGTAGGAGGTACTCGGGAGCAAGGCTGCGTACTTTCGCCAGGGCATCCAGGCCATCGGCGGACTCGGCGACAACCTGATAGCCGTTTTGCTCAAGGGTGGCTCTAATCGCACCAGAGATGATGGGGTGGTCGTCCACAATCAGTACGGTTTTACTCATGATTCCCTCATTCTCATTATTACCTCTAGAACGCTTATAGCTGTATGCAATAAGGTTTCGAATCGCCGGACTTACTATACCCTCCGGCACTCGTTTTCCGGCTCTAAAGCTGACTGTCTGGTGCACTTTTAAGGATCTTCTTGGTTTTATGCGAGAAGCATCTCGGGTTCTTTGGCGGGCGCTTTTGTTAGTCTGAGGGCTCTTCTAGTTGTGCTGGAAAAGAACCGCAGAGGCAGTCAATGGGTTGTCAGTTGTTGTCCTTGAGTTGTTGTATTAGTAGTGGCGCCCGGGCTGATTGCATCAGTGGCAGTACTAATGTTTATGCGGATTTTCATAAGGGCACGGCCAATCCCCGGGCGGCCTTTACCCTCACTTGCAAGTAAGAGCAAAGGTCAGTTGCTGAGGCGTTTGGGCGTTATTGACGAAGAAGATGCTCAGTCTCAGACGCTTCCTACCTCCATTCAAGAAGCATCCTGAATTCAGTTGAGTCTGATTTGGATAGCATGATTTTTTATCCGGAGCCGCAGGTCATGTCGACGCTAAGCGTACTGTTGTTGTGTTCGAACGCTTTTCGGGCTCGACGGTTTTCCAGAATACTGGCGGCTTCGGGCTTTGCCCGGGTTCAGGTGATCAGCCAGGAAAGCCAGTGGACCCAATTCCCACCGGAACTGGGTGAACTGGACCTGGTGATCTGCGACTCGTTGCACTCCCTGACGGCCATTTATTACCTGCGCCGACTCTGCGAACACTACGGTTTCTTCTCGATGCTCGAGTGCGAAGCCTTGGAGGCGTCTATCCGCTGGGGCCTGGCGAACTTTCGCGTGCGCTCCGGCAAGTATTGCGTCGGCAGCTATAGCGACCTGGACACGGCGCAGATCAGTGGCTTGCTGCTCAAGGCCCTGACCGTCAAGCGCACGGTGAAGAACCACTCTCGCAGCAACAGCCTGGCGACCGATCGGCGTGCCCCCGCCAGCAATGACTGGATGGCGCAGCTGGATGTCGCCGAGGCTCTGGCACAGCAGCAGATCGTTGCCTATTTCCAGCCCCAGGTGTGCCTGAAGACCCGGCGCATCACCGGTGCCGAGGTTCTGGCCCGTTGGCAGCATCCCCACAAGGGCGTGCTGGGGCCACAGTTCTTCCTCGATCTGTTCGACAGCCCGGAGCGCCAGCGACAGCTGTTCGACTGCCTGTTGCAACAGGGCCTGATGCTGCAGCGGCAACTGCAGGCCCACACCCAGGGTGAGGCCCTGGTGTTCTCCTACAACATCGAAGCCAGCCAGCTGACCGACCCCGAGTTTGCCGCCCAGGTGCTGCGGCAGATCGAGGAGGCCGGGGTGCCCAAGAAGCAGGTGACCCTGGAGATCACCGAGCGCCAGGCCCTGACCCTGGACATGCAAAGCATCGAGAACATCAGCGTTCTGGTGAAAAGCGGTGTGCGCCTGTCCCTTGATGATTTCGGTACCGGCCATTCGTCGATCATGCGCCTGGCGGATATTCCCTTTGGCCAGATCAAGCTCGACTCGGGTTTTGTCGCCAACGCCCTGGGGCTCAAGGAAACCCGGATCATCGAGGCGGTGGTGGGGCTGGCACGCTCGCTCAATCTGGAGCTGGTGGCCGAGGGCATCGAGACGGAGAAACAACGTGCCCACCTGCAGCGCCTGGGGGTCGATGCGGCCCAGGGCTATCTGTTCCACAAGCCGATGCAGGGCCAGGCGCTGCTCCAGGTGCTGAGCGCGAGCCACTCGCCATTGCGGCTGATTCGTCAGGGCTAGCTGCGCAGCAGGCCCGCGGTTCTCACATCAGGTTCAGTTGCCTGGCGATAGTGGCCAGTTCGATGGTGGTACGCACCCCAAGTTTCTTCAGCACATTGATCTTGTGGCCGCTGATGGTCTTGTTGCTCAAGTTGAGCTTGGTGGCGATCTCCAGGTTGCTGTAGCCGTTGGCCAGCAACTGCAGGATCACCAGCTCCTTGTTGGTCAGGTTGTTGAGCGCATCGCGCGGGTCGTGGCCGGTTCCCCGGTACATCTCCAGCACTTCCCTGGGGAAATACAGATAGCCGTCGGCCAGGGCATTCAGGCCCTTGACCAGCTCCTGCAGGCCGGCGCTCTTGCTGATGAAGCCCATGGCGCCTGCCTGCATGCAGCGCACGCCGTAGGTGCTGGCGCGATTGGCGGTGAACACCAGGGTCTTGACCTCCAGATGGTCCATGGCAATGCGTTGCAGGACCGAGAGTCCATCCAGGTTGTCCAGGGTGATGTCCAGCAGCATGTAGTCGGGGCGCAGCTTGTGAATCTTGTCCAGCGCGTCGAAGCCGTCAGAGGATTCACCAATAGGCTTGTAGCCGTTTTCTTCAAGCAGCTCGCTGACAGCGGCGCAGATGATGGGATGGTCGTCGACGATAAGCACACGTCTGTTTTTCATGGGGCCCTCGGAAGACACCCTAGGGAGCGCCGTTAGGGCTCGTTGCGGAAAATGGGTCACTCGGCAGTCACTGTTTTTGTTGTGGAAGTCATAGGCCCGATGACTCTTTTGCAGGGGATCAAAGTTGTTTTGCCGGGCCGTGATGACGGCGGCACAACCCCAAGAGAGTGAAGGCGTGGCAAACGGCGCGAGCATGTTAGTTCAGAAGAACGGGCAAAAGATTCGTGCAAGAAGCGACTGGTAAATTTCCAAGACGCTTCTTGCCAGGGGGGGCGCGCTGTCCTTGAAGGCTGTACTCAAGTGGGAAATTTGCGCGGCGTCCTCAGCCCGGCCAGGGACTGAGGATGGCCGGGCGACCGGTCGCAGACACAGCCCAGGGGCTGTTGCGCTGTTACGGCGCCTTGAGCATCACA
Source organism: Pseudomonas sp. 910_21 (assembly GCF_052850735.1). Taxonomy (NCBI): domain Bacteria; kingdom Pseudomonadati; phylum Pseudomonadota; class Gammaproteobacteria; order Pseudomonadales; family Pseudomonadaceae; genus Pseudomonas; species Pseudomonas sp. 910_21. Next base: position 186,588 of record NZ_VXCY01000005.1, on the reverse strand, counting down.
TAGGCTTCACCGCCACGGCGATCGTGCATGAGGATGAAACTCTGGCCGTCGAGGGTGATCCGCGCCGGGACGTTCTGCGCCACCGGCGTGCTGGAAAACTTGGCGACGCTGCTCAAGAACTGCAGGGTCAGCGAGCTGTCGTTCTGGCTGGGGGTGGTGATCGCACATTCCTTGTTGATCTGGACCTGGACCCCCAAGGTCTGGTCCTGGTTCATGCCCATCTTGGCGAAACCGGCGTCGGTGAGTTCCACAATGCCATGGGCCCGGGCGGCGCTTTCGGCCCCGGCGAAGGACGGTGCGGACTTCAGGCAGATATCGCGAAAGGCCAGGATACCGGCGGAGGTGATGGTGGGTTCAGGGTCGATCTTGCGGGTGACGCTGGAGCAGGCGCTGAGCAGCATCAGGGCGGCGAGCAGGGCGGCAAGCGGTGCAGTGCGGGGCAGAGTACTCATGGACAATCCTTGGCGAAGGGCCGGCAGTGGCGCCGGGCTTGGTTCATGCCGAATCGTGCAATCGGCTGCCTAGCAGGGTAGGCACGGCTGGCGCCCAGATCAATGTTTTGTCGGGGCTTGGCAGGCAAAGTCCAGGCGCTCTGGCGCAGTAATTGCGTGCTTCATGGATCAGTTCAGCGAGGGGGCGAGCGGCCATGCAGTTACGAGCGTTGCGTTATTTTCACGAGGTGGCCCGTTGCGCCTCCCTGCGCCAGGCGGCAGAGCGGCTGTACGTCACGCCCACCGCCGTGAGTCGGCAGATCGAGCAATTGGAACACTTCTTTGGCACCGCGCTGATCGAGCGCGGGCCCCGGGGGATTCGCCTGACGGTGGAAGGCGAGTGCCTGGCCGAGCAGGTCAGCTCCACCTTGCGCGGCTTCGATCAGGTGCGTGACGTGATCGCCAGCCGGCAGAGCCAGGTAGCGGGTAACGTCAGCATCCATGTGTCGGAAAGTATCGTTTCCAGCGTGTTGGCGCCGGTACTGGCCGCGTTCAATCGGGCCCATCCCAAAGTCACCTTCAACATTGTCATCGCCAGTGCCGGCGCCACCCTCGATGCCCTGTGCAGCGGCGAGGCCGATCTGGGCCTGGCCTTTTACCTGCAGGAACGGGTCGAAGTGGAAGTGACCGCCCATTGCCAGTTGTGGCACCGGGTACTGGTCAGCGCCGAGCATCCTTTCGCCCAGTGCCCGAGCATTCGCCTGGAGGACCTGGAAGGGCAGCCACTGGCCATTCCGGATTCGGCCTACGGCGTGCGTCAGGCATTGGAAGGCGCAGCCCGCAAGCGAGGGGTGAACATTTTGCCGGTGTTCACCACCAGCTCCCTGGAGGTGCAGAAAAGCCTGGCCCGCCAGCGCGCGGCAGTGCTGATCCTGCCCCAGGTGGACGCCGAGGCCCGGGACCTGGGTGATGGCCTGGTGGCGGTGCCGATTGACGACGAGCACCTGGAACGGATTCGTGTCGATTTGTGCGTGGTCCGTCACCGCCCCCTATCGGTAGCGACCCTCAGATGCCAGGAAATGCTCGCCCGCGCCATGCAACGCCATAGCCTGGCGTAGAAGCGGGCTTGCCCGCGAAGACGGCTGCCAGGGCGATGCAAGGCTGGCGGGCCGCTTCGCCGGCAAGCCGGCTCCTACGGGGGAGGGTGATGGGGTCAGAACAGGTTGAACGGGAAATTCCCCACCAGACGGAATTCGTCGTAGCTGCCATCGATCTGCCCACCGCTGGCGCGGTGGTTGTAGACGATGGTGCGCAGCACCGCATCCTTGAGCCGCCCGGACTGCACCACATACGCCAGCATCAGGCCGTTTTCGTTGTGCTTGGCGCCGTCCAGGCCGCGCACGTTGTAGCCGCGGTTGCGGCCATCGCGATCGCCGTCGTAGTGCGTGCCGTCGATGCCCCAGCCCTTGGCGTGCCACAGGCTGGCGCTCAGCCCCGGCACGCCATAGGCGGCAAAATCCAGGTCATAGCGCAACTGCCAGGACTTTTCATTGGGGCCGTTGTAGTCCGAGTAGAGGGAGTTGGCCATGTAATTGCCGGTGGACTCCCAGACGTAGTCGAAGTACTCGTTGCCGAACACCTGCTGCCAGGCCAAGGTCAGGCTGTGGGCCTGGTGACTGCCGGTCAGCGCCAGACTGAAGGCGTCGTTGTCGATGTAGCCCAGGCGCTGCTGGCCCTGGTCCCGGGTGTGGTAGTAGTTGAACGCGGTCTTCAGCGCCAGCCGGCTTTTGTCCCCGGCGCGGTGGGTCATGCCCAGGTAGTACTGGTCCCACATGTTCTCGAAGCGCGAGGCATAAAGGCTGCCTTCCAGGCCCAGGCCGGGCTTTACCGTCGCCCCCAGGTAGCTGATGCGCTCGCCGCTGTAGGCGCGGTTGCCGAAGGTGGTGGTCAGGCGTTCGCTGCCGGTGCCGGTGCGCGGGATGGCCCGGTCGAAGCTGCCGGCCTGCAGCGACAGCCAGTCGGTTTCGTTGCTGTACAGGCCCACGCCCTGGAAGCTCGAGGGCAGGGCGCGGTTGTCCTTGTAGCGCAGCACCGGGTTGTCGGTCATCAGGCGTCCGGCCTTGAGCTCGGTGTTGGACAGGCGCAGGCGTACGTCGCCGATCCCCAGGCGGCTCCAGGTGGGCAGGGCATCGCCGTCGCTGTCCACCAGCACCCGGTCGCCGCCGTTGGCCACCCGGCCATGACCACGCTCCAGGTTGACCGCGCTGAACAGCCCGGCGTCGACGCCAAAACCCACCAGCCCCTGGGTGTAGCCGGAGCTGTACTTGAGCATGCCGGTCTGTACCCAGGTTTCCCGCACCCGGGTGCGCTCGATGCCGTCGGCCTTTTTGATCGACAGGTAGGTGTCGCGCTGGGTGTGCTGGTTGGAATAGTAGTGACGCAGGTTGAGGTCCAGGTGGCTGCCCTGGATAAACCCCGGCGCCTGATCCTGCTGGCTCGGGCGCGGGTTGTCCTGGGCCAGGAGGGTGCTGCTGGCGCTCATGGCCAGGACGCAAAGTACAAGCTGTTTCATGCTGCTTCCCCACAAATCAAAGGCGTCAAGCCACCGCCCGACCGCGGTTATGCGCGGCCGGCAGGGTAGAGAAAAACGCGGTGCCGGAAAAGAGTGCTGGGCAGTGCGAAGCGCGATCAGCAGGCGCGGGCTTCTGCGAGCCGTTGGCCGGGGTTGCTGCGTCCGGGTGCTTGCGGGCGGGTTTCCTTGGCGAACCAGGCGGCGGTCAGGCACACCAGGTTGGCCACCAGCAGGTAGCCCACCGGTGACATTGGGTTGCCGGTGGTGCCGATCAGCCAGGTGATGATGATCTGCGCCGTACCGCCGAAAGCCGCCACGCCAAAGGCGTAGACGATGGAGAAACCTGTGGAGCGCACCGCCTTGGGGAAACTCTCCACCAGCAACACGATCAGCGCCGCGCCGCTCATGCCGTGCAGGCCGGACAACACCGCCAGGGTCAGCAGGAACGTCGCCGGGCTGGGGTGCTCGGTCATCAACTGCAACGCCGGGAACAGCACCAGCAACAGCACCACCCGCGGCGCCATGAGGATGGTGCGGCGGCCGAAGCGGTCGCAGAGCATGCCGCCGGCAATCGCGCACACCGCCATGGCCGCGCCGGCCACCAGGGTCGAAAGCATGGAGATGCTGGTGGGCAGTTTCAGTTCGGTGAGGGCGAAGGTGGTCATGTAGTTGATGAAGTACTGGGTGATGGTGCTGCCGGACAGAATCAGCAGCCCCAGCACCAGGGCCCGGCGATGTTCGCCGAACACCTGACGCACCAGGCTGCCGGTGCTGGCTTCTTCGCCTTGGCCATGGAAGGTTTCCGCCAGGTTGCGGCGGATGTAGATGCCGATTGGCAGCACCAAGAGACCGAACACGAAGGGCACGCGCCAGCCCCAGCTGTTGAGGTCCTCGGGGGACAGCACCTGGGTCAGGGTGTAGCCCACGGTGCCGGCGGCCATGGCGGCCACGCCCTGGGCCACCACCTGCCAGCAGGCGTAAGTGCCGCGCTTGTGCGGCGGCGCGGCTTCGAGGATGTAGGTGGTGGCGGGGCCGGCCTCGCCGCCCCAGGCCAGGCCCTGGATCAGCCGGGTGAGCACCAGCAGGATCGGCGCGGCGATGCCGATGCTGTCGTAGCTGGGCAGGATGGCGATGCTGCCGGTGCCCACGGCCATCATCACCAGGGTCAGGAGCATCGCCGGCTTGCGGCCGACGCGGTCGGCATAGGCACCGATCAGCACCGCCCCCAGGGGCCGCACGATAAAACCGACGCCGAAGGCGGTGACCGATAGCATCAGGCTGACAAAGGCGCTGTCGGAGGGAAAGAAGGTGTGGCCGATCATCACCGCAAAGGTGGCGTAGACCCCGAAATCGAAGAACTCCACGGCGTTGCCGAGGATCACCGCGAACACGCTGCGCTTGCCCCCCGGGACATTCGGCGCTTCAGGATCCTGGTGCTGGGAGTGGGTGGAATCGTGACTGTGCATACTGGCCCCTCGAATTTTTATTCATAGGTTGCCCAGGCCCCGGGCGGCGAGGCCCGGGGCTGGGGTGAAGGTGGCAGTTTCGGTGTGTCAGTGGGACGGCGGACTTGGCCAGCTGTGGATCGCTCCGCGCCAGCTCTCATAGGTCTTGGCCACTTGCAGCAGCCATTGATCGGCAAAGCGCGGGGCGATCATCTGCAGGCCGATGGGCATGCCATCGGCGGCGAAACCGCAGTTGATCGACAGCGCCGGTTGTTCGCCCATGTTCCAGGGCAGGGTGAAGACGATGTGCTCGAACGGTTGCTGCGGGTCGTTGCTCGGCGATGGCCACTGGGCGGGAAAATGGTTGATCTGATTGGTGGGCGACAACACCAGGTCGAACTCGCTGAACACTTGGGCGGCGCGGCGACGCATCTCGAAGGTCTGGTTGAAGCCCAGCACCGCCTCGACCCCGGACAAGTCGGCCCCCGGCGCCGCCCAGTCACGGATATAGGGCAGCACCTTGGCGAACTGCTCGGCACCCAGGGCCGAAAGTTCCGCCCATTGCCGGGCGCGCCAGAAGCGGTCGAGGCCGTCCAGTTGGGCGCGATCCATGATCGGCGCCAGGGGGCGGACCTGGGCGCCGTGGCTCTCGAACAGTCGAGCGGCCTGTTCCACCGCTGCGCAGACAAAACCTTCCGGCTGCAGCCCTGCGCCGGGCTCCAGCATCAGGCCGATCTTCAACCCGTTGACCGACACCGGCTCATCGCTCCAGTCCGTGGTCAAGGGCGGCAGGCTGGTGGCATCCCGGGCATCGGGCCTGGCCAGGTGGCGCATCAGCAGCACGGTATCCGCGACGCTGCGGGTCATGGGCCCGGCGCAGCGCCCGGTGTAATACGGGTCGATGGGAATCCGCCCCAGGGTCGGCTTGAACCCCACCAGAGCGCACCAGGCGGCCGGCAGGCGCACCGAGCCGCCGATGTCGGTGCCGATGTGCAGCGGCCCGTAACCGGCCGCGGCGGCCGCAGCGGCTCCGGAACTGGAGCCGCCGGTATTGCAGGCGGTGTTCCAGGGGTTGCGGGTAATGCCGTGGAAGCTCGACAGCCCCGACGACAACATGCCGAAATCCGGCACCGTGGTCTTGGCCAGGATGATCGCCCCGGCTTCACGCATCCGCGCGGCCGGTGGAGCATCCTGCAGGGCCGGCTTCAGGGTGGTGGCCGCGCTGCCCAGGGGAATCGGCGTGCCTTGGGTGGCGATCAGTTCCTTGATCGTCACTGGAATCCCGTCCAGCGGGCCGTTGGGCGTGCCCTTGTTCCAGCGCTCGGTGGCGGCCCGGGCCTGCTGGCGCACCTGCTCCGGATCGAAGGCGTAGAGCGCACGGACATGCGGCTCCCAGCGCTCGATATGGGCCAGCAGATGCTCGTAATAATCCAGAGGCGAGAGCGTGCGGCTGGCGAATTGCGCCAGCAGCTGGGTGGTGGATAGATCGTGCAAATCAGTCATCGAACGCATCCTTGTGTCGGGCGTCAGTCGGGTTGCTGATGGCCCGACTGTATCGCTTCCACCCTAGCCCAACCATCACAAAGGACGCAGCCTGGTGTTGCGTTTTTGTGAGCACTGCGGCGGCGTATTCCTCGGCCTGATTGAATGCGGCCCCACCCGTTCGAGACGTTCTGTAGGAGCGGGCTTGCCCGCGAAGGCGGCCTCAAGGTTTGCACAAGGCTCACGGACCTCTTCGCCGGCAAGCCGGCTCCTACCGGTTCAGCGGGTCTGCGCTTGCAACTGACGACCCAGCACATCCAGCACATCGCAACCATCGCGCAGCGGGATGGCGCAGATCAGCGCTAGCTCTTGCAGCACCACGGCATCGCCGGGGATGTCGGGGCGGGCGGCGAAGTTTTCCAGCAGATGAGTGACGGCGCGGATGCGATAGGCGGCCGCTTCGTACAGCACATCGGCAGGGGCCTGGGTATCGATCAGCAGGGAAGGGATGGTGCAGTCGTGGCCGGTGATCGGCATGTATCTGTTCATAAGTAACGCCTCGGTCGGTTGAGAGCGCCACTGGATCGTCGCCAAACGAAAGGTGGCAGCTGTACGCAGGTTGGCGAACCGGGACCGGGGAGCCGGCAGACCCGAAGGTCTCCCGCGTACAGCCGCCATATAGGCAGCGTTACGGATGCGAAAAGCCCTGCAAATAAGCACAGGGCTCTCGCACACGGTCATCGGGTCGCCAAACCCGTTCGTCATCAGGACGACCCGGGACTATAGGCATGTACCCCAAAACGGAACAAGGCACTGGCAGGGCAGGACTTTCTGAGTTTGCTGTAGGACTCAGGAGCGCGAGTGTGGATCAAGCGTGCCGCGGGTTCAATGGCGGGGCTCAGTCGAAGCCGACGCTTGCGCTGTGGCGGGTTTCGCGCTCGTGCAGTTGATCGATGTTGGTCTCGTAGGTGCATTGCCCGCTGCAGCGGTGCTCGTAGCTGATGGTCGGCTTGAATTGCAATTTGAGCTTCGGCGTGTCGCGCTCTGGCGCCGGGGTCTGGGCGGGGGCCGGCAACGGAGGCTGCGGGTAGCTCAGGTCCAGGCCTGCGGCCTGGGTCGAACAGGTTGCCATCAGCAACAAGCCTGGGAAAAACGCTTTGCAACTGAACATCATCGAATCCGCATTGCCATAAAAGGGTTGCCGATTATAACGAGCCCGGCGCCGAAAATTTAGCGGCAACAGCTCTGGATCGAGCTTTTGCTGCGGTTTAACCGGTGTTAGCCCTTCGCACCATGAAACATATGTCATGAACCGGCGGGGCGGGTCGCTCCTACACTGCAACTCACCTCCATGGCCAAGGACTCCCTCAATGACGGCAAGTACCCCAGCGAGCATTCTCGACACCTTGGAAGGCCAGCGCCTGCAGGGCAGCGATGCCGAGCACTGGCGCCAGTGGGGGCCGTACCTGAGTGAACGGCAGTGGGGCACGGTGCGCGAGGACTACAGTGCCGACGGCGATGCCTGGAACTATTTTCCCCATGAGCACGCCCGCAGCCGTGCCTATCGCTGGGGCGAGGACGGCCTGGCCGGGTTCTCCGACAAGGCCCAGCACTGGTGCCTGGGGCTGGCGCTGTGGAATGAACACGACAGTATTCTCAAGGAGCGTCTGTTTGGCCTGAACAACGCCGAAGGCAATCATGGCGAGGACGTCAAGGAGCTGTATTTCTACCTCGACGGCGTGCCCAGCCATGCCTATATGCGCATGCTCTACAAGTACCCCCAGGCGGCCTTTCCCTATGCCGATCTGGTGGCGGAAAACGCCCGGCGTGGTCTGTCTGAGGCCGAGTACGAGATCCTCGACACCGGGGTCTTCGAGGACAATCGCTACTTTGATGTGACGGTGGAGTACGCCAAGTACACGGCGGACGACCTCTTCATGCGGGTCACCGTGCACAACCGTTTTCACCAGCCGGCCCGTTTGCGGGTGCTGCCCCAGGTCTGGGCGCGCAACACCTGGAGTTGGGGCGGCGATGGGCCTCGGCCCAGCCTGCGCCTGGAAGGTGATCAGGTACTGGCGCGGCATACGCAGCTAGCCGATCGGCAGGTCACCGCCTGGGGGGCGGCGCCTTGCCAATGGCTGTTCTGCAATAACGACAGCAACTTTCCCAAGCTGGACGGGGTGGCCTCTGCGGGGCCGTTCAAGGACGGCATCAACGATTATCTGGTGAACGGGCAGGCCACTGCGGTGGCCCTCGATGGCGGCACCCGGGCCGCGGCGCATTTTATCCTGGAGCTGGCGGGCGGCGAGAGCAAGAGTCTGTTCTTGCGCTTTGCCCCGGCGGGCAGTGAGCAGGTCAATGCTCGCCACCTGTTTGAGCAGCGTCGGCGCGAGGCCGATGACTTCTATGCGGCGCTGCAACAGCCCCTCGATGATGCGGATGCGCGCAATGTCCAGCGTCAGGCCCTGGCCGGGCTGCTGTGGTCCAAGCAGCTGTATTACTTCGACGTCAACCAGTGGCTCGATGGTGATCCTGGGCAGCCGGCACCGCCGAAGGCGCGCGCGCACCTGCGCAATACCCATTGGCGCCATCTGTCCAACTGCGACATCGTGTCCATGCCCGACACCTGGGAATACCCCTGGTATGCCTCCTGGGACCTGGGTTTCCAGGCGGTAGCCTTTGCCCTGATCGATCCCGGCTTTGCCAAGCAGCAGTTATTGCTGTTGGTGAAAGACCGCTTCATGCACCCCAACGGTCAGTTGCCGGCCTACGAGTGGCGCTTCGACGACGCCAATCCGCCGGTACACGCCTGGGCCTGCTGGCGGGTCTATCAGCAGGAAAAGTCCATGACCGGCGCCGGTGACCTGGATTTTCTCGAACGCATTTTCCACAAGTTGCTGCTGAATTTTTCCTGGTGGGTCAACCGCAAGGACGCCGAGGGCCGCAACCTGTTCCAGGGCGGCTTTCTCGGCCTGGACAATATCGCCCTGTTCGACCGTTCCGCGCCGTTGCCGGAAGGCTTCGCTCTGGACCAGGCCGACGGTACGGCGTGGGTGGCGGCCTATGCCCTGGACCTGATGCGCATCGCCCTGGAACTGGCCAAGCGCAATGGCGTGTACGTGGACATTGCGGTGAAGTTCTTCGAGCACTTCCTCTATATAGCCGGGGCCATCAACCGGGTGGATGAAAGCGCCGAAGGGCTGTGGGATGAACAGGACCAGTTTTTCTACGACGTGCTGCACCGGCCCGACGGCCACAACGAACCCCTGCGCTTGCGCTCCATTGTCGGCCTGATGCCGCTGTTCGCGGTGCAGGTGCTGGAGCAGCACGAGCACGAGAACCTGCCGGGACTGGCTCAACGTCTGCTGGGCTTTTTGCATCATCGTCCGGACCTGGCGAATCTGGTGTCGCGCTGGTACGAACCGGGCAAGGGCAACCGCATGCTCTTGGCGCTGTTGCGAGGTGAGCGCACCAAGGACCTGCTCAAGCGCATGCTCGATGAAAGCGAGTTCCTCTCGGACTTCGGTATCCGCTCCCTGTCCAAGGCCTTCGAGCAGCCGTTCGCCATGCAGGTGGATGGCAAGCAGTTGTGTGCCCGCTATGAGCCGGCGGAGTCCGATTCACGGTTGTACGGCGGCAACTCCAACTGGCGCGGGCCGCTGTGGATGCCGATCAATTACATGCTGATCGAATCCCTTCGTGAATTTCATCGGTACTACGACGTCAACTTCTCGGTGGAGTATCCGCGAGGTTCTGGATACCTGGCGTCCCTGGAGGAAGTGGCCGACGGCTTGAGCCAGCGCCTGACTCGTTTGTTTTTGCGGGATGAGGAGGGGCATCGGCCATCGATGAGCGGCTACCCACAGTTGCAGGTGGAGGCCGAGGACCGCGAGCTGGTGCTGTTCCATGAGTACTTCCATGGTGAAACCGGGCGCGGATTGGGGGCTAGCCACCAGACCGGCTGGACGGCGCTGGTGGCGTTGCTGTTGCAGCCGTGATCGCTTTGCCGGCGGCTTACAGGACGCAGCCCAAAGCGTTCATTCGCCATACCAGCGCGGCACATGCCTGGAAAAACCGGCGAAGTCCTCCCAGACTTTTTGCGTGCGTTGCAGGGTGGCCTGAACTTCCTGCTCGCCGAAAGCCATGGCCCAGAGCACGCTGAAGAAGGTATCGAACGCGGCGTAGAACGCCATGCGGGTGAGAAAGACAGGGTCGGCATGACCTGCGCAGTAGCCGTCGATCTGCCCGCGGGCGAAGTCGCTGCTGAGGTTGCAGGAAAACAGCGCCAGCCTGTTGAAGTCCCGCGCCGGATCTCCGAAACGGCAGCGGTTGAAGTCGATGATCGACAATTGGTCATCGGCGCCCACGATCATGTTGTTCAGGTGATAGTCACCGTGGAGAAACACCAGCGGCGTGTCTGCCAGCAGATGAAAGTGCTGTTCGAGAAACTGCAGGAAGTCTTGCTCATGGGCCACCTTGTGGCCACAGCTCCGGTATTGTTCGAGCTTTTTACGGTAGATGGCACGCATCTGCTGTTCGGCGTTTTCAGTGCCTTCAGGCGCAGCAACGCTGTGGATCTGCTGGAGTATTTGACCGGCTTGCAGACCAAGCTCATAACAGGCAGCGGCGGGCTGTTCAGCCACCCATTGCGCGCCATCCTTGCCTTCGATCCACGACAACAGCGAGTAAACCTGGCGTCCTGAATCAAACAGGCCGAAGTCCAAGGGCTGGGACATGGCGATGCCCTTTGCCGCCAGATGCTGGGTCCACTGGAACTCGTCGCGTTTGTTGACGTACTGGGATGAGTCGTTGGTGCGCAACAGCAGGTGTTGGCCTTGTTCGTCGACGATGTGAAAGATCCGATCGCTGGACCAGCCAAGGGTTTGTGCTTCGATGCTGCGCCATGTGGCGTGGCCTGGAATGTCTTGCATGATCGCCTCCTTGCAAAGTATTGCCGCCCCTGGGGGCGGCAATAAAAGGCGGCGAATGGTACGTGGCCTGGCGGTGCTTTTAAAGCCTGTCGCTCAGGCTGTGAATCAGCCCACCAGGGCAATGTCCTGGGGCTTGGCCCAGGCTTCTATCAGCCGCTCTGGTGTGCAGCAGGTCTTGCGCTTGTAGACGAAGTTGCTGCACTTCTCGGCGAAGCCCTTGCGGTTCTGCACCATGTCCATGTGCATGTCTTCCAGCTCGGCGTTGCGGCAGTGCTGCATCAGCTGGGGATCGGCATCCAGCTTGCGCTGGCGCAGGTGCTGGTAGCGCGGGTCGTTGAGCACGCCGTTGGCTCGCTGCAGCAGCCACAGGCCGAATTCATCCGGGCAGCGTGGGCCGATTTCCTGGACCATGCCCATCTGCAGGGCCTGGAGCGCGCTGATCGGCAGGCAGGCTTCGGTCAGTTGCTTGGCCATGGGCTGGCCGACGGCACGGGGCAGGCTGTAGGTCCAGTATTCGGAGCCGTACAGGCCCATGCTCTTGTAGTGCGGGTTGTACACGGTGTCGGCGCGGGCCAGAACCACGTCCGCCGCCAGGGCCAGCATCAGGCCGCCGGCGCCGGCGTTGCCGGTCAGGCCACTGACCACCAGTTGGCGGGCGGTGAGCAGCTCCAGGCAGACGTCGTCGATGGCCTGGATATTGGCCCAGGCTTCAAGGCCCGGCACCGGGGCGGCCTGGATCACATTGAGGTGCACACCGTTGCTGAAGGCGCCGCGACCGCCGCGTACCAGCAGCACCTGGGTGTCCCGGGCCTTGGCCCAGCGCAGGGCGCTGACCAGGCGCTGGCATTGCTCAGTGCTCATGGCACCGTTGTAGAACTCGAAGGTCAGCTCGCCGACCCTGCCGGATTCGCGGTAGCGGATCGGTTGGTAGGCTTCGGTGCTGAACGGGCTGCTGGACACTGACCAGTCCAGCACCGGCACGTCGGCCAGGCGTTCGCCGAGTACGTGGCGGGCGGGGCGTTTGAAGGTTTCCTCGCCGGGCTGGGGCTTGAGGCGCAGGTAGCCGATCCACAGGCTGTGATCGCCGCAGGCCACCAGCACCGCATCGTCGTGCACCGCCAGCAGTTGCCCGGGCATGCCGGTGCGTGAATCCAGGTGGGCGTCGTAGACGTAGTACTGGCCGCCGGCGAGGCTGGCCAGGACGCCAGGCTGGCCGTCGGCGGCGTCGATGCTGCGTTTGATGAACTGTGCGCTGTCGTGCCAGCTGAAGGTGCGGTCGCACTGCTTCATGTTCGGTTGCAGGCGGCCGAGCACCGAAGGGTTGTCGTAGTCCAGGGGCTCAGGGCTGAAGCCGTTGCGGAATTTTTCCACCACGTCGCGGATGCAGCGGATGGCAGCGTCACTCACCAGGCCGTTGTACAGCTCGGATTTGCGCAGTCCGCTGGGCAGGTTGAATTCATGGGTCGACCAGATCGGACCTGCATCCATTTCTTCGACGGCCTGCAGGGCGGTCACGCCCCAGCGCTTGAGTTCCTTGCTGATGGCCCAGTCCAGGGCGCTGGCGCCACGGTCGCCGACAATCCCTGGGTGAATGATCACCACCGGACGCTTGGGGTGGCTCCACAGCTGCTGCGGAACGCGATCCTTGAGGAAGGGGCAGATCACCAGGTCGGCCTGGGCTTCTTCGATCTGCCGGCAGACCTCTTCTTCGCCGGTGAACAGCACCACGCTGGGACGATGCCCGGCCTGGCGCAGGTCGAGCCAGGCCCGTTGGGTCAGACCGTTGAAGGCGGTGGACAGCAGGATGATCTTCAGTGATCGCATAAGCAGACTCTTCCGTGAGTGATAGCGGTGTGGCAAAGGGCTCCGGCTGTGCCGTCCCTGGCCGCGATGGAGGCGCAAGAGTAGAGGGGGGTTGCGGGGCGCAAGCTGACCGAGATCAATCAAGCGTGCGGCCTGGAGGCTGAGCCGCCCAGTGGTATTGATCCAGGGCAAAGCGGGGGGATAGAGGCGTTGCGTGGTGCAGAAACGACAAATCCCGCCACAGGGGCGGGATTTGTGTGCAGCCGGACCTTGTGGGGTCTTAGGCTGGGAACAGCTCGCTCAGTTTCATGGCCAGCATCATGTCGCCTTCGGCGCGCAGCTTGCCGCCCATGAAGGCTTGCATGCCGTCGGTTTCGCCGCTGACGATGCCGTCCAGGGTTTCGCCGTCCATCACCAGGGTGACTTGTGCGTCTGGGTTCTCGCCTTCTTTGAGTTCGCAGGTGCTGTCCTTGACGACCAGCGAGAAGTGCTTGGAGTCATCGATGCGGAAACCGAAAACCAGGTCCAGGCCGGCAGCGGCAGCTGGGTTGAACTTGGCTTGCATGGCTTGTACGGCGTCAGCTACGGAGGTCATGGTTCGATCCTTTTATGGGTGGTTACAGCAAGGGTCACAGTAAGCCGGGCTCAACGGAAAGTGATGAGCTCCGGGGCCTTCAACAGTTGCAGATGGGCATGACCGTTGAAGGAAGCCAAAGACACCTCGCGCCCGCGGAACTTCAGCTGGTTGAGCGAGGTGTTGACGATTTGCCAATTCAGTTCGAACGCCTGCTGGGCAGGTATCCGGGTGATCAGGTGGAGCAGGGCGGTGATGGTGCCGCCGGAGGTGAATACCGCGATCTTGTGCGGGTTGTCCGCCGCTTCGAGAATCCGTTGCAGGCCGCCCTGGACACGCTCGACGAACCCCAGCCAGCTTTCCAGCCCGGGCGGATCGTAAGTGCCGGCCAGCCAGCGTTGGATGATCAGGGCGAAGATGCGTTGGAACTCGGCACGGTTCTGCGCGGCATTGCGCAGGATATTCAGGGCCTCGGGTTCCTGGGGCAACAGGTCGGGGAGCAGGGCACGGATGATGGCGTCGGCATCGAATTCGTTGAAGGCTGAATCGATTTCCAGTGGCGGGTGGTCAAAACCGGCAGCGCTCATCTGTTCCATGGCGGTTTGCGCGGTGTGCTGCTGGCGCCGCAGGTCACCGGACAGGCAGCGATCGAAGCTCACTCCAAGGGCGGCCAGATGATCGCCGAGAACTGCCGCCTGGCGCACGCCGATGGCAGACAGCACGTCGTAGTCGTCTGCACCGAAAGAGGCTTGGCCATGTCGAATCAAGTAGATGCTGCCCACGTCCGCGTCGTCCCGGTACGTTGAAAGTTTTGCGAGGTTATGAGGATGCCGGTGAGCTGTCAATGAAAAAACATACGCTTGTTTGAAATGCTTGTTGGAGCCTCGTTACACAAGGTTTCGCGACTGGTGGCCGGCCGGTCTCGTCGGTATGCTTGAGCCCATTACGCTGCTGGTTGGCAGCGGTTCATGTTTGAGGAGTCCCTGTGGAGTTTTTCGCCGAATACGCCAGTTTCCTGGCCAAGACCGTGACCCTGGTGGTCGCTATCCTGGTGGTGCTGATCACTGCCGCTGCCCTGCGCAGCAAGGGTCGCCGCAAAGGCGCCGGGCAGTTGCAGGTCAGCAAGCTGAATGATTTCTACAAGGACCTGCGCGAGCGCCTGGAGCAGAGCCTGCTGGACAAGGATCAGCTCAAGGCCCTGCGCAAGGCCCAGGGCAAGACCGAGAAGAAACAGAAGAAACAACCGGCCGAGGCCAAGCCTCGGGTGTTCGTGCTGGATTTCAATGGTGATATCAAGGCCTCGGCGACCGAAGGCCTGCGCCATGAAATCACCGCCTTGCTGAGCCTGGCCACGCCCAAGGATGAAGTGGTGCTGCGTCTGGAAAGCGGTGGCGGCATGGTGCACAGCTATGGTCTGGCCTCGTCGCAACTGGCGCGTATTCGCCAGGCCGGGGTGCCTTTGACCGTATGCATCGACAAGGTCGCGGCCAGCGGCGGCTACATGATGGCGTGCATCGGCGAGAAGATTATCAGTGCGCCGTTCGCCATCCTCGGCTCCATTGGCGTGGTGGCGCAGTTGCCCAACGTCAATCGTCTGCTGAAGAAACACGACATCGATTTTGAAGTGCTGACCGCCGGTGAGTACAAGCGCACCCTGACGGTGTTTGGCGAAAACACCGAGAAGGGCCGGGAGAAGTTCCAGGAAGACCTGGACGTGACCCATCAGTTGTTCAAGAACTTCGTATCCCGCTATCGCCCGCAACTGGCCATTGATGAGGTGGCCACCGGAGAAGTCTGGCTGGGGGTGGCAGCGCAGGAAAAACTGCTGGTGGACGAGCTGCAGACCAGCGACGAGTACCTGGCGGACAAGGCCAAGAATGCCGAGGTGTTCCACCTGCACTATGCCGAGCGCAAGAGCCTGCAGGAGCGCGTAGGCCTGGCGGCCAGCGGTTCCATCGATCGCGTGTTGCTGACCTGGTGGAGCCGCCTGACCCAGCAGCGGTTCTGGTAAGCCCCGAATTGCAGGCGCCTGTTCTGTAGGAGCTGGCTTGCCAGCGAAGGCGGTTGCAAGGTTTGTACAAGGCTCAAGGGCCCCTTCGCCGGCAAGCCGGCTCCTACAAAGGGCGCGTTGTTTGTTGGCGTGTGCTGTAGGAGCTGGCTTGCCAGCGAAGGCGATCGCAATATTTGCACAAGGCCCGAGGGCCTCTTCGCCGGCAAGCCGGCTCCTACAGTGGTTGGGGGAGCCGATACAAAAAAGCCCTGAGCCGGGAAACCGGCTCAGGGCTTTTTGTTGGCGCCAGGGCTTAGCGGCGACGGAACAGCGGCAGCGGTTCGTCGGTGGCAGCCTGGTAGGTCACCGAGAAGTCCTTGAGGCTTTCCAAGGCTTCATAGGGGTCCTTGTCGGCCCGCAGTGCATAGGCGTCGAAGCCGCAGCGGTGCAGGTAGAACAGCTGGTCGCGCAACACGTCGCCAATGGCCCGCAGTTCGCCTTTGTAGCCATAACGGTCACGCAGTAGGCGGGCGTTGGAGTAGTTGCGGCCATCAGTGAAGGCCGGGAAGTTCAGGGCAATCACCTGGAAATGCTGGACGTCGTCACCGATTTCCTCGGCTTCTTCGTCCGCATCCAGCCACACGCCCAGGCCGCCGTCGCGAGCCTTTAGGGCATGGGCGTGATCGCGCCACAGGGCCAGCGGCACGATCAGGTCGTCGCAGTTGGAGATGCCGTCGAGGGTCGCGTCCTTGGGCAGCAGGTGCCAGGTTTCGTCGATGACCTCGTTGTTCTTAATGATTCGCTGCATAGACGCGCTCCTTGAAGAGGTCGATGCCAATACGTTGATAGGTGTCGATGAAGCGTTCGTCTTCGGTACGTTGTTCAACGTACACGTCGATCAGCTTCGAGATCACGTTGGGCATGTCGTCCTGGGCGAAGGATGGGCCTAGGATCTTGCCCAGGCTGGCGTCACGGCTGGCGCTGCCACCCAGGGAGACCTGGTAGAACTCCTCGCCTTTCTTGTCGACACCGAGGATGCCGATATGGCCCACGTGATGGTGGCCGCAGGCGTTCATGCAACCGGAAATGTTCAGGTCCAGCTCGCCGATGTCGAACAGGTAGTCCAGGTCATCGAAACGGCGCTGGATCGATTCGGCGATCGGGATCGACTTGGCGTTGGCCAGGGAGCAGAAGTCGCCGCCCGGGCAGCAGATGATGTCGG
The DNA here is from genome assembly GCF_052850735.1 of Pseudomonas sp. 910_21. Taxonomy (NCBI): domain Bacteria; kingdom Pseudomonadati; phylum Pseudomonadota; class Gammaproteobacteria; order Pseudomonadales; family Pseudomonadaceae; genus Pseudomonas; species Pseudomonas sp. 910_21. The sequence continues at coordinate 170,138 of NZ_VXCY01000005.1, read as the reverse complement.
TCAGCAGGCCAATGTTCGGTGTAGCAAAGCCGTTTTCGCGCAGCTCGCCCCACAGGGTGAACAGTTGGCTTTGCTCGACGTCCGCCAGAATCACGTTTTGTTCGTGGGACGTGCGCAGTTGGCCGAAGCTGTAGCGGTCGGCCAGGTCGGCGATGGCGTCGAATTGCTTGTCGGTGACATCCCCAGGCGCTACGCCGGTGGGTTTGAGCGACAGGGTGACGGCGACATAGCCCGGCTTCTTGTGGGCCAGGGTATTGCGTACGCGCCAGCGGGCGAAGCCTGGGTGTTGCTGGTCCAGGGTGGCCAGTTCGGCATCCTGGTTGCTCAGGGTCTTGTAGTCCGGGTCGACGAAGTGCTTGGCCACGCGATGCACTTCGGCTTCGGTGAGGGTGGTCTGGCCACCGCGCAGGTGGACCATTTCCGCCTCGACCTTCTCGGCGAACACTTCCGGCGTCAGGGCCTTGACCAGGATCTTGATCCGCGCCTTGTACTTGTTGTCACGACGGCCGTAGCGGTTGTAGACCCGCAGGATGGCGTCGAGGTAGCTCAACAGGTCCTGCCATGGCAGGAATTCGTTGATGAAGGCGCCGACCACCGGGGTGCGGCCCAGACCGCCACCCACCAGCACGCGAAAGCCCAGTTCGCCGGCAGCGTTGTGCACCGGCTCCAGGCCGATGTCGTGGACCTCGATGGCTGCGCGGTCGGAAGTCGAGCCATTGATGGCGATCTTGAACTTGCGCGGCAGATAGGCAAATTCAGGGTGGAAGGTGGTCCATTGACGGACGATCTCGCACCAGGGACGCGGGTCGATCAACTCGTCGGCAGCGACACCGGCAAACTGGTCGGTGGTGACGTTGCGCAGGCAGTTGCCGCTGGTCTGGATGGCGTGCATCTGTACCGTGGCCAGCTCGGCCAGGATCTCCGGCACGTCTTCCAGGGCCGGCCAGTTGAACTGCACGTTCTGCCGGGTGCTGATGTGCGCATAGCCTTTGTCGTAGTCGCGGGCGATCTTGGCCATCATCCGCGCTTGGCGCGAGGTCAATTGGCCGTAAGGCACGGCAACCCGCAACATCGGGGCAAAACGTTGGATATAAAGGCCATTCTGCAGGCGCAGGGGACGGAATTCCTCTTCGCTCAGCTCGCCTGCCAGATAGCGTCGGGTCTGATCACGGAACTGCTTGACGCGGTCCTCGATGATCCGCTGATCGTACTCGTCGTATACGTACATATAGGTCCAGTTCTCAGGCTACAGGTGGCGCCAAAGCGCACTTGGCAAATACTGCGGTGAACGGCTTCGGTACGTTGCTTCGACTGGCGTCGACCGGGGCTTGTCGCCGGTTTCACCTCGTCCTGCCTTCGTTCACGCTCAACCCCACCCATGTAAGCAAATCTGCGCGCACGGCCGCGCACTCCGATCGGAGCCGCCGAACGATACCAGTTTGCGGTTATGCGCAAAAGTGATGTTTGAGTATATGCAAAGAACCAAAACGACTAACGGTAGGGGTATATGAGTATCCACATTTGAGGTGGGGACAATCCTGGTCTTAACTGTGGTCGTGTCTTTGAGCAGTCACCGACAAAATCTACTAGAGGCGATGCTATGAGCCATCCAACCAAAGTAAGGAAAAGTGACAGTAGCGTTGATGCATGGGCGATTCTTTTTCTGATCATACTGGTCGTGGGTACGGCCGTGTTTTGGGTCAGCCACCAGTAGTCGAACGTAAAAGAAGAGCCCGAATTGTCGGACAATCAGGACGATTTGCCGCCGTTGGCTAGCACTTTGCCAGTTATACTGCCTGGGATAATCCAGGGGCTCTTTTCACAATGTTCAAGGTTCTGTGCAAGTGGGTGATATGGCTGAGTTTGCCGTTCTGGACGGTGGCTCAAGCAACGTCGGTGGTGTTTCTCAACCCCGGTAATTCGACAGAAATCTTCTGGGTCAGTTATTCGCAGTTCATGCAGGCCGCCGCCCGGGATCTGGGTATGGATCTGCAAATTCTCTATGGCGAACGCAATCCCCAGAACTCTCTCGATCAGGCTCGGGAGCTGTTTCAGCGAGCGCAAAAGCCCGATTATCTGATGTTGGTCAACGAACAGTATGTCGCTCCGCAGATCCTGCGCATGTCTCAGGGTACCGGGGTCAAGCTGTTTATCGTCAACAGCCCGCTGACCGAGGATCAGCGGGCGTTGATCAGCCAAAGCCGCAGCAGTTACTCCGATTGGATCGGCAGCATGATGGGCAACGATGAAGAGGCCGGTTATCGGATGCTCAAGGAGTTGTTGCGCAAGCATGGCCCTGTGCCTCAAGGGCAAACAATCGATTTGCTGGCCTTTTCCGGGGTGAAAGTCACGCCGGCGGCGCAGTTGCGCGAGCAGGGACTGCACCGGGCCCTGACTGAGAATCCGCAGGTGCGCCTGCGGCAACTGGTGTATGGCGAATGGAACAGGCAGCGGGCGCACGAGCAGGCGCAACAGTTGCTGCAGCGCTACCCGCTGACGCAACTGATCTGGTCGGCTAACGACGAAATGGCTCTGGGGGCCATGCAGGCTGCTCGGGAGTTGGGCCGAAAGCCGGGTGTCGACCTGCTGTTCAGTGGGGTCAACAGTTCGCCCGAAGCCTTACAGGCATTGATCGACGGGCAGTTGTCGGTGCTGATGGCCGGACATTTCACTATCGGCGGTTGGGCCCTGGTTGCCCTGCATGATGATGCACTGGGGCTCGATGCCAGGCGCCAGGGTGGGCCGGACTGGCAATTGTCGCTGTTCCAGTCACTGACCCGAGCCCAGGCCCAGCAACTGCTGCGGATGGGCGATCAGATGGGTGCCCGGTTCGATTTTCGCGGGCTGTCCGCCCAAGGCAAGCCGGACAGCTACCGCTATCCCTTCAGTTTGCAACTGCTGCTGCACTGACGCCGCTCAGACCCCCGCCAGGTGCATGGCCAGGTTGGCGATACCCAGCAGCACCAGTACGAACAGGGTGGTAAAGAGAATGCCCAGCACGATGAAGTGACTGGGTTTGCCGTGACTGAAGTCCCGGGCGCGATTTTTCCCGCTTTGTACGCCGAAGGCGGCCGCCAGCACGCTTTGCAGCATCTGCAGGAAGGTTGGGGGCTGATTGTCGCTGCTTGGATCGTCCATAAATCCCTCGACACGGTTGGGTGTCAACAGAGCATAGACAATGCCGCCTGTGATGGGGGCTGCACTTACCTAGGAGCCGGATCGCCGGCGAAGAGGCCCGAGAGTCTTGCAGCGCACGCTCGAGCGCCCTCGCCGGCAAGCCGGCTCCTACCGCGTCCGGATCAGTTGTCGTAGCCCAAATTCGGCGCCAGCCAGCGTTCGCTTACGGTCAGGTCCTGGCCCTTGCGCTCGGTGTAGCTCTGCACCTGGTCCTTGTCGACCTTGCCCACGGCGAAGTACTGCGCCTGAGGGTGGGCGAAGTACCAGCCGCTGACCGCCGCCGCCGGGAACATGGCGAAGTGTTCGGTGAGGAATACGCCGCTGCGGCCGGCGCGGCCTTCGCTGGCCTCGGGGTCGAGCAGGGCGAACAGGGTGCTCTTCTCGGTGTGATCCGGGCAGGCCGGATAACCCGGGGCAGGGCGGATGCCGCTGTACTGCTCCTTGATCAGCGCCTCATTGTCCAGCTGCTCATCCTTGGCATAGCCCCAGTAGTCTTTACGCACCTGCTGGTGCAACCATTCGGCGCAGGCTTCGGCCAGACGGTCGGCCAGGGCCTTGACCATGATCGAGTTGTAGTCGTCGCCGGCATCCTGGTAGGCCTTGGCCACTTCCTCGGCGCCGATCCCGGCGGTGGTGATGAAGCCGCCGACATAGTCAGTGATGCCGCTGTCCTTGGGTGCCACGAAGTCCGCCAGGGAGAAGTTCGGCTTGCCGTCGGTCTTGATGATCTGCTGGCGCAGGTGATGCAGGCGCGCCAGAGGCTGGCCATCATCGCCGTAGACTTCCAGATCGTCGTCCTGCACCTGATTGGCCGGCCAGAAACCGAATACCGCACGGGCGCTGATCAGCTTCTCGTTGATCAGCTTATCGAGCATCTCCCGGGCGTCTTTGTACAGCGCGGTGGCGGCTTCACCGACCACCTCGTCTTCAAGGATGCGCGGGTATTTGCCGGCCAGGTCCCAGGAGATGAAGAACGGCGTCCAGTCGATGTACTCGGCCAGCACCTTGAGGTCGATGTTGTCCAGCACTCGGGCGCCGGTGAAGCTCGGTTTGACTGGCTGGTAGCCGGCCCAGTCGAACTGCGGCTTCTTGGCGATGGCTGCGGCGTAGCTCAGGCGCTCGGTGCGGGCGCTGCGGTTGGCGGTGCGCTCGCGGACTTCGACGTATTCCTCGCGGGTCTTCTGCACGAAACCGGCCTTGAGTTCCTTGGACAGCAACTGCGTGGCCACGCCCACGGCGCGGGAGGCGTCGGTGACGTAGACCACTGCGTCATTGCTGTACTTGGGCTCGATCTTCACCGCAGTGTGGGCCTTGGAGGTGGTGGCGCCACCGATCATCAGCGGCAGGTGGAAATCCTGGCGCTGCATCTCGCGGGCGACGTGGACCATCTCGTCCAGGGACGGGGTGATCAGCCCGGACAGGCCGATGATGTCGCACTTCTGCTCCTTGGCCACCTGGAGGATCTTCTCCGCCGGCACCATCACCCCGAGGTCGACGATGTCGTAGCCGTTACAGCCCAGAACCACGCCGACGATGTTCTTGCCGATGTCGTGCACGTCGCCCTTGACCGTGGCCATGAGGATCTTGCCCTTGGCCTCCGGCTTGTCGCCTTTCTCCAGTTCGATGAACGGGATCAGGTGCGCTACCGCCTGCTTCATCACCCGGGCGGATTTCACCACCTGGGGCAGGAACATCTTGCCGGCGCCGAACAGGTCGCCGACCACGTTCATGCCGGACATCAGCGGGCCTTCAATCACTTCGATCGGGCGGCTGAAGCTCAGGCGCGACTCTTCGGTGTCTTCGACGATATGGCTGGTGATGCCTTTGACTAGGGCGTGCTCCAGGCGTTTGTTGACCTCCCAGCTGCGCCATTCCTCGGTTTCGGCTTCCTTGACGCTGCCATCGCCCTTGAACTGGTCGGCGATGGCCAGCAGGGCATCGGTGCCATTGGGCGTGCGGTTGAGTACCACGTCTTCCACGGCATCACGCAACTGCTGCGGGATCTGATCGTAGATCTCCAGCTGGCCGGCGTTGACGATACCCATGGTCAGGCCGTTGCGGATCGCGTACAGCAGGAATACCGAGTGGATCGCCTCGCGCACCGGGTTGTTGCCGCGGAACGAGAACGACACGTTGGACACGCCCCCGGAGCTCAGGGCGTAGGGCAGCTCGTCGCGGATGTAGGCGCAGGCGTTGATGAAGTCCACCGCGTAGTTGTTGTGTTCCTCGATGCCGGTGGCCACGGCGAAGATGTTCGGGTCGAAAATGATGTCTTCCGGCGGGAAGCCCACTTCATTGACCAGGATGTCGTAGGAGCGCTTGCAGATTTCCTTCTTGCGCGCTTCGGTGTCGGCCTGGCCGACCTCGTCGAAGGCCATCACCACCACGGCAGCGCCGTAGCGTTTGCACAGCTTGGCGTGGTGAATGAACTGCTCCACGCCTTCCTTCATGCTGATGGAGTTGACGATGCCTTTGCCCTGGATGCACTTGAGGCCGGCTTCGATCACTTCCCACTTGGAGGAGTCGATCATGATCGGTACGCGGGAGATGTCCGGCTCGCCGGCGATCAGATTGAGGAAGGTGACCATGGCCTTCTTCGAATCCAGCATCCCTTCGTCCATGTTGATGTCGATCACCTGGGCGCCGGCTTCCACCTGCTGCAGGGCGACTTCCAGGGCTTCGGTGTAGTTGTCCTCGCGGATCAGTCGGGCGAACTTGGCCGAACCGGTGATGTTGGTGCGTTCACCGACGTTCACGAACAGCGAGTTGCGATCGATGGTGAAGGGCTCCAGGCCCGACAGGCGGCAGGCCTTGGGAATGTCCGGAATCTGTCGCGGCGCATAACCGGCCACGGCTTTGGCGATGGCGCCGATGTGCCCCGGGGTGGTGCCGCAGCAGCCGCCGACGATGTTGAGGAAGCCGCTCTGGGCGAACTCCTCGATGATCTTCGCGGTTTGTTCCGGCAGTTCGTCGTACTCGCCGAATTCGTTGGGCAGGCCGGCGTTGGGGTGCGCCGAAACGTGGGTACTGGCCTTGTTCGACAGCTCTTCCAGGTACGGACGCAGTTCGCTGGCGCCCAGGGCGCAGTTCAGGCCCACCGAGATCGGCTTGGCGTGGGCCACGGAGTTCCAGAAGGCTTCGGTGGTCTGGCCCGACAGGGTGCGGCCGGAGGCATCGGTGATGGTCCCGGAAATCATGATCGGCAGCTCGACGCCCAGTTCCTCGAACACGCCCTGTACGGCGAAGATCGCCGCCTTGGCGTTCAAGGTGTCGAAGATGGTCTCGATCAGGATCAGGTCGACGCCGCCTTCGATCAGGCCCTTGGTGGCCTCGGTGTAGTTCTCCACCAGTTCATCGAAGGTGACGTTGCGGTAGCCGGGGTTGTTGACGTCGGGCGACAGCGAGCAGGTACGGCTGGTCGGGCCCAGGACGCCGGCGACGAAACGTGGCTTGTCCGGGGTCTCCTGGGTCTTGGCGTCGGCGATCTTGCGCGCCAGGCGTGCGCCTTCTACGTTTAATTCGTAGGCCAGTTCTTCCATGCCGTAGTCGGCCATGGAAATGCGCGTGGCGTTGAAGGTGTTGGTTTCCAGGATGTCAGCGCCGGCATCCAGATAGGCTTTTTCGATGCCGCCGATCACGTCCGGACGGGTGATCACCAACAGGTCGTTGTTGCCCTTGACGTCGCTGGGCCAGTCGGCGAAACGCTTGCCACGGTAGTCCTGTTCTTCGAGCTTGTAGCTCTGGATCATGGTGCCCATGCCGCCATCGAGAATCAGAATGCGCTCTTTGAGGGCTTGCTGGAGAGCGTGGAGGCGAGCACTGCGGTCAGACATGAGAACTACCTGGTAGGGCCATTACGAAGGGCGTGGATCATAGCAAACCTGCATGGATTTGCGGCATGTACGGGTTTTTCATGAATATCGCTCATGTTGGTCGGTGGGCGACCCCGGTAGAATCGCGGCGTTTTTTATTTTCGGGATCAGGGACATGCCGTATCGTTTTGTCGTTGCCAGCGCTTTGCTGCTTCTCAGTTCATTGTGCATGGCCCAAGGTCCGGCTCCGGCTATTTCCTACACCCGCGACATCCAGCCGATCTTCACCGAGAAGTGCGTGGCCTGTCATGCCTGCTACGACTCCGCCTGTCAGCTCAACCTGGGCAGTGGTGAGGGGGCCGGTCGCGGTGCCTCGAAAATTCCGGTGTATGACGGCGAGCGCAGCAAGGCCCAGGCCCCGACCCGACTGTTCTACGACGCCAGTGGCAAGGCGGCCTGGCAGCGCCAGGGCTTCTATTCGGTGCTCGATGCCCAGGGCAGCCAGGCCGCGCTGATGGCGCGGATGCTGGAACTGGGGCATCGCACGCCATTGCAGCCCAATGCCAAGTTGCCCAGTGAAATCGCCCTGGGCCTGAACCGGGAGAACATGTGCCCGCAGCCGGCGGAGTTCGACGCCTATGCCGGCGCGCATCCGAAAGAGGGCATGCCGCTGGCGGTCACCGGTCTTACCGATCAGCAATACCAGACCCTGCAACGCTGGCTGGCCTCCGGCGCACCCATCGACGAGCAGGGCCTGGCCCCCAGTGCCCGGGAAAGCCTGCAAGTGGCTCAGTGGGAGAACCTGCTCAACGCCCCTGGCGCTCGGGAAAGCCTGGTGGCGCGCTGGCTCTACGAACACTGGTTCCTGGCCCATGTCTATTTCGAAGGCGGCGAGCCGGGGCACTTCTTCCAGTGGGTGCGCTCGCGTACCCCCAGCGGCCAGCCCATTGACCTGATCAACACCCGTCGCCCCAACGACGACCCGGGCACCCAGGTGTATTACCGCCTGTGGCCGGTGCAAGGGGTGATCGTGCACAAGACCCACATCACCTACCCGCTGAGCGCGGCGAAGATGGCCCGGGTCAAGACCCTGTTCTACAGCGGCGACTGGCAGGTCACTGCCTTGCCGGGCTACGGACCCGGGCGTCGAGCCAATCCGTTCGAGACCTTCGAGGCGATTCCGGCCAAGGCCCGCTACCAGTTCATGCTCGATAACGCCGAATACTTCGTGCGCACCTTCATTCGTGGCCCGGTGTGCCGCGGGCAGATCGCCACCGATGTGATCCGCGACAACTTCTGGGCGCTGTTCCAGGCCCCGGAACATGACCTGTACATCACCGATCCTACCTATCGCGGCCAGGTCACGCCGCTGCTGGCCATGCCCGGGCAGAACGACGATGTCGGCAGCGTGCTCAGCTTGTGGCTGTCCTATCGCGACAAGCGCAACGAGTACGAAGCCCTGCGCCGCGACTTCTATGCAGACTCTCCGGCACCCAGTTGGTCAACCCTGTGGGCCGGCAACGACAACGCGCTGCTGAGCATCTTCCGTCACTTCGACAGTGCTTCGGTGACCAAGGGCCTGATCGGCGAGGTGCCGCAGACGATGTGGCTGTTCGACTACCCGCTGCTGGAGCGCACCTATTATCAGCTGGCAGTGAATTTCGATGTGTTCGGCAACGTTTCCCACCAGGCCCAGACCCGGCTGTACTTCGACCTGATCCGCAACGGCGCCGAGCAGAACTTCCTGCGCCTGATGCCCGCCGGTACCCGCGAGGATTTCCTCGACGATTGGTACCAGAACAGCGGCAAGTTCAAGATGTGGCTGGATTACGAGTCCATCGACGATGACAAGCGCAGCGCGCTGAAACTGGACCCCAAGGACCCGAAGAAAGACTTCGCCCATCAGTTGCTGGCGCGCTATGGCGAGCTCAATGCCAAGCCCGACCCGATCAATCGCTGTGACAGTGCCTATTGCTCGCGGCCCAATATCGACCCGGCGCTGCAGGATGCCGAGCAGGCCCTGAGCAGCCTGGCGTCGCGCCCGGCGGCGGGGCTCAAGGTCATCGAACAGTTGCCGGAAGCCACCCTGCTGCGGGTCCAGGCCCCGAGCGGCAAGCGCGAGTTCTACAGCATGCTGCGCAATCGCGCCCACAGTAACGTGGCTTTCATGCTGGGCGAGTCGCTACGCTACCAGCCGGGCCTGGACACCCTGACCATTTTCCCGGGCATTCTCAGCAGTTATCCGAACTTCATGTTCAACGTTCCCACCGAGCAGGTGCCGGCGTTTGTCCAGGCCATGCAAGAGGCCCGGGACGCTGCCGGCTTCGAGAAGATCGTCGATCGCTGGGGGATTCGCCGCAGTCATCCGCAGTTCTGGCAGTACTTCCACGACCAGACCCGCTATCTACAGGAAGTCGACCCGGTCGAGGCCGGCGTCATGGACATGAACCGTTACGAAAACCTCTGATACAGGGCCGCTATCTGTCCTCGGGCCGCCTACTGACGGGGCCCGGGGATGCCCTATACCAAGGTCTATCCCGACAAAAATACTAGGACTTTGTCAGCGGCGTCGATTGGCGTAAACTGCGCCCACGTCTGCGAGGAACCACCATGAGCGCCATAACCATTACCGACGCCGCCCACGATTATCTGGCTGATCTGCTATCCAAGCAGAACACCCCGGGGATTGGCATCCGCATCTTCATTACCCAGCCAGGGACTCAGTACGCCGAGACCTGCATCGCCTATTGCAAGCCGGGCGAAGAGAAACCCGAAGACAAGGCCCTTGGCCTGAAGAGCTTCACCGCCTACATCGACGCCTTCAGCGAAGGTTTCCTCGATGATGCGGTGGTCGACTACGCCACCGACCGCATGGGCGGCCAACTGACCATCAAGGCGCCCAACGCCAAGGTGCCGATGGTCAATGCCGACAGTCCGGTCAACGAGCGCATCAACTACTACCTGCAAACCGAGATCAACCCGGGGCTGGCCAGCCACGGCGGCCAGGTCAGCCTGATCGACGTCGTTGACGACGGCATCGCCGTGCTGCAATTCGGTGGCGGTTGCCAGGGTTGCGGCCAGGCCGACGTGACCTTGAAGGAAGGCATCGAGCGCACCTTGCTCGAGCGCATCCCCGAGCTCAAGGGCGTCCGCGACGTCACTGACCATACGCAGAAAGAAAACGCCTACTACTAAGGCGTTCACTGCGAACTAAAAAACGGCGCCCCGTGAGCGCCGTTTTTTTATGCCCGCAAGCCAGCCCCCCCCAAAAAAGCTTCCGTAGGAGCCGGCTTGCCGGCGAATGGGCCCCCGAGCCTTGCACCGATACCGAGGACGCCTTCGCTGGCAAGCCAGCTCCTACAAAGGGGGAGAGGTGTCAGGGGCGATAGAGGTGCGCGTGTCCGGCGCGATACAGGGACGACTCGCTGAAAACATCCGTGGCCAGCACCCGGCCCACCAGGATCAGCGCCGTGCGCCGGAAACCCTTGGCCGCGACCTGCTCGGCAATGTCGGCCAGGGTCCCCAGGACCCAGTCCTGGTCCGGCCAGGTGGCACGATGCACCACCGCAATCGGGCAGTCGGCGCCGTAGTGCGGCAGCAGCTCGGCGACGATTTTCTCCAGGTGATTGACCCCCAGGTGAATCGCCATGGTGGCGCCGTGGGCCGCCAGGCTGGCGAATTCCTCACCGGCAGGCATGGCGGTCTTGTCCGCATAGCGGGTGAGAATCACGCTCTGGGACACATCCGGCAAGGTCAGCTCGGCCCCCAGCAGCGCGGCGCAGGCCGCTGTGGCGGTGACTCCGGGGACGATTTCGAAGGCAATGCCCAACTCCCGCAGGCAGCGGATCTGTTCACCGATGGCGCCATACAGGCTCGGGTCGCCGGAATGTACCCGGGCCACATCCTGTCCTTGGGCATGGGCTTCCCGGATGGCCTCGATGATCTGTTCAAGGTGCAGTTCGGCGCTGTTGATCACCCGCTCAGCCCGGTGGCCTTCCAGTACTGCCTGAGGCACCAGGGAGCCGGCGTAGATGATCACCGGGCAGCGATGGATCAGGCGCTGGCCCTTGACCGTGATCAGTTCCGGGTCGCCGGGACCGGCACCGATGAAATAGACAGTCATGGCTGTCTCCTGTGAGAAAGGGGCTGGAGCCGTGCTTCAAATGAAGATTGCTCATGATCAAGGCGGGGGATTATCGAGGATTTTACCGGCAAGCGGCCATTGCCAGGGTGGCCTGGGCGTATTTCTGACGAGGGATCAGCAGTTGGGCCGGGCCGGGATGCAGCTGTTCGGCCATGGCCAGGGCAGCACTTTCGGCAACGCCGTAGCAGCCGGTGCGTTCAAAGGCGATCTGTGAACGGTGGCTGAGGCGCAGGGCATAAGGTGCCAGTTGCATGCTGCTGAAACAGGTCAGTGGCAGTGCCAGTTGCTCGGCCAACTCCAGCAGACCGGGCTCGGCCTGTTTCAGGTCGATGCTCGCCAGGGCGAAAACCTGCTGCGTATCGATGCGATGGGCTTCCAGCACCTGATCCAGCAGCGCGCGCAGCGTGGTCACCGGGCAGCCTTTCTGGCAGCCCAGGCCGACCACCAGGGTCGACGCTGCGCGCACTTCGATCATGCTGAGTACTGATCCGTGTTCCTGCGCCGGAACAACCAGGCGCTGATCAGCCCGAGGGCTAGCCAGAAGGCGGCGTTGGTCAACTGCGAGGCGATTTTGAATTGTGCCTCCAGCTCTTCCGGGGCCAGCATCGAATGCACTTCCGGTTGTGGCGCGCCGATCACGTGAGGCACGGCGATGATGGCCGCGCCCAGCAGTTTCAGCAGCCAGTTGCCGGCGAACACGATCAGGGCAAGGCCCACGGCGGTGGAAGCGGCAGCGCCGACCCACCACACCTGGCGCTGTACCAGGTCGGCGGCGGCGGTGCCCGGCAACTCCGGTGGCAAGCCCAGGGTCGGCGCCAGGCAGAAGGTCGCATAACCCGCCAGGCCCCAGAGCAGGCCCTGGGAGGTGCGGCTGGGCGCCCGCAGGGTGTAGAGCCCGGCCAGCATCAGGGCGAAGCCGACGGCCACCACCAGATTGCCGCCCGTGGTGGACAGCACTCGCTGCCAGCCATCTTCCGGTTCCCAGGCTTCGGCGTCGTGGCTGTGGCCGGCCATGGCGCCTTCGGCGTGTTCATGGACTTCTGCGGCCGGGGCCTTTTCATAGGTTTCCGCCTGCAGAATCAGCGGGGCCACCCAGAAGCTTTGCAGCAGGGTCAGCAGCAAGGCCGCCAGCAACCCGGTGAACCCTGCGGTTTGCGCAATACGCTTGATCATGTCGGCAGGTCTCAGTGGCAAGGGAAAGCAGCGCTGTGACGGGTGTCGTGGGCGGCGTTGTGCACCGCTTCGATATGGGAGAAGCCGGCGAAGTACACCAGGCAGGCGCCCAGCAGCGAAGCGCCGATGGCGGCCACCAGGCGCTGGCTCAGGGTGGAGGTGCTGCTGGTGGAATGGCTGGTGCTGCTGATGATCGACATGGCGCTTCCCTCTGGAGTGTCAGCGGGGAGAGTGGCGCAGGAAAACCCCGCGTGACCGGCACGCAGGGTTTGCAACAGCGCCCGCCCACCGCGGGTTTGTTATGTGTGTGTTGCGGGCCGGTCTCCGGGCTGGCGAGGGGCAGGGGCCGAGTCATGTCGGACCGTGCCGGCAAGTGTCGCCTTCCCATGCCTTGGCACAGTGGATCTGACACTTCGCTCGCTTACCGTTGCGGGGGCAGCACCGGACTGGTCACGGCTTTTGTAGTAAAGCACGTGATTCACCGGTTTCCCGTTTCACCCTGTGAAGGGCACCCGTAACAAGGCGCGTAGGAAATCATGGCCGGGGTAACGTCGTCAATTGCGGACGCCGGCGCATTGCCGATTGACCGTCCCCCGCGCTCTGCGTAGCCTTGCGCCTTCGAGGTTCTTCGACCAGCGGTCGAAGCTAAGAAGGGAACGCGGTCGATGCCGCGGCTGCCCCCGCAACTGTGAAGGGTTTCATTTCTGCAAGGCCACTGCATTCGCGTCCGGAACGCCTGCGGGAAGGCGTAGAAACCGCCAGTCCAATGACTGGCAAGCCCTCAGCCAGGAGACCTGCCTCGATCCCAGATTCTCACTACAACCGGGCGGGGTGATCCGGTGGCGAAATCTCCGCGCGCTCCTGCGCTGCGGCTCTCGTCCCGTTTGCCCGCCACCTTTGCCAAGGGGCATCCGATGAAAACACTGGCCAAACTTCCCGTCACCATCGTCACCGGCTTCCTTGGCTCGGGTAAGACCACCTTGCTGCGGCACATGCTGGACAACGCCCAGGGCCGGCGCATCGCGGTCATCGTCAACGAGTTCGGCGAGCTGGGCATCGATGGCGAGATCCTCAAGCAATGCTCCATCGGCTGCACCGAGGAAGAGGCCAGTGGCCGGGTCTATGAGCTGGCCAACGGCTGCCTGTGCTGCACCGTGCAGGAAGAGTTCTTCCCGGTGATGCGCGAACTGGTGGCGCGCCGCGGCGATCTGGATCACATCCTCATCGAAACCTCCGGCCTGGCCTTGCCCAAGCCCCTGGTCCAGGCCTTCCAGTGGCCGGAAATCCGCAGCGCCTGCACCGTCGATGCAGTGATCACCGTGGTCGACAGCCCGGCCGTGGCCGCTGGCACCTTCGCCGCGTTTCCCGATCAGGTGGACGCCCAGCGCAAGCTCGACCCCAACCTGGACCACGAATCGCCCCTGCATGAGCTGTTCGCCGACCAGCTGTCCAGCGCCGATCTGGTGATCCTCAACAAGACCGACCTGATCAACCCCGAAGACCTGGCCAAGGTGCGCCTGGAAGTGGCCGAAGAGCTGCCGCCAGCAGTCAAAGTCATCGAAGCCAGCAGCGGCCGCCTGCCGCTGGACGTGCTGCTGGGCCTGGGCGCCGGCTCCGAGGAGCACATCGACGGCCGCCACAGCCACCACGATCACCACCACGACGGTGACGACGACCACGACGATCACGATCACGACGCCTTCGATTCCATCTCCATCGAACTGCCCCAGGCCGACGAAAGCCTGCTGCTGGACGCCCTGACCCAACTGGTGGTCAAGCACGGCATCCTGCGGGTCAAGGGTTTTGCCGCGATCCCCAACAAGCCGATGCGTCTGCTGATCCAGGGCGTGGGCACGCGCTTCGACAAGCACTTCGACCGCAAGTGGGGGGCTGACGAAGCCCGCACCACGCGCCTAGTGCTGATCGGCCAGGAACTGGACGCCGCTCAGCTCGAAGCGCAACTGCGCGCCGCCCTCAGCGTGTAACCCATGCACCTGCTCAGGACCCAGCCCGGCGGTTTCGTGTCGGATGACAATATTGCCGACCTTGGACAGACCCCCGCCGAGCTGGTGATCCTGTGCAGCGGCGACTCCAGCCTGGCGCTGCTGGCGGACGCTGCCGAGCAATTGCCCGAGGACTACCCCAGCTTTCGCCTGGCCAACCCGATGCAGGTGCAGAACCATGCGTCGGTGGACCTGTATGTGGACGAAGTGCTGCGCCACGCCAAGGTGATCCTGATTTCCCTGCACGGCGGCATTGGTTACTGGCGTTACGGCGTCGAACGGCTGGTGGAACTGTCCCGACGCGGAGTGCAGTTGATCCTGGTGCCGGGGGACGATCGCCCGGACCCGGAGCTCAGCGACCTGAGCACGGTACCGGCCACCGAGCGTGATCGCCTGTGGCAATACTTGCGTCAGGGCGGCCGCGATAACGCCTTGAACTTCTATCGTTGCCTGGCCAGCGGCCTGCTGGGGCGCGACTACCCCTGGAGCGAACCGCAGACCCTGCCACGCACGGCGATCTATCACCCACACAAAAGCCAGGCCACCCTCAGCGACTGGCAGGCCGATTGGCAGCCCGATCAAGCAGTGGCGGCGCTGCTGTTCTACCGTTCCCACCTGCAGGCGGCCAACACCGGTTTTATCGATCTGTTCTGCCAGCGCCTGCAGGCGGCGGGGCTCAACCCCTTGCCGATGGCCGTGGCCAGCCTCAAGGAAGCCGGTTGCCTGAGCCAGGTGGAAGACTGGCTGGATGCAACCGCGGCCGGGGTGATCCTCAATACCACCGGCTTTGCCCAATCCAGCCCCGAAGCCCCGCACCTGCGGCCGTTCCGGCGCAATATTCCGGTGATCCAGGCCATTTGCGCCCAGGACAACGAACCCGTCTGGCGTGACAGCGAGCAGGGCTTGGGGCCGCGGGACCTGGCCATGCACATTGCCTTGCCGGAACTGGACGGGCGCATCATCAGCCGGCCCATCAGTTTCAAGGACCTGGCCTGGCGCAGCGAGCGCAGCCAGTCGGATGTGGTCTGCTATCGCGGCCAGCCCGAGCGCATGGATTTTGTCGCCGAACTGGCTCGACGCTGGGTCGAGCTGGGACGCCTGGACAATGGCCAGAAGCGCATTGCCCTGGTGCTGGCCAACTACCCGACCCGGGATGGTCGTATTGGCAACGGCGTCGGCTTGGACACCCCGGCCGCCGCGCTGAACATCCTCAAGGCCCTGCACGCCGAAGGCTACCCGCTGCCGGCCGAGTTGCCCGCCAGCGGCAGCGAGCTGATCCGGCAACTGCTGGGCGGGGTCAGCAACGACCTGGACAGCCTCGACCAACGCCCGTGTCAGCAAAGTCTGGCCCTGGACAACTACGCGGTGATGTTCCAGGCCTTGCCGGAAGCCAATCGTCAGGCCGTGCTAGCGCGCTGGGGCGCACCGCAGCAAGACCCGATGTTCCGCGACGGGCGGATGATGATCGCTGGCCTGCGCTTTGGCCTGACCTTCGTCGGCATCCAGCCGGCCCGGGGTTATCAGGTGGACCCCAGCGCGGTCTATCACGACCCGGATCTGGTGCCGCCCCATGGCTACCTGGCGTTCTACTTCTGGCTGCGCCAGACCTACGGCGCCCATGCGCTGATCCATGTCGGCAAGCACGGCAACCTGGAATGGCTGCCGGGCAAGGGCGTCGGCCTCTCGGAGAGTTGCTGGCCGGATGCGCTGCTGGGCCCGCTGCCGAACATCTACCCGTTTATCGTCAACGATCCGGGGGAGGGCGCCCAGGCCAAGCGCCGCACCCAGGCGGTGATCATCGACCACCTGATGCCGCCCCTGACCCGTGCCGAAACCTACGGCCCGCTGCGTAATCTGGAGCTGCTGGCGGACGAGTACTACGAAGCCCAACTGCTGGATCCACGTCGTGCCCGGGAGCTGCAGCGGGACATCCTGCAACTGGTGCGCGAGACCCACATCGACCGCGAGTTGCAACTGGGCGAGCAGCTCGACAGCGACGCCGATGCGGCGATCTGGCTGCCGCGCCTGGACACTTACCTGTGCGACCTCAAGGAATCGCAGATCCGCGATGGCCTGCATGTGTTCGGCGAATCCCCTGACGGCCGACTGCGCATCGACACCCTGCTGGCCTTGCTGCGCATTCCCCGGGGCGATGGCAAGGGTGCCCACGCCAGCTTGCTGCGAGCTTTGGCCAAGGCCTTCGGCCTGGGCTTCGATCCCCTGGACTGCGCCCTGGCCGAACCCTGGACCGGGCGCCGTCCGCAGTCGTTGCAACGGCTCAGCGAGGCCTTGTGGCGCACGGCGGGTGACGTGCGCGAACGCCTGGAGCTGTATGCCGCAGCCTTGATCGAAGCCGCGCTCCAGGGCCCGGTGGCGCAGTTGGACGAGGCGGGCTGGGAGCCGGTGCAGGTGATCATCGAGGCGTTGCGCGAGGTGGTCGCCCCGCGCCTGGACGCTTGCGGCCCCGCAGAAATGCGCGGCCTGCTGGACGCCTTGAGCGGCCGCTTCGTTCCCGCCGGCCCCAGCGGTGCGCCGAGCCGTGGCCGTCTGGACGTGCTGCCCACCGGGCGCAATTTCTATTCGGTGGACGTGCGCAACCTGCCCACCACCACCGCCTGGCGCATCGGTTTCCAGTCAGCCAGCCTGATCCTCGAACGCCACCTGCAGGACCACGGCGACCACCTGTTGCAGTTGGGCCTGTCGGTCTGGGGCACCGCCACCATGCGCACCGGCGGCGACGACATTGCCCAGGCCATGGCCCTGATGGGGGTGCGTCCAGTGTGGGCCACCGGCAGCCAGCGGGTCGACGATTTCGAGATCCTGCCCCTGAGCCTGCTGGACCGGCCCCGGGTTGACGTAACCCTGCGGGTGTCCGGGTTCTTCCGTGACGCCTTCGCCAACCTGATCCGCCTGTTCGACGCGGCGGTGCAAGCGTTGGCGGCCCTCGACGAACCCGATGACATGAATCCGCTGGCGGCCAGAGTCCGCGCTGAACGCGCAGCCTTGATTGCCTCCGGTCTGGATCAGGACACCGCCGCGCGTCAGGCCGGCTGGCGGATCTTCGGCGCCAAGCCCGGGGCCTATGGCGCCGGGGTCCAGGGGGCCATCGACGGCCGCCTGTGGCAGAGCCGCGAAGACCTGGCCGAGGTCTACTTGAACTGGGGCGGCTACGCCTATGGCGGCAGCGACGAAGGCACTGCCGCCCGTGAGCAGTTCGCCTCCCGCCTGAGCCAAGTACAGGCGGTGCTGCAGAATCAGGACAACCGCGAGCACGACCTACTGGATTCCAACGACTACTACCAGTTCCAGGGCGGCATGCTGGCGGCGGTGGAAAGCCTCAGCGGCGCCAAGGCCGCCAGCTACCACGGCGACCACAGCCAGCCGGACCTGCCGAAGATCCGCACGCTCAAGGAAGAACTGAACCGGGTGATCCGCTCGCGGGCGGCCAATCCGAAGTGGATCGAAGGGGTCAAGCGCCATGGTTACAAGGGCGCCTTCGAAATGGCCGCGACCCTGGACAACCTGTTCGCCTTCGACGCCACCACCGAGCTGATCGACGATCACCAATACGCTTTGCTGGCGGACGCCTACCTGCTGGATGACTCGACCCGCGAGTTCGTTCGCCAGCATAATCCCCACGCCCTGCGCGACATGACCGAGCGCCTGCTGGAGGCTCAGCAGCGTGGCTTGTGGCAAGAGCCCGGCGATTATCGTGAAGCCCTGGAAAACCTGCTGCTGGATATAGAAGAAGATTCCTGATTCGGCGTAGATCGCGAGCAAGCTCGCTCCTACAACGGCAATGCCCTACCTGTAGGAGCGAGCTTGCTCGCGAAGGCGTCCTCCCAGACACCCCTGACCCGACCCAAGCGAGACCCCGACATGAGCGACACCCCCCATTTTCCGCTGTCCGCTGTGGTCGGCGCCGACGCCCTGAAACTGGCCCTGTGCCTGACCGCCATCGACCCGAAGATCGGCGGTGTGCTGATCGAAGGCCCCCGGGGCATGGCCAAGTCGACCCTGGCCCGGGGCCTGGCCGACCTCTTGGCCAGCGGGCAGTTCGTCACCTTGCCCCTGGGCGCCACCGAAGAGCGCCTGGTGGGCACCCTGGACCTGGATGCCGCCCTGGGTGAAGGCCGGGCGCAGTTCTCCCCGGGGGTTCTGGCCAAGGCGGACGGCGGCGTGCTCTATGTCGATGAAGTCAACCTGCTGCCCGACCACCTGGTGGACCTGCTGCTGGACGTGGCCGCCAGCGGCACCAACCTGATCGAGCGCGACGGCATTTCCCATCGCCATTCGGCGAAATTCGTGCTGATCGGCACCATGAACCCGGAAGAGGGCGAACTGCGTCCGCAACTGCTGGACCGCTTCGGCCTCAACGTCGCCCTCAGTGGCCAGACTGCGCCGCTGGAGCGCGGGCAGATCATCCGGCGGCGCCTGGATTTCGACAGCGATCCCCAGGGCTTCTGCGGCCAATGGGCCGAGGCACAAACAGCGTTGCGCGAGCGTTGCCAGCAGGCCCGAGCCCTGCTGCCAGCCATCGCCCTCGATGACCGGTCCCTGGAGCTGATCACCGAGCGTTGCTTTGCTGCAGGAGTCGACGGCCTGCGTGCCGATCTGGTGTGGTTGCGGGCCGCCCGAGCCCACGCCGCCTGGCGCGGTGCGAGCGCCATCGCCGAGGAGGATATCGACGCGGTGGCCGAGTTCGCCTTGCGCCACCGCCGCCGGGAGGTTGCGCCCAACGCGCCTCAATCAGGACAAAGCCCCCAGGCACCGGCATCACACAACGCCCAGCCCAGCGAAGGCCAGGGCCAATGGGGCGAAATGCCGGCCCAGGCCCTGCCGACCGGCGCCCGTCGTGAAGTGCCCAGCTGGCCAAAAAAGCCCTAGGCATTCGTCCCCGCACTGACCGGGGGGCGGATGCCAAGCCCCGGGCGGGGCACCTGGATCAGGGCCGGCAAGGCAAAAGCCGCGAGGCCCGCGCCGGTTCCATCAACTGGCCCGGCACCTTGCTCAAAGGCCGGCCGCGCCTGCGCCAAGACCTGCTGTTTCGCCTGCGCAGCCGCACGCCCCATGAACTGTGGCTGGTGATCGTCGACGCCTCGGCCTCGACCCGTCGGCACTCGGCCCTCAGCGACGCCAAGGGCCTGCTGGCGCAACTGTTCGACGACGCCTACCGCCGGCGTGCGCGCCTGGCCCTGCTCACTGCCAGCGGCCAAGCGCCCCGTTGGCAGGTCCAGGGCCTGAAAGCCTCCAAGGACCTGCGCCACTGGCTCGACGGTCTCGGAGCTGGCGGTGGCACGCCCTTGCTACAAGCGTTGGTCGAGGCCGCCCAATGGCTGGAACAGCGCCAGCGGCGCCTGCCGGCGGAGCGCCAGCGCGTGCTGCTGATCACCGATGGCCGGCTGAAAACCCTACCCGCCCAGATACCCCTCAACTGCCCGACCTTGATGCTCGACATCGAACGCGGCCCGATCCGCCTGGGCCGCGCCCGGGAACTGGCGCAGCTTCTCAACGCCGACTACCGCCACCTCGACGCCCCCGTGTAGGAGCTGGCTTGCCAGCGAAGGCGTCGTCCGGTGCGGTGCAAGGCTGCGGGCCAATTCGCCGGCAAGCCGGCTCCTACAGGGGGCGGGGCGTTTCGAGGGATGCCCATCTCCCCGTAGGAGCTGGCTTGCCAGCGAAGGCGTCGGTCGGGACGGTGCAAGGCTTGCGGGCCAATTCGCCGGCAAGCCGGCTCCTACAGGTGGCGGGGCGGTTCGAGGGATAAACATCCCCCCGTAGGAGCTGGCTTGCCAGCGAAGGCGTCGGTCGGGACGGTGCAAGGCTTGCGGGCCAATTCGCCGGCAAGCCGGCTCCTACAGGGGGCGGGGCGGTTCGAGGGATAAACATCCCCCCGTAGGAGCTGGCTTGCCAGCGAAGGCGTCGGTCGGGGCGATGCGTGACTTGCGGGGGCCTAGTGCCTGGGTATCGCGGGAACGGCTACGCTTTGCGCTGTCTTTCACAGGAGTGAATCCATGCGGGTACTGGTGCGTAACGATAAGGACGATTTCCGGGTCAAGGCCTATGCCGGGACCAACGGCGTGTTGCTGGCCATGGATCTGGATGCGTCGCGGCGCAAGGGGCTGCTGGGCTTCGCCATCGAGAAGCAGGTCGACAGCAAGCCCTGGCTGTTTCTGTTCAATAGCCTGACCTTCCCCGGCAAGCCCCACACCTTCCCCCAATACAACGCCACCCCCAGCGATCAGGCGCCGCTGCAGAAATTTCGCTGGGCCGACTACGCGGTCCGTCCCGGCACCACCCTCAACTATCGGGTTCACCTGGTCTACGGCAGTCCCGATGCACTGCAACTGGGTGAGGCCCTGGAACTGAGTATCACCGCCGACAACGGCCAGCCCCCGGGGCAACGGGTGATCTTCAACCGTGCCGTGGCCGCCAGCCAGGCCTTCTCGCGCAAGTTTCCCGAACTGGATGGGTTGCTCAGCAGCAACAAGAAACTGCCCATCGAGGCCTGGCCCGACGCACCCCGGCAATGGCTGGAAAACGGTTTGCTGGAGGAGCTTCTGGGGTTTATCCAGCGCGCCACGGATGCCAGCTGGAGCCTGGATATCGCCATCTACGAGTACCAGTTGCAGGCCGTCATTGACGCGGTCAACGCCGCCTTCGACCGTGGCGTGCAGGTGCGGGTGCTGTACCACGCCGGCCCCGGGGACGACGACACCACGCAGAACCAGGCCAGCCTGCAGCACCTGCCCGAGGACAGTAAACGCGGGCGGGTGACCCACGCGATCTTCCACGACAAGTTCATCGTCCTCAGCCGCCTCGACGCCGCCGGCCAGCGTCAGCCCGAAGCGGTGCTCTGCGGCAGCACCAACTTCACCGCCAACGGGGTCTACCGCCAGGCCAATGTGCTGCACAGCCTCGATCACCCGGACATTGCCGGGCGCTATTTGCAGGTATTCGAGCAGATCTGGCAGGCGCCGACGGACGTGGGTGCCACCCGCAAATGGTTGACCCAGAACAATCCCATGCAGCCTGATGCACCGCTGTTCGCCGGTTTTTCCCCGCGCAGCGGTCAGGGCGATCTCAGTGAGTTCGTCGACATCATCAACAGCGCCCGCCGCGACCTGCTGTTCGTCACCGCCTTCGCTTTGCCCGACAGCATTCTCGACGCCTTGCTCGGCCAGCCCCACGACGATGTCCTGCGTTATGGCCTGCAAAACACCGCCAGCCGCATCACCGGCTTCCACGCCGACCGCACCGCCGAATTCGCCGCCACCGCTTTGCTCAACAATGGCCTCGAGGGCTGGCTCAAGGAGGGCCTCAAGGGCCAGAAGGGCAACCTGCTGGTGCACACCAAGGCGCTGGTTACCGACTTCACCAGCGAGGCCCCGGTGATCATCAGCGGCAGCCACAACCTCAGCGTCGGCGCCAGCCAGAGCAATGACGAGAACTTCCTGATCATCCGTGGCGACACCGACCTGGCGGATCGCTACGGCCTGGAACTGCTGCGTTTCTACGAGCATTACCGGTTTCGCTATTTCGCCAGGCAGTTGGCCCTGAAACAGGTCCAGCCCCTGGCGATGGACGACAGCTGGAGCAATGACTACTACCTGGACGGCGACCTGCGCCAGCTGTCGCGCCTGCGTTTTTCCGGGCGCTGAACCGAGCCGCCGAACGGCCTGCCACCGGTCCGCTTTTACGGGGCCGGAACAGGCAAATTGATATCACCTGATCTAGCGTTGCCAGCGGAGCGAGCGCTCCCTCCGCAACGGAGCCTTTTCAGGGAGATAAATCATGGTTTATATACGGCGTGATGTAGGGAAATTGAGCGGCGATTGGGACCCGACCCTGTTGTGGTATGCCAGAGCGGTGGGCGTCCTGCGCCAGCGCCCGATCACCGATCGCACCAGTTGGCGATTCCTCGCGGCAATTCACGGGTTCTCCGAGTCGTGGTGGAGGATGGACGGCTACCTCAAGGCCGGTGAGGCACTGCCCAACGAAGCGGAACAGCTGCTGTACTGGGACCAGTGCCAGCATGGCAACTGGTTCTTCCTGCCCTGGCACCGCGGTTACCTGGCGTCCTTCGAACAGATCGTCCGCGATGTGGTCGTCCAGCTGGGTGGTCCCAAGGATTGGGCGCTGCCTTACTGGAATTACAACGAGGGGCAGCAGTCCCTGCACCTGCCCGCGTGCTTTGCCGCCAAGACCCTGCCCAACAATGAGGGGCCCAACCCGCTGTATGTTGAAAAGCGCTTTGGCCTTTCGGGCGACGGCAACGTGGTGCTCGATGGCAGCCTGATCGGTCTCGGCTGCCTGGATGATCCGCTGTACGAAGGCAATGTCAGGGGCACCCCGCCAGGGTTTGGCGGCGTGCCGGATTCCTCGCTTGACAGCGGCGTCCCCGGCGGCCTGGAGTCGTCCCCGCACAACATCGTCCATACCGAAGTGGGTGGCTACGACCAGGTGCGAACCGCACCCGACGGTTCTCGGTATACGGTTCGTGGCCTGATGAGCTATCCCAATACCGCCGCGCTGGACCCGATCTTCTGGCTGCACCATGCCAATATCGACCGCTTGTGGCAGGTCTGGCTAGACAGCTCCGCCGATCACAGCAACCCCGACAAATCGGACTGGTACAACGCCCCCGACAGCTTGAGCCGGTCGTTTATCGTACCCACCGTCAGCGGCGAGCCGTGGAAGTTCAAGGTGGTGGAGATGCTCGATACCCTGGCGCCCAAGCTCAACTATCGCTATGACACCAGCGCTGCCGCCAAGAGCCCGGTCAACCTGCTGCACTTGCGTTTGCAGCGTCTGGGACTGGAGGCCGATCAACTGCAAAACTTCAGCGCAAACGGAGCACTGATGGCCAAGGAACCGGATACAGAACTGATAGGCGCCAATCGCGCACCGCTGGAAATAGTCGGGCACTCGGTGCAGACCTCGGTGCAGTTGGACAAGCAGGTCACGCAGCAAATGTTCAACAGCCTGAAGTCGAACCTGTTCGCGGCCAGCTTCACGCCGCCGGACCGGGTCTTCCTCAATCTGGAAAACATTCGTGGCAACTGCGATGCGGTGCTGCTGGAGGTCTATGTCAACCTGCCGCCCGATGCCGACCCAAGCCAGCATCCGGAGTTGCGCGCCGGCGTCTTGTCGCTGTTCGGCGTGAGCCAGGCCAGTCGTACCGACCGTGAGCATGGCGGGCACGGCATCACCGAGGTGTTTGAGATCACCGATATCATCGATGCCCTGCACCTGGGGGGTATCACCTCGGCGGATCAGCTGAATATCCGCCTGGTGTCCAGGGCGGCAGTGCTGGCCGAGAACCAGATCACGGTGGCGCGGGTCAGCCTTACCCGGCTGGGCGGTTGAGGGGCGTGCTACGCGGGCTGCGACCTTCGGGCCAGAACCCGCGGCCCTGGTTGCTGCTGACCAGCCTGGTGGGCTGGGGGTGGTTGCTGGGGTCGACGGCGATGCTGTCGATTCCGGCGTTTTGCGGCAGCCTGCCATTGGCCGGTTATGCCCTGGGCTGGCAGGGCATCGAGCAGGCGTTGCTGTTCAATCCACCGCAGCAACTGTTGCTGGGCTGGTGGCTGATGCTGCTTGCCATGCTGCCACTGCTGTTGGTGCAACCCTTGCTCTACGTCTGGCACCGTAGTTTGCGGCGCAAGCGTTGGCAGGGCGTTGCCCTGTTCGTGCTGGGCTTCGGTGCGGTCTGGAGCCTGGCAGGCGTGGTGCTGATGGGGCTGGTGGTGGCGGTTCGGGTGTGGTTTGGCCTGAGTGCGTGGCAGGGTTTTTTCGCCGTGTTGCTGCTGTGCCTGGCCTGGCAGGCCTCGCCGTTCAAGCAACATTGCCTGAACCAGTGCCACCGGCAGCCGCGGATCAGTGCCTTTGGCCTGGGCTACCTGAGGGACTGCCTGGGTTTTGGCCTGTCCGCCGGGGCTTGGTGCGTAGGTTCCTGCTGGCCGCTGATGCTGTTGCCGGTGCTGCTGGAACAGGGGCATGTGGCGCTGATGCTGCTGGGCATGCTGTGGATGCTCTACGAACGCCTGTTGCGGCCTCGGGTCTTGCGCTGGTACTGGCCCTGGCCGCGGCATCCGCGGGGTCTGTCCTAGTCGTTGCCTGAGGTTGCCCAGGGGCGGGGCGCCCGCGATTGCGATCCCGCCCCTGGTAGCCTTTGCCTAAGGCCTACAACCGCGGCGCCGGGCTCACCGTGGCATTGCGCCAGGCGGTTTGCAGTTGCTCCTCGAGCAACGCCGGGACCGGCTTGCCGGGCTGGTTTTCCAGGCTCAGCTTCAGGCCGTTGAGGGAGCGGCCGCTGAGGCGGTTGCCCGCCAGATCCTCACGGAACACCTGTTCCGCCTCGGCATAGCGTTTCTGCGCCAGCAAGGCATAACCCAGGGACTCGCGCAGGGTGTAGTACCAGTCCGGCGGCTCGTTGTAGGCCAGGGCGTCTTGCACCTCCACCGCCTTGCGCCAGGCGGCAATCTGCTGCTGGCCGGCATCGCCCGTCAGGGCCTGCAGGTCAGCGTTGAGGCCCTCTTTAGCGTTGTTGAATACCTGGTTGCCGAGGTTTTTGAGGGCTGCCAGATCCAGTGGGCCGGCAGCACCGGTCTGGGCGCGGTCGAGCAGGATCAGGTTGGCGATGCGCAGCAGCTGCAGCGCCGGATTGTTGCCATATTGCAGGGCGTTCTTGCCGGTCAGGGGCTGGGGCGAGGTGGCGACGGCCTGCCAGAAACCCTTGAGGGCATCACGGGCCTGGTCCTGGTTCAGGTTCTGGGCGCTCAGTTGCCGGTACGCCAGGGCATAGGCTTTCATCAGTTGGGTGTAGGGCTTGGTCAAGTCTTGCCAGGGCTTGTCCGTTCCCTGGTTCGCCTCGCGGCAAGCCTGGTTGATGGTGGCAAGGCCGGCGTCGATCTTCGGTTCGATCCGTGCCAGGGCGTCCCAGTCCTCGAAGCGCACGGCGAAGTAGTAGGGCACCGCGTAGAAGTAGTCGGTCTTGGTCTTGAGCTCTTCGGGGTACTGCTGGCAAAGGAAGGGCACGGCCGAGTAGCGGGTGGTGTTCTCCACCAGTTCCTCGGCCATGTTCAGGGATTCGTTCTGCCGGCCTTCGATGGACAGGGTCCAGGTCAGGAAGTGAATGTTGTGCCCCAGGTAGTGCAAGGCATAGGGGCTTTGCGGTTGGACCTGATGGGCATAGGCGCGGTCCACCGAGACTGCGGTGTAGTTGGCCACGCTGGCCAGGTTGTTGTTGCCGGTGCGCTGGTAGATGTGCGAGGCCATGTGCACCAGATGGCCGATGGCCGGGTTCTGGTCGCGGAAGCGATTGGCCATGGGCAGGCCGCTGTCGGGGAACGGTGATTCTTCGATGGCGTGGATGTAGAAGTGATTGGCCCCGGTGTGCTGCTGGTCCTGGACCAGTACCCGGTTGAGCACTTGCAGGGCCTCGTAGGCGGCGTCGGTCGGCTTGACCTGATTGGATACGGCCTCGGTGCCGTCCCACCATTTCCACGGGTCGCGGCTGAGCAAGGCGTCGGCGTACAGGGTCGCGGCATCGAGGTCGTCAAAGTAGTTTTCCGACAGGGTTTTCATGGCGTCGGCGTAGCGCTTGTTGCCCTCATCGCCGAGGCTGACCTGGCCGTCCTTTTCGCTATACAGGCTCAGCAGTGCCTTGGCGTAGTCCACCTCGCGCTGCAACTGACGCTGGCTGAAGGCGGCTTGAGCGGCGCTGTCCTTGAGCCGGGCGCTGGCGTGCTCCAGGGCGATCTGAACCGAGCGGTAGGCCAACTGGTTGCAACCGGTGGTGGCGACACTGTTGATGTTGGAGTTGGCCGACAGCGCGATGCCCCAATAGGGCATGGCCGAGCCTTCGTCGAAGCGGCTGGCCTGGTAGAAGGCGCGGATCGCTGCCGAGAAATTGAAGCCGTATTGCAGGGCCATGCCCTGGCTGTAGAAGGCCTGGACCTGCTCCGGCTGCTTGAGGCTGACCAGGGGGTAACGGGTGCCGCCCAGGCCCGAGAGCAGTTGGTCGCCCTCGGTGTCCTGGGGGCTGACGCACTTGTGCAGCACTTGCAGGTAGGGCGTGTCCGGCGGCACCGGGGTGAAGCCGCCACTGTGTTCATCGCTGCCGTGGTTCATGGTGTGGGCCAGGGCGCAGCCGCTGACCAGCAGCAGGCCGGCGGCGAGGGTAGAGCGCAGGAAGGGGACGTCCATGCTGTGTTGCTCCTAAGAGGACATGCTCGGCAGGAGCCGGCTTGTCGGCGCAGGCGATCTTAGCGATCTGTCCGCCGGCAAGCCGGCTCCTACAGTGGGCGGGGCAATGACAACCGCCGGGGTTCAGTCGTTGTCGTGGCTATGGCGGGCGACGAACAACGGGCCGTCCGGCTTGGCCAGGCGCTTGATCTGCGGTGCCAGGTCCTGCCGGGGAATCACCACCTGGATCAGCGCCGGGCGGTCCTTGATCTGCAGCAGCTGCGGCAGCAACTGTTCCAGCCCGGCCCGGGTCGAGACCTTGAACCCCTCGGCGCCGAAACCCTTGGCCAGGGCCAGGTAGTCCCAGCTTGGCAGGGTGTCGAATGGGGCGAACTGGCCGCCGGGTTCGAAGGCGTCAATGTCGACGAAAGCCTGTTCGATGGCGTAGACCTCGTTGCTCATGACGAACACCAGGGCGTTGATCCGGTTGCGTGCCAGGGTCGACAGCGACTGGCAGATCATCATGAAGCCGCCGTCGCCGGCCACCACGATCGGCCGCCGACCGCTACCCATGGCCACCCCCAGGGCGCAGCCGGTTTCGTGGCCCAGGGAACCCCAGATGGCATCGGCGACAAAGCTGTCCCGAGGTAGGCCGTTGAGGTTGCTGGCGGCATACAGGGCCGAGCTTTCACCGAGGATCAGGCTGCTGCTCGGCCACAGATTCTGTTGCCGGGCAAAACCGTCGAGGATCTCCAGGAACAGGTCGTAGCCCAGGGCATCGTCGGCTGCGCCCTGTTGCAGCAGCGGCGGGCGCGCGGGTTCAGGAACCTGGTTGCGCAGAGGGTAGTCGCTGTCCAGGCCCATGGCCCCCAGCAGCCGTTGCACATAGTCCGGCAGCGGTATGTGGGGGTAGTACTGCAGGCCCGTGCGGGCCAGTTGGCTGTTGACCAGGATGATCCGGCTGAAGTCCTTGTTCAGCAGTTGCAGGTAGTCGTCGGTGAAGATCACCCCCAGGGCCAGGATGCAGTCCACGTCCTGCATGAAGGCCTGGGTCCACAGGCGCGAAGCGGTGCCGGCGCAGGTGCCGATGAACTGCGGGTGACTTTCGTCGACCACGGTCTTGGCTTCCAGGCTGGTGGTGAAGGGCAGGCCGCTGGCCTCGATCAGGCGCATTACCTGCTCCTGCAGGCCGTAGCGGGCCACTTCGATGCCCAGCATGATCAGCGGCGAGCGAGCGCTGCCCAGGCGCAGCAGGCTAGCCTCGATGACGGCGCGCATCGAGTCCTCGTCGCAGCGCGTAGCCCGCGGTTGCAGTTCGCCCTGAGGGCGCGGGCAAGGTTCGCCCCAGACGTTCTGCCAGGCCTCCAGGTAGATCGGCCGGCGCTCGCTGATGGCCTTGACCAGCGCCTCATCGATCAGCGCCGGGGCGCGCAGGCTGTCGTCAAGGATCAGGCTGGCCACAGTCACCGGCTCGAAGACCTTGCGGCCCACGTCCAGATCACCGGTGGAGTGGTGGAACAGCACATCCTGGGACCAGATCAGGTTGCGGTTCTGCGCCGACGGGCTGGCGCTGATCAGCACCAGCGGATTGCGTTCGACATAGGCACCGGCAATGGCATTCAGGGCACTGAAGGTGCCGACGCTGTATTGCAGCGATACCGCGCCGATCCCGGTGTAACGGGCATAGCCGTCGGCCGCGTAGGCGGCTGCCATCTCGTTGATCTCGCCCACCGCGTCGATGCCGTCGAAGTCGTCCAGGGCCGACATGAAGTGCGAGACGTAGTCCCCCGGCACCTGGAATACCTTGGTCAGGCCCAGTTGCTGCAGGCGGGTCAGCAGGTAGTCGGCGACGCTGAAATTGTCATTGCTGGCCATGGGCGATCCCCTCGTAGGCGAACTGGGTGACGCTGTCCAGGGTCTTGGCGCAGTCCTGGCAGGGCAGCGGCTGGTCGCCGGGCAGGGTGCAGCCGTCCGGGGTCGGCACCGGCAGCAGGGCATAGTCCTTGGGCAGCCAGTTGGGGCGCTTGAGGCCAAAGAAGTCCTGCAGGGTCGACTCGGCCACGGTCAGCGCGCCTTCCACCCAGCCCTGGCCCATGGAATAGGCCTCGCCGACGATATGGATCTGCTGGTCGGCCACCGGTTTGCGCATGCGGCACAGGATCTGGTCGATCCGGTAGTTGGCCTTCCATTCGTGCCAGCCGCCGCCGTAGGGATCGGCGTCCCAGGCGTGGTAGACCGCCGAATAGGGACGTGGCAGCTCCACCTGATCATGCAGTTGAGTGACTTGCATCTGCGCCACCCGGACCATTTCGTCGCTGACCTGGAACTCGCTCCTGGGCACCACTGCCGCGGCTTGCAGTTGCCCGGCGAGGCTGGAGGGCACATAGCCGACAAAGGGCGCACCGCCTTCAAGGCCTTTCCAGAAAGGCACGGTGCCGATGTCGTTGTAGGAGGCCATCAGCAACGAGTTGAGGTTCGGCTGGCCGCCGGGCTGTTCGCACTCGGTGCCCATGTAGTAGACCTGGCGCACCGGCAGGTCGGTGACCGAGCGCCCGGCCACCAGCCCGAGGCTGCGCCACCAGGGCTGTTCGTAGGCCAGAAACAGCTTGAACGCCGACTGCATCAGCACCGAGCCGAGGTTTTCCTTGAGCCAGGGATCGTCGAACAGCGGTGCATCGATCAGCTCCAGGGCGCGACGAGGCATGGCCAGGATGATCTGCTTCGCCTTGACTACCTGGCTGCCGCCGACGTCCCGGGTGCTGCCCTGCTCGGTGACGGTGCTCTGGAAATGCAGGCGATAGGGGAAGTCGCGGTCCTTGGCGTAGCTGATCTGCACCAGGCGCTGGTTCATCTGCACCCGTTGGGCGCCGGGCAAGATCCCTGGCAGATTGCGGAACTTGGCCTCCAGGGTCAGGGGCAGGCTCTGGAAACCCTTGGTCAGGGTCAGAAACTCGGTGTCGTCGCTGTATTCGGTGGCGGGCAGCTGGGTGACCGCGCTGGCGTTGGCGACGTTGGCGTCGTAGCCGCCGGCGTCCTTCATGAACTGGTAGCCCTCATTGCTCATGACCCGGTACAGCAGGTCCCAGAAGCCGTAGCGCCAGATCTCCTTGCCGAACACCTTGACCTGCATCTGCTGGCACAGGCTGAGCTGGTCGAAGCCCGGGTAGACGTAGTTCATCACCTTGACTTGCAGGTCCTCGGGGCCGAAACCACGTTCGGACCAGGCCAGGTCGTAGGGGATCTTGTGTGGCGCTTCCTTGAAGTCGCGATACCGGAAGCGCTTGCCCCGCAGGTAGAACAGGTTGTTCAGCGAGCCCACCGGGGGCGGCGCGCCCATGGGGAATTTCTGGCTTGGCAGGCGTAACTGCTTGACCAGGCTGTCCACCAGCACATGGCCGGTGGGGCCGGGGATATAGCGCATGCCGCCGACTTCCGCGACCACGTTGGGCAGCCCCGGCAGGTTGATGCTGAACAGCCGGCCGCCGATGCGGTCGCCATATTCGAACAGGCCGACACGCAGTTTTTCACCTTGTTCATGCTGCAGGCGCCAGGCGCTGTAGGTGCCGGACACGCCCCCACCGACCACCGCGACATCGAGTTCGAGTTCTTGAGGTTTCATGCTGAAGTCCTTTTCGCTGGAAGGCGGACAGGGAGGTCCGTCGCGACCTAGTATTGTCCAGTTTTGGCGAAATGCCAGTTTGCCATTAGTGCGTGTTTCAGCCCGTGTGTACGGGGCTTTGAAGATTATTGTCGGACAATATTCGAGGCTGCTGGCGCTGGCCGGCGGGGCCCTCTCCGAGGGGGCTTGAACCGTCGCTGCAGCGTTGGACAGGGCCGCGCCAACTGCGTAGTTTTCACGGACTGCGCACAAGGACTCCGCCATGTCTCCGGACCTGACTTCCATCGAGCTGTTTCTCAAGGCCCTGACCCTGGGCAACCTGTCTCGGGCTGCCGAGCAGTCGCACCTGTCGCTGTCGGCCGCCAGCCGGCGTCTGTCGCTGCTGGAGCAGCACTTCAAGGTGGCGCTGCTGACTCGCACCTCCACCGGGGTGCAGCCGACCGCGGCCGGGCAGGCCCTGGCCGAACATGCCCGGAGCATCCTGCGGGCGGTGGATGTGATGCACGCTGACCTGGCCGACTTTGCCAAGGGCGCCACCGGCCGGGTCAGCCTGTACGCCAACAGCTCGGCGATGAGCCAGGAACTGCCCCGGCAATTGACCCAGTGGAGCGACCTGCACCCGGGGATTCGCGTGGACATCCGCGAGGAGCGCAGCCGCGAGATTCTCCTGGCGGTGCGCGACGGCATCGCCGATGTGGGCATCGTTACCACCTTGCCCCAGGCCCGGGACCTGTACTTCAAGCCCTATTGCCGCGACCGTCTGTGCCTGATCGTGCCCCAGGATCACCCGTTCAAGATGAGCCATGCGCGTTTCCAGGACCTGTTGGGCTACGACTTCGTCGGCCTGGAGGACAACGCCGCCATCACCCCGTTGATCACCGAGGCAGCGGCTGCGGTGAGCATGCCTCTGCGCCTGCGGGTGCAGGTGCGCAGCTTCGAGGCGGTGTGCCGGCTGATCGCCGCCGGGCAGGGCGTGGGGGTGTTGCCCCAGGGCGCGGTGCAGATCTTTCGCAAGGAGATGGCCTTGCGTTTTATCGAAATCGACGACCCCTGGGCCGATCGTCAGATGTTCCTGTGCCGACGTCTGGAGCAACCGTCCCTGGCCAGCCGTGAGCTGTTCGACTACCTGGCTGACTGCGACCAGAGCGGAGCGCCGCCGCCCTAGTCGCGCGCCCCTGGCTGGCTGGCGCCGCGAGCCTTCGAATTTTGCGAAGGCGGTTTCCACAATGAGCAATTCCCCTGGGCGCTTCCCCGTGCCCAGAATGGGCTCGCCCTTGCGCTTGACCTGCCTCAATAACAACAACACGTCAGACCAGGAGATACGGCTTGTCCAGGATCAATTCCGCTGTAAAACCGTGCCACCGCATTGCCGTGATCGCCGGTGACGGCATCGGCCGCGAAGTGGTGCCCGAAGGCCTGCGCGTGCTGGAAGCCGTCAGCCGGCGCTTCGGCATCGATCTTGAGTTCGATCATTTCAACTGGTGCAGCGAGCACTACCAGGTCCACGGCAGCATGATGCCCGAGGACTGGGCCGAGCAGATCGGCGACCACGAGGCGATCTTCTTCGGCGCCGTCGGCGCCCCCGACATCGTCCCCGACCATATTGCGGTCTGGGACTCGCTGCTGAAGATCCGCCGCCAGTTCGACCAATACGTGAATATCCGTCCGGTGCGCCTGATGCCCGGAGTGCCGTGCCCCCTGGCCGGACGGGTGCCGGGGGACATCGATTTCATCGTGGTCCGGGAAAACACCGAAGGCGAATATTCCAGCGTCGGTGGCCGCATGTGGGAGGGCACCCCGCGGGAGATTGCCCTGCAGGAGTCGGTGTTCTCCCGTCACGGTGTCGACCGGGTGGTGAAGTACGCCTTTGACCTGGCCAGCCGCCGACCCCGGCGCAATCTGGTGGCGGCCACCAAGTCCAATGGCATCGCTATCACCATGCCGTTCTGGGACGAGCGGGTGGAGCAACTCGCCAAGGCCTATCCCCAGGTCGATACCCGCAAGTTCCACATCGACATTCTCTGCGCGCACTTCGTCCAGCACCCGGACTGGTTCGATGTGGTGGTGGCTTCCAATCTGTTTGGCGACATCCTTTCCGACCTGGGTCCGGCCTGTACCGGGACCATCGGCATTGCACCCTCGGCCAACCTCAATCCGGAGCGTCTGTACCCTTCGCTGTTCGAGCCGGTGCACGGTTCGGCGCCGGACATCGCCGGTCTCGGGGTGGCCAACCCGATCGGCCAGATCTGGTCGGCGGCCCTGATGATCGAACACCTGGGGCAGGGCGACGAGCTCTACCAACGGGCCGCGGCGGCGATTGTCGGAAGCATCGAGACGGTGCTCGCCGAAGGCCCGCGCACCCGGGAAATGGGCGGCAACGCCAGCACCGTGGAAGTGGGTAGGGCGATTGCCGAGTGTCTGGCTGGAAACAGGAGCTGAGCTGATGAGTCTGGAACACTACATCGACAACCAATGGCAAGCCTCGTCCTGGGCCGAGGACATTCCGGTACTCGACCCCAGCACCGGCATCAGCTACGCGCGCATCGCCCGCGGCACTGCCGAGGACATCGACCTGGCGGTGCAGGCCGCGCAGCGGGCCCTGGGGGACAACTTCGATGGACCCTGGGGCAGCCTTTCGGCACTGGAACGTGGGCGCCTGCTGGCGCGTCTGGGCCAGGCGGTGCTGGAGCACCATGAAGAGCTGGCGCAGATCGAGGCCCGTGACACCGGCAAGGCGCTGAAGGTGGCCCGGGCCGACGTCACGGCCCTCGCGCGCTACTTCGAGTACTACGCCGGGGCCGCCGACAAACTCCACGGCGACACCTTGCCCTATCAGGCCGGCTACACCGTGCTCACCGTGCGCGAGCCCCACGGCGTCACCGGGCACATCATTCCCTGGAACTACCCGATGCAGATCTTCGGCCGCAGCGTCGGCGCCGCTCTGGCGGCGGGCAACGCCTGTGTGGTCAAACCCGCCGAGGACGCCAGCCTGTCGCTGCTGCGGCTGGCGGAACTGGCGGCCAAGGTCGGTTTTCCGGCAGGCACGATCAACGTGGTCAGCGGCTATGGCCACGAAGCCGGCGCGGCGTTGTGCGCCCATCCTGGCGTCGCGCATATCTCCTTCACCGGTTCCACCGGCACCGGCGCCCTGGTGGCCAAGGCCGCCGCCGAGCGCCATTGCCCGGTGACCCTGGAGCTGGGGGGCAAGTCGCCGCAGATCGTGTTTGCCGACGCCGATGTGGAGCGGGCGCTGCCGGTACTGATCAACGCCATCGTGCAGAACAGCGGCCAGACCTGTTCTGCCGGCAGCCGCCTACTGGTGCAACGCAGCCTCTACGAACCGCTGCTGGAGCGCCTGGCCCAGTGCTTTGGCCAACTACGTGCCGGGCCCTCGGAGCTGGACCTGGACCTGGGCCCGCTGATCAATCAGAAGCAGCTGCGCCAGGTGCGCGAATTCGTCCGTGAGGCCGAAGCCGCCGGCATCCCGGTGGCGGCGCGCGGGCAGGTGGTGGCCGAGGCCGGCAGCGGCGGCTACTTCCAGGAGGCGGTGCTGTTTCGCGATGTACCGCCAGACAGCCGTCTGGCCCGAGAGGAAGTGTTCGGCCCGGTGCTGGCGGTGATGCCCTTCGAGGACGAGGCCGACGCCATCCGCCTGGCCAATGACAGCGCCTTCGGCCTGGTGGCCGGGGTCTGGACCCGGGACGGTGCGCGGCAGTTGCGCATGGCCCACAAGCTGCGTTGCGGCCAGGTGTTCATCAACAACTACGGCGCCGGAGGCGGTGTCGAACTGCCCTTCGGCGGGGTCAAGGCCAGCGGTTATGGCCGGGAGAAGGGCTTCGAGGCGCTGCTGGGTTTCACCACCTTGAAGACCATTGCCATTCGTCACGACTGAGGGCCGCCACGACGGCGGCCCATAACAACAAAAACAGGAGTCACTCCCATGCGTCTAGCCAACAAGACTGCCATCGTCACCGGCGCCGGTTCCGGCTTTGGTGAAGGTATCGCCAAGACTTTCGCCCAGCAGGGCGCCCGGGTCATCGTCGCCGACATGAACGCCACGGGCGGCCAGCGGGTGGTGGACCAGATCCGCGCCGCTGGCGGCCAGGCCCACTTCATCGAGGTCAACGTGGCCCAGGACGCCAGCGTTGGCGACCTGCTGCGCAATACCCTGGAGCAATACGGCGGCCTGGACATCGTGGTCAACAACGCCGGCACCACCCACCGCAACCGGCCGATGCTGGAAGTGGACGAGGCCGAGTTCGACCGGGTGTTTGCGGTCAACGTGAAAAGCATCTACCTCAGCGCCAAGCACTTCGTGCCGCATTTTCGCGGCCAGGGCGGCGGGGTGTTCATCAATATCGCCTCCACCGCGGCGATCCGGCCGCGCCCGGGGCTGGTCTGGTACAACGGCAGCAAGGGCGCGGTGGTGGTGATGAGCAAGACCATGGCCGCCGAGCTCGGGCCGGACAACATTCGCGTCAATTGCGTCAACCCGGTGGTCGGCGCCACGGCCCTGCTCAGTGAGTTCATGGGCGTGCCGGACACCCCGGAAAACCGCCAGAAATTCATGGCCAGCATTCCCCTGGGACGTTTCTCCACCCCTCAGGACGTGGCCAACGCCTGTCTGTACCTGGCCTCCGATGAGGCGGCCTTTATCACCGGCACCTGCCTGGAAGTGGATGGTGGACGCTGCGTCTGATGATCTGTAGAAAGCCCTTTGGCTAAATCCAAACCCAGCTACGGAGTGCAGTCGACATGTGTGGGATCGATAACAACACTAGCCACCCCAATACCAAGCAGCTGCTTGAAGGCCTGCCCAAGAACTGGGGCAAGTGGGGCCCGGACGACGAGGTGGGTGCCCTCAACTACCTGCAACAGGCCGAAGTGCTACGGGGCGTGGCCGCCGTGCGCCAGGGCAAGACCTTCACCCTGCAAGTGCAGATCGGCCACCCCGGCGGCGACCCGATGTGGCCGGCGCGCAACCCCTCGATGCGCTTCAACACCCTGGACCGCAGCCACTATCAGGCCGGCAAGCAGCCGTCCATGACCGGCGGTGCCGAGTACTGCGACGACGTGATCTTCATGCAGCTGCAGGGCTCGACCCAGTACGACGCCCTGGGCCACGCCTGGTACGACAACCAGCTGTGGAACGGCTACGACGCCAGCAGCACCGTTGGCGGCATGGCCAAGGCCAGCGTGCTGCCGATAGCCGAGCGTGGCGTGGTAGGCCGCGCGGTGCTGATCGACATGGCCCGCCACCGCGGCAAGAAGTACCTGGGGCGCGGCGAGACCTTCAATCACCTGGACCTGCTGGCCGCCGCCAAGGCCCAGGGCGTGGCCATCGAGAAGCGCGACATCCTGATCATCCGTACCGGCTCCATGGGTGCCTTCTACGAGTACGGCAAGACCGAGTTCTTCAAGGAACTGGTGGAGCCGGGGCTGACCTACAGTCGCGAACTGGTGGACTGGTTCAACCAGATGGAAATCCCCAATCTGGTGACCGACACCATTGCCAACGAAGTGATCACCGACCCGGTGTCCGGGGTGCAGATTCCGCTGCACTGCGCGCTGATGCGCAACCTGGGGATCGCCTTCACCGAGATCGTGCTGCTCGAAGACCTGGCCGAGGATTGCGCCGCCGACGGCCAGTGGACCTTCCTCTACACCGCCGCGCCGTTGAAGATCGTCGGCGGCAGCGGGGCACCGGTGAACCCCATCGTCATCAAGTAGCCGGCGCTTGCTGGTGGAGAGGCGGGCGCAGGGTTTATCCTGCGCCCCCTCACCAAGACCGATAGGGATCATCGACCGATCATGCATGACGATTCGCACTCGCCGGACTGCAGCTGCTGCCTGGATCACGCCAATGCCCATCAGGGCGTACTCGATACCCTGGAGTTGATGGCCGACCACCCCGAGGCCAGCGAGGACGACATCGTCCAACTGCTGCAGGAGCGTGGCTACTCGGCCATCGCCGCGGAAAAACTCAACGCCTTCGTGCCATCGGCCCTGGCCTGGATCGTGCTCAAGCGCCTGGGGGTGAAACACCTGCCCAACCACTTCATCGCCCTGGATGAGGAGGGCGAGGAGGTCCGGGTTCCGGTGGCCGGCCAGCACTACTTCACCGCCGCGCTGACCCTGGCATACGACACCTTTGAAAACGGCTGGAGCAAGGTGCTGCCGCGCAAGACCTACGAAATGGTGGCTGGCCGCAGCGCCGAAATGGCCATGGCCAACGAGGCGCTGTATGCCGGGGAGTCCTTGCAGGGGTCCACCCTGGAGCCCGTGCAACTGCTGCGTCTGGATGCCAGGGCGGCGCTTGAGTAAACGCCCGGCTCGACACTGGCGGGCCGCAGGTTATGGGGTTACCCTGCGGCACTTTTTTCGAGACCGATATGGACCTTCGCCTCCCGTGACCGATACCTGCCCGCCAAACTGCGCGCACTGCGCCCAATACCCTGATCACCAGACCGCCCACCAGGCCGTGGTCGAAGCCCTGCAAGTGATGGGCGCCCACCCCAAGGCCAGCGAAGACGAAATCGTCCAGATGCTCCAGGCGCGTGGCTACTCGGCCATCGTCGCCGAGAAGCTCAACGCCTTTGTGCCCTCGGCCCTGAGCTGGCCGCTGCTCAAGCGCCTGGGGGTGGAGTCCTTCGTCGGTCACTTCATCGCCTACGACGACAATGACCAGGAGGTGAAAATCCCGGTTTCCAGCCAGCACTATTTCACCGCCGCGCTGATGCTGGCCTACAACACGCTCGAAGAGGGCTGGAGCGAGGAGTTGCCGCACAGCACCTTTGTCAGCGTGACTCAACACAGCGCCGAGATGAACGCGGCGAATAAGGTGCTGAACCAGGGCGGCAGCCTGG
This sequence comes from Pseudomonas sp. 910_21, assembly GCF_052850735.1. Taxonomy (NCBI): domain Bacteria; kingdom Pseudomonadati; phylum Pseudomonadota; class Gammaproteobacteria; order Pseudomonadales; family Pseudomonadaceae; genus Pseudomonas; species Pseudomonas sp. 910_21. The sequence goes on along the minus strand of NZ_VXCY01000005.1, from coordinate 133,155 downwards.
AGGGCGGGACGATCGGGCCCCTGAAGTTGCTGCGGCTGAGCGCCAGCGAGGTGCTGGAGCAAACGCCTAGCTGATGTAGATGATCTTCGACACCAGCTCCGCGCTGTTCTTGGCCTGGAGCTTCTTCATCAGCCGGGCGCGATGGACTTCCACGGTGCGGTGGGAAATCGCCAGTTTGCGCGCCACTTCCTTGCAGGTCAGGCCGTTGACGATGTGCAGGGAGATTTCCCGCTCGCGAGGGGTCAGGCGCACGGTCGGCGCCAATCGCCGGTCCAGGCGTTCGAAGTGCCAGATCATCAGCCCGAACGGGTCGTCCGGGGTCAGGGAAAAGCCGTGGGCCCGAGCCCAGAACACCTCACCATCGCGGTGCTGCATGAAGCGTTCGTCGGTATAGGAAGCGCCTTGGCCGTTGCGCAGCCAGTGTTCGCTGCGTTCGCCAATGCTCTGGTAATCGGCCTGGGAGGGATACAGCAACAGGGTCAGGTGATCCAGCAGCTGCTCGCGCTCATAGCCGAACAGGTGCAGGAAGGCCTGGTTGCAATCGAGCATGCGCCGATGCCCAGTGATCAACTGCGGTGCGGGTGAAACCTGGAAAGCCAGGCGCTCGAGGTCCTGGAGCTGCTGGGCATGTACGGTCATTGGGCATCCTGCCTCGTGGGGGTTGGTGCGCCGCTCTAGCTGGGCAGGCACTACTTACTGCTGTACGTAGTTGCCCCAACTAGCGTCTGATTTCGGCGCTCGCCATTGTATGGAATGCCCGCTTCAAGCACAGAAGAAAATCACTATGACCCATGCTTCCGTATCCATTGTTGCTGCTGCCCACACGCCTTTCGGTCGTCTGCAGGGCTCGACCCTTGAGGACCTGATTGTCCAGGTCACTCGTGAAGCCCTGGCGGATGCCGCGATTGACGCGGCCGAGATCGACGCCCTGTTCCTCGGGCACTTCAACTCAGGCCTGGTGCCGGACGGCTTTGCTGCCTCACTGATGCTGCAGGCCGACCCGCAACTGCGCTTCAAACCGGCGACCCGCTGCGAGAACGCCTGCGCCTCGGGCTCGGCAGCGATCCAGGCCGGGGTCAACGCGATCCGCAGCGGCGCCGCCGAACTGGTGCTGGTGGTGGGGGCGGAAAAGATGACCGGCAACTCCACCGCCGAAGTCACCCAAGCGCTGGCCGGGGCCGGTTACCAGAACGATCCCCAGGAGGCCGGCCTGAGCTTTGCGCAGCTGTTTGCCCGGGTCGCGCAGCAGTACACCGAGCGCTACCACAGCCCGCTGGCCTCGATGGCGGCGATTGCGGTGAAGAACCACGCCAATGCCATGGCCAACCCGTTGGCGCAGATGCACCGGCCGATGGACTTCGAGCATTGCAACAATGTTTCCCAGAGCAATCCGCTGATCGCGCCGTCGCTGCGCCTCACCGACTGCTCGCTGATCAGTGACGGCGCGGCGGCCATTATCCTGGCGTCACCGCAGCGCGCCCGTTCGTTCCGGCGCGAGGTGGCGATCCGCGCCCTGAGCCAGGTCAATGACCTGCTGCCGATGGCCAGCCGCGACATCCTGGCCTTCGACGGTCCGCAGCGGGCCATTCACGGCGCCTTGCGCGAGGCCGGGGTGAGCCTGGGGGACATGAACTTCGCCGAGGTCCACGACTGTTTCACCATCGCCGAGCTGTTGATCTACGAGGCCATGGGCCTGGCGCCCAGGGGCCAAGGCCATCGGGCGCTGGATGAGGGCATCGTGCGCCAGGGCGGTCGTTTGCCGGTGAACCTGTCCGGTGGACTCAAGGCCAAGGGCCACCCGGTGGGCGCCACCGGGGTCTCGATGCATGCCCTGGGCTTTCGCCAATTGATCGGCGAACCCATTGGCCTCGGCGTGCCCCGTGCCGAATTCGGCTTGCTGTTCAACATGGGCGGAATGGCCGTGGCCAACTACGCCTCGGTCCTGCAAGCGGTCAGGGCCTGAGATGAACATCGCTCATTGGCTTCTGGATGCGGCTCAACGCTGGCCCCAGCGTCCAGCGCTGTTCGAGGGCAACCGCCAGGTGGCCGACTACCAGGACTTCGCGGCGCGGGTCCGGGCTCGGGCCCTGCACTTGCGCCACGGCCATGGCATCGCCCCGGGGGAGCGGGTGGCGTTGCTGATGAAGAACAGTTGCGACTACCTGGAGCTGCTCTACGCCATCTGGTGGAGCGGGGCGGTGGCGGTGCCGGTCAACAGCAAGCTGCATCCGCGGGAGGCCGCCTGGATCGTCGGCAACGCCGGGGCCCGGGCGATTTATACCGACAGCGGTCGGACTTTCGAGCTCCAGGACTTGCCGGACAACTGCCGCGAGTTGCCTGGTTACGCCACCCCCGTGCCGGCTGCAGCCCCGGGCCACGAGCTGGTGGAGCCCTGCCCGCGCGGGGATAACGAGCTGGCCTGGCTGTTCTACACCTCGGGCACCACCGGCCGTTCCAAGGGGGTGATGCTGTCTCACGGCAACCTGATGGCCATGTCGCTGTGCTACCCACTGGATGTGGACCCGGTGCAGGCCCTTGATGCGGTGGTCTATGCCGCGCCGATGTCTCACGGGGCCGGGCTCTACAACTTCATTCACGTGCGCTGCGGTGCCCGGCATGTGGTGCCGGAGTCACGGGGGTTCGATGCGGCGGAGCTGTTCGGGCTGGCGCAGCAACTGGGACAGGTCAGCCTGTTTGCCGCGCCGACCATGGTCAAGCGCATGGTGGAGCAGGCTCGTCGCCAGGGGTATTCGGGCGAGGGGATCAAGACCATTGTCTACGGCGGGGCGCCCATGTACCTGGCGGACCTGGGCCAGGCCCTGGACACCTTCGGCCCGCGGCTGGTGCAGATCTACGGCCAGGGCGAGTGCCCGATGACCATCAGCGCCCTGTCCCGGGAGCTGATCGCCGACCGCGAGCACCCCGACTGGCCCGCGATCGCGGCCTCGGTGGGGCGGCCACAGTCCTGTGTGGAGGTGCGGATAGTCGGTGCCGACGGGCAGTTCCTGACGCCCGGCGAACCCGGGGAGATCGCCGTGCGCGGTGCCCCGGTGATGCACGGTTACTGGGACAACCCGCCAGCCACTCAGGCGACTCTGGTGGACGGCTGGTTGCTTACCGGCGATATCGGTTTCCTCGACAGTCGCGGGTTTCTGACCCTCACGGACCGCTCCAAGGATGTGATCATTTCCGGCGGCAGCAATATCTATCCCCGGGAAGTGGAAGAGGTGCTGATGCAGCATCCCGAGGTGTTCGAGGTCTGCGTGGTGGGGGAGGCGGATGCCGAGTGGGGCGAGGCGGTGGTGGCCTTCGTGGTGCTGCGTTCTCCTGGCGGCCTCGATCCACAGGCGCTCAACCATTGGTTCGTGACCCGCATGGCCTCGTTCAAGAAACCCAGGAAATACCTGTTCTGCAGCGAGCTGCCCAAGAACAGTTACGGCAAGATTCTCAAGACCCGCTTGCGGCAGTGGTTGCAGGACCCCACAGGGTCCGTCGCCGACCTCTGAACGATTTTTCCATGGACAGCAATACGACAGGAGTCTCCAAGCATGGACGTGTCCTCTTGCAATCCCCGGCGCCAGCGGCGCCGGGCTTTTATCGGCGCTACCTCGGGCCACTTGATCGAGTGGTACGACTACGGCGTCTACGGGTTCCTGGCGCTGTACATCGGCAAGGCGTTCTTCGTCTCCGATGACCCCACCAGCAGCCTCTTGGCAAGTTTTGCGGCCTTTGCCCTGAGCTTTTTCATCCGTCCTCTGGGCGGGCTGTTCTTCGGTCCCCTGGCGGACAAGATCGGTCGGCGCAAGACCCTGATCACCGTACTGCTGCTGATGGCCGGTTCCACCTGCCTGCTGGGCCTGTTGCCGACCTACGCCAGCATCGGCATCGCCGCGCCGATCCTCCTGGTACTGATCCGCTGCGTGCAGGGGTTTTCTGCCGGAGGCGAGATCGGCACCATCACCAGCTTCATTTCCGAGTACGCCGGACCTGGGCGCCGGGGCTTCGCCACCTGCTGGCTGATGGTCACCGCGGTGCTCGGCCTGCTGCTGGGCGGCGCCGTGGCCAATGGCATGACCTGGGCCCTGGGGGCCGAGCTGATGCAGGACTGGGGCTGGCGGATTCCGTTCCTGATCGCCGGGCCCCTGGGGTTCATCTCGCTGTACATCCGCCTGAAGCTCGAAGACAGCCCGGAGTTCCTGGCCCTGGTGCACGCCGGAGAAACCTCCAAGGCGCCGCTGCGGGAAGTCTGGCAGTGGAAACGCTCGATTGCCCTGGTGTTCTTCATCATCACCCTGCACAGCTCGATCTTTTACCTGGTGCTGACCTTCGCTTCGACCTACATGTCCAACACCCTCAAGTTCGACAGCGGCACCACCTTGCTTTACGTGTTCGTCGCCAGCCTCTCGGCGGCGCTGGTCATGCCCCTGGGCGGCGCCTTCACCGATCGCTACGGACGCAAGCCGTTCCTGATGGTGATCGGCACCCTGGCCACCCTGGCCATGTACTGGTTCTTCAAGTCGGCGCCCAACGCCACCCCGGCCACGTTGTTCTGGCCGCTGATGGCAGTGGCGATCCTGTTCGGGCTCTACGCCTCCTCGACCTACGCCCTGATGAGCGAACTGCTGCCGACCCGCATCCGCTCCACCGGGATTGCCGTGGCCTACAACATCCCCGTTGCGGTGTTCGGGGGCAGTGCGCCGCTGATCTCCACCTGGCTGATCAAGCTCACCGGCGACATCACCGCGCCCTGGTACTTCTACGTGGCCACCGGGGTGGTGTCGTTGATTGCCCTGGTGGTGCTGCGCAAGGAGGACTTTGTCGCCTGCGCTCCCGGCTCGCACAACCACGACAGCCTGAGACCCCCGTTGCTGGTCAACCCGGCGCCCTGAGCCAGCAGGCCGGTTACGGCCTGGAGGTTCAGCAAGTGGGGGACTCAGAAGCCTTGGGGTTTCCAGCATGCCGCCGGTGGCGCGGCACCGGCACAGGCGCGGTTTTGGCTATACAGCGGTTTTGCCGGCTTGCGGGTTACCGCGCTGTTGCGGGTCCTGATACAGGTGCGGGTATAGCGGTGCATCTGGTTCAGCGCCAGGTTGCGCAGCCCCTTGGGGCAGATCAACAGGGCCTCGCCGAAAGAGAAGAGTTGAAAGCCCTGAACTTCCAGGCGCTGCTCAGAGGTCAGGCGGGTGTTCCACATCAGTGGGTCCAGGTCATGCAGTTCGAGGTCATCGTGCAGCACGAATCGTTCGATTCCGTCCTGACGCACGTCGAGGCTGCCGGCGGCCTTGTAGGTGATCTGACTCATGGCTCCGGGCAGCACCAGAAGAAATGCTGCGGCCAGGAGCAGGGTGCACATTAGGGCATAGAAGACCCGTTTGTAGGGACTACCGGCCTTGCAGTAGAAGAACACGATGGGCAGCAAGGAGAAGAGCAGCCCCAGGAAGTTCAACAAGGCTGGTAAGTGCGGCGAGTCATTGGACACTTCGTTGCTGTAGGCATTGATGATCAGCAGGCTGGTGAAGATCCCCGAGATCACCGTGCCCAGCAGGCAGAGTGTCAGGGTCACGAACAGGCCACCCCAGGTGCCTCTGCCCGCAGCGGGGTGTTTCTCCAGACTGCTGTGGATCACGCGTTTGAACGCGGGGCGTGACATCACCAGCCCTGTCACCAGTACCACCATCGCCACCAGTATCAGCGACGCCAGTGCCTCACCCAGATGCACGTAGTAGCTGAGCACGATCAGGGTCATGAAGCCTGCCAGGACCGGCAAGGTCAGCCATACCACCACATCTTTCATGTGTTCTGGAGTGTTGCGAAACACATCGTTTGCCAGCCCGAACAGCAGGGTGGTGACCGTAAGCAGCAGCAAGTAGATCAGCATGAGAAACAGCACCATGACCAGCCAGACCACCAACGCCGATCTGGCATCGATGGAGGCCATGAACAGGTCGGTGCGGCCGATGGCCCGGGTGTACATGTACAGGCTGAACAACCCCAGCGCGGCGGCGCTCAGGCCGATGACGGTGCCGATCTGGCTCCAGTAGTTGAGGACGCGTTTGAGGTTTTTCCTGAACACCTCTTCGAAGGTGGGTCCTGCGACTTGCATGTGGGCACTCCCTGGCAACGGCGATGGCGGCGGGAGTAGAGCAAGACGAGGGGGGCTCTGTCGATGCTTTTGCACGCAGGACCAGGCTCCGACAGGGCCGGTCCCTGGCCCAGTCCTTCAGGCTCGCGCCTCAGCGGTATTGCGCCGCCGCTTGCACAGGGAGCCGCCCCTTGCGCCCGGCTGTCAGGCGATAGGCAATGGCCAGCCAGACGAACCACGCCGGCATCACGCACAGGGCCAGGCGGGTGTCCGGGCGCAGGGCCAGCAACGCCAGGACGAACAGCAGGAACGCCAGGGCGAACCAGGCCATGGGCACGCCGCCGGGCATCTTGTACTGGGAAGCGGCGTGCAGTTCAGGGTGCTTTTTGCGGTAGGCGATGTAGGACGCGAGGATGGTCGACCAGGTGAAGATCACCAGGATCGCCGACACCGTCGACACCAGGGTGAAGGCGGTCATCACCTCTGGAACCACGTACAGCAACAGCACCCCCAGCAGCATCAGCAGGCTGGTGAAGGCCAGGCTGATCACCGGCACGCTATGCCCCGACAGGCGTTTGAACAAGCGTGGCGCGTTGCCCTGGTCCGCCAGGCCGAAGAGCATGCGGCTGGCGGAGAACACGCCGCTGTTGGCCGAGGACGCCGCCGAGGTCAGTACCACGAAGTTGACGATGCCCGCCGCGGCCGGGAAGCCGGCGATCAGGAACAACTCCACGAACGGGCTTTTGCTCGGCGATACCTGCTGCCAGGAGGTCACGGCGATGATGCACGCCAGAGCCAGCACGTAGAACAGGATGATGCGCAGCGGAATCGCGTTGATGGCCCTGGGCAGGGTCCGGCGCGGGTCGCGGGTCTCCGCTGCCGCGGTGCCGATCAGCTCGGTGCCGGCAAAGGAGAAGATCGCCATCTGGAAACCGGCGAAGAAGCCCAGCAGGCCGTTGGGAAAGGCGGCTTGGCGGTCCAGCAGGTGGCTCAGGGAGGCGCTCACCCCGGAAGGTGAGACAAAGGCGCTGGCGATCAGCACCAGACTCACCGCGATCAGGGTGACCACGGCGATGATCTTGATGATGGCGAACCAGAACTCCACCTCGCCGAACAGTTTCACCGTCAGCACGTTGAGGGCGAACAGGGTCAGCATCATGGCGATGGCGGGAATCCAGGCCGGTACATCGGGGAACCAGTACTGGAAGAAGCCGCCCACCACCACAGCGTCGCCCACCACCGCCACACTCCAGCTCAGCCAGTAGGACCAGCCGAGGAAGAACGCCGCCTGGGGGCCCAGGTAGGCACCGGCGAAATCGGCAAAGCTCTTGAAGTTCAGGTTGGACAGCAGCAGCTCGCCCATGGCGCGCATCACCAGGTACACGAACAGGCCGATGATCATGTAGATCAGGATGATCGAGGTGCCGGACATGGCGATGATCTTGCCCGAGCCCATGAACAGCCCGGTGCCGATGGCGCCACCCATGGCCATGAGCTGGATATGACGGTTATGCAGGGTGCGTTGCAGCGTCGGGTGCTCGCAGGCCCCGAAGGTATCTGGATTCATCACAAAACCTCTTGATTTTATAGTTGTCGAGTTTTGGCAGTGGAAGGTCGTAGGGGGCTGCGGTCTGTGATTGTTGTGGTGCAGCCGGTTCAGGTAATGCCCGTGAACAGGGGCACGAGGCCGGTTCCCTGTTCATGGGCCACGGGAGCGCTCTTTCAGCCGGCGGCGATCCGTCGCGGTGCCGTCGCCAGGGGGGCGGGGCGCGGTTGGAGCAACTGGTACAGGTCCTTGATATTGGCCGGCGTAGGCACCAGCTGGATCTGCTCGCCGATGCCGTGCTGGCGTGCCAGGTCATGCAGGTAGCGCAGGGACGCGAAGTCTTCCAGGGCGAAACCCACCGAGTCGAACACCGTGACTTGGGCCTCGTGCTCGCGGCCCGGAGCCAGGCCCTGGGCAATGCGGAAGTACTCGATGACCGGGAAGTGTGCCGGCATCTGCTGGATATCGCCTTCGATGCGGGTCTGGGGTTCGAATTCGACGATCACCCGGGCGTTGCGCAGGATGTCCGCGTGCAGCTCGGTCTTGCCCGGGCAATCGCCGCCTACGGCGTTGAGGTGCATGCCCGGCTCGATCAGTTCGGGGGTGAGGATGGTGGCGTAGGCCTTGTCCGCGGTGACCGTGGTCACGATGTCCGCGCCCTTGACCGCATCGGCTACCGAGTCGGCGATGCGCACCTCGAGTCCCGGCCAGGCCTGCAGGTTGTGCTTGAGCTTATGGGACGCCTCGATGTCGATATCGAAGATCCGCAGCTCGTTGATGCCGAGCATTTCATGGAAGGCGATGGCCTGGAATTCACTCTGGGCGCCGTTGCCGATCAGCGCCATGCGGCGGGCGTCCTGGCGCGCCAGGGATTGCGCCACCAGGGCTGAAGTGGCGGCGGTGCGTACCGCGGTGGTCAGGGTCAGCTCGCTGAGCAGCACCGGGTAGCCGCTGTCGACCTGGGCCAGCACGCCGAAAGCCATCACCGTCAGCAGGTGCCGGGCGGGATTGCCGGGGTGGCCGTTGACGTACTTGAACGCGTATTGCTGACCATCGTCGGCGGGCATCAGCTCGATGACCCCGGTGGCGGAGTGGTTGGCGGTGCGCGGGGATTTCTCGAAGGCTTGCCAGCGCTGGTAGTCGGCCTGGATGTAGCCGGCCATTTCCCGGATCGCCCGGGCTATGCCCAAGCGTGAATACAGGTCCGCTGCGTGATCCACATCGATGAACAAGGTCATGTCTTTTCCCTCTCGGTCAGAACGTTGAAAACTGCTGGGCGGTGCGACGCTGGCGCATTAGCGGTTGGCATGGCCGTGGAGCACATTGACCGCGTTGATGCCGATCTCATCCACCATGTAGCCGCCCTCCATGACGAACAAGGTGGGTACGCCCACGCTGGCGATGACCTGGCCCATGCCGAGGAAATCCTCGCTTTCCAGAAGGAAGTGGCTGATGGGATCGTCCTTGAAGGTGTCGACGCCCAGGGACACCACCAGTAGCTCCGGGGAGAACTCGCGAAGCCGGGCACAGGCCTGGATCAGTGCTTCCCGGTAGCGCTGCCAGGTGGTGCCTCGGGGCAGGGGGAAGTTCAGGTTGCAGCCTTCGCCGGCCCCGGCCCCACGCTCCGCGGCGAACCCCGAGTAATAGGGGTAGGACACCGCCGGATCGCCGTGCAGCGAGACGAACAGCACGTCATCACGCTCGTAGAAAATGTTCTGGGTGCCGTTGCCGTGGTGGAAGTCCACGTCCAGCACCGCCACGCGCTTCGCGCCCCGGGTCACGGCGTGTTGCGCGGCAATGGCGGCGTTGTTCAGGTAGCAGTAGCCCCCCATGTATTCCCGGGCCGCGTGATGGCCCGGCGGACGGCACAGGGCAAAGGCACTGTCGTGGCCTTCGTCGATCAGCGCCAGGCCGGTGAGGGCGATATCGGCGCTGGTGCGCACGGCATTCCAGGTGGTGGCGGTGATGGGCGAGCCGGCATCCATGGCGAAGAAGCCCAGCTTGCCGTCGATGAACTCCGGCACCTGCTGGTTGGCCAGGTCGCGTACCGGCCACACCAGGGGCAGGGCGTCGTGGCTGCGGCCAGTGGCGTGCCATTCGCTCCAGGCGCTTTCCAGGAAGGTCACGTAGCGTTCGCTGTGGGCGGCGACGTAGCAGGAGCGGTCGAAACTGCGGGGGACGATGATGTCGCCAAGCCCCACGTGCCTGACCCGGTCGCGGACCGTATCGGCCCGGCTGGGTTGCTCGAAGGAGGGCTTGAGCACCCCATCCTTCAACTCGGTGCCGTGGTGCAGGCGGTGGGATTCGCTGAAGACGGTAAGCATGCTGAACGCATCCATTGTGGTTGTCCGGTGCAAACAGTTTGTTCCGGCATGCCTGCGACTTCTTTGCTTTTTGTTCTGATGGAATTAGAGTTTTGGGTAATATTTTTCCATTGGGAGGCTGATTGTGAAAAAAATGACTCGAAGGGTGTCCCTGGACGAAACCGACCTGGCAATCCTCGCCCTGCTGCAGCAGGACGCGAGCATTTCCAATGCCGAACTCAGTGAGCGCCTGTCCCTGAGCCTCACCCCCTGCTGGCGCCGACGCAAACGCATGGAAGAGGAAGGGGTGATCAAGGATTACCAGGCCAACCTCGACCGGCGCCTGCTGGGGCTGGACATCATGGCCTTCGTGCATGTGCGTTTTGCCACCCACTCCGACCAGACGCCGGATGACTTCGAGGCGGTGATCATGCGTCTGCCCGAGGTCCAGGCCTGCCACAAGATCACCGGTGACGCCGACTACCTGTTGCAGGTGCTGGCCCAGGACCTGGACAGCTACAGCGATTTTGTCGAGCAGGTGCTCAGGCGCCAGCCGGGCATCGCCTCGATCCAGTCGAGCCTGGCGCTGCGGGAGATCAAGGCCACCAGCCGCCTGGCGATTGCCCCGGCACCGGCCCGTTGAATCGAACCCGGGTTACTGGAACTCTCCGGACTCCAGGCAGAACGCGACCAGGGCCTGGTCGCTGTCCAGGTTGAGTTTGCGGATCGCCGAGATCTTCTGTGCGCTGACGGTCTTGACACTGCGCTTGAGGTTGGCGGCGATCTGCATCATCGATTCGCCCCGCACGAAGTGCCGCAGCACCTCGTATTCCTTGGGCGTGAGGCTGCTCAAGCCGTCGGCCATGGAGCGCACCGGGCTGCTCAGAAGCTCGTTCTGTTCAAGGCTTGGCGGGTAATGGATGCGTCCCAGGCGGACGTTCTTCAAGGCGCACAGCAGCTCGCTCATGTCGTGGCGCTTGAGCAGGACCGAGCGCACACCGATGTCGTACAGCGCCGCGACGATCATCGGGTTGGACATCATGGTCAACACCAGCACCTGGACCCGTGGAAAGTGGCGGATCAAGTAGGTCACCAGACGGATGCCGTCGCCGAACTTCTCGTCGCCCTCCATGAAGTAATCGGTAATCACCACGTCGATCCGCGGGTCGTCCGAGAGTTGCTGGATCAGCGCGCTGGGGGTGGTGACGGCGGCCACCACCTCGTACTTGGGTGTCTTGTGCAACAGGTCGCTGACGGCAGCGAGCACCAGGGGATGATCGTCGGCCAGGGCAACTCGGATTTTTTTCATGGTGGACACGATCCATTTTCTATAGGAAATGCGCAGAGATGCGAGTGCAGCGAGAGCTCAGTCGGGCTGGCTGATGTCCTGCAAGGCGTGCAGCAGCGTCAGGCTATTCGCGCGCGTGGTGGGCGTCAAACCGGCTTGTCGCAGGCTATGTCCCAAGGCTTCCAGCTGTTGAATCAAGGCGTCGTAGCCGGTCACCGCCAGGGACCCGCGGATCCGATGCAGCAGGTGGAAGATGTGTGGGTAATCCTGTCTGTCGATGGCCTGGCGCAATTGTTCGAGGTCCACCGCCATGGTGCTGATGAATATCTGTCGCAGGTTGCTCGATAGGCTCGCAGGTTCCGGGGGCTGGCGCAGGGTGGAGGGCGAAGCATCGTCTTCCTGCGGGTCGAGCTGGGTGAGCCGCAGCAGGCTGGCCCGCAGGGTCTGCAAGGGCACCGGCTTGACCAGCCAGGCGTCCATGCCGGCGGCCTGGCACCGGGTCTCCTCGTCACACATGGCATTGGCGGTGATGCCGATGATGGGGCGGTCATCCCCTGAGGCCCGCAGGATGCAAGTGAGTTCGTAACCGTTCATGCGCGGCATGTTGACGTCGGTCAGCAACAGGTCGTAGTCGCCCACGCGCCACAGGTCCAGGGCTTCGGCGCCATCGGCGGCCAGGGTGCTGCGGCAGCCCAGTTGCTGCAGTTGATGGCTCAGGGTCGCCTGGTTGATGGGGTTGTCCTCGGCCACCAGCACGTTCAGTCCCAGGGCCGGCAGGGCGCTGAGTTCCTCGGCCTGCTCGCTGGGGGTGTCGGCGGGACGCCCCAGGCTGCGTTCGATCAGCCGGCCGATGGCACTGAAATCACAGGCTTGGGCAAGGTTCGCGCCGGGGCCCTGGTAATGGCCTCCCAGGTCGATGCGGATCAAGCCGCTGGCCTGCTGCGGGGCCGTGTCGGGGCTGTCGTCCAGTAGGCACAGGACAATGCCCGGGGCCTGGGGAGCGGGGTTCGAGCCTTCCAGGGGGCTGGCTCGGGCGCCCCATTTTTCCAGCCATTGGCACAGGTTGCTGCTGAGTTCATGGTGGGGGCTCTGGACATAGACCCGGGCGCCGCTGAGCTCCGGCTGGCGTTCGGCGAGGGGCTCGCTGGCCACCGGCAGATCCAATTGCAGGGAGAAACTGCTGCCCAGGCCCAGTTCGCTGGTGAGGTGGATCCGGCTCCCCATCAGCGCGGCCAGTTTGGCGCAGATCGACAGGCCCAGGCCCGCGCCGTGCACGGTGTGGGAGTGGGTATCGATCTGGTAGAAGGGGATGAACAGTTGCTGCTGTTCCTCCTGGCCGATGCCGATGCCGGTGTCCGCCACTTGCAGCGATAGCCGTGTCCGGCCGTCACTGCCGGGTTCGGCCCGGGCGCGGACGATCACCTGCCCGGAATGGGTGAACTTGATCGCATTGCTGATCAGGTTGGTGAGGATCTGGCTGATCCGCCCGGGGTCGCCGAGCAGGGCCTGGGGCAGTGTCGGGTCGACCCAGGAGAACAGCAGCAGCCCCTTGTTCCGGGCACTGTCGATAAAGGCCGCAGTGCAGCGCTGCACCAGCGCCCGGGGATCGAAGGGCTGATCGCCGAGGGACAGCTGGCCGGACTCGATCCGGGTGATGTCGAGGATGTCGCTGATGATCTGCAGCAAGAGCGCCGAGGACACCTGGATGCGTTCGAGCAACTGGCGCTGCTCCCGGTCCAGGTCGGTCAGCCCCATCAGTTCCAGTGAGCCGAGGACACCGTAGAGCGGTGTGCGGATCTCATGGCTCATGGTGGCGAGGAACACCGACTTGGCACCGTTGGCCTTGTCGGCGGCCTGCTTGGCCTGGGTCAGTTGTTGCTCCATCTGGGCCCGGACGCTGAGGTCGGCGAAGGCACAGATCAGGACCTCCTGATTGCGGTAGCGGGTGGGCGCATAGGCGATGTAGAACGAGCGGCCGTCGTGGCTCTGATAGTTCTCCACTTCTCCCGGGCCCCGGGCCTGGGTGATCCGCTCCAGCAGTTCGTGTTCCAGCCCGCTGTCCTGCAGGCTTTGCCCGACCTGGGTATCGAACCACTTCAAGGCCAGGTTGTTGGCGAAGACGATCCGACTGTGTTCGCGGCTGAGCACGCACAGGGCCACCGGGGTGGTTTCCAGCAGGGTGCGGCTGAATTGGTCGTTTTCCACCAGCTCGGTGTGGGCCCGTTGCGCCGGCACTATTACCCGGCGCTGGTACCAGCGTGCGTAGCTGCGGCCGGCCAGAGGGCTGAGCAACAGCAGCAGCAAGACGCCCACCAAGGGCCAGCTATGCCCGAGGAACAGGGTCCTGTAGGTGAGCAGGTAGTAGCCGGTCCAGATGGCACTCTCGTCACTGATCCGGAACACCAGGCCGTCGCTGCGCAGGTTGACCTCCCGGGTCAGCTGCGTGGGCGGCGGGAGCTCCCCCAGCAACAGGCCGTCGTGCTGGCTTTGCAGCCAGAAGGCATCGTAGAAGTTGCGCTGCAGTGGTCGGGAAAAGACGTTGATGCGGTCCCGGTAGGTGAGGGTGGCAGCATAGGTCTTGCCCACGCCGTTGCCCAGGGACAGGCCGTGCAGCGGGATAAAGGCCAGCATCTGTTCCGGAAAGTCCTTGAGGTGAATCCAGCGGATCTCGTTGTGATCCGTGGCGCTGGTGCGTATGGCCTTGATGCTGGCCATCGCCAGGGCGGCGGACAGCCGCGGCTGGCTGCTGCCGACGGTGGGCACGGTATAGGTGCTGCCGACACCGGCATCCACCAGCAGCAGGGCCGAGGCCGGATAACTCGAACGCACCCAGAAACTCGAATAGAGATCCGCCAGGTAGCGACCCAGGCCAACGGCCCGGGGGCTGTCCAGGGGACACTGGGTCATGTCTTCGCACACCAGGGTGAACGGGACTTCCACCGACGACAGGCGGCCCTGGAACAGTGTGGCGCCCAGTGCCTGCTGTTGGTGCATGAGGTGGAAAACCTGCGGTGAGCCTTGGGTTGCATTGTTGTCTTCGAGTATGGGTTCTCCGGCCAGGCGCCGGAGCAGGGCTTGCTGCTCGCCCATGTAGCGGGTCAGCAACTGGAAATCCACGGCCATCCGTTCCTGCTCCTGACGGATGATCCGCTGGCCCCCCCAGAACAGGGCGCCGCCCATGATCAGCAGCAAGGGCAGAATGACGAACATGACGACATTCAGCCGTCGGAAGTTTTGGGCGATGCGTCGTAGCGGGATATCTGGCATGGGTTGGGAGAGACAGGCCGGGTGGGTGGCGAAAAGGGCGGTGTGACACTGCATCCCAGCAGTTGTGTAAAAGCGTCCAGCTCCAATGCCGCGGAAATAAGGTAACCCTGGGCGCTGTCGCAGCCAATCAAGCGTAGAAACTCCAGGTCACGGGCCGATTCTACGCCTTCGGCGACCACTTCAAGGCCCAACTGCCGGCCCAGTTGCACCGCCGCCACCAGGGCTGCGGCCCGGGCCTCATCGGCTGCGGCGCCATGGACAAAGTGGCGATCGATCTTCAGTTCGGTAAAAGGCGTGGAAATCAGCGCGTACATCGAACTGTAGCCCATGCCGAAGTCGTCCTGGGCCAGGCCGAAACCTTTCAGGCGCAGGCGGCTTGCGCCCATGTGGTACTGGCCGGGGGACAACGGCCGCTCGGTTTCCAGCAACTCGAAGCAGATATCGCGGGTGGCCAGCCCGGCCGCCAGGGTGATGCGTTGCAACTGGTCCGGCAGGCCGGGGTCTTCCAGCAGGCCGGTGGGCAGGTTCACCGAGACCGTGAGGCGATGGCCCAGGCGCTGCCAGTGCCGTTGCGCCTGGATGGCGTCGTCGAGCATCAGCAACAACAGGGCGTGATCCAGCCGGCAGCGGCTGATGGAGGCCAGGAAGGAATCGGGCATCAACAGGCCGAAGGACGGATTGTGCCAACGCACCAGGGCTTCGGCGCCGACGATCCGGCCACTGTCCAGGGCGCGCCGGGGTTGGAACCGTGCGCGCAGTTCACGACGGGCGATGGCCCGTTCCAGGACTTCGCGTTCGAACACCGGCTCATGCTCCGGGGGCAGTGGCAGGGCAGGGCCCTGGCCGGCCCCGATGATGGCGCTGATTTGCTCGACATGCCTGGCTTGCAGGGGCTTGGAGAAGGTGCCCAGCACCGCCAGGCCCTTTTCCTTGGCCATCAGGCTGACGCTGTTCATCAGTCGGCGGGAGCAGGAGGACACGATCGCCAGAATCGGTACCCGCTCAACGCCGGTCAGGGCATGGATGAACTGCACGCCATCCATTTCCGGCATGTGCAGGTCCAGCAGCACCAGGTCGTAGACCTGGCGGTGCAGCATGGCCAGCGCCTGGCGCCCGTCGAAGGCCGTGTCCACGGGGCCGAACCCGGCTTCCTGCAACAGTTGACTGACTTGCAGGCAGTGGAGCGGATGATCGTCCAGCACCAGCACTCGCAGCGGCTTGGGCAGGCTCACGTGACTTTCCTCTTGATTGATTGAAGCACTTCGCTAAGGGCGTCCAGAGGCACCGGCTTGATCAGCAGGTGACGGATCCCGGCGGCTTCGCAACGGCCACGCAGCAAGGGCGAGAGTTCACCGGTAATGCCGATGATGGGGCCGCAAAAGCCCTGTTTGCGCAGGGTGCGAGCGAACGACAGACCGTCCATGTGTGCCATCTGCAAATCAGTGAGGACCCCATCGAAGGACAGCAGGTCGCCACGTTTCAGGGCTTCGACGGCGCTGCTGCAGGCCACCACCCGGTTGCCCAGGTAGCGGCCCTGCTGGAACAGCACTTGCAGCGACAGCGGGCTGTCATCCACCGCCAGCAGTTTGAGGTCCAGGTTTGGGGCCAGGGCCTGGGGTGAGGCAAAACGACCTTCGCTGACAATCCCGGCCTGGGCCTGGGCCACGGCGTTGCGCAGGCTGTCGAGGCTGAAGGTGCGGGCCACCCAGCTGTCGCCGGCCTGAGGCTGCGGCGGGCCCAGGCCAGGGGCGTGCATGATCACCCGAGGGCCGCTCCAGTTGATGGCCCGGCAGGTGCCGAAGAAGGCCTCCACCAGCACCGCCTGGCGCGCCTGCGGGTTGCGGTCCGCGGAGTAGGGCAGCGCCAGGGCGCCCCAGCGGCGCAACCATTGGCAGAGGTTGAGGGTCACCTCCCGCACATCGCCGTGCACGTACACCGGGATCACCCCCAGGCGCGGCGCCTCGGCTTCGCTGACGATGGCGCACGGCTCCAGGTCCAGGCTGAAACTGAAACTGGAGCCCAGCCCCGGTTCGCTGATGGCTGCGAGCCGGCCTTGCATCATGAACGCCAGCCGTTCGCAGATGGCCAGGCCCAGCCCGGTGCCAGAGGCTTTCTGGCCCAGCCAGTCGGGCACCCGATAGTAGGGTTCGAACAGGCTGGCCTGAAACTGCGGATCGATCCCCGGTCCGGTGTCCGTCACCTGGAAGCGCAGCCTGGGTGGCTGGCCCGGAGGCAGTTCGCAGTGCAAGCGCATGACCACCTGGCCGGATTCGGTGAACTTGATGGCATTGCTCACCAGATTGTTGAGGATCTGGCGAATGCGTCCGCCGTCGCCGATGACCTGCTCCGGCGTGTCCGGGTCCAGAGTCACATACAGCCGCAGACCCTTGCTGCGGGCCCTGGCCGAGTAGCTGAAGGCGACCTCTTCCACCAGTCGCACCGCCGAGAACGGTGCGCAGTTGAGGGTCAGCCGCCCGGACTCGATCAACGACATGTCGAGGGTGTCGTTGATGGTTCGCATCAGCACCGAGGAGGCTTGCTGGGTGGCTTCCAGGTAGTCGTTCTGCTCGGGACTGAGGGCCGTGGTACGGAGCATTTCCAGGGAGCCGAGGATGCCGTACATGGGGGTGCGGATTTCGTGGCTGAGGGTGCTCAGAAACAGGGTCTTCTCGCGGTTGGCCTGGTCCGACAGACCTTTGGCCTGCAGCAGCGACTGTTCGGCCAGCTTGAAGTTGGTGACGTCACTGATGCAGCACAGCACCGCCGCCACGCCGTTGTAGCCGGTAGGGGCGCACGTCAGCTGGATGAACCTGCCGTCCGCCAGGGCGTGGTCGATGGTTTGCACCTGATCATGGGGTGTGTCGAGGATTCGCTCGCGCCATTCGGGCGTCGAGGCCAGCCAGCACCGGCCCGCCGCATTGGAAAGGATCAGCCGGCCGTTGTCCCGACGCATCAGGCACAGGCCCACCGGTGCCACCTCGATAAAGCGGCGATTGAGCGAGACGCTGTCGTTCAAGGCGCTGTAGTGGCGTATCGCAGGCTCCACCAGGCGCAGGCGGATGTAGCGCGCCCCGAGGAAGATCGCCGCGAACAGCAGCAGGGTCAGCAATGCGCTGCTGTACAGAGGGCCCGAGGTGTCCTGCAGCAGTTGGCTGACCGGTGCGTAGTACACCAGGCGCCAGCCAGCGTTGCCCACCGACTTGTTGAGCACTATGTAGTCCGGTAGCCCCCGCAACCGGTGCAGGCCGAAGGAGTCTTCGTCGGCCCGAAATTGCGACAGGCTCTCGGGGACCTGCCAGGCGGCGCTGTGCAGCACGACCGCACCGGCGGCGTCATAGAGCACGTATTTACCCTGGTGCAGCCCCAGGGGATCGAGGGCCAGGTCGATGTCGTTGAGCTCCAGGCCGAGCCAGCCATCGGCGGCGTTGCGCTCGTCCACCGGGCGCAGCAGATACACCTGTTTTTGCCGGCCGCTGGCGGCCCAGGACCATAGGGTTCGGGCCCCGGGGTGCTGGTACAGCAGGTTCTGTGCGGCGCGCTGGTCGAGGTGCTTGAGCCAGGGGTCGTCGATGGCCCTGGGGACCGACTCGATGGCATGGGCGCCCGCTGGGTCGTAGAGGGTGCGGATCAGGTCCTGCTCCGGCGCCAGGTACAGCAGGCGGCTGTGGGTGCTGTCGACTTCCTCCAAATCACGCGCAGTGAGCACCAGGGCCCAGTTCGATGCCGGGGGCTTATTGCCCAGTGGCAATAGGCGTAACTGGTTATTACTTGCGAGAAAGTTCCTGCTGTCTGAAGTAAGGCGTTCTTCGCTAGTGCCTACGGCTGAAGAGGAAATGGCCTTTAGCAGGCTCTCTCGCTGATTGAAGAACTGCTGGGCGTTAAATGCCGCGGCATTCATCTGCCGTCGATAGTTGGAGAGGGTTTCATTCAGTGACCAGTGCACCACAAAGCCCGCAATGATCAGGATGCAGGACAGCAGGCTGTACATGAACAGACGTAGCAGTACCACCGGAATATGGGCCCCGGCAAAGTGACTGGTTACGGGTGGCAAGTGGGCTTGTGTGTGCATCGGCCCATGGTAAATAGAACTATCTTTTGGCTTCTTCAGAATATTCTTAATGCCCGGTCTTTAAGAAGATTCTTATTTGTTAGTTGGTCTCTTGACTCGAACATGCGGGCCTCTTGTGTTTTAACGCAAAGGCTTGAAAGTTTATGACTCTGGTTAAGAACACGATAAGCGTAGCGGTCAGTTCGGCGCTGTCGTTGATGACACTTTCCCCCCTGTCCGCTGTGGCGGCCGACTACGACACGATCGATCTGTCCTCGCCTGGTGGGCAATCCCTGACCCTGGACGGGGCCAACGTCGAGCATTCCGGCAGCGGCCCGGCGGTACGGGTGAGTGGTGCGCAGAACCAGTTGCAGGGCAGTGACTACCAGATCAAGGTCACGGCGGGCAGCTCCGGCAGTTCGGTGGTAGGGGTGCAAGTGGAGGCCGGCGGCCAGGCCAGCTTGTCGGATGTGAAGATCACCACCGGTGGTTCCGATTTCGCCACGGGCGCGGTGGTCAGCGGCGCCGGCAGTAGCCTGACGTTGAACAATGCGCAGATCACCACCAGCGGTCACCAGAGTCGCGGCGTGACGGTCACCGCCGGCGGCCAGGCGCTGTTGTCCGGAGGCTCGATCAGCACCGCCGGCAACCAGGCCGAGGCGCTGTCTGCCAGTGGCAAGGGCTCCAGCATCAAGGCTGCGGACATGGCCCTGAGCAACAGCTCGACCGGTTCTGCCGTCGTTGTGCGCGCCTCCGACGGCGCGTCCGTCGAGCTGGAGCGGGTCAGCGTTGACTCCCAAAGCTTCATCGGGGCGATGTCCGCTGAAGGCGTCGGCTCGTCCATCAGTGCCAATGGGGTCGATGTCACGTCCAGCAATGGCCGTGGCATTGGTGTGACCAGCGCCGCCTTGACCTTTCGCAACGGCACCATCAACGCCAAGGGCGATGGCATTACCCTGAGTTCGCTCTATCAGGTGCCCGGTGGCACTGCGGTGGTGAGCGACAGTCAGATCACCTCGCAAAATGGCAACGGCATCAACGTCAATGCCGACCTGGCCACGGCCGATCTGGATAACGTGCAGATCACCACCCTGGGTGACTACGGCACGGCGATCTGGATGCCGGGGAGCAACACCCGGGTGGACGCCAAGGACACCCGTCTGGAAACCAAGGGGGCTGCGGCGGTGGGCGTCGACAACCGCGCCGGTGTGTTCACCATGGACGGCGGTGCCGTCATCACCCAGGGCAACAGTTCCCATGCCCTGTACGCATCAGCGGATACCCCGAACAGCCCGGGGGCGGTGTTCAACGTCCGCGGGGCCCTGATCGAGACGTCGGGCCGTGGCGCGGTGGGCGCCCTGGCGCGGATAGGGGGGGCCAAGATCACCCTCAACGACAGTCGCGTCGTCACCCACGGCGACTTGGGCTATGGCCTGTTCGCGTCTGGCCGGGGCGCCAGTGTGCAGTCGATCGACAGCGATGTGCTGACCTCCGGTGGAGAGGCCCATGGCCTGGCCATCAGCAACAACGCCAACTCCCTGCTCCAGGGTTCGACCCTGAGCACCGGCGGCGCCAACGCCAACGGCATTGTCAGTTACGCCACCAGCGCCGGTGTGGTGAATGAGGTTCAGGTCACCGCCAGCCACATCCAGACCCAGGACGGAGCAGGCATTCTGGTCAACGGTGGCGGCTTGAACACGCGCTTCACCGACAGCACCCTGACCGGCCGCAGCGGCGGTCAGCCGGGCACCGCGTTGTGGATCACCGACCGCACCAGTGGGGTGTTGGCGGAGGCGGTGAACCTGGAGGCGGTCAGGTCCCATCTGTCGGGAGACGTGCGGGTGGACGGCGGCAGCCTGCAGCTGTCCCTGGCCGATCACTCCAGCCTGGAGGGGGCAATCCTGGGGGGCGGGCGTGACACCCAACTGTCCCTGGACGACAGCAGCGCCTGGACCTTGCGCGGTGATTCGGTGCTCAGTCGCCTGGCCAACCATGGGGTGGTGGAATTTGCCGACCCGGGACTGGCAGGGGCCTTCAAGCAATTGCAAGTGACCGGCGACCTGACGGGCGATGGCCACTACATCATGAACACCGACCTGGGGCGGCAGCAGGGCGACCGCCTGATCGTCGGTGGCCAGGTGACTGGCGACAACAGCATCCTGGTCCGCAACTCCGGGTCCGAACCCGGGGCCGAGGGGCAACGCCTGACCCTGGTGCAGAGCGCCGGCGGCCCGGGTTCGTTCAGCCTGGCCAACCAGGGCGCTATGGTGGACGCCGGGACCTACCGTTATGGACTGCGGGCCGATACCCAGGGCAACTGGAATCTGGTCAATGTGGGCCGCAGCCAGCCGACGCCGGGGCCGGACAACCTGTCCACCGGTGCCAGCGCGGCCATCAACAGCAGCGCCATCGCCAGCTTGCGGGCCACTTGGGACGCCGAGCGGGCGACGCTGGTGCAGCGGGTCGGCGAGCTGCGTGAAGGCGCGCAGCGCCAGGGGGTGTGGGTCCGCGGCTTCGGTCAGCAGCAGTCCCTGGATAACGGCGTGGGGCGCAACTTTTCCCAGCAGGTGCAAGGCACTCAACTGGGGATCGATACGCGGATCGATACTCAGGGCGGTCAACTCGTGGTGGGTGCGCTCGCCGGATACAGCCAGACCGACCGCGACTTCAAGCGCGAAGGCAGCGGCAAGCTCGACAGCTATCACCTGGGCGGCTACGCCACCTACCTGGATGATTCGGGCTGGTACACCGATACCTTGCTGACTCTGAACCGCTGGTCCACCCGCCTGGACGTGTGGGGCACCGACGGCGCCAAGGTCTCCGGGCACGCGCGCAGCAAGGGCGCGGGGCTGTCGGTGGAGGCCGGCAAACAGATCGATCTCGGCGACCGCTGGTTCGTCGAGCCCCAGGTGCAGGTCTCCATGCTCTACGCCCGTTCGGACAACTACCGCCTGGACAACGGACTGCAAGTGGAGCCCGGTGATGGCTTGTCGACCCAGGTCCGCAGCGGCGCCCGGGTTGGCCGCAACCTGCAGCTGGACAATGGCACGCGCCTGCAGCCCTACCTCAAGGCCGGCTGGATCGAGGATCTTTCGGCGCAGAACAAGGTGCGTACCAACGGCATCGGCAGCCGTCCCGATGGCAGCGGTGGCGGCTGGTATGCCGGTGCCGGAATCACCGGGGAACTGACCCGCAACCATCAGGTGTATGCCGAGGTCGAGACGAGTGAAGGTTCGAACATCGACCGGCCCTGGGCGGCCAATGTCGGTTACCGCTTGAGCTTCTGAGGCGACTTCACGGCTGTTGGGCGTTGTGCGCCGCCTGCAAGGTCCGGCGCACGCCTTCGGCATAGGACGTCTTGGCGATGGGCCCGATCAAGCCTTGCAGGGCCGAGTCATCGAGGATCAGCGGCGAGCTGATCAGGTAGTGCATCTCCACCATCTCCCGCAGCAGCGGATCGAACAGCCCCAGCAGGCGCAGCAGGGGCTTGCCGATCACCCGCTGCTTGAAGGGCGCGCCGCCGTGCTGGCGGATCAGGGCCAGCAGGTCGCGCTGGCTGGTGACCCCGGCGCCTGCCAGGTGCCAGGTCCTGCCGAAGGCGTCGGGCTGGTCGATCAAGCGGCAGACCACCGGGCCCACATCCGGCACGAAGACGAACTCGTGGGGGCGATCCAGGGGCCCCACCAGGTTCGCGGTGCCGCCCTTAACCGCCGCCTGAAAGGCGCCGTGCAGCAGGCTTTTGTCGACCCCGGGACCGTAGAAGTCCGGCAGGCGCAGTACCGCCGCCTGGATACGGCCACTGGCATGGGCCTGCAACAGCAGGTCTTCCTGGGCCTTGCGCATGCGCCCCTTGAAGCTGTTGGGCTGGCGCGGATGGTCTTCGCGCACCGGATGGGTCTGGGCCATGCCGTAGGGGTAAACAGTGCCGATCAGCAGGACCTTGCGCACCCCGGCAGCGATCGCCCCTTCCAGGGTCTTGCGCATCAGTTGCGGGTGCAGTTCGAACTGCCAGTAGTCGACCCCTACCAGATAGATCAGGGTGTCGATTCCGGCCGCTGCGGCGGCGATCGACGCGGGCACGTCCGGGTCCCAGGTGACGCGTTCGGCCAGTGGGGCGGCGCCGAAGGCCTGGGCCAGGCCGACCTCGCTGCGGCCCACCACACGATAGGCTTGCCCCTGGCTGTGCAGGGCACTGGCAATGCTTTGGCCGATGGCACCGACGGCGCCGAACAGGGCTATTTGTGGCATGACAGGCTTCCTTTTTGTTGAAGAGAGCTTGCAGGGTGCGAAATCCTCGGCTAAATGGAAATTGCCCACTTGTTGATGGTTTCTATACATAAATGCATACCCTGACTGACCATCCGCCCAACTGGGACTGGTACCGGAGCTTTCTCGCCGTCCTGGAGACCGGCTCACTCTCTGCTGCCGGCCGTGCCATGGGCCTGACCCAGCCCACGGTCGGGCGGCATATCGACCAACTCGAGTCGGCCTTGGGCCTGAAATTGTTCATCCGTTCCTTCGATGGCTATGCCGCCACCGAAGCGGCTCTGGAGCTCAAGCCTTATCTGTTGCAAGTGGCGGCGGGAGACGCGGCGTTGCGCCGGGTCGCCAGCAGCCAGGGCGCGGGCGTGCAGGGCTGCGTGCGCATCTCGGCCAGCGAAATCATCGGCGTCGAGGTGTTGCCGCCGATTCTCGCCACCTTGCGTCAGCAGCATCCGCAACTGGTGATCGAACTGGTGCTGTCCAACCGTGCGGATGACTTGTTGCAACGGGAGGCGGACATCGCGGTACGGATGTTTCGCCCGACCCAGGAGGCGCTGTTGGTCCGCCGGGTGGCGGACATCGAAGTGGGCTTGCATGCCCATCGGGATTATCTGGCGAGCCAGGGCACGCCGGCTTCCCTGGAGCAGCTGGAGCAGCATGCCTTGATCGGGTTCGATCGGGAATCCGCCTTTATCCGCCGTCTGCAACAGCAGTATCCGCTGCTCTCCCGCGCCCGTTTCGCCTGGCGCAGCGACAGCGATCTGGCGCAACTGGCGGCGTTGCGCGCGGGGTTTGGCATTGGCGCGTGCCAGGTCCGTCTGGCCAGCGCCGATCCGCGCCTGGTACGGGTTCTGGCGCAGGAGTTTTCGGTGCGGCTGGAGACCTGGGTGGCGATGCATGAGGACCTGCGCAACAGCCCCCGTTGCGCGGTGACCTTCGCCGCACTGGTGCAGGGGTTGGTGGCCTACGCCGGGGCAGACTGAGGGCAGGGCAGCGTTGCGCGCAAGACGTGCCGCCCGTCGAGCGGCCTATTGATTGTCCGATACTCCCCAAAGTGATTTATCATACGCCGTATGTTTTTTCTCAAGGCAATGGCTATGGCATTCGGCAAGGTCTTCATCGCCACTTCGGTGGACGGTTTTATCGCTCGCAACGATGGTGCCATCGACTGGCTGCCCAGTGGCGAGTCTGGCGAGGACTATGGCTACGCGGCTTTCATGGCCTCGGTGGATGGCATCGTCATGGGGCGCGGGACCTATGAAAGCGTTCTGGGTTTCGAGTCCTGGCCGTTCCACAAGCCGGTGGTGGTCATGAGCCGCAGCCTTGCGGCTGAGGATGTGCCGCAGCACCTGCGGGACAAGCTGCGCATCAGCGCCGCGCAGCCCGCGGAGTTGGTGGCGCAGTTGCGGGGCGAAGGCTGGACACGGGCCTATATCGATGGCGGTGCGGTGATCCGGGCCTTTTTGCAGGCGGGGCTGATCCAGGAACTGACCCTGACCCGGGTGCCGGTGCTGATCGGCAGTGGGCGGCCCTTGTTTGGTGGGCTTGAAGGCGACCTGCGACTGCACTGTATCGCCTCGCGGCAGTATCCCGATGGGTTGGTCAGCACCTGCTATCGCGTCGAGGGGAGCCGCCCCGATGAATGAAAGCGCCAAGCGTAGCGGTCGTCCTGCTGCCGGTCGTTCGCTGAATCTCGATCAGGTTCTGCAGGCCGGCCTGAGATTGCTGGAGGAACTGGGCCCCGAGGGATTCGGCGGCCGGGCCCTGGCGCGACAGTTGGGGATCACCCCGATGTCGGTGGCCTATCACGTGGGCGACCAGCACAACCTGATGCGCCTGCTGGTGGAGCGGGTGCACGGCGTGCCACTGCCGGAACCGCAGGAGGACCTGCCAGCGCTGCAACGGGTCCAGGTGTTGCTCGGCCATTACATGGCGCGGGTCCGTCGCCATCCGGCCCTTACCCTGTGCGTGCTCAGCGATCCGCAGCTGTTCGATGGCGCCCTGGCTGCCTTCAGTGAGCGCCTGCGTGATGCCGTACGGCAACTCGACGATGACCCGGTGCTGTTCGACCTGCTGGTGGACTACACCCACGGCCACGCCCTGGCACTGGCTCTGGCCGGGGAGGGCGCGCCGGGGCTTGAGGGTGCTTTTGAGGCGGGGTTGCGGCGCTTGCTGCGCTGAGCAGTGCTCAGTCGGCAGCGCCGAGCATGGCGGCGAAGCGCTGCGCCGACCACTCCTTGCGGTCCGATACCTGACCGTCCCCCAGTTCCACCAGACGCAGCACGCCGTCGGCCCGCAAAACCACATCCAGCGAAAAAAACCGGCTGTCGATCAGCGCGGCGCACTCGTTCACCAGTGCCGGCACCTCGCCTTGTGCCGCATGGGCCTTGCCGTTGAGCACGAAGTAGCGCCGTTCGCTGTCCTCCAGGTAGTCCTCCCGGCGCCGGACACAGATGCCTCCCTCGATCTGCCCGCGATACTGACGCATGCGCTCTACCAATGGGGCTATGTCTGCCGGCGAAGCCACCAGGCTGCCGCTGCCGGTGTTCAGTGACTTGACGTAGTCCTTGATGAAATAGCCCGGCCAGTTCAGGTCTGCCAGTGCCTGGATAAAGTCGGCGTCGGGCGCCAGTACCCGGGTCTCGCTGGTGTACCGGGCCAGCAGCGGATACCACTCTGGCAGGTGATGGCAGTGTCGGTAGTGGGCCAGGGAGGTGAATTCCTTGGCGTCCTTGGCGTGCAAGTGCTCGAGCAGTGCGCCGTAGCCTTCGGGCGTCAGCATCCAGCCGCGGTAGAGCACCGGCTCGTCGCCTGGCACGGCCGGGGAAGCCTTGAAGCGGCCGCTTTCGAAATCCTCGAAAGAGAACAGCGAGGCGTTCAGGCCAGCGGCCAGCACCGCCTCATATTCGTCCAGGTAATGCTCGTCCGGGCGTTTGGGGTCGAACGGGTCGCTGGGATACAGCAGGTGCATGGCAGGTTCCATCGAGTGAAAGGGGGGCCGGGTCAAGGGACGCGGGTGAGGATGGCGTACGAGCGGTCGATGATAACGGCATTTGTGCAGGCTTTCTTCCTGGGCCCGCCGCGTCTCACATCTGTGCACGTTTATTCACAGAAAATCACTGACTGCAGACAGATTCCAACGCTTGCCATGGGGATACTGGGGCGGCTCCCGAGGAGCCTGAAGGATCGACGTGACCAGAGGAAAAACCCATGCGTTGCATGCTTGCCACCTTGCTGATCTGCACCTTGGGCGCGATGCCCCTGGCCCATGCCACCGCGCCCGCGGCGTTTCACAAGGTGTTCGACGACATCAAGCCGGACCAGCCCGGTTGCGCCGCCGGGGTGATGCGCGGCGCCAAAATGATCTGGAGCGCAGGGTACGGCGCTGCCGACCTGGCCACCGGCCGGGCGATCCAGGCCGACACCCTGTTCAACCTGGCCTCGGTGTCCAAGCAGTTCACCGGTTTTGCCATCCTTGAGCTCGAAGCCCAAGGCCGCCTGGATCTGGATGACTCGATCCGGCGCTTTGTGCCGGAACTGCCGGCCTATGCCGAGGGCATTCAGATCCGTCATCTGCTGCACCACACCTCGGGCCTGCAGGACTACATGCTGCTGGCGGAGTTGGCGGGGATTGCCCTGAACCAGCGCTTTACCCAGCAACAGGCCCTGGATCTGCTGTTCAAGCAGAACGCTCTGATGTTTCCCCCCGGCAGCGAGTTCAGCTACAGCAACAGTGGTTATGTGCTGTTGTCGAGCATCGCCGAGCGAGCCGCCGGCATGCCCCTCAAGGACTACAGTCGAGCCCATCTGTTCCAGCCCCTGGGCATGAGTCGCTCGAGCATTGTCGATCAGTACCCGGTGCAGTTGCCGAACCTGGCCCAGGGCTATGAACAGGGCGAGTCGTCCAAGGGCCCCGAAGCCGTGGACGCCCGCTGGGAACAGACCGGCGACGGTCAGGTGCACAGCACTGTGGCGGACCTGATGCTGTGGTTGCGCAACCTGTCCACGGGGCGGGTCGGGGGCACGGCGCTGGTGGAGAAGATGCGCCAGACCGAGCCCTTCAACGACGGTGACCCGGGCTATTACGGCATGGGCCTGGCCAACCGCAGTTATCGGGGCTTGCAAGAGGTGTCCCACAGCGGCAGTTGGGCCGGTTTCAGCACCGATGTGGCCTGGTACCCGAAGCTGGATGTGGCCACTGTGGTCCTGTGCAACAGCACGGAAGGGGAAGCGTCGGAGCGCGGGCACCGCTTGCTGGATGTCATGCTGGGCCCGTCCTGGTTACCCCGGTACACGGACATTCCCGCGCCGCCGCCGAGCATCAAGGCGCTGCCCAAGGCGTTCTTGAATACCTTGGTGGCCGGCACCTACCTGGATGATCTCGGTCATCAGTTCCAGCTGCAACGCACCGGCGATGGGTTTGTCCTGGACACCTTTCACGAGGTCCTGCCGTTGCTTCGCCAGAGCGATCAACTGATGGCGGCGGACAACGATGGCATCCCGATCTATCTGGCGGCGGCACCGGGGGCACGGATCGTTGGCAACAACCCGGCCTCGACCTATGTCCTGGCGCCGGCCTGGAAACCCGAGGACATCCGTCGTTATGTCGGCCTCTACGCGCTGCAAACCAGCCCCGGACAGCTCAAGGTCTACCCCCGGCAAGGCAAGCTCTACGTACGTATCGGCCAGCACAGCTACCCTTTGCAGCCGCTGACGACGGAGCGCTTTCGCGCCGGTGAACTGGGGGTGATCAGCTTTGCCGAGGAGGGTGAGGTGTTGACCAGCAGCGTGGCGCGCAACCTGCGGTTCAGGAAGGTGACGGGGCAATAGTGGCCAGTGCCGCCGTGAGCCACGAACCCCTCAGATCCGCCGGCTGTGCACCAGCAACCACAGCAGGTAAAAGCCCCCCAGCAGCCCGGTCATCAGGCCGATCGGCAGGTTCGCGTACCAGGCCAGGCGCTGGCTGAGCAGGTCCGCGGTCAGCAACAGGACCGCGCCCATCAGCGCCCCCGACACCAGCGGCACTTCGGCGCAACGGGTCAGGCGCCGGGCCAGTTGCGGGCCGGCCAGGGCGATAAAGGCGATGGGCCCGGCCGCCGCGGTGGCGATGGCGGTCAGGCCGACGGCCGCCAGGACCATGATCAGCCGGGTGCGCTCAACCGCGATTCCCAGTTGGGTGGCGGTGGCGTCGCCCATTTCCAGCAGGTTGATGCGCCGGGCGTGGTACAGGGCTATGGGCACAATGGCCGCAAGGCCCAGGGCCGCGGGCAGTACGTGGGACCAGGTGCGGGTGTTCAGTGAACCGGCCAGCCACAGCTGGGCGAACATCGCCTGGTCGAGGTTGCCGCTGACCAGCAGGATGCTGTTCAAGCCGGACAGACTGGCGCCCACGCCAATGCCCACCAGCACCAGGCGGTAGCCGCCGCTGCTGTGGCCTTTGCGCGCCAGGAGCAGCACTAACAGCGCAGTACAGAGGCCAGCGCCCACTGCTGCCAGGGACGTTGCCAGGGGGCCGCAATCCCACAGCATGATCTGCACGATGGCGCCGCTGGCAGCACCGGTGGTGAAGCCGATCACGTCCGGCGAACCCAGGGCGTTGCGCGAGATCGACTGGAAGATCGCCCCGGCCATGCCCAGGGCTGCGCCCACCAGGGTGGCGGTGAGCGCCCGGGGCAGGCGCACCCGATGAATCACCCGCTGGGCAGTGGAGTCCTGAGCGTAACCCAGGAGACTGGCCAGCACCTGATCCGGGGGTAGGGCCAGGCTGCCGGTGCCCAGCAACAGGGCCCAGAGCAGCAGCGTGGCGAGGATCAGGACGCCGCAGACCAACACCGTGCGTGGCCGCCAGCGCAGGGACAAGGGGCCCAGGCGCAGGGCATGAGGGCCCATCACAGGCTGCTCAGGCGAAAGCGCCTGACCAGGACAATGAAGCACGGGCCGCCCAGCAGCAGGGTGATGATCCCGGCGGCGATTTCCTCCGGTGCCGCCAGCACTCGGCCCAGTACGTCGGCCCCCAGCAGCAGGCTCGCCGCGAGCACTGCCGAGTAGGGCAGGATCCAGCGATAGTCCGGGCCCACCAGCATTCGCGCCAGGTGCGGCGCCACCAGACCGACGAAACCTATGGGCCCGGCCACAGCGGTGGCTGCGCCGGCCAGCAACATCACCGCCAGGCAGGACAGCAGCCAGGTCAGGCGCAGGTTCACCCCCAGGGCCTGCCCCAGGTCCTTGCCCAGCGCCAGGGCATTGAGGTTGGCGGCGACGCCCAGGGCGATGCACAGGCCGAGGGCGATGGCCATGGCCGGAACATGCAGCAGGGCGAAGCCGCTGCCGGACAGCGAGCCCGAGGCCCAGTGGCGGAAGTGGTCGAAGACCTCGGGCGGACTGTTGAGCACGATGATGCCGGTCAGCGAAGTGAGCATCACCGACAACCCGGCCCCGGCCAGCACCAGGCGTACCGGGTTGGTGCCGGTCTCATGGGCCTGGCCCAGGAGAAACACCACGACGCCGGCCAGCCCGGCCCCGAAGAACGCCAGCCACAGGTACTCGGCCATGCTGGTCAGGTGCAGCAGCGCCACGCCGATGATCACCGCCAGGGCCGCACCGGCATTGATCCCCAGCAGGCCCGGTTCGGCCAGGGGGTTGCGGGTGACGGCCTGCATCACCGCGCCGGCCATGCCCAGGGCCGCTCCGGCCAGCAGGGCAATCAAGGTGCGCGGCAGGCGCAGTTCCCG
Organism: Pseudomonas sp. 910_21; assembly: GCF_052850735.1. Lineage (NCBI taxonomy): Bacteria > Pseudomonadati > Pseudomonadota > Gammaproteobacteria > Pseudomonadales > Pseudomonadaceae > Pseudomonas > Pseudomonas sp. 910_21. The sequence goes on along the minus strand of NZ_VXCY01000005.1, from coordinate 103,627 downwards.
CAGGATCAGGTGCTGGTCGTTGTGCAGGTCGGCGGCGTGCAGCGCCTCCCAGGTCACGCTCAGGGGAATGGCCCGCGAGCCGACGGCCAGGCTCAGCAGGGCCAGCAGAACCAGCAGCGCGAGCCCGGCCAGCAGGCCCCAGGTACGGGGCGTGTTGCCTCGGGCAAGTCGCAGCGGTATGCCGCGGCCTTGGGCAGACAGGCTCATGGTTTAACGAAAGTGCCCGGCGACGGCGTCGATCATCTGCCGCCCCGAGTAGTAGTCGATGCGAAACGAGCTCGGACCCAGGGCGTAGACCCGCTTGTGGACCACCGCCGGCAGGTTGGCGAGCACCGGATCGGCGAGAAACGCCTGCACGTCGTTCTCGTCGGCGCTGAGCAGGAACACGCTGTCGCCGCTGATGGCTGCGGGCAGGTTCTCCCGGGAAATGAACTGGAAGTCCGAGGCACGGGTGACTTTCCCTGCCAGCGCCTCGGGCAGCTCTACCACCTTGAAGCCCAGGCCGGTGAGGAGCCGGGCCTGGGGGCTGTTGAGGCGGCCGATGGAATAGCTGCCGGCGATGTTGTAGCCCACCACGCTGACCGGACCGGGAGGCGGGGTGATGTGGGCTGCGGTGTCGGCGGCGTATTGGTCGAAGCGCTGGATGGCGGCCCGGGCCTGTGGTTCCAGGCCGGTGCGTTGGCCCAACTCGGTAGCGATGTCCTGCCAGCTGTGGTTCGAGTAGTCCACCACCAGGGTCTCGATGCCCTGGGCCTGGAGTTCGGCACGCTGGGCGATGACGCTGTCGGCGCCGGTGGCGGACACCACCACCAGGTCGGGGTCACTGGCGATCACCGCTTCGATATCGAATTGCAGGTTGCGGTACAGCACCTGCACGCCCCGTTGTTCGGCCACCTTGGCCCATTGGGAAAAGAACCCTTGCTGATCGGTGAGGCGACTGGCCGTGGTGGCGGCGCTGGCCACCAGCGGCGCGTCCATGGCCAGCAGGATTCCGCTGACGCTGGGGCTGGTGGAGACGATACGGGACGGGGCGGTCGGGGCGGCCCAGGCAAGGTGAGCGGACAGGGCCAGGACCGCTGCGCTGAGCAGCCGGACAGTAAGGCGTGGGTTCATCGTCGATCCGTTGGGCGGTGGGTGGAGTGCGGCTGGGGCGCCTTCTATTTCGCCTGAAGGGCCTGGACTGCAGGGCTTATATGATAATGCTTCTCATGCAATGTGTTCCATATTGTAGAATCCATTCCGCAATTGCAATACTGCAAGCGCCTGCTGCTCCAAGGAAAACCTGCCCATGACTCATCGTTTGCACGCGGATGCCGTGACCTTGCGCCACGACGCGCGAATCATTTCCCAGGACCTTTCCCTGGCCATTCCCGATGGCTCGTTCACCGTCATCGTCGGGCCCAATGCCTGTGGCAAATCCACCCTGCTGGCGGCGCTGTCGCGGCTGCTGGCCCCGGCCAGGGGCCAGGTGCTGCTCGATGGCAAGGACATTCGCCAACTGCCGGCCCGGGAGGTGGCCAGGCGCCTGGGCCTGCTGCCGCAAAGCGCCACGGCGCCGGACGGCATCACCGTCGCCGATCTGGTGGCGCGGGGGCGCTACCCGCATCAGTCGCTCCTGCGCCAATGGTCGCTGGAGGATGAGCAGGCCGTGCGCCGGGCGATGGCCGCGACCCGGGTCAGCGAGCTGGCCGAGCGACTGCTGGACGAACTGTCCGGCGGCCAGCGCCAGCGGGTGTGGATTGCCATGGTGCTGGCCCAGGAAACCCCGATCCTGCTGCTGGACGAGCCCACCACCTACCTGGACATCGTCCATCAGATCGAGCTGCTGGAACTGCTGGCCGAACTCAACCGCCAGGGGCGCACCATCGTCGCGGTGCTGCATGACCTGAACCAGGCCTGCCGTTATGCCAGCCACCTGATTGCGCTGCGGGACGGGGCCGTAGTTGCCCAGGGGGCGCCGGCGACGATCTTCACCGAGGCGTTGGTGGAGCAGGTGTTCGGGCTTGCCTCGATGATCATCACCGACCCGGTCAGCGGCACCCCCTTGATGGTGCCCAGGGGCCGGGTCGAGGCGCCGTCATCCGGCGCGCCTGATTCACTGGGTGACGACTCAGCGACGTGAAGGGAGCGGTTCCTGAGGAACTCGCTGGCCGCCGGTGGCCTGGTTGACCAGAGCGGCTTCGTGGAACAGCGCCTCGCGATCTTCCGGCGCCTGCAGTTGCCCCAGGTCGGTGACGGTGGTCATCACACAGACGATTTCCTGCTGGGCGTCGAACACCGGCGATGCCTGGCCAGTGACGTTGGACAGCAGGTGGCTGGTGAGCTCGGCCCAATGCTTCTGACGGACTTGATCGAGTACCGCGCTGCTGGGCGGGGTGCCGCGAAAGTGTGCCGGCTGCTGCTTGCGTGCGGCGTCGATGACGGCCTTGGGCAGAAAGGCCTGGAACACCAGCCCGCAGGCGGTGTTGTCGATCGGCAGGATGTCCCCCAGGGCCAGGGGGTTGATGGAGAAATAGGCGCTGCGATACCAGCGCACCAGGGTCGGCCCGCGGTCGGTCCAGATCGCCACGCCACCGCTGGCGGCATGCCGCTGGGCCAGGGCCTTCATGTGCTGGGCGGCAATGTCCACGGCATCGATGCGTTTCAGTGCGCCGATGCCGATGCTCAGGGCCGCCGGCCCCAGGTCATAGAGGCCGCTGACCGGGTCCTGCTTGGCCAGGCCTTCCTTGACCAGGCTTTGCAGGTAGCGGTGGGCGGTGGAACCCCCGGTGCCGGTACGCCGGGCCACTTCCCCCAGGGCCAGCTCGCCCTCGGCATTGGCCAGGGTGTTGAGAAAGCGCGCGGCAATGGAAACCGACTGGATGACCCCGGAGCGTTTTTCCGGTGGGGCATCCAGGGTGTCGTCCAACGGGTTGTGCGAAGTGTTCAACGGCTGGTCTCCTCAGCAATGTCTGGCCGCGTGGGGTGCGCAGGCTACGGCCTGCGTGGCGCTGGCACTAGCGGCGGCCATGATAGCGGTTTCGCCGTCGGCCAGGGACGGGCGAATGTACCCGGGCCGAACCTGAAGGTCATTCCAATTTGCAGAATGTATTCCGTATTGAGGAATTTGATGGCTACGTGATAGCCTAATCCTGAAAGAGGATCATTCTCATTTGGAAGGAAGTTTTGATGGCCCTTACGTATCGCACATTCAGCCACGGTATTGGCGTTCTTACCCTGTCCACCCTGCTGGCGACCCCGCCGGCCCTGGCTGAAGACAGTCGGGCCCGGGAGCACGTCGTGGCGAAGGGCGGCCTGGCATTGGACGCACTGGTGGTGACCGGTGAAAAACTCGACCGTGAATTGAAGGACACGGCGTCATCCGTGTCGATCATCACCGACCGCGATATCCAGCAGACCCGGACCGGCGATGGGTCGGTCTCGGAAGTCATCAACGGCAGCCCCAACGTGATCTACACCGATTCGGTGGGGGCGCCGATCATCCGTGGCCAGGACACCCAGGGGCCGAACAACGGGCAGAACGTGTTCTGGGGCGGCACGGTGCCCCGGGCCACCATCAACCTCGACGGGCACTATCTGAACTACAACGAGATGTTCTTCGGCGCGACCTCGGTCTGGGATGTGGACAGCATCGAAGTTTTTCGCGGCCCGCAGACCACCTCCCAAGGGGCCAATGCGATTGCCGGGGCGATCATCGTCAACACCAAGGATCCGACCTTCACCCCCGAGGCGGCCTACCAGGCTGAAATCGGCAGCTACCACTCGCGGCGCAGTTCCGTTGCCGTGTCCGGCCCTTTGGCCCAGGACTTCGCCGGGCGCCTGGCGGTGGACTATTCGGCCCGCGATACCTTCATCGACTACGACAACCCGAAATTCCAGGGCGGCAAGACCGACCAGGATTTTCGCAACCTCAACGCCCGGGCCAAGCTGCTGTGGCTGCCTACGGACATTCCGGGGCTGGAGAGCAAGTTCACCTTTTCCCACAACGACAGCAACCGCCCGACCCAGGAAGCCGCCTCGGCGCCGTTCCACAAGCTGGAACACAGCTCCACCACCATGCCCTCCTGGCAGCAGGACACCAACACCAGCATCCTGGATGTCTCCTATGAGCTGGGCAACGGCCTCAAGCTGTTCAACCAGGCCCAATACTCGTTGTCATCGGTGCACCGGGTCACCGGCGCGGCGGGCGAGGGCGATGCCGACATCCACCAGAAGAACGCCTCCAACGAATCGCGCCTGACTTTCGGTGAGAAAGAGGACCTGCTCAGCGGCATGGGCGGGGTCTACTACGCCCGCACCCGCACCGACGAAACCCTGAACCTGAGGGGCCGCTCGGCCTTCGACGACACCAAGACCAACCTGGGGATCTTCGGCGAGGTCAATTACCGCCTCACCGATCTCTGGACCCTGAGCACCGGCCTGCGCTACCAGCAGGACCACATCGAACGTACCGGCAACTCGGTGCTGGCCCCCGGCGCGCTGAACTATGACAAGACCTTCTCCACCGTTCTGCCCAAGGTGTCACTGGCCTACGCCGCCACCCCGCACTGGACCCTGGGCGGCCTGATCAGCCGTGGCTACAACCCGGGCGGCGTGTCGCTGAACCTGAGCACCCGGCAATGGGCCTACTTCAAGGAAGAGTCGATCTGGAACTATGAACTGTTCAGCCGCGCCAGCCTTCTCGATGACCGCCTGCTGATCAACACCAACCTGTTCTACATGGACTTCAAGGACGCCCAGTACAACATCCCGGTGGTGATCTCCCCCGGGGTGGCGCAGTCCTACACCATTAACGCCGAGAAGGCCCACGCCTATGGCCTGGAACTGGATTTCGACTACCGCCTGCTGGACAACCTGCGGCTCAAGGCCAGTGCCGGGACCCTGCGCACCCGCATCGACAAAATCTCCAGCAACGCCGGCTACGCCCACAACGAGTTCGCCCGTTCGCCGGGCTACACCCTGAGCTTCGGCCCCAGCTGGGACATCACCGAGCGCCTCAACCTCAACGCCCAGGTGCGCTACCTGGACGGTTACTACTCGGATGTCGCCAACACCTCGAGCTATTCGATCAAGCCCTACACCCTCACCGATGCACGCATGAGTTATCGCTTCAACGACCAGGTGCAGCTCTACGGCTACGTCAAGAACGTCTTCGACGACCGCTCGCCCACGTACATGCAGCAGAACCGCGGCATTGGCGGCATCGAAGCCAGCATGACCCAGCCACGGACCCTGGGCATCGGCGTCAAAGGGGCGTTCTGAGGCCCCGAGGACCCATCGCCGGCTGCTGCCCGAGGCGCGGTCGGCGTTCATTCGTACACAGGAGATTGGCAACAGATGAGTAACCGCAAACGCCTGCATATCGGCATGTCCCTGGCCCCCACCTGGCTCAGCGGCGATGCCTGGCGCCAGCCCGACAGCAATATCGAGGGTATCTACAGCGCCGACTTCGCCGTGGACATCGCCAAGCGCTCTGAGGCCGCACACCTGGATTTTGTGTTCCGCCCCGACGTCAGTTGCCTGAACATGGACGGCCTGGAAAGCGGCTCGGGTTTCGCCAGCCTCGACCCCACGGTGCTGCTGGCGTGCATCGCCCGGGAGACTTCGCACATCGGCCTGGTATCCACCGTCTCCACCACCTTTTTCCCGCCCTATGTGGTGGCGCGCCAGTTGCAGTCGCTGCACTGGGTGAGCAACGGTCGCGCCGGCTGGAACATCGTCACCGCCTTGCAGGGCCACGAGAACTTCGGCCTGGAGGCCATGCCCAGCGCGGACCAGCGTTATGCCCGGGCGGCGGAGTTCACCCGCCTGGTGCATGACCTCTGGGCCAGCTACCCCAACGACGCGCTGCTGCTGGACCGTGAGCATGGCCGTTACGCCGACCGTGCCAAGGTGCATCCGGTGGACCATGACGGTGAGCATTTTCGGGTGCGCGGTCCGCTCAACCTGCCGGCGTTCAAGGCGCGGATTCCGTTGATCCAGGCCGGCGCCTCGGACACCGGCCGCGACTTTGCCGCGTCGGTGGCCGATCTGGTGTTTGCCCCGACCCCGGACAAGGACGCCGCCCTGGAGCTGCGCCGCGATCTCTCCCAGCGGGCCCGGCGTCACGGTCGCAAGCCCGAAGACATTCGCCTGCTGCCCGGCCTGAGCCTGTATCTGGCCGCGACCCGGGAAGAGGCCCGGGAGCTGTTCATGCAGACCCACGGCCGTCCGGACAACGGACGCAAATTCGCCTCGATCAAGCAGATGCTCGGCCTGGACCTCAGTGACTGGCCCCTGGACCGCCCAGTGAGCGCGGCAGACTTGCCGGCCCCGGTGCACAACCCCGGCAGCCGCACCCATACCAACCTGTTGCGGCGTCTGATCGAGCGCGAGACCTTGCGCCTGGATGAATTGCTGCTGCGCCCGGAAGTGATTTCCGCCGCCCACTGGCAAGTGATCGGCACCGCCGAAGATGCCTTCGAACAGATCGTCGACTGGGCCGAGGCCGGTGCCATGGACGGCTTCATCGCCGCGCCCGGAGGCTCGATCCGTTCGATGCATATCTTCCTTGAACAGGTGGTACCGCGACTGGTGGCGGCCGGGCTGTTTCGCGAGGCCTACAGCGGCAGCACCTTCATGGAGCACCTTGAACAGCGCTGATGGAGAGGGGAGCGTCCGCGCTGGACGTCTCCCGGACTACCAGTGGTCAACCAATTGCTTGACCTGCGACGCATCGTGGCAGCGCAGCAGCGCCTGACGAAAGCGTGGATTGGAAAACAGCCGGGCAGTGTCCGCCAGCAGTTCCAGGTGTTGCTGATCGGCGGGGGCGGGCACCAGCAGCACGAGGATATCGCTCACCGGCTGCTGGTCGGGGGCGGCAAAGGCCATGGCGGTCTGCGGCCGCAGGTACAACGCATGGATGCTATCGAGCTCGGCGAGCCGCGCATGGGGCACGGCCACACCGTCGCCGATGGCGGTGCTGGCGGCCAGTTCCCGGCGCCACAGACTGGCCGTGACCCCAGCGCCGGGCAGCTGTCGGGTCTCTTGCAGATGCTGGCCAACCTGTTCGAACAGGCACTGTTTGTTCGACACATGGACGTCGAGGAGGATGTCCTCGACCTGCAGATAGCGGGCAAGCTTGCTCATGGGCTTCTCCGGGCGTTTCAGGCTTGGCTCAAGGAGAATTGAAGCGCATTTGCCTGGCCGGGTCAGTGGCGGCCGGGCAGTCTTTACGAACTCTTTAGATCGCCGGCCCCCACCCCACATTCGCTCAGGGTGCCCTCGATAAAGTCGTTCTGGGCCACCTCAGGCATGGCCGGCAGCCGTTCGAACAACCCCTCGTCGCAGCCGCGCTGTATTTCGGCATGGTCCACTTCGACCACGTCCCAGCCGACACTCCCGGTCTCGACCATGGCCTTGATCATGCCGATTTCGCCGTTGTACTCGCCGGCCCGAACGCTAATCGAGTGTTGCTGCTCGAAGGGGGTGTAGAACGCCTGCTGCTGGGCTTGCTTGTTCAGCCCGCCGACGGAAACCACGGTCAGCGTATCGGCCTGGACGGCGCTGCAAAGCAGCGCCAGGGTCAGGCTGGCAAGAGCAGTTTTAAGCATGGCTGGTCTTCCTTCTTGTTGTTGTTTTAAAGATCGCGAGGGCCATCCTAGCCAGCACGGCTGCAGCTCATGAGGAATAAAAGGCGCGCTCAACGGGAGTTTTTTTCTCACGGCGTTGCACAGACGTCGCCCCGGTGCCAGCAGGCTGGGTAAGATCCAGAGACTGGCGCAACCCTGTACCGGGCACTGTGCCCGGACCATCGTCGCAGTGCGCCCGGGAGCCCAGACATGAACAACTTCACGGACTATCGCCTGCCTTCCCTGGATGCTCTGCTGGCCTTCCAGGCGGCCGCGCAGTTGCAGAGTTTCGAGCGCGCGGCCGATGCCCTGGCACTCACCGGGAGCGCCTTGCGCAAGCGTGTTGCAGGCCTGGAGCAACTGCTGGGCGTATCGTTGTTCGAGCGCCTGGGCGGCAGTGTGGTGCTGACCGTACAGGGGCAGGTCTACCTGGAGCAGGTCAGCCCGATCCTCGCGCAGTTGCTGGCAATCCCCGGGCATCAGCGTCCGGTGCAGCGCCAGCAGCACCTGACGGTCAGTTGCCCGCCGACCTTCGCCCGTCAGGTCCTCATCCCGCGCCTGCAGGAGCACAGCCTGGCCTACCCGGACGTCGACCTGCAGATCCAGCTCAGTGCGCCCATGGGCAGTATCGATGGTGGAGCCTGCGACGTGCTGATCAGTGGCGACAGCGCCGAGGTCGCGCCTTGTCAGCGGCTGCTCGACGAACAACTGCTGCCCATGGCCGCACCGGCCTTGCTGGCGCATTTCCCGGGCCTGGATCCGGTGCGGGATTTCGCCCGCTTGCCCTTGTTGCGTTCACCTCTGGAGCCCTGGCGGCCCTGGTTCATGCAAGCCGGCCTGGAACTCGTCGAACCGGGGCAGGGCCCGGCGCTGCTGGACCTGGGAATGATGCTTGAGGCGGCGGCCAAGGCTCAGGGCGTGGTTCTGGCGCGGCCCTCACTGGCACAGGCGTGGCTGGCCGATGGGCAGCTGGTGGCGATTGGCGAGGTGCGCAGCGAGCCCTCATTTCACTATCAACTGCGGGTTCGGCAGGCATCGCCGGCGGCGGAAGCCTTCAGCACCTGGTTGACCCGGGTCTGTCATGAAACCGTGCTTGAGGCGCAGGCACGCTTGAAGCATTCGCTGTAGGAAAGTTACGCCCGATAAGCGCGAAATCTTTTCCCGGTCACGCCTCGGGCAGGCCGTTAATCTCGCGCTGAACCTCAATCGGGAGCGGGCCAATGCCCATCATCACCTGTATCGAAGACTTGCGTGTAATGGCCCAGCGGCGGGTGCCGCGAATGTTCTATGACTATGTCGATGGCGGCTCCTGGACCGAGAGCACCTACCAGGCCAACCAGGCCGACTTCAGCGCGATCAAGCTGCGCCAGCGGGTGGCGCGCAACGTCGAGCAGCGCTCGCTCAGCGCTCGGCGAATGGGCATCGACATGGCCATGCCGCTGGCCATCGCGCCCACTGGCCTGGCAGGAATGATCCACGCCGACGGCGAGATTCTTGCCGCCCGCGCCGCCACCGCCGCCGGCATTCGCTACACCTTGTCGACGGTGAGCATTTGCTCCCTGGAGGACATCGCCCAGGCCATTGCCGCGCCGTTCTGGTTCCAGCTCTACGTCATGCGCGACCGCGGTTTCGTCGCCAGCCTGATTGACCGGGCCAAGGCCGCCGGTTGTGATGCCCTGGTCCTGACCCTTGATCTGCAGTTGAGCGGCCAGCGCCACAAAGACCTGAAAAACGGCCTGAGCATTCCACCGCGACTGACCTCCTCCAGTCTCTTGAATATCCTCGGCAAGCCGCGCTGGATCAAGGGGATGCTGAGTACCCGTCGGCACCATTTCGGCAACATCATGGGGCATGTCAAAGGCGTGGATGACAGGCGCCAGCTGGCTGAGTGGACTTACCAGCAGTTCGACCCGCGCCTGAGCTGGGACGACATTCAATGGATCAAGAAGCGCTGGGGCGGCAGGTTGATCCTCAAGGGCATTCTGGATGTCGAGGATGCGCGCCTGGCGGCGGACAGCGGCGCCGATGCCCTGATCGTCAGCAACCATGGCGGCCGGCAGCTGGACGGTGCGCCTTCCAGCATCAGCATGCTGCCGGCGATCGTCGAGGCCGTCGGCGAGCGGATCGAAGTCTGGCTCGACAGCGGTATCCGCAGCGGTCAGGACGTGATCAAGTCCCTGGCGCTGGGCGCCCAGGGGGTCATGCTCGGGCGTGCACATCTGTATGGCCTGGGGGCGATGGGTGAGGCTGGAGTGGCCAAGGCCCTGGAGATCATCGCCAGAGAAATGGACCTGACCCTGGCCCTGTGTGGGCACACCGATGTGCAGCATCTGGATCACGACATCCTGTTGCCGGGTAGCTACCCTCTGCCCTAGGCAGTGCGGCTCGCAGCCTGGGATGCAGCCGCCTGCTGCCAACCTCTCAAAGGGCCTCCAGAAAAGCCTTCAGCGCCTTCAGTTCGCTCCGGTCCAGCTCCAATACCTTGAATTGCGCTGAGGTCACGGGAAACAGCGGGTCTTGCAACTGTCCACCCTTGGGGACGGGTATGGGCATGCCGGCGTTGTAGAACAACAGCACCTGATCGAGGCTGCTGGCCAGCCCATTGTGAAACCAGGGGCCGGTATGGCTCACCAGTCGCAGTGAAGGTGTGCGAAAGCGCCCGATATCTTGCACCAGCCCGGTGACCTCATAACGCCCGAGGTCTTCGCGACGACGCCCATAGAAGGTCAGGCCTGCATTGTGGAAACGGTCGTCCTGCATCCCTGGACCGAAGTGGCAGTTCATGCAGCGCGCCTTGGTGCGAAACAGGTGCAGCCCCTGCAATTGCTGGTCGTTGAGGGCCTTCGTCTGCCCTCGCAGAAAGCGCTCGAAGGGGGTGCGTTGTGCAACCTGCAGCAGGCTGCGCTGATAAGTCGCCAATGCCGCCGCCACTTGCTCGGCCCCCAGCGCCTGTCCGGGAAATACCTTGGCGAACTGCGCCGGATAGTCCGTGCTGTCACGCAGCCGGGCCACCAGCTCCGCGACGCTGAAGGCCATCTCCTTCGGGTCGACGACCGGCATCAGGGCCTGCATCTCCAGACTGTCGGCGCGCCCGTCCCAGAACAGATGCCCGGCCAGGCCGCTGGCCACCAGGCTCGGCGCATTGCGCCGGCCCGCTGCACGGTCATGCCCGAATGAAACCCGGCGCCCATCGGCGAACCTCAGGTCCGGCTCATGGCAGGAGGCGCAGGCGATCTGCCCCGAACGCGACAGGCGCGGGTCGAAGAACAGCTGGCGGCCAAGGTCGGCCTTCTGCTGTGTGTAAGGGTTGTACTCCGGGGACGGCGCCCGCTCGGGCAAGGGGCCCAGCTCTTGCCAGGCCACCCCGGCATCCACCTGCGGCGCCGGCCACTGCGCGGAGGGCCGGCTGTACATTTCGCGCAGGCAAGCCGGTTCGCTTAGTGCGCAGGCACGCACCTGTTCCAGCCCGACCACCAACAACATGCCGAGCATGACCACAAGACTCTTCAGGGACCGGCGCATTTCAGAACGCGTACCCGACTTCGAGCCAGTACTGGCGGCCCACCTCATAGGTCGAGACCGAGTTGCTGTTGACCGTCTGGTTGGCATTGACCGACTTCTTGTCGAGCACGTTGAACACGTCGACATTGACGAACACTGTCTGGTCCTTGGCGGTGGGAATGCGCCAGCCCAGGCGCGTGTCCCAGGTCAGCGCTGCCTGGAATTTCTGTTCTTCCCAGACATCCACCGAGGTCCCCATGTAGTCCACATTGCGTCCCGTGTCGCCAATGCGCTTGTAGCCGGCGCGGTAGCGCCAGAAGTTGCTCCACTGCAGATTGGCTTGGGGGATCTGGGTAATGGTGGTCAGGCGGGCCGTCCAGGGCCGGTTGAAGTTGCTGGCCGGGCGGTCGTCATAATTGATGAAGCTGCCCTGGTACTGGATGACGTTGTTCTGGTAGTACAGGTTTTCGGCAGCGACGTAGGTCGGCGCGGAGGCCTTGCTGTCGGTCCAGTTGAGCGCCAGCTGCCCGCCGGTCTGGGTGCCCAGCAGTGTCCAGCGCTGCAACGGCGTCACCGTCAGGGTGTAGGTGTCGGTCTCGCTCTTGCCGTCGTTGGTGTAGGTGGTGTAGTTGCTCGCCAGCGTCGGGTCCGTGGAGGGCTCGCCCAAGGTCTTTCCGGACACCTGCACCACCTGGTCGCGGCCCTTGCGATTGACATACTTGAGGGCATATTCGACCCCGGCCCATTGCTGCACCACGCCCAGCATCAGCTCATCGTCGTAGGGAATGTCCAGCTGATTGAAACGCACCTGGTTGGCGGCGTTGGACTTGACCACCCAGGGTTTGTCCAGGCTGTCGCGGGTTTCGTTGAAGCGCAGGCGGTTGCGTCCGTCTTGCAGCTGCCAGCTGCTGACACTGCGCCCGTAGTAACGGTTGACGCCGGCATTGAGCAAGGTGGTGCGGTCACCGAACAGGTCATATTCGAGGGAGAAGCGCGGCGCCCAGGTGGTCTTGTCCATGTAGTCGTCGCTGTCCACGCGCACGCCCGGGCGCAAGGTCAGTTGGCCGATGGTGATCTCGTCCTGCAACCAGCTGCCCCAGGAGGTGGTGGTGAAGTCGAATTCGCCGGTGGCGTAGCGGGTACGGCTCTTCATGTACTGGCCCGCCCAGCCGTTCAGGGTCCGGCCCATGTTGCAGGCGACGCTGTCGGTAACCCCGGCGCTGTTGGTGCAGGTTGTGGTCGCCGCGGGGGCAACATAGGTGCTGCTGTCGGTCAGGCGCTCGTAGCGCACGTACTGGCGGGAGAATTCCAGGCCGGTTTGCGGACGGTGAGTCATGCCCAGCCAGTCGACGCTGCGCCAGTCGGCATTGAGCTTGTACTGCCAGGTACGTTGCTGCTGCTCGATATCCCCCCAACCGCCTTCAAGGGTATTGGCGGTGGGCTTGTTGCCGATGCCCCAGTCCTTGGTGGTCGACTTGCGCCAGGTCCAGTAGTCGGCCGAATCCGACTGGCGGCTCTGTTCCTGGCCGCTCCACGCCAGGTTCTGTTCGATGCGCGCCAGGTCGCCATCCCATATTGTGCGCAGGTTCAACTGGGTGCCGCCGGCCTTGTTGTCATAACCCGAGTTGGCCACGTTGGCACGCAAGTAATGACTCTCCTCTGGGGCATGGGTCACGCTGGTCTCGACAGTGAGCTGATCGCTGGCTTTCCATACCGACTTGAGGAAGTAGTTGTCGATGCGCCGCTTCTGCTTCTCCTCGTGAAAGCCCATTTCCTCGACATTGTTGTAGGAGTAGAAACCCAGCGGGATGGTCGAGCGCTTCTGGCTGAAGCTGCCGAGCAGGCCGAAATTGTCGGTCAGGTGGCCCTGCAGCGTGCCGCGAACGGTGACCTTGTCGAACTTGGGCTGCTCGTCGGGAGAGCCGGAGTTCTGCATGCGCAGCTCTTCGCTTTCGTCGATGTGATATTTAGTCCAGGCGGAACGGGTGGTCTGCACCGAGAACTTGCCGTGCAGTGCCTGGGTTGGCGCACGGGTTTGCGCATCGATGACGCCGCCGTTGAAGCCGCCATAGGCCGCTGGCACGTTGCTGTCCAGGACCGTGATGTTCTCCAGCAGGTCGGTGTCCAGTGCCAGGCCCTGGCTGCGCCCCGGTACCGCGTCCAGAAGTTGTACCCGGTCTTCGGCCGGATCGATGTCATTGTTCATGTTGATGCCATCGATCAGGAAGGCATTCTGGTAGAACTGCGCCCCGTTGATGCTGATGTTGGCCGGGCCGATTTCCCCAGGGGTCTTGCTGCTGAGCTGGGCATCGTCGAACTGCACGTTGGGATGGCTGCGCAGCAAGCTGGTGATGTCGCCATTGCCCGCCGGCATGGCTTCGATCGTCGCGCGGTCGATACGAGTCTCCCCCTGAGGCAGCACCCACTCGCCAGGGACCTTGGTATTGCCCAGGCGGACCGGATCGGTACGCGGGCGAGTCGCCCGTTGCACCATCAGCGCATCGTCACCGACGTAAATCCACTCCAACTGGCTGCCCTTGAGCAGTTTTGCCAGCGCCTGCTCGGCGCTCAGCTCGCCCTGTACCGCCGGAGCGTTCAGGTTGAGCAGCAGTTGGCTTTCGACGCTGATCTGCAGACCGGTCTGCTGTGCCAGCGCCATCAGCGCCGTGCTTAACGGCTGGCGCGCGATGTCGATGCTATGCCGTGTGCGCAGGTCACTGGCCAAGGCCGGCAAGGACACCGCCAGCCCTACTGACAGCCACAATAGCCGCGCACTGCGCCGGCAACCCTGAAGACCCTGTGGGGGGAAAATGGACATGCTCTGGTGGACTCCCCGATAGTGCGAATAATACGCACATGCTAATGAGAATAATTATGATTAACTCAGCGGGGCAATAAACGAACGGCGATCGAGAACTTCCAGAAAATTGTGAAATTTATTGTTTTACCGGTACTTGCGGCTCTTCGCGGATCAGGGTGAGGTACGGCCCCCATTGACTGAGGCGCCCGCCCAGTGGGGCGATCGCCAGCTGCAGCGCGCTGACTGGCGAGCGCAGGTTCAGCGAAGCGGTGATACGCCGCTCGCCCAGCGCAGGGTCCGCCAATAGCAGTACACCGGGGTAATAGTCCTGCAGCGCATCAATCACCTCGGAGAGCGGCCGGTCATTGACCAGCAATTGCCACTGGCGCCAGGAGGCAACCTGGCCAGGCAACAGCCGACCGCGTTGCGGCGGGCCCTGGTCCAGGCCGAGGCGAAGGCTATCGCCCGGGCCCAGGGCCGGCACCGCGAGTTCGCCGCGTCCATCGCGAACCTGGACTGCGCCGCTCTGCACCGCCACCACCACGGCGTTGCGGCTGAGATCCACGTCGAACGCGGTCCCTACGACCCTGACCTTGATGTCCGCGGCCTGTACCGTGAACGGGCGCGCGGCATCGTGGCTGACCTCGAAGAACGCCTGTCCCCGGAGTAGGGTGACCGCCCGCGTACCGGGTTCGAAGTCCACTCCAATAGCGCTGTCGCTGCCCAGTTCGATACGGCTGCCGTCACTCAAGAGCAGCTGTCGATGCTCGCCGGTTGGGCTGGTATAGGCGGTCGGAGGCCTAGGTCCGAGCAACAACAGCACACAGGCCGCCAATGCAAACGCCTTCAGTGCCCGACCCGGCCAGTTGCGCCGGGCCTGGATCGGGGTTGGCAAAGGCTGGGGCGCGGGTGGCTCCAGCGGCTCCAGGCCGCCAGTGAGCAACCAGATTTTCTCGGCCTTGCACCAGGCCCGGGCATGGCGCTCATCAGCGGCCAGCCAGCGCGCATGGGCCTGTTGCAGTAAGGCGTCATCCGGCGCGGCGTGGCATTGCAGTAGCCAATCCATCGCCGCCTGCCACACCGGGTCGTCCTTCAGTGAACCGGATACAGGTTGAGGCAAGGGGGTATCAGTCATCGGCCAGGTGCTCCGCACAGTGGGTCAGTGCGTCACGCACCAGCTGGTGCGCCAAGCTGGTGGAGATCTTCAGCTCAACGGCAATTTCCTGGAAGGTCATGTGTTGCAGACGATGCATGTGAAAGGCCCGCCGTGTGCGCTCCGGCAGCAATGTCAGGGCATCCTGCAGCAGGCGCAACTGGTCGCAGTGCAACGCCTGATGTTCCGGTGACGGCGTACTCGAAGGCAGTTCGTTCAGCAGATCGGCGCCATCGGGATGACGGTTTTCCAGGGTCGAGCGCCGCAGCAGGTCAAAGGACAGGTTGCGCACGATACGGTACAGGTAGCCCACCGGGTTGCTCGGCTGGGCGGCACTATCAGCCTGGCCGCAGAAGCGCAGCCAGGCCTCCTGGACCACTTCTTCGGCTTGCGCCCGGCAACCGACAATGGGCGCCGAATAGTCGACCAGCGCGGTGCGATGGGAAAGGTAGAGCTCGAGTTTATCGCTGAGATAAGACACGGCGGCGATCATTCAAGGCGGGATCAGGCCAGGGGGGCGGAATTCTATTCTTAATCACAAATGATTATCAAATACATTTGGGTAAGCCCTGATAAGTATCTCCCGGGCAAGTCTTGCGCTGGGATGGCCTTGCTTGAGGGCATTTTCTGCAGTTGGCTCAGTTGCTCATGGGGCAGGCGGACCGCGGCTTGCCACATTTTGCGCCGCTGATTGTCGTAGCCGTAGCGACTGGAGAGGTTGCCCAGGGCGTCGTTGTTGTTCTTGCAGCAGGCGCAGGCCTTGCCAGAGGAAGGTCGTGTCTTGGGTCTGGCCGCTTTGCGTGACGGCATTTAGCAATGCGTCGCCCGAGGGCGTCGTAGTGGTAACGCGCTTCGCTGTGCAGGGTTGCGCCGTGCCAGGTCTGGGCATGGATCAAGCGGTTTTCGCAGTCGTAGGTAAAGCGTTGCGTTGCGCCGTTGGTGCTGCTCTTTTCGCTAAGGTTGCCCCAGTCGTCGTAGGTAAAACGCAGGTCTTTGAAGGCGACCAGACGGTTGTTCTGGATGCGATCGAATTGCCAATTGCCGCTGCCGCAAAGGTTGCCGGCCGGGTCGTAGGAAAAGTCTTCGGTGTGCAGTTGCGGGTGGTTCGGCTGGCGGCTGCGCAGTTGGCCGCTGGCGTCGTAGTGGAAGTCGGTGATACCGCGCTGTTTGTCGACGATCCGTTGTACTTCACTGCCGTCGCTGTAGTGATAGCGGCGGTGCAGGGTGGTGGCGGGATGTTGTGGGAGGCCGAGCAGGCTGTCGGTTTTTTCCTGCAGTTGGCTTAGTTGCTCGTGGGGCAGGCGGATCGCGGCTTGCCACATTTCACCTAGTGTGCTTCTGAAACAACCCCTTCAGGGATTGGCTATTAACCATGGCTACTTTACGAACCATAAACGCCTATATCTAAAGCGTGGCCGATTTGAAAGGGGCTATCCGTGAATTTATCGAAGCTCATAACGAGCACTCAGCCAAGCCCTTTAAATGGAACAACACGGCTGAGAGCATCATCAGTTCGGTACATAAAGCAAAGCTGAGTGCGATCAAAAATAAGTTAATTGATTAACCGCTCAGGCTATTAGTCCTATTAATCGCACTAAAATATCTACATCATTAATATCTGCTGATTTAATTTAGCTTTGTGCTCTGCAACCAATCCTTGATCCACGAGTTTTTCATTAGCTCAGGTGATACATTTTCTAGAGCTCGAGAAAACTCACTTATCACGCTGATCAACAAATGCTTTAGATGAACTATAGAGATGTTCTCGATCATTGGGTTCGGCTGCCAACTTGTTTGGCTTGTGCAGACTGCTACGTAATTTTCCTTCGAAGGACTGAAAGATATAAGTCGCTCAACCCCCTGCTCATACAGATCAATTTCAAATGCAAGACTCGAATTTATTGCCCGAACAGCATCGGGCATTTGCTCGAGAAAAACTGATAAATCTGTTCCTATGTCAACAGGCCATTTTTCTTGGCCGAAACCAGAAATACTAAAATATCCAGATAGTTCCAGCTTTTTACAGGCGTCCATTAAAATGGACCTCACATCATCATCTTCAACGTTATATCTACGGAATGGGGAAGTTGTTTTTAGCTTATCAAAAAACTTCAGCTCTATATTGAAATTCGACATTATTACTCCAAGACAGGATAGGAAGTTCTGATCTCATTTCCTCTAGGGACGACAAGGGCATGCTTAGCTTGAGTAATACTGCCATCTGGCTTTATGACTTGCCCTAATCCCTCAGGGATAGGAATTTTCGTTGGCTTAGTAACATTGACATTGCTGAGTAACTCTGCAGCCTGCTCATTATTAAGCCATTGCCCTTGATTGTTATTTGTTCCACGAGCTCTATCCATTAATCGTTTTGTGTTTTTTGCTCCTGCGCCATGTTCGTTAAAGGTGTGACCGTATTTTTTAACGCTCTTCCAATTAGATGTAGATTTGGAAGCACATAAACCCCACGGATCAACCCACCCCAACGCATTCGGCGCATACCGATACAGGTTTTCCCCACCCGCCAACCCAATCGGGTCCTGCGTGGTAAACCGTCCCACCGCCGGATCGTAGTACCTGAAGGTGTTGTAGTACAGCCCGCTTTCCCGGTCGTGATACTGCCCCTGAAAGCGCAGATTCTGTTCCACCGTATTCGGTGATAACGCTTCCAATCCGCCCCAGGCTTTGTAGTACGCGCGCCACACCACATGCCCTTGGGCGTCGGTCATTTCCTGCGGTGTGCCGATCTGGTCGGTATGGAAGTAGTAGGTCTGGCCGGGGTGTTCGGGCAGCTTGGGATCTGTGTCGATGCGCGCCAGGGGCGCGTAGCTGTCTGGCTCGTAGACGTAGGTGCTGTGGCGCTGTGGTTGTTGTTCTTGCAGCAGGCGCAGGCCTTGCCAGAGGAAGGTCGTGTCTTGGGTCTGGCCGCTTTGCGTGACGGCTTTAGCGATGCGTCGCCCGAGGGCGTCGTAGTGGTAGCGCGCTTCGCTGTGCAGGGTCGCGCCGTGCCAGGTCTGGGCATGGATCAGGCGGTTTTCGCAGTCGTAGGTAAAGCGTTGCGTTGCGCCGTTGGTGCTGCTTTTTTCGCTGAGGTTGCCCCAGTCGTCGTAGGTAAAGCGCAGGGCTTTGAAGGCGACCAGACGGTTGTTCTGGATGCGATCGAATTGCCAACTGCCGCTGCCGCAAAGGTTGCCGGCCGGGTCGTAGGAAAAGTCTTCGGTGTGCAGTTGCGGGTGGTTCGGCTGGCGGCTGCGTAGTTGGCCGCTGGCGTCGTAGTGGAAGTCGGTGATACCGCGCTGTTTGTCGACGATCCGTTGCACTTCACCGCCGTCGCTGTAGTGATAGCGGCGGTGCAGGGCGGTGGCGGGATGTTGTGGGAGGCCGAGCAGACTGTCGGTTTTTTCCTGCAGTTGGCTTAGTTGCTCGTGGGGCAGGCGGATCGCGGCTTGCCACATTTTGCGCCCCTGGCTGTCGTAGCCGTAGCGACTGGTGAGTGTGCCTTGGGTACGCAGGGTTTCGCGGTGCAGGGCGTCGCGCTCGAAGTCGCTGATCAGGTGGCCATCGAGGTTGATCTGGTGCAGGTGGCCGCTGCCGTAATAGAGCTGGTTGAGCTGGCGAGCGTCGGGCAAGGTCAGCCCGGTGAGGTTGCCCAGGGTGTCGTAGTGGTAGGCAAGATTGCCGGTGCTGCTGCTTTCGCTCAGCAGTTGGTCGGCGGCGTCATAGCTGAAGGCCAGGCGGTCGGAGCGGATGCCCAGGGCGTCTCCCACCTTGCTTGGCAGGCGTTCGACGGCGATCAGACGGTCCGCGTCGTCGTAGTGATAATCCAGGCGAGCATCGCTCGTGACCCGGCTGAGCAGACGCCCCGCGGCGTCGTGTTCGAATTGTTGCTGACGAGTGACCTGGACCAGGGTCGGGCTGGTGGCGATTTCTTCCAACTGGCTCAGTTGGCCGTTGAGGCTATAGCTGAAGCGGCGGCGCAGGCCATCGATGCGCACTTCTTCCTGCAGGCGATCGCTGGCGTCGTAGCTGAAGCGGTAGGCGGCCTTGTTTTCATTCAGCAGAGCGATCAGGCGCTGGGCTTTGTCGTATTGATAGTGAACCTGCTGGCCACGGGCGTCCTTGCGTTGGCTGGGCAGGCCCCGGGGCGTGCGCGCCAGGCTGGTGGTGTGGCCATCGGCATTGGTGTGGCTGAGCAACTGGCCAAGGGCGTTGTAACGGTACTGGTCATGGCTACCGCCTGGATGGTCGACGCGCAGCACTTCGCCATCGGCTTTGCGGGTCAGACGCGTGGTGCACTTCAGGGCATCGGTGATGCTCGCCAGGTGCAGGTGGCTGTCGTAGCCATAGCGCGTCAGTTGACCGGAACAGTCCTGGTATTGCTCGATCTGCCCCAGTTCGTTCCACCATAGTCGGGTGTTGTTGCCCAGCGGGTCGATGCGGGTGTGGGGCAGGCCGGCGTCAGTGTTGAAGAACTGGGTCACCTGACCCAAAGGGTCGGTGCTGTCGAGCAGGTTACCGTGACGGTCATAGCTCCAGCGCTGGCAACTGCCATCGGCACGCTCGATGGTGGTGATCAGGTCCGTGTCCAGGTGATAGCTGTAACGGATCGAGCGGCCCAGGGGATCGGTTT
Organism: Pseudomonas sp. 910_21; assembly: GCF_052850735.1. Taxonomy (NCBI): domain Bacteria; kingdom Pseudomonadati; phylum Pseudomonadota; class Gammaproteobacteria; order Pseudomonadales; family Pseudomonadaceae; genus Pseudomonas; species Pseudomonas sp. 910_21. The sequence goes on along the minus strand of NZ_VXCY01000005.1, from coordinate 83,933 downwards.
CTTCCTCCAGTCGCGAGAGCTTGTCGTAGGTAAAACTCAAGGTGCTGCCGTCGGGCAACTCCAGGCCGGTCATGTTGCCGGACTCATCAAGCTGGAAACGGTACTGCTCGCCACCAAAGTCACGGCTGGCGATAACTCGCCGACCTTCGTTGTAATCGATCCGTGCAGTACGACCGAGCACGTCTTTGATATGAGTCTGACGCTGTGCCAGGTCATAGCTGAACAGGTAGCGCTCACCGTCACTGGTCCAGTGCTCGGTGACCCTGGGCTGACCGTCGTTCAGGGTCGCCCAGCGGTAGTGACAGCGCAGGCCCAGGGCGTTTTCGTGGGCGACCATCAGGCCCTGGTCGTAGGCAAAACCTCGCACCCGTTCGCCGTTGCGGTTGATGACTTGGCGCAGTTGGCCGTTGGCGTCGTATTGGTAATGCACCAGGGTTTCGACAGGCTGGTTATCGACGACCCGTTCGACTCGGCTCAGGCGTCGTTCGTGCTGCTCGTAACATAGGTGCAGACGAATGCCGCCCGTGGCGCACAAGTCGCTCAGACGCTGCTGACCGTCATAGCTGAAATTAAGAAAGTGACCGAGGGCGTTTTCGATACGCCGCAGGGGAGATGGCTGACCGTCGTCGGCCAGCTCACCGAAATAGAAGAAGGTGTTGTCGAGGCTTTGCAGCAGATAGTGCCCACCTTCGGAGCGCACCACGAACAGTTGTTCGTCCGTCAGGTAGGCGCGCTCGCCGGGCTCCAGTTGCGGCAAGGGCAGGTCACGCCCCTGGTTGTCGCGCAGGTACAGTTGCTGGTCTTCCAGGCGCAGGTTTTGCTCCCAGGGCAGCACCCAGCCGCGCCCGAGCAAGCCTTCGTGGGTAAGGTCACTGGCATAGAAGCGCGCCCAGGTGATGGGCATCAGTCCTGGCAGGCTGAAGTCGGTTTCGCTCTCTTCAAGAAGCAGTTTGCGCCCGCTGATGGCGTCCACCGGATTGCCGAACAGGGCACCGGCCACGCGGCCAATAGCCGGACCAATGACGAAGCGTCCTGCCAGTTCACCCGCGACAAACCCGGCAGCAAATTTCAATGCACAAGGGGCGACGGCCTTCAGGCCAATTTTACCGGCCGTCAACGCCAGTTTCAGTAGGCCGCCGGCGGCGCCGGCCACGGCCATGAGGATATCGACGGTGGTGCGCAGCCACTGCGGAATCTCGTCTTCGATCTCCAGGTACTGCTCTTTTTCGGCGCCGATAAAAACGCTGTCCGAGCCGCTGTCGATGACGCTGCCGCAGGTCAGCTTGTCGCCCTTGCGCGCCGCCGGCAGGCCGTTGATAAACACCTTGGCCGAGCCCTCCGCCACCATCGGAGGAGCCGGATGCTTGGTGCAGATACCCAGGCTATCCTGCACTTGTGCGGCATTCAGGCCATTGATGAATACGTCCGGCGAACCGCTGCTGATGCCCCCGGCGGGGGCCTTGGACATTCGCCCAATGGCTTCGCCCGCGGAGGTCAGTGCCATACCTCCCACACCCGCAAGCACCCCGGCCAGCAAGGCAGTGCCAAATCCGCAGGTGGCGACGGTGAGTATGGCCACGGCCGCAATCAAGGCGATCCCCAGCGCCGCCCCCACCAGAAACCCCACCAGCGCGTTGCTGTGGGCCAGTTCGTCGTTTAACCGTGCCGCTTCAAACATGCTTGGCCTCCCAGGCCTCTCGTTCCTTGAGTGCGCAGGCGCCTTATGGCTTGGACGGGGATGGAGGATGGGCCTCAAAGCTCGCCAGGACGTCTGTCCACAGCTGATTCAATGAGTCGTCAAAGGGCTGCTGGCTAGTGGCCGAAAACACCAGCACGCGCTGCGGCGAGACGATGAAACCGGCCTGCCGCTGGTACACCGGACGCCCGTCGCTCTGGTAATGGGCGTCGACTTGCAGGCCCGGTACCGGCGACTGCGTCGAAAGCCAGACCTCTTGCAGGTCCTGACGTTTGTATTTGCGCAACTTGGCGGCAATCAGGCCGACCTGGCGCTCGACATACTCCGCCAGGCTTTCCCCGGGCAGCGTGAGGTCCCGGGACAGGGTCAGGCTGAAGGGCGCGGGCAGGGCGACGCCTGGGACGAACATGTTGACGCTGCGATCTTGAAATCCGCTGGGCAGCGTGAGTTTTCCTTCCTGGATCAGGTAGTCCATGGGTGCTTGCTCTTGGGAAATGAAGGTCAGGCGGTGGGTGCCGGTGGTGGAGAGAAGGCAGCCTCGACTTCGGTATCGATGTTGCCTTTGACGCCATCCGTTTCGGGGGCGGTGGTTGCGGCGCCGCCGGGCATATTGATGTCGAGCTGACCGCCGGTATTGATCTGCGCGTCGCCGGTCACCGAGAAGTTGAACTTCGAGCCATAAAGGTTGATCTCCCCACTGGCTTTCATTTCAAAAACGCTCTGGCCGCAGACCAGGCGTATTTTTTCCCCGGCTTCGATCAAGTACTGGGTGCCGATGCTGTCCTTCTTGGTGGCGCCGACTTGCAGGGTGTCGTCGACCTTGACCGTTCTCAGGCTGTTCTGGCCGACGGTGATGGTTTCGTCCTGGCCGACCGAGTGCACACGGTTGACGCCGACCCAATGGCTTTCATTGTTCTTGACGGTGCAGTCCTGATCGCGCTGGGCATGGATGTAGATTTGCTCCTGGCCGGCGCGGTCCTCGATGCGCAACTCGTTGGACCCCTTGCCCCCCAGGCTGCTGCGGGTTTTGAACACGCTGCGGGTCTTGTTCGCCGGCAGCGGGTAGGGCACCGGCGTGTGCTGGTTCGGTACGCAACCGGTCACCAGCGGCTGCTCGGGATCGCCGCCGATAAAGCTGACCAGCACCTCCATGCCGATCCGCGGGATGATCACGTGACCAAAACCCTCGCCCGCCCAACTGGTGGCCACGCGCACCCAGCAGCTGGAGAATTCGTTGCGTTGGCCTTCGCGGTCCCAATGAAACTGAATTTTTATGCGCGAAAAATCGTCACACCAGATTTCCTCACCGGCAGGACCGGTCACCAGCGCGGTCTGGCTGCTCAGTCGAGGCTTGGGGGCCGGCTCTTGCGGCCGAAAGAATATCTCGCTGGGGATGGCGCTGAAGTGGTTGCGGTAACCCTGGGTAAAGCCGCCGTGGCGGTCGTCGCTGGTGACCGACTCTTCCAGCACCTGCGGTTGTCGACCTTCATGTTCAACGCTGACCAGCAGCCACATCTGGTTGTATTCGCCGCGCGGATGCTCGCTGAGGGTGACCAGATGGCCGCAGCGAAAGCTCGCTAGATCGCCCTGACCCTTGGCCAGTTGGTAGTCGGCACGGTGGCCTTCAAGGGCGATCTGGCTCAGCTGCTTGCCCACTGCGCCGGTGTTGTAGTGGCCCGGGTAGCGATAGTCCTCCAGGATCGGCGCTGCCTCGCTCTGTGCGGAACTGTGCAGGGTGCTGGGCACCGGATCGAGCTTGGCGCCGTTGGACGCGCCGCGTGGATCGGGCTTTTTCAGGTCGTAGTCGCGGCGCACCACCTGGCTGGTGCGGGTGCTGAAACGCACCGCGAAATGACTGACCACCGGGTCTTCGGCGGCCAGGCCACTGCCTTGTTGATAGCGCGCATGGGCCAGGATCGGGTAGTCGGTCTGATTGTCGGAAAATACCAGCAGGTGCTGGTCGAGGCTGTGTTCGTGGTGCCAGTGAATGCCGTCTTCGAAGCACAGACGTTGTAGAAACTGGAAATCCGTCTCGCCGTATTGCACGCAATACACCCGGGGCAGCGACGGCTTGGGGGCAATGTTGAAGCGGTATTGGTCGGCGAGGATGCCGTGTTCCTTGAACACCTTGGCAATGATCTGCGGCACCGTCAGGTTCTGGTAGAACCGTTGGTTGTGGCGGTGCTGCAACTGGTAAAGGTGCGGGCGCAGGATCAGGTGATAGTGGGTCATGCGCTTGCCGCTGTCGCCGATTTCGATGTCGTCGATCAGGCCGTGGATGCCTTCACCCTTGAGGCCGAACTGCAAGAACGCCGGTTGGTTGAGCAGGCTTTCCAGATCGATGTTGGGGTTGTCCGAAACCAGCTCGATATGGATCGCATACAGCTCGCTGATGGCTTCGCGGCCCTTGAAGGCCAGCACCTTGAAGTCGTGGCGAACAGAAGGGATGGACAGCACGAAATGCGCAGTGTCGGCCGGCGCGAACATAGGCTCATCCTTAAGCTTGAGAGAGGCCAGACCCGTGCCGTACCTGGCCCGGGTGCAAAGTGGCGCTCAACCTAGCAAAGGGTGCGCAAACGCTAATATGAGACGAGTCTGGAAAGTCAGTTGAATTTTCCGCACCTGGCTTGGCTTTCCGCAGCAAGCAGCGAGGTTATGACTGACCCACTCAGGTCATGACCCCGCTCAAGCTCACTGGCTGCATCAGTCGAAGCGGGCACCGATGACTAGCCGGTTAAACCCTGGCGGCATACATGGCGCTTCCTGGCCCTAACGATTGAACCACTTGCCTTTCAACCAATTGGTCCTGGCCAGCTCCACCACCTCGTCACCACGCCCGCTCATCACGGCCTTGAGCATGTACAGGCTGAAGCCCTTGGCCTGTTCCAGCTTGATTGCCGGCGGCATGGCCAGTTCCTGGGTGGCGGTGATGACGTCCACCAGCACCGGGCCGTCGTGAGCCAGGGCGGTGCGCAGGGCGCCTTCGAGCTCTTCGGAGTTCTCCACGCGCAGGCCGAGGATGCCCATGGCGTTGGCCATGGCGGCAAAGTCCGGGTTGTGCAGGTCGGTGCCGATGTCCAGGTACCCGGCGGATTTCATCTCCATGGCCACAAAGCCCAGGGAGGCGTTGTCGTAGACCACGATCTTCACCGGCAGCTTGAGTTGGGCCAGGGAAATGAAATCCCCCATCAGCATGCTGAAACCGCCGTCGCCGGACAGCGAGATCACTTGGCGCCGAGGGAAGGCGGCCTGGGCGCCCATGGCCTGGGGCATGGCGTTGGCCATGGAGCCGTGGTTGAAGGAGCCCAGCAGGCGGCGTTTGCCGTTCATCTTCAAGTAGCGTGCGGCCCACACCGTGGGGGTGCCGACATCGGCGGTGAAGATGGCATCGTCGTCGGCCAGTTCGCTGAGCAGGCGGGTGAGGTATTGCGGGTGGATCGGTCGCCCGGGCGCTGAAGGCTGGGCCAGGTCGTCCAGGCCCTGGCGTGCCTTGGCGTAGTGCTGCAGCGATTCTTCGAGGAAGCCGCGATCGCCCTGGTAGGGGAGGCGCGGCAGCAGGGCGGCGAGGGTTTCGCCGACGTCGGCGGCGATGCCCAGGTCCAGGCTGACGCGTCGGCCCAGGGCCTGGGGGTTGCGGTCGATCTGTATCACGCAGGCGTCGCTGGGGTAGAACTGGCGATAGGGAAAGTCGGTGCCGAGCATCACCAGGGTGTCGCAGTTGAGCATGGCGTGGTAGCCGGAGCTGAAGCCGATCAGGCCGGTCATGCCGACGTCGAAGGGGTTGTCCCATTCCAGGTGTTCCTTGCCGCGCAAGGCATGCACCACCGGGGCGCCGAGGGCATCGGCCAGAGCCACGACCTGATCATGGGCGCCGGCGCAGCCACTGCCGCAGAGCAGAGTCACGGCCTTGCTCTGGCTCAGCAGCTCCACCAGTCGGTCCAGGTCCTGGGGGGCGGGCAGGGTGCGCGGCGGGTGCAGCGTCGGCCAGGGCTTGCTGGTGGCGGGCACCTGTTGCAGGGCCACGTCACCGGGAATCACCACCACCGCCACGCCGCGATTGAGGATCGCGCTGCGCATGGCCCGGTGCAGCACCTGCGGCATCTGCGCCGGGTTGCTCAGCAGTTCGACGAAGTGGCTGCACTCCTTGAACAGCTCCTGAGGGTGGGTTTCCTGAAAGTAGTCGAGGCCGATCTCCGAGGAGGGGATCTGCGCGGCGATGGCCAGCACCGGTACATGGTTGCGATGGCAGTCGAACAGGCCATTGATCAAGTGCAGGTTGCCCGGCCCGCAACTGCCGGCGCATACCGCCAGCTTGCCGGTGGCAGCGGCTTCGGCACCGGCCGCGAAGGCCGCCACTTCCTCGTGGCGCACGTGCATCCACTCAATGGTCTGCATGCTGTGCAGGGCGTCGGTGAGGCCGTTGAGGCTGTCGCCGGTCAGTCCCCAGATGCGCTTGACCCCGGCCTGCTCGAGGGTGTTCGCCAGTTGTCGGGCAATGCTGATGTTCGCCATGGAATGCTCCTGCTGTCCGATCAAGAAGTGGTCGCGATCAAAAGAGGACAGCAGGCAAGGGCGGATGATTCCGCAAGACTGTGGTGTCAGCCCAAACGTGCCGGGCGGCACGAGGCAAGCTCGGCACAGCATTGGCCCAGCAGCAGCTCCTGGCTGATCAGGCGGCCGATGGTGGGCGCCAGGGTCACTCCGGCATGCATCACCGCCAGATACAGGCCCTGGTACTGCTCGCTCGAGCCAATGATCGGCAACTGGTCGCGGGGCATCGGGCGCTGACCAACTTCAACGCTGCGCAGGGCTATCTCTTCGGCGCCACGGAACAAACGGCGGATTGTGGCCATGGCTTGCTGCGCGATGGCTTCGGGTCCTTGAGGGCCGCTGTCGTCGATGTAGTCTTCCGCCGCCAGCAGGCTGCCGTCCGCCGCTTCGCGAATCTCCAGCAGGTTGTTGGAAACCAGGGTCTTGACCAGGCCGGGCGGGGCATCGAAGCGGATCAGGATCGACGGCGAGGCCTGCACTGGCAGCTCGATTCCCAGGGGCGCCAACAGCTCAGGGGTGGCGCAGCCCGCTGCCAGGACGACGTGGTCGGCAAGGCGAGGCCCGGCCGCAGTGGTGATGCCGAGCACGCGCCGGCCCTCTACCAGCAACCCCTGTACCGGCGTCTGGGTGAGCACCCGGGCGCCATGGGCGCGGGCCCCTTCGAGCAGGGCCAGGGTGGTGGCTACCGGGTCGAGACTGCCTTCGCCGGGGGCGTACCGGGCTCGCTCCGGCAGCACTTGCAGATTGGGTTCAAGCGCCCCGATCCGGGCACGGTCGATCCAGTGGGCGGACGACATCGGCTCTTGGTCATCGGTGTCTGTCGAGTCCTGGCCGGCCTCGGCATAGGACAGTGCTCCCGTCCATTGAATCGGCAACCGGGGCAACTCCTGCTGCAGGCGCCGGTAGTCCGCCAGCGCCAGGGAGCGCAGCGGCCGAGCGGCTGCCGGGAACTCGCCGTGGGGGTTGATCCAGGCAAAGGAATGACGGGTGACCCCGGAACCTGGAGTGGCTTGCTCGATCACCGTGACCTGCGCGCCCTGTCGGGCCAGGTGGTAAGCGATGGATGCACCGACAATGCCGGCACCGACCACAATCACATTTGAAGGCTTCACGCTGACCTCGTCTGCTGAGGGCTGTACCTTAATCGGCCGTTTATTGCGCCAGCAATTTATTGAATGTTATGAAATTGCAAGCGGCGGGCCGCTGCCCGTTTTGGCAGCGGCCCATGGGGCCAGCCGGCAACCCCATGTTTCATTGGGCTTTCAGCACCAACCCTTGGGCCTGGGGCAGGGGGTTGCGCATCAGCCGGCCCACCACCAGGGCCCCAAGCAGGGCGAGAATGCCTGCCACTGTCAGCACCAGTCCGAAGCCGCCGACAAAGGCTTGCAGGGCCAGGGGTTCAATCAGGGCGCGGGCGCTTTCCGGCAGGCTCGCCAAGGCGCCCTGCATATCCCCGGCCACCACCCGCGAGGCGATGTCCGGCGCCTGGGCCAGCCAGGGCCCGGGCACCTGGCTGAGGCTGCCTTGCAGCCGTTGCTGGGTATGGCTGGCCAGTAATGCACCGAACACGCCGATGGCCAGCATGATGGCGCTGAAGCGCATGGTGGTGCTCATGCCCGAGGCCATGCCGGTGCGTTCCCGGGGCACGCAGGCCATGATGTTTTTCTGTGTGTCGCCGTTGAGCAGGCCGGCTCCAGCACCGGTCACGGCAATCGCCATCGCGAAGCTCAGATAGCCCCCGGCATGCACCGCCCAGGCGCTGAGCAGGTTGCCGCAGCCCACCAGGGTCAGTCCGGCGGCCATCAGGGCGGCGGGGGTGTAGCGCCCGGCCAGGCGGGCGCCGATCCGGGGGCAGATCAGCATGGTCAGGGCGAAGGGCAGCATGCCCAGACCCGAGGCAATGGCGGAGAAGCCCAGACCGTTCTGCAGGTAGAAGGGCAGCAACGTCATCATCACTTGGGCACAGCCGGCGTAGGCGAACATGCCCAGCAGGGCGCCGATGAAACGCGGGTGGCGAAACAGCTGCAGGTCGACCATGGGCCGGCGTTGCAGGCGCTCGATCAGCACGAACAGCCCCAGCAGCGCCACGCCCGCCAACAGCCGTGTGGTGGTGGCCGGGTGGCTCCAGCCGATGCGGTTGGCTTCGATCAGGCCCCAGATCAGGCACAGCAGGCTGGCGCTGAAGGCCAGGCTGCCCCAGGGGTCCAGGCGCGCTGCCTGGGTATCCCGGGATTCCGGTACGTTGCGCAGCACGCTCCACAGCAACAGGGCGCCTACCGGCAGGTTGAAGTAGAAGATCCAGCGCCAGCCGAAGTATTCAGTGATCAAGCCACCGACCGTGGGCGCGGCGGTCATGGCCATGCCCATGCAGGCACCCCAGAAGGCCCAGGCCTTGGCCCGCTCCACTTCGTCATGGAAGGTATGGCCGATGGAGGCCAGGGCCGACGTCAGCAACAGCGCTGCGCCGACGCCTTTGAGGGCCCTGGCGACGTCCAGCAGCAAGGCGTTGGGCGCGGCGCCGCAGCCCAGGGAGGCGAGGATGAACAGGCCGAGGCCGCAGAGCAGGGTCCGCTTGCGCCCGAAGCGGTCGGCCAGGCTGCCCGCCGGCAGCAGCAGAGCGGCGAAGGCCAGCATGTAGGCACTGACCACCCATTCGATGTCGGCGAAGTTGGCCCCCAGGTCGCGGGCGATGCTCGGCAGGGCCACGGCGACGATGTTGGTGTCGAGAACGATCAGCGAACAGACCCCGGATGCGGTCAGCAGGGTCAGGCGCGGGTTGATGGCGCGGCTCATGGCGCGGTCTGCCGACTGAGGGTGGCGAGGGCGGCCAGGGCGATTTCATCGTCGTGGGCCGGGGTGTCGGCGCTGACCCCGATGGCGCCGATCACCTGGCCGTCGACGATGATCGGTTGTGCGCCTTTCATCATCAGCAGGCCGGCGCTGAGGGCGGCGGGGCGGCCGCCATTGACGGCGTTTTCCAGGTCCCCGGAAGGCCGTTTGAACAATGCCGAGGTGCGTGCCTTGCCTTGGGCCAGCTCGATTCCGGCCACCACCGGGGCGCCGTCCATGCGTGCGCCGAGTATCGGCCAGCCGCCGTCGTCGACGATCACCACGGCGCAGGGCCAGCCCTTGGCCTGGGCGGTTTGCTGGGCGGCCCTGAGCAGGCGCTGGGCGTTGTCCAGGGTGATGATTGCCTTGTGGGCAACGATAGGCCGGCTTTCCTCGGCTGCCGCGGTCTGCAGCACGCAGCAGCTGATCATTGCCAGAAACAGGGGTTTGACGCGCATGGCAGAGGCTCTCTACTGTGAAGGTTTGCTCAGCTTATCCCGGCCTTTAGCGGTCTTTGTTAGCCGCTGGCGACCAGTTCATTACCTTTGAGCTAATGCCTATCATGGAAATTCGTCACTTTCGCTACTTCCTGGCAGTGGCCCGGCAGCGCAATTTCACCCGCGCCGCCGAGCAATTGGGGATCGCCCCGCCAACCCTCAGCCGACAGATCCAGGACATGGAAAAAGTCCTCGGCACCCGGCTGTTCCTGCGTCAGCAGCGTGAGGTCAGCCTGACTGAGGCCGGCGCCACCCTGCTGCTGGAGGCCGAGGCCACGGTGCGCCAGTTCGAGTTCGCCCAGCGCAACGCCCAGCGCGCCGGACGCGGTGAGATCGGCCATATCGAATTGGGCTACGTGGCCTCGGCGGTGTATTCCGGGCTGTTGCAGAAGCAGGTGCAGGGCTTTGGCCGCGACTGCCCGGACGTCAGCCTCAACGTGCGCGAGTGCCCAATGGCGACGCTGCCGGCGCGGATTGCCGATGGCCGCCTGGACGTGGGCTACATCCGCTCGCCCATGACCCTGCCGGAAGGCGTCGAGGCCATTCGCCTGGATGCCGAGGGCTTTGTCCTGGCGCTGTCCGATGAATCCTGGCTGTGCCGCCTGCCGCAGATCGCCTCCGAACACCTGCTCAATGAAACCTTCATTCTTCCGGAGCAGATCAGCGGCACCTTGCAGGTGGCGGCCCAGGGCGCCTACGCCCCCAAACTGGGGCCCCAGCCCGGCGGCCTGGTAGCGGTGCTGGCCCTGGTGTCCCTGGGGCAGGGCGTGGCGGTGGTGCCGGAGTCGGTGGTGGGCCACATCAGCCTGCCCCATGTGTTGTACCGGCCGATTGGCGGCAGCTCGGCGACGTCCTGGCTGTCGCTGATCCACCGGCGTTTTGAACAGGCACCGGCAGTGGTGCGCTACATCGAACAGGTACGGCGCGAGTACCGCAGCAAGGCCTGAAGCGGCATGTTCAAGCGACGGTCCGGGTTGCATAATCCCCGGGCCATTCTTCTAGCTTCAGGAGCTGCGCCTTCGATGATCGACCACCTTGACCACCTGGTACTGACCACCATCGACCCGGTTGCCGCCGAGGACTTCTACGTCCGCGTGCTAGGCATGCAACTGGAGACCTTTGCCGGCGGGCGCAAGGCCTTCAAGTACGGCCGGCAGAAGATCAACCTGCATGTGCGTGGCCAGGAATTCGAACCCAAGGCCCACCTGCCGGTACCGGGCGCGCTGGACCTGTGCTTCATCGCCAGCGTGCCCCTGGAGCAGGTGATTGCCCATCTGCAGCAGGTCAACTGGCCGATCATCGAAGGCCCCGTGTTGCGCACCGGAGCCACAGGGCCGATCCGCTCGGTGTACCTGCGGGACCCGGACCTGAACCTCATCGAGATTGCCGAGCGGGTGTAGGGCGGCTACGGGGGCGGTACGGATAAACTTTTGTAATGATTTCCCGCTGGGGGAAAGCGCCGCCGCCCCTGTAACCTCCAAGTCCGTTTTTTCACTCAGGACTTGCATGAACACGCTCTCGGAGCCCCCCAGTCGGCGCTCTTCCTTCGCTTTGCCCCATGACTTCTCGCGCCCTCCGGCCACATTGAGACGCAGACGCTCAGGCAGTCATTCTCCCGGCCGTACTTCCCCGGCTTTTGCCACTTCCCGCCCTGACCAGCCCGCCACCAAGGTTGCGCATGCCCTGCACCTTGGCGCTTCTTCGCGCCTGGCCGTTTGAAATTTCTGGAGAACTTGAGTCGTCGTTATGGAATGGATCGCAGACCCCACGGCCTGGCTTGGCCTTTTGACCCTGATCGTCCTGGAGCTGGTGCTGGGCATCGATAACCTGGTGTTTATCGCCATCCTTGCCGACAAGCTGCCGCCGGAGCAGCGTGACCGCGCCCGCTTGATCGGCCTGTCCCTGGCACTGCTGATGCGCCTGGGCCTGCTGGCCAGCATCTCCTGGATGGTGACCCTGACCCAGCCGCTGTTCGAGGTGTTCGACAAGAGCTTTTCCGGCCGCGACCTGATCATGCTGTTCGGTGGTGTGTTTCTGCTGTTCAAGGCCACCATGGAGTTGCATGAGCGCCTGGAGGGCCATGTCAGCCAGCGCGCCGGCAGTGCCACTTACGCCTTGTTCTGGCCGATCGTGGCGCAGATCGTGGTGCTTGATGCAGTGTTCTCCCTGGACGCGGTGATTACCGCCGTGGGCATGGTGGAACATCTGTCGGTGATGATGATTGCGGTGGTGGTTTCCATCGGCGTGATGATCGTCGCCAGCAAGCCGCTGACCCGTTTCGTCAACGAACACCCGACGGTGATCATGCTGTGCCTGGGCTTCTTGATGATGATCGGCTTCAGTCTGACCGCCGAAGGCCTGGGCTTCCATATTCCCAAGGGCTACCTGTACGCGGCCATCGGCTTCTCGATTCTGATCGAGGTGTTCAACCAGATCGCCCGGGCCCGACGCAAGAAGTCCATGCAGGGCCTGCGCCCGATGCGTGAGCGCACGGCCTATGCGGTGATGCGCCTGCTGGGTGGTCGCAAGCTGGCGGCGGAAGAGGTGGGTGAGGAAATCGCCGACTTGCTGGAGGACGGTGAGGCGCCGAGCAGCGAGCTGTTCGACCGCCGCGAACGGGTGATGATCAGCGGCGTACTGCAGTTGGCGGAGCGGCCGATCCGTACGCTGATGACGGTGCGGGCCGAGGTCGACTCCATCGACCTGACGGACAGCCCGGAGAGCATCCGGACCAAGCTGATGCACTCGTCCTATTCGCGCCTGCCGCTGATTCGCGATGGTGCGGTGGATGAGCCGCTGGGCTTCGTGCACAAGAAGGAATTGCTCAAGGAATACCTGGCCGGCAACGAGCCGAACCTTGAGCACCTGGCGCGCAAGACCATCAACCTGCTGGACAGTTTTTCGATCCTCAACGCCCTGGAACAGATGCGCAAGGCGTCGACGCACATCGCCTTTGTGATCAATGAATTTGGCGACTTCATGGGCATCCTGACCATGACCGACATTCTCGAATCCATTGCCGGCGAGCTGCCGGATGCCAGCGAGGTCGAAGGGCCGGATGTGGTGGAGCAAGAGGGTGGGTTCCTGGTCAATGGCGCCCTGAACCTGCCCCAGGTGCGCCAGCGTACCGGCTTTGGCGCCGAGCCTACCGAGGACTACCAGACCCTGGCCGGCCTGGTAATGAGCCTGCTGGATCGTCTGCCGGTCAAGGGCGACCGCCTGGAATGGGATGGTTGGAGCATTCAGGTGATGGCGGTGGAAGAGCGCCGCGTGACCCAGGTCCTGCTGTCCCGCCAGGCGCCTGCCTGACGGATGGGGGCTTTCACTGGCCCGCCTTGGTCATGAGCAACTGATCCAGTAGCGGTTTGCCCCACGGGCGGTAACGCAGGGAAAACACCGCGGTGGCATGGCAGTCGCCGGGGCGGGCGTCAGGCGCCGCCGGTTCGGCACGGAACGGCTGGCCCTCGGCGCTGGTCTGGCGGAAGGCCTCCCGGACGATGCCGACCCCGCAGGGCAGGGCGGCGGCGTAGCTGTCGCGCACCCCCGGCGCCAGGCGCCCGGTACCGGCGCCGTCCTGCCACCAGACCTGTATGCCGCCGGCGGCCAGTTCACCGAGCCAGGCGCCATTGACCCGGGGCGCCAGGTGCCCGGCGCTGAAGGCGCTAAGGTGCAGCGGCGCATCGAGCTGGTGGGCAAAGTCCTGGAGTTGGCGCTGCAAGGTGCTACGCCGCTCCGCGGCCTGGAAGCGCAGGTCGTCCAGTTCCATGGGCAGGTACCAGCCGCTGACCGGCAGCTTCCAGTCTTTGCGCAGCCTGTGCTGGCGCTCCAGGGACCCGGCCAACTGCGCTTGCCAATAGGTTTCCAGACCGGCGCTGTCCAGTTGCTCGATGCGCTGGTAATAAGCCGGGTCCATGTACAGCCCAAGGACCAGTTGCAGGCCTTGTTCCCGAGCCTGGCGCAGGCTGTCGGCGAGCCAGCCGTGAGCATTGCCCAAGTGCGAGTCGCCGTAGGCGGTCCACTGCACGATCAGGGTGCGTACGCCTTGGCGGGCGCTGGCCTGCCAGATCTCGCGCCACTGTTCGCGGCTCAGCGCCGCATCGCTGTTCAGCGGCTGGTAGAACAGCCGCTCCTCGGCCTGGGCGCCGAGGTTCAGGCCCAGGCACAACAGGGTGATCAACGTCAGTCGTTTCATCAGAAATTCAGCTCCACGCCCACCAGGACGCCGTTGCTCCCTTCGTACAGGTTGCCTCCCAGGGATTGTTGATATTCGGCGCGTATCGTCAGGCGGCTGCGATAGGCGTTGTACTGGTCATCGTCGAACCCGTACTGCCAGCGCAGGCCGACCCCGGTACGCAGGTCCTGGCGCCAGTGGTTGCGCGGGTCCTGGGCGGCCAATTCGAGAAACCCGTAGGGCATCAGGGTCTGGGCAGTGCTGACCGGCAGTTTCCAGGCGTGGCCCTGTTGGTAGCGCGACAGCCATTGATGGTCACCGGCCTTGGTCCACCAGGCGGCGTCCAGGTAGAGGAAGCGCTCGTCCCAGTCGCTCTCGTCGATCCGCCAGTCATTGCGGTACTGGCCCTGGTCGAGGAACGAGGCGGTGCCCCGCAGCAGGTAGTCGGTGCTGGTGTGGCCGCGTTTGCGATGGTCGTTGAGCTGGTCCAGCAGGCGCCCGGGGTCGAGCATCTGGCCCAGGCTCAGGCCGTGGTTGTCCTGGTCGTCGAACTGGCTTTGCTTGTAGAGCTCGCCGTAGAAGTTGATGTTGGCGTTGCCCCAGGGCTTGTAGCGCAGGCCCAGGCCGGCAGCGGCCGACTCACCGTAGGAGGAGCGACCGCGGCCGCCGAGCAGGGTGCGGCCGTAGACCGACAGGCTGCTGCCGTTGCGGCTTGGTTCTTCGCCTAGGGCGTGGTCCCACATGGCCACCTGGACGTTCTGCGATTGCGGGCGGCGGTGGTGGCCCTGGTGCTGGCTGTTGGGCAACAGACTGTTATGGGTGGAGACCCCGCCCGGCGACCAGGTGCTGGCGAGGGTCAGACTGTCGCGCCGGGACAGGGTTTCGTGGGCGCGGCGCTGACGGTAGCGACGGGCTTGCATGCTGCCATTCTCATCGTTGGCGGCCACCGGATGCTGCTCCAGGTCGATGACCCGGCGCAGTTCCTTGCGGGCGCCGAGGCTGTTTTCGATTTCGTCATAGCGCCAGGCCAGGGTCTCGCCCAGGCGATAGTCTTCGGGGAAGTCTCGAGTGGCCTGTTGCAGGTAGGGAATGGCCAGGCGCCGCTGCTCCGGAGTTCGGGTGCCGGCCAGGCGCATGCCGTAGTCGGCGCGAAAGCGTGGGTTGTTCGGCTCCAGGCGCACGGCCTCGGCCAGCCACAGGGTGCTCTGTGACAGGTCGCCGGCCTTCTGGGCGGTTACCGAGGCTGCGTAGTGGTGCCCGCCATTGGCTGACGGCCCGAGGGCCTGACGCTGACGTTCCAGAGCGCCGCTGTAGTCGCCACGCTGCTCGGCAATGGCGGCGCCCAGGGCCCACTCATCGGCGCCACGGGTCTGGCTCTGTTGCCAGTAGCGCTCGGCGCTGGCGTTGTCGCCCAGATTCAAGGCGCTGCGGCTGGCGGTGAGGCGGGCGTTGTCGCTCAGTTGCCTGTCCGGCACGCTGCGCCAGATGGCCAAGGCACCGGCCGAATCACCGGAGGCTTCAAGGGCATAGGCCAGCGGCAAGCGGCTGCTGCGATCTCCCAGGCGTTCGGCGGCCTGGTACCAGGCCACGGCGGCGCCGGGTTGTCCGGGCATGGCGCAACGGCCCAGGGCCCGGTATTCCCCGATTTCCCTTGGGCGTGGGCCGATGGCTTGTTGCACCGCGTCGCAACCACCGTTTTGCGCCAGTTGCGCGAGCAGTTGACCGCGGGTGATGGGATCGACCCGCTTGAGCAGTGCACCCAGGCGGCGCAACTGTGCCGGAGTCAACGCAGATGAGGCGGCGTACAGCCCGGCCAGGCGTTGCAGCGAGGAGGCGGGCAAGCCGCCGCCGTGGCGGTCGTAGGCCTGCTCCAGCAGGGCCTGAGCGTGGGCCTTCCGGCCGTTGTCGAGGGCCAGGTAGGAGGCTTGGTCCAGGGCTGCCAGGTTGCCGGTCTGGCGGTACTGGCGCTCCCACAGTTCAGCGGCTTGGCGGGTGCTGCCCTGGGCCTGCAACAGCATGGCGCGCTGTTTCAGCACCGCCGGGGTTTGCTCCTGCTGGCTCAACCACTGGAGGGCCCGGGCGCCTTGGCCCTGTTTCAGCCAGACCTCCAGCAGACGCTCCCGGCGCGCCGTGTCCCAAGGCTCCGGCAGCCGCTGGCTTTGCAGCAGGTCGCCGGCCTGCAGGCGCTGGGCGAGCACCAACCAGGCCTGTGGGTCCTCTTTGGGCGAGCATTGATGCAACTGCCGGAGGGCGGCGTCAGGGTCATGCCGGGACAACCACTCCGCGGTTTCCAGGCAAGGTCGCTGCAGCTCGGCACTCAGGCGCAGCACGGTTTCGCTGTCGTTCTCCTGGCGGGCCAGTTCCCAATGCTGTACCCGCAGGACCGGATCGGCCTGATCCTGCATAGGCAGGCGCAGGATCCAGCGCTGGGCCTGGGCCCGGTAACCCAGGGCGATGGCTCGTTCGATCATCGCCAGATGGACCTTGTGGGCAGCTTGCGGACTGGGTGCCTGTTTCAGCAGGGCTTGCAGCTTGCTCTCGTCCAGGTGCTGCATGTAGGCGTTGGCCAGGCGCTGCCAGCCGTCTGCATCGAGCTGCTGGCGGGCTGCTACGGGTTCGAGCTGGGCAATCACTTCATCCCAGTTGCGCAGCTGTTCGGACCAGCTGGCGCTGGCCAGGCGCAGTTGGCTGTCGTCGCCCTTGTCCGGCAGTTTCGCCAGCCATTGATGGGCACGGGCGGCGCCGCCGAACTTGGCCAGGCTCATGCTGTAGGCCTGCCACAGGCGGATGCGATGTTCCAGCGCACTGCTGTCGATCCAGCGTTCCACTTGCCGGGGGCCGGGAGGGTCCTGTTCGATCCAGGTCAGGCGCAGCTCCAGCAGGGCCGCGCTGTCTGGTGGCAGGGTGTGCATGGCTTGCAACGCATCCTTGTAACGGCGTTGCCTGGGCCAGCAGGCCCTGAGCCTCCTGGTTTTTCGGCACCTGTTGCAACAGGTGCCGGGTCAGACGTTCCACTTCCTTCCAGTTGCCTTTGTGCGCTTCGCGGTAGCTGCGATCCAGATAGGGATAGCTGCGAAAACGCTCGAATTCGCTCAGGGCTTCGGTCTGCGCCAGGGGCAGGCCGGACAGGCTCAGCAGCAGGCCGCCCAGGAGCAGTTGATTGCGCGTGTTCATGCATCCTCCCGCGCGAAGATGCGGTAGGCCGCTTGTTGTTCACTGGCCTGGTCTGCCAGGGCCTGTTGCAGCACCTGAGGCGTGATCATGCCGCGCTCCAGCAGATGTTCACCGAGGGAGCCGCGATCGGCGTCGTAGTCGATCATCGCCTGGTTGAACAGGCTGGGCGGAACCAGGCCACGCACTTGCAGCAGGCTGCCGATTTGCACCTGATGACGGCTGACCCGCTCCAGCAGCGCTTCATCGTCCTGACGCCGTTCCAGGGTGGCGAGCATGCGTCGGGTTTCCTCGCCCTGATGTTGGCCGGCATACCAGTGGCGGATACCCAGGGTCACCCGGCCCTGGGGTGCCAGGCGGCAGGTTACCGGGCGCTTGAGCTGGCGACTGATGGCCCCTAGGGACACTTGGCTCACGGGGTCTTCGGAAGCCAGGATCAGGGTTTCGCCCTGTTCGGCCACCGGCAGCACAGCGTATTGCACGGCAATGCGCCGGGGCATGCTGGCGATCAGTTGCGGATCGAGCTTGAACGGGTTCAGTGGCGCCCATTGCAGATCGAACTGTGCCGCCAGTTCCTGCACCAGTTGGGTGCTGTCGATGTAGCCCCGCAACAGCAATTCGCGGCCCAGGCGCCGACGCACCGGGCTGGTGATTGCCGCTTCGAGCTGCTCTTCACTGAGCAGGCCCTTTTCCAATAGGCGTTGGCCCAGGGGCGTGCGCTGGGCCTTGGTCAGGGCGGGAAACTCATGGGTGGTCTTGTCCCAGGCCACACGTCGCGAATCGCCCATCTGCAGTACTTGGCGCAGGGCTCGCAGGTTGGCGAAGAAGTTGACGAAGTTGCTCCACATCATCCGCGGTGCCGACAACAGTCCCTGCACCAGCCCATAGAAGCGGGTAACGAACCAGGCTCGCTGGAACAGGCGGTTGAGCAGCATCAGGCCGTTGAGCCAGAGCAGCGCCACCAGCAGCGAGCTGTCGCTCAGGATTGATTGGAAGTGCCAGGCATCCGGGGTCAGCACAGTGATCAGCCACAGGCTCAGCAGCACCAGAAACAGCAGGTTGACCATGAAGCTCAGCAGGTAGGCGATCAGCCCTCGACGGTCGCGCCAGAGGAAGTAGTTGAGCAGGCCCGTGCGGCTCCAGCCCAGGTTGGTAGTGCCCTGGAACACGATACCGACGATCCAGCGGGACTTCTGCCGGACGGCGTGCTGCCAGTTTCGGGGGAAGTGTTCGCGCACGCAGATCACCTGGGCGAACTGGCGGTTCATGCCCGGTACCCATTGGTAGTCCAGGGCCAGTTTGGGGTCGTTTATCGAGTAGCGGGCAAAGATGCACTTCATGCCTTTTTGCTTCAGGCGAAAACCGATGTCGTAGTCCTCGGTCAGGCTCTGCACGTCGAAGGCGATGCCGTCGCCGTCTTCCAGCAGGGCGCTGATGGCGCGGCGGCTGAAGCAGGTGCCGACCCCGGCGCTGGGCACCTGGCCGGTCAGGGCCTCGCGCACGATTACGTCCTTGCCGTGGTTCTCGGCGAATTCGTCGACATAATGTCCGGCGGTGAAACCTTGCCACTGCGGCGCGTAGGGGTAGACCGGGATCTGGATCAGGTCCTTGTTGGGCAGCAGGTAGTTGTACAGGCGCAGTTCCATGGGTGAGATCACGTCTTCGGCGTCATGCAGGATGAAGCCGGCGAACTCGATCTTCGCCTCGCTCTGGAAGCGCAGGATGGCGTCGATGATGTTGTTCAGGCAGTCGGCCTTGCTGGTGGGACCGGGGCGTGCGCAGACCACCTTGTGCACGTTGGGGTAGTGCAGGCACACCGCGTCGACGTCGGCCTGGGTCTCGGCGTCGTTGGGGTAGGTGCCGACGAAGATCTGGTAGTTTTCGTAGTCGATGGTGGACGCCGCCAGGCGCGCCATCTCGCCCACCACACCCACCTCGTTCCAGGCCGGGACCATGATCGCCAGCGGTTTTTCCGGGGTCGCGAACAGCCGTTCCTCGTCTGCCGGCTTGAACTTTTCGTAGATCCGCCAGCGCCGGATCAGCCTGCGGCTCCAGTACACCAGGTCGATGAACAGGTCATCCAGGCCCAGCAGGAACATCAGCAGGGCCAGGCTGATTGCCAGGTATTTGAGGCCGTAGAGGATGTAGATGAAGGCATCGACCAAGTCCAGGCTCATGCCCTGTCACGCAGGGCTTGAGCCTCCAGCCAGGTGCATAGGCGGCGGGCGATGCGCTCACTGGCATGGCCGTCGCCACAGGGGCTGTGTACCCGGCTCATGCGGGCATGGAACTCGGCATCGTCCAGCAATGCACTGGCATGGCGCACGATACGTTCGCGGTCGGTGCCCACCAGCAACACGGTGCCGCCCTCTAGCACCGACGGCCGTTCGGTGACGTCGCGCAGTACCAGCAGCGGCTTGCCGATGGCCGGCGCCTCTTCCTGGATGCCGCCGGAGTCGCTGAGGATGAAGTACGAGCGCCCCATCAGCCAGACAAAATGCTGATAGTCCTGAGGCGCTATCAGGTAGATGTTGGGTGTGTCCGAGAGCAGGCCATAGACCGCGCTCTGCACCTGCGGATTGAGGTGCACCGGGTACACGAACTGCACGTCCGGGTAGCGTTGGGCCAGGGTGGCCAGGGCTTCGCAGATGTCGCGGAAACCGTCGCCGAAATTCTCCCGGCGATGGCCGGTGATCAGCACCATGCGCCGGTTGTGTTCCAGCACCGCCAGGGGCGAATCGGCGGCGGGGCGCCATTGGGTCTGTTGCTGGTGGTGACGCATCCACAGCAGCGCATCGATCACCGTGTTGCCGGTGACCTCGATGTTCTCCACGGGCACGTTTTCCCGCAGCAGGTTGGCCTGGGCCTCGGCAGTCGGAGCGAAGTGCAGGTCGGCGATGACCCCGGTCAGGCGCCGGTTGGCTTCCTCGGGCCAGGGCGCCCTGAGGTTGCCGGTACGCAGCCCGGCCTCGACGTGGCCGATGGGCAACTGGCGGTGAAAGGCGGCGAGGGCGGCGATAAAGCTGGTAGTGGTGTCGCCATGCACCAGGACGATGTCCGGTTGCAGGCGCTCGAAGGTGGTATCCAGATGGATCAGCAGTTGTTGCGAGAGGCCGTTGAGGGACTGGCCCTGGGTCATCACTTCCAGGTCTTTGTCGACTTGCAACTCGAAGGAATCCAGTACCTGTTTGAGCATCTCCCGGTGTTGGCCGGTGGAACAGATGTGCAGTTGCAGACCTGGCCAGTGTTTTAGAACCCGGGCCAGTGGAGCCATCTTGATTGCCTCAGGGCGTGTACCGAAAACCATCATGACTTTAAAAGGCATGTCCCCTCCTTGGGTGCGATGCAATCGGAACGAACGTTGAATCAAAGCAGTGCTAACTACTCCTGTCCAGCAGGGGCAGGGACGCTGTGCTATCGCTCAAGTGTGCAGTTGCTGAAAAAAGAGGATGTTGCGGCGATCTTGAGGTTAAATTCCTTTGTATGGCGCAATACTGCTTTGAAGATGCAGGATCATGCTTTCTCGATCTTCGACAGGGCACCTCCACGTCAGTGAAATGCTTGTCACAAAATTGACGCTAATGCCACTTGTCGGGAGGTTGAAAATCCGTCGCGTACGATCGTGTCAAAATGATGTCGCTCGCTGTTAAAATGCGCGTCATCCCCCGTCCTGGGGGGTGCAGGTATGGGTGGCAGTCTGTTTTGTGGAGTAGTGCTGTGGGTCGTGCTTTAGCGGTGTATGTAGTAGCAATGGCCCTGGTGCTGGGGTGTTTTGCCTGGGCAATGACGGCGGTCTACAACTGAGCGCTCAGCACTTTTCGAACCTTCCCCGGACCCTGTTCAGTGGTCCTTCAGCGTTGTTTGTCCCGGCCCATGATCAGCAGGGCCTGGTTCAGCCATTGTCCGGGGTGGGTAGATCCCGTTCGGCGGCCTGGGCCTGGAACCAGTTCAATACGGTTTCGCAGGCCGGGTGCGCGGCGCCGCTGTCGCGCAGCCACAGGGCATAGACGCCACCGGTCTTCAGTGCTGCGCCGAAGGGTATCAGCAGGCTGCCCCGGGCGATCGAGTCCTGGGCCAGGATCAGGTCGGTCATGGCCACTCCCAGCCCTCGTGCCGCGGCGTCCAGGGCCAGGTCGTCGAGGTTGAACAGGATGTGCTTGTAGCTGCGAGGGGTCAGATCGTCCTGGGCTTGCAGCCAAGCGGTCCACTCCTGGCGGCTAATGGAGCCGTGGATCAGCGCATGCCCCGCCAGTTCCTCCAGGGAGCGCGGCGGCTGTTGCCCGTCACTCAACTGCGGTGCACATACCGGCACCAGGTACTCGTCGAACAGCAGTGTCAGCGGTCGTTCGTCCAGGCCTTCGGGCAGGTACAGCACATAGGCATCACAGTCGCCACCGGTGTCCACCAGGGCGCCCCCCACCGTCTCGATGGACAGGCACAGTCCGGGGTTGGCGGCGTAGAAGCCACTGAGCCGGGGCAGCAGCCAGCGCACCGCCAGGGACACGAAGATGCGGATACGGAACGGTCGGTCCAGGGGCGCCGGGGCCAGGCGTTCCTGCAGCGCTCCCAGGGACCGGAGAATCTCGCTGGCCACGCTGCAGGCATCGCGGCCCTGGTCGGTCAGTGACACTCGTCGACTGCTGCGTTCGAACAGGGTCACTCCGTAGTGCTCCTCCAGTTGCTGGATCTGCCGACTCACTGCGCTCTGGGTCAGGTGCAGGCGCGCGGCGGACTCGGTGAAACTCTGGGTCTGGGCCACGTTGAGCAGGGTCTGCAAGGCTTGCAGCGAGGGCAGTCGAAGAGGGTTATCCATGCGTTTTCCGAATAGATCAATGAATTAATAACGTTCGAAATCCAGCTTGGGTCGCCATAGATTGTGGGCATGTGGCGCCGGCGTGGATTCCCTGTTGAATGCTCCTGGCGCATGGATTGTGAAGGAGTGGCAGGCTTTGAACAATGTATGTGGCTGGATCGCCCTGGCGGGGGAAGCCCCTCAGCGGCCGACACTCAAGGGCGTGCAGAAAACCGACTGGCTGATCATCGGCGGCGGCATTACCGGCCTCTCGGCGGCCCACGCCCTGGCGCGGATGTTTCCCCAGCAGCGCATCGTCCTGCTGGATCGTCAGCGTGCGGCCCAGGGCGCCTCGGCGCGCAATTCGGGGTTTGTGGTCAGCCATGAACTGCCGGGTGCCGACGAACTGATCGACCGCCCTGGTTATCCGGCCTATCAGGTCGCCTCGCGGGTGGGTTTCGCCGCCGGCGAGGAGGTGCGCCAGCGTATTGCCGAACTGGCCATCGAGTGCGAGTTCAATGACGGCGGCTACCACTTCGCCGTGCATCAGCCCCAGCATCTGCAAGACAGTGCCGCGCGGGTCGCCACCTTGAATGCAGTCGGGGCTCAGGCCTGCTATCTGGAAGGCCCGGCGCTGCAGCAACGCCTGGGCAGCGCTTTCTATCAGCGGGCAATTCACTGCGCCGGTGGCAACGCCTTGCTGCAGCCGGCCAAGTACGTGAAGGGCCTGCTGCAAGCGTTGCCCGAGCGCGTGGATGTCTATGAAAACAGCCCGGTGGACGATCTGCGACCCGTGCCCGGCGAGGGTTGGCGGGCGCAGACCCGAGAGGGCGAGATCAAGGCGGCCCAGGTGCTGGCTTGTGTCGGCGCGTTCCTGCCTCGGGTTGGCGTCAAGCACAGCGGCACCTTTCCCCTGGAGCTGAGCGCCAGCATCACCCGGCCGCTGCCAGAACAACCCTGGCAGAGCCTATTGGACGAGCAGGGCTGGGGCGTGCTTTCCACCCTGCCGGGAGCGGCCACCGTGCGCCTGCTGCCAGGGCGCCGGCTGCTGATGCGCAATACCGTCGAATACCGCCAGCGTGACCTGGGACCGGCGCAGTTGGCGGTACGCCGCGAGGCACATCTGCGGGGTCTGCAAAAGCGCTTTCCCGGGATCACCGATGCCGATCTGCAATACACCTGGACCGGACACCTGAGCGGCACCCGCTCTGGCGAACCCTATTTCAGCCGGGTAGCCGAGGGCCTGCACACAGTGGCCGGTTGCAACGGCTCCGGGGTTGCCCGGGGCACCCTGTGGGGGCGGCTGCTGGCGGAAATGGCGGCCGGCGGCGACTCGCCGCTGTTGCGCGATGTGTTGTCCCAGGCCCGCCCCGGCTACCTGCCGCCGCGACCGTTTTTTGACATTGGAGCAAGCTTGCGCATGGGCTGGGAAGTGCAGCGCGCGCGACACGAACGTTAACCGTCGCGGCGAAAAATCGCCGCAATAATAAGAGCACAGAGGGCGGCAATATGATCAATCGCACCACTACGGCACTGTTATCCCTGGCCTTGTGCGCCACAGGCGCACAGGCGGCAGAAACAGTGAGCATCGCCAACTGGAGCGGCTACATCGCTCCCGACACCTTGAGCGAGTTCACCCAACGCACCGGCATCCAGACCACCTACGACGTGATCGACAGCAACGAGACCACCGAGGCCAAGTTGATGACCGGTGGCAGTGGCTACGATCTGGCCAGCCCGTCCAACCACTTCCTGCCGCGGCTGATCCAGTCCGGGGCAATTCAGCCCCTGGACAAGAGCAAGCTGCCCAACTGGAACAACCTCGATCCCAAGCTGATGAAGCTGCTGGAAACCAGCGACCCGGGCAACCGGTACGGCATTCCCTACATGTGGGTGACCGTTGGCATCGGCTACAACGTCGACAAGATCAAGGCGATCTTCGGCAACACCGATGTCACCCAGTCCTGGCAGATGCTGTTCAAGCCAGAGAACATCCAGAAGCTCAAGCAGTGCGGCGTAGCCTTCCTCGACAACCCGACGCAGATGGTACCCATCACCCTCAAGGCCCTGGGGCTTGATCCCCACAGCGAACGGCCGGCAGAGCTGAAGCAGGCCGAGGAGGCGCTGCGGGCCATCCGTCCTTCGATCCTCTACTTCCACCAGGCCAAGTACGTCAGCGACCTGGCGAACGGCAACATCTGCGTGGCCGTGGGTTTCAGCGGCGACGTGCTGCAAGCCATGGCCACCGCCCAGCAGGCGAAAAACGGCGTGAACATCGGCTACAGCATCCCTCGGGAAGGCTCTACCGTGGCCATGGACATGGTGGTGATTCCCAAGAACGCCCCGCACCTGGAAAACGCCTACGCCTACCTGAACTACCTGCTGGACCCCAAGGTTATCGCCAATATCAGCAACTTCGTGCAGTACGCCAACGGCAACGCGGCGTCCTTGCCTTACATCGAGCCACGGCTGCGTGACAACCCGGCCGCCTACCCGCCGCAATCGGTGCTCGACACCCTGTTCCCGATCAAGACCATGACCCCGGCCGGGATGCGCCTGAGCACTCGCCTGTGGACCCGGATCACCAGCGGCACCTGAGGGCAGGGGCGTTTCAAGCCACCGGAGCAGGGGCGCGCGGCAGAGGTGGGGAACTGTCATCTTCGGCTGATAGAACAGTGTATTTCCTACCACACCACAGCAAGCCTCGGTGGTGGGATCGGGCCGAGGAGATGCTGTCGCCAAGGATGCGCACTCATGCACAAGACACTGCTTATCGCTTCGCTGCTGCTATATGGGGCAGCGGCCCACGCCGCCGATCCCGCTGAAGTGCTCGGGCACGGCTTTGGCTCCCTGGGCTGCGTCGACCTGCAAGACCCCGACAGCAAGACCACCTGTGGTGCCCGGGCCTGGTCCAACGGCAAGGGCTGTCAGGGTTTGTCCAGCCAGGGCATGCGGGACAAATGCCTGGACGAGGCGCTGTATCCGCAGAGCCGCTCGACTCGCAGCCGTACCGCCAGGGCCAAGCCTCCTGCCCCTGCGGCGCAGGTTGCCATCCGGCACGCTATGGAGCCGCCTGCGCCGTTGTTGTCGGAGGGGGAGGCGAAGCGCTTGGAGGAGATGCTTGGGGTCAATGGCTCCAGGCGTTGAGTGGCATCAATGCAGCGCAGGTTTTTGTACACGCCTGTTGCTGTCTGTATGCTCCCGGCCCGGTGATTCGCTCCGGGGGCCGGAGCGGATGTAAGCAACCATGACTTGTCCGCTCTCGATAATGCGCAGGCGGCCCGCTGGAGAACATCAATCAATGGCCGGACCGACTGTCAGGGTGCTGTTGCCGCGCAAGATCGATGGTTTGGTCGAAAGCCTGGTACGGGCCTGCTTGGCCGAAGTAGCAGATCAGCCCTGGATGGGGACGGGATCGTTCTTCATTGAAGGCAGCCCCATGCTTTACGCGCTAGGGCCCGATTATCCAGAGGAACTGGCGGAATATGCCGGGCTGGCCGGGCCGTTGGGATGGCTCCCTGAAGGTATCCTGAGCCTGGCGGCCATGGATAAAGATCTGTTGGATCACCAACGGCTAGGACAGGCGGCGCTGGCGTTGGTCCGGCGCCTGGATGGCGTGGTGGCCTTCTGCGCCAGCATCCATGCCTACACCCGGGACAGCGAGTTTCTGGCGGGGCTGGCGATCATCGAGCATGAGGGCGAGAGCATTTTCAGCTCTGTGGACTTTGCGGCATGGTTGGGGCATCGGGATTTTCGACTAGTGAAATGATCCACGGCCACACGCCCGCACTGCCGCCCCGCCCGCCACCTTCCGTAGGAGCTGGCTTGCCAGCGAAGGCGGCCGTGAGATCGCTTTCGCCGGCAAGCCGGCTCCTACAGGGGAGAGGTCAGATCTTCTGTTGGTGTTCGGCGGCGTGCAGGCCCAGGTAGTAGGTCAGGTTGTCGTCGTTGATGCCCAGGGTGCCGAGAATCTGTGCCATGAAACTCACCGGTGCGCTGCCTGGGGCGGTGATCACGCGCTGGTCCGCGACGGCATGGGGCACCTCCTGATAGTGCGCGGCCCCGCCATAGTTCACTGCCAGCAGGTTGGCCGCCGAATTGGAGGTGTGCTTCACCGCGTCCAGCACCCCGGCCCGAGCCAGCTCGCGGGTGCCGTCGCAAATGCCGGCGATCACAATGTTGCGTGCCTGGGCAGCGCGCAGCAGGTTGCCGATGTCCGGCGCCTGGTCGCTCTGCCATACGCTCCCGCCGCAGACCATCAGCAGATCCACTTCATCCAGACGAATGTCTTCCAACGCCAGGTCCGGGGTCACCCGCAGGCCGCCCATGGAGGTCACGATGGCGCCCTTGGGGGAAGCATAACGGCAGTCGAAGCCATAGTAGCCACGACCGGTGGCGTTGATCAGGGCAGTTTCCCAGTCGGCGAAATTGTCGCAGATGATAGTGATGGCGCGGGTCACGTGGTTGTCCTTCCTTGGGGCAATGAGCATTGGCAGGGCGCCAGGGTAACCGGTTTTTCGGCTGGCGGATGGAGAAGCTTTTACTGCACAGGCGTAAATGTAGAAGTCTGTGGGACGACAGTGACAGCCGGCAATTGTCGTTGGCTTTTAAGGATGGGGCTCGCTTAAGATCCCGCGCCTTGACATCACTGAATACAGAGCAAGGCGATTCGTGAGTGAACCCATCAAAGGACTGAACATGTACAGCTTTCTGAACAGGACCCCGGCGCAGTGCGGGTTATGGGGCGGCATTCTTCTGGTGCTGTCCGGTTGCCAATCCGGCTCACCCAGCACCTTGCTATCCCAGGAAGAGCAGCAACAGCGGACAGATACGCAACTCTATGCCGCCACTGTACAGCAGGTGTTGCACCGCGAAAGCCTCAGGGCCAACCGCGAGAAACTGATGGGCAGCGTGGAGCTGGTCATGAAGTTCGATCGGCAGAATCAGGTCATCAGTTGTGAGGCGCAGAGCAGCTCGGCACCTAGCGCACAAGCCTATCCCTACAACACGAAGCTTGGGGAAATGGTCAAGGCAATCTGCTGGAATACGGTGTTTCCTCTAGCGCCTGCCACGGCTTTTGAGCCTGACGGCGTGCTGGAGGTCAAAGGGACTTTGATGTTCCCTCAGTTGACCCTGGAGTCCGAGCAGCTGAAGGCATTTGATTTCAAGGCCGTTCAATACGCCCAAAGTCATTTCTTCTGGGAACACACGCTGGCCCGCTTGCCGGTGGACAGCGTCGGGGTGGCCAGTTTCCAGGTCAAGGCCGATCCTCAGGGTCGTGTGCAGGAATGCTGGGTGAACCTGCGGGAAGTGCGTTACCGACCCGAGTCGTTCAAGCCTGACAATCAATTGCGCAATCGCGCCACAGAGCTATGTGAGCAGTTGGACTTGCGGCAGATGCCGGGTTTTTCGGTCGAGCAGGGCAAGGTGCAGCCGATCCACGCCAGCGTGTTTTACACACCGTGGAAAGGCGGGCCGAACAAGTCCGCGCGCCTTTCTCAGGCAAACGGCGGGGAGCGTTGAGCCTGGTTGTTGCTCAACGGTGAGCAGGTTTCACTAAAGCTTTTGCGATTGGCCCGCAGCCCCGCTAACGGCGATTACCCCTGCTGTGGCAGGAGCGAGCTTGCTCGCGAAGACGGTAGCTGGCGATTCCCCGCGGCCACGGGTATAACAGCGGCCTTTTCCCAAGGAGGCAGGGCCGATGTTCAAGTCAAAATGGTTGGGGTCGCTGGCAGCGCTGCTCCTGGCGCAAGGGGCACAAGCCGAGCCGGGAGCCAACTGCCAGGAGCAGAAGGTGCAGGGTCACAGCGCGCAAATGTGCCTGCTCCCAGGTGCTGCTTTTCAGCACGACACTTACCGCCTGATCGTGGATGGCAGTCTGATCTTCAGTCTGACTGACGACTTCGCCGAAGACGTCACCCTGGTTCACCGCATCCCCGCGGGACCTGCCGTGGAATACCCGCTCTCGCGCCAAGGCACCAGCAGCGTCACCCTCAAGGGCGGCTGCGTACCGGTGAGCGAGGGCAATCTGGAAGTGGCGCGGTTGTGCAACTTTCACTGGGGCAGCGTGCCAGTGGTCAAGGACGTGCGCTTCAACTTTTAACCCCACGCAGCTCTGTAGGAGCCAGCTTGCTGGCGAAGGCGGTGGCAGTCCTGCCCTTGGCTGCCGGAGATCCCGGATCGGCCTCCTCGATAAGCTCGTGCGGCGTGCGTAACTTGGCCTTCTGTCCTGTCTTGGGCTGGTAGTTTCCCACCTTCATTTGCCACGTCCACATTCTTTCCCCATTGAGCTGGCTTGGTTGCGATCACAGCGACTGCCTCTGATCGGTTTCACTGTGGCTTCTTATGGCTCGGCTAATATTTGCAATGGTAAGGCAGCTGTTGCTTTGAATGTTTGGACTACTTGAAATAGCTGCTTGTTATTAGGCTGGGGTTGGTGGCTTGTGGGTGTGTTTGTGGTGTCTGTGTTTGTTATCGGTCAGTTGTTTTGCCTTGTTTAAGCTCGTTAGGGAGAGTGCAAATGGGTAAGGATGATGCAGATAAGACTGAAAGTGATCTTAAGATGGAGGCTTATATAAGAAACGCCATTGAGCAGATTGCTGTAGATGCTATTAAAGATGCTGCGATTCGTGCTTTTCCTGTTCGGAAGGAACGTTACAGGGATCAACTGGTAAAGTACATTTTTGGCCCTGTTTTTGTCGGGGCGGCATTGGTAGGCGCCTTTTCTTTTTTCACCTCTTGCACAGCTTCAAAAATACAAGAAGATCAACAGAGGAGAGAGTTGCAGCGGGCGGAAAATATAGGTGTCTATCTCAAGTACAAACAGGCTCATAGATCGCGCTTGCTTCAAGGCTCATTGCTTGTATCTTCTTTGAAATGGGGGTTTACAACCGAGATTGTGAGTGAAAGAAAGCGTAACTATGATCTTGCGTATTTAAAGACAAATGAAATTTTCCCCGATGCGCGAGACTATCTTGGCAGGGTTGTGGTGCCTGCGGGCGTGGATAGCAAGGATACATATGACTTGACGATCGAGAAACTTCGTAATGTCACTACTGTGTATGATCTTGCGCTGACAGCTGGCTATGCTGTGAGAAATGATTGGGATCAGGGTATATGGACGGATCGCATAAGAAAAACACCTGATGTTGCGCTTTATAAGTTGAAAAGAGAACGCGACTGCAAAGTGAATAATACATTGATGCAATATCCGTATCATAAGAAGTTATATAATGCGACGGCCTTGAAAAATATATATACAAGTTGCACTGATGCTGTTTTTCAGCAGCTGGATGATGCTATACGAAAAGAGACTTCAAATAGTGTCGTTAAATTTTCGATCTGGAAGAAAAGCACCAGTGAAAAAATTGCCAAGGCCTGCGCACTTGAAGATGCAGAATTGAAAAAAGACGTGACTGAAGACTGCAGCAAGTCGGGCGAGGACATTGCTGCATCGAGCCCGAACGCCTTTCAGGTCAAGCGTTTGTAAAGCGCACTAGGTATTGAGCCTGAGGGAGGCATGCCAGGCTGATCCTCTTCGGGCAGTCTGGAGGGTAGGCGGGTCAGTCAATCCAGAAAATAATTTGCAGTAGGGTATTTACATTCAGCCTTGCGCTGAGCATCATCCGCGCCGTCTAAGTTTCGCTGCTGACCAGACAATTCCAGCCACCAAAAGGGTGGTTGTTTTGTTGCGTCCAAGAAAAGCAGTTGAAAATGACCAAGACTCCTCTGAAAAGAATTCAGCACAAGCTCGCCCGTTCCGGGGTGGCTATCGAACGCCTGAATTCCAATTCTCTCTCTATTTCTTCGATCAATGACGCCGGGCTCAAGGTGGATTTGCTGCTGCCCGATAGCTTTGCCATCGAAGAGAAAGCCATCCTCCAACTGATGGATTTCGCCAAGGTCGCCCACCCCCATGGCGGTGAAGTGAAGTGCGCCTGCGCCACGCCGGACTTCCACACAGGCAGCCCGATCCCGGTGGGCAGTGTGATCGTCACCAGCCACGACATGGTGGTGCCGCAAGCCATCGGCACCGACATCAATTGCGGGATGCGCCTGCACAAGCTGGGGCTGAACTACGAGCAGTTCATGGCGCAGAAAGCCAAGTGGACCGCCCTGGTCCGTGGCGATCTGCTGGAGGGCACGCGCAATATCCCCACCAGCCCAACGGCCATGACCGCGCTGTTTCAAGCCGGGCTGGGGGACTTCTGGGCCCAGGTGCAGCAGCAGGACCCCATCGGGTTGTTTGCCGGGGCGGATTTCGCCCAGTTGCAGCGTGAGTTGTCGGGCCTGCATGAGTCGTCCTTCACCCGAGGCAGCGCCGACTACGCGCCTGAAGCCTTGCAGGACCGGTCGCGGAAAATCCTCCGCGACCCGGGCCTGGGCTCCCTGGGCGGCGGCAACCACTTTGTCGAGATCCAGGTGGTCACCGAGCTGGTGGACCGTCAGGCCTGCTTTGCTCAGGGCCTGTCCGTGGGGCAGGTGGTGATGATGATTCACACCGGTTCCCGGGACGTAGGCTTCTATGTCGGGCGGCGCTGGATGGACAAGGCCAAGGCTCTGTGGCCGGAGGGGATCAAGCACCCCGACTCGAAGATCTTCGCCCTGTTTGGCGAGATGGCCGACGAGTACCTGCTGGCCATGCACAGCGCCGCCCATTACGCCGACGCCAACCGTGCGCTGATCGCGGAAATGGTGCGCCAGCGCACCCGGCAAGTGTTTGGCGCGTGCATCGAGGCGCCGTTGATTGTCGATGTTCCGCACAACATCGTGCTGCGCGAAGAAGGCGGTAATGTGCACCGCAAGGGCGCCACACCGGCTTATGCCGGGCAGCCGCTGCTGATTCCGGGGAGCATGGGGCATGACTCCTACCTGCTCACCGGGTTGGGTAACGAGCGCTGGCTGCGCTCGGCCAGTCATGGTGCCGGGCGTTCCATGTCCCGCAGCGAGATCGTGTTCAAGGCCAAGAAGGACAAGGCTTTCCTCGGTTTGCAGGGGGTGGAGTGCATCACCACCAAGGAAGAACGGATGATCGAAGAAGCACCGGGGGCCTACAAGGAAATTGGCCAGGTGATCCAGTCCCAGGTGGAAGAGGGCACGGTGTCGGTGATGGCGCGGTTTTCGCCGATCTTGACCTTCAAGGCTTAAGCTTGCAGGGACTGTGGGGCGGGGATGGTTTTCGGGTTTGCCGTGCAACTGTGCGGCCGATACATTGTCGCCCCCCGGCCTGGTCGTTCTGAGCAGTGTCGTTGAAGTTATCTGTGCAAGGGATGTCATCAGATCGTGAAGTTGCTTAAAAAAGCTGTTTGGTTTGTGTTGTGCATGGGGTCGATGCTCTCGATGGGCGCTGGCCTTTATCAGTTCATGCTGCCTAAAGGTGATCCCAGCCTGGCGTTGATGCTGGTGCTGATTGCGCTTATTTCTGGCTTCTATCTGCGGCCGCAAAAGCCCAGGGCACGGTAGTTGCTCTGGTGATTGCCTGTTTGCGGCCAAGGTGGGGTGCTCGATCATGAATCAAGATGAAAGTCTGAAGCACGATGCTGTAGCGCCATTGACAGGTGCCAGCGAGTTCGTCGTCGACAAGCGACCCCTTGTCGAACTGCTTGCCGTGCTTGCCCAGTGTGGCGAGGTGGTGTCCTGCTTCTTCAAGCCTGAGCCCGCCATCAAGGTGTTGGGTGAGAGGCAGCGACTGGCCGAGTTTCTGGAGCGTTTCAGCCACTTCGCCAGGTCGACGGCTATCGGGCAGATCGAGGGTGAGTTCGGGCCCTTTTCCATGCTGAATCGATATGAGTTCGAGGGCTCGTTATTGGCGGTGGTGCTTCGGGGCGGGTGTCATTCGTCCACCCGTGGATGTTCCGTGGCCTATGCCCGCGAGGTGGTGTTCGAAGCGCTGGATGCTGTGTTTCCGGCGCCGTTTTCCGAGCTGGTGGTGTATCGGTTCGATAGTTCCGATTGGTGTGAGTTGACCAGGGATTCGACTATTTCTTCTGCCTATGTGGTTTGTCAGGGGGCGCGAAATCTTTGGTGGGTGTTGTGCGTTGCTGATGTTGATTGATGCCTTGTGGGCGCCAGGCTTTCCATGGGGAAGAGTTTGGGTCAGGCACGGGGGTGACACGCACGATGGGGTTTCTTGGGTAGGAGCTGGCTTGCCAGCGAAGGCGGCATCGAGGACACCGGTGGATTGGGTGTTGTAGGTAGCGGTTGCTGCGCTGTCACCCAGTTGTCTGCCATGGCCACACAAGCTCTGTGGCGAGGGAGCTTGCTCTCGGTCGATCGGTTGGCGTTTCGGCGCGCGTAAACCGGAGTCCCCGATTTGGCAGGTGTACATATCCGTTGCTTTGGGTGTGGCCACTGGCGGTTTCGCCCTTACGGCGAGTCCCTTTTGTCAAACGACACAAAAGGAACCAAAAAGTCTTGCCCCTCCACTCGGTGCCTCGCCTAGGCTCGGCATTCCCTCACTCCGGCATTGATCCGTGGGCCGCCGCCACAGGCCATCCATGGCCTGATGGCGGCTAACCCGGCGTCCTGCCGGGTTACCCACGGCTCAATGCCTGCGTTCGGCCATCGTGGTTAACGGGGCGTTCAGATCAAGATCAAAATCAAGAGCGCGACGGCGGCCTGCCGGCCGGCCTGAAGCTGGAGCTGGAGCGGCGTGTCGCGCCCCTCGTGTAGGAGCTGGCTTGCCAGCGAAGACGTCGGCCCAGACGCTGCATGTCTTACAGGCCTCATCTCCGGCAAGTCGGCTTCGGCAATTGCAATGCTTGTTGTTCCGTGACGCGCAACACATCGCAGCCATTGTGTAACAACTAGGTCGTCACGCTCGAGAAGCGCTTCAGGTCGAGGTGATCGGCATTGCGGGTGGTCATGGCGCAGGTCAGCAGGTCAAGCAAAGGAGCTTGAGGGTTGATCAAGGCGACGGGATGACCCATTCCTGGAAAGTTTTGCCATCCCCCTGTCATCTCCTTTGTTCTCCATGGCACACTCTGGCGCCTATTCCGTTGTTTCATATTTTATTCCGTTGTAGCGGAATACTTTGAGGCGGAGTGTCTTTGTTTAGAGCCTTGGCGTTTTCCAGGTCATCGTTGTTTTCTGCGGTATTGACTGCACAGAAACACGCGGCGAGTTGGACAGCATTCTTGGGCGTGGCCAGCAAGATGGCCAACCTTCAACCAGGAGAACCTCTCATGAGCATCACCCGTTACGGCACAGGCAGCACCGCAGGCGGCGGCCAGCCGCGTCCTTTCGCTCGCGCCGTCGAAGCCGATGGCTGGCTGCATGTGTCCGGTCAGGTACCGGCTTTGGATGGCGAGATCATTCACGGTGGAATCGTTGAGCAGACGCATCAGACGATGCGCAATCTGCTGGCCATTCTCGAAGAGGCCGGGTACGGCCTGGAGGATGTGGTGCGGGTTGGCGTGTGGCTGGAAGACCCGCGGGATTTCTGGAGTTTCAACAAGGTGTTCGGCGAGTACTTCAAGCCCGAACACGCGCCGGCCCGGGCCTGTGTGCAGGCCAGCATGATGGTGGACTGCAAGGTCGAGATCGATTGTGTGGCCTACAAGAAGAAGCCTTGATGGGGGCGAACTTGTCCCGGCTGTTTTGTGCAGGAGCTGGCTTGTGTAGGAGCTGGCTTGCCAGCGAAGACGGCCGTGAGGGCGACACAAGGTTTGAGTGCCTCTTCGCCGGCAAGCCGGCTCCTGCGGGGCGAGAGGTGTGTCAGGTTTTTGGGAAGACCAGATAGATGAGTGAAGACAACATCAAGCGCCGGGCCAAGGGTCTGGATCGGGCGTTCGATATTCTCGATTTCCTCAAGGAGATCGGTCAGCCGCTGCGGCCCAATGATATCGCCAAGGGCATTGGCAGTCCCAAGTCCACGGTCTATGAGTTGGTGGCGTCCTTGCTGGAACGGCGGGTTCTGGAGCCGGTGGGCAAGGACGGTCATGTGTACTTGGGGCGTCAGCTGTATTTTCTCGGGCAGGCCCATTTGCGCCATTTCGATCTGAGCCGCGAGGCCGATCAGGCGTTGCAGGAAATTGTCAGTCAGACCCGGGAAACGGCGCAGATGTGCCTGCTCAACGGGCGCAAATACACCGTCGCGCTGATGAAGGAAGGCGAGCGGCATTTTCGTATTTCCTCGGACATTGGCGAGAACGCGCCGATCCCCTGGACCGCGTCCGGGCGCTTGCTGCTGGGGCATATGAGCGATGAACAGATCGTCGAGATGATCGATGATCAGGACTTCATGCTGCCCAATGGTGAACGTCTGCCGCTGGAGACCTTCCTCCAGGAAATTCGTCAGGCCACCGACGACGGTTTCTTTTCCTTCGACAGTGTCGCCGACACCTTTACCCATTGTTTTGCCGCGCCGGTGCGCGATGCGCACGGGGTGTGCATTTGTACCTTGTGCATTGTCGCGCCCAGGGCCGATGCCCAGCGCAATTACCAGGAATATCGCCGGGTGCTGATCGACAGCGCCAATCGTCTGGCCCGGCGTATCAACGATTGATGCCTGTGTCGCGGCTGTGCGCAGCCGCCTTGATAAGGAGTGCCAACATGTCTTCTGCTTTGAATCTGCCCCTGGTGGAAAAGGGCGCCGCTGCTAACGGCGCGAGTCTGCTGAGCGACGTCAGCCTGCCGGCCCTGGTGCTGCACCGCGAGGCGATGGAGCACAACATTCGCTGGATGCAGAAGTTTGTCAGCGACAGCGGCGCCGAGCTGGCGCCCCATGGCAAGACCAGCATGATGCCGGGGTTGTTTCAGCGGCAGCTGGAGGCCGGTGCCTGGGGTATCACCTTGGCCACGGCGGTACAGACTCGCGCTGCCTACGCCCATGGCGCGCGTCGGGTGTTGATGGCCAACCAGCTGGTGGGTGCGCCGAACATGGCGCTGATCGCCGAGCTGCTGGCGGATGCCCATTTCGATTTCTATTGCATGGTCGATCACCCGGATAACGTGGCCGATCTGGGGGCGTTTTTCGCTGAGCGTGGGGTCACCCTCAAGGTGATGATCGAGTACGGCGTGGTGGGCGGTCGTTGCGGCTGCCGCAGCGAGCAGGAAGTACTGGCCCTGGCCAAGGCGATCCAGGCGCAGCCGGCTTTGGCGTTGTGCGGTATCGAAGGTTACGAAGGGGTGATCCACGGCGACCAGGCCATCAGCGGCATTCGCCAGTTTGCCGATTCCCTGGTGCGTCTGGCGGTGGATCTGCACAACGACGGACTGTTTGCCATCGAGCGGCCGGTCATCACCGCCTCGGGTTCGGCCTGGTACGACCTGATTGCCGAGTCCTTCGAGGCCCACAACGCCAAGGGGCGTTTCCTCAGCGTGCTGCGTCCGGGCAGTTACGTCGCCCATGACCACGGCATCTACAAAGAGGCCCAGTGCTGTGTGCTGGATCGACGCAGTGATTTGCACGAAGGCCTGCGTCCGGCGATGGAGGTCTGGGCCCATGTGCAGTCGCTGCCGGAGCCGGGGTTTGCGGTAGTGGCCCTGGGCAAGCGCGATGTGGCCTATGACGCCGGGTTGCCGGTGCCGCTGCGGCGTTACCGCGCGGGAACCGAGGCCGGTGCCGGCGATGATGTGGCGGCGTGCAAGGTGACGGCGGTGATGGATCAGCACGCGTTTCTCACCGTGGCGCCGGGAGTGGAGCTGCGTATTGGCGACATCATTTCCTTCGGCACATCGCACCCGTGCCTGACCTTCGACAAGTGGCGCACCGGTTTGCTGGTGGATGAGCACCTGCAGGTGATCGAAAGCCTGGAAACCTGCTTCTGACACGTAGGAACCGGCTTGCCGACGAAGAGGCCCTTGGCTAGGGCGCAGGTCTTGAGGGCACCTTCGCTGGCCAGCCAGCTCCTACCCGGTGGTGTGTGCTTTGAAGGAGAGGTCAGGAACATGAACAGCAAGAAGCGCATCGCCGCCATCGGCGAATGCATGATCGAGCTGCAACAGCGTCACGACGGCAGTCTGCAACAGAGCTTTGGTGGCGATACCTTGAACACTGCGGTGTATCTGTGCCGGGAGCTCGGGCAGCAGGCACAGGTGGATTACGTCACGGCCCTGGGCTACGACAGTTTCAGCGATGCCATGTGCCAGAGCTGGGCCGAGGAAGGTATCGGCCTGGGAAAGGTTCAGCGCCTGCCCGGGCGTTTGCCGGGGTTGTATTGCATTCAGACCGATGCTCGGGGGGAGCGGCGTTTTCTGTATTGGCGCAATGAAGCGGCGGTGCGCGATTGTTTCAATACGGCGGCCGCGGGGCCGATCCTCGAGGATCTGCAGGATTACGATGTGCTGTACTTCAGCGGCATTACCCTGGCGGTGCTGGGGGAGTCGGGGCGCAAGAAGCTGATTGACCTGTTGGTGGAGGCACGTCGCCGCCAGGCGCAGATCGTGTTTGACAATAACTATCGTCCCCGGCTCTGGGGCTCGGTGGAGCAGGCTCGGGCGGCCTATTTGCAGGTGCTGGAGCATGTGGATCTGGCGTTGCTGACGCTGGATGACGAGCAGGCGTTGTTTGGCCATGACTACGCCCATGGGGTGTTCGCGGCGTATCCGAATATTGTCGAGGTGGTGCTCAAGCGCGGGGCCGAGTCGTGCCTGGTGCGCTGTGGCGGTGAGAGCTACGAAATACCGGCGCAGCAGGTGGAACAGGTGGTGGACACCACGGCGGCGGGGGATTCCTTCAGTGCGGCTTATCTGGCCTGTCGTTTGCTGGGTGGCAGTCCGGTGGACGCGGCGCAGGCCGGGCATCGCTTGGCGAGCCGGGTGATTCAGCATCCGGGGGCGTTGATTCCCCGAGAGGCCGCTTTGTAGGAGCCGGCTTGCCGGCGAAGAGGCCTGTGGATGGGGCGGTGTTCTTGCGGACGCCTTCGCTGGCAAGCCAGCTCCTACGGGGGGTGGTGGGTCAGTCGCGGAAGAACACCTGCACCAGGTGATAGCCGAATTTACTCTTGATCGGGCCGTGTACGGTGCGCAGGGGCTTTTTGAATATCACCTGATCAATGGCACCGACCATCTGTCCCGGACGCACTTCTCCCAGGTCGCCGCCGCGCTTGCCCGACGGGCAGGTGGAGTATTTCTTGGCCAGGACATCGAAGGCTTCGCCCTTGGCGATGCGCTGCTTGAGCTGCTCGGCTTCTTCGGCGGTTTTCACCAGGATGTGGCGGGCTTGGGCTTTCATGATGGCGTGACCTTGTAGCGGGAAATCGGCGGCCGCGGATTATGCCTGAATTCAGGACTCGCGGCCGATCATCTGGCGAATCTTCTGCGCCAGTTCTTCGATGGAAAACGGCTTGGCCATCAGGTCCATGCCCGGTTCCAGAAAGCCTTGGCGCTCCGCGGCCTTTTCAGCGTAGCCGGTCATGAACAGCACTTTCAGCGCGGGCCGCTGTTGGCGGGCGATCTCCGCCAGTTGCCGGCCGTTCATGCCCGGCAGGCCGACGTCGGTCACCAGCAGGTCGACGCGCATCGGCGACTCCAACAGGGGCAGGGCGCTGCGGGCGTCCTCGGCCTCGAAAGCGCGGTAGCCCAGTTCGCTGAGGACGTTGAGCACCAGCATGCGCACTGCCGGGTCGTCCTCCACCACCACCACGCTTTCCCCGGCCATGGCCTGGGGCGCCTCGCTGCTGCCTGTGGCTTCCGGCTTTTCCAGGGGCGCGCTGTGCAGGCGAGGCAGGTACAGGCGCACACAGGTGCCCTGGTCCGGTTCGCTGCTGATGGTCACGTGGCCGCCGGACTGCTGGGCAAAACCGTAGATCATCGACAGCCCGAGGCCCGTGCCCTGGCCGATGGGCTTGGTGGTGAAGAAGGGGTCGAAGGCCTTGGCCAGAATCCGCGGGCTCATGCCCGCGCCGTTGTCGCTGACCCCGAGCATCACGTAGTCGCCGGCCTTGACCGGCTCCAGGGTGCTGATGTCGCTGCCGTCGAGGTAACTGTTGGCGGTTTCGATCAGCAGCCGGCCGCCGTGGGGCATGGCGTCGCGGGCGTTGATCACCAGATTGAGCAGGGCGTTTTCCAGCTGGCTGGCATCGGTGTTTACCGGCCACACATCGTCCGCCAGTTGCATCTGCAATTGGATGTGTTCGCCCTTGGTGTGGTTGAACAGCTCCTGCAGTGAGCGCACCAGCTGGTTCGGGTCCAGGGGCTGGCGGTCCAGGGACTGACGCCGGGAGAAGGCCAGCAAGCGGTGGGTCAGGGACGCGGCGCGCTTGGCCGAGGACATGGCGGCTTCGGTGAAACGACCGATCTCATCGCCGCGGCCGTTGTCGATGTAGCGCTGCATCAGGTCCAGGCTGCCGATGATGCCGGTGAGCATGTTGTTGAAGTCGTGGGCGATGCCGCCGGTGAGTTGGCCCACAGCCTCCATCTTCTGCGCATGGCGCAGGGCGTCCTCGGCGCGCTCGCGCTCGAACATTTCGTTCTGCAGGCGCTGGTTGGCGGTGGCCAGGGCCTCGGTACGACGGGTGACCCGCTCTTCCAGGGTTTCGTTGAGGTTGCGCAGGGCCTCTTCGGTCTGTTTACGCTCGGTTTCATCAATGACGAAAATGTAGAAACCGTTGATGGCACCGTCGGCACCGTAGCGCGGCAGGTACTTCATCAGGGCATGGCGCGGGCGGCCGTCGCGGTGGGGCGAGTTGGCTTCGAAGCTGCAGGGCTTGCCCGCCAGTGCGGCGGCAATGTTCTCGGCGCGGGTGGCGTAGATCTCGTCGCCCAGCACTTCGCGGATGGTCTTGCCGTACAGCTCCTGCGGGGTCAGGCCGTACCAGTCCAGGTAGGCGCTGTTGTTCAGGCGAAAACGCTCCTCGCGGTCGACATACCCGATCAGCACCGGCATCGCGTTGATGATCAGTTGCAGTTCGGTCTGGCTCTGGCGCAGCGCCTGCTCCATCTGCTTGCGCTCGGTCAGGTCCAGGGCGGCGCCGAGAAAGCGCGTCGGCCGGCCGTGGTGGTCCTTGTAGCAGCGGCCCCGGGCGAACACCCAGCGTACCTGGCCATCGGCCAATTGCAGGCGGTATTCCTCGGCGTACTCGGTGCCATGGGTGATGCAGTGCTTGATGCCCCGGGCCACCATGCCGCGGTCTTCCGGGTGCACGCCTTTGAGGTACTCGCTGATAGGCAGTTGCCGGGACTGCTGGGGGTCGACGCTGTGCAGCTGGGCAAAATGGGTGTCGGCGATAAAGCGGTCTTCGCCAATGTCCCAGTCCCAGGTGCCCACCGCGTCGGTTGCTGCCAGCGCCAGCTGCAGGCGTTCTTCGGTCTCGTGCTGGGCCCGCAGGCTGTCGTCGGAGCGTTGCTGCAGTTCGAGGGCAATGCGCCGGCGCTCGTTGGTCTCGATGGCGGTTACCAGGATCCCGGCGACGTCGCCGCGCTCATCGCGGATCGGGCTGTAGGTCAGGTCCAGCCACAGGTCGTATTCTGTGCCGTTGCTGCGTTGCAGGCTGAAGCGCTGCTCACTGAAGCTGCGGACCTGACCCTTGAGCACCGCGCGATAGATGGGGTCGGTGAAGTCCATCAGCTCCGGCCAGGTCAGGTGTGCGGGCTGGCCGAAGGCGTTGGGGTGCTTGTTGCCCGCCAGCAGGGCGAAGCCGTCGTTGTAGATCTGGGTCAGCTCGGTGCCCCAGAGCAGCAGCATCGGCATCGGCGAATGGATCACGATGTCCACGGCGGTGCGCAGGCTTTGCGGCCAGTGGTCGGATTCACCGAGGGTTGTGGCGGACCAGTCCAGACGGGCAATCAGGTGGGCGGCTTCGCTGCCGGAGTGGGTGCCATTCATGTCGAAGGTGTCCTGGGTGGAGCAGTCGTGCGCGGCGAGGCGTCAGGCTCGTTCACTCGAAAAGTCGCATGGACATGCGGTGCATATTCAAACGGATGGATTGTAGGTGTTTCGGGCGGGGTTATTTTCACCTGCTTTTGCGGCAGATGACCAGTCTAGAGAGGCTGAACGGTTATCACCGTGGCTTCTGCTGAGGCTTTGCCCGTAGGAGCTGGCTGGCCAGCGAAGAGGCCCTTGCCTGGTGCTCCGACCTGGACGACGCCTTCGCCGGCAAGCCGGCTTCTACAAGGGGGCGGGGTCAGCTGCGCAGTTCCTCGCGGTCGCGAAACTGCTCCAGGGCCTCGGGGTTGGCCAGGGCGTCGGTATTCTTCACTGGCAGGCCGTGCACCACATTGCGCACCGCCAGCTCAACGATCTTGCCGCTGATGGTCCGGGGAATGTCGGTCACCGCGAGGATTTTCGCCGGTACATGGCGCGGCGTGGTGTTGCTGCGGATCACCTGACGAATCCGCTCCTGCAGCCCGTCATCCAGCACCACGCCATCTTGCAGGCGCACGAACAGCACCACGCGCACGTCATGTTCCCAGCTCTGGCCGATGGCCAGGCTTTCCAGCACCTGCTCCAGCTTCTCCACCTGGCGGTAGATTTCCGCGGTGCCGATCCGCACTCCACCCGGGTTGAGCACCGCATCCGAGCGTCCGTGAATCAGCCAGCCGCCATGGGGCAGTTGTTCGGCGTAGTCGCCCTGGGCCCAGACCCCGGGAAACAGGCTGAAGTACGAAGCCCGCAGTCTGCTCTGGTCCGGGTCGTGCCACAGGCCGACGGGAATAC
The DNA here is from genome assembly GCF_052850735.1 of Pseudomonas sp. 910_21. NCBI lineage: Bacteria > Pseudomonadati > Pseudomonadota > Gammaproteobacteria > Pseudomonadales > Pseudomonadaceae > Pseudomonas > Pseudomonas sp. 910_21. The sequence goes on along the minus strand of NZ_VXCY01000005.1, from coordinate 43,628 downwards.
TTGGAAAGTGCCGGGTGCACACCAGTTCGCCTTTCTCGCCGGTCACCGGCTGGCCCTGGTCGTTCCACACTTCGATGGCCATGCCCAGGCTCTTGCCCTGCATCTCGCCGCGGCGCACCGCTTGCACCGGGTTGCTGGCGACAAAGCAGGCGACGATGTCGGTGCCGCCGGACATGGAGGCCAGGCACAGGTCGCCTTTGATCTCGCGGTACACGTAGTCGTAGCTCTGTGGCGACAGCGGCGAGCCCGTGCAGAGCAGGGTCTTGAGGCGGTCCAGCGAGTGGCTCTGGCGCGGCCGGCTGCCGGCCTTTTCCAGGGCCGCCAGGTATTTGGGGCTGGTGCCGAAGACGCTGATGCCTTCGCTATCGATCAGGTCGATCAGGTGTTCGTTGGAGGGATGGAAGGGCGATCCGTCGTAGAGCACCAGGCTGGCACCGGTGGCCAGGGCCGAGACCAGCCAGTTCCACATCATCCAGCCACAGGTGGTGTAGTAGAACAGTCGCTCGCCAGGCCCCAGATCGGCGTGCAGGCCGTGTTCCTTGAGGTGCTGCACCAGCACCCCGCCGGTGCCGTGGACGATGCATTTGGGCACCCCGGTGGTACCGCTGGAGTAGAGGATGTACAGCGGATGGGCGAAGGGCACCGGAACGAATTCGGGTTCGCCGCCGAGCTGATAGAAGTCGTCCCAGAGGCTGACCCGGGCTGGGGTACGGTAGTCGTCGACCCGGGCTTGCGGGCGGGCATAAGGCACGATGAGCAGCTGTTCCAGGGACGGCAGGCGCTCAAGAATCTCGTTGATCTTGGCGGTCTGGTCGATGTCCTTGCCGGCGTAGCGATAACCGGCGCAGGTGATCAGCACCTTGGGTTCGATCTGGCCGAAGCGATCGATCACTCCCTGGGTGCCGAAGTCCGGCGAGGAGCTGGACCACACCGCACCGAGGCTGGTGCTGGCCAGCATGCCTACCAGGGTCTGCCAGGTGTTGGGCATGCAGGCGGCAACCCGGTCGCCGAGGCCGACTCCGGCGTCCCGCAGGCTGCGTTGCAGGCCGGCCACCTGAGCGGCCAGTTCGGCGTAGGTCAATTGTTCACGCTGGCCGTTCTCGTTGATGGCCACCACCGCCACAGCGTCGTCCCGGCGCTTGAGCAGGTGCTCCGCGAAGTTCAGCGTGGCCCCTGGAAACCATTGGGCACTGGGCATCTGCGGGCCTTCGCGGAGCACCGCTTCAGCCGGTTGCCGAAAGCTGACGTCGAAGAAGTCGACGATGGCCTGCCAGAAGCTTTCTCGCTGCTCGATGCTCCACTGGTGCAGGGCGGGGTAGTCGTGAAGATTCAGCCCGTGGCGCTGATTGACGAAGCGGCGAAAGGCATCCATCCGCGTCTTGCCGATGCGCTCGGCGCTGGGTTGCCAGAGTATTTCGGACATGCAAGGCCTCGTGTTCTTATTGTTTTTTTGGGGGGGCTGTTGGCTGGCAAACCAGCTCTACAGGGACCGCCACATCCGTGTAGGAGCCGGCTTGCCGGCGAAGATCTCAGCCAGCGTGTCGCCTTATTGCGCCAACCACCCGCCATCGATGTTCCACGCCGCACCACGCACCTGGGCGCCAGCTTCGCTGCACAAAAATAGCACCAGTTCCCCCAGTTGCGCCGGGGTGACGAACGCCAGGGACGGTTGCTTTTCCGCCAGCAGGTCATGCTGGGCCTGTTGCGGATCAGTGCCCGCTGCGACCCGGTCGTCGATCTGCTTCTGTACCAGCGGGGTCAGTACCCAGCCCGGGCAGATAGCATTACAGGTGACATTGCTGGTAGCGGTTTCCAGACCCACCACCTTGGTCAAACCGATCACCCCGTGTTTGGCCGCGACATAGGCGGCCTTGCCCACCGAACCCACCTGGCCGTGCACCGAGGCGATGTTGACGATGCGTCCCCAGCCCTTGGCACGCATTCCCGGCAGCCCCAGGCGGGTGCTGTGGAACACCGAGGACAGGTTGATGGCGATGATCGAATCCCAGCGCTCCACGGGGAATTCCTCCACCGCCGCCACGTGCTGGATGCCGGCGTTGTTCACCAGGATGTCGACGCCGCCGAACTCCCGTTCGGCGTAGGCGAACAGCTCGGCGATCTGCGCCGGGTCGCTGACGTCGGCCGGGTGATGGCCGACCTGGCCGCCGAATTGCCCGACCTCGGCGATTGCCTTCGAGGCGTCGCCAAAACCGTTGAGAATCAGCTTGGCCCCGGCCTTGGCCAGGACCAGGGCGATCCCCAGGCCGATGCCGCTGGTGGACCCGGTGACCAGGGCGGTCTTGCCAGAAAGAGTGCTCATGAATACCTCACACAATGCCGGTGGCGTAGAAAGTGGCGATGACGACGAAGACCGCCAGGGTCTTGATCAGGGTAATGCAGAAAATGTCCTTGTAGGCTTCGCGGTGGGTCAGCCCGGTGACTGCCAGCAGGGTGATCACTGCGCCGTTGTGGGGCAGGGTGTCCATGCCGCCGCTGGCCATGGCGGCCACCCGGTGCAGCACTTCCAGGGGAATGTTGGCGGCGTGGGCGGCGCTGATGAAGCTCTCGGACATGGCCGCCAGGGCGATGCTCATGCCCCCCGAGGCCGAGCCGGTGATGCCCGCCAGCAGGGTCACGGTAATGGCTTCGTTGACCAGCGGGTTGGGGATGCTTTTCAGCCAGTCCGCCAGCACCAGAAAACCTGGCAGGGAGGCGATCACCGCACCGAAACCGTATTCCGAGGCGGTGTTCATGGCGGCCAGCAAGGCGCCGCTGACCGCGCTTTTGCTGCCTTCGGCGAGCTTGCTGCGAATGGCCGAGAAGCCGAATACCAGCACCATCAGGATGCCCACCAGCAAGGCGGCCTGCACTGCCCAGATGGCGGTGAGCTTGGCGATTTCACTGGTTACCGGTGTTGCCATGCCGGGCAGGCTGAGGCTGTGGGTCTTGCCGTACCACTGGGGAATCCAATGGGTGAACAGCAGGTTCATGATGCCCACCAGCAGCAGCGGCGACAGTGCCAGCCAGGGGTTGGGCAGCTTCAGGTCTTCGGCGGTTTCTGGCTCGTTGCGCAGCTCGGTGCCATAGCCTTCACCGGCCTTTTGCGCCTTGTTGCGCTGACGCTGGAGGAACAGCATGCCGGCGCAGAACACGAAAATGGTGCCGATCACGCCCAGCCAGGGCGCTGCCCAGGCGGTGGTATTGAAGAAGGTGCTGGGGATGATGTTCTGGATCTGTGGGGTGCCGGGTAGTGCATCCATGGTGAAGGAGAATGCACCCAGGGCGATGGTGGCCGGGATCAGGCGCTTGGGGATATTGCTCTGGCGGAACATCTCGGCAGCGAACGGGTAGACCGCGAACACCACCACGAACAGCGAAACCCCGCCGTAGGTCAGCAGGGCGCAGACCAAAACGATCACCAGCATCGCCTGGCGGGTGCCCAGCAGGCGGATGGCCGCGGCGACGATGGAGCGAGAAAAGCCCGACAGCTCGATCAGCTTGCCGAACACCGCGCCCAGCAGGAATACCGGGAAATACAGTTTGATGAAGCCGACCATCTTCTCCATGAACACCCCGGTAAAGGCGGGCGCAACGGCGGAGGGATCGGTGAGCAGGACCGCGCCGAGGGCGGCGATGGGGGCAAAGAGGATAACGCTGTAGCCACGGTAGGCAGCCAGCATCAGCAGCGCCAGGGCTGCCAAGGCAATGATCACACTCATGGTGTGTCTCTCCAGGATTGTTATTGTTGTCGGGTGTTGCGTGTGGAGAGGCTTATAGCGAGAACTGTGCCAGATGCGTAAGCTGTTGAAATATATGATTATTATTATTTTTCTGGGGGCGGGCTGGAGTTGATTGTCTCTGTTTTGAGACTTTTTTGGATTGGCCGGCCTCTTCGCTGGCAAGCCAGCTCCTACAAAGATCGTTCAGCCCGCCGTAGGAGCTGGCTTGCCAGCGAAAAGCGCGCAGCGTGCCCGGCCAATTCTCCAAATGGAGATTGATGTCTCGCTATGGAGACTCGGCAATCCCCAAGGCCGCCATCTTCTTGTACAGCGTGGAGCGCCCCAGCCCCAGGCGTCGGGCCGCTTCATCCACCTTGCCGGCACATTGGGCCAGGGTGGTGCTGATCAATTGCCGATCGAATCGCTCCCGGGCCGCGGCGAAGGTTTCCTGGTCCGCCGACTCGGCCGGCATCGCCGCTGCATTGCGCTGCACCGGGCTGAAACTGCCGATGGCCGCACGAATGTCCGCGGCATTGAGCATCAGGTCATCGCTGAGCAGTGCCGCGCGCTCCAGTACGTTGCGCAGTTCGCGGATATTCCCCGGCCAGGCATGTTGCGCCAGCAGGTCCAGGGCTTCTCGATCCAGCTCATGCTGGCTGCGCAGTTCTTCGAGTATCCCCTCGCTCAGGGCCGGCAGGTCGTCAAGGCGCTCGCGCAAAGCCGGCACCTGAATCGGCAGCACGTTCAGCCGGTAATACAGGTCTGCACGAAACTCGCCGCGCTTGATCGCGGCTTCAAGGTCGGTGGAGGTGGCGGCGATCACCCGCACGTCGCTGTGGATCACTTCGTTGGAGCCCACCGGTTCGAACTCTTTTTCCTGCAGCACTCGCAGCAACTTGCTTTGCAGAGGCAGGGGCATGTCGCCGATTTCATCGAGGAACAGGGTGCCGCCCTGGGCGATCTGCAACTTGCCGGCGCGGCCTTTGCGGTCGGCACCGGTGAAGGCGCCGGGGGCGGTGCCGAAGAACTCGGCTTCCAGCAGGGCCTCGGGAATCGCGGCGCTGTTGATGCTGACAAAGGGCTTGTGGGCCCGGGGCGAGGCGGCGTGGATGGCCTGGGCCAGCAGCTCCTTGCCGGTGCCGGTCTCGCCTTGCAGCAGCACCGGGGATTCGGCGCTGGCGCTGCGCCGAGCCCGGCGTTTGACTTCCAGGCTGGCGGCGCTGGTGCCGATGAAATGGGCGAAGTTGTATTTGGTCTGCCGGGCCCGCAACAAGGAACGGGTGGAGGCCAGCTCTTCCTGCATGCTCAGGTAGCGCTTGAGCATGGGGGATAGGCTGCGCAGTTCGTCGAACAGGGCGAAGCCGATGGCGCCGATCACTGTGCCGGCGGCGTCGTGAATTGGCAGGCGCATCACCACCAGGGGCTCCTTGGGGGTGTCCTGCATGTCCAGCAGGATCGGGCGACCGGTGCGTACCACTTCTCGCAACAGGCTGCCGGGGATCACGCTTTCGCAGGGCTTGCCGATGGCGAAGGCGGCGGATTCCAGGCCGAAGCGCCTTGCGTAGCGCTCGTTCATCCAGACGATATTAGCGTCGCGATCGACGATCACCGTGCCTTCACTGGACTGCTCGATGATCTCGAACAGCGAACGGATCGCCAGTTGGCGTACACGCTGGTAATCCTTGAGGCTTTCGCTGTCGTTCATGGCGGCATCCTGAAAATGGGCGCCAGGGATTATGCCCGATTTGTAGGAGCCGGCTTGCCGGCGAATGGGGCCTTGGGCGGAGTGGTGATCTTGCGGGCGTCTTCGCTGGCAAGCCAGCTCCTACGGTGGCGGTGAATGTGTTCGCCCGTGTAGGAGCCGGCTTGCCGGCGAAGGGGCCCTTGGGTCAGCCGGGATGGGCGGCGGCAAGCAGTTCCTGGGTGTAGGGATGCTGTGGGGTTTCGAATACGTCGTGGCTGGCGCCGCGCTCAACCACCTTGCCGTCCTTGATCACGATCATGTCGTGGGCCAGGGCTCGCACCACCGCCAGGTCATGGCTGATGAACAGGTAGGTCAGGCCGTACTTTTCCTGCAGTTGGCGCAGCAGGGCTACCACTTGTTTCTGTACGGTGCGGTCCAGGGCCGAGGTCGGTTCGTCCAGCAGGATCAGCGCCGGTTTCAGGACCAGGGCTCGGGCGATGGCGATACGCTGGCGCTGGCCACCGGAAAACTCGTGGGGGTAACGGTGGCGGCTGTCGGGGTCGAGGCCCACTTCCTCCAGGGCGCGGATCACTTGTTCGTCGCACTGACGGGCGTCGTACTGGCTGTGGACTTCCAGGCCTTCGCTGATGATCTGCGCCACCGACATGCGCGGGCTGAGGCTGCCGAAAGGGTCCTGGAATACCACCTGCATCTGCTTGCGCCAGGGGCGCAGTTGCTTCTGGTTGAGGCCATCCAGGGCCTGGTCCTGGAAGCGGATGCCGCCCTGGGAATCCAGCAGCCGCAGGATCGCCTGGCCGAGGGTGGATTTGCCCGAGCCGGACTCGCCGACAATCCCCAGGGTCTTGCCTTGCTGCACGCTGAGGCTGATGCCATCCACCGCCCGCAGGTATTCCTTGCGCCGGAACAGGCCGCCGCCTATCTGGAATTCGACGCTGAGATTATTCACCTCCAGCACGGTTTCCCGGGTGTCGCGACACAGCGGTTCGCCCTCGGGCTCGGCATGCAGCAGCTCACAGCTGTAGGGATGTTGCGGTGCGTTGAACAGGGTTTCGCAGTCGGCCTGTTCGACGACTTCTCCAGCCTTCATCACACACACCCGCTGGGCGATGCGCCGTACCAGGTTGAGGTCGTGGCTGATCAGCAGCAGGGACATGCCCAGGCGCTGTTGCAGGGATTTGAGCAGCAGCAGGATCTTGCGCTGCACGGTGACATCGAGGGCGGTGGTGGGTTCGTCGGCAATCAGCAGCTCCGGTTCGCAGGCCAGGGCCATGGCGATCATCACCCGCTGGCGCTGGCCGCCGGAAAGCTGGTGGGGGTAGGCCTTGAGTCGCTCCTTGGGTTTCTGGATGCCCACCAGTTCCAGCAGTTCGAGAATTCGCGCCTGGGCCTCCTTGCCACCCAGGCCGCGATGCAGCAGCAGGGTTTCGCCGATCTGCTTCTCGATGCTGTGCAGCGGGTTGAGGGAGGTCATGGGCTCCTGGAAGATCATGGCGATGCGGTTGCCCCGCAGTTTTTGCAGGGTCGCAGCCGTGGCGCCGATCAGCTCCTGGCCGCGGTAGCGCACGCTGCCGGAGCTGCTGCAGCCGGTCTGCGGCAGCAGTTGCAGGATCGAGTGGGCGGTCACCGACTTGCCCGAACCGGACTCGCCCACCAGGGCCAGGCATTCGCCGGGGCGGATGTCCAGGCTCAGGTCGCGAACCACAGTCTGCTCGCCGAAGGCGACGTTGAGCTGGCGGATTTCGATCAGGTTTTCAGTCATTTCTACAATCCGCTTCAAGATCGTGGATCAAAGGCATCGCGCAACGCCTCGCCGATAAACACCAGCAGCGAGAGGATCAATGCCAGGGTGAAAAACGCCGTCAGCCCCAGCCACGGTGCCTGCAGGTTCTGCTTGCCCTGGCCGATCAGCTCGCCGAGAGAGGCGCTACCGGCGGGCATGCCGAAGCCGAGGAAGTCCAGGGCAGTGAGGGTCGAGATGGCGCCGGTGAGGATGAAGGGCAGGTAGCTCAGGGTGGCGTTCATGGCATTGGGCAGGATGTGCCGCAAGATCACCTTGCGGTCGGTCAGGCCCAGGGCCCGGGCGGCCTTGACGTATTCCAGGTTGCGCCCGCGAAGGAACTCGGCACGCACCACGTCCACCAGCGCCAGCCAGGAAAACAGCGCCATGATTCCCAGCAGCCACCAGAAGTTCGGCTCGACGAACCCCGAGAGGATGATCAGCAGGTAGAGCACCGGCAGCCCGGACCAGACTTCCAGCAGGCGCTGGCCCAGCAGGTCGACCCAGCCGCCGTAATAGCCTTGCAGGGCACCGGCGGCAATACCGATCAGGGCGCTGATGGCGGTCAGGGCCAGGGCGAACAGGATCGACACCCGGGCACCGTAGATCACCCGCGCCGCCACGTCCCGGGACTGGTCGTCGGTGCCGAGCCAGTTGACGTTGCTCGGTGGGCTGGGAGCCGGACGGGTCAGGTCGTAGTTGGGGGTGTCCTCGCTGAAGGGGATCGGCGGGAACAGCAGCCAGCCACCGTCCTTGCGGATCAGCTGCTGTACATACTCGCTGCGGTAGTCGGCCTGGAACGGCAACTGGCCGCCGAACTCCTGTTCGGTGTAGCGCTTGAACACCGGGAAGTACAGCGAGCCCTGGTAGCTGACCACCAGGGGTTTGTCGTTGGCGATCAGCTCGCCGCCCAGGGTCAGGATGAACAGGCCGATGAACAGCCACAGCGACCACCAGCCGCGGCGGTTTTTCTTGAAACGGTCGAAGCGTCGGCGGGCGACGGGAGAAAGCTTGAGCATCAGGCGTTCCTCGCGGCGAAGTCGATACGCGGGTCGACCAGGGTGTAGCACAGGTCGCCGATGAGTTTTATCAAGAGGCCAAACAGGGTGAAGATGAACAGCGAACCGAACACCACCGGGTAATCTCGCGACACCGCCGCCTCGTAGCTCATGCGCCCCAGCCCGTCGAGGGAGAAGATCACCTCGATCAGCAAGGAACCGGCGAAGAACACGCTGATAAAGGCCTGGGGAATCCCCGAGACCACCAGCAGCATGGCGTTGCGGAATACATGGCCATAGAGCACCCGGCGCTCGCTCAGGCCCTTGGCCCGTGCGGTGACCACGTACTGGCGGGTGATCTCGTTGAGGAAGGAGTTCTTGGTGAGGATGGTCAGGGTGGCGAAGCCGCCGATCACCAGGGAGCTTACCGGGAGTACCAGGTGCCAGAAGTAGTCGGCGATCTTGCCCAGGGTGCTCAACTGTTCGAAGTTGTCCGAGACCAGCCCGCGTACCGGGAACCAGTTCAGCGAGGTGCCGCCGGCAAACAGCACGATCAGGAACATGGCGAACAGAAAGGCCGGCATGGCGTAGCCGATGATGATCGCGGTGCTGCTCCAGATGTCGAAGTGGCTGCCGTGGTGCACCGCTTTGCGAATCCCCAGGGGGATCGACACCAGGTAGGTGATCAGGGTCGCCCAGAGGCCAAGGGAAATGGTCACCGGCATCTTTTCCAGGATCAGATCGGTGACTGTGGCGCCGCGGAAGAAGCTCTTGCCGAAGTCCAGCTGGGCGTAGTTCTTGAGCATCAGCCACAGGCGTTCATGGGCCGGCTTGTCGAAGCCGTACTGTTTTTCGATGTCTTGGATCAGCTTGGGATCGAGCCCGCGACTGGCTCGGGAGCCGCTGCTGCTCATGGCATCGGCGGAGCCGCCGACGCTGCCACCGCCACCAATGCCTTGCAGGCGGGCGATGGCCTGTTCCACCGGGCCGCCGGGGGCCGCCTGGACGATGACAAAGTTGACCAGGAGGATGATCAGCAGGGTCGGAATGATCAGCAGCAGGCGCCGCAGAATGTAGGCCAGCATCAGTGGCGTCCTCCGGGTTTGCCACGGCGGATCAGTTCGGCGGCCATTTGTTCATCGGTCAGTGCCGTGCTGCTGACTTCCCACCAGCTTTCGATGGCTTCGTCGTTGCTTGCCGGCACTTTGGGGATGCCGAAGCGGTTCCACCAGACGGTGGAGGTGCCCGGCGGGTAGTAGTTGGCGATCCAGTAGTAGTTCCACTGCAGCACCCGGTCCAGGGCGTGGGCGTAGCGCAGCATCTCCGGCTGGCTGGTGGCCTTCACCAGGCCATTGACCAGGGTGTCCACTGCCGGGTTCTTGAGCACCATGTAGTTGTTGGAACCCGGATCGTTGGCTGCCGCGGAGCCGAAGTAGTTGTACAGCTCCATGCCCGGCGAGGTAGTCACAGGGTAGCCGGTGACGATCATGTCGTAGTCCCGGGCCATCAGGCGGTTGACGTACTGCGAGGAATCGATGCGGCGGATGTTCAGGCTGATGCCGATCTGCGCCAGGTTGCGCTTGTAGGGCAGCAGCAGGCGCTCGATGGAGCCTTGAGTGATGAGGAAGGTGAAGCTCAGGGGCTCGCCTTCGGGGTTGACCAGTTTGTCGCCTTCGGCTTTCCAACCGGCCTGTTCCAGCAGGGCCAGGGCTTGCAGTTGCTTGTCGCGGATCACGCCGCTACCGTCGGTTTTCGGCGCCTCGAACACCTGGGTGAAGACTTCGTCGGGGATCTGTCCACGCAGGGGCTCGAGGATCTTCAGCTCCTCGGCGTCCGGCAGGCTGCGTGCGGCCAGGGGCGTGTTGGAGAAGAAGCTCTGCTGGCGGATGTAGAGGTTGCGCATCATCTGCCGGTTGCTCCATTCGAAGTCCCAGAGCATGGCCAGGGCCTGGCGCACCCGACGGTCCTTGAACACTGGCCGGTCGAGGTTGAACACGTAGCCCTGGGCCGGTTGCGGCGCCGACTGGGCCAGGTGGGCCTTTTGCAGGCGACCGTCGTTCAGGGCCGGGCTGTCGTAGCCGATGGAATAGCCGGTGGCGGAGAACTCGCGGTTGTAGTCGTAGGCGCCGCCGCGCAGCACCTGGCGGGCGACGTCGATGTCGCCGAAGTACTCGACGCTGAAATGGTCGAAGTTATACAAACCGCGGCTGACCGGCAGGTCCTTGCCCCACCAGTCGGGGTTGCGGGCGAAGGTGATGCTGTTGCCCGAGTCCACTTTGGCCACGCGATAGGGGCCACTGCCCAAGGGGGCTTCGTAGCCACCGCCATTGGCGAAGTCGCGACTCTTCCACCAGTGTTCGGGGAACACCGGCAGGGTCGCGATATCCAGGGGCAGGGTGCGGTTTTCATTGCTTTTGAAGTCGAAGCGCACCACTCGTGGCGATTCCACGGTGACGCCTTTGACGTCTTCGAATTGGGTGCGGTAGCGCATGCTGCCCTGGGTCATCAGCAGGTCGTAGCTGTAGCGCACGTCCTCGGCGGTGATCGCAGTGCCGTCGGCGAAGCGTGCCTTGGGGTTGAGGTAGAAACGCAGCCACAGGCCGTCTTCGGCACGCTCCATCTTTTCGGCCACCAGACCGTAGACGGTGTACGGCTCGTCCAGGGAGCGCAGGGCCAGGGGCGAATAGACCAGGCCGTCGAGCTGGGACACACCGATGCCTTTGTCTATATAAGGCAGCACGTGGTCGAAGCGCCCGATCTCGATGGCCGAGCGGTGCAGGGTCCCGCCTTTGGGGGCCTGGGGATTGACGTAGTCGAAGTGGCTGAAGCCCTGGGGGTATTTGGCCGGTTCGCCGTAGACGGTCATGGCGTGTTGCGGTGCCGCCTGGGCACCCGTGGCCCCCAGCAACAGGGCGGTGAAAAGCACGGTGGGGAAAAGCAGTCGCATTGTCAGCCTTACGAGCCGGGTGATCGATGACCACGATTTGTACGCTAGCGGCGCGTGACTGGCCAGCCGCTTTCACATGCACAACGGCCCACCAGGAGGCGGGCCGTTGAGCAGACGCAGTCGCGAGGGGATCAGTCCTGGCGGCTGGTGACTTCCAGCAGGTGGTAGCCGAACTGGGTTTTCACCGGACCTTGCACCACGTTTACCGGAGCGCTGAACACCACGGTGTCGAATTCCTTGACCATCTGGCCCGGACCGAAGGAGCCCAGGTTGCCGCCGTCACGGCTGGACGGGCAGGTGGAGTTCTTTTTTGCGACTTCGGCGAAGTCGGCGCCGGCTTCGATCTCGGCTTTGAGTTCGTTGCACTTGGCTTCGCTGGCAACCAGGATGTGACGGGCAGTGGCTTTGGCCATGGATATTGCTCCTTTCAAGAAAGTTGAGAGCCTACCGGATTCAGGTGGCTATTTCTTCTCAAAGTTCCTTCAAAGCGTTGCCATCTGGCGCCTGTGCGGGCGGCGGGTATTGCAGCAGCCGGCTTGCCGGCGAAGAGTTCCTTGGAGGGGGCGGTGCTCTTGGGGACGTCTTCGCTGGCAAGCCAGCTCCTACAGAGGGCCGTGGTCAGGCGGGAACGGCAGCGACCTTGTGTGCGTGCTGCAGTTGTTGCGCGGCATTGCGCAGCAATTGCTCGGTCGCGTTCCAGCCCAGGCAGCCGTCGGTCACTGATACGCCGTAGCGCAGCTGGCCGCTCAGGGGCTGGCAGCCTTCGAACAGGTGGCTTTCCAGCATCACCCCCATCAGCGAGGTGTCGCCCTGCAGGCGCTGTTCCAGTACGTCGTTGAATACGGCCGGTTGGCGCAATGGGTCCTTGCCACTGTTGGCGTGGCTGCAGTCCACCATGATCCGCGCCGGGATCTTCAGCTTGTGCAGGTCGCGCTGGACCTGGGCCACGCTCTGGCTGTCGTAGTTCGGGCCGCTGTGGCCGCCTCGCAGCACCAGATGGGTGTCGGGGTTGCCCGGGGTCTGGATGATCGCCGGATGGCCCTGGCTGTCGACGCCGAAATGGCGGTGGGGGTGGGCAGCCGAACGCATGGCGTCACAGGCGATGGCGACGCCGCCGTCGGTGCCGTTCTTGAAGCCCACAGGCATTTCCAGGCCGCTGGCCATCTCGCGGTGGATCTGCGATTCGGTGGTGCGCGCGCCAATGGCGACCCAGCTCAACAGGTCATCGAAGTAGCCGGCGGCCATGGGTTGCAGCAATTCGGTGGCAATCGGCAAGCCCAGGCGCAGCATTTCGCGCATCAGTTCCCGGGACAGGGTCAGGCCGCCGGCCATGTCGTCGCTGCCGTCCAGGTCCGGATCGTAGGCCAGGCCTTTCCAACCCACGGTGGTGCGGGGCTTTTCGACGTAGGCGCGCATCACCAGGAGCATCTGGTCGCTCACTTCTTCGGCCAGGCGGGCCAGGTTGGCGGCGTATTCCAGGGCTGATTGCGGGTCATGGATGGAGCAGGGACCGACTACCACCAGCAGGCGCTGGTCGCGGCCTTCGAGAATGGCGCGTACCGCCTGGCGGTGGGCGGCAACTTGCTGGCTCAGGGCCAGAGACAGCGGCAATTGCTGTTTGAGCTCCAGAGAGCTGGGCAGGCGCTGGGTCAGGGTCTCGTTGGCGCTGACGTGGGCGGACAGGGGCAGAGCGGATACGGACGAGTTCATGTTCGGTCTTCCTGGGCGGGCGGCGGGCGATGTCCCGCGCGCGGCCCTACTGGGGTGTTCGACAATTGGCCGTACTGGCCACAAGTGTGCAATTGCCACCGGTAGGTGACCGATCGGAGGCGGCAGGCTGTCCCGAGCGGAGGCTGCTAAATCGCCAGGCGCAGAACATGTCGTAACGGTAATAGGTGGCGTAGTTCATGGAGCAATCCTCAGTAAGTTCGGTGTGTCGCTGAAAGTCGTGGTTAAAAACGTTGGGCCTGAAAAAACAAAACCCCCGGTCGGGAGGCCGACCGGGGGTTGAGATTTCTCTGGTAGGCGACCCGTTAAAGTGGGCGCCGGTTGGGTATCAGGCGCGCCAGTGGCTAAACCAATACCCAAAATAAAAGTTGACCGGAGCCGTGGTGCCGTTGACCCAGGCAGCCGCAACCGAACGCAGTGCGCTGGCGGTGTGGCGATGCAGGGAAAGGGTCTGGGACAACATGAGTTTCTCCGTGAAGTGGGGCGAGCTTACTAGAGGCCGGGGCCGCGATTCAATCAGTAATTTCTATGGAGGCTGATGCAATGAGCCTTGGATTAAGCCGTGAAAGGATTTATGCCACACTCGCCGCTGCCTCTCGTTGTCTTGCCAAGGAACCTCCATGACCGTGCTGACCCTCGCTGCCGCCCAATCGGTGTCCATTGCTGGAGACTTGCCGGCGAATCTGGCTCGACATCAGCACTTGATGGGGTTGGCAGCGCAGCAGGGGGTGCAGTTGCTGGTGTTTCCTGAACTGTCCCTGACCGGTTATGAACCGCAGTTGGCCGCTGAGCTGGCGCTGGCGCCCGATTCCCCGCAGTTGCAGCCGCTGCGGGATCTGGCCCGCGAGCTGAAGCTGACGACGGTGGTGGGCATGCCGATTCGCTTGTCCGTCGATGGGCCGGTGCTGATTGGCGCACTGGTGCTGGGGGCGGACGGCACGCTGGCGGTTTATAGCAAGCAGCATCTGCACCCTGGAGAGGAGCGAGTTTTTGCTCCGGGTAGCGGTGGCGCGCCGTTGCAGTTGGGGGATGAGGTCCTGGCCTTGGCGGTATGCGCGGATTTCTGTCATGCCAGCCATGTGCAGGCTGCGGTGGACGCTGGTGCTGGCATCTACGCCGCCGGGGTGTTGATCAGTGAAGGCGGGTACGCCGTCGACAGTGCTCTGCTGCAAGGGTATGCCCGGGACCACGGGATACTGGTGCTGATGGCTAACCATGGCGGCCCCAGCGGTGGCTGGTCTTGTGCCGGGCGCAGCGCAATCTGGGGCACTCAGGGGCAATTGCTGGGGGCTGTGGAAGGCGTCGGCGAAGCGCTGCTGATCGCCCGGCGCGATGGGCGGCAATGGCGGGTCGAAGCGCGGGCGGTTACGGGTTGATGAGCGCCTTTCAATTGCGTCCGGCGGCTGAGGCGGATTTGGCCTTCGCCCGGGATCTGACTCGTTCCACAATGCTGCGTTATTACATCCGCAATGATCTGCTGTGGCTTGATGAAGCGTTTGATGTAGCTTGGGCCGGTCGTGAGAATCTTTTGATTTGCTCGGGAGCCCGGGTATTGGGGTTTGTTAGCCTGAGCCGGGACCTGCGCGCCGTCTATATCCGTGAGTTGCATGTACTTGAGGCGTGGCGGGGGCAGGGCGCCGGAGCCTGGACTCTATTGCAGGTGATGGAAAGGGCGCGCTCGGAGCGGCGGGGTTTGCTGCGCCTGACCGTGTTCAAAGGCAACCCGGCACAGCGTCTATATGAGCGGATGGGGTTGAAGGTGGTGGGGGAGGAGGAGTGTTTTTTGCGGATGGAGCGCTCCTGCGCCTCAGATACTGAGGCAGGCTCCTGCGGCAATTGAGCGCAACCTTGTGGGCTTTACCCCGTTTGCCGTTCTTGCGGCCTGCCAGTGGTTGATCGGTGGGCACAGGATCGAGTCTGTGCTCGTGGGAAAACTGTTGAACCGATTGACCTTGATCGTTCGGTCAGGCTTGGCTTGTGCGGCAATGTGGATACCGGGCATAGTTCAAAGCCGTTCAAATTGCTGGAGGGTGCTGTTCAAGGACGATCAGAAGGTAATCTGTCGCCTGATCAGGACCCTGGCGAGTTGTCGCAGACCCAGAGCCTGCGCAAAAAGCCACAGATCGCCGAGCCCTGAAGCCAGAGCGCTTTCTTGCATCTGGCCGGCGGCGTCTCTTATCGCGTGCTGATGTTTTTTATATAGCGCTTGTGATTAGGTTTGTACGTCGCTTTTTTGCTAAGGTATCCGGCAACCTATAAAGACCAAATCGCGAGGTGTCTGCTTGATTAGGGTGCTAGTAGTCGATGACCATGATCTCGTTCGTACGGGCATTACACGAATGTTGGCTGACATCGATGGCCTGCAAGTAGTCGGGCAGGCGGAGTCAGGGGAAGAATCCCTGCTCAAGGCTCGGGAGTTGAAGCCCGATGTGGTCCTGATGGACGTAAAGATGCCCGGGATCGGCGGCCTCGAAGCCACGCGCAAATTGCTGCGCAGTCATCCGGACATCAAGGTCGTGGCAGTGACTGTCTGCGAGGAAGATCCGTTTCCGACTCGGTTGCTACAGGCCGGAGCGGCGGGCTACCTGACCAAGGGCGCGGGCCTCAATGAAATGGTCCAGGCCATTCGCCTGGTTTTTGCCGGTCAGCGTTACATCAGCCCGCAGATTGCTCAGCAACTGGTGTTCAAATCATTCCAGCCTTCCAGCGATTCCCCGTTCGATGCCTTGTCGGAGCGGGAAATTCAGATTGCGCTGATGATTGTCGGCTGCCAAAAGGTGCAGATCATCTCCGACAAGTTGTGCCTGTCGCCGAAAACCGTGAACACCTACCGCTATCGTATCTTCGAGAAACTGTCGATCAGTAGTGATGTCGAGTTGACGCTGCTGGCGGTTCGTCATGGCATGGTTGATGCCAGCCTCTGAAATGACTGACCTGTTTGATCCCAGTGCTTTTCTTTCTACCTGCAGTGGCCGCCCCGGCGTGTATCGCATGTTCGACAGCGATGCACGTCTGCTTTACGTGGGTAAAGCCAAGAATCTGAAAAACCGGCTGGCCAGCTATTTCCGCAAGACCGGCCAGGCACCGAAGACCGCAGCCCTGGTGGCGCGCATCGCGCAGATCGAAACCACCATTACCGCCAACGAGACCGAAGCACTGCTGCTGGAGCAGACGCTGATCAAGGAGTGGCGGCCGCCCTACAACATTCTTCTGCGCGACGATAAGTCCTATCCCTATGTGTTTCTTTCGGACGGCGATTTTCCGCGTTTCAGCATTCATCGTGGGGCGAAGAAGCAGAAGGGCAAATATTTCGGGCCATACCCCAGTGCCGGCGCCATTCGTGAAAGCCTCAGCCTGTTGCAGAAGACCTTCATGGTCCGCCAGTGCGAGGACAGCTATTACAAGAACCGCACGCGGCCCTGCCTGCAGTACCAGATCAAGCGCTGCAAGGCGCCTTGCGTCGGCCTGGTGGAGCCTGAGGTCTATGCCGACGACGTGCGCCACTCGGTAATGTTCCTGGAGGGGCGCAGCAATGCCCTGACCGACGAACTTTCCAGTGCCATGGAAGCGGCCGCCGGCACCCTGGATTTCGAAAAGGCCGCCGAGCTGCGAGATCAGATTTCCCTGCTGCGCCGGGTCCAGGACCAGCAAAGCATGGAAGGCGGCACGGGTGATGTGGATGTAGTCGCGGCCTTCGTCAACCCGGGCGGCGCCTGCGTGCACCTGATCAGCGTGCGTGGCGGTCGGGTGCTGGGTAGCAAGAACTTCTTTCCCCAGGTGGGCATCGAGGAAGACGTGGCGCAAGTCATGTCGGCCTTTCTCGGCCAGTATTTTGTCAGCAGCCCTGAGCGCGATCTGCCTGCGGAGTTGATCGTCAACGTGGTGCACGAAGACTTCCCGATCCTGATCGCCGCCATCGACGAACTGCGGGGCCGCGAGCTGACCATCAGTCACCGGGTCCGTGGCACCCGTGCCCGCTGGCAGCAACTGGCGGTGACCAATGCCGAACAGGCGCTGAGTGCACGCTTGGCCAACCGCCAGCACGTAGCAGCGCGCTTTGAAGCCCTGGCTGAAGTCCTGAATCTGGACGAGCCGCCCCAGCGCCTGGAGTGTTACGACATCAGCCACTCCAGTGGCGAGGCTACTGTGGCTTCTTGCGTGGTCTTCGGGCCAGAAGGGCCGCTGAAATCCGATTACCGCCGATACAACATTGAAGGTGTCACCGCTGGCGACGACTATGCCGCCATGCATCAGGCGCTGACCCGCCGCTTCAGTAAGCTCAAGGAAGGCGAAGGCAAGCTGCCGGATATCCTTCTGGTGGATGGCGGCAAGGGGCAACTGTCCATGGCTCGCGACGTGCTCAACGAACTGGCGGTACCGGACCTGATCCTCCTCGGCGTGGCCAAGGGGGCGACC
This sequence comes from Pseudomonas sp. 910_21, assembly GCF_052850735.1. Classification (NCBI taxonomy): domain Bacteria; kingdom Pseudomonadati; phylum Pseudomonadota; class Gammaproteobacteria; order Pseudomonadales; family Pseudomonadaceae; genus Pseudomonas; species Pseudomonas sp. 910_21. The sequence continues at coordinate 26,338 of NZ_VXCY01000005.1, read as the reverse complement.
CGCAAGGCCGGTTTCGAGACTTTGTACCTGAATGACGCCGCCCATGAGTTCACCCTGAAGGGCGACTCGCCGGCGTTGCACCTGATTCAGCAAATCCGCGATGAGGCTCACCGCTTCGCGATCACCGGTCACCGTGCCCGACGTGGCAAGACCCGACGTACCTCGACCCTGGAAGGGGTGGCGGGCGTCGGTCCGAAGCGTCGGCGGGACCTTCTTAAACATTTTGGTGGATTGCAAGAACTGTCTCGTGCCAGCATCGACGAGATAGCCAAAGCACCGGGAATCAGTAAAAAGCTCGCAGAGTTGATTTATGCAAACCTGCACAGCGAGTAGAATGCCCAATCACCTCGTAGCCAGTTGTGCCGATGAATATCCCTAATCTGATCACCGTTCTACGCGTCCTGCTCATACCGATTTTCATATTGCTGTTCTATTTGCCCTATAGCTGGAGCTACATGGCGGCCAGTTCAGTCTTTGCCTTCGCGGCTGCCACTGACTGGTTGGATGGCTACCTGGCACGACGCCTGGAGCAGAGCACGCCGTTTGGCGCGTTCCTCGACCCTGTGGCCGACAAGCTGATGGTGGCGGTGGCCCTGGTGCTGCTGGTGCAAGAGCACGGCAACCTGTGGCTGACCTTGCCGGCAGCCGTGATCATCGGTCGCGAGATCGTTGTCTCGGCACTGCGCGAATGGATGGCTGAACTTGGCGCCCGGGCCCAGGTGGCAGTGTCCAACATGGGCAAATGGAAAACAGCGGCGCAGATGCTGGCACTGGTGATCCTCCTGGCCAACCCTTCGGACTTCAGCTTCTGGGTCTTGGTAGGCTATGCCTTGCTGCTGGTAGCGGCGGGCCTGACTTTGTGGTCGATGTTGCAGTATCTGCGGGCTGCATGGCCGCATCTGAAAATCGACAACGAGAAAAAATAAGTATTTTTGAATCAAGGGCTTGACGCGCATTCGGATTTCTATAGAATGCGCAACACCAAGACGATGCGGGAATAGCTCAGTTGGTAGAGCACGACCTTGCCAAGGTCGGGGTCGCGAGTTCGAGTCTCGTTTCCCGCTCCAAACATAGCGCTGTAGAGTTCGAATGAATTCTGCAGCGATCGCAAAAAGGACCTTCGGGTCCTTTTTGCGTTACTGTGGGTTCCGCAGTGATTCAGCACCATCCAGCGCTTTAAAGTCCGGAATGGGGCACCTCCCAAAACGCTCAACCTTGCTTTATACGATTGTCATACTGTGGCTCACCCAAAACATGCCTGGCCTGTTTCTGTTGTGAAATGTGTGGTGGGACGCGACGCGACGCTTCTTCAGTAAGCCAAGCGGATCAATCCAGCCCACGGGGTTCGGCACGTACTGGAAGACGTTGAGTCCGCCCGCGTACCCAATCGGATCTCGACTAACAAACCGCCCCACCTCCGGATCATAGTGCCTGTACCGGTTGTAATGCAGTCCCGTCTCATGATCCTGATACTGCCCCTGGAACCTGATCGGGTTGGTAATCTCTTGCTGTCGAGCGGTATCCGAATGTAGCTCTTTGATCCCACCCCAAGCCCTGTACTGCGCGCTCCAGATCACTTCTCCCCTCTGATCCGTCAACTCTTGTGGTGTTCCCAGGTGGTCGCACTGATACCAGGCCAGCGCAACGATCTGATTGGGTTCTGGTGCATTGGCCCAAAGCGGGTCATGGTCCAGTTGGTAAAAGGCACCGTATTCGGGCTCAGGAATCAGATAAATGAACTGATGGGTTATCGCCTGGGCCACCGGTACAAAACTGCCCGGCTCATAGAAGTAGTGGGTGGTGCGTGCGCCTTCTCCGATATGGTCCGGAGCCCGGCTTTCCCAGGCAAGGGTATCGCCATCCCAGCCGTATAGCGTCACGCCGCAACCGGCTTGGCTGTTGCGTTTGCGGCGCTCTAGGCGATTGAACTCGGAGCCGGCTTTAGGCCGATCCCTGTAGTGGGCCTCGGTCTGTTTGTAGAGGCGTCGGCCGAGGGCATCGTAGGCATAGTTCGCTTGTAGGCGATTGTCGCGGTAGCTCACCAGGCGGTCGAACAGGTCCCAGGTGAAATGGCTGCGCTGGCCATCGCGCAGGCGTTGGGAAAGGTTGCCCCGGTCGTCGTACTGGTAGTGGGTGCCGGCGTACTCGCGCAGCAGGTTGTCCAGCAGGCGTCTGCGGGGCAGGCCGCGTTGTGGAAGGTCCGCTGTTTTGGGGTCGAGGAGGTTGCTGGCGGGGTCGAAGGCAAAGGTCTCTTGCCCCAGGCGCGACGTTGCCCCGAGCAGGCGGCCCACTGGGTCGTATTGATAGCTCAGCGTACCGCGGCGGCTGTCGTCGATTTGCAGCAGTTGGCCGATAGCGTCGTATTGATAACCGCGTTTGATCAATGTGCTCTTGCCGTCGCCACTGCCCAGCAACTGTTCTTGGAGTCGCCCGAGCGGGTCCCATTTTTGCGTCTGGAGCAGATGGTTGCCCTGGTGTCGGGCAACTTCGCGGTGCAGGTCGTCGCGTTCGTAGGCCAGTAGTTCATGCGCGTCCAGGCGCATGCCGAGCAGGTGCCCGCTGCCATAGGTCAACCAACTGACCTTGTGGCCATCAGGGCGGACGGTGGCGATGCGCTGGTTGAGGGCGTCGTACTGGTGCTGCCAGACCGCGACCTGGGGTTGTTTCAGGCAGCTGTAGTGCTGATGTTCGCGTGTCAGGTTGCCGGCGGCATCGTGGAAGAACTGCAACTTGCTGTCGTTGTTGCTGGCCAGCAGCAGGTGGCCATTGCCATCGTAGGCATAGCGTTCAAGCTGCTCCTTGGCTCTCGAAGAGTCGGCACCTTCAACGCTGAGGCTTGCCCGGCGTTCGGTCAGTCGGCCCATGGGGTCGAACTCGAGGCTGATGACGCGCTGGCCATCGATGGTCCGGGCGAGACGGCCTGTTTCAGGGGCGTATTCATAGCGGGTGCTGTGCCCGTCGAAACCTGTTTCTTTAAGCAGGCGACCGACCGGGTCATAAACGAAGGTGGTGTATTGCTCGTTTTCGTTTTGCAGGCGCTGCAGTTGCCCGAGCCGGTCCCATTGATAACGCAGCTTGTGTCCGGCGGCATCGATGCGTTCGCTCAACAGTCCCGCTTCGCTGTAGGACCAGGAAGTGGCTTGGCCCAGGGCGTCGATATGACCGAGTAGTCGGCCCTCGGCATCGCGCTCAAAGCGTTCCTCGGTCTTGTCGGGATGAACAATGACGGCCAACTGGCCGGCGTCATAGTGGTAGCTGGTTTTTTGCCCCAGGGCGTCGGTGAAACAGATCAGTTGACCACGGGCATCGTATTCCCAGGCGCTGGCTTTGCCGGAACAGTCGACATAGTCGGTGAGCTGCCCGCTGTCGTTGTACTTCAGCTTTTTTTCATTGCCATTGGCATCGGTAATGGCAGTGGGCAGGCCCATCTGGTTGTACTGGTATTCGGTCTTGTTGCCGAGGGGGTCGACGGCCTCGGTGAGGTTGCCGCGCAAGTCGTAGTCACGGCTCCATTGACCGCCTTCGGCGTCGCTGATCTTGATCAGTTGGTCCTGGGCATCCCAGGCGTAGTGCAGGGTGTTGCCATCGGCTTGCGTATGTTCAAGCAGGTTGCCCCCGCGTTCGTCATAGGCGTAGCGATCCTCGCTACCGTCGGTATGCACATGACGCACGACGTTCTTGGCATCGTCGCGGAAGAACCATTCCGAAAGACCGTCCGGGTGTAGAACGCGATAGGGGTAGCCGAGGCTGTCGTAGTAGTGCCAGGTTTCGTGGCCATTGGCGTCGGTGACATAGGTCAGACGGATATTGCGGTCCCACTCCAGGCGCGTTTCGAAACTGCCATCGTCGGCCCATTCATGGATGGCGCGAGCATCGGGGCCTTCGCCTTGCCAGCGCAGATTCATGCCGCGTCCGCTGCGATCGGTGTAGCGGGTCACCAGGTGGTGCTGGTACTGATAGGTCCAGGTGGCGGCGTTCTCGTCCTGGGCGAGGATCAGGTCCCCGGCGGCATCGTATTGATAAAGACTCAGGCGACGCTGGGGTCCTTTTTCACCCATCAGCCACAGGCCAGTAATGCGGCCTTGTTCGTCCACCAGCGTGCCAAGGTGGGTATGCACCTGGCCGGGTTCGTGCTGATAGGTCATCAAGTCGGACAGCACTGCTTTTTTCCCGACCTGATGTTCATAGCCCAGCAGCATGCCGGCACCGCCACGCAGCTCGATGTGTACGAGCAGGAATCGCTGACCATCGCGGCGATAGGTTTCCCGCCGGTCGAAGCCGTGACATAGGGCAATTTGCACCTCGCTGATGCGGATCAGCGTGAGGTTTTCCACTCGATCATCGTGGGCCTCACCCACCTTGGGCAGTGGGTAGTCGAAGCTGCGCCCATCGGCCGCGTGGTAGCGCAAACCATCACCAATCAGATCCAGCCATGTGGTGAAGGGGGTGATCCAGCGTGCGCCCAGTTCACCGTCATCGTAGGCGCTCAGGCTGGAGCGGTAGGTACGGGTCCAGTCGATGGGGAAGGGGCCGGGCAAGGTGAAATCGGTATGGGAAATGATCTCGCTGCCCATGGCAAAACTGATGCTGGCGCAGCTGCCGGTGCAGGTTCCGGCCTTTTGCGGGGATGGGTCCTGGGTGGCCGGCCCTTGCCGGGATTGGCCTTGTTTACCCTGAACCGGCGCGTCGGTGTTTATCCGCTGAAGCAGTGGGAGGGTCAACTCCTTGAGGAACGAATCCCTTAACGGCACTGACTATCCCTCCCTGAGTTCTTTGTTTAAATACGTCTGTTTTTCTGAGTGTGTGGTGAATCCAAAATCAGAAAAAATTGTATGGCGGCAAAGAGGTTGTACTTAATTCGCAACTGATCGATATAAGAAAAGTCCGAAACTTGCATGGATAACGTCTGGCTTATTTTTAATGTGGAGAGTGATTGCTGAAAAGTTTCAATTTTTGGGTGATCTGTTGTGCCGCCTGCTGCGAGGGTTTACACCTTTATGCCGGTGTTCCTTTCATTGGGTGCGACCTCGAAAGGAGACTGTTTTTAATGTTTATTTCTAAATAAGTGCATTATGTTTTTGATAATTATCAGTTAATTTTATTTGTCTCTCGATGCGCCAATGGCTGAATGAGATCGTGCCGGCTCGATGTTGCTTGCTCATGCAACATAGTAAGTTGAGACAATGATCTGTGACAATAAGTCGCGGTCATACGGCGTGAACGAGTCATCTAGAAACAAAAAACCGGTGCAGTGTGCGTTTTTAGAAAAAAGCCGAATTAGTCAGGGAATTATTCTCGTGAATTTAGGATTTTTCTTAAATTAATGCTTCTGGCTTAGGGGGTATATTTTTAAAGCATTAGCCGCCTGCTTTGCGGCAAAGCTTTAAATAGGTCATGGATGAACCACTCAAATAAACTGTCTGCTCATTATCTTGAAGTCGCTAAAACCTCTATTTCCAAAGAGAGTTTTGCGGGCGCGGATGTTCGTTTTTCGACTGAGTATGAAGCCCTTGAAAACGAGTTGGGCAAAGCCCAGTCCATGCATGAAAGCGGTCAGATCGACTGGCTGAAAGTTCTTGAAAACAGTGAAACCCTGTTACGCGTGCAGTCCAAGGATCTGCGGGTGGCGGCCTGGCTCACTTGGGCGCTGTATCAGCGTGAGTCCTTCGCGGGATTGCTGGCGGGTTCCGGCCTCTTGCAGTACTTGTGTGAACAGCATTGGGTCGTTGTCCATCCCAATAAACCGCGTACCCGTGGTGCCGCCATCAGTTGGCTGGTGCCACGACTGGAGCAGGCGTTAAGCGAAAGTATCGCGATCAAGGAACAGTTGCCGCTGTTCCGTCGATTGGTGCTGAATCTGGAAAAACTTGATGCTGCACTGACCCAGCATCTTGGCGATGATGCCCCCTTGTTGCTGCCCATCTGTCGGCGCCTGTCGAGCATGATCCAGCGTGCCGTCGAGCATCAGCCGGAGCCCGGCGCCGTCGGCACCGTGGTAGCACAGGTCAAGCAGGCCGCGACCCAGCTCTTCTCATCGGCTTCTTCGATCGATAACGAAAAGGATGCCCAGAGGGTCCTGCGTGCGCTGCAGGAACATGCTCGACCTCTGTGCGCCTGGTGGCTCAAGCAGAAGGCTACCGATGTGCGTTCCCTGCGCCTGAACCGCACCATGCTGTGGTTGCCCATCGATACTGTCCCTGAGCGTAACGCTGAACAGGTCACCGCATTGCGAGGGCTGCCAGGGGACAAGCTCAATAATTACCAGGAACGCTTTGCCGGCGGTCAGTTCGCCGATTTGTTGCTGGAGCTCGAAGCCAGCCTGTCGAGGGCGCCCTTTTGGTTCGACGGGCAGCGCCTGGTCTGGGAGTGCTTGCAAGAGTTGAACGCCGACCAGGCCATGCGTGAAGTCGAGTTTCACTTTGCGCTCTTGCTGCAGCGTCTGCCGGGAGTGGTCGAGCTGCGTTTTCACGACGGCACCCCCTTCGCCGATCCGGCCACCCGAAGCTGGATCAGCGCCCATGTCATGCCTCACCTATCCGCCACCAGCGCGCCGCGCCAGGTCGAAGCCAGTTCCAGCCAGCCGATTTGGGAGCAAGCCCTGGAAGAGGTCTTGCCGATCCTGCGCAAGGATGGCCTCAAGGCGGCTGTGCAGGTGCTCAAGCCCGGCTTGCAGAGTGCGCGTGGCGGTCGCGTGAGGTTCTTCTGGCATTTCAGCCTGGCCCGGCTGTGTTTCATCGCCAAGAAGTACGAGCTGGCCAAGACCCAGCTGGAAACCCTTGACCAAGAATTGCAGAACTCAGGCTTGCACGCCTGGGAGCCGGATCTTGCGTTGGAAGTGCTGCACCTCCTGCATAGCTGCTGTGAGTTGTTGCCGCAGAACCACGCAGTGCGAGAACGCAAGGAAGAGATTTATCGCAGGCTGTGCCATCTCGACCTCGAGGTGGTACTCGAATAGGCCCACGGGCCGACAATCGCAAGGAAAGAACCCATGGCCAAAGAAGGCTCTGTAGCCCCTAAGGAACGCATCAACGTCACCTTCAAACCCGCGACTGGCGGAGCTCAGGAGGAAATTGAGCTACCACTGAAACTGTTGGCGATCGGCGATTACACCCAGCGCTCGGACGAGCGCAAGGTAGAAGATCGCAAGCCGATCAGTATCGACAAGATGACCTTCGACGAAGTCTTGGCCAAGCAGGAACTGAGGCTGACGCTGAGCGTGCCTAACCGCCTCCAGGAGGGCAGTGACGCTGATGAGCTGGCGGTCAGTCTGCGGGTCAGCTCGATGAAGGACTTCAACCCGGCCAGCCTGGTAGAGCAGGTGCCCGAGTTGAAAAAACTGATGGAACTGCGCGATGCCCTGGTGGCACTCAAGGGGCCGCTGGGTAATGCCCCTGCGTTCCGCAAAGCCATCGAAGGCGTTCTCGCCGACGACGAATCCCGCGTTCGCGTGCTCGGTGAGCTGGGCTTGAACGCCGCCGCCTCAGACGCCTGACCCATCAGACAAGGAAGCCACAACACATGACTACCCGTGCCGCGCAACACCAAAGCAACGAGAGCAGCGAGTACAGCATTCTCGACGGCATCATCGCCGAAACCCGTCTGACTCCGAACGACGAAGCCTATGACATCGCCAAGCGCGGTGTATCAGCCTTCATCGAGGAGTTGCTCAAGCCGCAGAACAGTGGCGAGCCGGTCAAGAAGGCTATGGTCGATCGCATGATTGCCGAGATCGATGCCAAGCTCAGCCAGCAGATGGATGAGATTCTCCACCACGAGGACTTCCAGTCGCTGGAGTCTGCCTGGCGGGGGCTGCAGTTGCTGGTGGAGCGCACCAATTTCCGTGAAAACATCAAGATAGAAATCCTCAACGTCTCCAAGCAGGACCTGCTGGACGACTTCGAAGATTCGCCGGAAGTGATGCAGGCCGGTCTTTACAAACACATCTACACCGCTGAGTACGGTCAGTTCGGTGGCCAGCCAGTAGGCGCAATCATCGCCAACTACTTCATGTCGCCCAGCTCTCCCGACGTGAAGTTGATGCAGTACGTCTCCAGCGTTGCCTGCATGTCCCATGCGCCGTTCGTTGCCGCGGCAGGTCCGAACTTCTTCGGCCTGGAAAGCTTCACCGGCCTGCCGGACCTGAAGGATCTGAAGGATCATTTCGAAGGCCCGCAATTTGCCAAGTGGCAGAGCTTTCGCCAATCGGAAGACTCGCGCTACATCGCCCTGACCTTGCCGCGTTTCCTGCTGCGCAATCCCTATGATCCGGAAGAGAACCCGGTCAAGTCCTTCGTCTACAAGGAAACCGTTGCCAACAACCACGAGCACTACCTGTGGGGCAATACCGCGTATGCGTTCGGCACCAAACTGACCGACAGCTTCGCCAAGTTCCGCTGGTGCCCGAACATCATCGGTCCGCAGAGCGGTGGCGCGGTGGAAGACTTGCCGTTGCACCATTTCGAAAGCATGGGCGAAATCGAAACCAAGATCCCGACTGAAGTGCTGGTTTCAGATCGTCGCGAGTACGAATTGGCCGAGGAGGGCTTCATCTCCTTGACCATGCGCAAGGGCAGTGACAACGCAGCGTTCTTCTCTGCCAACTCGGTACAGAAGCCGAAGTTCTTTGGCATCAGCGCCGAAGGCAAGACCGCGGAGCTGAACTACAAGCTCGGTACGCAACTGCCTTACATGATGATCGTCAACCGCCTGGCCCATTACCTCAAAGTGCTGCAGCGTGAACAGCTTGGCTCATGGAAGGAGCGTACCGATCTTGAGCTGGAGCTCAATAAATGGATCCGTCAGTACGTGGCTGACCAGGAAAACCCCAGTGCCGAAGTCCGTGGCCGTCGTCCGCTGCGCGCTGCGCAGATCATCGTCAGCGATGTGGAAGGCGAGCCGGGCTGGTATCGCGTCAGTCTGAACGTACGCCCGCACTTCAAGTACATGGGGGCCGACTTCACGCTTTCTCTGGTTGGCAAGCTGGACAAAGAGTAACCGGGAGTCAGGCCATGAACGGATACGGCAGCCTTTTCGAACGCCTGAGTGCCGAGGCCGGCCAGCGCGTCGGCTGGAGCCGCGAGGTAAGCGCGATGGCATCGGTGGCTGCCCATCTGGGCAAGATGCTCAGCACCCGAGCGGGGAGCGTGCAAACGCTGTCCGACTACGGGTTGCCCGATCTCAACGACATGCGCTTGAGCTTGCACGATGCCCTGAGCCAGGCCCGGTTGGCCATCGAGCATTTCATCGAAGCCTACGAGCCGCGGCTCAGTCAGGTGCGTGTCGTTTCTCTGCCGCGTGATCATGACCCGCTCAAGCTGGCGTTCAGTATTGAAGGCTTGCTTGAGGTGGAAGGGATCAAGCGTCAGGTCAGTTTTTCCGCCTGCCTGGATGGCAGTGGACAGGTCAAGGTCAGTTAAGGAGACGACGATGACAGGAAACCATGCGGTCTGCGCCAGCCGGTCTTTTGACTGCCCAGGCCACGACCTTTGTTGGCGATCCCGTACGCGTCGCGAACACAGCAGGGACCTCTGGCGCGCGGGGTAATGCGGCACGGGTACCGGCAACGCGTTCCACCGAAGTGATCCATGACTCCTACTACCAGGCACTGAGCCCATGTCCTTTAACCACTATTACCAAAGTGAGCTTACCGCGCTGCGCCAGCTGGGCCGTCGCTTCGCCGAGCGCAGTCCGGCCCTGGCCCCCTTTCTCGGGCAGGCCGGACGAGACCCGGATGTGGAGCGCCTGCTCGAAGGGTTTGCGTTTCTGACGGGGCGTCTGCGCCAGAAGCTCGATGATGAGCTGCCCGAGCTGAGCCACTCGCTGATGCATCTGCTGTGGCCGAACTACATGCGGCCATTGCCGGCGTTCAGCATCTTGCAGTTCGACCCCCTGCAGCAGTCCGGACCTGCCCAGCGAATACCGCGAGATACGCCGGTAGAGAGCCAGCCCATCGATGATGTCAGCTGTCGCTTTCGCACCTGCTATCCGACCGAGGTGCTGCCTCTGGACCTGACGGCATTGAGCTACTCGGTCAAGGGCGATGGTGCACTGTTGAGCCTGCGCCTGGAAATGAGTTGCGACGGTCATTTCGGTGAACTGAACCTGCAACGCCTGCGCCTGCACTTGGCCGGTGAGCGCTACATCAGTCAGATGCTTTACCTCAGCCTGCTGCGCAACCTTGAGGGCATCGAACTGGTGCCGCTGGGGGCGGGTGGCGAGCCGCTTGCCGGGGCCAACGGCAGCGGGATGTCCTTCAAGATACCGGGCAACCTTGTACAGCCCGTGGGCTTTGCTGAAGAGGAAGCGCTGATCCCGTACCCGCTGAATACCTTCCGCGGTTATCGCTACTTGCAGGAGTATTTTGCCTTCCAGGACAAGTTTCTGTTCGTCGACCTCAGTGGCCTGGATCTGCTGCAGAGGCTGCCACAAGACGTTCTCCAGCGCATGCACGGCCTGGAGTTGCGCTTCGATATTCGCAACAGTGGGGTACAACGTCTGCGTCCGACCCTGGACAACGTGAAGCTCTACTGCACACCTATCGTCAATCTGTTCAAGCACGATGCCTTGCCGATTCGTCTCGACGGCAAGCAGGACGAGTACCTGCTGCTGCCGGCCAAGTACGAACTGGAACATTGCGGCGTGTTTTCCATTGAAAGCGTCACCGGCTGGAAGCCGGGCGGCCTGGGTTATCAGGCGTATGTACCCTTCGAGTCGTTCGAGCATGATCCGAGTTTCGACGTGCCCCACAGCCGTCCGCACTACAGCATTCGCCAGCGCTCATCACTGCTGCACGACGGCCTCGACACCTACCTGAGCTTCGGTATCCGTCACACCGATGCTCAGGAAACCCTGTCGATCGAGCTGACGTGCACTAACCAGAACCTGCCGCGCCGGCTCAAGCTCGGCGACATCAACCAGTTGTGCGAGGAAACCCCGGAGTTCCTCAGTTTCCGCAATATCACGCCGGTCACGTCGAGCTACGCACCGCCGTTGAACCGCGATTTTTTGTGGAAGCTCATCAGCAACATGTCGCTCAACTATCTGTCGTTGGCCAACGTTGATGCGTTGAAGGTCATCCTCGAAACCTACGACTTGCCACGCTACTACGACCAGCACCTGGAGAAGGTCAGCAAGCGTTTGCTGGGCGGGCTCAAGTCGATTCGTCACGAGCACGTTGATCGCCTGCACCGAGGTCTGCCGCTGCGCGGGTTGCGCACCGAGCTGAGCATCGATCCCCAAGGCTATATCGGTGAAGGCGACCTGTTCGTTTTCGCGTCGGTTCTTAACGAGTTTTTTGCTCTTTACGCCAGTCTCAATTCCTACCACGAGCTGCGGGTAAAAAGTACACAGGGAGAGGTGTACAAATGGGCACCACGCATGGGGCTGCAGCCCCTGCTTTAAGCCGACTGAGCACGGTAATACGAGAGTATTCGCTGTTTCAGGCCGTACTGTTGGTCGTCGATCGCTTGCGCGATGCCCACCCGCACCTGAGCGACGAGGAACTCTACGATCAGCTGGAGTTCCAGGCCAATCCGAGCCTGGGTTTCCCTGGCAGCGATGTCGATCGCGTGGAGTTTTTCGAAGAGTGCGGTCAGATGCGTGCGCGTTTGCGTTTCAACCTGATCGGGTTGTTCGGCGCGGGCTCGCCCTTGCCGGCGTTCTATGGCGAGCAGGCCCTGGGCGATAGCGAAGAGGGCAACCCCACGCGCAACTTCCTCGATCTGTTCCATCACCGCCTGCAACGCCTGATGCTGCCGATCTGGAGTAAATATCGCTACCGCGCCAGCTTCAAGAGCGGTGCCCTGGACCCGTTTTCAGCTCAGTTGTTTGCCTTGATCGGCCTGGGTGGCGAAGACATCCGCAAGGCCCAGGAACTGAATTGGAAACGCTTGCTGCCTTACCTCGGATTGCTCAGCTTGCGCGCCCACTCGGCCGCCCTGATCGAGGCGGTGCTGCGCTATTACTTCAAACACGCCGATCTGGTGATCGAGCAGTGCATCGAGCGCCGGGTAGAGATTCTCGACGAACAGCGCAACTGCCTGGGGCAGGCCAACAGCTTGCTCGGTGAGGACCTGGTACTGGGCGAGCGGGTACGCGACCGCAGCGGCAAGTTTCGCATTCATATCAGTCAGCTCGACTGGCAACGTTTCCACGAGTTCCTGCCGATCGGTTTCGGTTACCAGCCGCTGTGCGCGTTGGTGCGATTCACCCTGCGCGACCCGCTGAACTACGACATTCGCCTGGTGCTGCGCCAGGAGGAAATCCGCGAACTGTGCATCGGCGAACAGAACACCTGTCGTCTGGGGTGGACCAGTTGGCTCGGTCATGAAAAGGCCGACGGCGTGGTGACCTTGGGCAGCAAAATTCATTAAGGACAGATGACCCATGATCAACCTAGACCTGCAACAACTTATCCAGGCACTGGACGCTGAAACCCGCCGCGACCTGGAGCGCTCCGCTGAACGCTGTGTCGCCCGTGGCGGCAACAAGGTGCTGGTCGAAGACCTGCTGCTGGGTTTGCTGGAGCGCCCCCAGGGTTTGCTTGCCCGGGCGTTGCAGGACGCGCAAGTTGATGCCGGCGAGTTGACCGAGGCATTGCAATCGCAAGTCGGCGATAGCGGCTCACGCAGCCCGGTGTTCGCTCCGGAACTGGTGCAGTGGCTGCAGGACGCGTTACTGGTGGCCAATCTTGAACTGGGTCAAAGCCAGGTCGAGCAGGCGGCCTTGATTCTGGCCTTGCTGCGCAACCCGATGCGTTATGCCGGCAGTCGCTACCAGCCGTTGTTGGCGAAACTGGACATCGAACGCCTGAAGGATTTTGCCCTGTCACAACAGGAACGAACCTCCGGCGGCGGGCCGGCGGCAGCGGGGGAGTCGCTGTTGCAGCGCTTCACTCATAACCTCACCCAACAGGCGCGAGACGGCCAACTCGACCCGGTGCTGTGCCGCGATGATGCGATCCGGCAGATGGTCGACATCCTCGCCCGTCGCCGCAAGAACAACCCGATTGTGGTCGGTGAGGCCGGCGTCGGGAAAACCGCAGTCGTCGAAGGCCTGGCCTCGCGCATTGCCGCCGGAGAAGTACCGCCCGTGCTCAAGGACATTGAGCTGCTCTCTCTGGACATGGGGCTGCTGCAAGCGGGCGCCAGCGTCAAAGGTGAATTCGAGCGTCGCCTGAAAGGGGTGATTGACGAGGTCAAAGCCTCGCCCAAGCCGATCATTCTGTTCATCGATGAGGCTCACACCCTGATCGGCGCAGGCGGCAATGCCGGAGGCTCCGATGCGGCCAACCTGCTCAAGCCGGCCCTGGCCCGCGGTGAGCTACGTACCATTGCGGCCACCACCTGGACCGAATACAAAAAATACTTCGAGAAAGATCCGGCCCTGGCCCGCCGTTTCCAACCCGTGCAATTGCACGAACCCACCGTTGCCGAGGCGGTGACCATTCTGCGAGGTCTGGCTCAGGTCTATGAGAAGAGCCACGGTATCTACCTGCGTGATGACGCGGTGGTAGCCGCTGCCGAGCTATCAGCCCGCTACCTCGCCGGACGTCAGTTGCCGGACAAGGCTGTCGATGTCCTCGACACCGCCTGTGCCCGGGTTCGCATCAGCCTTGCGGCGGCCCCTGAGCGTCTGGAGCGTCTGCGGGGCGAGAGCGCTGAAGGGCGGCGTCAGTGCCAGGCGCTGCGGCGCGATGCCGAAGCCGGATTGAAGATCGACCAGGAGGCCCTGGACAGCCTGGAAGCGCGACTGGCCGAAGCCGCAGAGCAACAGCAGGCCCTGGAAACACTCTGGCACGAGCAACGCACATTGGCCGAGCGCGTGCTGCAGTTGCGCGTGCAATTGGCCAAGGCCCGTGACGCCAGCATCCTGCGCTCGACACCGGAGAACGAAGGCTCGCCGGATGCAAGCCTGGAGACTGATGTGCAAAGCGGACCTGGCGTGGGGGAGCTGGAGTCGGCACTCAACGACACCCATCGCGCCCTGAGCGACGCGCAAGCCCGGGAGCGGCTGGTCAGTTTCGAGGTCTGTCCACGCCTGGTGGCTGAAGTCATCAGCGCCTGGACCGGTGTACCGCTGGCGCAACTGGCCCGTGAGCACAACGCCAAGGTGGCGAGTTTTGCCACTGACCTGAGTGCCCGTATTCGCGGTCAGGACCAGGCGGTGCAGGTTCTGGATCGTTCCATGCGTGCCGTGGCCGCAGGCCTGAACAAACCGGACGCGCCGGTCGGGGTATTTCTCCTGGTGGGCCCCAGCGGTGTGGGCAAGACCGAAACCGCCCTGGCCCTGGCAGACCTGCTGTATGGCGGTGAGCGTTTCATCACCACCATCAACATGTCCGAGTTCCAGGAGAAACACACTGTTTCGCGCTTGATCGGCGCTCCGCCGGGTTATGTCGGCTATGGCGAAGGCGGCATGCTTACCGAAGCGGTGCGGCAAAAACCGTACTCCGTGGTGCTGCTCGATGAAGTCGAGAAAGCCGATCCGGATGTGCTCAACCTGTTCTATCAGATCTTCGACAAGGGCGTGGCCAACGATGGCGAGGGGCGTGAGATCGATTTTCGCAACACGCTGATACTGATGACTTCGAACCTGGGCAGCGAGCGGATCAGTGCGCTGTGCGAGAACGCCGAGCGCCCAAGCGTCGACACCCTGGAACAGACAATCCGTCCGGTATTGAACACGCATTTCAAACCGGCGCTGCTGGCACGTATGCGCGTGGTGCCTTACTACCCGGTGAGTGGCCCGGTGCTGCGTGAACTGATCGAAATCAAGCTGGGGCGGCTGGGTGAGCGGCTGAACGCTCGGCAGCTGGATTTCAACCATTGCCAGGCGCTGGTCGATCACTTGGCCGAACGCTGCACTCAGAGCGAAAGCGGTGCGCGCCTGATTGACTACTTGCTCGACCTGCACGTCCTGCCGTTGGTGGCCGACCGCCTGCTGGCGGCCATGGCCAGCGGCGAGAACCTCAAACGTGTGTACGCAACGCTCGATAGCAGCGGTGGCGTGGCCTGTGAGTTCGCCTGAGGTGGGCATCATGTTCACCCGGGTGCCGCAACCGCTGGTCTATGCAGAGGCGCTGCTGGCGCAGTTTTCCGGCCTCTCGCGGGCCTCGGAAGGCTCTGCGTTGCTTGAAGACTTTGTGCGGGGGGCAGCGCAGCTCAGTGGTTGTGAACTGAGCCAGCTGTACCTGCTCGATGCCACCCATAGCTGTCTGCAACTGCGCGCCGAATGCCTCGGCGGCCTTGTGCAACCGCGGGAAGTGATCAACCTGCCGAGCGATTACAGCGGTGAGCAATTGCTGCAGTTCGCCCTGTGCCAGAACCGGGTGGTGAGCCTGGTGGGCCTGAACCACAGCCTCCACGACACCAGCTTCCTGCCCGTGCGCAGCATCGCGTGGCAGTCACTGTTATGCGTACCGCTGGTCAACTCGCGCAAGGCTGTCCAAGGCTTGCTGCTGTGTGCCAGCGCGGAACAGGAAGACCTGCAAGCCTTTGCCCAGTCGTTGGGCCAGCTGGGGGCGTTTGTCCTTGGGCAATGGGCGTTGCTCCAGCGTTTGCACCTCCCCGCGGGCGAGCAGGCGCCGCTCCTCCATCCCGAGGTCATCACCAGCGGCTATGGCCTGATCGGCACCAGTACGGTGATGCGCCAGACCTATCAATTGATCAGCAAGGTACTGCACAGCCCTTACACGGTGTTGCTGCGTGGCGAAACCGGCACCGGCAAGGAAGTGGTGGCGCGCGCCATTCATGATTACGGCCCGCGTCGTTCCCAGGCATTTGTGGTGCAAAACTGCGCGGCGTTCCCGGAAAACCTGCTGGAAAGTGAGTTGTTCGGTTATCGCAAGGGTGCATTCACGGGCGCTGACCGCGATCGCCCCGGGCTGTTTGATGCGGCCAATGGCGGCACGCTGTTGCTGGACGAAATCGGTGACATGCCGCTGTCCCTGCAAGCCAAGTTGCTCCGGGTGCTGCAGGACGGCGAGATCCGCCCGCTGGGCTCCAACGACACGCATACCATCGACGTGCGCATCATCGCCGCCACCCACCGCGATCTGGCGGCGCTGGTTGGCGAAGGCAAGTTCCGTGAGGACCTGTATTACCGTCTGGCTCAGTTCCCGATCGAGTTACCGGCATTGCGCCAGCGTGAGGATGACATCCTCGACCTGGCCCGGCATTTCGCCGACAAGGCCTGTGCCTTCCTGCAACGGGACCCGGTGAGCTGGTCGCCGGCGGCCCTCAATCATCTGTCCGGTTACGCCTTTCCAGGCAACGTGCGCGAGCTCAAGGGGCTGGTGGAGCGTGCGGTGCTGCTCTGTGAAGGCGGTGAGCTCATGGTCGAGCATTTCTCCCTGAACATCGAGGTCATGCCTGAAGCGGTGGGCCTGAACCTGCGCGAGCAACTGGAGAACGTCGAGCGCCAGCTGTTGCTCGATTGCCTGCGCAAGAACGACGGCAATCAGACCCTGGCGGCCCGGGAATTGGGATTGCCCCGTCGCACGCTGCTGTACCGCCTGGGGCGCCTGAATATCAATCTTGGCGACTTTGAGGCCTAGCGAGACATGGAGCCTTGGCTGGTTTTTCGTACTTCTCGGCGTGCCTGCAAGGGAAGGCGTTTTGTGCACTGTCTACCTATGGAGACCTTCTGATGTCTGTTCGTCACTGGCAAGCCGTCCTTTTGAGCCTTTTTGTTCTGGTTGGCCTCGGCGCCTGCAGCGGCAATTACAAATTCAACGACGACACCTATCGCCCGCTGGGTGATCCGCAGGCGGTCAATCGCGGCAAGTGAGCGCAAGGAGCATCACCATGGAACTGGTTTTTGAAATGCTGAATGCCAAGCAATTCGTGCCGGCGGACTTGAGCAGCAAAACCTTCAGGCGGGCCGGTGGTGTCATCGGCCGGGGAGAGGATTGCGAGTGGAAGATTCCGGATAGCAACCGTCATCTGTCCAACCATCATGCGCTGGTCAGTTATCGTGATGGCCAGTTTTTCCTCACCGATACCAGCAGCAACGGTATCCAGGACCGTGGCAGTGGCGCGCGTCTGCGCAAGGGCGAGGCCCAGCGTATCGAGCAGGGCAGTGTCTACGTGCTGGGGGATTTCGAGATCCGTGCGCGCCTGGTGCAAGCCCCGGAAGCCTTCGCCGTTGAAGCCGGTCGTCCACAGGCGGCCGGCAGCATCATTCCGGATAACGCATTCTTTGATCTTGACCCGCTTACTGCATTGGACCAGCAGGAGCACAGTGGGGCAGAGCTTGACGAGCTGAGCGCGCTCGAGGTGCCGCACCAGGAACCTGGGCAGCGAGCCGATTATGCCCGCATCGATAGGGAGTGCTTGTTGGTGCCGGAACTGGTGGCGCCCCCCGAGCCGCTGGCGCTCCCCGAGCCCAAGGCGCCGGCGTGTCAGAGTGACGCTTTCTGGGCGCGTTTCGGTGCGGTCCTGGGGGTGGATCTGCAGGCGCTCGATAACGATCAGCGTGAAGCCTTGGCGGTCAATGTCGCGGGCCTGTTCAAGCAAAGCATTGGCGGCTTGCAGCAGAGCCTGCGCACCCGCAGCGAACTGAAAAACGAGTTGCGCCTGGCCCTCACCACGGCCCAGGGCAACAGTCAGAACCCGCTCAAGTTCGCCGTGGATTGCGAAGCGGTGCTGGGCATCCTGCTGCTGGATCACAAGCCAGGGCAACTGTCCGCCGAGCAGGCGATCTCCCGTGCCTTTCGCGACCTGCAGGCGCATCAGGTGGCGTTGCTCAGCGCCAGCCGCGCCGCAGTGCGTAGCACCCTCGAACACTTTTCGCCGCAACAGCTGACCCTGCGTTTCGAGCGCGATGGCCAGCAACCGTTGCTGGTGACTTCCGGTAGCCGTTGGCGAGCGTATCGCCGCTATCACCAGGCGCTGTGCCAGGACGATGACTGGAACGAGCGCCTGTTGGCGCGGGATTTCGCTCAGGCCTATGAAGAACAGATCCGCCTGATCTCCACCCTCCACCTCGATGATCAAGGATGACCTGCATGTCTCGCCGTACCCACCCATTACTCAAGGCCCTGACGGTGCTCATGGCCCTGGCGCTGTTGACTGGCTGCGCATCGATGTCGCCGTATTCGACCCTGACCAAGTTGAACCTGAAGCTGAGCGCCAGCGATCGGCTCAACCCCGACCTCAATGGGCGCCCGTCGCCGATCGTGGTGCGATTGATGGAGCTCAAGCATCCGGTCGCATTCGAGAACGCCGATTTTTTCAGTCTCTACGAGCGTGCCAGGGAATCCCTGGCGCCGGATCTTGTGGCCAGTGAAGAGCTGGAGTTGCGACCGGGCGAAAGCCTCGATGTCAAGTTGCGCGTCGAAGACGGGAGCCGTTTCGTCGGCGTGCTTGCGGCCTATCGCGATTTGCCGGAAAGCCAGTGGCGCTATGTGGTGCAGCTCACCCCGCAGGAGGTGACCGAGGTCGGCCTGATCCTCGACCAGTCCGGCATCCGCAACAGCAACGATGTGCTCACCCACGCGGATGACAACTCATGAACGTGCATAAAATCATTTGGCAGGAAGGCATGTTGCTGCGGCCTCAACATTTCCAGCACAACGATCGTTACTACGATTACCAGATGAAAACCCGTACCCAGTTGCTGAGTAGTTACAGTTGGGGATTTCTGGCGCTGGAGATCGATCTGCAGTTTCTCAACATGGGCAAGCTGGTGATCAGCCGAGCCTCCGGTATCTTGCCGGATGGCAGCCTGTTCGAGCTGGGGGACGATACCGAGCCGCTGGCCCTGGATGTGCCGCCCAATACGGCGAGTACCCCGGTTTACCTGGCCTTGCCGCTGGTCACGGGCAACCACATCGAGTCACGGCGCCCGGAGCAGTCCGACGTGCTGGCGCGCTACACCACCTACGAGGCACAAATCGCCGATTCCAACGCCGGTGATGATTCCAGCAGCCAGCTCAGTTGTGCCCGTCCGGACTTCCGTCTGCTACTGGGCGAGCAGCAGAGCGAGCAAGCCTATGTGAAGTTGAAAATCTGCGAAGTGATGGATGCCACCTCCGATGGCGTGATCAGCCTCGATCCGGATTTTGTGCCGACCTTCCTGCACACCCATGCCAGCGCCTATCTGCTCTCGTGCCTGAAAGAAATCATCAGCATGCTCAGCCATCGGGGGGACACCATCGCCGAGCGGATTCGCTCCAACGGCAAGGTTGGTGGCGCCGAGGTGGGCGACTTCATGATGCTGCAGTTGATCAACCGTACCGAACTGCTGTTGCGGCATTACCTGGATCTTGAGCATGTCCATCCGGAGGAGCTCTATCGTTCGCTGCTGGTGATGCTCGGGGAACTGGCGACTTTCGCCAGTGACAGCAAACGCCCACGGCTGGACAGCCGCTATCAGCACAGCGACCAGGGGGCGAGCTTTCGCAAATTGATGGACGCCATTCGCCAGGTGCTGTCGATGGTGCTCGAGCAGCATGCCATCGAGCTGGTGCTGCAAGCCCGCCAATACGGCGTGCTGGTGTCGCCGCTGCATGACCACAAGCTGCTGGAGTCGGCCTCGTTCGTGCTCGCGGCCAGTGCCAACTGCGACTCCGAAGAATTGCGTCATCGCTTGCCGGCGCACCTCAAGGTCGGGCCGGTGGAAAGCATTCGGCAACTGGTCAACCTGCACCTGCCGGGGATCAAGGTCCGGCCCTTGCCGGTGGCTCCGCGACAGATCGCATTCCACTCCAACAAGACCTATTTCATCCTCGACCTCAGTCCCGAGGACTTGGCGCAACTGGAACGTTCGGGAGGTTTCGCCTTCCATGTCTCCGGTGAGTTCGCCGAGCTTGAACTGAAATTCTGGGCCATCAGGAACTGACCGACATGATCAAGGATCTGGAACACCCTCAGGACGATAAAACCGTTTTGCTTGACCGTCATGGGCATGGTCCGGCACGCAACCCGCTGACCGACTTCGCCGAACCACCGCGTTTCGAGCAACTTGAGGAACGGATGATCTATGCCGCGCGCCTGGGCCCTGCGCAATCCTTCAGTGTCAGCCTCAACCCGCTGGTGGCGGCGGCGTCCGAGTTGCTGTCGGAAGTGGTTCGCCTCAAGCACAGCAAGTCTGCCGAAGACTTGCGTGCGCTCAATACGCGTCTGAGTGCCGGCCTCAAGCAGTTCGACGCGCGGGCCCAGCAGGACGGTGCGCAGAGCAGCCAGGTGATGGCCGCACGTTATGTGCTGTGTACGGTGGTCGACGAAGCGGTGGTGAGCACCTCCTGGGGCAATGAAAGCGAATGGTCGCAAATGAGTCTGCTCAGCAGCTTTCACAACGAAACCTTCGGTGGCGAAAAGTTCTTCCAACTGCTGGATCGACTGTCGAAGAACCCGGTCAAGCATTTGCCGATGCTGGAACTGATGTACCTGTGCCTGGCGTTGGGTTTCGAGGGCAAGTACCGGGTCATTCCCCGCGGCGTGCTCGAACTCGAGGGTATCCGCGACGCGTTGTACCGGCAGATCCGCCAGCTGCGTGGCGATGTGCCTCGTGAACTGTCGCCACATTGGGAAGGGCTCCGCGATCAGCGTCGCAGCCTGGTACGCATCGTACCGGGGTGGATGGTCGCGCTGTTCACCGTGGTGTGTCTGCTGGTGATGTACTCAGGATTCGCCTGGGTGCTTGGCCAGCAGCGCGAAAGTCTGTTGCAGACGTATCAGCCGCTTGACCCGGTGGTGGTCCAGCCCCAGCAGTAAGACAGGGACGTGTGATGAATAACTTCTTCAAGAAAACCGGCGCCTTCCTGCGCCAGACCTGGGTCTGGACGTTGCTGTTGGTGCTGAGTGTGGCATTGCTGGTGTGGTTCGTCGGGCCGCTACTGGCGGTCAACGACTATAAGTTCTGGGCCAGCGCAACCTCGCGCCTGCTAACCATTAGCGCGCTGTTTCTGATGTGGGGCCTGACGATGGTCTTTGTCAGTTGGCGCTCCGGCGTTCGCAAGAAAGCCGTCGAGGACAGCGAGGCCGGACAAGAGCGCATGCAGCGTGACGAGTTGATCGACCAGGAGCACAAAGAGCTCTTTGAGCGCTTCAAGGAGGCGCTGCGCACCCTCAAGACCTCAAGCCTGTACCGCGGTCGCAGCGAGCGTTGGCGCAGTGATCTGCCCTGGTACCTGTTGCTCGGTCCACAAGGCAGCGGCAAGACCAGCCTGCTGGACTTTTCGGGCCTGGAATTTCCACTCAACAAAATGGGCCGCAAGCTGACCCGCGACACCAGCGGCACACGTCACTGCGACTGGTACTTCGCCGAACATGGCGTACTGATCGACACGGCCGGCCGCTACCTGAGCCAAGGCGCTGCCGACGTCGACGCCAGTGCCTGGAACACCTTGCTGGGTCTGTTGCGCAAGCGTCGTCGCGGCCGCCCGCTCAATGGCGTGCTGGTGACCGTTCCGGTGGAGGCACTGCTGAGCGTCGACGAGCAGGAGCTGGACACCCTGGCGCATCAGGTTCGCGTGCGCCTGCAGGATATTCATCAGAAGTTGCACGTCGATGTTCCGGTCTATCTGGTGCTCAGCAAGGCCGACCAACTGTCGGGGTTCGACGAGTTCTTTGACCAGATGAGCCGCGAGGAAAGCGATCAGGTACTCGGCGCCAGTTTTAGCAAGGAACAAAGCGGCACCGATGTGGCGGTACTTCGCCAGGAGTTCGAGGAGTTGCTGCGGCGCTTGAACAGCCAGGTGATCATGCGCATGCACCAGGAGCGAGACACCCAGCGTCGCGGGCGCATTCTCGACTTCCCGCACCAACTGGGACAGATCGGTGAGCGCCTGTGCCTGTTCGTCGACATGGCATTCACCGGCAACCGCTATCAGCGCCCCAGTCAACTGCGGGGCTTCTACCTGACCAGTGCGCCGCACCTGGTTGAAGAGCTCGATCAAGACACGGCCAGTATCGGTGCAACCCTGGGCATGTCGGCCGCCGTCCTGCCGACCCTGCGCAGCGGTCGCTCGCGCTTTATTCACCACCTGTTGAGCCGGGTGATTTTTCCCGAGGCCGACCTGGCCGGCCTCGACCAGCGGGAGCGCCGACGCATTCACTGGGGCCAGCGTGCCCTGTACGTGGGCGCCCTGGCGGCCTTGGCGGTGTTTGGCATGCTGTGGGCGGGGAGCTTTTCGGCCAACCACGGGCGCCTGGAGCAACTGCGTTCACTGGCACAGACCTGGAGTGAGCAACGCGCGGCCCTGAGTGCGCGGGATGACGCGCAGGCCCTGCTCAAACCCCTCGACACCCGCTTTGCGGCCACCCAGGTCTTTGCGCCTCAGGGTGAGGTGCCGCTGCATGAGCGTGTCGGACTGTATCAAGGCGAGGCCAGCCGTCCGGTGCTCGTGCGTGCCTATGAGCGTGAGTTGCAGGAGCAACTGCTGCCCAGGGTTGCGCAGATGCTCGAAGGGCAGGTTCGCGCCAACATGCGCGATCGCGAACGCCTGCTCAACAGCTTGCGCGCCTATCTGATGCTGAACCTGCAGGACCGTCGTGATCCCTCCTTGCTCAAGGACTGGGTGGCGCGAGAATGGTCGAGCCGCTACGCCGGCAACAGCGCCTTGCAGAACGGTCTGAATGGGCACTTCGAACGCCTGCTTGAATTGCCGTTCAGTTATCCGCTCAACGACGCACTGGTGAGCCAGGCCCGCCAGGTGTTGCGCAGTGAGTCGTTGGCCAATGTGGTCTACCGAGTGTTGCGCGAACAGGCTCGCAGCTTGCCGCAATACCGTCTGAGCCAGCACCTGGGGCCACAAGGCAGTCTGTTTGTCGGCACTGACTATGTGATCCCCGGTTTTTATACCCAGCAGGGTTATCAGCAGTATTTTTCGATCCAGGGCACAGCGCTGGTCACCGATATCCTGCGTGACAACTGGGTGCTGGGCGAAGGCTCGGGAATCAGTGGCATGGATCTGCGTCGGCTGATGGTCGAGCTGGAGCAACTGTACTTTCGCGACTATGCCAACCACTGGAGTGAAGCCCTGGGCCGGGTCAGCCTGCCGCCGTTCCACGAAGCCGGTGATGGGGCCGAACAACTGGCCGGTCTGACCGCGGCCAACTCGCCGCTCTTGCAATTGCTGGTGGAGATACGGGAGAACACCCGCTTCCAGAGCATGGTCGAGGCTGCCGACGAGGTGGCGGTGCAGGCAGGCAAGGCGGAGCAGGGGGATGTACAGCCGGATGTGCCGGGCAAGGGACTGGTCGCCGCAGCGGGGAAGGCCCGGCAGGCCCTCGCCAAGAGCCTGCCGGATACGGCAAAGAAGGCGCTGCAACGTCGCTTCGAACCCCTGCACCGGTTGCTGGATGACAACAACGGCCCGGCGGCGGACCTGACCCCGGCGTTGCTGGCACTCAACGACCTGCAGCTGCAGTTGTCCAGCCTGGCGCGGTCCAGCCAGCCTGATCAGGCCGCGTTTGAAATGGCCAAGGCGCGCATGAGCGGCCAGCGCGATGCCCTGAGCAGCCTGCGCAATGCCTCGGTGCGCCTGCCGCGTCCGGTGAGCCTGTGGTTCAACACGCTGGCCGAGGACGCCTGGCGCCTGGTGCTCAACGATTCGTACCAGTACCTCAACCAGCGATACCAGAGCGAGCTGTACAGCTTCTACGGTAAGGCGATCAGCAAGCGCTATCCGTTCAACGCTCACAGCACCAGCGATGTGGCCGTCAACGATTTTCGCGAGTTCTTCAAGGCTCAGGGCATCGCCGACCGCTTCTTCGACACCTACATACGACCCTTCGTCAGTGGTGATCCGGGTAGCTACCGCCTGCGCAACATCGACGGCCAAAGCCTGCCAATCAACAAGGCCTACCTTGAGCAGATGGTCGCCGCGCAAGTGATTCGCCAGGGATTCTTCGCAGAGAACCCGGCCGAGCCCCAGGTGCAGTTCAGGCTAGAGCCCTACACCCTCGATCCGGCCGTGAGTCGCGCCGAGTTCCGTTTTGGCAACCGGCAACTGGAATACCGGCACGGCCCCATTGTGCCGATGTCCTTCAAGTGGCCTAGCGATGCTGATGAGGGCCGTGCCAGCCTGGTCTTGGACAAGATGGTCGGCCGGCCGATCGGTATCGAGAAGAACACCGGGCCCTGGTCGTTGTTCCGCCTGCTGGACCTGATGCAGACCGAGTACCTGACCGGTCGCGATGTGCTGGTGCTCAAGGCCGAGCTGGGTGGCTTGCGTGCCAACTATCTGCTGCTGAGCCAGCGCACGCCGAATCCGTTCGACATGGGCGTGCTGCGGTCCTTCCGTATGCCGGCGCAGCTCTGATGTCGGTTGCCAGTACTTGGCGCAGCGCCGCGCGCACCGATCCGGGTAAGGTGCGGCGGCGCAATGAGGATGCCTTTCTCGATTGCCCGGAGCAGGGGCTCTGGGTGGTCGCCGATGGCATGGGCGGCCACCAGTGCGGTGATGTTGCCAGCCAGCTGATTGTCGCCAGTCTGGCGGAGCTGTCGCTGCATGACAGTTTCGATGGACGGCTCAATGAGTTGCGCCAATGCCTGCACTGGCTCAACCGGCGCCTTGGCCAGGAGTTGACGGTCAGTGCGGGGCGGCATGACAGCATTGTTGGCAGTACCGTGGTGGCGCTGCTGCTGCAAGGCAACCGCGCGGCCTGTATCTGGGCCGGTGACAGCCGCTGTTATCTATGGCGTGGGCAGTGCCTGTATCAACTGTCCAAGGATCACTCGCTGATGCAGCAGTTGGTGGACGAACAACGGATGAGTCCGGAGCAGGCCAGTGCCCATCCCGATGCCAATGCCCTGACTCGCGCGGTGGGCGCCAGCGAGCGGTTGGCCCTGGATGTGCTGGAGTTCGAGGTCTATGCGGGCGATGTTTTCCTGCTGTGCAGCGATGGTCTTTATCAAGGGCTGACCGGGGATGCCTTGGGCCGGGCCCTGAGCCTGGCGTCGCCCCGGGTTGCCCTGGAGCGCCTGTTTGAAGGGGCATTGCGCGGCGCAGCCAGAGACAACCTGACGGCCGTGGTGATCCGCCAATGACGGATATGAAGCCCGATATGCAGCGCATCCTGGCCAGCGAGGCTGAGGCCGGCAACCAGACCTACTTTGCCTTCGTCAAACCCCAACCCGCTGCGCCTGCCGTGGCGCGCCCCAGAGGCAAGGGTCGACACCGGGGCAGAAAGCGTCGCAAAGCCAAACCTGCGGAGTCGGCGCCGCTAGGCACGCTGCCGGTATTGCTGGCGGGTCGCTATCGTCTTGAGCGGCTGCTCGGTGCTGGAGGCATGGGCACGGTTTATCGCGCGCGTGACCTGCTGCACGAACAGTTTGGCGACCCCGATCCCTACATCGCACTCAAGGTGTTGAGCGAGGAGTTTTCCGAGTCGCCGGATGCGGGCCTGGTGCTTTATAGCGAGTTCGCTCTGACGCGACGATTGCGCCACCCGAACATCGTGCGTTTGCACAGCTTTGAAGTGGATGCCCAATGCCAGTGTGCGTTCATCACCATGGAGCTGATGCGCGGGCTGACGCTGGACAAGCTGCTCTGCGAGCACCCGACGGGCCTGCCGTGGATAGCCTTGCAGGAGGTAGTCGTGCCGCTGCTCGATGCCCTGGCCTACAGCCACGGACGCGGCGTGCTGCATGGGGATCTGAAGCCGAGCAACGTGATGCTCGGCGAAGAGGGCGTGCGCCTGTTCGACTTCGGCCTGGGTCAGGCCGCAGCAGGTGTCTTGCCCGGCCTGCCTCACTTGAGCCGCAGTCGCTTCAATGCCTGGACGCTGGGCTACGCTGCCCCGGAATTGCTGGAGGGCGGTGTTCTGTCGGCCGCTGCCGATCTGTACGCCGTCGCTTGCGTGATCTTTGAACTGGCCTGTGGCAAGCATCCCTTCCGCGGCTTGCCGTCGACCCGGGCGCGTGATGAGCGACTGGAGCGCACGCTGCAGGCGCCAAAGCATCTTCCCGGGCATTGCTGGCCCGCCCTGCGATCGGCGCTGGCCTTCAATGTGGAGGAACGCCGCGGCGGCCTTCAGGCCCTGCGTGAGGCGATGGGTACGCAACCGTCCTGGATGTCGCGCTGGATGTCGCGCTGCAGAAGATAGTCCGTGAGCGGGGAGGGTTCCGGTCTTTTTCGTCGGGCTCGGAAGGCCAATGGTTCTCTAAGTGGAGATGTGTGTCATGCGTCAAAAGGATTTGAAGTTCACGTTTTCCGTGCTGACCGCGCAGGTGGCGTTCGAGGTGATCGAGTTCACCCTGGAAGAAGCCTTGTCCGAGCCTTTTCGCCTGACGCTCGAGCTGGCCAGCGACAACGGTGCTATCGACTTCGGCCAGATCCTCGACCAGCCGGCCTTGCTGACGATCTGGCAAGGCGGCCTGCAGGTGCGGC
>NZ_VXCY01000046.1:0-233 GCF_052850735.1 Pseudomonas sp. 910_21 | reverse complement strand
GTCCCCTTCGTCTAGTGGCCTAGGACACCGCCCTTTCACGGCGGTAACAGGGGTTCGAGTCCCCTAGGGGACGCCAGTTTTACACAAGCGATGTTGCAAGATGTCGCTGCGCCGCGAGGCGAAAATCCGGGGCTATAGCTCAGCTGGGAGAGCGCTTGCATGGCATGCAAGAGGTCGACGGTTCGATCCCGTCTAGCTCCACCAATTTACAGTTCAAGGCCTGGCCACACCGG
>NZ_VXCY01000045.1:0-245 GCF_052850735.1 Pseudomonas sp. 910_21 | reverse complement strand
GTCAAGAGCAAGATCAAAAGCCAGAGCCAAGCGCGTTTTACGCGCTGTCCGTAGGAGCCGGCTTGCCGGCGAAGAGGCCCGCAAGTCATGCAGCGCCTGGGCTGGCGCCTTCGCTGGCAAGCCAGCTCCTACAGAAACGCACCCACCCTTAGCTTCAGGCCGGCCGCAAGGCCGCCGTCGCGCTTTTGATTTTGATTTTGATCTGAGCGCCCCGTTAACCACGATGGCCGAACGCAGGCATTGAG
>NZ_VXCY01000044.1:0-331 GCF_052850735.1 Pseudomonas sp. 910_21 | reverse complement strand
ACCGTTATTGCCAGTGCCCGTTGCAACCAACTTTGACGCCGATGGCACGGTGGTCATGCCGGGGGCGGACTCAAACAGCGGTGTCTATCAGGTCAAGGACAAACTGGCGCCTATCGACGCCGCGATTGCGATCAGCAATAAGGCCTGGACCCCTGAAAGCACCCGGCACACCCGGCTGGAGGCGATCGATGAGGCCGTCGCCTTCAAGCACGGGCGTGATATTGGCAGCGTTCAGGAGGCCCTCAATGAAGGCAAGGAAATATCTGAAATCACCCACGTGTTTGCCGCCCGAGCGACAGACAACGGCAAGGTGCTGGTGACGCGTTCAGAG
>NZ_VXCY01000043.1:0-331 GCF_052850735.1 Pseudomonas sp. 910_21 | reverse complement strand
GCCGTTGTTGCCGGTGCCCGTTGCAACTAACTTTGACGCCGATGGCACGGTGGTCATGCCGGGGGCGGACTCAAACAGTGGCGTCTATCAGGTCAAGGACAAACTGGCGCCTATCGATGCAGCTATCGCAGTAAGCAACAAGGCCTGGTCTCCCGAAAGCGCCAAGCACACCCGGCTGGAGTCGATCGACGAAACCGTCGCCTTCAAGCACGGGCGTGATATTGGCAGCGTTCAGGAGGCCCTCAATGAAGGCAAGGAAATATCTGAAATCACCCACGTGTTTGCCGCCCGAGCGACAGACAGCGGCAAGGTGCTGGTGACGCGTTCAGAA
>NZ_VXCY01000042.1:0-382 GCF_052850735.1 Pseudomonas sp. 910_21 | reverse complement strand
GCCTACGTACTCCACCAAGCCATCGGTGCGATAGCGGGTCAGGTCACCGCTGCGGTACAGCCGGGCACCGGTGGTGCTGTAGGGGTCAGGGATAAAGCGTTCCGCTGTCAGCCCAGGTCGATCCAGGTAACCCCGGGCTACGCCCAGGCCGCCCAGGTACAACTCGCCGGCCACGCCAACCGGTAACAGGTTGAGGTTGGCATCGGCCACATAGGCGCTGCGATTGCCGACGATATTGCCGATAGGCGCATAGGCCGCATCGCACGGATCGCCGGCACGGGCCTTCCAGATCAAAGGGGTGACCACGGTTTCGGTCGGGCCGTAACCGTTGAAGATGTACTTGGGCCGCAGCACTCGCCACGCCAAATCGTAACTGGCCTGC
>NZ_VXCY01000041.1:0-382 GCF_052850735.1 Pseudomonas sp. 910_21 | reverse complement strand
CCCGACGTATTCCACCAGACCGTCGGTGCGATAGCGGGTCAGGTCACCGCTGCGGTACAGCCGGGCACCGGTGGTGCTGTAGGGGTCAGGGATAAAGCGTTCCGCCGTAAGGCCCGGACGATCCAGATAGCCCCGGGCTACGCCCAGGCCACCCAGGTACAACTCGCCGGCCACGCCAACCGGTAACAGGTTGAGGTTGGCATCGGCCACATAGGCGCTGCGATTGCCGACGATATTGCCGATAGGCGCATAGGCCGCATCGCACGGATCGCCCGCCTTGGCCTTCCAGATCAACGGCGTAACCACAGTTTCGGTCGGGCCGTAGCCGTTGAAGATGTACTTGGGCCGCAGCACTCGCCACGCCAAATCGTAACTAGCCTGG
>NZ_VXCY01000040.1:0-418 GCF_052850735.1 Pseudomonas sp. 910_21 | reverse complement strand
TCCGTTGTTCTTGCCCTCGCGGTCCCAGGGGAACTGAATTTTTACCCGGCCATATTCATCGGTGTGGATTTCCTCGCCTTCCGGGCCCACCACCGTGGCTATCTGCGGCCCGTCAATGACCGGCTTGGGCAGTGGCATCGGCCGCCATTCGCAGTCCTCGGCAATGATCTGGGCGCGGAAGTCGTAACTCACCCCCATCTCGGCGCCAGCGGCCTCTTCCTGCTGGCTGGCGTGCTGTATCCCTTTGTGGATGATGCGCACCGAGCGCCACCAGCGGTTGAAGTCGCCCCGGGGGTGCCCGGTCAGTTGGAAGGAAAACCCTGGAATCAGCCGCGGATCATCCCCTTCCACCGTCGCGACACGGGCATCGCGACGATGGCCCAGCAGGCGGTTCTGAGTGAAGGGTTGGCCGACGGAA